>JAMPHB010000010.1 GCA_023663685.1 Blautia sp.
TTCCCTCGATGGAGTCGTACTCCGTGTTGATCTTCGGGAAGTAGAGGATACCCTTCAGATTAAAGGGATAGTCCATGTTCAGGTGTATCCAGAACAGCGGCTCCTTGTAGTCCAGAAATACCTTGCGGTAAAACTCTTTGTACTGTTCCTCGGTGCATTCGCTGGGATTTTTCGTCCACAGGGGCTGGGGATCGTTTAGGGGAACCGGACGCTTTACGATTTTTAGCTTATCTTTGGCGGGGGAAACCTCCACGATCTCCTTTTCCCCGTTCTCGTTCTCTTTTTCCTCAGTCTTTGCCTCCTCGTGGATCTCCTCAATCACTGTGTCGGTGTCACGCCTGTCCTCCTTGTCGATGGTCTCATATTCCTCCGGGGCGTTGGCCTTCGCCAGATAGATCTCCGTAGGCATGAAGGAGCAGTATTTTTCGATGACCTCTCTTGCCCGGTACTCGTTGGCAAATTCTAGGCAGTCCTCGTTCAGATAGAGGGTGATCTCGGTTCCAATCTGATCCATGTCGCCGTCCACCATGTCGAATTCAGTGCCGCCGTCGCAGGACCAGTGTACCGGAGCCGCTCCTTCCCTGTAGGAGAGGGTGTCGATGGTTACGGTATCCGCCACCATGAAAGCAGAATAGAAGCCCAGGCCAAAGTGGCCGATGATCTGGTCGTCCGTTCCCTTATCCTTGTATTTCTCGATGAAGTCTGTCGCGCCGGAGAAGGCAATCCGGTTAATATATTCCTCCACCTCCTCAGCGGTCATGCCAAGGCCGTTGTCGATGACCTTTAAGGTCTTCTCCTCCGGGTTTACAATGATTTGAATCTTTGGCTTATAGTCTGCGGGGAGCGTGTACTCGCCCATCATGTCCAGTTTTTTCAGCTTCGTGATGGCGTCGCATCCGTTTGAAATCAATTCACGATAAAAAATATCGTGGTCTGAGTACAACCACTTCTTGATAATGGGAAAGAGGTTGTCGCTGTCGATGGAAAGGTTTCCGTGTTTGTTTTCCATATTAGATACATCTCCTTTGTCCGTTTTATGAATTCTAATGGGTATCATAAAACAGAGGCGCTGAAAAGTCAATGAAAAATTAGCACTCAAGAAGAACGAGTGCTAATAACAAGGGGCAAAATCCAGTGTTTCCAAGGCATGGGGCAATTCTAAAATCTTTATAAACTGGTGGCCTGTACCGGAGCATGAAGAGGAAAAGCGTCAGGCGGCTGGACATTTCAGGGAAAAAGTGGTAGGATTGCAGGCATGGCGGAGGTTTGACATGAAAGAAGAAATGAAACTGGATATGAAAGAAGAGATGAAACCGGATATGGAAGAAGAAATGATCGTGGAAAAGGAACAGACAAAGGCGCCGGGGGACAGGAGCCGCAGGGGCAGCATGACGGAGGGAAATCCGGTGCGCTGTATGCTTGCATTTGCGATTCCCATGATTCTTGGCAATCTCTTCCAGCAGCTCTACAACATTATGGATTCTGTGATTGTGGGAAAGCTGGTGGGGGCGGATGCGCTGGCGGCAGTGGGGGCGTCCACCGCCATCACCATGCTCTTTGTCATGGTTGCCATAGGGACAGGCATCGGTTGCTCGGTGGTGATCTCCCAGCTCTTCGGGGCGGAGCAGATGGAAAAAATGAAGACGGCAATCTCCACGGCGCTCACAGCAATTCTGGTATTTTCGCTGGTGCTCTCGCTGCTGGGGCGGCTGTTAAGCCGTGGGATTCTCACGCTGATGGGAACGCCTGCGGATATTTTCGGGCAGGCGCTGACCTATCTGAATATTTATTTTTACGGGTTTTTCTTTCTGTTCTTATACAACGCATTTTCTGCGGTGTTTAACGCGCTGGGGGATTCGAGAAAGCCCCTGTACTTTTTGCTGTTCTCCTCAGTGCTGAATATCGGGCTGGATCTGCTGTTCGTGGGAACCTTCCGCTGGGGCGTGGCAGGTGCGGCGTGGGCGACGCTGCTCGCGCAGGCAGTCTCTGCGGTTTTATCCTTTATAGTGCTGTGGGTGAAGCTTAGGCATATCGCAAGCGGCTCCTACCAGAGGTTTGACGGAGGGATGCTTCTCAATATGACAAGGGTGGCGATTCCCACCATTGTGCAGCAGTCCATGGTTTCCATCGGTATGCTTTTAATCCAGTCGGTGGTCAACCGCTTCGGCTCAGTGTTTCTGGCGGGCTACACGGCGGCGGTGCGCATTGACGGAATCGCGATTGTGCCGATGGTGAATGCGGGCAATGCAGTGTCCACCTTTGTGGCGCAGAATATGGGGGCGAAAAAGCCCGAGAGAGCGAAGCAGGGCTATCATATCGGCTTTGCGATGGCGGTGGGAATCGGCGCGCTGATCGGTGTCCTTTTGTTCTTCTTCGGGAACGCGGCAGTGGGGGCGTTTATGGATGCAGCCACCGATGCGGCATCGATCAAAATCGGCGTGCAGTATCTGAGCGTTGTCTCCATGTTCTATTTTGTCATGGGAGCGATGAATACCACCAACGCGGTGCTGCGCGGGGCAGGGGATATGGGCTGGTTTATGGCGATTACGCTGGTGAACCTGCTGGTTCGTGTGAGCCTCACCTACCTTTTTGCGGACGTCACCGCCGGAATGATTATTATGTGGGCGAATCCGATCGGCTGGTCTGTGGGGCTGGCAATCGGATATTTCCGCTATCGTCAGGGAAAGTGGAAGCATATAGAACTGATTTAGTAAAATGTAAATTTAATTTTACAAAAAAGGAGAGAAAATATGTTAGAGGTAGGAATCAGGGGACATAAGGAACTCGTGGTCACGGACGAACAGACGGCAAAGCACATGAACAGCGGGGCGATGCGGGTGTACGCGACGCCCTGCATGGTCGCGCTGATGGAGTACGCGGCTTTTGACAGCGTGCGCCCCATGCTCGAGGAGGGCTGTGGGACAGTCGGAACGGCGTTAAATATCAGGCATGTGGCCTCGACGCCCGTGGGGATGAAGGTCTGCTGCGACTCGGAGCTTGTCAAAATCGACGGCCGTGCCCTGACCTTTTCGGTGAAGGTCTATGATGAAAAGGGCTTAATCGGCGAGGGGGAGCACGAACGTTTTATAATCTATGAGGATAAATTCCAGGCAAAGACTGACGGGAAGCTGGAGAAGCAGGATGCTTTACGATAAGGATATCAGGGAGCCGCTTTTTGACTTTCTGGAAGAGAACTACGGAAAAATCAGGCTTTTAGAGGAGCAGGTGATGGGACGCTCGAGGGCGGACATTGTCATGGTGACGGCCGCCGCTCTCTACGGTATTGAAATCAAGAGCGATGCGGACAGCTATGCGAGGCTGGAGCGTCAGGTGCATGACTATGACCTCTATTACGACTACAATCTGGTGGTGGTGGGAACCAGCCATGCCGCCCATATTGAGGAACATGTGCCCGCGTGGTGGGGCATCATCACGGTGGAGGAGACAGGGGAAGCCGCGGATTTTTATTTTCTCCGGCGTCCCCGGGAAAATCCCGGGCTGGACTGGAACCGGAAGATTGAGATACTCTGGCGGCCGGAGCTGGCCCGGATACAGGAGCTGAACCGCATGGCGGCCTATAAGCAGAAGAGCAAGCGCTTCGTGGCGGACAAGATTGTGGAGACAGTTCCCAGAGAGATTCTTTCCGCCCAGCTCTCGGAGGAGCTCTTCGAGCGGGATTACACAAAAATATGGGAGGAGATCCAGACCTACCGGAAGGAAAACGGTCAGAAGCCAAGGCGCAGAAAAAGAAGGCGCAGGAGAAGGGCATAGAAAAGGCATGAAAAAGTGAATTTTTCCTATACAAGGGATTGCAGGTAGAGTATAATATGGAGCAGGAAATGAACAAGTCGGTGACAAGGATTTATATAATGACCCACAAGGCGTTTGATGTGCCGGAGGATGCGATGTATATTCCGGTATATGTAGGCAGCGCCGGCGCTTCTGCGGAGGAAGCGTCGGCTCTTTTCGGCTATACGAGGGACGACAGCGGGGATAATATCTCCGGCCAGAACTGTTATTTCAGTGAGCTGACGGGCATGTACTGGGTGTGGAAAAACCAAAAAGACATAGAGAACGTGGGTATCTGTCACTACCGGAGATATCTGCTCAATGCGCAGGGATATATGTTTACGGAGCCGGAGATTATATCTCTCTTAAAGGAGTATGATATACTCACGACGAAAAATCTGCAGCTCAACTTTCCCTACGCCGAGGGCTTTGCCTCCCATCACAAGCCCGTCTATCTGGAGGAGACCGGGAGGGTGCTCGCGGAGCGTTATCCTCTCTACTATGAGACCTTCCGGCGGCTGATACACGAAAAGCACACTTATTTCGGCAATATGCTGATCTGTCGAAAAGAGCTGTATGATGAGTACTGCGGGTGGCTTTTCGATATTCTCTTTGAGGTGCAGCGGCGGGTACCCGTGGTGGAAAGCGACAGCTATCACAGACGCATTTTCGGCTTTCTCTCGGAATTTCTGCAATATGTGTGGATTTCCACTAAGCATTTGCGGGTGTGCGGGTGCATGGTCGGGATGCTGGGGGAAAAGGCGGAGGTCGGCGAGGTAAAGCGCCATCTTGCCCGTTTTTTTGCTGCCGGGGATTATGCCGGGGCAAAGGAATACTTTCTGGAGGCGAAAAGACAGCGGCCGGATCTTTTGATGGAGGCCTCTGATATTACAGGGGAGCTGCATCTGTGCATGGAGGTGATTGCGATTGCGGGGCTTGAGCAGGAGCGCTACGGAAGGAATCTGCTGGACACTGTCCGGGATTTTAAAGAGCTTATGGCTTACTGTAATCAGCTGAACCGCTACGCCCTGCTGCAGATGGGGCAGGAGACAGGCACGAAAGAGGATGAGGAGCTAAAGCTCCGGGTGCAGGAAAAGGCGACGCCGGTGGCTGTGCAGACGGCGTGTGCGGTCATGCAGGCGGCTGGAAAGAAAACGATGGCAGGATATGACAGTAAGGACTAGGAGGTAAAAGGCGATTATGCTGGAACTAAAGAACATTAGCTTTCAGGCGGAGGATGAGAAGGAGATTTTAAAGGACGTGAGCCTTGTGATCGACGACCGTATTGTGGTGATCACCGGACCCAACGGCGGGGGTAAGTCTACGCTTGCAAAGGTGATTGCGGGCATTGTGAAGCCGACGGGGGGACAGCTCTTTCTTGACGGGGAGGATATCACGGCATACTCGGTCACAGAGCGGGCAAAGGCGGGCATTGGACTTGCCTTTCAGCAGCCGGTGCGCTTCAAAGGGCTTACGGTGCGGGATCTGGTTACAATCGCGGCGGGACGGGAGCTCTCTTTAAATGAGGCCTGCGCTTATCTCTCGGAGGTGGGACTGTGCGCGAGGGATTACATTGACCGGGAGTTAAACGCCAGCCTTTCCGGCGGGGAGATCAAGAGGATTGAGATTGCGACGATTCTGGCAAAAAATTCAAGGTTTTCGGTGTTCGACGAGCCGGAGGCGGGCATTGATCTGTGGAGCTTCCGAAGCCTGATCCGCGTCTTCGAAAAAATGCAGCATGAGAATCAGGGAACGATTCTCATTATCAGCCACCAGGAGCGGATTTTAAATATTGCGGACAAGATTATCTATATCAAAGACGGCATGGTCGAGAAATACGGGACGAGACAAGAGGTGCTGCCGACGCTCATGGACACCTCGAAGGCGGGATGCGATGTGCTGCTGGACAAGCTGGAGAGCGATTCTTCAGCAGGGGCTGCCGGAAGGGAGAGTGTGCAATGATCGACGAGATAGGAAAGAATCTGTTAAAAGAGGTGGCGGAGCTGGACGCGCTTCCGGTGGGCGCTTACAATATAAGGGTGAACGGAGCCAGCAGCGAGCGCAATACGACGGCGAATATTGATATCGTGAGTAAGGCAGACAAGTCCGGCATCGATATTATCATTAAGCCGGGGACGAAAAATGAGAGCGTGCACATACCGGTGGTGCTCTCCCAGAGCGGTCTTAAGGAGACGGTGTACAATGACTTTTATGTGGGGGAGGACTGCGACGTGACGATTGTTGCCGGCTGTGGAATCCACAACTGCGGCAATGGGGACAGCTCCCACGACGGTCTGCATCGCTTTTTCGTCGGAAAAAACGCGAGGGTGCGCTATGTGGAAAAGCACTACGGCGAGGGGGAGGGCCGGGGAAAGCGGCTGATGAACCCCACCACAGAGGTGCATCTGGAGGAGGGAGCCAGCATGAAGCTGGAGGCGACCCAGATTTCCGGAATTGACGACACCCTGCGGAAAACGACCGCCACGCTGGCGGCAAATGCCCGGCTTGAGGTGCAGGAAAAGGTGCTGACGGACGGGGAGCAGAAGGCGGTCTCGGAGTTCGTGGCAGATCTAAACGGCGCGGGCAGCAGCTGCAACATTGTGAGCCGCACAGTGGCGAAGGAGCACAGCGTACAGCATTTTGCCAGCACTCTGCGGGGAAACGCGCCCTGCAGCGGCCATACGGAGTGCGATTCCATCATTATGGACGACGCGAAGGTATCCGCCAGCCCGAACTTAACGGCGGCGGACGTGGACGCCAGCCTCATTCACGAGGCGGCCATCGGCAAGATTGCCGGCGAGCAGCTTTTAAAGCTTATGACGCTGGGGCTGACAGAGGCTGAGGCGGAGGAGCGGATCATAAATGGATTTTTAAAGTGAATATTAAAATACATCAATAAAATTGCATAAATTTAATCATTCTATTATCTGCAATGGTGTGTTAAAATTTATCATAAATATTGATTTTATTTTATGTGCCTGTACAAAAAGCGGCAGATGGCTGCACCAGTGCAGGCGGAAAGAAGGAGGTAGTCATGCCATGCATGACAAAAAAGGATGAAGAATTTTGACAAATATGAGCGACAGTACTTTATGCCCCCGGTCTGCGGGTATGACTGGGTGAAGAAGGATCACATCGAGAAACCGCCGGTCTGGTGCTCTGTGGATTTGCGGGACGGGAATCAGGCGCTGATCGAGCCCATGAGCCTGGATGAGAAGCTCGAATTTTTCCAAATGCTGGTAGATATCGGCTTTAAGGAGATTGAGGTCGGCTTTCCGGCAGCCTCGGAGACGGAATTTATCTTTATGCGCACGCTGATCGAGCGGGATATGATTCCGGACGATGTGACTGTTCAGGTGCTGACGCAGGCGAGGGAGCATATTATCCGAAAGACCTTTGAGGCGGTGAAGGGCGCGCCCCACGCGGTGGTGCATCTGTACAATTCCACCTCTGTGGCTCAGAGAGAGCAGGTATTTAAGAAAGATAAGGAGGAGATCAAACGGCTGGCAGTGGACGGCGCGAAGCTCCTTAAAAAGCTGGCGGACGAGACAGAGGGGGATTTCTCCTTTGAGTACAGCCCGGAGAGCTTCCACGGCACGGAGGTCGAGTACGCGCTGTCTGTCTGCAACGCGGTGCTGGACGTCTGGCAGCCGTGTGACCATAAGTCGATCATCAATATCCCGGCCACAGTGGAGACCGCCATGCCCCATGTGTTTGCGACCCAGATTGAGTATATCAGCAAGAATTTAAAATACCGGGACAATGTCGTATTGAGCCTGCATCCCCACAACGACAGAGGCTGCGGCGTCTGCGACGCAGAGCTGGGGATTCTGGCCGGAGCCGACCGCATCGAGGGAACTCTCTTCGGCAACGGCGAGCGGACGGGAAATGTGGACATTGTGACCCTCGCGATGAATATGTTCTCCTACGGCACAGATCCGGGGCTGGATTTTTCCAATATGCCCCATATCCGGGAGACCTATGAGAGACTTACAAGAATGCATGTGGGCGACCGCACGCCCTATGCCGGAGATCTGGTGTTCACCGCCTTTTCCGGCTCCCACCAGGACGCGATTGCAAAGGGCATGGCATGGCGCGGGGAGAAGCATCTTAAGACATGGACGGTGCCCTATCTGCCGATTGACCCCGTGGACGTGGGCAGGACATACGACGCGGACGTGATCCGCATCAACAGCCAGTCCGGCAAGGGCGGCATCAGCTACATCTTAAAAGAGAATTTCTCCATCTCCATGCCCGAAAAGATGCGGGAGGAGGTAGGCTATGCGGTGAAGCAGGTCTCGGACGAGGAGCATAAGGAGCTTTCACCCCAGTGGGTATACAATATCTTCGAGGAGAATTATGTGAACCGGACGCCCTATTTTACGGTGGATGAGTGCCACTTTAAGCAGACCGACGGCATCATGGCGGAGGCGACCATCGCCTTTGGCGGAAAAAAGACCATTGTGGATGCAAACGGCAATGGACGGCTGGATGCGGTGAGCAATACCATCAAGCAGTTTTTCAGCATCAGCTATGAGCTCTCCACCTACGAGGAGCACGCGCTGTCCAACGGTTCCTCCTCCAGAGCAATCGCCTATGTGGGGATTACCTGCGACGGAAAGAATTACTGGGGAGTCGGCATGGACGAGGATATTATCAAGGCATCGATCCACGCGCTGACGGTGGCGGTCAACAAGCTTCCGCAGATTGAGACCAGCGAGGGGGCAAAGGACGAGAGACTGACCGCAATGCTTAACTTTATCCAGAACAATTACCAGGAGGTCACGCTGGAGAGCATGGCGGAGCATTTCCACCTCTCCGAGCCGTATATCTCCAAGTACATCAAGGATAAGTCCGGCAGGACCTTCGGCGAGCAGGTGACGAAGATCCGTATGAAGCGGGCAAAGACGCTCTTAAAGAACGGCAATATGACCGTGGAAAATATCGCCTGCTCGGTGGGGTATCCGAATGTGGAGCATTTTAACAGAACCTTTAAAAAAGCGTTTGACATGACTCCGATCCAGTACCGCAACGAGAGCCGGGCGAAATGAGATAAGGAGGATACATACATATGAAAAGATTTGTAAAAAGCTTTGGCGTGGCGGCGTTTTTCCTGCTGGCACTTTTGCTTTTCCGGACGGATGCAGAGGCGGCGACAGCACCGCATATCGTGGGGCAGGAAGAGGTCATTTATTTAGATGGCAAGGATAAAATCGCCGTGCTGGGAGATAACATTATATCTGTCACATATTCCTCGGATAAGAAAACGGTGGCGACTGTGAGTAAGGACGGCGTGGTCAAACCGAAGAAGAAGGGGAAGGCTACGATCCGGGCAAAGGTCACCTATAAGAAAAATGGAAAGAAGACGACCAAAACCCTCAAGTATCAGGTGCAGGTGCTGGGAAAGTCCACGGAGTATTTTGTATACACCAAGACGAACCGCATCCTAAGGCTTAAGGACAAGGCAAAAAAGCTTGAGAGCCTGTATATCCCCGGATATAACGCGAAGGGGAAAATTACGGCAATGTACGGAAGCTCGCTGGCGTACAATGAGAATCTCAAGCACCTCTATGTTTCAGACAATCTCGAGACCTTTGTACCCCACATAGAGGATATTTATCCCCACAGCCTGATGCATTGTCCCAATTTAAAGAGCGTCCATCTGGGGAAGAATTACGGATATTTACAGTACATGTACAACTGTCCCTCGATTGAGCACATCACAGTGGACGAGCGCAATAAGAATTATAAGGTCGTGGACGATGTGTATTTCAGTAAGGACGGAAAGAACCTCTGCTATTATCCTGCGGGGAAACGGAACACTTCCTATGTCATACCGGAGGGGACAGAGCGCGTGTATGGATACGCCTTTTACGGCGCGCGCTATCTGCAGAGCGTTACCCTGCCGGAGACGGTGAAATCGCTTGGGGAAGGAGCTTTTTACGCAGCCAGCCTGCGGGAAGTCCATATGCCGGAGTATGCGGCCATCAATATGGAGGAGGGCTATGTTTTTGCAGAATGCACAAATTTAAAAAGCCTCAGCCTGCCGGAGGGCGTTACGAATATTTACCGCATGTGCTGTAATTGTACAGCACTCGAGACGGTAGAGCTTCCGGCCTCGTTTTCGGATTCCTGGTGGCTGTCGTCGGCGTTTACCGGCTGCAGCAGCCTGAAAAATATTCAGCTGAAAGAGGGGTGCAGCGCCTGCAGGGTGGTCGACGGCGTGGTCTTTTCCATGGACGGCAAAGAGCTTTACCTCTATCCCGCCGGAAAAACGGATGTTGCCAGTTATACTGTGCCTGACGGCACGGAGGTAATCTGGGAGTATGCCTTTTACGATGCGGCCTGTACGGAGGTGCGGATACCGGCCTCTGTCAAAATTGAAGATGATGCCTTCAGAAAGAATACAGATATAAAAATAATACAATAACAATCGTATGGAGCGCAGGCTGGTTTCAGCCTGCGCTATTGTATGGGTTGACGTGCACCATCACATGCTTGACGGTGTCGAAGCGAAATTCAATATGGTCGTGGAGCCGCTCGGCAATCTCGTGGGCGTCCTTAAGGGGCAGCTCAGCGTCCACCGCAATCTCCACGTCTACATAGATTTTGGTTCCGAACACCCGGGTGCGCAGACTGTCCAGCGCAAGCACACCCTCCTCGCTGCGGATAAAATCTGCGATGATCTGCTCTGTGCCGCTGTCGCAGGCATGATCCACCATTTTGTCCACTGCATCCTTAAAAATATCATAGGCGGCCTTCACAATAAAGACGGTGATGACGAGACTGGCAACGGGATCCAGGATGGGAAAGCCCAGCCTTGCGCCGCCGATGCCGATCAGTGCGCCGACGGAGGAGAGGGCGTCGGAGCGGTGATGCCATGCGTCCGCCATGAGAGCGGCAGAGTTGATGCGCTTCGCGTGCACTTTTGTATACCAGAACATGGCTTCCTTGCAGATAATGGACACTACCGCCGCAAGCAGGGCGAGGAGACCGGGAGCTGCAAGCTTTTCATAGCGGCCGCCTATCACTGTGCGCAGGGCAGAGCCGCCGATCGAGAGTCCGGTGATCAGCAGAATCGTGGCGAGAATAATTGCCGCCACACACTCCAGCCGCTCGTGTCCGTAGGGGTGATCCTCATCGGCCTCCCTGGAGGAGACATAGATGCCAATAATGACCACAATGCTGGAGAATACATCGGAGGCGGAGTGCACCGCATCGGAGATCATGGCCCCGGAATGGGCGATTACGCCGGCAAACAGCTTAAATACTGAAAGCAGCAGATTGCCGGCGATACTCACGGCAGACACCCGGTTGGCGGTTTTATGGAATTCAGCGTCACTGACGCCCGCGGATATTTTTCCGTTCATGGCAGCTCCCCCTTATGTCTCCTATCATTGTATGAATTCTTTGCGAAAATTGCAATGAAAATCACACTTGTTTTCCAAGAAATGCAAATTAGTTATACAAAACTATTTGTAGCCACAGAAAACTGCACAAAAAGAAGAAAAGGTTATTGACATCTAAAAAAGGTTAGTATATACTAATGTGTGTAAGTTACACTAAAACCAGTGAAACTATCTCATGGGAAAAGGAGGAGGAGTGTATGCCACTTACTATGTCCCCGAAGGGAGAGCAGGTTGAAATCAAGAAGATAAGCGGCAGGGAGGAGGTTCGCAGGCATCTGGAGGAGCTCGGCTTCGTGGCGGGCAGCTTTGTCACGGTGGTCGCGGAGAATGCAGGCAGCATGATCGTCAATGTCAAGGGCGCGAGAATCGCCATTGGCAGGGAGACGGCGAACCGTATTTTCGTATAAGGAGGAGAGACAAATGACACTGAAGGAAGCGAGGGTGGGGCAGATCCTCACGGTGAAAAGGCTGACCGGGGAAGGTCCGGTGAAGAAGAGAATTATGGATATGGGCATCACAAAGGGCGTGGAGCTTTATGTCCGCAAGGTTGCGCCGCTGGGGGATCCGGTGGAGGTGACGGTGCGCGGCTATGAGCTGTCCCTGCGCAAGGAGGATGCGGAGATGGTTCAGGTGGAGTAAGGGGGATCTGCCGGCGGGCAGACCTTTTTTCGGGATACGGGTTAGCGAAAGCTAACAAATGAAAGCAAGAACGAACCATGGATAGTAACAACAAATAAAAAAGGAGAGTAGAGATGTCATTAAAAATTGCACTCGCAGGAAATCCAAACTGCGGTAAGACCACATTATTTAATGCACTGACCGGCTCGAACCAGTATGTGGGAAACTGGCCGGGAGTGACTGTCGAGAAAAAGGAAGGAAAGCTTAAAAGCAACAAGGACGTGGTGATTTCCGACCTTCCGGGAATTTATTCCCTTTCCCCCTACACGCTGGAGGAAGTGGTGGCAAGGAATTATCTGATCGGTGAGAAGCCTGACGCCATCATCAATATCGTGGACGGAACGAACATTGAGCGCAGCCTCTATCTGACCACACAGATTATTGAGCTGGGATTTCCGGTGGTTCTGGCGGTCAATATGATGGATCTTGTGACTAAGAGCGGAGACAAGATTAACATTTACGCGCTTGGTGAGAAGCTGGGCTGTGAGGTCGTGGAGATTTCTGCACTCAAAGGAACAGGCGTGACAAAGGTGGCGGAGAAGGCCGTGGAGGCGGCGCAGGCAAAGAAGGCGGTGGTGCGCGTACATAAGTTTGACGACGCTGTGGAGTCTGCCATCGCCAAAGTGGAGGATAAGCTGGGCGACAGCGTGGCCGAGAGCCAGAAGCGTTTCTTTGCAATCAAGCTATTGGAGCGTGACTCTAAGATTTTGGAGCAGATAAAGGCCGCGCCGGATGTGTCCGCGGAGATTGGGGAGCTGGAGGAGCATTTCGACGACGATACTGAGAGTATCATCACGAACGAGCGTTACAGCTATATCTCTTCGATCATAGGCGCCTGCGTGAAAAAGTCGTCGAACAAGGAAAAACTCACCATTTCCGATAAGATTGACAAGATTGTGACAAACCGGATTCTGGCGCTTCCGATTTTTGCGGTTGTGATGTGGCTGGTGTATTTTATCTCCATGTCAACGATTGGAGCGGCGGCTACAGACTGGACGAACGACAATCTCTTCGGGGACGGCTTCCATCTGCTGGGCATCGGCTCCGGCGCTTACGGGGAGGCGGCCGATGAGTTCGCAGAGGCGGAGACGGTCGTGAACGGCTTTTTGTCCTATGCCGGGGAGCAGGGCATGGATGTAGAGAACATAGAGGCGGCTTTGGATGCAGAGTCCGAGGATTTCGATACGGCGGCGGCAAACGCAGCTGTTTCAGACCTTGTGGCGCTCTTTGACGAGAGTTCCACCGCAAACTATCTGGTGGAGGACGAGGAGACCCTGGAGACGACCGGGGAATCTGCGGGCTACGCGGATCTGACAGCGGCTGCGGCTGTGTATGCGGACTATGACTGTGCGGCTCCCGACCCTGCGGATTACGGCGTGTGGGTGCCGGGAATCCCGGTTCTTGTGGAGTCAGGATTAAATGCAATCCACTGTGCAGACTGGCTTTCGGGGCTGATTCTTGACGGAATCGTGGCAGGAGTTGGCGCGGTGCTGGGCTTTGTACCCCAGATGCTGGTGCTGTTCATTCTGCTGGCTTTCTTAGAGTACTGTGGTTATATGGCGAGAATTGCCTTTATCTTAGACCGTGTATTCCGCAAATTTGGCCTTTCCGGAAAGTCCTTTATCCCGATGCTGGTGGGTATGGGCTGCGGTGTGCCGGGCGTTATGGCCAGCCGTACCATTGAGAGCGAGAAGGATCGCCGCATGACGATTATGACGACCACCTTTATTCCCTGCGGGGCAAAGGTTCCCTTTATTGCCATGATTGCGGGCGCAATCTTTGGCGGCTCATCCCTTGTGGCGACCAGCGCTTATTTTGTAGGAATCATCGCAATTATTTGTTCGGGAATTATGTTAAAAAAGACAAGAATGTTCGCAGGAGATCCGGCGCCCTTCGTTATGGAGCTCCCGGCTTACCACTGGCCAAAGGTCAGCTCAGTGCTTCGCAGCATGTGGGAGAGAGGCTGGTCCTTCATCAAGAAGGCGGGCACGATCATTCTTCTTTCGACGATTGTGATCTGGTTTACGACCTACTTTGGCTTTGTGGACGGAAGCTTCACGATGCTGACAGAGGATCAGATTGATTCCAGCATCCTTGCGGCGATTGGCAATGCCATTGCATGGATTTTTATTCCGCAGGGCTGGGGAAACTGGCAGGCGACGGTTGCCTCCATTACCGGACTTGTGGCAAAGGAAAATATTGTGGGAACCATGGGAATTCTGTACGGCGGCGGGGACGCTACCGTATGGCAGGCACTGGGGGCGGCATTTACGACAGCCAGCGGATATTCCTTCCTCGTATTTAACCTTCTGTGTGCTCCCTGCTTTGCGGCTATGGGCGCGATCAAGCGGGAGATGAACAACGTGAAATGGTTCTGGTTTGCCATCGGCTATCAGTGCGGACTTGCGTATCTGGCGGCTCTCGTGGTATACCGTATCGGCGGACTGTTCACCGGAGCGTGCGGTTTTGGCATCTGGACGGTGGTAGCAATCGCGATTCTCGTATTGTTCGTCTACATGCTCTTCCGCAGGCCAAAGGCGCGGGAGAGCGCAAAGGGCTATGCCGGTCTTGGGAAAGCCATGAATGCATAATAAATTCCCGCCGTCCTGTTATGGGCGGCGGGAATTTTTATCCTTTTTAAACCTTCCTAATGAAAAAAGAATTGCGCAATTCCTTGATTTGACTGGATTATGCGCAATTCTTTCTAATGCCGGCAGCGGGACTTGAACCCGCACGATGTTGCCATCAACAGATTTTGAGTCTGCCTCGTCTGCCAATTCCGACACGCCGGCACGAACATATATTATACTAGCACAAGCTTCTGTAGATTTCAAGCCCCAATTTCACTCCATCTTTTTTCATTTTCTGTTTTCTTTCATACAATTTAAATTTCCAGCTGCCCTTTGACAAACATACAATTATAATATGAATTTCGCTACGGAAATGAATAAATACTACGATTACAGCATATAATCCCAAAGAAAAGATGATTTAAACCTAAAAATTGCTTAAAAAACGCAAATCAGATTGACAAAACAGTCGAAAAGAGGTATTATAAGCGCAAATAGTGGGAAGGTGGCGGCACATATGCTTTTAAAGTTTTCATGCTCAAATCATAAATCTATAAATAAAGAGGTTACCTACACGGCCATTGCAGGAAAGGACAATACCTTTGAAAATGAGCTAAAGGAATATGGAAAATACAGAGTGCTGAGAAGCACTGCGATTTACGGTGCAAACGGCTCCGGTAAAAGCAACTTTATTGACGCCTTGTCTTTTATGAGTGCGTTGGTCACAAATAGCATTCAGCATCAGCCGGGACAGGGAGTTTATCAGGCTCCCCATAAATTAAACAGCGAGAAAAATCCAAGCACATATGACATTCAGTTTGTTAAAAATGATATAAGATATGCCTATGGCTTTTCGGTAAAGGAGCATAGTATAGACGAGGAGTATTTGTATTTTTTCCCAAATGGAAGACAAGTAAAAATATTTGAAAGAAAGGGAATGGATATTTCTCCGGGGGATAAGTACAAAAATGCTTTTGAGCTGAGTCTGCAGGCATTAAAAAATAATAGGCTGTTTTTATCCTGCTCGGCAAATTACACGGATAAAGAAGAAATCGAGGCCGCTTTTTTATTTTTTCAGAAGGATATCATTTTTTATAATCCGGATGTAAATAACTGGACAGAGTATTCCATTGAGTTAATGCAGAGAAACAAAGAAATTAAGGATAAGTTTCTCAGGATTCTGGAAGCGTTTCAGACTGGGATAAGAGACATCAATGTCAGAGTGAAAAAAATATCCATGGATACGGTAGAGTTCCCTTCAGATATGCCGGAACCTCTAAAAACTATGCTCAAATCCTCGAAGGAAGCCAGCGAGATCGTGGCCAAAATAGCCTATGACAAGTTTGAAACTGATTTATTGACCGAAGAATCGACAGGAATAAAGAAATTATTTGAAATCATATGTCCTATCATAGATATTATAAATACGGGAAAGCTTCTTGTGTTTGATGAAATCGAAAATGGCTTACATGAAGCTGTGGTATATGAAATTGTCAGGCTGTTTAAGTACGCAGAAAAAGAGCAGTTTGCACAGCTTCTTTTTTCGACACATGACACGAGCCTGTTAAATATGAATCTGTTTCGGCGTGATCAGGTCTGGTTTACACAGCTGGATAAGGAGAGAGCGACAGATTTATACTCATTGGTAGAAGTAAAGAATGTTAGAAAAACTGAAAATCTGGAGAAGGGGTATATGTTGGGCAAATATGGGGCAATCCCCATGCTGAGCCACAATATATATGATATCTTCAATGGTAATGGCTAGGATAGCGGGGGAGTCAGAATGGAAAGAAGCTTAGAATTAAATCCTAGTAAAGAAAATATCAGGGACTCACATCAGCCGCCGATTGTAAAATTTCATCTGGATCAAATAAAGCAGCATTTCGATAGCAATATTATAGAAATCGAGGCTCAATTTGATGTGGCAGACTCTTTGATAAGCGAAAACCGGAGGGAAGACGCTGAAAATATTTGGAGATATCAGATTGTGTTTTTGGAGAGCGCATTTGATTTTTATTTGCATGAAGTCACAAAATATGGTTTGGCAAGCATATTCGAAGGACAGTGGGATAAAACTCCAAAGTATCAAAATATTAAAATTGATATGGAACTGATTGAGCAGGTATTACATGGCAATGCAGACAGTGAATGGTTTGCAGCCTTTGTGAATGATGCTTATGCCAAAACAACAATGGTTTCCTTTGACAGTGTAAAAGATCAGATGAATTTAATCGGTCTGGAGCTTCAAAAAATTGCAGATTGCGCGTTTTATGATGTAAATTCCGATGAGAAAACGATGGATAAGCTCAAAAGAGTTGTTGACAGTTTGTATTATAGGAGAAATGCAATAGCGCATCAGTCAGACAGAGAACATGCGACGGCGGAGAAAAATACGATAACGAAAGAGACAATTGAAGAATTTATTATGAATATTACAAAAATTGTAGAGGCAATACACAGGGAAATGGAAGCAAAAAACAGCTGCTAACCATATGAACAGCGGACATTCTATGAATTGTGCATACATACGGCAGGAAGGCTTTCTGGAGATCAGAAGCCTTCATTTTTTTATTGACAAAAGTTATCATATATGATAACTTTATATCAGTGAGAAAGGGAAGAAACGTGATGGAGAAGGTAGGAAGCGCCAGGCAGGAGGTGGCAGAGCAGCTGAAGGCCGCCCGGAAGGAGCAGGGAGTGACGCAGGAGAATCTGGCGGAGAGAGTGGGGACAAAGAAGTCCAACATTTCCCGTCTGGAGAGCGGGAGATATAATCCGAGTCTGGATTTTCTGGAGAAGGTGGCAGGCGGACTTGGAAGACAGCTGCAGATTAAGGTGAAGTAGGAGAAGCATGTAATGACAAAAAAGCTGGGGAACTACAAGGACAATGATGTGGAGCTGTGCCGGACGACGAACCGGAGGGTAAGCAGCGAGACAGTGCAGGCACTTTTGGAGGAGCAGATACCCTTTACAAGCAACCATAAGAGGATACCCTTTTTTAAGAGGGAGGAGTACAAGGGAGCCAGTGAGCTCTGGGTCATCAGCACGAGTCCCCGCAGATACGGGCAGGCCCGCCGGGTAATCGACCGGCTTGACCGTATCTACAGGGATCGGCTGGTACTTTCCAATTATTAGTGAAAACTTTATGAATTCCATTCAAAAATCTGCGCAGGTGTGGTAGAATCGTTTTCAGACAGTGTCTGGACTTCTATTGCCTGCGCTTTTTTGCGGGCAGGACATAAGACGGGGAGTACAAAAGGGATGGAGCAGGGATATTTGCAGGACAATTTAGAACCGGTGGAGGAGAGCGGAGGCAGAGCGAAGGAGACAAAGTCTGTATGGCCGATCGTATCGGTGCTTTTGTTTTTTCTTTTCGCGGCGGCGGCCTTTTATCTCATGGAGGCCTACGAGCACAATCCATTTTTGGAGGTACGGCCGAAGGCTCAGCTGTTCAACCTTCTTTTGTTTGAACTGATTGCGTGGACGCTCTATCTGCTGACGAACCGGATGCGGCTTGCGTGCAGGCTGCTGGTGGCATTTTCCATGCTCTTTGGGCTGGTGAACTATTATGTGATGCGCTTTCGCTCTACGCCCTTTGTGCCGTGGGACATTTTTTCGGCCGGCACGGCGGCATCGGTGGCGGGGAATTATGATTTTACGCCGGAGCTCCGCATGGTGCTTGTGAGCCTTGCCTTTGTGCTTCTTTTTGTGCTGGCGCATTTTATGAAGGAAGCGCCCCGCATCAGGCCGCTGTTTCGGTTTCCGGCGGCTGCGGCAGGGGTGGTTTTTCTGTGTGTATTCACCCATACCCTTCAAGACGAGCAGTTTCAGATTCGCAATTACCTTTATCCCTATCTGTTCACGCCGGGGTACATGACGGAGGTGAACGGCATGGCGGTGACCTTTGCCATGAATCTGCAGTATCTTGAGGTAGAGCAGCCTAAGGGCTACGACAGGGATGAGGCGGAGGCGATTCTGGAGGAGTATGGGCAGGAGCCGCAAAAGGGGGAGTATCCGAATATTATTGTGATTATGGATGAGGCATTTTCGGAGCCTGCCGTTTTAGGGGAGCTTCGGACGAATCAGGATTATATGCCTTTTTACCATGAGCTTTTAAAGGGGGCGGACAATACAGTGACCGGCTATGCGGAGGTGTCTGTCTGCGGCGGCAATACGGCGAACTCGGAGTTTGAGTTTCTCACCGGCAATACGATGGCCTTTCTGCCGGAGGGGAGCATTCCCTACCAGCAGTATATAAAGAGAAAGACTCCCTCACTGGCGGAGCATTTGGCGGGGCTCGGCTATCAGACTTATGCGCAGCACCCTTACTATGCCAGCGGCTGGGAGAGGGAGAAGGTCTACCCCCTTTTGGGCTTTGCCGACACGGATTTCATAGATGATTACACGGATAAAGAGTATGTGCGGAAATACATAAGCGACGCCTGCGATTTCGCCCATGTGATACATACCTATGAATCAAAAGAGCCGGGGAGTCCCGCCTTTATTTTCAATGTAACGATGCAAAACCACGGCGGATATACCGACGAATATGCGGATTTTGCCAGTGATGTGCAGATGGAGGGCGGGAGCGCGGCACTGAACCAGTATCTTTCGCTGCTGCGGCGGACAGACGAGAGCCTGCGGGAGCTCATCACCTATTTCTCCGGGGTGGAGGAGCCGACCGTTGTGGTGTTTTTCGGGGATCACCAGCCCGGCGATTCGGTGGTGCGCCCGGTGTGGGAAGAAAACGGCGTGGGCAGTGCCCTGAGTGCAGAGCAGCAGCGCCTGCGTTATCAGGTGCCCTACCTGATATGGGCAAATTTTGAAATCCCGGAGGAGCAGGGACTTGACATGAGCCTGAATTATCTGGGGTATGAGGTACTTGAGAGGGCGGGGGTGCCAGTATCCGCCTACCAGAATTTTCTCGGTGAAATGAGGCGCGTCTGCCCGGTGCTCTCCGCCGCGGGGAGGACGGAGGCAGCGGAAGGGGAGGAGCTTGAAGACTGGCTCCTGCGCTACCAAAAAGTCCAGTATTACCGGTTATTTGACAATAGAGAGTGATAAGACCATGATGATAGAACAAAAAACTATGACCCGGGTCAGACAGAACCGGACGCCCTGCCTTGCGGCTTTTTTGTTGCCCCTTTTTATCTGCGGGGTAATCTGTATCTGCAACGGGGTCTACCCCTTCGGGAAGAACTGTATTCTTCATGTGGATATGTACCACCAGTACTGTCCGTTTTTTACAGAGCTTCTGCGCAAGCTGCAGGACGGTGAAGGACTGATGTATTCGTGGAATCTGGGGCTGGGGAGTGATTTTGTCTCCCTTTACGCTTATTATCTGGCAAGTCCGCTCAACTGGCTGCTGCTTTTATGCCCACGGGCGCATGTCATAGAGTTTATGACGCTTCTCATCCTTGTAAAAATCGCCTTAAGCGGGCTTGCTTTTTTCTTTTATTTAAAGGAACATTACGGCCTGATTGGCAGGGACGGGAGATTTCATAAACAGACGGCTCTTCCCGCGCAGGTGTTTGCCCTCGCCTATGCCCTGTCCGGCTTTGTGGCGGCCTACAGCTGGGATATCATGTGGCTGGACTGTATCGCGCTGTTTCCGGTGATTATGGTGGGGCTGGAGCGGCTGGTGAAAAAGGGGCAGGTTCTGCTCTACTATGTGAGTCTTGCGGTGTGCATTTTTGCAAACTATTATATCTCCATTATGATATGTATTTTTCTCGTCTTCTATTTTGCGCTGCTCTTTGTGAGGGAGGGGAAGTCTGCGGGGCGCTGGCGGCTTTCCGCGCTGGGGAGGTTTGCACTGTGCTCGACCCTTGCGGGGGGCACCTCGGCGGTTCTGCTGCTGCCGGAGATTTTTGTGTTGTCCGCCTCGGGATCCATAGACGGGGGATTTCCTGAAAAGGCACAGTGGTATTTTCATCTGATCGCGGAGCTGGGGCGCGGCGCGGCGACGGCGAAGGTATATACGGGAAACGACCACTGGCCGAATCTCTACGCGGGGGCGTTTTCCCTCATACTGGTGTGGCTGTATCTGCTGAACCGCAGGATTTCATGGAAAGAGAAGCTTCCAAGGCTTTGTATGCTCTGCTTTTTTCTCGTAAGTTTTGCCCAGAACCAGCTGGATTATATCTGGCACGGGATGCATTTTCCCCAGTCCCTGCCGGCCCGGCAGTCCTTTCTCTATATCTTTTTGCTTCTGTCCATGGGCTTTGCCACGGTGCGCAAGTGGAAGGGCGTGAGGCGTGGACAGATTGTGGCGTCTACGGTGCTTGCCCTGCTTTTGCTTCTGGCTGCGAGCGTGGCGGGAGATGAGGAGGTAACGGCGAACTCCGCCTACCTGATTACGGCCCTGCTTTTGCTTCTGTACGGGCTGTTGCTGCTTTTGACAAAGCTGGTATCTGCCTCCGCCAGGCAGCTTCTCATGGAGCTTCTCGTGGGAATCGCTGTGTTTGAGCTGGCTTTAAATATGGGGCTGACAGGTTTTTCTGTGACCAGCCGCACGGACTATGTGCAAAAGCAGGAGGCTTACGGCAGTCTGCTGGCTCTCGCCGGGGAGAGGGAAGAGGGCGGTTTTTTCCGGGTGGAGGACACCGGGAGAAAGACCAAGAACGACGACGCTCTCTATGGCTATGCCTCGGCAACGATTTTTTCTTCGCTGATGAATCTGAATGTGAGCCATTTTTATCAGAGCCTCTACATGGAGGGGGGAAAGAATTTTTATTCCTACAACGGCTCGACGCCTCTGACCTCGGCTCTGTTGTCAGTAAAGTACTATCTCTCAGATAACGCGATGGAGGAAAATATATTCCGCACGCTGGTGGGGCAGGCGGACGGCCGCTATCTCTACGAGAACAATTTCTGTCTGTCCCTTGGCTATATGGTGGATGAGGCTGTGATTGCAGGCTGGGAGCCGGATATGAAGAACCGGGCAGCCTCCCTGAATGCGCTTGCTTATGCGCTTGGGGCTGAGAATGAGCTGCTTGCGGGAGTCGTCTGCGGACAGGAGGCGGCGGAGGGGGTAACGAAGCTGACAATCCCCGAGGCTGGTTTTTATTATGCGGCCTGTGATGTGTGCGGGGCGGATTCGCTCACGGTCAGCCGCAGTGACGGCTGGAGCCAGAGATACTCGAAGACGACCCACCGCTATATTCTTGCACTCGGAGACTGTGAGGCGAAAGAGACGGTACAGATCCGCAATACGGCGAAAGAGGAAATCCATTTTACACTCTACCAGATGGACGTGCAGGCCGTGCAGCAGGCTTATGAAACTCTGAATCAGCAGACGTTCACTGTGGATGCAGTGACAGAAACTGGCGTTTCGGGGCACATTGCGGTGGAGCGGGCAGGGAGGCTGGTCTTTGCCATTCCTGCCGACGAGGGCTGGCGCGTGTATGTGGACGGGGAGGAGGTAAACCCGCGGCCATGGCAGGATGCGCTTTTGGCGGTGGAACTTACAGAGGGCAGTCACGAGGTCAGGCTTAGCTACACCACACCCTGGCTGCTGCCGGGGGCAGGCATCAGCGGCATGTGCGTTTTGACATTTTTGATTTATGCGCTGTGGCGGAATCGGAGGAAATTGCGATGGAGAAACTAATCAGTATTGTAGTGCCCGTGTACAACGAGGAGGAGACGCTGGAGGCACTTTACCGTGAGCTGGAGCAGGTGAGGGAAAAAATGTCCGGCTATACGTTTGAGTATCTGTTTGTCAATGACGGCTCGACAGACCGGACGCTTCCCATGCTCCGGGAGCTGGCGGAGCACGGGAGAGTGCGCTATCTGTCCTTTTCCCGGAATTTTGGAAAGGAGGCGGCGCTCTATGCCGGGCTTTCCAATGCAAGGGGGGACTATGTCGCCACGATGGATGCGGATCTGCAGGATCCGCCCTCGCTTCTGCCGCAGATGATGGAGCTTTTAGAAAACGGCTGTGACAATGTGGCCTGCCGCCGGGTGAACCGCAGGGGGGAGCCGCGGATACGCTCCTTCTGCGCCCGGTTGTTCTATAAGCTGCTCCGGCGTATGTCGGAGATTGACATTGCGGACGGGGCGAGAGATTACCGCCTGATGAGCCGTCCCATGGTCGAATCCGTTCTCTCGCTGTGTGAATACAACCGCTTTTCCAAGGGGATTTTCGCGTGGGTGGGTTACGAGACAAGCTGGATAGAATACGAGAATGTGGAGCGGAGCGCAGGGGAAACGAAATGGAGCTTTTTCAAGCTTTTTCGCTACTCGATGGACGGAATAATGAATTTTTCCAATACGCCGATACGCCTTTCCTCCTATCTGGGGCTTTTACTTACGCTGGTGTCCTTTATTGCCATTATTGTGGAGATAATCCGGGCGCTGGTTTTTGGAGATCCGGTGGCAGGCTGGCCCTCACTGGTGTGTATTATTACCTTTATCGGCGGAATCCAGCTCTTTTGCATGGGGATCATGGGACATTATATTTCAAGAACCTATATGGAGGTAAAACGGCGGCCGCATTACATTATCAAAGAGACGAACTGTGAGGATGTGCAGCTCAACCACTAGCGCGGCTGTCTACAGATTTTTTAAGGTTTTGTTTGCGGGCTGAGGGAATAAATGATACAATAGCACTCAAAATAGAAAGTATGAAAAGGAGACGGATGCATGAATAAGGAGAATAAGAGGCAGGCAAAGGAGCGCAGGGCGCAGGAGAGGGAGAAGCAGCTGCGCCGTAAAAAAATTGCGGATATCGTGGGTCTGTGGGGGCCGGTTATTTTGATTGCAGCGGTAGTTATTGTGCTGATTGTGGCGATTGCGACCTCTGGCGCGTCGGAGGATAATGGATTGCAGGATGACTCTGAGTTTGGCTTTTCCCTTGTAGATGATGACGGCAACGAGATGGAGTTTCTGGACTGGACGGAGGAGGACGAGGGCGACTATGTGCTCAACACAGAGGAAGGGCGGATTGTCGCAGAGGGCGATATGATAAATATTGACTATGTGGGGCGTATAGACGGTGTGGCCTTTGAGAATGGTGATACGCAGGGCATGGGCGAGGATCTGACCATCGGCTCCGGGGAGTACATCGACGGATTTGAGGAGGCAATCGCCGGACATGCGGTGGGGGAGAACTTTGACATGACGGTTACTTTTCCGGAAAATTACGGCGATGAAGCGCTGAATGGAAAGGATGCAGTGTTTACTACAACGATCAATGGAATTTATGAGTAGTTGAACAAAACCCTTGCAATGTATTCCAATATATAGTAAAATCGACAGATGAGAGAATTTTACTCGTATTTAAGGAGGAAGATCGAATGATTTCAGCAGGAGATTTCAGAAACGGTGTTACCATCGAGCTCGAGGGTAATGTATTTCAGATTATTGAATTTCAGCATGTGAAGCCGGGAAAGGGCGCTGCGTTTGTGCGTACCAAGCTTAAGAATATTGTCAATGGCGGAGTTGTAGAGAAGACTTTCCGCCCGACAGAGAAGTGCCCCACCGCGCATATTGACCGCAAGGACATGCAGTATCTGTATTCGGACGATGATTTTTACCACTTCATGGACGTGGAGACATATGACCAGATTGACCTGACGAAGGACAATGTGGGAGATGCGCTTAAGTTCGTGAAGGAGAATGAGATGGTGAAGGTCTGCTCCTACAAGGGCGATGTGTTTGCCGTGGAGCCGCCGCTTTTTGTAGAGCTTGCGATTACCGAGACAGAGCCGGGATTC
The DNA here is from genome assembly GCA_023663685.1 of Blautia sp. GTDB lineage: Bacteria > Bacillota > Clostridia > Lachnospirales > Lachnospiraceae > Roseburia. Next base: position 24,163 of record JAMPHB010000010.1, read on the forward strand.
AAGGGTGATACGGCTACAGGCGCGACGAAGCCTGCCACGGTCGAGACAGGCGCGACGGTATCTGTGCCGCTGTTTGTGGAGCAGGGCGATGTGATTAAGATTGATACACGAACCGGAGAGTATCTGTCGAGAGTCTAGGCCTGCTAAGCGGAGCGCGCTGGCATATTTTTCATAAAACTATAAAGACAGCTGTATAATCTACAGCCTCCCATCGCATACTATCTGCAAAAAAGGGAGGCTGTTTTTATGTCTTTAATGATTCAGATCGTAGATGTACACGGAAGAGAAATTTTAGATTCCAGAGGAAATCCTACCGTTGAGGTGGAGGTGGTGGCCCAGACAGAAACCACCGGGAAAAAGACCACCGGGAGGGAGTCCGTGCCGAGCGGCGCAAGCACCGGGCGTTTTGAGGCCGTAGAGCTGCGCGACGGGGATACCCGGTTTTTCGGGCTGGGAGTACAGAAGGTCATCGACCATATCAATACAAGGATCCGGCAGGAGCTGCTTGGCATGAATGTGCTCGATCAGGTGGCAGTTGACCGGAAGCTGGTAGAGCTGGACGGGACGGACAACAAGGGAAATCTGGGGGCAAACGCATTGCTCGGCGTGTCCCTGGCCTGCGCCCGCTGTGCGGCCTCGGCGTTAGAGATGCCGCTGTTTAAATATCTGGGCGGCTGCAATGCAAAGTGCTGGCCCCGGCCGATGATGAACGTCATCAATGGCGGTGTCCACGCAAAAAATTCGCTGGATTTTCAGGAGTTTATGATTGTGCCGGTGGGAGCCTGCTGTTTTCCTGAGGCGGTTCGCATGGGGGCAGAGGTCTATCACTTTTTAAAGCAGCTGCTCACCGAGGCGGAGCTTTCCACCGCTGTGGGAGACGAGGGCGGTTTTGCCCCCGATTTTGCCAACGCAAAGTCAGTCTTTGACTTTTTGGGAAGAGCCGTGGAGCTGGCAGGCTACGAGGTGGGAAAGGACGTGGCTTTTGCCATGGACGCGGCGACCTCGGAGCTCTATGATGAGAAGGATGGAATGTACCACTTCCCGGGAGAGACGTCCCTGTCCGGCAAGGAGGGAGAGGTAATCCGCAGTGCAGATGAGATGATTTCGCTCTTTGAGGAGCTGGCAAATGAATATCCGCTGATATCTATCGAGGATCCATTGGACGAGGACGACTGGGAGGGCTGGCAGAAGCTGACGAAACGGCTGGGAGATAAGGTGATGCTTGTGGGGGACGATCTTTTTGTCACAAATACAAAACGCATCCGCTGCGGAATTGATCTTCGCGTAGCGAATGCGGTGCTTATCAAGGTAAACCAGATCGGAACCCTGACCGAGGCGATGGACGCCATCGAGCTGGCACAGATCAACGGCTACAGGGCGGTCATTTCCCACCGCTCCGGAGAGACAGAGGATTCCTTTATCGCGGACCTCGCAGTCGGAGTCAACGCCGGCTGGATCAAGACGGGCGCGCCCTGCCGTGGAGAGCGGACGGCGAAATACAACCAGCTGCTTCGAATCTCCGAAAACCTCTCCGAGGCCTAGGCGAGATTCAGGCGCTTGTTCATCATGTCCGGGTTCACCGCCTCCGATACGGCGGTGCGCCGGTCGATGACGCCCTCCTTGCAGAGATTGTAGATGCTGGAATCCATGGCAATCATATTGTCGGCGGCAGAGGTGTAGATGATGCCGTCGATCTGGTGAACCTTGCCCTCCCGGATCAGGTTGCGGATTGCCGGGGTGAGTACCATGATCTCAAATGCCGGAACCATCTCCCCGTTGACCGAGGGGAGAAGCTTCTGGCTGACAACTGCCTGCAAAACTGAGGCGAGCTGAATCGAAATCTGGCGCTGCTGGGAGGCGGGAAAGGCGTCGATGATCCGGTCAATGGTGTTGGCTGCCCCTATGGTGTGCAGGGAGGAAAAAATCAAATGCCCGGTCTCCGCCGCCGTCACGGCGGTGTTGATTGTCTCATAGTCCCGCATCTCTCCGAGGAGAATCACGTCCGGACTCTGGCGCAGGGCAGCCCGGAGCGCTGTCAGATAGCTCTCGGTATCAGTGCTGATTTCGCGCTGGGACACGATGCTCCTTTCGTGACGGTGCAGGAATTCCAGGGGATCTTCCAGGGTGATGATGTGCGCCTCACGCTCGTGGTTGATCTTGTCGATGATGCAGGCTAAGGTCGTGGACTTTCCGCTCCCGGCGGGGCCGGTGACCAGTATCATGCCGTTTCTTGAGTCTGCGAGATTCATAACCGAGTCAGGAATGTGTAAATCGCTTGGCTTTGGCAGGCAAAAAGTGATCACACGGATCACCGCAGAGTAGGAGCCTCGCTGCTTGAAGGTGCTGACCCTGAAACGTGACACGCCGGGAATCGCAAAAGAAAAATCGTCGTCGCCCGTGCGCTCAAAGAAATCAATGCTCCTTTCTGCCAGTGCATAGATTCCGGTGACGAACTCAAAGGTATCCTTCGGCTCCATGCAGGAGCTGTTCAGGGAGGTAATAAATCCCTTTCTCTTGTAGGTCAGCGGACGCCCCGCAATGATAAAGATGTCGGAGGCCTCATGTCCGGTTGCTTCTTCCAAAATTTTTCTAACATCCATAAGTGTATTCTCCTTTTATTTATGTGCCGATCAGCTTCATCGGCGGTTCTTCTATCTGGTGGGAGACGGCGTTCTCCGTCTGCCAGCGCGTGAGCTGGAAATAGACGCCGCCATTCATATCCGGGGAGAGAAGCTCCAGCTCCACCACCAGATTCTGTGTCTCCGTAACCGGGATACGGTAAGTGGCATACAGCTGCTTCTCCCCGTGGGAAAGCTCCATGCCAAGCTCCGGAGCCTGCCGGGCGTATGAAGCAAGAATTTCTTCCGCCTTTTTTCGGAACGCCTTTTCCGTCGTGCCGGGGGGGATATCCTCCGCAAGCTGTGCATCAATTCTGGCGAGGTGGGCGTAAGCCGTCTCCTCTGCCTCATAGTAAGCGCTTGTCCGCTCCGCCACCTTGCGGCTTAACTTGTAGTCCGCGTGGGCGGTGAGCACAGCCAGAACGGAAAAGGTGATTATGCAGAGCATGACAAAGGTAGTCAGTATGGTGACAAAGCCAAAATTCTGAAAGCCCCGGTTTGGCTTTTTTCTTATGCTTTTCATAGCAGCACCCCCTTTTCGGAAAGAAGGAATGTAAGCTGCTGCTGTCTGTAGTGGCAGGCAGTCAGAGAGTAGATTTCTTCCCCCTCCGCTGTAAAACAGAGAATCTCGGCCTTTGCCAGTGCTTCACTGTCGCCCGCCACCGGGGCAATCGCCAGATAGTAGCACGCCTCTTCGCTCTGGCATTCACAGAAATCAGCGTCTAAGTAGACAATGACCTGACTGTTTAAGTTGATGCTGTAGCTGTAATATTCCAGAATATCCTGCAGTGTTCCGTCCCCGCTTTCAAAGACAGAGGCTGCGCTGGTGCAGCAGGTGATGGCCTGATGCAGTTCCCCGGTCTGTCTTGTCAGCGTGTGTGAGCGGATAAAAAGCTGCAGGGCCGCCAGCATCAAAAGGACGAACAGCAGAAGATTTAGGATGATCTCCATAAGAAACAGACTGTTTTTCGAGTGTGTGCGCTTCATGGAACCTCCCTTCTGGCGTTTGCCTTTGTGTCGAGGCAGAGCTCGTGCCGGATTCCCTTCGTGTCCGTGAGGACAACGCGTATGAGCCCGGAGTGGACAAGCTCCGGAGCAAAGCCCGACAGCGTAATGATTTCCTGCCCTGTTTCCGGCGTATACACCGCGTTCTCCCCGACGACAAGCTCCCGCAGCGCGCCATCGTAGTAATAGATATAGGTGTGGTAGATTTTATCGTCAATCCGGTTCTCCAGGGTCAGGGCGGAGCCTCCCGCAAAATCCTCCACCATAATGCCGGCATCCGTATCGTACTGGCGTATCTTTTCGCGCAGATAGGAGGTGGTGGTGCGCAGCTCATAGTTCTCGTTCATAGCGTCCGCCGTAAGCTGGTACTGTTTCGCGCCGACCAGCACCAGTGTGAAGGCCGTGACGGCAAAAAGCGAAAATAAGAGCACGAGAAAGACCGTATCTATTTTTCGGGAATGGAAATTCAGTCGCAGCATATTACTCATTCTCCCGTTCTATAATCGTTACATTGGGGCGCAGATTGCCCCCGATGTACTGGTAATCAATGAAAAAGCGCTTTTCGTTGTAGGTGAAGCCGTAGTTGTCGTGCAGATAGGAAAGACTCGGCGGATAGGCTCCCTCCAGCGCGTAGCACTGGGTAATGCTCCGGTTGACAGCGCGCTCTACGAGCTGGCGCTCCTGACTCTGGTTCGCCTCCTGCAGGCTGTCCGCCCCAAAAGCGAAGGCGAGGATTACACAGAGAAGAAGAAGCAGGGGAAAAAAGCGCCCGATATGTATTTTTTCTTTTTTCACAGAAAAAAGTGCCATAATACCCCCTCATGCTCAGCCGATGCTTGTGATAATTCCAAGGAGCGGCAGCAGGAATGAAATCAGGATCAGCCCGATAAATATACACAGAATCACGACAAGCGTGGGCTCCAGCACAGAGATTAAATGTGAGAGCTGCTCGTCGGTATCCTCCTCGTAGGCGAGGCTGATGCGGTGCATGACAGAGTCCATGTCGCCGGTTTTGTAGCCGATGGTGATCCAGCTGGCGTACATCTGGGAAAAGATGCCGGACAACAGCAGGGAGCGGTCAAAGCTCTCCCCGTGGCGGATATGACCCCTGCAGTTTTGAATCCGAAGCTGCATGTGGGAATTGTCCACAAGGCTCTCGGCGAGATCTAAGCCCTGGTCAGTGTCCAGCCCGCTGGCCAGCGCCAGATACAGGCAGTTGGCGACGCGGCTTGCGGCGACAGAGGCGGAGATCTTTTTCCCGAAAAATTGTCCCCTGCCTGCGTTTAAGCGGTAGAAAATCACAGCCGCCGCCAGAGCAAGGATAAAGACAACGACGAATACCACGGTGTAGCGGTTCAGAATATTGCTGATGTTCATAAGCGTCTTTGCCATTCCGGTCAGCTCGCTGCCCAGCTGGGCATAGATCTGGGAAAACACCGGAAGCACCTTCGCGAGCATGACGAGGATGACGACAACCATCATGCAGGTCATAATCAGAGGGTAGGTGATGGCATTTTTGATGCCGTCGCGAAGCTCCATCTCGCGGGTATAATAGGCGGAGAGGGAATCGAGGGATTCTTCCAGCCGCCCGGTAGTCTCGCCAAGCTCGATCATGTGGATCATGTAATCCGGGAAAACACCGGTATCCGCTAAGGCGGCGTGCAGGGTGCCGCCCACCTCCATCGGGGTATAGAGTTCGGTGAGAAGCGCCGCCGTCTCCTCGTCGGCGGCCTCATCCCGCAGAATGGAGAGGCCATAGTAGATGGGGAGCCCGGCCTTCACCACCATGGAAATCTGTTCGCAGAAGGCGGAAAGCTCTGCTTCACTTAAATGTTTCTTTCTGTGCTTCATAACTCCTCCTAGTACACAAATTTGGTCGTGTATTTGCTGTTTTCGGTAATAAAATCCTGCGGGGAATCGCTGGTGGAGGCAAAGGTTGGATCCATGAGCTTCCATTCCTTCCCGTCAAATTCGATGATGCCGTTGATCCAGCCCATATCCTTGATATAGATGCTGACCCAGGCGTGGTACACCTCTCCCATAAAGCCGACCTCAAGGCGCGTAGGAATCGCCTGCGAGCGCAGCATGGCGGCCATGACGGCGGCGTAGTCAAAGCAGATGCCGCTGTTTTTGGAAAAAACATCGTCCACCACAGGCAGATATCCGGTGGTCACGCTGGCGGCCTTGTCATAGTCATAGGTAAAATTGGTAATCATATAATTGTATACAGCGGACACGACGTCCAGGTCAGAGTCCGCCGATGCGGCTAATTCCTTCGCCCTTGCAACCGCGAGGGAGGATTCCGTAAAACTCACATACTGGTTCGGATACAGATAGGGGCCGTAGGTATTTTCAAGCCTGACCGAAATCTCCTGCGAGAGAGCTGTGGCATACTGGTCGTCTGCAATATCTTCAGAAACGGTCACCGTGTAGACGCCGTCCCCCGCAGTCAGCGGAAACACCTCATAGTCCCCGTGAAGGTCGTAGCTGTAGACAATCTGGTCAGGGCCGGTAATCTGCAGCTTGACCTTTGGGTTGGTTCCCGTGTAATTGACCATCACATAACCCTCGGATGCGTTGGTCGCATCGATGGTGGAGACGTCGCAGGTGTAGACCGTGCCGCCGTCCGCCGAGGGCGTCAGCACCCGGATGGAATTGTCCCTTGTTCCATGGGTATCCCTGCCCGTCTGTTCACCGCTGGCAGGGGAACCGGTGTCCGGCGCCGGGCCGGGGGCTGGTTCTTCTGTCCGGCTGCAGGAGATGAGCAGGCAGGCTATAAGAAGCAGCACAGCGGAAAGAAGCCGTATAGAACGAATTCTCATAGTCATACTCCTAAAATTTATTAAGTTTCCATACATTCGCACATTTCTTTCTACTATTATAAGCTTTTAGTAAATTATAAAAAAGTGTTGAAATGTGCGATATGGTATGTTATACTTGCTCTGTTATGAGTATAAAAATAGGAGGTGCAGGGCGTGGGCGTTTTAAATACGATTTTAACGGTAGTATTTATCATACTGAGTATTGCCATAACAGTGGTTATCCTGATGCAGGAGGGGAAATCCGCAGGACTTGGCGCGATTGCCGGTGCGGCAGACACTTACTGGGGCAGGAACAAGGGGCGTTCCATGGAGGGGATGCTGGTCAAGATCACGAGAATCTGTGTGATTTTGTTCCTCGTGATCGCGATGGTACTGAATCTGGGAATCTGGTAGGATACGCAAGACTGTCGATGGACTCGGCAGTCTTTTCTTTTTACCGGGTGATTTTGTTGAAGCAAAGATTTGGAGAATAAGAAGTGAGCAGCGAACAGTATAACAGACGTAAAAAAATGATATATGATTTTATGTGCGATCCCCTGTATGTTCCGATGAAGATCAAGGAGCTGGCTGTCATGCTGGAGGTCAGCAGGGAGGAGCGGCCGCAGCTGGAGCAGATTTTAGGGGAGCTGCTGGAGGAGGGCAAAATCGTCCTCTCCCGGCGGGGGAAGTACAGTAAGGCTGAGTTTTTGCGGGTTACAGGTGTCTTTACGGCAAATCCGAGGGGATTTGGCTTTGTGACCGTGGAGGGAGAGAGTCAGGATATCTTTATTCCCGAGAGCAAAACAGGCGGCGCCATGCATATGGATCAGGTGGAGATTGAGATTTCTCCGGGGCAGACCGGGCGCAGGCGGGAAGGCGTTGTAGTCAGGATTATAGAGCGCGGCACAAAGCAGATTGTAGGTACCTATGAGGAAAACACTACCTTTGGATTTGTGGTGCCGGACAACGTAAAATTTTCCCGTGATGTTTTTGTGGCGAAGGAGTTCTCCATGGGAGCGGTCAGCGGTCACAAGGTTGTGGTGGAGCTCACCAGCTATGGAGGGAAGGAGAAAAAGCCCGAGGGTCGTGTGACGGAGATTCTGGGGCATGTGAACGACCCGGGCGTGGATATTCTTTCACTCGTGCGAGCCTACGACCTGCCGGTGGAATTTTCCGAGAAGGTGCTGGCGCAGGTAGAGCGCGTGGCAAAGCCGGTATCGGAGGCGGATAAGGCGGGGCGCATGGATCTCCGGGACGTACAGATGGTGACTATCGACGGAGATGACGCAAAAGATCTGGACGACGCGGTATCCCTTGTGATGGAGAAAGAGAATTATAAGCTGGGCGTGCATATTGCGGACGTGACCAATTATGTGCAGGAGCACAGCGCGCTGGATGTGGAGGCTCTAAAGAGGGGAACCTCCGTTTATCTGGCAGACAGGGTAATCCCGATGCTGCCCCATGCGCTCTCCAACGGGATCTGCTCTTTGAATCAGGGGGAGGAGAGGCTGGCGTTAAGCTGTATTATGACCATAAATCCAAAAGGGGAGGTCATCGACCATGTGATCGCGGAGACGGTAATCTGTGTGAACCGGCGGATGTCCTACGCGAATGTAAAAAAGATCCTCGCCGACCATGACCCGGAGCTGTGTGCAGAGTATGAGGCTTTTGTTCCCATGCTTGCGCGCATGGAGGAGCTGGCGGGGATTTTAAGGAAAAAGCGTATGAAGCGCGGCTCGATCGACTTCGATTTCCCGGAGACGAAGGTGATTTTGGACGAGAGGGGAAAGCCCGTGGATATAAGGCCCTATGAGCGGAATGTGGCGACGAAGCTCATCGAGGATTTCATGCTGATCGCCAACGAGACGGTGGCGGCCGACTATTTTTGGCAGGAGCTGCCCTTTGTTTACCGGACGCATGAAAGACCTGACAGCGAGAAGGTGCAAAAGCTTGCCGCTTTTATCAACAATTTCGGATACTCCATTCATATCGGGGCGGATGAAGTGCATCCTAAGGAGCTGCAGAAGCTTCTGGAAAAAATTGAGGGCAGCGAGGAAGAACCGCTGATCAGCCGCCTGACCCTGCGCTCCATGAAGCAGGCGCGCTACACGACAGACAATACCGGGCATTTCGGTCTGGCCGCGAAATGTTATTGTCATTTTACTTCGCCGATCCGCCGCTATCCGGATCTGCAGATTCACAGAATCATCAAGGAGAATCTGAGGGGGAGGCTTGTGGACAAGCGCATCGGCCACTATGAGCATTTGCTGCCGGAGGTCTGCGACCACTCCAGTAAGATGGAGCGAAGGGCGGACGAGGCGGAGCGGGAGACAGTGAAACTGAAAAAGGTGGAGTATATGCAGGAGCATGTGGGGGAATGCTTTGAGGGGGTAATCTCCGGGGTGACGGAGTGGGGATTTTTCGTCGAGCTTCCCAACACGGTAGAGGGACTTGTGCGGGCGGCCGATCTGACAGACGATTATTATCAGTTTTATGAGGATTCCTACGAGCTGGTGGGAACTGTCACAAACCGCCGCTACAAGCTGGGACAAAAGATTGCTGTCCGCGTGGAGGGGACGGATAAGGTGCTGCGGACGATCGACTTTTCCCTCGTGGACACGAAGGGATAAGGCCTGACAGATTTCTATATATAAAACGTGAAAAAAAGCCGGAAGCCGGTTGCATTTTTGGAGGAAATCATTTATTCTATATATTGAGCAAATGCAACCGCTTCGGCTTGCGGGAAGGAGGCTGCCGAATGGGCAGGGAAGCTCGAAAGCTAATAGCCAACAACAAGAAGGTTTATCACGACTATTTTCTGGAGGAGACCTTCGAGGCTGGCATCGCTCTCGCCGGGACGGAAGTGAAGTCCATGCGGATGGGCAAGTGCAGCATTAAGGAGTCCTTTATTCACATTGAGAATGGAGAGGCCATCCTTTACAGTATGCACATCAGTCCTTACGAGAAGGGGAACATTTTTAACAAGGATCCTTTAAGGCCGAGGAAGCTTTTACTGCACAGGCGGGAGATACAAAAGCTCATGGGGAAGATTGCCCAGAAGGGATATACCGTCGTTCCGGTGGAGGTATATTTTAAGGGGAGTCTGGTGAAAGTGCAGATAGCACTGGCCAGAGGAAAGAAGCTCTACGATAAGCGTCAGGACATTGCCAAAAAGGACATGAAGCGCGAGGCGGAGAGAGACTTCAAGGTGAGAAATCTGGGCTGACGAAGCAGGGGTAATATTTTGCTTCGCAAAACACGGGAAGCAGGAGTTATATTTTGCTTCGCAAAACACGGGAAGCAGGAGTTATATTTTGCTTCGCAAAACACGGGAAGCAGGAGTTATATTTTGCTTCGCAAAACATAACAAGGGCTAGTAATGGTTTCGACAGGGACTATGAAGCTGGAGAAGCGAGCCGCACGCAATGCGTTAAATGGCAAAATTAAAATTAAACGCTGAAGACAATTTAGCATACGCTGCCTAGTTGCAGCAGTCTGACCCAGACCACCTACAGTCTAGGATCCAGGCTTCGACTATGTAGGAAACGACATTAGCAAAGCTTTGCGCTAATGGGCGTAATATGAAGCTACTGAACCCACCAGAATGTCTGTTTTCGGGTGGCAGAGGGAATGCAAAATAACAGACTACGCTCGTAGAAGGACAGGGGATTGGTTTTTGGACACGGGTTCGACTCCCGTCTAGTCCACGCTAAAAGGCTTGAATTTTCAAGCCTTTTAATTATTCATGTTGCATTTTGTGTTGCATATGTTTCAAAGAAGTCATTCATTTGAGCTGTATATTTCTGTTCATACTGTTCCATATTACGTCTGTAAACTTGTTTGAGAATCTTGTCAGAGCTCCAGCCGCCATAGCTCATAATATACTGATCCGGGACACCCTGCGCATGGCGGACAGAAGCGGAATAGGCGCGAAGATCGTGGAAGCGAAACTTATGGGCGCCGGTAATCTCAAAATAACGCTCAAAGCGTCGGGTTAATGCATCGGGGGTAATATTTACGACCTTCCCCTGCTTTGGAAGCATTTTTGCCAGGGATGGCGGAATATCAATGTACCGGTTGGAGCTTGAATTTTTTGTGCTGTTTTTGACCATGTAGTCGTAATCCGAGCCTTTTACCATTGTATTATGGATGTGGATCCGCGTGTCGTCGATATCTTCCCCGCAGAGCCCGCATATTTCGCTGCGCCTCATCATGCACCATGCGGCAAGATATACCGCTTTCTCAAGCTCGGTATCATGCTCGTGACACCAGGCAATGATATCCTGCACTTCCTGATCCGATGGGATATAATATTCAGGCGGCATTTTCTGGGGAAGTTTGTGGGAGCCAATGTCCACGCCGTTTTCCTTTAGAACCACGGATAGGAAACCATAGGCATTTGATACCGTCTTAGGCGAATGGGTACCGCTAAAATTTTTTATCCAGTTATCAATCACTTTTCCCTTTAAATCCTTAATTTTCCGGTCAGCGATGGAGGCATAATAGCTCTTGTACTGGCGATAGCCTCTGAGTGTGGACGGAGAGAGCACATTTTTCTTGAGTTCAATATACTGATCAATCGCAGCAGACAGGGAAATATCCTGAATTTTCTCCCTCCGGTCATCGGAGTGGTTTTTGTACTGAGCCGCCAAAAGCTCGGCTTCTTTTTTGGTTTGAGCCGTAAAGGACTTGTAATGCCTTTTTCCGTCTATGTCCGTATAATCAAATGAGAGACATCTGTACATACCGGATGGTAATTTTTTAGCAGTTGCCATAATATTACTCCTTTGCTGTAGCAGTCTTGCAGGTCTGGAAATTCTACCCGATAGGATTCGTTTTCATTGTGAAAACAGAAGGATACACAAATAACATAGCAAATCCTCCTTACAAAGCAACGTAACATGTGTTGAATGTACTGTCAAGAGAAAATTTGGAGTTCTTAACAAACAAAAGTTTAAAAAAAATGTTCCAATACGAAAATTTATGATATAATTGTAAATAAATTGCTAAGAGAGGAGGGATATGTATGTATGAGGGCATTGAAGTAGCAAAATTTGTAATCTCGTTCTGTGCAGAAAGTGGAACCCCCGTTAGTAATTTACAGTTACAAAAGATTTTGTACTTTCTTCAGGTACATTTCATCAAGATGGAGAGGTATCTTTTTCAGGAGGACTTTTATGCGTGGCAGTATGGGCCGGTTATCCCGGAGATTTACTTTATGTTTGCGGGATATGGTGCAAGCAAAATCAATAGCCGGTATGATACATTTCTGGAAAAAGAAGATAAGGACATAATTGAGCCGTTGATACAGAAACTTATTGAATATTCTTCATGGGAGCTTGTTGCAATGACACACAGGGAAGGAGGACCTTGGGACAGGGTATTAAAAAATGGTGGCGAAAATAGTATAATCCCCAAGGAATACCTATCATACGACAAGGCAGAATTCTAAATGGCGAGAGAATATAATAGTAAAAGTGTGGAATTGTGCGAAATAATTGAACAATTATATAAGGCTGAAAGTGAAAACGACTTCAGACAGATATGTAATTCTTTAAGGGAAATATATTTGAAAGAGGACGGAAGCCTTGATGAGAATTTTCGCCATGAATATGCAGGAATATCTGGCAAGATACGGGAGTTGAGCGAGTATCAGGAGGAAGGGATTCATCCGTTCCAGATCACATACTTATTGGATAATATCAATAATATATATGATTATGCTGTTAGAAATGAAGAACCATATGTAAAGAGCCTTTTTAAACTTAAGGATCATATAGGGCTGGAGGCTGGGCGGATCGCATTAGTAGAGCAGCTTAAATGGGAAATCGAGCACAGCGAAGAATCCGTAAGAAGTCAGTTGGAAGATATAAGACATGTAGCAGATACATTGAATGTGCAAATCAAAGAAATGTCAGGGGTGGCCTCTAAATTGAAAGAGGAAAGTACTGTTGGGAAAAGGAATCTGCAGGAAATGAGCATATTATCGGACCGCATGAAACATAAGATAGAGGATATACACAGGGATTCCATCACGATACTTGGAATTTTTGCCTCGATTGTATTATCTTTTACAGCGGGAATTGTGTTCTCAAGTTCTGTGCTGGAGAATATCCATAAGGGCAGCCCGTACCGAATATTTGCAGCAATTACCCTACTGGGAGTTATAGTAATAAACTTGGTTACAATACTTCTGGCCTATATTGATAAGATAAGGAAGATTTCTGACAATAAGATAGAATATCCGTCTTTTCTGATAGTATTAGACATCCTTGCCGCCGTGGCGCTGATAATTATTTTTGTTGTATGGAGAATGCTGGAGGGAAATTAGAAAATATTATAGAAATGGAGAGGGGGTGTAATATAAAGTGTGTAAGTTACCGGTAACCAAAACTTACGCACTTTATTTTT
>JAMPHB010000011.1 GCA_023663685.1 Blautia sp.
CCGCAAGCTTGGGATTGCGGAACATATCCATGACGCCGTGGTAACAGATTCTGTCACCGCTCCCGAAATCTTTATGTGTATTGTAATCGAACATGCACCAGCCGAAGCTTCCCGCAATGTCTTTTTCCCCCGCCACCGCATCGAGTACATTCGCGTGGCGGATCGCATGTTCCGCCCTGTGTTCCTCCCAGTCAAAAGATTTGGAGGGAAACATATGCCCGTTATACTCGCTGACCAGATACGCCTTATTCATATCCGACGTCACATCTGCTTTTTTATCACAGCCTCTTGCTTTTCCATCATGGACAAAATCGTTGTATGTATAGACGTCCTCCAAAAGACGGCTCTTTTTGTGTGCCCTCACGCCCCCGGTCGGTCTGGAGGGGTCTAACGCGCGGGCGGCGGCGTTTGTCTTTTGATAAAACGCATCCTCATCGCGCGACTCATTGATGCGGACGCCCCACAGAATGATGGAAGTATGATTCCGGTACTGCCGCACCATATCCCGCACATTTTCCACCGCCTGCCGCTTCCAGTCTTCATCACCGATATGCTGCCATCCCGGAATCTCCGTAAATACCAGCAGGCCAAGCTCGTCGCATCGTTCCAGAAAATAATGTGACTGCGGATAATGCGAGGTTCTCACCGCATTGAGCCCTAATTCCTTTTTCAGAATATCCGCATCCATCCTCTGCATGGACTTTGGCATGGCATATCCCACATACGGATAGCTCTGGTGACGGTTCAGTCCGCGGATTTTTATTTTTTTCCCGTTCAGGTAAAAGCCGTCTGCCCGAAACTCTGCCTTGCGGAATCCGAATGTCACGGTCTTTTTGTCTACCACATTTCCGTTTTGTTTTAATTCCGTCTTTATCTCATAAAGATACGGATGTTTCGTACTCCAGAGCCTGACAGAATCCACCGGAAAACGCAGCGTTTTCTTTGAGGCGTTTAAGGCCGCTTCGCCTAACAGGCGGTACTCGCTGTCCGTTTTCTTTTTTATGTACTGGCAGATGGAAAGACCCTCCGCCTCTTTGTTCAGGGTAAGCTCAGAAACCGCCGTTATTCTTTTTCCACTCCCTGCGCCAAACTCGGAACGGATAAATACATCCTGCAGATAAACGGGATTCTTAATATCCAGATACACGTCCCGGTAAATCCCGCCATAAGTCATATAGTCCACGACGAAGCCGAACGGCGGTATGTTAAGCGTCTCCCGGCTGTCCACCTTAATCACCAGAACGTTTTTCTCCCCATAGCGGAGTTTCTCCGACAGATCAATGGAAAAAGCCGTATATCCGCAGGAATGCCCGCCGACTTTTTCTCCATTCAGATAAACTTCGCTCTCGTGCGCCGCGCCGTCAAGCGTCAGGATCACCCGCCAGCCTTTCCAGCCTTTTTTCGCTGTAATCACTTTCCGGTACCCGCTCACCATCTGATATATATGCTCGTCAAAATAATGCAGCGGAGTTTCTTTGCAGGTATGCGGAAGCCTGACCTCTGTCATCTCTTCTTGAGCATAATCCTCATCAAAAATCCGCTCGCTGAAATGCTCTGTAAAACGCCAGCCGTTGTTTAAATACACTCTCTCCTGCATACGCTTCCTCCATTATTCCATAATGATTCCACTCATTAAAATATCAACTACTTCGTCCAGTGCGTCCGTATAGGAAATGTGATTCCGTATCAGAATATCCCTCTGGAAAAACTGCTCCAGCGACGCCTCCAGCATCATTTTCAAAATCGGAATCTTAATCGGGCGGATGCAGCCCTCTTCGATTCCTTTTTCAATCAGGGCAATCGTATTCTCCCATCCGGTTTCCAGACGGTGTTCGATTTGCTTATAGATCTTGGGGTATTTGTCTTTCATCAGATAAAGCTGACGGAAATCCACTTCCTTATACGCCTCCGGCAGCACGCCTAAAATCATGCGCACCTTTTCCACCGTTTCCAGCGTTTCGTCTTCGACAATCTCCCTCTCGCTTTTTTTAATCATATCAAACAGGTAGTCCACCATGGCAAGAAACATGTCGTTTTTATCACGAAATACCGTATAAATCGTTTTCTTGCTCATCTTTAACCGCGCGGCGATATCGTCCATTGTAAATTTCAGGCCTTTTTCATTAAATACCTGAAGCGTTCCCTCTAAAATTGTTTCCCGCAATTCCATTTTTTAACTCCTATTTGAACATCAGCCCATGCTCCGAAGGAAACTGTTTTTTCAATTTTGGTTTCCTCTTTTTTCCATTATAAAATCCTTTCATGTAAAAAACAAGAAACCAAATTCACAAAAACAGTTTCCATTTTTTATTGATATGTAACAAAAAAACGGGACTTCAAAAGAAGTCCCGTTTTGTATTTTCCCTTCAAAACCGCTCTGCCTTACCGTACAAAATTCGTAAAAACTGCCGGTTCCTGTTTCGGCAGCGCTACACCTGCCTTCTTTGCGGCTTCCAGGCATTTCAGAAGATATGCCATGTTCCGGCCTAATACCCGCATGGTGTAAAGCCCCTCCGCATCCTCCTTTACCTGCTCTGCAGTCGCTCCGTGTACCATATTCCAGTAGCGGGAGGAGACAACCGGCATCTCCTGGATAGTAAAATATTTGTTCATCTGGTCGAACGTCGCTGTAGTGCCGGCACGGCGGGCAGAAATCACGGCCGCTGCCGGTTTCATATAAAATGCCTTGTTTCCGTTTCCAATTTCCGAATAGAACAGACGATCCATGAAAGCCGTCATGCTGCCGCTGGCCGCGGCATAGTGAACCGGGCTTCCAAAAACAAATCCATCCGCCTCGTATGCTTTTTCACGAAACTGGTTGACTGCATCGTCAAACACACATTTCCCTTTCTGGACACATGCCTTACATGCGATACAGCCACCGATGGGTTTATTTCCAATCCAAAATATTTCTGTCTGAATACCCTCCTCATTTAAAGTTTCTGCCACTTCACAAAGTGCCGTGTATGTACAGCCCTCCTTATGCGGGCTGCCGTTTGCCAATAATACTTTCATCCTAATTTCCTCCCGCTAAATAAAAATCTTCCTACTGTTTCTTCCCTGCAATCCGTGAACCGCCGAAGACCTCGGACATTTCTATCCGATCCAGCGCATCATCAAGTGCTCCCACCTCCTCCGCAGACAGCTCCACATCTGCGGCGCCTGCATTCTCCTTCATGCGTTCTGTTTTGCGCGTGCCGGGAATTGGGACAATCCACGGCTTTTTACACAGCATCCACGCCATGGAAATCTGCGCGGGCGTCGCATTTTTATCTTCGGCTATGGTGCTAAGCAGCCCCAGAAGCTTCTGATTCTGTTCAACTGCTTCGTCCGTAAACTGCGGCATATTGCTTCGGTAATCCAGCTTTTTGTCAAATGAAACGCCTTTGCCGTAAGCTCCGGTCAGAAAGCCGTTTGCCATCGGGGAAAACGCCACGAAACCGACTCCAAGTTCTTCCAGAGCCGGAAACAGTGCTTCGTAATGCCGCGCCATCATGGAATAACGGTTTTCTACCGCTGTCACCGGGCAGACCGCGTGGGCTCTGCGCAGATACTCCTCACTGGCTTCGGAAATCCCCCAGTGAAGGATTTTTCCTTCCCTGATAAGCTCCGCCATTGTCCCGGCAACGGTTTCCGGCTCCACCGCCGGGTCAATGCGGTGTTGGAAATATAAATCAATGTGGTCCGTCTGCAGCCGTTTCAATGATCCGTCTACAGAAGCGCGGATTACTTCCGGCCGGGAATCGGGAATGAGTGGATGGTTTGTCCGGGTACTTTCCATATCAAAATGGATTCCAAATTTACTGACAATCTGCACATTGCTGCGAACCTCTTTCAATGATTCACCCACCAGCTCCTCATTCTGATGCGGCTCCTCCGGCGTCCCATAAACCTCCGCCGTGTCAAACAGCGTATATCCCATTTCATACGCCGTCCGTATTGCTTTTACCGCCTCCTTTCTTTCTGTCGGCGCGCCATAGGCATGGGAAAAACCCATGCACCCAAGCCCCACGGCAGAAACCTTTAGCCCGTTTCCTAAGATACGCTGTTCCATTCCTTATCCTCCCATTACTGTGTGGCATACATATTGTTTCAGCTTTAATACTTTAATTGAACAATCTATTTATTCACTGTTTTCTGTGAAGGAATGTCTTAAAAATTTTGCCCACTCAGCCAATTCCGGACATCATTCTCTGAAACGCCGGAAGAAAACCTCTCACCGTCAAGCCAGTCCCCCGTGCCCGCCATTTCTTCAAGCAGAGTTCCGCTGTCTCCCAGCTCGCTGCTTGCAGAGGTGCAGAATGGAACCACCGTCTTTCCTGTAAAATCATTTGCTTTTACAAACGTGTCTGTCGGCCATGCGGCAATCCCCCACCAGATGGGAAATCCGATGAAAACCGTGTCGTAGGATTCCCAGCCGGGAACCGCCGTTTCCACAAGCGGGATATCCCTTGCCTCCGGATTATCATGTTCATATACAACCCTGCTGCCGTCATCCGTCCAGTCCAGATCTTCAGCACTATATGGCTCCTGCGGCACAAGTTCAAAGATATCGCCGTTTACAGCTGCCGCAATATACTCTGCGGCTCTCTTTGTGTTGCCTGATGCAGAGTAATAAACGACAAGTGTTTTTCCCTCTCTCACCTCTTCTTCTGCCGGTGCTTCCGTTTCCGCACTTTCTGACTCTGCCGGTGAATCTTTTGCCTGTTTTAATGCATCGGCGGAAGAATCCTGCTGCCTTCCGGCACCGCTGCCACACGCACAGAGGCCGAATGCCAGCGTCAGGCTTAAAAACAATCTCACTATTTTTCTCATGGTCATAATCCTCTCCACCTCTTAATTCTCTGTTTTTAAAGGCACTCTTCCAGAATCTCTAAGATTTCTTCCCTGGAGAACTTTTTACAGCATCCGGCCGTAAGGTTGCAGGTGTCAGCCACGTTTTTCAATATATCTTTGTCGGTAATTCCCATTTCGGTAAGTGTGGCCGGCATCCCGATTTCCTTCACGAAATCCGCCAGTGCCTGCACCCCCGCCTCCGCCAGTGCTTCCTTCGTCCTTCCTTCCCCGGAAATTCCCCAGACATTCCGGGCAAAACGGGCAAACTGGTCAACCCCTCCCTGTACATATGGCGGTAGAGCACAGGATGGATCACCGCCAGCCCCTGCCCGTGGTTGCAATCGGTGTATGCGCCAAGCTGGTGCTCAATCTGATGTGCCTGAAAATCCGTCACTTTGCCAATTTTTAAGATTCCGTTCTCGCCCATGGCAGACGCCCACATCAGTTCGCTTCTGGCTTCCATGTCGTCCATATTTTTTAGCAGGGCGCGGATATTGCGAATGGTATTTTTCATCACGGCTTCCGCAATTTCATCTGAAAGAGTGACTTCTCTGGGGCTTCCGAAATATGTTTCCATACAGTGGCTTAACGTGTCAAATGCTCCGGAAATCACCTGCTTTTTTGGAAGTGTCATGGTATATGCGGGGTCTAATACTGCAAAGTCCGCATAAGCGCCCAGCACTCCCGCTTTCTGCTTTGCCGCCTCATTCGTGATGACTGCACCGTTGTTCATTTCCGCGCCGGTGCCGGAAGCTGTGACAACCGCCCCCATCGGCACAAATTCTGTCGGATATTTGTGATCCGTAAATTCCATGTCCCAGATGTCGGCGTCCGTGACGGCCTGCGCCGCGATAATTTTACAACAGTCGATTACGCTGCCGCCGCCCACGGCAAGGATGAAATCAACATTTTTCTCCCTTACCAGCACCGCGCCCTCCTGCACCTTTTTATAGGTCGGGTTGGGCATAATCCCGGAAAACTCCACAATCTCCTTTCCGGCTTCCTTCAGCAGGCTGCACATTTCATCAAATACGCCGCTCTTCTTCACAGAACCGCCGCCGTATGCAATCATCACTGTTTTTCCGTATTTTCCCATTTCCGCCGGAAGTGCCTTCCCTGCCGCGTCCTTTCCAAAATATACCTTTGTCGGATAAGAATAAATAAAATCTTTCATTGCCATAACCTCCGTTTTCCATGTCCTAAAACAAAACCTCCTTAAAGCTTTTCTGCCAGATAGTCCCCACATTCTCAATTATAAAAGAATCGAGACTCCGGAAGAAGTCTCGATTTGTTTTCCAGTATATACCTTTTGGTGTTTACTTGTTTAAGGAAATTACAATTTACCGATATGGCATCCGTTTTATGGATACTTCACTCGATTTTTGCCCCATCTGAAAACGCATTGCCAACCCGTTCCCCCAGTACAAGATACCCGTTATTGACAGGGTCAAACGAAATGGGACGCAGCTTTGTGGGATCAACCATGCCGTCTTCGCCGAGAACCGATTCGTCAGCGCTGACATTGACAATCTCTCCAATCACATTTCCGTCCTCATTAAACTTTACAAGCCTGCACTCTAAAGCCATTGGCAGCTCATTGATCACGGGCGCGTCCACATGGACGCTTTTTGTCACGGTAAACCCTGCCTTTTTCAGCTTGTCCGGCTCCTTGTTCCCGGATACAAGACCGACATAGTCGCAGGCCGCAACATGCCTCTCGTCGGCAAAGCTGACGGTAAACGCCTCCTTTGTCCTGATATTTTCCGTGGTCTTATGATCCGCACTGAGACAGAGAACAACCTTGTCTGCGTCATAAATTCCGCCCCATGCGGCATTCATGGCATCCGCCTCCCCCTTCTCATCATAGGTTCCGATAATCAGCACCGGAAGGGGATACATCCATGTTTTTGCTCCGAAATCTTTTCTCATTGTTCCTGCTCCTTTTCATTTACATCTTTTAATAATTTTATTCTGCATTACTGCATGGTATATATGATTCTATTTTAACTTTAATACTTTAATTTATCAATCCATTTATTTACAGTTTTCTGTGAGGGAATGTCGTAAAAATTGCGCCCTTTCAGCCATTTGGTTTTAGAGGAGATTGTCGCATTTTTCTTCAAATTCTTTGCACTGTCCCCAAGGCCGCTGCTGATCGACGTGGAAAACGGTACAACCGTCTTTCCTTTCAGGCTTACCTTTTCCACCAGCGTGTAGACAATGTGCGGTGCTTCTCCCCACCAGATCGGGTAGCCGATGTATACGACGTCCGCCTTTTTTACTGCCTTTTTGATTTCCTTCAAATTAGAAATTTCCGGGCGCACATCGCTTTCCGCCGGAGAAGCTGCGGATTCATGCTCCTTTACGACCCGGCTGTCGTCCTCGCCGTAATCCAAATCCTCGTCTGTATAAGGATCCGCCGCTTTAATCTCTATCAGCTTTCCCTTTGTTTTTTTCTGAATCTTCTTTGCCGCTCCTTTTGTCGTTCCCGTCGCGGAAAAATAAAGCACTACGATGTTTTTCTTTTCGGACTTTGCCTGCACAGTCATCTTTCCGATATTTACCATGGAAATTACCATAACGAACATCAGCAGGACTGCGACTGCCTTTATTTTTTTGCTGCCATACTTTCTCATCATTGATTCCCTCCTACCTCAATATTTGTTTTAAAAATCCTCACTTACCATTTGTGCTGAATACACTTTCCAGCCAGTCCGCATAATCCTTCACCCAGCCGCCGTCTGAGCCGAAGCCGTGGGACCAGCCTTCCAGCACGATCCGGCTGACCGGAATGTCCATATCCTTAATCACCTGATACTGCTGCTCAAACTGGCTGTAGAAAGGATCCTGCGTGCCATAGACATAGAACGTCGGCGGAAGACTGCCCTCTGCAAGCCATTCGGGATCCATATTTCCGACACTTAAACGCCCATAGAAGGAATAGATCATTCCGTCCGCCGAAGCATGGGCCGGAAGCGCATCCAGCTCGTCAGGAACATAACCCGGGTCAAGCGCGGCTCCGTCTACAGCTTCATCATAGTGCATCAGAAATTCCCCTGCCTGAATGCCGCCCGCCGAAAATCCCATCACAGCGATATCGTCCGGCTCAATGCCGTAAATATCTGCGTTCTTTCGGATAAAACGCACCGCCCGCGCCACATCCAGCGCACCCTCCTCCTGACTGTACGGACTCAGACGGTAGTCCACGACAAACGTCCGGAATCCACATTCCCGCAATGCCGCCGCTGTCGTCAGCGAATCCGTAAAATTACCGCGAAACTGATATGCACCGCCCGCCAGCAACACCACCGAGCCTTTCGGCTCGACGCCCTCCCGCATGGGAATCGCCGTCACATACGGCCGGAAATCCCATTCATCATAGTAACCGAACATGTCCTCCGTAAACTCTGTGACTGCCGGGGCATTGCCCTCCTCCCACAGATACAGAGCCTGAAAACTTCCGGGGTCAGCGGCGGTATTTAAGACCGTCTGATTACCCTCCGGCTCCGGCATCCGCTTTGCCATATACCCCTGATTCCAGTCGCCTATGCTGCCAGTGCCATAGGCATAAGCCTCTGGAAAATCGTCAGGGGTAGCGACAGTGTCCGCCGACGTCCCTTCTCTGCGCTCATCAAACACAAGGATGCCTGTTTCCGTTTTCCTTTGTTCCACTTCCGTTCCCCCTTCCTTCCTGCCCGTCTCCGCCGCAGACGCTGCCCGCTGTCCAATGTCTTTGTCAGTTGCAGAATCCGCCGGCGTATTCTGCGCCTGGCAGGCAGATACGCATAAAAGGACTGCAACAGATACCGCAATAAATATTTTGCTCATCCGCCTGTTTTTCATATATGTGTCTTCACCTGCCTTTTTATTACCTCTATTATAAAAAAACCGAGACTCCGGAAGAAGTCTCGATTTGTTCATCAGTTTATACAAAAAGGTTTACACTAAAGATTCCGGCTCCTGCGCCGCCGCCCGCGCCGCATCCAAAAAGCGCTTTACCGTCTCCGACGGCTGGTGGGAATGCAGCAGGCCGTATGGGATTCCATATTCCCATTCCACCGGCAGCACCTTTAGAAGCGGATGCACATTTGCCCAGCCGGGTATCGCCAGCAGCACATCGTTGCTGCTTTCACAGTGGTTAAATATATTTATGTCGTAAAACTCAAAATCCACGATATGAATCTGTCCATGGTTCTGCCGGATGTCATCCCGCAGCTCGTCCACATAACGGCTCCAGCCACGGTGCATCAGCAGCAGATTTTCCCCATACAAATCCTGAAATCCCAGCTTGTCCTTTGCCGCCAGTGGATTATGAATGGACACCGCCAGACAAAAGGGCTCCCGCGTCAGCTGCAGACCCGCGCAGGAACGCAGCTCAAGCATCGTTTCATCAAAAATACCGCCGACCACGTCGATGTCCTGTCCCAGATTCGCAAGAATCTTCCTCGCGTTTTCCACCGTGTTCTCGAAGGGGACAATTTCAAATTTGATATCCGGACAATGCTCCTGAATCTTCGGCCACATCTGCATTAACAGCTGCGCCGGGGTCATGGGGGAGCTTCCGATACGGACTACATCCGCCTTTTCCTTCATGGCATTTTTCGCCCGCGTGACAGAATCCTTACAGTATTGGATAATGTATTTGCTGTCCTGGTACAGAGATTTTCCCGCCTTTGTCAGAATCAACCCCCGGTGTGTCCGCTCAAACAGCTTCACTCCCAGCGAATCCTCCAGCAGATTGATCTGTTTGATAACAGCTGTCGGCGTAATATACGCCTCCTCCGCCGCTTTGTTGAAGCTGCCCGTGTCCGCTGCCCGCAGAAAGGTTTCAAGTCTTTGATTATACATGCGCCCACTCCTTGTCTGTGCGTTCATCTGAGTATCTTTCTATCATCATACCTGTAAAATGCCTGCAAAGCAAGGTATAATTAAAAAAGTGGGCAGCCGTATTGTCAATCCTGATTACCGCGCCTGCCCTCCGCCAGCTTCACTCCGTTTTTGACATAGCCGTCCCCGAAGCGCTCCCGGATCTGCCACGCATACCGCTTTCCGGCATCTATGAATTTTTCCTCCTGAAAGCGCAAAACCTCCTGCACCGGCGCGGGAAACTCCCGGTAAAATTCCTCCATCTCCTGTATAATGAGCAGAGCCATATCTGCCGCCGGGCAGGTTTCCCGCCCCGGCATGACGATCTTAACTGTCTTCAAATCGTAATGCGCGGCATTTTTATAATTCTGTACCGCCTGAATCTGCTGCCTTTCGCTGAGCTTTAACTCCGGTGTGGCGGAAAGCCAGCAGATTAACAGCTGTGCAAAAGCCACGTCCCGCACATCCAGACCGTATTCCGCCAGAGGATTGACGTCAATCATCCGCAGCTCTATATGGTTGACTCCCTGTTTTGCAAGGACGTCCAGATCATTGACCCCCTTCGGCTTTAGCCGCACCGGGTAATACAACTCCGAGGGCGCCTGTATCATTCCCCGGTCGATGTAGCCGCGTATGCTGTCCACATAAGCGGCAAGGCTTGTATAGTCAAACATGGGAGTAAAAAAATTCCAGTACCCGAGCTCACTGCAGCGCACAGAGGCAAGCCCCAGAAATACATCCTCCCCGCATTTACCTTTTTCCACATAGGAACGGTCAAGCAGAGGACTTGCGGCCGTGGCTGCAACCAGAATCCACCCGTATGCCGCCAGCTTTTCCGCCAGCTTTAGATACGTCTGGTTTTTGTAATCCGCAAAATCCTTCTGCCCGCTAAATGTAAACGCCTCCCTTAACAGCCCGTCGGAAAAAGAATAGTTCAGATGGATTCCGCTAAATGTCATTTTGTATCTTCCATACCGTTCAGACAAATAATTCCGGTAAATGGTTTTTGTACTTTCACTGCCCGTAAACTCCGCCACCGGTATATCATCTTCATTCTTAATGTACGGCGGATTGGAAAATGCCCATAAAAGCTCCGGCTGCGGCAAATGGCTTAAGGTATTCTGTATCCGGCGGTAATACCTTCCCATCGCCTCTACCGCCTTCTGCGGACTGTACTCCACCCCGGTGTTGATCTCGATCTGGTTTTCACAGAAATCACGGACAATATGGGCGTCATCCGGGAATGGATGCGGCGTGTGCGCCAGGTATCCGTCCTGATCCGTCCGCAGCGCTTCCAGCTCAAGCCCGAATTCCCCGGACAAAAGCTTTTCCTTTATTTTGTCCCTTGTAATATCAAACATAGTTGCATTCTCCATTCGTTATAGTGCAGAGTAATCCAAAAACAGCGCTTCCATATCTTTGGGATTGTCAGTATATTCATAATGGTGGTTCGTTCCCGTATATACCTGCTCCCCCGCCTTCCACACGCACAGCGTGGACATGGGCAACGGCTTCCACTGGTATTTTCCCAGCGGCCGGGTGGAAAAATAAGCGCCGCCCTCTTCCTTCAAATAATATAAAGAAGAGGCATAGTTTGTATGCACATAAAGGCATTCCCCGTCAAAAATCAGAAGGTTCACCTTGTTCCCCTCCGCAATTTTGCACACAGCCGTATCGACGGCGTCAAAGCGCTCCCGCTCCGTCAGCGGCCGCCCCGCTTCCTCCTGCCTTCCGTCAATGCAGTCTGTCAGATAATAGAGAATCCGCTCGCTGTCCGTCTGCCCCTCCTGCTGGTAAAAATAGGGCTCCAGCGCCGGACACCGGAACATAGTCCCATTGTGCGCCAGTGTCCACAGCCGTCCGGAGCTATCCTGCCTCACAAAAGGGTGACAGTTTTCATACTCCATATTTCCCTTCGTGGCAAGCCGGATATGGGCAATCGCGTCCCGGACAAAAAGCTCATGCCGCAGCCGTCTTTTCAGGTATATGCTCGCCTCCGCCCGAATCGGCTCCTTTTCTATGGAAGCCATGCCATTCTGGAACACGGCCAGCCCCCAGCCGTGCGGATGCGCCCCGCTATGGGAATAGAATTCCCACAAAAAATCGTTGATCTTTGTTTTTTCCCTGCTGCTTACGCCAAATAATTCACACATTGCCGACCGCCCCTTTTAACTGTTCTAAGGCTTTCTCCAGAGTCACCCTCGGACAGGCCACATTAAACCGCTCGAAGCCCTCTCCCGATTTTCCAAATATAGCGCCGGAATCCAGCCAGAGCTTTGCTTTTTTCACAATCAGCTCCTCCAGCCGGGTCTCCGTCAGCCCCAGCCCCCGAAAATCCACCCATACAAGATAAGTCCCCTCCGGTTCCACCATGGTAAGCTGCGGCAGCTCCCTCTGCAGATATTCTCTCATAAACCGGATATTGTCCTCAATATACTTCGTCACCGCCTCATACCATTCGTTTCCATAACAGTACGCCGCCTCGCAGGCCGTCAGGCCGATGGCATTAAGCTGGCTGTACCCCGCCGCCGCAATCTGCTTTTTAAACTTCCTACGGAGACTTCCGTCCGGAATCAGGATATTGGAAACCTGCAGCCCTGCAAGATTGAAGGTCTTTGCCGGAGATGTACATGTGACGGATATTTCCTCCAGCTCTTTTTGCAGACCTGCAAAAACGATATGCTTTCTCCCTCCCCAGACAAAGTCCGCATGGATTTCATCGCTCACAACCACTACATGATGCTTTAAACAGATCTCCCCTATTTTCAGCAATTCCTCCTCCGTCCACACCCTGCCCGCAGGATTGTGCGGACTGCAGAGCAGAAACAGACGAATCCGGTGCTCCACGATTTTTCTCTCAAAATCTGCAAAATCTATGTGGTACCGTCCGTCTTCTCCCAAGATTAAATCGCTGCTGACCACCTCTCTGCCGTTATCTTCGATGACCTCCGTAAAGGGATAATATACCGGCTGCTGGATGATAACCGCATCGCCTTCCTTTGTATATGCTTTGACCGCCATGGCCAGCGCAAACACCACGCCCGGCGTTTTTACCAGCCAGCCGCTTTCTATTTCCCAGCCGTGCCTTTTTTTCATCCAGCCCGCGACCGCCGCAAAATATCTCCCGCCGCTCTCGGTATAGCCGAAGATTCCATGCTCCACCCTTCTGTGAATGGCGTCCAGTATCTGTTCCGACGTCTTAAAATCCATGTCCGCCACCCACAGGGGGAGAACATCCTCCGGCTTTCCGCGCCTTGCGGCAAAATCATATTTTAGACAGTCCGTATTCCTCCGGTCGGTTACTGTGTCAAAATCAAAGTTTTCTTTTTGCATAGCATCCCCTCGTCTTTATTCAAATGTCCCGATTGCCTGCTTAAGATCCGCTATCAGATCGTTTTTATCCTCTATGCCTGCCGAAAGGCGGAGCACTCTGTCCGTAATGCCGTTTTTGATGCGCACCTCCTCGGGCACATCCGCATGTGTCTGGGTTACCGGGTAAGTGAGGAGCGTCTCTGTTCCCCCCAGACTTTCTGCAAAGGGAATCAGCTTTGTAGATTTCAGTATATGATGCGCCAGCCTGCTGCTTTCCACCTCAAAGGTCAGCATACTTCCAAACCCGCCTGCCTGCTTTTTACAGACCTCGTACCCCCTGCTACCTGGTATGCCCGGATAATAAACCTTTTTTACCTTTGGCTCATGCAAAAGATACTCTGCGATCGCCTTCGCATTCTCCTGCGCCTTTTCCATGCGCAGCGGCAGCGTTTTTATGCCCCGGATAATCAGCCAGCTGTCAAAGGGCGAAAGCCCCGACCCCACAGTCTTGATCAGAAACCGCAGCCTGTCCGATATTTCCTCTGAACCGGTCACGATAAAGCCTGCCAGTGTATCATTGTGCCCTCCCAGAAACTTGGTGCCGCTGTGAATCACGATATCCGCGCCAAGCGCAAGAGGATTTTGAAAATAGGGCGACATAAACGTATTGTCCACAATCAAAAGCAGGCCGTGCTTCTTGGCAATCCCTGCAATCCTGCGGATATCCGCCACATGCATCATGGGATTTGTCGGCGTTTCAATAAAAATGGCCTTTGTGTTTTCCTGTATGTAAGCTTCGGCGTCTTCTGTGCTGCAGTCTATATGGCTGAACAAAAGCCCGTTTTTCCTGCTCACATTCTGAAACAGCCGAATGCTGCCGCCATACAGATCCATATCCGTAATCAGATGGTCTCCCGGCGCAAACAGCTCCATCATCGCTGTGATTGCTGCCATTCCGCTGGAAAATGCCAGCGCATCGATTCCCCCCTCAAGGGAAGCCACTATTTTTTCCACCTGCTGTCTCGTGGGATTCTGTAATCTGCTGTAATCAAAGCCCGTGCTTCTTCCCACCTCCGGGTGCGCATAGGTCGCGGTCTGATAAATCGGGAAGCTGATGGCTCCCGTCTGATCCTTGTCAAAATCCCTCCCATTGCCATAAATACATCTGGTTGCAAATTCATAGTCCATTGTTTTCTCCTTATCTCTCCCAAAGCTGCCTCCATTATAAATGAAAAATTACTCATTGTATAATACATGTACCTTAGAATTCATTATAAGCAAAACTTATAGCAGGTAGAAATCTTCCTGTTTTCCACAATCTTCTAAAAGTTGCCAAAAAATTTGTGTTATGGTTAAAAAATACAAAAAATACCCCCCCGAGCTCAATATTTGACATATTTGTACAAAAATGATATAATTATAGCAAAATTTCGTGACCCTGCACTATTTTTAGGAGGAGAGGCTAATGGACAAGAAAAAGACTGCGGTAGATGTGTACCTGTCAACCGTGTACAAATGGGGGCTGATCATACTGTGCGGCGCGTGTATGTGCGCGACCATTATGTTCAACACTGAGAAGATTTTTGGATTGTATCCTACTGTGCCATGGCTCGCGACCATTATGCTGGGCGTGATGGACTGTACCTTTTTTGCCATCGCACTGTACATTATCAAAATATCGTTTGATAAGGACGGCTATCTGAAAGAAGGCAAACTGCAGGTCGGGAAGATGTTTTCGGTAATTGCTCTGGTCATTCAGTGGAATTATCTTCTGTACATGCTGCCGACAAGAACCTTCTGGGGCTTTCTGTTCTTTTTCCTGATCCTCATGGCATTCTTTTTAGACTTAAAAATGCTGCTGGTCAGCGGACTTGCATGTATACTTTCGCTATTCATCGCGTGGTTTTTCAAGGGCACAGATCTCATGCCGGTGAAGGACGAGCTGTTTTTGACAGATGTGCTTATGTGTCTGGTTGCGCTGGTACTGTCTCTGACAGGGCTTCTGATATTTGTATTTTTGGTTGCACATTTTCTTGTGAATGCCAAAAAAGATGAGCTGGAAAAGAACAATGATAAGGTGCAGAGCCTCTTGTACTCTGTCCAGCAATTATCCGACGGCCTGCAGACCGCGGGCACAAGCCTCTCGCAGGTATCCGAGAGCGAGAGCTCTTCCGCGGAGGAGCTGGCGGCCACAAGCCTGCTTCTGGTGGAGAGCAGCAATCTGCTGAGCCGGAAAACCGATGAGAGTATGACGAATCTCTCCGAGCTGAACCAGTGTGAGGAGGTTATGGCGGAGAATATCGAAAAGGTAGAGAGCACGTCTAAGAATCTCCTCGACAAATCCATGGAGAACTCCCGCCTGCTCAATGACCTTCACGCCATCAACGGCGAGGTGTCGGACTCCATGCACACCACGATCGAGGTTGCCAAAAAGCTCTCGGACGCCGTACAACAGATTGGCGTCACCCTAAATCTTATCAACGAGATTTCATCGTCCACCAATCTGCTGGCGCTGAATGCCTCCATTGAGGCCGCCAGGGCAGGCGACGCGGGACGGGGCTTTGCTGTCGTTGCAACCGAGGTTGGAAATCTTGCCAACAGCACAAAGGAGTCCCTGCAGGAGGTAGAGACTGTCATTGAGCGGGTAATGAACAATGTGAGTGAGATCACCTACCATGTGGGGGAAAATTCACAGAAACTGACCACGCAAAACGAATACTTCGACAACGTATTTAAGGGTATGCAGGATATGACGGATCTGCTGAATGTGTCTGTCGATGCCATCAACACGATGGGCGAAGCGCACAGTAAACAGTCGGAGGTCATCCGCAATACCGTCTCCATCAATAGAGATATTACCGAGAGCATCCGAAATGAGAATGAGCAGTTTAATTCGATCAATGCGATGGCTGAAAATAATGCAAACGATACCACGGAGGTCGCATCGCAGGCCAGCCGTATCAATGAGATGGTCAGTGAAATGACAAGACTGTTAAATGCAGAGGATTAAAGATACTCCATTTTCTGCGCGATATTTCCATACAAAGAAGAGGGCTGCCCGTCAGCCCTCTTCTTCGTCAAAAACCTCCTCAAGCACCTTCTTTAAGGTAGCGGCGGACTCGTGCAATGCAGTCACCTCCTCCTGATCCAGGGAAATCGGCACCTTCGTCTCATACCCCTTCGCCCCGAGTATGCAGGGCATCGACAACACCACGTCCTCAATCCCATACTCCCCGTGCATCCTTGTGGAGATTGGCAGAATCGACTTCTCGTCCCTGATAATCGCCTCGCAGATCCGTTTCACAGACATCGCAATGCCGAAATAGGTCGCTCCCTTCTTCGCAATAATCTCATAGGCGCTGTCCCGCACCTCTCTGGCAATCTGGTCTGTCGATTCCACATGATTGTAATGTCCCCGCATCTCGCAGAAATCGTCCAGCGGAATCCCCGAGACATTCGCGCTGCTGAACACCGCAATCTCGCTGTCCCCGTGTTCTCCGACGATGTAGGCGTGGACGCTGCGGCTGTCCACCTCCAGATGTCTGCCAAGTCTGGCCTTCAATCTTGCGCTGTCCAGAACCGTGCCCGAGCCAATCACCCGGTTTTCCGGATAACCGCTCAGCTTCTGCGCCGTGTAGGTCAAAATATCCACCGGATTCGCCACCACCAGAAGAATCCCCTGAAAGTCCCTCTTCACAATCTCAGGGATAATGGAGCGGAAAATGCCCACATTCTTGTGCACCAGATCCAGACGCGTCTCCTCCGGCTTCTGGTTCGCCCCAGCTGTAATGACAATGATCGCGGAATCCGCGATATCATCATAATCCCCGGCATAGATCTGCATCGGCCGGGTGAAGGGGATCCCGTGGGAAATGTCATAGGCCTCCCCCTGCGCCTTATCCTGATTCGCATCCAACAGTACCATCTCCGTAAACAGCCCGCTCTGCATCAGGGCAAAGGCAGAGGCCGCTCCCACATAGCCACAACCAATGACAGCGACCTTCTGTTTATTGATTTTTGTTTTAACTTCCTGATTTTCTCCGCTCATATCATACCTCTCCTATTATTCTGTGCATTAAAACATATATAAAACCAGTGTTCCCAATTTTGTAACCCTTTATAACAGCAGAGATATTTGTTTTGTATAATTTTGATTTTACGAATTCGCCCGACTCCAGCCCTCAAAATCCTCTACAATGTAGTCCGCATCCTCCGCGAAGTCCCCTTCCGGTGAAATGTTGGAGTTCACATAGTAGGTGTGAAACGCCACTCTTTTTGCTCCGGCAATATCCGTCCGCAAATCATTCCCCACAAACAGCGTCCGCTCCGGCACAGGCTTATGCCGCTCCAGCAGAATCCGAAAGAACCTCTCGTCCGGCTTTCTCGTCTTAAAGTCCGAGGAAATCAGAATATCGTCAAAATACCGGGCAATCTCAATCGTGTGCATCTCATACTCCGTAAAAATCCGCTGGGCGTTGGAGAGAAGATAGATTTTCTTCCCCTGCGCCTTTAGCTCCGCGAGCATGTCCGCTGTGCCTGCGTATGCCCGCACATAATCTGTGGACAGCACCCGGAAGAACTGTCCTGCGTGTACCGCGAGCACCGGATCCGCTTCCACGCCCTTTTCCGCAAACAGCGCAAGAAACACCTCCGTGATCTCAATCTCCGGGGAAGCCTCATGCGCGTAGCGCGCCTGCGCCTCCAGCTCAGATTTTAACGCCTGCTCCCTGCCGCGCACCAGAGCGCCGTAGCGCTCCTTCAGCTCCACGGGTTCATAGACCGCCCCGTAATATCCATAGAAGAGCGCCAGCTTCTCCCACACAAAAGCCTGCGATTCATCCGTATGAATATCCACCAGCGTGCCGTAGAGATCAAACACATAGGTATCATATGTCTGCGGCAGAGCCGCCTTTTTCAGCTTCACTCCCATATTGTACCTCCCATATCCTTCGTTTCTTCTTAATTATAATTCCATTCTATCACAGATTCCGGGCAGCTGCCAAGAGCGGCAGAGATACTCTGCACGGAAATCCATTTTTCATGTCAGCTACGACAGCCTTCTTCGCATCTGCCCCAGCACCTTTTTCTCCAGACGCGACACCGCCACCTGATTTGTCCCCATCAGCCTCGCGACCTCCGCCTGCGTCCTGTCCTCCATATAGCGGAGCTGTATCAGCCTCGATTCCCTCTCCCCCAGCTCCTGCAGCGCCTGCTCGAGCGCGATGCGGTCTAAAACGGCGCTCTCAAAGCGGCGCTTGTCCTCCAGCTGTTCCTCCAGTGTCACGCTCCTGCCCTCGGAGGCAAGCGGCTTTTGG
Organism: Blautia sp.; assembly: GCA_023663685.1. Taxonomy (GTDB): domain Bacteria; phylum Bacillota; class Clostridia; order Lachnospirales; family Lachnospiraceae; genus Roseburia. The sequence continues at coordinate 18,330 of JAMPHB010000011.1, forward strand.
ATGCTCTCTACCGTCCCCGCCTGAACCGCCAGAATAATATCCTCATACTCCAGCCTTGTCTCCTGCTTCAGCTCCTCAATTGTCGGCTCTTTGTTATCTGTCTTTTTCATTTGTTCTCTTACAATTGCTATTTTTCTTGCATTCTCCTTGACCTGACGACTGACATGAATCATCCCGTCATCCCGCAGGAAACGCCGGATTTCCCCCATAATCAGGGGAACAGCATAGGTAGAAAAGGCATAGGGGAGCGTGGAATCAAAGCGGTCGATCGCCTTTAACAGCCCAATCACCCCGATCTGGCTGAGCTCCTCCATATCCAGCCCCCGCCCGAGAAAACGCCCCGCGACCATATGCACCAGCCCCATGTTCTCGTCCACCAGCCTGTCCCTTGTATCCTTGTCGCCGCTCTGTGCTTCTGCGATGGCTGTAAGCCACGCCCTGTCTTCCGTGGGAGGACTACTCTTCACTTCCCTCCGCTATGTACTTGCTCAGCGTGATGCATGTCCCCTCTCCGGGCGCAGATTTGACCTCCATGCTGTCCGTAAATGCTTCCATAAAGGAAAAGCCCATGCCGGAGCGTTCCTGCTCAGGCTTTGTAGTGTAAAAGGGACGTCTTGCGGCCTCGATATCCGCAATTCCCACGCCCTGATCCTCCACCTGCACCGTGAGAAGCCGCCCCTTCCTCTCACAGAGTAGCTCCACCTGCTTCGTTTCATCCTCATAGCCGTGTATGATTGCATTTGTCACGGCCTCCGACACGGCGGTCTTGACGTCCGCGAGCTCTTCCAGCGTCGGATTCATGTCCGCCATAAACGCCGCCACCATCATTCTGGCCAGTCCCTCATTCACTGATTTTGCGTCGAAGGACACCCGCATATGATTTAAGCACTCTTTCATAATCACATTTCCTCCCCATTATAATCTGTTTGAATCAGTTTATCTAATCCAGACTTAACAAAAATCATCTTTGCGCGTTCCCCGAGATTGACCGCGTAAATCTGTCCCCCATACATCTCCATGGTGCGGCTTCGCCCAATCATTACGCCTATCACAGAGCTGTCCATAAACTCCGTCTCCGCAAAATCAAACACCAGCTCGCGGACATGCCAGGAGTCAATCAGAAAATCAATCTCCCGGCTCATGGACTTTGCCGCGTGGTGATCCACCTCCCGGGGCATCGGCACCACCAGCGTCTCCTTGTTCATCTGATATTCCAGATCCATTTGTTCTCCCCTCCTTTTCCTTCCCGAATAGAAAAAGACGCCAGTGCCTGACGTCTTTGGTAAATCCATATGCTTATTCTCTTGCATCCACATAATTTCTAGCGGTGCGCGCCCGGTTCGACCCCGGATAGTGATCCAGCACATACTGGTAATACGGCCTGGCCGCTTCCAGATTCCCGCTGATGCGGTATGCCTGCGCCAGATAATAGGCGGCATTTCCGGCTCCGTAATCCTCGTCCTCGTCCACGACCTTCTGCAGCTTCTCAACTGCCTCCTCATAGTTGCCGCTGGTATAGGCACTGTAGCCCTCATCGTAAAGAATCTGTAAATACTGCACCTGAACCAGTGCATTTAAATCCTTGTAAGTATTTTTTGCGCTCTTGGACAGAAGGGAGGTATCCACCTTTTCTAAAAGCGTCCCCGCTCCCACCGCATCCCCGGAGGAATAGGTCGAATACGCCTTTAGCAGCCGCTCGTAGGCCTTAATCTGATCCGCCGACTGCTCTTTGCTCTGCTGCTGTTCTAACAGCTGCCCCTCCAGCTCCTCCACCTGCGCTTCCAGCTCCTTGATGGTCTGTCCGTTGGTAGACATGATATCGCTGGCGTCGATCAGCTTCTGCTGTGCCTCTGCGTTCGCCCTGTCGCGGACGCCCGGCACAATCAGCCACGCAGTCACCGCCGTTCCCACAACAAGGCCAATCACAATCGACAAAAGGGTCGAGCCCAGGGAGGACTCCTTAAAGCGCTTCGGCATGATGATCGTCTCATTGCCGCTCTGGTAGGAAATCAGATCGTCATCCTTTTGCTTTTTCAGGTTGCCCTTCTCCTTCAGGCGGAGATTGACCTCCTTCAAATACCGGAGCGTCAGCGTATTGTTGGCGTCAATCTTCCCCGCGTTGCGCAGGGTCTTCTTCGCCAGCTCCGGCTTGTTGTCCTGCAGATAGAGAAGAGCCAGAAGCTGATGCCCCCGAATCAGTCTGGGGTTCATGGAGAGCACCTTCTTCAACTGGATTACCGCCAGGTCACGGCTTCCCTGCTCACAGTAGTGCAGGGCAAGATTGTATTTCTTGATGGCCTGATTGATATTGTTGAGCTCTCCCCGGTTCAGCTGGATCGCATCCAGATAACGGTTCGCCACATTCTCCTCCGGCTTGTAGCTGCGGCTGATGACCCACTCGCTCAAGGCGTCCACTGTCTCCCCCATCTCATAGTACACGAGTCCGAGAAGATTCCGGGCATCCATGTGGTTCTTGTTGAACTTCAGGCACTTTTTGAGGCTCTCCACCGCACCGGAGAGGTTGCGCACCGCGGCCCGCTCCAGCCCCTGATTGTAGTAGGCGTTGGAGATGCGGATCACCCGGTGAAAAACCGAGAGCTCTGCCCCGCAGGAGGGACACCGCTCCTCCTTTGCCACCTCGTGCCCGCACCTATAGCATATCATTGCTCACCTCTGTTTTCGCGAAGAATCTCTGTGATAATATCCGTCACATCTGTCAGGTCGCGATTGTAAATTGCAGATTCAGCCTCCTCCACCTCAAGGCTCGGCTGAAAGTTTTTAAGCTCCTCTTCAAAGTTGATCATATATACCTCAAAAGACTCCTTCCTCAATAAAAAGCCACTATGTTCATCTAACTATCATAACATAGTGGCCGTGATATGCAAGCATATTTCTGTTAAGTTTTTAGAAAAAGCAGGCGTATCGACAGATTCCGCCACACTCTATGCAACGACGTCGCCCAGCTTCAACATCACCACGTTGCCGTTTCTGATCTTAAACAGAATCGACTTCTGCTCATCCTTAACAATGAGTGTGCTCTGATTGATTACGATCACCGTATTGGGATATACTTCCCTGAGCACCTGAACGGTAGCATCCTTCCCGCGCTCCACGATGGCGTTCAGCCGCTCCAGCGCCTTGTTGTCCGTAGCAATCTCCGCCTGCTTCGCAAGCTTTGCCCTAAGCAGAGCCACGCGCCTCTCGTCGGTACTGATATTCATGCCCTTCGCCTTCGCCATATCCTCGAACTGCTTAAGGCCGTCGTTCAGCCTCTTCAGCAGGCCGTTCGCCTCTCCCAGACGGTTCTCTATCTCAATGACATTGCGCAAAAGCGCCGGACTTGCACCCACGCGCACCTGCGTCTTGACCTCGTTGATATTGCCCAGCGTGTCCGCCTCAAGCCCGCTGGTAGCATAGACGTCGCCGCCGACGATGCCTGCGTGCTTGCCGTCCAGATAAATCTTATCAAAGCTTGTCATCTTACAGTTCAGTGCCGAATTCAGCCGGATACATCCCTCCGCCTCCACGGTACAGTACTCAAAAAACTTGGCCTGAATGTCTCCCTTGGAGCGAATGACCGCCTTGTCTCCCCCGAGCACGCCCCCGCGGAGCAGAATGCTCTTGCCCGCCTCCAGCGTGCAGGCCTCACAGATTCCGTCTACCGTGATGGTTCCGGTGGCCTTCACCACCGCTCCGGTGGTCACATTGCCATGGACAACGACGTCCCCGCGAAAATCAATATTGCCGGTGTGCAGATCCACGTCCCCGCTGACCTCATAAATCGAGGACACCTGAATACGGTTGTTCTGCATCTCAATCTTGCCGGTAAAATCTGCGGTATAGGTATAGCCATCCTCCGAGCGGGTAAAGCCTCTCCCCACCAGAGGGGGCTGCGGCCTCCCGCGCTTTCCCTTGACAGGCCGGCTCAACACAGTGACTCCATCTGAGCCCTCGATGGGATCATGGTAGGTGGCAATGACCTGCCCCTCCTCCACCATCTCGATATTATGGACACTCCAGTAATCCACAGAACCATCCTCACGGACCGTCGGCTTCCCGTTCAGATCCATATTGAAATTGTATACAAAGTAACCATCCCTGCCATCCACCGGCTGGACTCCCTTTGCAATACAGACCTCCCGGTTATATATTTTGCCTCTGATGATGTGCTCAAGGGCATCGTGATCAATACCATAGGATATACGGCTCTGCTCAACCAGTCTCTGGACGTCCGCCATCGTGTATTCAATTCCTTCTTCAGGTTCATTCAGAGTCAGATACGCTTCCATCTCATCCGATGAAACCCGAATCTTAGATTCGTTCTTCTCAGCAGCTTCCATAGCGATCTCCCATAAGTGTATATATCTAATGCTATTGTATCATTTTTGTTCAAAGATTTCAACTGTTTCGAACATTCTCGTAAATTCTTCTTTATTTTTTTCGAAAATTATCCGAGAGCCGCCAGTCTTTCCTCCACCTGCGCCATCATCTGTTCGTATTTCGCCTGCTTCTCCTTTTCCTCCTGCACCTTTTCCGGTTTTGCGTTATTCAGGAACTTTTCGTTGGAGAGCATTCCCTTCGAGCGGGCAAGCTCCTTCGTCAGGCGCTCCCTCTCCTTCGTCAGGCGCTCCCTCTCCTTTTCAATGTCCACCAGATCCTCAAGGGGAAGCCATGCAACCGCCCCCGGAATCACGGCGGAGACTGCGTCCTCACCGATTCCGGCTTTGTCCGCCTGCACCACAATGCCGTTGGTGCAGGCCAGATTTACATACACCTCCCGGTTGCTCTCAAAGCTCTCCCTTAAAGCCTCATTGTCTGACACGATAAACAGCTTTGCCTTTCTCGAGGGGGGCACGTCCATCTGGCTTCGCAGATTGCGGATGCCCCTGACCAGATCCTTGCAATGCCCGATGTCCTGCTCCGCCTCCGGGAAGCTCCAGTCCTGCCTGTACTCCGGCCACCGGGAGAGCATGATCGTCTCCTCCGTGCTCTGGAGCGTGACAAAAATCTCTTCCGTGATAAAGGGCATATAGGGATGCAGGAGCTTTAGGGCATTGGTCAAAACCGTCTTAAGCGTCCAGAGCGCAGCGTTGGCAGAAGCGGGATCCTCCTGCCGTCTTGCGGTGCGCACCTTGGTGATCTCAATGTACCAGTCGCAGAACTCGTCCCATATAAAATCGTACACCTTCTGCACCGCGATGCCCAGCTCGTACTTGTCCATATTCTCGGTGACGTCCTTCGCCAGCGTGTTGACCTTTGACAAAATCCACCTGTCCGCGGTATGCAGCTCCTCTTTCGCGGGCTCTTTAAGCTGTGCCCCCTCCAGATTCATCAGGATAAAGCGGGAGGCATTCCATATCTTGTTGGCAAAATTGCGGGAGGCCTCCACTCTCTCCCAGTAAAAACGCATGTCGTTGCCCGGTGCATTTCCGGTAATCAGCGTCAGGCGCAGAGCGTCCGCACCGTACCTGTCAATGACCTCCAGGGGATCGATGCCGTTGCCTAATGACTTACTCATTTTACGCCCCTGCGAATCGCGCACCAGCCCGTGGAACATCACGGTGTGGAAGGGAGCCTTTCCCATCTGTTCGTAGCCGGAGAAAACCATGCGGATCACCCAGAAAAAGATGATGTCGTATCCGGTCACCAGCACATCGTTCGGATAGAAATACTCCAGTTCCTTCGTCTGCTCCGGCCACCCAAGGGTAGAGAACGGCCAGAGTGCCGAGGAAAACCATGTGTCCAGCGTATCCTCGTCCTGCGTCATATGGCTGCAGCCGCATTTCGGGCACGCCGCAGGCTTTTGGGCTGCAACCACCATCCCGCCGCACTCATCACAATACCACGCGGGGATTCTGTGCCCCCACCAGAGCTGGCGGCTTATGCACCAGTCCCTGATGTTGTCTGTCCAGTTGAAATAGATTTTTTCCATGCGGGCGGGAATCAGGCGAACCTCTCCATTTTTCACGCCCTCCACGGCGGGCTTTATCATCTCGTCCATCTTCACGAACCACTGCTGCTTGATCATCGGCTCCACCGTGGTATGGCAGCGGTCGTGCGTCCCCACGTTGTGGGTGTGGGGAACCACCTTCACCAGAAGCCCCATCTCCTCTAAATCAGAAACCAGTGCCTTCCGGCACTCGTAGCGGTCCATGCCGGCGTATTTTCCGGCCTTTTCATTCATGGTGGCATCGTCGTTTATGACAACGACCTCCTCCAGTCCATGTCTCTTTCCGACCTCAAAGTCGTTGGGGTCGTGCGCCGGGGTAATCTTCACGCAGCCGGTTCCAAATTCCTTGTCCACATAGGAATCTGCGATCACCGGGATCTTTCGCCCGGTGGTGGGAAGCTCCAAAGTCTTTCCGATGATATCCTGATAGCGCTCGTCCTCCGGATTCACTGCCACCGCCGTATCGCCGAACAGCGTCTCGGGACGGGTGGTGGCAATCTCCACGAAGCGCCCCGGCTCACCGACTACGGGATAATTGATATGCCAGAAAAATCCGTCCTGCTCCTCGTGCTCCACCTCGGCATCTGAGATCGAGGTCTGGCACAAGGGACACCAGTTGACAATCCTCGAGCCCTTGTAGATCCAGCCTTTTTTGTAGAGCTTGATAAACACGTCCTGCACGGCCTTTGAGCATCCCTCGTCCATGGTAAAACGCTCTCTGTCCCAGTCCGCGGAGGAACCGAGCTTTTTGAGCTGCTTTACAATGCGGCCGCCGTACTCCTTCCGCCAGTCCCAGCATTTTTCCAGGAATTCCTCCCTCGTCAGATCCGCCTTGTCGATCCCCTGCTCCTTTAACGCCTCGATCACCTTCACCTCTGTCGCGATGGAAGCGTGGTCTGTGCCCGGCTGCCAGAGGGCGTTGAAGCCCTGCATCCGCTTGTAGCGGATGAGAATATCCTGCATGGTATTGTCCAGCGCGTGCCCCATGTGGAGCTGGCCTGTGATGTTGGGCGGCGGCATCACGATGGTGAAGGGCTTTTTGCTTTCGTCCACCTCTGCGTGGAAATAGCCCTGCTCCTCCCAGTGTTTGTACAGGCGATCCTCTATGCTTTTCGGATCGTAGGTCTTGCTCAATTCCTTACTCATATTCTCCTCCTGCTCTGTCATAACTTCGCATGGTGCGGGAAACGCTTTTATCAGCGCCGCCCCCATATATCCCATGTAATTGCTTCGCAAAAAACGCCCTCCATGCACATCCATACATGAAGGGCGAAGCCGGTGCAACGTCTTGTTCTTTTTACATAATACTTATCCCATGCCGTTTTGTCAAGCATGAATTGCGTGCAATTCTTTTTCCGGTGCAGGCATCTGATTTAATGTCTTCACCAGCGTCTCGTAGGCATAGGGCCGGAGCGTCCCGTAGTCCATGACAAACAGTGAATTCTTTGATTTTTCCCCCATCGTCATGGCAAACTGGAGAACCATTGCCGCCATAGCCATGCGGCGCTTCATCACGTCCGTCTCTGTGTACACGCCCTCCTGATAGCCCTGCTCCATGATGGCGTCGCCGTTCTCGCAGAGATAGTCGTGCATCTGCGTAAGCAGCTCTGCGGGAATGCAGCTGTGCAGACCCTGGCAGGGATTTCGGATGCCGGTCGTCATCTGAATCAGGCAGATAAAAGTCATGTGATAGCTGCTGTTTTCATGGAGCCAGTCTAAAATTCCATAGATCTTATCCGAAAAACACGCCTTGCTGTCCACCAGCTTTTTCAGCTCTGTAATCTTCTTCCCATACTCGTAAATCAGAGCCATCGCGGTAAGCTCCTCCTTGGAGGAAAAATATTCGTAGGCCGTTCCTTTTCCGAGTCCCGCCCGCGCCATGATATCCGACACCTTGAGGTCTGCGATATCCGCCTTTTCCGCCAGAAGTGCGGACACCGCATCGAACATCAGCCGCACCTTTGGGGGCGGACTTGAAAAATCCTCCAGCCGAAATCTGCTTTTTCCCATTTACAGTTCCTCCTCCACCATGCTCCTCTCACGGTTGAACGCATCGTAAATGCAGGGAATGACGACCAGCGTCAGAAGCGTTCCGTAAATCATGCCCCCGATAATCGTGATTGCCATGGGCTTCATCATCTGCGCCCCCTCATTGCCGCTTAACGCCGAGGTGGACATGGCAAGTATCGTCGTCAGCGCCGTCATAAGAATCGGGCGAAGCCTCGTTTTCCCTGCCTCTATAATTGCCTCCTTCTTGCTCTCTCCCTCCCTGCGCGCCTGATTGATATAATCAATCAGAACAATTCCGTTGTTTACAATCAGTCCCGCCAGCATGATAAAGCCGAGCATCGCAATAATGCTGACCTCCTGTCCCGAAATAAAGAGGGCGATAAAGCCTCCCGTGAAGGCCAGCGGGATCGAGAACATAATGATAAATGGCGACAGCAGGGACTGGAACTGGGCAACCATAATCAGATAGATGAAAATGACTGCAAGCACAAGCATGAGCACGAGCTGGCTCATCGCCTCGCCGATGGTCTCATCCTCACCCGCCATCTCCACGGTATAGCCCTCCGGGATATCCAGCTTGTCGATTTCCTCCTGCACCGCATCGGCAACCAGCGTCACATTGTGCTCCTCGTCGATCACGCAGGACACCGTCAGATACCGCATCTGGGAATCGCGCTGAATCGTGCTCAAGGTCGTCGTGTTTTCCATCTCGCAGATGTCGGTCAGCGGAAGCTCCTCCTCCTCACCGTCCTCATTTGTATGGGTAAAGGTCAGTTTTTTGATATCGGAAAGAGTCGGATTCGCCTGCTCCTCCGTCTGCAGATATACCTCATAGTCCTTAATATCCGTGGAAATCGTAGTCGCGCTGCTCTCCTCTGCCATCTCTGCATAGACGAGCTGGAAAACCTGCGCCACAGTAAGCCCGTACTCCGCCGCCTTTTCCTTGTCCACACGGATGGAAAGCTGCGGCGTCGCATCGTCCAGACCGTCCTCCACATCCATGGTACCCTCTGTATTTTCCACGATTTCCGCCACAGAGGCCGCCAGCGACTGCAGCGTTCCAAGGTCGCTTCCCGCGATGTTGATCGACAGGCCTTCCCCGAAGTAAGCGGAAAAATCCATAGAGGAGCTGCCCGCCGTAACCACGCAGGACATATCCTTTGTCCGCTCCTCGATCTCCTTCGCCACATCGTCCGCGCCCACACCGCTGTCCTCGTCCAAAAGCAGATACATGGAGACCGCATTGCTGCCGCCACTCATCAGACTCATGGTGCTGTTTCCTCCAATCGTGGAGGCGATCGTGTCCACACCCTCAATGTCAGAGATTTTTCCAAGCACCTCCGTACTCGCGTCCTTCAGCTCCCCGAAAGTGTAGGTCTCCCCCTCCGGGGGCACGATTGTCACGGAAAGCTGGTTCGTCTGCATATCCATGTCCATGAAAGTCATACCTCTGGACATGGCAAGAAAATAGCTCCCTGCCAAAAGCACGACCGCCACCACAAATACAACAGGCTTAAACCGCAGACACCAGTGCAAAAAGCTTCCGTATCCATCCTTCATCGCATCGAACAGCGGATGGCGGATCTCCCTGGTTCGCTTTAAGGTCGCCGTGGACATGGCGGGCACAAAGGTCAGCGCCACCAGAAGGCTCGCCACCAGCGTGAATGCAATGGTCAGCGCCAGATCCACAAAGAGCTGTCTCGTGATGCCGTCGGTAAAGATAATGGGGGCATACACGCTGACCGTCGTAAGGGTAGACGCCACAATTGCTCCCGCCACCTGGCCCGCGCCTTCGACGGCGGCCTTTTTGATGGAAAGTCCCTCGTCCCGCAGACGGTAAATATTCTCAATCACGACAATCGAGTTGTCCACCAGCATACCGATACCCAAAAGCAGACCGGACATGGAGATGATATTCATGGTAATTCCCGTAAAGTACATGAGAACGACCGCCACAATCACGGAAAGCGGAATCGAGCAGGCAATCACGAGGGTCGGCTTTACATCTTTTAAGAAGAAAAGCAGCACAAGGATTGCGAGAACCGCTCCCCAGATCATATTCTGCACCACACTGTCCACAATCATGTCAATGTACACGCCCTGATCCATCAGGGTGGTAAGATGAAGCTTGTCATTATCCTTTTTCAGGCTGTCAAATTTGTCCAGAATCCGGTCGGTCACCTCGCCGGTGGAATAGCCGGTCTGCTTTTCCAGCGACAGCGTGATGCCGGGGTTGCCGTTGATGAGCGCGTAGGTCTCGTCGGAGTTGTCAGTCGTTGCAATGTCCGCCACATCGGACAGGCGGATCACGTCCACCCCGTCCATGTTCATATCTATGAGCACAAGCTCCGAAAGCTCCTGCACATTTTTCACGGAATCCCCCACCCGCACGAGATACTGGGTATCCCCGTCCATGACATAGCCCGCCGGCATGTCAAAATTCTGCGCGGCAAAAAGGCTCTTGATCGTGTCCGTCGATAAAATCTCATTCACATCGGCTGCCTCGTAAGCGCTGTCCCTCGCCTCGTCTAAAGAGCTTTGGGCGTTCTCTAAGGAGGAGGCCGCATTGACCAGCTCCGCCGAGCTGCTGCTCATCTGAATGGCCGCAAGGGCGGCATTGGCATTTAACGTATCAAGCGCGTTCGACAGTGTGATTTTGCCCTGCTCAATCTGCTCCAGTGCACTGTCAATCGTCTCGATGCCGGAATTTACCTGCGTCAGCAGCCCGGCAACCGTCGCCGCCGCCGTGGGCAGATCCTCGTAGGTCTTTACCTCGATCCCCAGCTCCGAAAGTCCCGCAAACTGCTCTGCGATCACTGCGTTCAGCGCCGCAACCTGCTCCTGCACCTCGGGAATCTGCAGAGCCTGCGGGTTCTGCTCAATCAGTCCGGTGAGCCCGGTATATGCCTCGGACTCCATGAAAGCGGAGATTCCCGCCTGCAGCTGTTCCAGAGACTTTTTCTGCTTGTTTAAATCCTTCTTCTGCTTGTTTAAATCTTCCTCGCTCTTAAAAAGCTCATCACGCTTATCCAGTACGTCGTTGATGGACTGTGTCAGACTGTCAGAACCGGAATTCAGCGCATTCTGCCCGTCCTCCACCTCGCTGGCGGCGTTGTCGATATCCTTCTGCGCATCCTTAAACTGCTTGTCGATGGCCTTACGGATCTTCTTGTTGAGTTTTTTTATCTTATCCGCATTCAGCGTGACCTCGACGCTCTCCTCAAGCTGTCCCGTGGCAGAGACAGAGGCCACTCCCTCCAGGCTCTCTAGGCTGGGAATCAGATCCGTCTCCACATAGTCCGACAGCTCCCCTGCGCTCATGCCCTCCATATCCACGGCGGCTACAAGCACCGGAAGCATATCCGGGTTGATTTTCATAATCATGGGCGTCCCCACGGAATCCCCCCAGCTCCCCGAGATCTGGTCAAGCTTCTGCTGAATCTCAATCACAACAGAGTCCATGTTCGCACTCTGCTCGTACTCGCAGGTCACAATCGAATAGCTGTTGTAGGAGATGGAGCTCACATTCTTAATGTTCGAAGTGGTGGCCATGGACGCCTCGATCGGCGCTGTCACCTCACTCTCCACCTTCTCCGGGCTCGCCCCCACATCTGTGGTGATAATCAGCGCATACTGAAAACTCATGTCCGGCAAAAGATCCGTCGTCATCCGCATCAGGGACACTACGCCGAGCACGATCACCAGCACCACGCACACCAGCACGGTAAAGGGCCGCTTTACACTGTATTTCGATATCATATGTATTCCTCCCATATTCCGGTCTTGACTGACTGGTCAGTCAGTCGAATTCTCTTACATTATACTCCGACGTTTTTGTTTTACAAGCGGCGGAGTAAAGAATTCATAATTATTTTAGAAGTTTCTGGAATCAAAGGATTTTATTTTGCAAACTGTAAACAGCTGGGTGTGCAAAAAGGTTCCACGCTGTCGGCTTCGGCAAATGGATTTTCTAAATGTTCTGGAATGCTTATCTCCCTTGACGCGACCACCCGCAATTCGCCATCGTGGCTCAGTGCGGGCTTTGCGGGACGTCCATGCCCCGCAATCGCTGGTAATATACAGAACATTAAAAAAATCCAATTTCCCGTCGCAAAGACAGCTTTGTCAACCTTTTGCACACCCAGCTATTAACAATTGCAAAATGAATTTCTATTCTAAGCCACTTTGCCGGATTGTAGACGGAAAGAATTTGTGCTAAAATAGGTATATTACACATACAATGAAGGGATTTTGATTATGTATATAAATGAACTGCCGGAAGGAACCCGGCTCACGATCACCGCCTCCGCCGAGGACAAACAGGCGACTCTCGAGAGCGAAATCCTTCCACTTACACAGAATGATCTGGACTTTCTTGCCGAACTGCTGGCGAGAAGCAAATTCCGCGCCTGCGTCGCGGTGACGCTGTTTGTCAGCGATAACCAGACGATCAATTTTGCCTCCCCAAATGTACAGTGCGACTGTATCGGAATTTTTGAGGAGCTTCCCTACATGTGGGAAAATGTTAAAATCGTGAAGTTTGCGCTCCCGGACGCCGGGAGACAGCACGTTATTTTTTCCAGCCATGATGCCCGCTCTTTTAACCGCCGGAAGGATTTCAGACTGTGGCTGGGAGAAGAGTGCACGCTGACCTATGGCTCGCCCGCCGTGACGAAGCGGGGGACGATCAGGGATTTCTCCGTGACGGGCATGGGGCTTTTGGTGAGCCCGGACATAAAGATTGCACCGGGAACCCGGATCCGGGTTCAGTTCTCTGAACGCAAAAAAGTGGGCGAGGAGGAGCAGACGATTGTTTATACGGTGTTTGTCTGCGCCGTGCGCTTCGCCCCCGTGAACGCCAGAAACCAGATTATCGGCTGCCGCATCATCGACGGCGGCAGGGATTATGTTGGCTATTTCTACAAGAAGCAGAGGGAATCCATGCAGCGGGAGAAGGGCACGGATCTGTAGGGGGCATAATCAATTGAAAACAGCACAAAAAAGACTGCCGCCTTAACGAAATATCGTTAAAGCGACAGCCCTTTCTCTGTCAATACCTATTCGTCTCCGGAATCTTCCTCATCTACAATGGCCGCCGACGCGCCGGACACGGACGCAACTACTGCGATAACCGCACCGAGCACAGCCACTCCGATAATCACTCCCAGAAAAATCAGAAATCCCATATCTGTCATACTACATTCATCTCCTTTTTATGCTGATAAGTATAGCATATCCGGTGCCTTATGACAAGAGCCGTTTTATTTCACTTTTACCTTAATCTTGATGGTCTTGGTCGTACCGTTTTTCAGCGTTACCTTCGCCTTGACCGTCACTGTGCCGTTCTTCTTTGCGACAATCTTTCCATTTTTGTCTACGGTCGCAACCGACTTGTCGCTGGTCGTGTAGGTGATGGATTTGATGTTGTCCTTGTTCGCCTTGTCGCTCAGCTTAAAGGTGGTGTTCTTGCCCTTCTTGACGGTGGTGCTGCTCTTCTTCGGCGTAATCGTCGCCTTGATCTCCTTGTCAATCTTGGCAGCCGTTTCCTTGTCCACCAGCGTGTAGGTCGCCTTCTTGCTCATGGATACGGACACATCGCCCTTGCTGTTCACCTCGTAAGTCTTGGCATTGACCATGACATACTCGTTTTTCTTGGTATCCAGCTTGTAAATGTACAGCTCGTTGCCAGCCTTTAAATCCTCGGACTCCACCTGCACTTTATACTTGGTATTTCCCGCCTTATCCTTTACAGTCATGGTGATGATAACGTTCGGAGTGCCTGCCGCCTCGGTGATCTGTCCCACGATGGAGGAAGGAATGGTCGTCTTATTTCCCTTTTCCAGCGTCTTACTGATTGAAGCCTTTGCAGAGGTAATCTCTCCCTCGCCGTCCTTCTTTACCGTCACGGTGGTGCTGGTGGTGGCGGAGGACTGTGCTATCACAGACTTCTCTGTCACTGATGTTACCTTGCCCTCAGCATCCGTCTTTGTGGTCGTGGTCACGTCCACTTCCTTGCCCCGGGTATTAAGCTCGCTCTCACTCACTTTTTCTACCACAGAACCATCGGCATTTGTGACGGTTTCGACCGCTGAGACAACCGTACCGTTGGCATTTGTGACTACCTTCGTCTCGGTCACGGAGCCGTCATCATTCTCTGTCTTCTTGGTAGCTGTCGTTGTACCGTCCGCCGTAGTCTCTACCCTTGTACCGTCCGGAAGAAGCAGAATGGTTGTTCCGGTTGCTGTACTGCTGCTGGAAGACGAGCTTTCCGGCTTCTTATCGTCCTCCTCTCCTTCGGTGGGTTTATTCGGGTCGTCCGGGTTCTCCGGGTCTTTCGGGTCGTCCGGATTCTCCGGGTCGTCCGGATCTTCCGGCGGAGCAGGCTTTTCTGTAACAGTTACTGTGATCGTAGCAGAAACCGCGCTATTAAATTTGTTGGTCGCTGTTACTGTGGTCTCACCAGCCTTTAATGCCGTGATCTTTCCATCGCTGTCTACGCTCACGCAGGTCTCATCCTCCACTGACCAGATGGTTACCGATACACCCGCATCGTATTCTGCGGTCAATCTTGTGCTTGCGCCCTCCTCTAAGCTGACGCTGGTCACCTCCGTATCCCCTTCATATACTTTCATGCCGGACGGAACCGAGCCTGCCCAGTACAGTGCAGCATCGTCAAAACCGCCCCAGCCGCCATCCTGACTTGTAACCGTAATCTTAAAAATAATGGTATTATTTCCGGCATCAATCATATCCTGTGTAACGATAAGGCCTTCTGCCATCGGCTTCTTCCAGACTGCCCAGCCATCCAGCGTCTCCTCCGCCTCTTTCACCGTATCGTCCAGACTAATGCTAACCTTCACTTTATCTCCCGCCAGTCCCTGCGCAAATACATATCCGCTGTAGGCTCCCGGCTCGGTCACAGTAACACTCTGGGAAATGCCTGCCGTCCCAGCTTTCGCATGATACCAGCGGCAGGAATAAGAACCGGAATGCGCATCCTTCGCTGTGTCTGTGCCTTTGGGCGGAATCCGTAAATCCCCCTCCACCGCCCAGTTGTCGGCAATCGTCCCCTCAAAACTGCTGTCTTTTAGTAAATTCTGGGAACCCGGATCTATCGTTACTTTGCAGACAATTTCATATTCTCTGTCATCGCTTAACGCGCCGTAAATGACATGCTCTCCAATACCCGCGGTGGTAGCCGCCTTTGCATTCAGCGCCTCCACTTCCTCCGCATTCCATGTAACAGCCTTTTCCACCGATGTGCCGTCATTGTAGAGTACTGTCGCCGCCACCGGAAGCACGGCTGTGTCTCCCACCTCCATGGAATAGGTAAGCGGCGTATATCCAACTGCCTTTACCTCACCTTTTGCTCCATAAGTCAGATAATTTGCATTATAGACCTTGATACAGGCCATCGCATTGCCATGAAAATCAAAGAACGCCTGATTATCTACCGCGCTGCCGCCATACCATTTACCGGCGTCCTCCGCATCATATCCACCGCCATAGGAAGCCGCCCAGCCACTGCCGTATTTTTCCCAAAGCACCTTATTGGCGTTTATGATTTCCTCATTTGCTGTGCCGTCTTCATTATATGCATACTGCACCGGAATCCACGCGCCCTCCCACCAGAAAGCGCCAAGTCCCGCCTTATCGCCATTTGTCAGAGTTACATCTATATTGGAAATCGTCGCCAGTACATCACGGAACTCATCTGCCTGCCCCTGCACGGAAAATGACCATGCCGGATCGCTGTCATTATTTCCTAAACGAACGGTATTGTCGTGTCCGTCGCCGTCATCAAGTGTAAATGCCCAGGAGGTCTCAGCTACCATCACATATTTGTCATAAGTGCCTGCAATCGTTCCCAGCACACTCTGCAGATTCTGCAGCGTTCCATGCCAGTACGGATACCATGAGGTCGCAAACACATCGTAGCTCACGCCTTCTTTTGTCCCGTCACCGTCGCCGTCATAATCCGCAAGATTTTTAGCATAGCCTGCCTGTCTTCCACTTGCTTCCGGGTTCGTGAAATGCACAGCCGCCAAAATTGTCCTGCCCTTCGCAGCCGCAACCTTGTGAACCGCATCGCAGCCTGCGTCAAAGATCTGATCCATCTTCGCCCAGTCATCCTTCTCCCCGCAGATTGCGCCGTTCGTCTCATTTCCCACCTGAACCATCGTCACATTAACGCCGGCGTCAATCAGCTCCGTCAATGCATTCTCAGTAAATTCGCTGACTGCACTCACTTTATCCGCAAGCTGCATGCTCGCCCACGCTTTAGGCGCTTTCTGCTTGCCGGGATCTGCCCAGAAATCCGAGTAATGGAAGTCAATCAGCACATCCATGCCCGCAATTGTAGCGTATTTTCCCATCTCCTTAGCTGCCGCGACATCATTCGTGCCGCCGCCGTAGCCATTCCCCGATGCATCATAGGGATCATTCCATACACGCAGACGTATATAGTTCACGCCCTGCGATGCAAGGAAGGTAAAGAAGCCCTGACGATCCAGCAGATTGCCGTCAAAGTCGCGAAAGCCAAGCTTATCGCTCTCGTTTGTAATGGATTTATTCAATTCGTCAAAGGAATTCATTATGCTCACATAGGAGGATACATCCATTCCGCGAATCGACGCCTCTGCATCATAGCCGTCAATCTTCTTGATAAAAATATCGCCGTCCGAGATTATGAGGTTAGAAATGACGGATGCCAGCGCCTCATAGCAGGTCTTTATATCCTCCGCCGTTGCGGACGCATTGCTGTAGCAGGTCTGCGCACTACTCATGGCAGCTGCCAGTGCCTCCGTGTCTGTAAAGCCAAGGGATGCGTAATCCGCCGGGATGGAATCCATCAGCGCCTTTAAATCTTCCTTTGAGTATGTCACACCCGATTCTGAAAACGAAAGCCCCGCCGCCGCAAGATCCGTATAAACCGTCCCATTCTTAATCGCATATGCATCATTTGTACCACCGATCAGGGTTGCATAAACTGTCGAATTGTTCCACTGATCATCATACTCTACAACTTTATTTGAGTCTGCGCTTCCACCCTGATAGATAGTAAAGCCATCAGCTGTAGATGCATCAAGGATAGAAAAATCTACGCTGTACCACTTTGCATTTCCCTCAACCGGCTGCATAACAGCCTGACTGTACTTCCAGCCCCAGTCAGAACTCAAAGTATTACTGTCTGGAAGTGAAATTCCAGCCCAATTCCAAACATTTACATACAGTGCATCACTCGACTCACTGTAGTAATACAATGTAAATGCATTCTCCGCCGCCTTCACGACCATAAGTCCGTCGCTCCAAGGCCCAAGCCCTGCCAGAATCATAGCCAGAGCAAGTACAACACTGGTAATACGTTTTGCCCATCGTTTCTTCATAAATACCTCCCTTTCTTCAACATCAGCCCATGTAAACTCTGCCTTTGGCAAATGGGCTGAGACTACTGCTCCCTCTTCGTTGGAGGAGAGGGTTTTGCGCAAGCTGCGCAACCGATTGTCCTTTTGCTATTTTTACTATATCACTTTACCCCCCCCGAACTTCAATTGTTAATTCTGGCAATTTTTCAATGAATTTTTTGTAGATATTTCATAAAGCCCGGAAAAAAATGCCAGGCCTCCGGATTTTCGCTGGTGGTCTGACATTTTTACACATATTCAGTTTCTACATAAACAGGAATAACAAGAGAAAATAAGCCTGCCTTGTTCTGTACGATCAAAGTTGTTTTCAATTATGCTTGCGTTGAATTTGCAGATATGGTATATCGTATGTAGAAAAGGGAAAGCCAGAGAAGCGGCTTACCCCGAACATTAAAGCTTCAGCCTTTTGTAAGGCCAGCCGTCATTATTCGCAGTAATGGCGGCTATTTTCGTTTTTGTTGACGGCGCAACTGACTTGCCGCTGGTCGTGTAGGTGATGGGCTTATTAAGAAAAAACAGAGCCTTTTACAGCTTCACTCCTTCCATATTGAGAAATTGTGCTACAGTCATGCACTCGGGATGCTCTATATTCAGGCTTAAAAAGTCTTTGTCACCAGTAAGTATAACGTCAACATCATAAAGAATAGCCGCATTCAGAATAGGCTGGTCTTTGGCATCCCGTATCAGCTTTTGTGCATGAGGTACGGCAGGGATTAACTCATAAGGTAACTCCGTTAATAGAACTTCTGCATCAGCCAGAGACTGCGGTGCTTTCCTATTAAGGACTTCCCGAAGTTCTGTCAGATTTTGGTCGCATAAGACCATATCGTGGTTTTCTGCGGTATAAATCAATGCTTTTGCAGGCTTGGAACGCGGAAATAGTATGGCAGAAATCAGAATATTAGTGTCTATCAGTATCTTCATTCACTGCCCTTTCCGTAACGCACTTCATCTACCAATGTCTGTACGTCATCTTCGTTATATACTCCCATTTGTTCGGCGATACCCTCAAACGCTTTCTGAGCTTTATAAATTGCTTGTGAGGAAGCGTTATGGATGACAATCTCACCGCTTGGTTTCTGGAAGAATAGGATTTTATCACCAGATTTCAAACCAAGCAGGCGGCGTATTTCTGCAGGCACGGTAATCTGCCCATTGGCAGAGATTTTTGCTAAGTTCATGTAAAACCCTCCTTTCTCATAGCTGTGCTGTCTGCACAGTCAGATATACGGAATTCTTGAAATCTAAAGAATTCTTTAGTCCTCTGTTTTTATTATATCTAAAAACCAGAAAAAGTAAATGGCTTTCAAAAAATTTACCCCACAGACGCAGAAACCGCATCTGTGGGGCTGGTATTTTTATTTC
>JAMPHB010000012.1 GCA_023663685.1 Blautia sp.
ATACTAGCTCAGTTGGTAGAGCACTTGACTTTTAATCAAGTTGTCGGGGGTTCGATTCCCCCGTATCTCACGAAAACAGCCGCAAAGCCTGAAATACAGGCTTTGCGGCTGTTTTAATTAGACGGATATTGCGTTGTTATCCGGTCTTTTTATTCTGAGAGCTCTTTCTCCATTTCTTTTTGGATATAATCTATATCTGGAAAAATCAAATGAATACCTTGCCTGTGCAGGGCAAGAACTTCCCTAAGATTGACAGTCAATTCCTTGTTTAATTTGTTATGTATGGTTATGGGTTTCTGTTCTATCGTATGGACATGATCGAGATATTTTCCTATAATCGGAAATGCATTTTGAATTAAGAAAGCATTGTCCTTTCCGGCAAATGTTCCAATAATGATGGTATTGCATTTTCCATAACGTTTAATTTTCTTTTTGATAATGTTTTTATATTTATCAATTTGAGAACTGATTGGAATCATCCAGTATAATTTCTTATTTCGGCTATCCTGAATTGCTAAAAAATGTGGACGGTAATTCCCGCTTTCCTTATTGCTCATCAAATATTTATTTTGTATCCGGTCAAAAAATTCATCTTTGATATGATAAGAGTATCCCTGTTTTATTTCCATGCTTTCTCCTCAGAGCCAAGAGTTTTACCTGCAAAAATCCCCATCAGTGTCGATGGGGATTCCTTTCGAACTATACTACTTATATCCCACCAGTATAGCAAGTGGCAAGAATTTACATACCGAATTATTTATACCCCACACCATCGGCAGGTGGCAGAAATACCTGCTATGCTTTTTGTACCCCGTCACATAACAAACGGTAAACATTTACTTCTACTCCATAGTATAGCAAAAAGTCGTAAGATGCAACTGTTTTTTCATTTTGGTGAGAGAAAAAAATTTCCATTTTCAAAATGGTGTTTTGTGTTCATATCGAGATTCCAACCGGCAGCTCATGCCTCCCCCGCGCCTGCAGAATGCCAGCGCCGGGCCTTTGCCTTCCACACCAGATAGGCGCCAAGCAGGAGAAGTCCTGTGGTCAGCCATGCCGCGGCGTCTGCAAAGCATACGCCCCTATAGCCGAAGGAAGCGGCAAACAGCCGGATTACTACGAAGCGGCTGAGAAGCTCCACCACGCCGCTGAGCATCGGAACCATTCCCCGGCCAAGCCCCTGCAGGCCGTTGCGGTACACGAAGATCCATGCCAGCGGGAGCATGAATGCGCTGGAGATATAGAGGTATTCCATAGCGTAACCGATAGTCTCCGGGGAGGGCTCATGGATGAACCACCCGATCATAAAGGGGCCTGCAAAACAGCTGACCGCCGCACCTGCGGCCGCAGCTGCAAAGGAAAGGAAAAATCCGTCCCGCATACCCTTAAAAATGCGGTCGTATCTGCCTGCGCCAAGGTTTTGCCCGCAGAAGGTCGCAAAAGCAGTTCCGAGGGTCGGCATGGTCTGGGTGGCAAGGCTGCAGACCTTGGAGGCGGCAGTGAAGGCGGCGACCACGGCGGAGCCGAACACATTGACCGCGCTCTGCAGGATCATGGTTCCAATCGCCGTAATCGAGTAATTGAGCGCCATCGGAATGCCGATGCGGAGCATTCCATAAATATCCGTCCAGCGCAGGACACAGTCCTTTTTTTGAAAACGCAGGAACTCGTATTTGTGGAACATGACCACAAAGCACATGAGCGCCGACACCCCCTGGGAGATGACAGTGGCCAGCGCCGCGCCCGCCGTGCCGAGCCTTAACGCGACGATTAAAAAGACGTCCAGCGCGATATTGAGCGCAGAGGAAAAAATCAGAAAATACAGAGGCGTTTTGCTGTCCCCGATGCTTCGGAGGATGCCCGACGCCACATTGTAGGCCATGGTGCAGATAATTCCCGCGAAAATCACGCGGATATAATTGTTTGCAAGGTCTAAGATATTTTCCGGGGTGTGCATCCAGATGAGAAACTGTCTGGATGCCGCCACGGTCAAAACGGTGAGGATCGTGGAGACAATCACCATCAGAAAGAGGGACAGCGCCACATAGCGCTTTAAGGTTTTTTCGTCCTTCGCGCCGAAGGCGTGCGACAGCATGACGCCGAAGCCCTGCGCGATTCCGTTGGCAAAGCCCAGCACGAGGAACATGAGACAGCCGGTGGAGCCGACGGCCGCCAGCGCGTCCTCTCCCAGATACTGTCCCACGATGATCGTGTCCACCATATTATAAAATTGCTGGAACAGATTTCCCAATAGCACGGGCACGGAAAAGAGCAGCAGTATTTTCATGGGACTTCCGACAGTCATATCCTTTTGCATTGCAGGCCTCCTTGTAAAAATTATAAGACTAAGCGAGGAGACTAACGCAGGGTCAGTCTCCTCAATCATGCGGGCAACAGGACTTGAACCTGCACGTCGTAGACACCAGAACCTAAATCTGGCGCGTCTGCCAATTCCGCCATGCCCGCGAAGTAACTTCTATATACTATACTGATTCTTCCGGAGAATGTCAATTCCCTAAAGAAAAAAAGTGGGAAAATGAGCAAAAGGTTGACAAATGTGCGGAACTATGTATAATAATATTAGTTATGCCTCAGATTTTTGCGGTTTATGTTTTCTGAGAAGTAAGGCAGTAAAAGGGATAGAGCGGAGAAGTGCAACGGACAAAGGGGTGAGGTTGGACTTCTTTTTGTGTTTTGCCCCGGTAAGTTTCTGCCCTGGAAAATACATGTGAGATCTGATATATATGCGCAGGAGGCGTTTATATATAATATTTTTAAGGAAAGGAGAAATTATGAAAAAGAAACTGGTTAGTATGCTGCTGGCGTTTTGTACCTGCTTAAGCTTCGTTGCCTGTGGAAACACGGGAGACGGGGGGGTGGATACAGAAGAATTTGAGTCCACGCAGCCGCAGGAGACAAGCAATGCGGAGGGCCTTACGATGCCCGAGAATTATGATGAGGATTCCTCGGAGATTTATAATCTGGCGCTTAAGGATTTCTATGAGTCATATCAGCAGGCGAAGGCTTCCACGAATGTATCCGAGAAATTTGCGCTGGAGGCGATCGCGGAGGCGAAGCTTTTGGGCGCGGCGGTGATCATTCCGACGATTACCCAGTATGGAGATTATGGAATACAGAGAGTTGCACCTTACACATCCCCGCAGGTGCTGTGGGGCACGGACAATGTCAGATACCATGACCGCATCGTGTGCGAGGAGCTTATTACGAAGGAGGACTTTGCCGAGATCAAGCAGAAGTGGGCGGAGCTCAAGGGCACCGGCACCTATGAGGAATGGGTAAAGCAGTACCTTACCGACAAGGGTTACACCTTAAAGGATACCTACACATATGCATACTCGTCAGACCCTGTATCGTGGGATGTGCTGGCAACTTCCGAGGCGGTGGACAGCGAGGTGCTTGTCAATACCTACGACGGCCTGCTGGAGTATGACATGGAGGGCGTGCAGCAGCCCGCGCTTGCGGAGAGCTATGAGGTATCCGACGACGGCCTGACCTACACCTTCCACCTTCGCTCCGGCGTAAAGTGGGTGGACTCGCAGGGGCGCGAGGTCGCAGATGTCAAGGCCGACGATTTTGTTGCCGGTATGCAGCATCTTCTGGACGCCAAGGGCGGTCTGGATTCCCTGCTCTATGACATCATTAAAAATGCAAGGCAGTACGGAACCGGCGAGATATCTGATTTCTCAGAGGTCGGAGTTGCCGCGCCGGATGATAATACTGTCGTTTATACGCTCGATGCACCCTGCAGCTATCTGATCACCATGGTGGGATATTCCATCTTTGCGCCGATGAGCAGAACCTATTATGAGTCCCAGGGCGGTAAGTTCGGCGTGGAGTTTGATTCCTCCGCAGCAGATTATACCTACGGCAAGGATGCGGACTCTATCGCGTATTGCGGCCCCTACCTTGTGACGAGTGCGACGGAAAAGAATTCCATCGTGTACAAGGCAAATGAGTCCTACTGGAATGCCGGCAATATCAATATAAATACAATCACCTGGCTGTTTTCAGACGGCTCTGACCCGACGAAGCTTTACAATGATGCGCTTGCGGGCACCATTGACGGCTGCGGCCTTACTGTGGAGGCGCTGGAGCTTGCCAAGGAGGACGGCAACTTTGATAAATATACGGTACTCCGTGATACGAACGCTACCTCGTACTGTGCATTCTTTAATCTGAACCGGAATGCATTCCACAACTTTAATGACCACACCGTGGCTGTTTCCAGCCAGACAGAGGAGGATAAGACGCGGACGAATGCGGCGGTCAACAACGTGCATTTCCGCCGGGCGTTATTCTTTGCCTTTGACCGCGCTTCCTACAATGCGCAGAGCAACGGTGAGGAGTTAAAGCTTAACAATCTTCGCAACACCTATACGCCGGGCAATTTCGTGACGCTCGAGGAGGATGTGACCGTTGACATCAACGGCACGGCGACCACCTTTGCGGCGGGAACGTACTACGGCGAGATCATTCAGGCGCAGCTGGATGCGGACAATATTCCGATTGTGGCATGGAACAAGGATGCGAACGACGGAATCGGCTCTTCGGACGGCTATGACGGCTGGCGCAATCTGGACAACGCCAAGGCGGAGATGGAGACGGCGATCAGCGAGCTGGCAGAGGCAGGAGTCACCATCGATGCAGACAATCCGATTCATCTGGATGTACCCTACCCGTCGGAGGTAACAAGCCTTACGAATCAGGTGAACGTTATGAAGCAGTCGATCGAGTCCGCCTTTGACGGCGCTGTGGTCGTAGATCTGGTAGACTGTATCACCTATACGACATGGGGATATTCCGGGTACTATACCTCTTACGGCTACGAGTCGAATTACGACCTGACCGACCAGTCCGGCTGGATGCCTGATTACGGCGATCCCTCCAGCTATCTGGACACCTATCTGCCGGAATATGAAGGCTATATGGGAAAGGCCCTCGGAATTTACTAATCCGAAACACGATGTAAGACACCAATTAACGCAGGAGGGCGGTTCGCCGTCCCCCTGCAGATTTTAGTGAGAGCACAATTATGGCAAAATATTTGATTAAGCGCATTCTTCACGGTCTGGTTTCCCTTGTCATTGTGGTGGGGCTGGTTATGATCATGGTGTACACCGTCATGGACCGGACTTTGATTTTTGCAAAGGATAATTCCTATACAAAGCAGAGCAACAACTCAAAGATTGCTTACCGGTACCAGAAGTGGGAGGACTACGGCTATCTGGATTATGTGCCCTATGCGGATTATCTGCTCGACCTCGTGGAAAGCGGGGAGCTGGACGAGGAGACACGCGCAAAGGCGGTATCCATCGGCAGGACAAAGGAGCAGGACTCCGAGCTGGTGCAGGAATATGTTAAAAAATTTAATAATTATTACAAATCTAAGGGCTATACGATCAGGCGCCTGGATGCGAAAATGATGAATCCGAAAAAGGTGGCTACCGGCGGTAACCAGCAGCTTTTCGCATACAAGGATGTGCCGGTTCTGACCCGTCTATGGGGGTATTTTTCCGGTCTGGTCTCGATTGACAATATCCATAGGGTGGAGGATATCGAGGGAAAACGGGGGCTTACCTTTACATTGCATGATCCGGTCTATGGAGGGGAGAAGTTTTCTCCGGCGATCATGGGCAATGGAACAATGCATAAATATCTGTTATATTTTGACTCGAAATTTCCATATATTCATCAGAATATAGTTACAATAAATCTGGGCACGTCCTATTCTGTAAATCAGGGCAGCGATGTGTTTGACACCATGACGAGGGCGCAGGGCTCTTATGTGAAATCGACCATCACATTCCCGACGGGACTGACGGAGGCCAGCGCGGACGATCTGCACAGCGCGACCTATGTGAAGGGCTCGAGAGAGACGAGCCTTGTATATGAGGACCGCTTTACCGATGATTACACGAGGGTGCGGACGATGAAGGCGAACCATTCGAAGATTGGTTTTTCCTTTATGATCGGTATTCTGGCGACCCTTATGTCCTATATCCTCGGCGTGCCTCTTGGCATTTTGATGGCGCGCAAGAAGGATAAGCTGGTAGATAAGATCGGCACGTTTTACATTGTATTTATCATGGCGGTGCCAAGCCTTGCCTATATCTTTTTGTTCAAGGCAATCGGTGGAAAGGCGGGGCTGCCCACGACCTTCGATCTCGAGGCGACGAGTAAGCTCATGTACATTCTGCCGATTGTTTCCCTCGCGCTGCCGCAGGTCGGCAACCTGATGAAATGGCTGCGCCGCTACATGATTGACCAGATGAACTCGGACTATGTGAAGTTTGCGAGGTCGGGAGGACTGACCGAGGGCGAGATTTTCAGCAAACATATCTTTAAAAATGCGGTGATCCCGGTCGTGCAGGGGATTCCGGGAGCGGTTTTGGGAGCGATGACCGGAGCCATCATTACCGAGCGTGTGTATGTAGTGCCCGGCGCCGGAAACCTGCTCACGGAGGCAATCAACAAGTACGACAACGGCGTTATTATCGGCGTCACGCTCTTTTACGCGGTGCTGACCGTGGCCTCTGTGATTTTGGGCGATGTGCTGATGGCGCTGGTAGACCCGAGAATTTCATTTACAACGAAGGACAGGTGACGGACTATGGACTATGATTTAAGCGAATTTGGACTGTCAGAACAGGAGCTTTTCTCCCGTGTGGATCACAGTGATCTGGAGTCCGAAAAAATTACGGCCCCGAGATATTCCTACTGGAATTCGGTGTTTCGGGTGTTTTTCAGAAAGAAGTTCAACATATTTATTTTAGTTTTGCTGGCAGTGATCATACTGTTTGCCTATCTGTATCCGATGTTCATCGAGTACGATAAGTTTGCCAACCTTATGAATGCGAGCGCAAAGCATTTGACGCCGGCGCAGGCGCTCCAGAGGAACGGCTTTTCCATTCACTGGCTCCTCGGAGCGGGAGCCGCAGGGCAGTCCACCTTTGACGCAATCTGGGTGGGCTCACGGATCTCCATCTCTCTGGCACTGGTCTGCGCGGCAATCAACATGACGGTCGGCGTGATCGTGGGAGCAGTCTGGGGTTTTTCCAAGAAGCTGGACATCATTATGATGGAGCTGTTCAATATCATTTACAATGTGCCCTATCTGCTGGTGTGCGCGGTGCTCGTCATGCTCTTTACGCCGAGCTTCTGGGTGATGGTATTTGCCTTTACAATCACCGAGTGGCTGTCGGTTGCTTACTTTATCCGCACGCAGGTAATCATTATAAGGGACCGGGAGTATAATCTGGCATCCAGATGCCTGGGAACATCCACGATAAAGATTGCGACAAAAAATATTCTGCCCTTTATGACCTCTGTGATCGTGACGCTTCTGGCTACGGAGATTCCGTATTATATCTCCATGGAAGTATTTCTTTCCTATGTGGGACTGGGCTTGTCCGACATGTCACTGGGACGCCTGATTTATGAGTCGGAGAGCGCTATGGTGACGCCGGGCTGGGGCTTCGAATTCTGGAGTCCGGTGGCGGTCGCATCCATAATAGCGGTAGTGCTGTATGTGGCCGGGCAGAATCTCGGAGACGCCTCCGATCCAAGAACACATATGTGAGTTGTCATAAGGGTGGTCAGCGAAGCTGACAGATTCCTTATGACTCTAGGTGGAGATTAAATATGGAAGATAAAAATGTTTTGTTACACATTGAGGATTTAAGTGTGAAGTTCCGGGTGCGGGGCAGAATTCTGACCGCTATCCGGGGAATTTCACTGGATATCTATGAGAATGAATCAATCGCCATTGTGGGAGAGTCCGGCTCCGGCAAGTCCGTCTTTACCAAGACATTTGCAGGAATGCTTGACAGCAACGGCTATGTGAGCTCCGGCAAGCTTATATTTAACGACGCGGAGCTTTCCGATACAGTGGTTCGGCTGAATGACAGCGCGAGAAGGCTGATCGCAAAGACAAAGGAGAGGCTCGATGTGTATTCCCGGTATGAGTTTGGCGCGGGGACATATCAGAAGATACTTGACCTGAAGTCTGAGAGACGACAGAGAAGCTCCCTTACGGAGGAGGAGCGTCAGCGGCTGGAGGCGGAGCTTCTGGAGACAAAAGCCGCAAGGGTGGAGCTGTTTAACAAGAAGCAGACCTACGACCCCGGGAAGGAAAAGGAGCAGATCCGGCAGGCGGCTGCACGCTTAAAGGAGCTGGATGCGAAGATACGGACGCTCGAGAAGAATGAGGAGAAGCGTAAAAAGGAGCAGGCAAAGGCCTTAAAGGCGGACGCCGCCTATCAGCAGGACTACGGCAAGCGCATGTCGGCACTTGAGGCGGAATATGAAAAGGAGATTTCCCGGCAGATTTCCCTTGAGACGAGACAGCGCAATGAGGTGCTGGCGAAGGAGGTCTATCTGTCTGTGGGACGGTATGATATGTTCCACAGGGTGAAGCTGATCCACAGACTGGAAAAGGCGCTGGAATCTGCGATGAAGCTCGGCGTGGATCTGGACAATGAGGAGGAGCGCAATGCGGTGTTTGACAGCGTGGCGTTTCGGGTGCGGTATCTGGACGAGAAGCCGGACCGGCTGCATGGCGTCTGTGTGCTGAATCTTGCCAGCGTAAAGTACCAGAACGACTGGACGCAGATTCGTGGAAAGAAGATCGCTACTGTGTTTCAGGATCCTATGACCTCGCTGAATCCAATTATTACGATTGGCAAGCAGATCACATCGGTGATTATGAAACATCAGGAATGCAGCGAGGCGGAGGCCAGAAAGCGCGCCATCGAGCTGATGAAGAAGGTGGGGATTCCCAATGCGGAGTCGCGCTATGACGATTATCCCTTCCAGTATTCCGGCGGTATGCGCCAGAGAATCGTCATTGCAATCGCTTTGTCCTGCCAGCCGAAGATTCTAATCTGCGATGAGCCGACCACGGCGCTGGACGTGACGATTCAGGCACAGATTTTAAAGCTGATCAAGGATCTGCAGAAGGAATTTAATTATACAATCGTGTTTATCACCCACGACCTTGGCGTGGTCGCCAATATCGCAGACCGGGTGGCGGTGCTCTATGCGGGGCAGATTATAGAGCTGGGTACGGTGGAGGAGGTCTTTTATGACCCGAGGCATCCCTATACATGGGCGCTTCTGTCCTCGCTGCCGCAGCTTGCCCAGAGAGAGACGAAGCTGTTCTCCATCACCGGCACGCCGCCGTCGCTGTACAACAATATCGTGGGCGATGCCTTTGCACCGCGTAACCCCTACTGTCTGAAGGTGGATACCTTAAAGGAGCCGCCGATGTTCCAGGTGACGGATACGCATTACGCGAAAACATGGCTTTTGGATCCCCGGGCGCCGAAGCTTGAGAAGCCGGAGATTATCCAGAATATCCATGAGAAACTGATCAATGCATTTAACATATAGGAGTTTTGAACGTGTCAGAGCAAAATCGGGAAAAAGAAAAAAGGGTTCGCGTGGCGCATCTGCCGGAAAAGGGACCCGTCGATGAAAACGGCAGGGAGATTCTGCTGTCGTTAAAGAATATAGATATTACCTTTGGCAAGGGTGAGGATGCGGTGCGCGCCGTGCAGAATGCCTCCTTTGATATTTACCGGGGGGAGACATTCTCGCTGGTGGGTGAGTCGGGCTCCGGCAAGACGACCATCGGCCGGGCGGTGATCCGTGTCAATCCGCTGGCGGCCGGGGAGATTCTGTACAAGGGAGTGCCGATCTCGGGAAAAATCCCCAAAAGTCTTGACCGGGAGGTTATCCGCAATATCCAGATGGTATTTCAGGATCCGGCGGCGTCTCTGAACGAGCGCGCCACGGTGGATTATATCGTGTCCGAGGGTCTGTACAATTTCCACCTCTTCAAGGACGAGGCGGATCGTGTGAGCAAGGTGGAGAACATGATCAACGAGGTCGGGCTTCTGCCGGAGCATCTGACCCGCTATCCCCACGAGTTTTCGGGAGGCCAGAGACAGCGTATCGGGATTGCGCGGGCGATGGTCATGGAGCCGGAGCTGGTAGTGGCGGACGAGCCGATCTCTGCGCTGGATGTGTCCATCCGCGCACAGGTGCTCAATCTTTTGAAAAAGTTTCAGAAAGAGAAGAATGTCACCTATCTGTTTATTGCCCACGATCTGTCGGTGGTGCGTTTTATCTCAGACAGAATCGGCGTAATCTACAAGGGAAAAATCGTGGAGGTGGCGGCAGCGGAGGAGCTGTTCGATTATCCGCTGCACCCCTACACCCGCTCCCTGATCTCCGCGATTCCGATTCCGGATCCGAGGCTGGAGAAAAATAAGGTGCTCTACACCTATGATCCCGCGATGCACGACTATTCGGAGGACAAACCGGAATTTGTGTGCATAGGCAGCGATCACTGGGTGTACGGAAATAAGAAGGAAATCAGCGAATACAAGGCGATTCGTGAGAAAAACGTGCCGATTAAGTCTATCACAATCATGGATCAGGAGAGCACGTCTGCCGAGGAAATCAAAAGGAAGCAGGACGAGGCCATCGACGCGATTATATCCGATGAGTTTTTAAATGCTCCGGTACACGATACCGGAAATATATGGCTGGGCGTGCTGTCTTTCTTCCTGCCGGTGATTGGCATTATTGCGGCGCTGGTATTTAAGAAGCACAATTATATCCGCAACTACAAAGCGTGCAAAAAGGGCGCGGTGGTCGGCTTTATTGTGCTGGGCGTTTTAATTCTTCTTTTGCTTCTTGCAATCGTTCTTGCGGTGATCTGACGGGATATGGCGGCAAAGAAGCGGAACTCTCCACATGTGGATAAGGTCACAAGGGTGGAGCTTAAGGATGATAAATACAACAAATACCGTCTGGCGGCGGTGATCCTCCTTCTGGCGGTCGGCGCTTTTGCCCTTGCCAGTGCATTTACGCAGTTTTTGAACGGGAGCAGCGGCTGGACGGAGATTGAGGCGAATGCTGCCGCAGAGATAAACTGTGCCGGGGACTTTGTGTTTCTCTATGAGCTGGGGGCGGGCGGGCAGACGCCCTCCGCGGAGAGCAAGGCCGTGCGGGCGGTTTATACGGACGCCTGTGTAAAGCTGTATCAGCTTTTTAACGTGTATCAGGAATTTGAGGGCGTACACAACCTCTGCTATATCAATGCACACCCGGGGGAGGAAATTGTGGTGGATCCGGTGCTGTACGACGCTTTTTCCCTGGCAGAGGCCTGCGGGGAGAGGCGGATCTATCTGGCGCCTGTCTATGAGGTCTGCGACAATATTTTTTATTGCGGGGATGATTCGGAAACGGCAGTGTTTGACCCGGAGCAGAATGAGGAGCTGGCGGAATTCTGCGGGCAGACGGCGGAGTTTGCCTCGGACGGGGAGAGCATAGAAATCGAGCTGCTGGGAGATAACACGATAAGGCTTTCGATTGCGCCGGAGTATAAAAGCTGGCTGGATGCGGAGTCTGTGACCCAGTATGTGGATTTTTACTGGATGAAAAATGCGTTTATCGCGGACGCTCTCGCGGAGGAGCTGGCCGCGCAGGGGTATACCCGGGGCGTGATTTCCAGCCATGACGGCTTTGTGCGCAATCTGGATACCAGAGACGTGACCTATGCCTTTAATCTGTACGACCGCTTTGGCGATACCGTCTACGATGCGGGCACGATGGAGTATGCCGGGGCGTTAAGTCTGGTCAGCCTGCGGAACTATCCGCTGAACCAAATTGACCGCATGTATTATTATGAGTTTGCGGACGGCACGCTGCGCACGGCCTACCGGGATATTGCGGACGGGAGCGAGAAGTGTGCGAGAAACAATCTGGTGACGTATTCCCGCGGTATGGGGTGCGGGGAGCTGCTTATGCATACGGCTCCGGTGTTTGTCGCGGACGAGTGGGACGGGGAGGCGCCCGGGAGGCTTTTGCAAAGTGGTATCCACTGTATCTACGGTGGGGAAATGACCTTGTATTACAATGACAGTGACATAAGCATCACCGGCCTGTACGATAAAGGGGATGTGAGTTACCGGGCGGTTCTGCAGTGAGAGGGCTATTCATATAAAGGTTTTCTCTCATGGCTCCACCGCTCGGGGTGGGACTCGTATTCCCCGTTGATCCAGTCTACGACTTCCTGCTTCCCTTCATTGGAGAAGGGGGCTGTGAAGTCTGTTTTTTTCTCATCGGGAGTCATATCAAAGATGAAGGGTCCCGGCCAGACCCATGCGTGGAAAATGGCCTCCTTATCCTCGGGCGCTTCGCGCCGGATCAGAAAGCGCATTCCATTGATCCAGCCGGTGAACTGGGTTTTTTTATAATAATTCAGGTTCAGTGCGTCGTCGTATGTCAGCATTTGCTCCTCCTGCCGGGCTTGGGTTTCCATGAAAAAGTTGATTTTCTGCAGATATATTAGCACGTCCGCCCACGGAAATCAACCTTGGACATTTGAGAATGGCTGGCGGTGCAAAAGATTCCAAAGCTGTCTTTGTGAAGGAAAATTGGATTTCCGTATGTATGTTATTTTTATGTGGATATTTATGGATAATTCATATATAATAGGACTATGGCGTGTTCTGACGGCAATATGGGTAGGGAGGCAGAAGGGCGATGGATTATTTACAGGAATTTTTGCCGGATCTTGCGGAATTTCGGGATAAGACGATGCGGTTTCATGGCGGAGAGCTGAAAGTGCCGGAGTACAAGGGCTTTTCCGGCGGCTTCGGCAGCTATGCACAACGGGGCGCAAAAAAGCACATGCTGAGGCTTCGAATGGCCGGGGGCAGGCTTACGAAGGAGCGGCTTAAGTTTATCGCGGATGCGGTGGAGAAGTATGGGATTGACAGGATTAAGCTGACCACCTGCCAGTCCGTGCAGCTCCATGACTTAGAGGCGGAAGATCTCTGCGACCTGATGGAGGCCGCATGGAACGCGGGTATGATATCCAGGGGAGGCGGAGGAGATTTTCCGCGAAACGTCATGGCCTCTCCCCTTTCCGGCGTGGAGGCGGAGGAGTATTTTGACGTAATGCCCTATGCGGAGGCGATGGGGGAGTACCTCATGCAGTTTATACGGGCGGTGAAGTTTCCGAGAAAGTTAAAGGTCTGCTTTTCCAGTTCTCCGAAAAACGAGACCCATGCTACCTTCCGGGATCTGGGCTTTGTGGCCAACCCGGACAAGACATTTGACGTGTATGCGGCGGGAGGTCTGGGGAACCGTCCGGCCCTCGGCGCAAAGGTGGCGGAGCATGTGCCGGGGGAGAAGATCCTCTACTACGCAAAGGCTATGGTGGATACCTTTGTAACCTACGGCAATTATGAGAACCGGGGGCGGGCGAGAACCCGGTTTATGCAGGAGACGCTTGGGACGGAGGGCTTTGTGCAGGCCTATCAGGAAAAGCTTGCAAGGGTGCTTGCCGAAGAAAAGCTGGATATTACCGTGGAGCCTGTGGTTGTTGAGAAGGCGGCCACAAAGGACGTGCTTATGGATCGCCGCATTGTGCCCCAGAAGCAGGCGGGGCTTTACGCAGTGTTTTACCAGCCCATCGGGGGCTTTCTGCCGCCCGAAAAGGCGAAGGAGCTCTGCGAAGCCATTGCAGATATGGAGCAGGTGGAGCTCCGCCTGACCCCGGAAGAGGGAGTGTATATCATCAACTGTACCGCAGAGGAGGCTAAAAAGCTTCTGACGCTGACTAAGGACGGTGCGCGCAGTCTGTTTGAGACTTCCGTGGCCTGCGTGGGAAGCACAATCTGCCAGGTGGGCGTGGGAGATTCCAGCGGTATGCTGAAAACGCTGGTGGAGGAGATTCGTAAGGAGAATTTTGCGGACGGCGTATTGCCGCAGATCCATATCAGCGGCTGTCCTTCTTCCTGCTCGGCTCACCAGACTGGAGAGATTGGCTTCCGTGGGGCGGTAAAGCAGTCGCCGCAGGGGCCAAAGCCCGCATTTGCAGTCAGCGTGGGCGGTTGTCCCCTGCAGGGGCAGGAGGTCATCGCTGAGACGGGGGCTGCCATCGCGGCGGAGGATATGCCGGGATTTTTGATTGAACTGGGGCATAAAATCGAGCAGGAAAAGACCGTTTATGCCGAATGGATAAAGAGAAACAAGGAACAGATGCAGGAGCTGGTAGAGAAATATACGAGGTAGACAGGTTATGGGAAAAGATGAGATGCGGGTAGTCCGGGAGGCACTTTTGGCGACGGATTGTGACAGGGGAAAGCTGAAGCTGTGGCAGAAGAAATATGATCATTTTATCAAACAGTTTCCGCAGGTGAAAGAGCAGTACCAGCGGGCGAGAACCTCCACGCTCAGGGTGGAGGAGCTGGCGCAGCGCATGGATAAGCTGCTTGTGCAGGAGGGCGAGATAGATAAAGAGGGGCAAAAAGCTTTTACAGAGGCCTTAAAGGAACTAAAACGGCTGCAGGGAGGCTTTGCCAACGAGTTTATCATCAGCAGGGAGGATAAGGAATTCCACTCCACCTACGAGAGTATCCTGAAGCTGGGGACAAAGGCTCTGGAGGAGCCCGAGCAGCGTCTGATTCTGCAGAGCGAGGTTGAAAATCTCCTCTCGCTCCTTAAGGAGAATCTGCTCAAGGATAAGCCGGAGATGGCGCCTTTGTGCTTTTTCTATCAGTCCCACACCGATAAGGAGCTGGTGGATCTGCCTCCGGCGGAGAGACTTGCGCGTATTGCGCAGGTATATAAGGAGGAATTTTACGCGCCCATCGAGGAGCTTCTTCTGATTGCGATTCCGCTGGCAGACAGCCGGATGGACGCACTTCTCATGCGCAATGACAGAAAAAGCCGCAATGAGTCGGAGCTTCTGGGGATACTCTGGAACCGTCCCGGAGAGCAGAGACCGGCGGTGGAGCGGGCCGAGTGGCTGATTGGGGAATTGTTGAGGTAGAAAGAATGACAACATTGGGATTTATCGTATGGTTTTTTATCATTATGGCAATCATAGTGATGGGGGCAAACCGGACGGGAAAGAAGGATAAGAGGCAGGGGCCGCAGAATATGCCGCCGCAGGGCAGAGCGCAGAGTATGCCGCCACAGAGCAGGCAGGGGCGCACCATGACGGATGCAGACCGGGCGAGACTGGAGGAGTTCCGCAGGAAAAAGGAAGGCCGGCAGAGCATCGTGGAGCGGGCGAAAGCGAATTCCCAGCGATATGCGAAAAAGGATGAGACGCTGGAGTCGATGGAGCGGGAACATGGACATTCTGAGCGTGTGTCTCCTGCCTTGGAGCATGGGCATTCCGGGCATGTGCCGCAGGAGCGCGGGGCGCAGCCGTTTATGCACGGGGAGGAGAGTTTTCTTGGCTCTGTCGAGGATCTGATGATCAAGGGATATGATGGCAATTTAAGCTTTGAGAGGGATTTTATCGGAGAGGCGCAGGATTTTCTTATGTCCATGACGCTTCACGGATAGAAGGGTCTACATAATTATGAAGAAGGAAGGACAGCAGATGGAACGAAGACCTGTGCCGGGGGAATTTTACCGGCATTTTAAAGATAAATTGTATCAGATCATAACAATCGCCGTGCATTCGGAGACCGGGGAGGAGCTGGTGATTTACCAGGCGATGTACGGGGACTATGCCACCTATGCGAGGCCGCTTGCGATGTTTGTGAGCGAGGTGGATCGTGAGAAATACCCCGATGCAGCGCAGAAATACCGCTTTGAGCGCGTGGAAAAGCAGGAGGGTGCGCAGGAAGAGAAACAAAAGCGTGTGAGCGTCGCGGATGCGCCGGATAACACGAAGGCAGAGCAGGAGCAGGAGCAGGAGCAGGAGCAGGAGGAATCCCCGCTTGACCCAAAGCTCATGGAGTTTCTCGAGACGGACAGCTTCGAGGAGCGTTATAATATTCTGCTTTCCATGCGGGACGATATCACGGACAGTATGATCGACACGATGGCGGTGGTGATGGATACTGTGATTCCCGAGGGGGAACTGAGCAAGCGTTATGATGATTTAAAGTATGTGATCCGCACGAGGCAGCAGTATGAATTTGCGAACCGGCTGCGGTGAGAGATGAAAACAGTCCACAAACGGCGATGCCGCTTGTGGACTAAATTTTTAGTGCTTGTTAAAGTAATAGATAATTGACATATACAAGATATAGTAGTAACATAACACTGAAAATACAAAAAAGCATGTAACTCAGTACGCTTTATTGTACATATGATGTGCTATTATAGAACATAGTAGATTATAAAGTATAAGGAGCGGGTAAATGCAGGGGGAAAAAAGAATGGCAGAAACAATTACGGGAATCAAGATTAAAAATCTGGTTGAAGAGGGTAAAATAATTGAAAATGGATCCGTCAGTAATTGTGGTGCATTAAAGTATGATTTCACGTTGAGTGATGAAATTTTAAAATCAGATTTTAGTACTCCTATAAAGTTTGACGAATTGTCTGTTGAAGAACGAAGAAAGGCATTGATACAACCGGGGGAGGTGGTTTATGTTTTGACGAAAGAGAAGGTTAATCTTCCTCCCAATATGTATATGAGCCTTAGTGCAAATAGGGGAATGTCGGAATATGGCGTTTTGACTTTAGGAGGATTTGCTGTTGATCCTGGATATTCGGGGCGTCTGATGTTTGGATTGTATAATTACTCAAGTACGCCATTTACATTGATACCAAATTCTAAGTTAATTGGAGGAATTTTTTATAAGTTAGATGAAAACGAGGTTATAGAAACAGATTTCTTGGAGAGACCTAAGCCGATTGATGAATTTCCAGCAAGGCTGGTAAGTATTATAAGTAAATATTCTCCAACTGGAATGAGTTCTTTGGATGAATCTATAAAAGCCATATCAAAGCAAATGGAGGCACTAAAAGAGGAATTCAATAAAAATAAAGATGAGTTATTTAGCTTAAGACATTTAGTGCATGATACACAAGAACAGACTAACCGTACGAGTAGAACAGTGCAGGATTTGTCAAACAATGTTGCTGAGTTAACCAGCTCTGTGAAGGATTTGAAATTAGAAGTGTCGGATTTAAAAGATGGGCTTAAGGATGAAATTAGATTGCGTCAGGATATGAGAGGAGATTTAGAAAAACAGGTAGAATTAGTCACAAAAAATGTAGATAGAAAACTAATATTTCTGAAAGGAGCTCTTTGGACTTTATCTGCTTTAGTAGGCGTGCTGGGAACTTTATTAACATGTTGGGCAAGTGGATGGCTGAAATTTGGTGGTTGATATTTTGATTTCTAAGTATAAACTGTATTTACCGAGTGAGGAAGAATTACTCCAGGAGCTAAAGAGGGAGTATCGGGCGCTGGAGAATGAAAAGTTATAGGTATAGGAAAACAGTCCACAAACGGCGATGCCGCTTGTGGACTGTTCTTTTGACGGAGTGGATGGGATTCGAACCCACGTGCCCGAAAACCGGACAACTGCATTTCGAGTGCAGCTCGTTATGACCTCTTCGATACCACTCCATGTATGACTGCAGCGCAGGCTACGCCTATGTGACGGAAACCTGACTGAGGCGGCTGTTGTGATATCTGCCGTCCTCTGTGACGTCCTCGCCGAACCATTCCGGCGGAACGAAAGACCGGGCGTCCTCGACGGAAGCAAATTCCACCTCCACCAGCGTGAGGGGCGCCAGATCGCCGTGAAACACATCAAGCTCTGCCGTGAGTCCATCAGAAAGCGGAATGAGATAGCGGGTCTTTTCAATCATGCGCCCGTCAATCTTTTGAGCCAGGTGTGCAAACGCTTCGGCGGACAGAGGAAGCTCGTACTCCTCCCGCACCATAAGACCCTCTCCCTTGCAGGTCAGAATATACGCTTGATCCGCGCGGCGGATACGAACCACCGGGGCGGTACAGAGATAGCCCTGCGTAATCTGCCTGCCGGGGTATTGTTCGAGATGTTCGGGTAATTTCGCGATTAAAAATTTTTTCTCGATTTCCATATTCAATCCCCCTGACGGATTCCGTTACTGTAACAGTATACATTACTTCTTGTGAAAATGGAAGTCTTTTGTTATAATATTTCCAGTTATAAATGGGAATATGAATCATATGGAGGCATGGAAAATGAGTAAGATTGGAATTTTTATGGCGGAGGGCTGCGAGGAGATTGAGGGTCTGGCCGTTGTGGACATTGCAAGGCGTGCAGGAATTGAGACTGAGATGATTTCGATTGCGGATAACGTATTGGTCACGGGCTCCCACGGGATTACCTTTCAGGCGGATACGGCGAAGGCGCAGGCGGACTTCGACAGCTATGACGGGCTGGTGCTGCCGGGCGGAATGCCGGGGACATTGAAGCTTGGCGCAGACGACACGGTGCAGGCCATGATTCGAAGTTTTGCGTCTGAGGGAAAGCTGGTAGCGGCCATCTGCGCGGCTCCGAGCGTGCTGGGGCAGGCGGGGCTCCTCGAGGGAAAAAAGGCGACCTGCCACCCGGGCTTTGAGGAAAAGCTGACCGGAGCCTCTTTTTTGGCGGAGCCGGTAGTTGTGGACGGCAATATCATCACGAGCCGGGGCATGGGAACGGCCGTAGCCTTTGCACTTGAGATCGTGCGGTATTTTCTGGACGATGCGGCGGTGGAGAAGCTTCGGACAGGGCTGGTGTACTAGACAGGACATAGAAAAACGGCGTCCAATGGACGCCGTAATAAGGTCATACCTCGTGTGGGCATGGCAGCTACTGCATCTGCTGCTCCTGCTTCATGATCATTTTCTTGACCATCTCGCCGCCGATGGAGCCTGCCTGCTTAGAAGTCAGATCTCCGTTGTATCCGTCCTTAAGCGGTACTCCCAGCTCGCTTGCAACCTCTTCCTTAAAACGTTTCATTGCTTCTTTTGCCTCCGGAACTGCCATACGGTTTGTTCCTGAACTGCTGTTACTTGCCATGATTTTTCACCTCCTGGTTAATTTATCAAGCACATTGCAATCGACAGGCCACAGAGACATTGTCTGGGGTCTGTCGTCTGTTGTGCTGTAATCATATTGTGACCAGAAAGAATGAAAATATAAGAAATAATGGTTGACAATTACTGGAAGGTATGCTTTACTAAAAAAGTAACTTTCATTTGTGTTGGCAATGCTTTTTACAAGCATGGATAGAGAAAGGAGGTAAGCCATGATTACATTTACAAACCTGAACAAAAAGCTGAATAAGGATTACTGGATTACCTCAGTGTTTTGGCATGTGTGCATGATTTGATGGATGAAGAGCGCATAGTTTACAGGAGACTGTGGTAATTTTGCGACGGCTGATGCCGCGCAGAGCCACAGTCTTTTTTATGTCATGGAAAAGACCCTGCTGTTGTGAAGTAATACGGCTTTCCTGTGATATAGAAATAATATGCGCACAAAACCGCGAAGCGAAAAGACTGGGGATTATAAGCGAGGTAAAAAAGAGGAGGGGATATTGTGAAGAAGATTCGTGCATACATGCAAAAATACTGGTATAACTACCTGCTGATACTGGTGTGTATGCTGATTGCCATAGGACTGGATATGCTGTACCCGCAGATTACAAAAATTATCGTGAACAAGGTGTTTGACGGCGGGGATATGGAGCTTTTGCCGGGGCTACTGACCGCAATCGTGCTCATTGGAATCGGCAGGAGCGTATTCGGATATTTCAAGGAGTTTACGGCAGACAAGACCGGCGCCAAAATCGGCGCAGAAATGCGGGAGGAGCTGTTCGGACACATTCAGGGGCTGTCGATGGATTTTTTCAGCAGGACGAATACGGGAGAGCTGATGGCGAGGGTCAAGGATGACATTGACCATATCTGGATGGTTTTAGGCTTTATCGGAATGCTGATCGTCGAGGTGACGATCCATGTGCTGTCCGTGCTCTATTGCATGTTCCATCTGAACTGGAAACTGGCATTTGTGCCCGTCGCCTTTATGGTGGTGTGCGGCACAGTAGCGATTCTTCTGGAACGGAAGCTGGATAAGGTCTACGAGGAGATCAGCGAGGAAAATGCGGAGCTCACCACCATTGCGGAGGAAAATCTGGCGGGGGTGCGCACGGTCAAGGCATTTGCCAGAGAGCGCTTCGAGATTGATAAATTTTTGTCCCA
The DNA here is from genome assembly GCA_023663685.1 of Blautia sp. Taxonomy (GTDB): domain Bacteria; phylum Bacillota; class Clostridia; order Lachnospirales; family Lachnospiraceae; genus Roseburia. The sequence goes on from JAMPHB010000012.1 coordinate 20,033, forward strand.
CAACAAGCGTTACTTTGACCTGAACATGAGGGAGGCAAAAACCATGGTGCGGTACAACCCGTTTTTTTCCTTCGTGGCGGTGCTTCTTCCGGTGACAATCGCGGTGCTTGGTGGCGTGCTGGTGGCAAAGGGCGAGATGGACATCGGCTCGCTGGTGGCATATGTCGAGTACAGCAGAAACTGTACATGGCCGATGGAGACGCTTGGCTGGCTGGCAAACAGCGTTTCGCAGGCGGTTGCCTCCCGCAGGAAGATTCGCAGGATTTTTGAGCAGACCAGCTCTGTGAAGGAGGAAAAGGCGCCGGTACAGCTGGGGGAAGTCAGGGGAAACGTCGAATTTTCCCATGTGTCCTTTGCGATTGACGACAACCGCATTCTGGAGGATGTAAGCTTTGTGCTCCGGGAGGGAAAGACCCTCGGGATCATGGGCGCAACGGGCTCCGGGAAATCCTCGATTGTAAATCTTTTGCAGCGCTTCTATGATGTGAATTCCGGACAGATTCTGATGGAGGGCGTGGACGTGCGCCGTCTGCCCTTAAGCCAGATTCGGGAAAATATCTCGGTGGTGATGCAGGACGTATTTTTGTTCTCGGACACAATCCGGGAAAATATTGAGATGGGCAGGCGCGGCCATATCTCCTCGGAGGATATCCGCATGGCGGCGCGCCGGGCGCAGGCCAGTGACTTCATCGAGGAGATGGAGGAAAAATATGACACAGTCATCGGCGAGCGCGGCGTGGGGCTGTCGGGAGGACAGAAGCAGAGAATCAGTATTGCAAGGGCGCTGTCCAAGAAAAACCCGATTCTGGTTCTCGACGACTCCACCTCCGCGCTGGATATGGAGACAGAGCATGAGATTCAGAAGACGCTGCATGAGCTGCAGGGGACGACAAAAATTATTATTGCCCACCGGATTTCCGCTGTGCGGCACGCCGACGAGATTATTTATCTGGATAACGGACGGGTGGCGGAGCGCGGAACCCATGAGGAGCTTTTGGCAAAAAAGGGTCTTTATTACGATACCTACAAGGTGCAGTATGGTGCATAATGCCAGGGAAAATAGTGCTCTTATTTCATAGAAAGAAGGTGAAAAAATGGCAGTGAATTCCTTTCGGGAAGACGAGCAGATGGAGAACACTGATAAAGGAAAAATTATCAGCCGTCTGTTTTCATACTTAAAAAAATACAAGCTGGGAGTCACGGGGGTGCTCTTATGCATGGCGGTTGCGGTCGTCATCCAGCTGGTGAATCCCCTGTTGATTGAGGAGGCAATCGACAACTATATTGAGCACAGGGACGTCCCCGGACTTTTGCGGCTTGGACTTTTTGCATTGTTTATCAATGTTGTCTACATTATCATGGTCAAGGTCCGCACTTATGTGATGTCGCTGGTTTCTAACAAAATTCTGCTGGAGATCCGGCAGGAGCTGTACGAGCATATACAAAAGCTGTCCTTTTCTTTTTTTGACAGCAGACCCACCGGAAAAATTCTGGCGCGCATCATCGGAGATGTGAACTCTTTAAAGGAGGTGCTGACCAACGCGGTCACTACGCTGGTACCGGATTTTGTCACTGTAGCGGGCGTTGTGGTGATTATGGCAGCCAAGGACTGGCGGCTGACGCTGGCGTCTTTATGCACGATTCCGCTTATGATTGTCGCGATTTTTGTGATTCAGACGAAGGCGCACAAGCTCTGGCAGATCCACCGGAAAAAGTCCTCGAATCTGAATGCGTATGTGCACGAGAATATTGCGGGCATGAATGTGGTGCAGAGTTTTTCCGCAGAGGGGGAGACGATGGGGGAGTTTAAGGATCTGACGGGGCAGCACAGGGATTCCTTTATCAGGGCGTGCGCTTTCTCGGATCTCTTTGGCCCGTCCGTAGATTTCTGCTGGGGCTTTGGCGCGATGATGCTCTATCTCGTGGGCGTAAAATATATAGGCGCGCCGCGGGTGTCCGTCGGTATTCTGGCGGCGTTTGGCACCTATATCAATATGTTCTGGAACCCGATTATGAACCTGAGTAATTTTTACAATCAGGTGGTGACCAATCTGTCGGCGGCGGAGAGAATTTTCGATATTTTAGATACCGAGCCGGATATCCGCGACGGGGCGGATGTAAAGGAGCTTCCGGATATCGAGGGAAGGGTCGAATTTTCCCATGTATCCTTTACCTATGACAGAGGGACGCCTGCGGAGACAAAGGTGCTGGAGGACGTGAATTTCACCATCCGGCCCGGAGAGACCATCGCCCTTGTGGGGCCGACGGGAGCGGGAAAAACCACAGTGGTAAATCTTATCAGCCGTTTTTATGACATTGAGGAAGGGACGATTTTAATTGACGGCCACGACCTGACGAAAGTGAGCATCGAGAGCCTGCGCAGGCAGATGGGTGTTATGACGCAGGACAACTTTATTTTCCATGGAACAATCCGGGAAAATATCCTCTACGGCAAAATGGATGCGACGGAGGAGGAGATGATTGCAGCCGCAAAGGCAGTGAATGCCCATGATTTTATTGTGAAACTGGAAAATGGCTATGACACGGTGCTCAAGGAGCGGGGGGCAGGACTCTCGATTGGACAGAGGCAGCTGATCGCATTTGCCCGCACCATGATATCCATGCCGAAAATACTGATTCTGGACGAGGCGACGTCCAGCATAGACACTCACACAGAGATTCTGGTGCAGAAAGGCATAGAGGCGCTTCTTTCCGGGCGCACAAGCTTTGTGATTGCGCACCGCCTCTCCACAATCCAGAATGCCGACCGCATTTTCGTCATCAACCATGGCGGTATTGCCGAGCAGGGCACGCCCGCCGAGCTGATGGAGAAAAAGGGGGCATATTACGACCTTTACCAGGCGCAGTTTGCCGCGCTGTAAGTGCGGCAAATTACTGTTTGGAAGAAAACAAGGAAGGAAACAAGAAAAAAGTCTTTGCAAATATGACTTCTCTATGCTATAATGCTTAAATGACTGTAGTGGTCGAACTATGCCCATTTTTCGGGAAGTAGGCAATGCCATGGGGCATTACAATAGAAGGAGGAAATTGTCAGGATGAGTGTACAAGTTGAAAGGCTGGAGCACAATATGGCGAAGCTCACCATCGAGGTGCCGGCTGACGAGGTGGAGCGCGCGCTGGAGGCGGCTTATAGGAAGCAGAGGGGGAAGATCAGTATCCCGGGCTTCCGCAAGGGCAAGGTGCCGAGAGCGATGATCGAGAAGATGTACGGCGCGGAGGTGTTCTATGAGGATGCGGCGAACGAGATGATGCAGCAGACTTATCCCTCGGCGGTGGACGAGAGCGGGGAGGATATCGTATCCCGCCCCACAGTCTCTGTAGAGCAGATTGAGAAGGGCAAGTCCTTTATTTATACCGCGGAGGTAGCGGTGAAGCCGGAGGTGACACTTGGCAAATATAAGGGCGTTACCGTGACAAAGATTGACGTCAGCGTGTCTGAGGAGGAAGTGGACGAGGCCTTAGAGAAAGAGCGCGAGAACAATGCGCGCATGGTGAGCGTGGAGCGGCCTGTGGAGATGGGTGATACCGCCATCATTGACTTTGAGGGCTTTATGGACGGCGTTGCCTTCGAGGGCGGCAAGGGAGAAAACCATCCGCTGGAGATTGGCTCCCACAGCTTTATTGACAATTTCGAGGATCAGCTTGTCGGCAGGAGCGCCGGGGAGGAGCTGGACGTGAATGTGACCTTCCCCGAGCAGTATCAGGCGGCGGAGCTTGCGGGCAGGCCTGCAGTGTTTAAAGTCAAAATCAACGAGATCAAGGCGAAGGAGCTCCCGGAGCTGGATGACGAGTATGCGCAGGATGTGTCGGAGTTTGACACCTTAGAGGAGTACCGCCGGAGCGTGAAGGAGAGGCTGACGGAGCAGAAGGAGAACGAGGCGAAGCGCACAAAGGAGGACGAGGCGATCCAGAAGATTATCGACAAGTCCGAGATGGATATTCCGGAAGCGATGATTGAGACGCAGTGCGAGACGATGGTGGATGAGTTTGCCCAGAGGATTGCCCAGAGCGGTCTGACCATGGAGCAGTACATGCAGTTTTCCGGCACTACGGTCGAGGGTCTAAAGGAGCAGGTGCGCCCGGAGGCAGTTACCCGTATCCAGAGCAGCCTTGTCCTTGAGCAGATTGCCAGAGAGGAGAATATCGAGGCGTCCGAGGAGGAAATAGATGCCGAGATTGAGAAGATGGCAAAGAATTACGGCATGGAGCCGGATAAGCTCAAAGAGTACATGGGCGAGGGAGAGAGAAATTCCGTGAAGAGGGATCTCGCAATCACCAAGGCGGTGGATCTCGTTATGGAGAATGTGAAGGAGAGAGCAAAGGCGAAGGCGAAGAGCGAGAAAAACAACAGCACGGAGGAGACTGAGGAGTAAAAAGGACTCTGACAAATGATACGGACTGGCTTGGAATGAGCTGGTCCGTTCAAGGTTTACAAATATATTTGGATAGCAGATGGGAGGCAATTATATGAGTTTAGTACCTTATGTCGTGGAGCAGACCAGCAGGGGAGAGCGGAGCTATGACATCTATTCCCGCTTACTGAAGGACAGAATTATTTTTCTCGGCGAGGAGGTAAATGAGACGACGGCGAGCCTTGTGGTGGCGCAGCTCCTCTTTTTGGAGTCGGAGGATCCGGGCAAGGATATCCAGCTGTATATCAATTCGCCGGGCGGTATGGTGACGGCGGGATTTGCAATCTATGACACGATGCAGTATATCAAGTGCGACGTTTCCACAATCTGTATCGGAATGGCGGCCAGTATGGGCGCGTTTCTTCTGGCGGGAGGCACGAAGGGCAAGCGCCTTGCCCTGCCGAATGCGGAGATTATGATTCATCAGCCCTCCGGCGGTGCGAAGGGTCAGGCGACGGATATTCAGATTACGGCGGAGAATATCTTAAAGACTAAGAAAAAATTAAATGAGATTTTGGCGGCGAACACCGGAAAGCCCTATGATGTGATTGCGCTGGATACCGAGCGCGACCACTATATGTCTGCGGAGGAGGCCAGGGACTACGGTTTGATTGACGATGTGATCGCCAGCCGATAATTTGGAGAGTAGAGCTATGGCAGGAAAAAATGATGGAAAAATCCGCTGCTCTTTTTGCGGAAAGACGCAGGAGCAGGCGGGCAGACTGATTTCAGGGCCGAACAATGACGTCTTTATCTGCGATGAGTGTGTGGACATTTGCTCGGAGATTATTGAAGAGGAAGGCGTCGAGGTCGAGAGAAGCCGTCCGGCGCAGGAGGAGATCAACCTCTTAAAGCCGGAGGAGCTAAAGGGCTTTCTGGACGAGTATGTCATCGGGCAGGAGCAGGCGAAGAAGGTGCTTTCCGTTGCGGTCTACAACCATTATAAGAGAGTGCTGGCAGGTTCGGAGATTGATGTGGAGCTGCAGAAGAGCAATATCCTGATGCTCGGTTCCACGGGTTCCGGCAAGACACTTCTGGCCCAGACGCTGGCAAGAATCTTAAACGTTCCCTTTGCGATTGCAGACGCCACTACTCTGACAGAGGCCGGGTATGTGGGAGAGGACGTGGAGAACATTCTTTTAAAGCTGATTCAGGCGGCGGATTATGATGTGGAGAGAGCCCAGCACGGGATTGTCTATATTGATGAGATTGACAAGATTTCCAAGAAGTCGGAGAATGTGTCCATTACAAGGGATGTATCCGGCGAGGGTGTGCAGCAGGCGCTGCTGAAAATCCTAGAGGGAACAGTCGCTTCCGTGCCGCCGCAGGGAGGGAGAAAGCATCCGCAGCAGGAGCTGATTCCCATCGACACGACGAACATTCTCTTCATCTGCGGCGGGGCATTTGACGGCCTTGAGAAGATTATCGATGCCCGCATGGATGCCTCTGCCATCGGCTTTAACGCGGAGGTGCGCTCCAAGTCGGAGATGAATGTGGGGGAGGCGTTTAAGCAGGCGCTGCCGCAGGATTTTGTAAAGTTCGGCCTGATTCCCGAGTTTATTGGGCGTGTACCGATCACGGTGTCTCTGGATTCCCTTGACAGAGATGCGCTGATCCGCATTTTACAGTACCCGAAGAATTCTTTAGTCCGCCAGTACACGAAGCTCTTTGAGCTGGACGGCGTGGGGCTTGAGTTTACAGAGGATGCCATCTGTGCGATTGCGGATAAGGCGCTGGAGAGAAAGACCGGCGCCCGCGGACTCCGGGCGATCATGGAGACCGTGATGCTGGATTTCATGTATCAGATTCCCTCGGACGAGTCGATCAGCAACTGTGTGATTGACCGGGCGCTGGTAGAGGAAAAGCTGGCCGTCGGGGAGAAGAAGAATGCGAAGGTGGAGCAGATCGGCGCGGGAAAGCAGGAAGGGCTCGCGTCATAGAATACGAATATAGGAATTGGGTATGAAGGATACAGCAATGACGATACCTGCTGTGGTATTGCGCGGGATGACGATTTTGCCCGGCATGATTGCCCATTTTGATATTAGCCGGAATCGTTCCATGCGTGCGGTGGAGGCGGCAATGGTGGCCGACCAGCGCGTGTTTCTGGTGACTCAGAGAGACATTGAGCAGGAGAGTCCGGGCATCGAGGGCTTGTACCGGGTAGGCATCGTGGCAGACGTCAAGCAGGTAATTAAACTACAAAATGATATTGTGCGCATTCTTGTGGAGGGCACGCACAGGGCGGAAGCATACGGCTACACGGACAGAGAGGAATATGTGGAGGCGCAGGTGGTCTGTTTTGGCGCGCCGGACGAGGGCGAGCTGCCCCAGCAGGCGGAGCGCGCCATGGTCATGTCCGTGCAGGAGACCTTTGTAAAGTATGCAAGAATCCACGGGAAAATCGGGCAGGATGTGCTACAGCAGGTGGGACGGACATGGAATCTGTCAAAGCTTTTGGATTATGTGGGGAACAATCTGCCGGTGCGCTACAGCGTAAAGCAGAAAATCTTAGAGGCGGTCTCTCTGACCCAGCGCTATGAAGTGCTGCTGGGAATGCTTTTGCAGGAGATCGAGGTGCTGGCAATCAAAAGTGATTTCCAGAACAAGGTGCAGGAGAGGGTAGAGCGCCACCAGAAGGAATATGTGCTCAGAGAGCAGATGTCCCTGATCAAGGAAGAACTGGGCGAGACGAATACGGACTCCGATGCGGAGAATTATGAGAAGCAGCTTGCGGCTCTGGACTGTCCCGATGAGGTGCGCGAGAAGATTAAAAAAGAGATTACCCGTTTTAAGGGTATCAGTGCCAACTCCTCGGAGAGCACCGTGAGCCGGGGATACATTGAGACGCTCCTGGAGCTGCCATGGAACAGGGCATCGGAGGACAACCGGGATCTGACCCATGCAGAGCATGTTCTGGATCAGGATCACTACGGGCTGGAAAAGGTAAAGGAGCGCATGATAGAATTTCTTGCGGTGCGGAACCTGACCAGTAAGGGAGAGAGCCCGATCATCTGTCTTGTGGGGCCTCCGGGAACCGGAAAGACCAGTATTGCAAGGTCTATTGCCCGCGCACTGAACAAAAAATATGTCCGGGTAAGCCTTGGCGGCGTGCGGGACGAGGCGGAGATCCGTGGGCACAGGAGAACCTATGTCGGAGCTATGCCGGGACGAATCGTGGCGGGGCTTCGCACGGTAGGGGTTAAAAATCCGCTGATGCTTTTAGATGAGATCGACAAGGTTTCCAGCGATTATAAGGGAGATACCTCCGCGGCGCTTCTCGAGGTGCTGGACGGCGAACAGAACAGCCGGTTTCGGGATCACTATGTGGAGCTGCCGGTGGATTTGTCGGAGGTGCTCTTCATCGCGACGGCCAATTCGGTGCAGGACATTCCCCGGCCGCTTTTAGACCGCATGGAGCTGATCGAGGTCAGCAGCTATACGGAAAATGAGAAGTTCCATATTGCCAAGGAGCATCTCATGGAAAAGCAGCTCACGAAGAACGGGATTCAGCCAGCCCAGCTCAAGATCAGCGACAAGGCGATGCAGGATATTATCCACTTCTATACGAGGGAGGCGGGCGTCCGGGATCTGGAGCGCAAGCTCGGTGAGGTCTGCCGCAAGGCGGCAAAGCGCATCTATCAGGGAGAGGCGGAGAAGCTCAGGGTTTCCAAGAGCAATCTGGAGGACTATCTTGGAAAGAAAAAGTACCGGCAGGACAAGAAGAACCAGAAAGATGAGGTGGGCATTGTCCGTGGGCTGGCGTGGACGAGCGTGGGCGGCGTGACCTTAGAGATTGAGGTCAATGTGATGCCGGGCAAGGGGGAGCTGGTGCTCACCGGAAAGCTCGGGGACGTGATGAAGGAGTCCGCCCGGGCAGGCATCAGCTATATCCGCTCCATCAGCGCAGATTACGGGATTGACGCGGATTACTTTAAGGAGCATGATATACACATTCATATCCCGGAGGGAGCGGTGCCAAAGGACGGTCCCTCTGCCGGCATTACCATGGCGCTCGCCATGCTGTCAGCGGTGACGGGCAGGCCGGTGCGGGCGGATATCGCCATGACCGGGGAGATTACGCTGCGGGGGCGTGTGCTTCCCATCGGCGGTCTCAAGGAGAAGCTTCTGGCGGCGAAGAATGCCGGGATACGGACGGTCTGTGTGCCGAAGGAAAATGAGAAGGATTTAAGCGAGATCTCAGAGGAGATCACGGAGGGAATGGAGATTCTCTTTGTGGAACATATGAATCAGGTAATCAAGGCAGCTTTGGCGTAAGATGGCCCGCACAATGTGCGGGCTATTATCATAAGGAGGGAACGCAGGCATATGGTAATAAAAGAGGTAAATTTAGAGACAGTATGCGGGATCACCAGCACCATCCCGGACAATCCATACAACGAGGTGGCGTTTGCGGGCAAGTCCAATGTGGGAAAATCCTCGCTCATCAACGCGCTGATGAACAGGAAGGCGCTGGCGCGCACTTCCTCCCAGCCGGGAAAGACCCAGACCATCAATTTTTACAACGTCAACGACGCGGTGTATCTGGTGGATCTGCCGGGCTACGGTTACGCCAGCGCCAGTGTGGAGATTAAGGCGAAGTGGGGGCGTATGATAGAAAACTATCTGCACAGCTCAAAAAAGCTCCGGGCGGTTTTTCTGCTCATGGATATCCGGCATGAGCCCTCGGAAAATGACCAGCTCATGTATAATTGGATGCTCAGCAACGGTTTTGCGCCGATCATTATTGCGACCAAGGCCGACAAGCTCAAGCGCAGCCAGCTGGCAGGGCATGTGCAGCTGATACGGGAGACGCTTTCAATGGGCAGCGAGGGGGTACTGATTCCTTTTTCCGCGGAGACGAAGCAGGGGAGAGAGGAAATCTGGCGGCAGATTGAGTCTCTGGCAGAGCTGCCGGAGTCTGTGCAGACAGAGGAAACTGTTAGTGAAAATAAGCCGGAGGCGGGAGGGGAGCGCAAGCCCCGCTGGAAAAAGACCGGCCGTCCGGTGGCGAAAAAGACCAGAAAAAAGAAAGAAAAGAAGAAGGATAAGGCGAAGAAAAAATAGAGTGGAAAGCAGGGAATCAGTATGAGGAATAAATATATATTTACCGTAGTTATGCTCTGTGGGATTCTGGCACTGGGAATGGGACTTACGGCGCTCTATGTGAGACATGGCGGCGGGGAGGCGCAGCAGGAGCGGGAGTTTACGATCGTGACCTCCTTTTATCCCATGTATATTGCGGCCTGTAACGTGGCGGGAGAGCTTCCCGGGGTTACACTTAAAAACCTGAGTGAGCCGCAGACCGGGTGCCTGCATGATTTCCAACTTACGCCGGAGGATATGAAGCTGCTCGGCACGGCGGATGTGTTTATCGTCAACGGGGGCGGTATCGAGTCCTTTATGGAGGAGGTGGCCGCCGCTTACCCGGATCTTGCGGTTATAGAGGCGGGGGAATATCTGGAGCTTCTTTCTGACGGAGATGAGACAAACGCCCACGCGTGGATGAGCCCTGCGAGATACCGGGAGATGGTGCAGACGATCGCCTTAGAGCTTGGGGAGGCGGATGCTGTCAACCGGGAGAGCTACCGGAAAAATGCGGCTGTCTATGATGAAAAGCTCGCTCTTCTTGAAAAACGCCAGCGCGCGCTGGCAGCCGCCGCAGGCGGCCGGAGGGTCATTCTTTTTCACGAGGCATTTGACTATGTAGCGGAGGACTATGGAATGCAGGTATGCTTTGTCATGGATCTGGACGAGGAGAGGCAGGTCAGCGCGGGAGAGGTGGAGGCAGCAGTCTCCGCCGTCCGGGCGGATGGCGCGACGCTGATTCTCGCGGAGGAGCTTTACGGCAAATCCATGGCGGAGACTCTGCAGAAGGAGGTGGAGGCAGAGGTCTGCTATCTTGATCCGCTGAACCGGGGAGATTACGATCCCGACAGCTATCTTCTTGGAATGGAGAAAAACATTGAGCTGCTGGAGCGCTGTCTTTTGCAGTAGAAAGGAATTACATGCGTAAAATCATTACCCCCTGCGGGTTTCATTGCATTAAGGTAAATCATCTGGGCGTGACTTTTGGCGAGCAGACCGTGCTCACCGATGTGAATCTGCACATTCATTGCGGCTCACTGAACGCTGTTATTGGAAAAAACGGCGCCGGAAAGTCCACGCTGGTGCGCGCCATGCTGGGGGATATCCCTCACACCGGGGACATTGAATTTAAAGACACGAAGGATGGGCGGATGCAGCGGCTGAAAATCGGTTATGTGCCCCAGTCGGTGAATATCGAGAAAAATACCCCGATCAGCGTGTACGATCTGCTGGCCAGCTATGTGTCCCGGTATCCGGTCTTTCTGCCGAAAAGCAGGAGCGTGCATGAAAAAATCCGGCAGGCCCTGCGGGTGTTTGAGGTGGAGGAGCTCATTGACCGTCAGGTGTGCAAGCTCTCCGGCGGGCAGCTGCAGAGGGTGCTCCTTGCCCTCGCCGTCATGGACGATCCGAAGCTTTTGCTTTTAGATGAGCCGGTGTCGGGTATCGACCAGAATGGAATGGAGCTCTTTTTTAAGACGATGGATTATCTGAAAAAGCACTATGACCTGGCAATTATTTTAATCTCCCATGATCTGGATTATGTGAAGAGATATGCGGATCATGTGGTGCTTTTAGATCAGACGGTGCTCAGGCAGGGGACGGTGCGGGAGGTCTACACAAGCCCTGAGTTTGCCCGTGTATTTGGCGTCGGAAAAGAGGAGCACTGGGTAAAGGAGGAGGAGTAATGGACTGGACTTCCTGGCTGGATTACGGCTTTATGAGAAGCGCGCTCATCGCCATTTGTATTATCACGCCGCTTTTCGGGCTGATGGGGACGATGATCGTCAATAAAAAGATGGCGTATTTTTCGGATGCGCTGGGGCACTCTGCGCTGACGGGAATCGCGGTGGGGCTTGTCTGCGGCCTGCAGGATACGAGTCTGTCCATGGTACTTTTTGCCGCGGCCTTTGCACTTCTTTTGAACTGGATTGAGAGCAGGAGCACGGCATCCACCGACACGATCATTTCTGTCTTTTCCTCCTGCTCCGTGGCAGTCGGACTGGCGATTCTCTCGAAGGGCGGCAATTTCAGCAAATATAGCAGCATTCTTGTGGGCGATGTGCTGAGCATCACAGACCGGGAGATTCTGTACCTGGCTGTCGTATTTGCGGTGACGGTCGTGTTCTGGCTGTTTGGCATAAACTGGCTGGTCGCAGTCTGCCTGCACCGGACGCTGGCGGCGAGCAAGAGAATTCCGGTGCGCCTCATGGACAATATATTTGCCGTGCTGACGGCGCTCATCGTCACGCTTTCTATCAAGTGGGTGGGAATTTTAATCATCAATGCGCTGCTCATTCTGCCTGCGGCGGCAAGCCGGAACATCTCGGAGAATATGCGGGAATACCATTTGTTCTCCCTGATTTTTTCCATGTTTTCGGGCGTGCTGGGGCTTGTCTTAAGCTTCTACACCAATGTGGCCACAGGGCCGATGATTGTGATCATCGCATCGATCATTTATTTCCTGACCTATTTTTGGGGAAAGAGGAGCCGGGAGTGAGGTCTCTCTTTTGGTTGACCCATTGTACAAAAAGTGATACAATATTTTGTATACTGGATACAGAATGGAAAATCGGGGGAATATGAAGGAGATTACATTAAAGGCGCTGGCGAAGATAAATTTGGGGCTGGATGTGGTGAGACGGCGGCCGGACGGCTATCACGAGGTGCGGATGGTCATGCAGACGATCCATCTGTATGACCGGCTGGAAATCAAAAGGACGAGGGAGCCGGGGATTCGGATTACTACGAATCTGCCCTTTTTACCGGTGAATGAGAATAATCTGGTCTACAAGGCGGCGGAGCTTTTGATGAAGGAATACCAGCTCAAAGAGGGTGTGGAGGTGAAACTGACCAAGCGGATTCCCGTTGCCGCAGGCATGGCAGGCGGGAGCACGGACGGGGCGGCAATGCTCTACGGAATGAACCGCCTCTTTGATCTGCGGCTCGGGAGAAGAGATTTGATGAAGCGCGGCGTGAAGCTGGGCGCGGACGTTCCCTACTGTCTGATGCGGGGCACGGCACTGGCGGCCGGGATCGGGGAGAAGCTGACCCCGCTTTCGCCGATGATCAAGTGCCCGGTGCTGATAGCAAAGCCGCCCGTCTCTGTGTCCACAAAGACGGTTTATCAGAATCTGAAGCTGGACGAAAGCCTGCGGCACCCGGATATTAACGCGCTGATTGCAGATATTAAGAAAAAGGATTTTGCCGGGGTCTGCGCCCATATGGGCAATGTGCTGGAGTCGGTGACGATTCCGGACTATCCGGTGATCGCGGACATAAAGGAGAAAATGCTGGACGCGGGAGCTGCGGCTGCGATGATGAGCGGGAGCGGCCCCACCGTGTTCGGGCTGTTTGAGAACGAGGAAAAGGCACTTTTGGCGCGGGAGGAGATGCGCTCGTCGGGGCTTGCCCGGCAGGTCTATCTCACGACAATCTACAACAATCGGCGGGAGTGAGAGGTGAAGCTATGACGGATAATTTAACGTTGCATATGGATGCGTATCTGCCGCTTCGGGATGTGGTGTTTCATACCCTGCGGGAAGCCATTCTCCGGGGCGATTTGAAGCCAGGGGAGCGTTTGATGGAGCTGCAGCTCGCATCAAAGCTCGGCGTCAGCCGCACGCCGATCCGGGAGGCCATCCGGATGCTGGAGCAGGAGGGACTTGCAGTCACCATGCCGAGACGTGGCGCCGAGGTGGCGAAAATGACCTTAAAGGACATGGAGGACGTGCTGGAGATTCGGGAGGTGCTGGACGAGCTGGCAGTGAAGAGCGCCTGCGCCCGCATCACCGCAGAGCAGCTGCAGAGGCTGTCGGTGGTCAACCAGCAGTTTGAGTCCAGCACAGGGACGGGCGATGTGAAGATGATCGCGGAGGCGGACGAGACCTTTCACGATGTCATTTACGAGGCTACGGGCAATCCCAAGCTGGTAGCGATGCTCAACAATCTGAGAGAGCAGATGTACCGCTACCGGATTGAGTATGTCAAGGATCCCAAAAATTATCCCGTGCTGATCCGTGAGCATGAGGCGATTCTGCAGGGGCTTAAGGACCGGGACGTGGAGCAGTCGGTCTCGGCCATGCAGGAGCATGTGACGAATCAGGCACTGGCTGTAAAGCAGATTATTCAGGAGCAGGAATAGGCTATTTTCTCTCGTTTTGCAGCCGCCAGTGAATACAGCGGGTCAGGTAATCGACGTAGGCGGCGTTTTTGCACATACCCTTGCCGGAGGTGTCGGAGAGCTTCGCCACGTCCATGCCGTTGCAGGCAGTCGTTTTCATAACGATGTTTAGGGCGGGCGCGTTTGTGTCGTTGGAGAGGTAGGTTCCGATGCCAAAGGCGACTTTTGTGCGCCCCTTAAAATGCTGATACAGTTTTGCCGCCCGCGCAAAATCCAGACTGTCGGAAAACAGCAGGGTCTTGTTCTTCGGGTCAAGGCCAAGGCTCTCATAGTGGGCAAGCATCCGCTCTCCCCACTGGAAGGGATCCCCGCTGTCGTGGCGCACGCCGGAGAACAGATGGGCGTAGGTGAGCTGGAAATCCTTTAGAAAGCATTCGGTGGTAATGGTATCGGTCAGTGCGATGCCGTTTAAAATACCGTACTCCTTCACCCATGCATCGAGCGCGTACCAGTTGGAGTAGGCGGGATTGTGCTTGTGATTGCCCTGCCCGACGCACATGATCCACTCGTGGGCCATAGTACCCGCCGGCGTTACCCCGTATTTTTTTGCGAGGTAGACATTGGAGGTGCCGATGCAGTGTGAGTCCTTATATTTATCATTGTTTTCACAGAGAAGCCGCACGGAAAGCTCCTGCGCTGCCGCGGAGAGCCGCCGCCGCAGGCCGAATTCGCTGAAGCTGCCGATGCAGTAGGTTCCGTCTATGAGACCGCCGACCTTGTCGTTCAGGCGCTTTTCAAAGGAAGCGAGCAGCTGGTCATAATCGTCCCCCATACCAAAATACACCTCGTTCACAATGGCTAAAGTGGGAATCTCGTACATAGAGGTATTGAGCCAGGAGCCGCGGGTCTCGATGGAGAGGCCGCATTCGGCGTCGGTGCTGATGGCAAAGTCCTCGTAGCGCGGCTGCCAGAGTCTTAAAAAGTCTACATAGGTTCCCTTAATCCACTGAATATTCTCCAGGTAATCAAGCTCCTCTTCGGTAAAACGCAGGTCACAGTAAGCCCGGATCTGCGCGCGGATTTCCTCCACCATTGCGGGAGTAAAGTATGTCTTTTCGTTGCGGCACTTAAAAGTCCATGTGGTCTTATAGTCGGAGAACTGGTGGAAAATGCATTGTCCCATGGAAAATTTATAAAGGTCGTTCTCCAGTAAGCTGCTGATAATTGGCTGTAATCTCATAATGGTTTTCTCCTGTCATCGGGGTATTATCTGGTTGCTTTTCATGGTTTCGAGGGCGGCGGCGTGTTTTTCCGGCGTAACCCCGGCGCAGCAGGCAGCATCTACATACACAGGCACCTCCGGCAGGAAGGCCTTGATAAGAAGTGCGTTGCTGACGACGCAGATATCGGTGCAGAGGCCGACGAGTTCTATCCCGGAAATCGGCTGTGTCTGATGCTCCCGGCACAGATCCGCCGCGAGGCTGGTGCAGCCGAAGGTGTTTTTTTCATAGACCCTGCAGTTATTTTTCTGCCGCAGAATCTCCAGCGGCGGGACGAGCTCCCAGCCCGCGGTGCCGCGGATGCAGTGGGGAACGGGGAGCAGTCTGCCCTCCTGCGTGTCGGGATAGTCTTCCCCGTGGGTGTCGAGTGTGAAAATCACAGTCCCTTCGTAGTCCGCAATCTTTTTTTCCACGGCGGGAACGATGGCTTGTGCCTCCCGCGAGCCGAGCGCTCCGTCCACAAAATCTCTTTGCATATCTACGACGATCAGATAATTGTTTTCCGGCATGGTCTAGTCCTCCTTTTGTTCGTTATATGAATAGTAGCTGCTGGGCTTTCCCCGGCTATAGCACAGCTCGTCCAGCTTTTCGGCGCGCCCCGGCAGAAGGTATCTCCGCTGGAAATCCCGGCGGAAATTCGATTTGTGGACGGGAACGCCGAGAATCGCCTCGTGGACAGAGCACAGCTCTGTGAGAGTGAATCTGTGCTTGTCCCCCAGCATCTCAAAGGCAATGTCGGTGTAGGCCAGCTTGCTTTTGAGACGGTCGATGCCCATGTTGATAATTCTGGCGTGGTCAAAGGCAAAGTCCGCGTGGGTGAGGGTTATGCCCTTTTCCTCAGAAATAAACTGTCCGTCTGCCAGCGTAAAAAGTCCGGCCTCTTTTGCGTCCGAACCGGCATGGATCAGGAGCGCGGATCTCGGCACCAGCGCCAGATAGGCGATGGAGATGACGCGCATCCGGGGATCGCGGTTCACCTCGGAAAAGGTGTAGAGCTGCTCCAGATATACGGAGGTCACTCCGGTTTCCTCCGCGAGCTCTCTGGCAGCGGCGGCCTCCGCCGACTCCGCGATGTCCACAAAGCCGCCGGGAATCGCCCATTTTCCCTGATAGGGGTGGTTTTTCCGCCTGATCAAAAGAAGCGCCAGCCGCCCGTCCCGGATCGTAAATACCAGAATATCCACCGTCACCGAGGGACGTTCGTATTTGTCCGGGCGGTATGCTTTCAAAAATTCCTCTTCACTTGTCGTCTCTGTAGTCATTGTCCGCCTCACATCTCATTATTATATTCAGGTCTGGTTTTATTTGTTGAAGATAATTATACTCATTTGGAGTATAATGTCAAGGCCTATTTTTAAAAGTTGTTGGAAGCAGCCCTTCGACGGGGTGGTAGCCTTCCAAGCTGTCACTGTAAACTCAGCCGGTATAATCCATGATTAGCCGGACTTACACCAGATGGGAGGTGACGCTGATGACGGATTATGAAACTATTATGGTTTTTCTG
>JAMPHB010000013.1 GCA_023663685.1 Blautia sp.
CTGGCGGTCTATCTCTTGTTTTTAGTTGCTTGCTTCTTTACCGTACATGAGCATTCACACGGGTCATGTCATACATGGTGGATGCCACTGTCGCCCTGATACGGGTATCCAGCGCCGCTGCATTTAACGCCATGCCTCCCCAGCCGCAAATACCAATAATACCGATTTTCTCCGAATCAACATTTTCCTGGACAGACAGAAAATCCACCGCCGCCTGAAAATCCTCCGTATTGATATCGGGAGAGGCCATATATCTCGGCTCTCCGCCGCTTTCTCCCGTGTATGACGGGTCAAAAGCGATCGTCAAAAACCCGCGCTCCGCCATTGTCTGGGCGTACAGTCCCGCCGCCTGCTCTTTAACTGCTCCAAAGGGGCCGCAGACCGCAATGGCCGCCTGCCTGCCGGAAGCTTCCTTCGGCTCATACAGATCGGCCGCCAGTGTGATGCCATAGCGATTATGAAAGGTGACCTTTCTGTGATTGACGCGTTCACTTTTCGGGAATGTTTTATCCCACTCCATCTCCAGCTTTAAATCTTCCATAATGATTCCATCCTTTCTTTTCCAATAATTATTTTTGTTCTTTATTATATAAAACAGCCCGTGGTATTTCAAATATCTATTTTTTATATCATGTTATTCTTGACAAGAATATCTTTCCAAGTCATAATAATGAAAAAACAAGCGGGGGAGCGTTACATGGAAATACGATTATTACGCTATTTTTTAGAAATCGCAAGGGAAGAAAATATGACAAGGGCGGCGGAAAGCCTGCACATTTCCCAGCCCACGCTTTCCAAGCAGATGAAAGAACTGGAGCAGGAATTGGGAAAAAAGCTGTTCCGGCGCGGAAGCACAAGCATGAAGCTTACCGATGAGGGGATGCTCCTGCGCAGGCGTGCGGAAGATATTTTAGCTATGGTGGATAAGACGACGGCTGAGTTTATGTCCCTTGATGAGATAAACGGCGGGGACGTCTATATTGGCTGTGCGGAATCCTATCTGATCTGCCATCTGGCGCAGGTAATCCGCGAATTTCAGCAGGAATACCCTCTTATGCGCTACCATCTGTTAAGTGGCAATACGGAAAACGTTGCCGAACGGCTTGACCGTGGACTCCTTGATTTTGCTTTCATTGTAGAACCCCCGAATCTTTCCAAATATAATTATATTGAAGTTCCCAGCTCAGACAAATGGGGAGTTGTTATGAGAAAGGACAGTCCGCTTGCAAAAAAGCAGAGAATATATGTAGAAGATCTGTACGGTCTGCCTTTGCTCTGCTCTGACCAGGCGATGAAAGTGGATATTCCGAGATGGTGCGGGGAAAAAGCAGATAACCTTATCCTGTCCGGCACCCTGAACCTTGTTTACAACGGCT
The DNA here is from genome assembly GCA_023663685.1 of Blautia sp. Lineage (GTDB taxonomy): Bacteria > Bacillota > Clostridia > Lachnospirales > Lachnospiraceae > Roseburia. Next base: position 1,377 of record JAMPHB010000013.1, read on the forward strand.
CTGTATTTGTAAAAGAAGGCTTGGGATATATGCTTTCTTTTGACAAACTCAGCAATACCGGCAGCGACAGCGATCTGTGCTTCCGCCCACTGGAGCCGCCGCTGGAAACCAAAATGTACATTATCTGGAAAAAATATCAGCTGTTTTCCCCGATTGCCGATTTGCTGTTAAAGGCGATTCGGGAGCATTTTGAGGGGGACAAAGCAGGCCGGTCTTGACGCAGGAGCAAAGAACTCCCAGTAATTTCCTTATTTCTCATACGGTATTCGGAAATAGTCCAGGTACGCTTTGAACTTATCTTGTGCCAAACGGCAGGTATCCATCAGATATCCTCGTTCGGATTTCCACTCGTACAGTCCCCGATAGTAGAACATTTTCAGTTCTTCATCAATGATAAACGGGACGATGCCGTTCCGCAGGCATTCTTTGAACAAGATGAGCCTGCCCACGCGGCCGTTGCCGTCCTGAAATGGATGAATCGACTCAAACTCATAATGAAAAGCGATAAGCTCCTCCAGCGTTTTTTCTTTTACGGCATTGTAGGAGCGCAACAATTCCTTCATGCGTCCCGCCACTTCTTCCGGGGCTGCTGTATCACGTCCTCCGACTTCGTTCGGCAGCTTTTTGTAAGCACCCACTGCGAACCAGTCCTTGCGGGAATCACTGGTGCCGCTTTTTAACATCAGGTGCAGGCTTTTAATGAACGCCTCTCTCAACGGCTGGTTAGCCTGCTCAATTGTGAGATCTATACAGCGGAAGTGATTTGCCGTTTCAACAATGTCATCTACATTGACAGGGCCGCTTTCTATGCCAATCGTATTTGTCTCATAAATATAACGGGTCTGGTCATGGGTCAGACTGCTTCCTTCGATGTGATTGGAGTTGTATGTGAGTTCAATCTGCACCTTGTGATAAATGCCGCCCTTTACACCACCGGCTTTCTCCATGCGCAGGAACTCCAATAAATTCCCCGGTGCGTTCGATTTTCGGTTTACCCGTGCCGTCTGCTCCGACACGCCCTCTTTTTTTGCAATTTCCGAAACCGATAAATGCTTCATAAAGCACCTCCATGTTCATTCCATTATACCATGTCACCAGGCGAAGCTTGATGACGGCAATATTCGTGCTGCTTTTGCACGAAGTAAAATAAACTCTTTATGCTTATTTTACCATATTATTGGCAATAAACCAGCGGTTTACCCCTGAATATTTTGATTGTTTTTGCCGTTACCGGAAAAGCCAAACTAAAAAGGCCTAAAACCATTCTCTAATGATTTTAAGCCTTTTTTCATCGGCGCGACAGGATTTGAACCTGCGACCTCTGCGTCCCGAACGCAGCGCTCTACCAAACTGAGCCACGCGCCGTCTGCCACTATTGTAAAAATGTCCTTTTCACTCGTGCCAATCTATAGTATCATATATTTAGAAGTTTGTCCACAACTTTTTTTAAATACACCAAAATCAATTTTATATGGACAGACGGCGACGTGTGCCAAGATTCACGCTATCGGTTCCGTCAAATGGATTTTCTAAATGTTCTGGGGAAGCTACAAGCTTTGACGCGACCGCCCGCAAATCGCCATCGTGGCTTAGTGCGGGCTTTACGGTACATCGTGTCCCGTAATCGCTGGTTATGTGCAGAACATTAAGAAAATCCTATTTTCCCTCACAAAGATAGCTTGGGAATCGTTTTGCGCACGCCACCGTCTGTCATAAAAATTGATTTCTGCAATTACAAAAAGGAGAACACGACCATGTATCAAACGGCATGTATCACCGGAGCCTCCCGCGGCATCGGGGCGGCAGCGGCAAGGCGGCTGGCCGCAGAAGGCTACCATCTGTCCCTGTGCTGCCGGCACAACCACGAACAGCTTCACGCACTCGCCAGAGAGCTGGAAGCAGACTATTCTGTACAAGTCCTCTGCTTCGCGGGGGATGTGGCGGATTACGCCTTTATGGAGCACATGATCACACAGACACTGGCCGCCTTCGGACAGATTGACCTGCTTGTCAACAATGCCGGAATCTCCTATATCGGCCTTCTGACAGACATGACTATCGACGACTGGAATAAGCTTGTGGCGACGAACCTGACCTCTGTATTTTCCGCCTGCCGGCTCACGATTCCCTCCATGGTCTCCAGAAAGCGGGGAACCATCATCAACATCTCATCTGTCTGGGGAATCGCCGGGGCGAGCTGCGAAGCGGCCTACAGCGCCTGCAAGGGCGGCGTCAACGCATTTACCCGGGCGCTGGGAAAGGAGCTTGCCCCCAGCCACATTCAGGTAAACGCCATCGCCCCCGGCGTCATAGACACTGACATGAACCGCGGCTTCTCCGAAGAGGAGCGCAAAGCACTGACCGACGAAATTCCCGCCGGGCGCATGGGAACGCCCGAGGAGGCCGCGGAGCTCATTTTACAGCTTGCGCAGGCTCCCTCCTATCTGACCGGACAGATCCTCACCATGGACGGTGGCTGGCTGTAGCCTGCCTACGCCTCCTTCTCCGGCACGTTCTTTTCCGCCACAAGAATCACGGTAGACCGCGCGGCGATGCCCACATGGCTCGGCCCGTACACCTCCGTGTTCGCCTGAAAGTCTATGCCGTCATGGTATTCACAGTTGGTATTGGCTACCACCCTCCAGTGCCAGCCGACCGGCGGCTCCGGCAGATGCATGGTCAGAAGCTCCCAGTAGGAATTCATGCCGTAAAATACGATATCGTCCTCCGTCTCATCCTTATTTCTCCCCGCATACATGATTCCAATCAGGCGCGACTCAAAATCCGTATAGCTCTGGTAAGGCTCGCCGTTGTGGATGCTGATCATTGGAAGTCCGCACTCCGCAGGCTTTGTATTTTTCCGGAGCACCGGATGCTCTGCGCGGAAATGAATCATAAACCGCACAAAATCGTGAATCTCCTGATACTCCTTGAGGCGGTTCCAGTCCAGCCATGAGATAATATTATCCTGACAGTAGGCATTATTATTGCCAAACTGTGTGTTGCAGAATTCATCTCCCGCCAAAAACATCGCAGGCCCCCGGCTGCACATCAGCGCGGCAAACGCATTCTTTACCAGTCTGCGGCGGAGTCCCTCTACCTTCTTGTCCGTCGTGGGGCCTTCACAGCCGCAGTTCCAGCTGTGGCCGTTGTTGTCCCCATCGGTATTGTCCCAGCCATTCTTCTCATTGTGCTTCTCATTATAAGAATACAGATCATACAGCGTAAACCCGTCGTGGCAGGTCAGAAAGTTCACAGAGGCACTGTAGCCGCGGCTCTGGGGATCATACATGTCCGGCGAGCCCGTAATCCTCGTGATTGCCCGGCCTGCCGACCCGGAATCCCCCTTCAGAAAACAGCGCATATCGTCCCGGTAACGTCCATTCCACTCCGCCCAGCGGTTCCACGAGGGGAAGCTTCCCACCTGATACAGCCCCCCGGCATCCCACGCCTCCGCAATGAGCTTCATCTTACTTAAAGTCGAATCAAATGCCAACTCCTCGAGAATCGGTGGGTTTTCCATCGGCGCCCCGTTCTGGTCGCGCCCCAGAATCGAGGCCAGATCGAAACGGAAGCCGTCCACCCGGTACTCTACCGCCCAGTAATGCAGACAGTCCATAATAAACCGTCGTACCACCGGATGATTGCAGTTGAGCACATTGCCGCAGCCGCTGAAATTGTAATATTTCCCATCCGGGGTCAGCATATAGTAAATATTGTTGTCTATACCCTTAAAGCAGAAGCTGGGTCCCATCTCGTTGCCCTCCGCCGTATGATTGAACACCACGTCGAGAATCACCTCGATACCATTCTGCTTCAATTCCAAAATCAGACGCTTTAACTCGTCTCCCTCGTGGTTGTGCTCCTCCTGAACGGCGTAGCTGGTATTCGGGGAAAAGAAGGACACCGTATTATAGCCCCAGTAATTGTAGAGCTGTACATCGTCCACCCTCCGGGCATTTTCCATCTCATCAAACTCAAAGATCGGCATGAGCTCCACCGCGTTGATGCCGAGATCCTTCAGATACGGAATCTTCTGCCGCAGCCCCTCAAAAGTGCCTCCGCCCTGCACCCCGGAGGACTTGTCTTTGGTAAAGCCCCGCACATGGGTCTCATAGATCACCAGATCCTCAAAGCGGTGGTTCAGCTGCTTCGTATTGCCCCAGTCAAAATTGCTCTTTACCACGCGCGCCTTGTAGACAAAAGCCCTGTCTCCCTCGGGCTTATCCCCCCAGTTCCTCTGGCCGGTAACGGCGCGGGCGTAGGGGTCAAGAATCACATTTTCCTTATTAAAGAGCTTCCCCTTTGCGGGATTGTAGGCTCCATCAAACTGGTACGCATACTCAAACTCCGCAATGTTTAATCCAAATACCAGAATGGAATAGGTATCTCCAATGCGGTAGGACTTGGGAATCCGAATCTTGGCGTATGGCTCTGCCTCCGCCGGACGGAACAAAAGCAGGGTACAGCTCTTCGCTCCGTGGGAGCTGACTGTGAAGCTGACCGCATTGCCCGACTGATAGGCTCCGCTCATGCGGAAAAACCCGGGTCTCACGTCAAAGCCGTCAATGTGGTCGAGCGGGCGCAGCCCGTCCCCGATCACCTCTTCCCCATAGCGCGGCTTATAGCCAGTCATCACCGTCACGTCCGGCTGGGGCTTTTCCCGTTCCTGCTGCCCCGGCTCCGCAGAACGCCTCGTGATCTGTGGGAGCCGGTTTTCCGTGCCTGCATAAATTCGTTTCTTTTTATATTTCCTTGCCATCGTATACACCTCTACTCATTTTCTGGTTTGAGCATCAATTTTCCATTTGTATCCAGACAAATATTACTGTATGCCTCCGAATAATCGTTCATATCCTCAATAATAGCCGCCCATCTCTCGCCCTCGACCACCGTCGGCTGAAAATCGTTGCGGCTGGTGGTCGAGCTTATGCTGCAGGGTATCATTTCGGCGTTTACATCCGGTTGCAGCACTCCGTCCACAAAGGTAAAAGTCTGCTGATAAATCGCTGTATCCTTCACCGCCGGATTCCGGTTTCCGCCAAAACAGAAATTGCCGAGACTGTAGCAGATCACCTTGCCCCCGTACAGCTCTATGCCCTGCAGCACATGGGGATGCGTCCCCACCACAAGATCCGCGCCCCAGTCGATGATCTGGTGTGCCATGCTGCGCTGGTAGTCGTTCGCATAGTGATCCCCCTCAATGCCCCAGTGACAGCTCGCAATCACAAGATCCGCGCCCTGCGTGCGCAGCATCTCAATGCTATCCTTCATGTAATTGGCATGTGTTTCGTCCTGCCACAGCAGATTCGAGGAAACAATACCGACCACCAGACCGGAATCCGTGGTGTAGGCAGCCACATGCTCATTCAGTCCATAGATAATCCCCGCGTCATCGAGCACACTCCTCGTATCGTCCAGACTCTGCTGCCCGTAGTCGTAGGTATGATTGTTCCCCAGACTGCAGGCCTCCACAGAACTTCCCGTCATAATACCAACATATTCAGGCTTTCCTTTCAGGTTCCATGTCTTTTCCACCCGGTCATTGGATTCTGTCAGCACACACTCCAGATTTACCAGTGTAAAATCATCCGCCTCAAAAATATCCCGCACTCCGTCAAAAAAATAGTTTTCTCCATTTGCGTCGTAGTATTCGTGAAATGAGCCTGCATAGCCGTGGGTCTGCGTAACCCCCAGCGTACAGTCTCCCACCGCCGTCACCGTGACTGTCTGCACCACCGGCTCCGGTATCTCCTCCGATTCTGCCTCCGTCTCCGTCCCTGCTTCCAGCCCAGTCCCGGCCGCCGCCAGACTTTCGGTTCCGATCACAGCTTCTGTCTCCGCCGGACTTTCAGTTCCGGCCGCAGCTTCTGTCCCCTGCGCCTGCTCTGGCGGCACGCTTTCAAGACCACAGCCGCCCAGAAACAGCACTGCCGCCAAACATGCCAGCGCATGTCCGTTATATCCTTTCATATCCCATCCTTCTTCCGTAAAATATCCACTGTATGCCCCGACGCGCCCATGAGCTCCATACGCTCGCAGGTCGCCAGATGATAGCGTACAAACTCCTCAAATTCATCCTCTGTCAGTGCATTTAAAAAAGGGCGAATGTAGTTCGCCGCGCCGTCCGCCGCAACAATCCGCTCCCGTATCAGTCCCGCCTCCCTATTCATTCTGTCGATATCCGACAGACGAACCATACTGTACAGCGGATTCGCCTGCTCTGTACAGTGAAATTCCTCATCCAAAAGCCCCTGCTCCCGCGCCTCTAAGATATGGCGCTCCTTAAAAGCATAGGTAATCACCGAAAACTCATTCATCACATAGGCGGCTAAGATCCGGCCATTTTGCCTCGTCACCCGCTTCGCCTCCCCAAGAGCCTGCAGCTTGTCCTCCCATGTCTTAAGATGATACATCGGCCCAAACAGAAGCGTCACATCAAAAGAGCCGTCCGCGAAGCGCTTTAGTCTTCTGGCGTCTCCCTGAAACGCCGACACGCCGCCGCCCTTTTTCTTAAGCCTGCCAAGATTATGCCTGACCGGCTCCACCGCAGACACCGCATAGCCCTCCTTTGCCAGCGGCACACAGTATCTTCCGGTTCCCGCGCCAATGTCAAGAACCGACACCTCCGCAGGCGCGCGCCCGGCGGACACCTCCTCCAGACACTTATGGATATAGCGCATACTGGTAATAAACTCCACGCGCCCGTGTCTCGTATCCAGACGTTTTTCCTCGTTAAATTTATTATAATACGCTTCCAGCTCGGTCATAGTAATATCGTACCATATGTTGAAATAAATACAAAGTAAGAAATTGTTTTTTTCCGCGTGCAAAAAAACGCTGTACAAAATCCCGCAAACTAAAAATGTATTCCTTTTACTTTATAGCTATAGCTTATTAGAATATTCTGATACAAATGGGAAAACACTATAATTAAACTAACAGTTAAATAATTATACCTACAGTTAAAAGATATCTATTAAAAGGAATGCTTATGTCACGTTCAAAACCAAAAAAGTTCAACAACACAGACAAATACTACGAGATCTCGGCAAATATCATTCGTTACCGCAAGCTTGCAGGACTGACGCAGGGTCAGCTCGCAGAGAAGGTAGACGTCACCCAGCCCTATATGTCCAAGATTGAATCCCTGAACACTTCTACCATGTGCACCTTAGAGGTACTCTTCGACATTGCAGAAGCGCTGGATGTACCCGCCTATAAGCTCTTAAAACCAGTGGACGAAAGCTGACGCTTTTACTGTCAAAAAGAGAAGCTGCGCACTCATTACCCAGTGCTGCAGCTTCTTTTTATTTAACTCTGTCCCTGCTGCTTTGTCAGTTCAAACTGTCCCACAAGCTGATCCAGCATCATCGCCTGCGCGGACAGCTCCTGACTCGTTGCGGACGCCTCCTCGGCCGTTGCCGCATTGCTCTGTACCACGCCGGAAATCTGATCTATTCCCTTTTCTGCCTGACGCATCGCCTCCGCCTGCTCCTCCATCATAACCTTCAGATTTCTTGAGAAGCCTGCAATCTCCTTGATACCTGCCACCACGGACTCAATCGCGCCCGTCGCGTGCTCTGCAACGCTGTTTCCTCTTGACACCTCGGCAATGGAGGCCTCTATCAGCTCTCTGGTATCGACCGCCGCCTTGGCGCTCTGCGCCGCAAGCTCCCTGATCTGATCCGCCACAACCGCGAATCCCCGGCCGGATTCTCCCGCTCTCGCCGCCTCTATGGAAGCGTTGAGTGACAACAGATTTGTCTGGGAGGCAATCGACTCAATCTCCGTAATAATATCGCCAATCTTTGCAGAAGCCTCGTTGATGCGCTCCATAGCCGACATCATGGTATCCATTTCCTGACGGCTTCTGTCCGCCTCGTCCGCATATTCCTGCGCCTTTTCATAGGATTCGTCCGCACTCTGCGCGCCCCTCTCCATCGCGTCGGAAATCTCGGAGATTGTCTCATGTAACTCGGATACCGCGGTGGCCTGGTTGGTAGCGCCCTCCGCAAGGCTCTGCGATGCATTTGCCAGCTCGTCCGAACCGGCAAACACCTGATTTGAGGCATCTCCAATGGAGGTTAATGTCTCTGTCATCTGCTCCCGCAGCCCGCGCATAGAATCATACAGCTTCTTGAAATCTCCGGTATAGCGTTCGGAAACTTTGGAGCGAACCGTGTAATTTCCCTCCGCCATCTTCCCCAGCACTTCACCGATATCATATATGATGGCGTCGAGGTTTTCTGCCATTTCCCTGGCGTCCTGCTCCATATGCTCCACTTCGTCCCCTGTCTCAATCATCGGGAACGGCGAGACGAGATCTCCTGCCGCGAAAGTTCTCAGGCGCTCTCCCAGCTCGTTCAGGGGATTCGAGATCCTCCTTGCAATTCTGCCGCCGAGCTTTGTGGACATCACCATTGCCATTGCAATGGTCACAAGAATCGCTGCTACCAGAATCCAGCCGACAAGCGTAAGTGTCCTCGAAAGGCGGTTTCCTTCATTTACCTTTACCGCCAGAAGCTCCTCGAGCTTTCCGTAAATACTGTTGTAGGCGCCTGTCAGATCGGTAAGCGCAAGCTCCTGCGCCTGCACACAGAGCGCACGGTCCGTAGTAGCGCCGAGTTCCATGATCTGTGCATCCAGCTCCCAGTAGGCATCCAGCTCCTCCTTAATGGCGTCGTAGGTTGCCCTGCCCTCTGCGGATACCACCGTGTTTTCAACTTCCGCGAAATATTCATCAAATACAAGCTTCTTTTCATCGTGCTGCTGTACGACCGCAGCAATGTCCTCTTCGTTATCATAACCGATGGCCGCCCGCAGCGATGACCGGATATCTGCAAACTCAAACATTGCCTTGCCAATATCTCCCTGTGCAAAGCCAAAATTGTGCAGCGCATACGAATAGCGGTTGGATATTACCACCAGCGCAATCACGCCTAAAAGCGCCGCAGCCGCCGTAATCGTTGACACTCTGAAAATCGACACTGTCAGTTTTCTCTCAATGTTCTCCCTCTTATCTTTTTCTACAGTCTCCTTTTTGTTCATTCCAACAGCTTCTCCTCTCCGGCTGCATGACAAATACATGCCCGATGCTAAGTTAAAATATAAGCTTCTGTTATAGAGTTGTGCTTGTAGCTTGCTGGAAATTTATGTACTAATGATATAACCCTTCAGTAACATATGTAGGCAGAATCGTAGATAAGGTTTGTGGATTATGTGCAAATTTTCAGGTGTCATATAGCTGCAAGTAATATGCTCATCATAGCAGAAAGCATATTTGTTTTTACCCAATTATTATACTACAAGAAAAAAATAAGTCCATATTTCCTATAACGAAAATTGTTATAAAATTCCCACAAAAAATTGTAGATTTTAACCAATTATGGCATATTATAGGGAACTTTGCACAAATTTCTCAGTGCGACAGTTCCCCGTCAATAACCTGCTGAAACGCCCTTTTTACTGCGCTGCTGTTGTCACAGATAATGAGCACCGCATACTGGCCGCTCGAGAATACCAGCCCGTCCTCTATGCGCTTTGTCTCCTCCGGCTCGTACTGCTCCAAAAGCTTATAGCGCTTTGTCCTGTGCTCCTTTAAGCTCTCCTCCGCCTCCTTCACATCGGTGCTGTCCTTCACCGCGATCACAGCGATCTCGTCCGCCTTTCCCTCCTCGGAATAGCTCACGAAAAAGCTCTCTACCTTTTCATAATCCATCTCCGAAATATGGGAAAAGTTTTCCTTCGCATTCTCCTCGGCGCTGCTGGCATTTAGCATGGAGGGCAGACTGTCGTCTGCCTCCTCCATCGCCACCCGTAAATCATACATGCTGACTGTGGGATTCGCCGGCTTCGCCCCGCAGCCGCAGGCAAAAAGCATCGCAAGAACGAGTACTATACTAATATATCTTTTCATATTCCCACCTGCCTAATAATCAATTACCGTCTTTTCGGCCGTCTCCGCGGGCACGGCTGTCTCTGTCTCCGGCAGCCCTTCCTCCGCGGGCACGGCTGTCTCTGTCTCCGGCAGCCCTTCCTCCGCGGGCGCAGCTGTCTCTGTCTCCGGTTTCTTCTCATCCGTCTCCGGCTTCTCCTCATCTGTCCCCAGCCCTGCTGCCGCCGTGTCTGTGGCCGCCTCATCTATTCCTGCCTCAACGCCTGCGGGCGCGAGATCCTCAAATGCCTTGTTTACCAGCTCCTGAATCTTTGTCATCTCCTCGGGGCTGAGCTCCTGGGAAACACCCTGCGTATTATAGTTTCCCATATAGACGCAGAAGAGATAACGGTCGTCCTCCGGATCCTGAATCCAGTGGTATGTACTCAGATAATACGGCATATCCTGATAATTATTGGCCATCAGAAGATTGTCGATTGTGCTTGCAATGCTGCTGGCAACCCGGGCGTCCTCATCTTTAATCTCCTGCTTAAAGCCGATCATCACCGCCCCAAGCTGGTCATTCATTGCCTGCCGCATGGCGTCCACGATATCGTAGATATCCTCTACCTCAATCTTGTTCTGGTAAGCCATGTTATACTTTAAAGAATCCGCCGCCGGGAAAAAGTCACGATCCCAGTTCTGCTGCTGCTCCTGCATCGCATCGGTCATATTAAAATGCGCGTAGTTGTTCTGTCCCGCATCCGAATAAATATCTGTAATGTACCAGTCGTCGTCCAGCTTTACCAGATTCCACGAATGGTAGCGCTCCGTATTGTGCTCCACCATACACTCAATATCCAGCATATGCATGAACATGCGGAATGTGGTCGCATACCCCACGCAGACTGCATTGTGGTATTTCAACACACCGTAAGGATTGTCACAATCCTCCTGCGTGCGCGGAATCACGGTGAGGGCTCCCCTGTCCTGCTGCAGGGATGTGGTCATCCAGTCGTAAACCGCCTTTTCCTTCTCGTAGTCGGACATATCGTCCTTAATCTCCATCTCCTCGAGAGCGGCCTTCGCCATATCGAGGGTCTCCTTCTGCTTATCGTCCAGCTTTGAGGTATCGCCGGACTTGTAGGCGTCTGAAATTTCTGTGGTCGGCAGAATCTCGTACTGGTCGGCAATCTTCACATAGTCCTCCGTAGTCTCGGGATTTTCCTCCTCGTCCATCTTTGCAATGAAGGTCTTTAAGGTTCCCAGCGTAAAGGCGGACACCGCAATGCTTCCCAGCATACCGATCAGCAGGACAACTGCCACAACCACCATCCATGCGCCGCGCTCCCTGCGCGGCTTCGCCTGCGGCTGCTCCGCCACCGGCTTCGTCTCATTTGTTTCCATCTCACTCATCCTTTCTCATCCTCCCTGAATGTCATTGTTTTTCTTTATCTCCGATTATAGCGGATAAAATGAGAAAGATGCATATTTTCAAAAAAAATTAAAACATTTTTAAGGAAAATATGCATCCCGTATATCCGTCGCGTTCCCTCTGAAACACATGCAAACATCACGATTGCTTATAGGCAACAAGCATTACACTGGCTGTAACCCAGCAATCTCCTTTACCCTTTCGATTGACAATTCCGTTACATCTGCAATCTCTTCAATTGAGAATCTACCCAATTTCATCAAGCGTCTTACTGTTTTCTCTTTCTCATGCTCAATACCCTGCTCAATACCCTGCTCATACTTTTCCTGATAATTCATCTGCAATGTCATATAATCCAATCTCCATAACAACTCTTCCTTCTCAATCTTTACCCCTATTATAATATGAGGTCTTGCGCTTGACAAGGACGAATTTTTCCAGCTTATATCATCACAATCACTGCTTTGATTTTACGCGGACTTTCCTGATATAAAAAACGGGCTGCTGCCGCAGCCCGAATCTCTGGCGCATCCTACGCCATTCCGTTTACTGTCTTATACTTGTAAAGCATCTCTGCGTGGTTCTGCTCCTCCACCTGAATGTCCGCTAACAGCTTGCGGATCTTGGTGTCGCCAAACACAAACACATCTGTGTTGTAGGTGCCGGACACCATCTTCTCTGTGCCGATACAGTCGGTAGCGAGGAAACAGTCGTTTTTCTTATCCTCGGAGTTCGTCAGGGAGTCGTAGGTCGCCTTCGGCTGGTACATAGCTCCGTCCCGGTCGTTACAGTTGCAGCTGGGAACGCTCCCGTTCAAGACCTTTCCCAAAGACTCGTAATGCTCCTTCTCCTCCTTCTGCAGATCGTTGAAGAGATCCCTGAGCACCGGGTCCTTCGCCTCGGACGAATAGCGCTTATACTTCTCGATACAGCTCTGCTCCTGCTGACGAAGATCCTCGATTACACTGGTTTCTTTTTCTGTTAATACCATAATTGCACCTCTCTCTCAAATTTTTACAATTCTAGTATGAGAAGGAGTCAGGTATTTTATACAGATTTTTATGATTTTCAGGTCTCGAAGACAGATACTTTCTCTGACAGTCCGGTCACTTTCTCCATGGTATCCTCCGTCAGATCCACAACCTCATTCGCTTTCAGGGTGATCTCCGTACTGTTCTGTGCGATCAGGGTAACGCCCGTTGCAGATTCTTCTGTCGCGACCGCAATGTCTTTCAGCGCTGATACAATATACTTGATCGTGTCAAGTATCTGCTTTGCCGATTTATCAAAGTTGGATACGATCCCGCGGATATTATCTGCATCGTCATTATACTGCCTGCTCGTTTTGGTCATATTTTCATAATCCTGCATAACTGTTCCGTCAAGGAAATTCAGAATATCCTGCGCGCAGCTGCTTAAGTTCTCTACACTGTGAACCACCTCTTTTGTGATCATCTGAATCTGGTTGACGGATTCCTTGGAATCCTCCGCCAGATGGCCAATCTCGCTCGCCACGACCGCAAAACCCTTCCCCGAATCACCGGCTCTTGCCGCCTCGATGCTCGCATTTAACGCCAGCAGATTCGTCTGTGAGGTAATCGAGAGGATGGCATCCGACAGCTTGCTGATTTCTTCAATCTTTGCTGCATCCGCAATTGCCTTTTGTAAGGTCTGCATAGACTGCTGATAAATAGCAACCGCATTGTCCTTTGAACGGATCGTCGCCTGCTCCAGCTCGTAAGCTCTCTGCTTGATCTCCTGCGAAGTCTTATTCCCCTCATCGGCAAGCTGTGCGACTGTAATCAGACTCTGCTCCGCTTCTGCCGCGACATTGGACATCTGCTCGGTCGTCGCTGCCGTCTCCTCAGAGGATGCCGCCAGCTCCTGTATGGTGGCGGATACGCTTTCCAGATCCGACATCAGGCCGCTCATCCGGCTTCGCTGCCTGCCTGCATAACTGGATACGTCGTCCGAACTCTCATTCACTGCCGAGATGGTCTCGCGCAGCTCGGTCTGCATTTTTTGCAGCGCATTGGCCAGTATCCCCGATTCATTCTTTGTCCGCAGCAGCTTCTCCGGTATCTGCCGGGTGAAGTTCCCGTGTGCAATATATTCCAGCTCATCCTTAATCGCAATAATCGGCCTGACAATGCCTCCTGCGATAAAGTTTGCAACGATACCGAATATCACGATTGCCAGAATACATATAACGAGAATACTGATGATAATTTTTTTCACAGCGCCGTACATCTCATTATAATCGGTATTCACTACGACATGCCAGCTGTATTCCGGCAGATCTGCATATCCCACGCATTTCTTTGTGCCCTCATAGCTGTACTCCGCGTAACCGCTGCCGCCCTGCGCTGCCTTGTCGAGCATATTTACCAGATCCTGCAAAGCCGGATTCTGCGCAAGCATATCTTTGGCGTTTTCCTGACTGATTACCTTATCCCGGTTCGAGTGGGCGATCGTTGTGCCCGCCGAATTGATCATGTAAGCGTTTCCGGTCTCGCCAAAGACTACCTCGTCCGTAATGTCGGAAAGGGCTGCACCGTCCTTCTTCATATATAAGATGCCCGTAATCTGTCCGCTCTCATCATAGACCGGAACCGAAATCATCAGAATCATCGTCCCGGGCTTCGTGGAGTCCTCCAGCGGATCGGATATGTAGTTTGTTCCCTCCATGGCCTTCAAAAAGTATGCACGCTCAGACACATCCGCGTAAGTCTCAAGATCAGCGGTCAGCGTTCTGCCGCTTTTATCTGCGACGCCGATATCCCCGACGCCTCTCTCCTCCGCCAGCTGCAGCAGATACTTTTTCTGTTCCATCTCATCCTGCCCGATATGATACACTCTGTCGTCTGTCCGAAGCGCTTCCAGATATGCAAAATCCTGCTCCATCGACTCCTGCACTCTGCCGGCTACCTGCTCTGCGAGAACCGTCAGCTCTCTCTGCGTGCTCTCCGTGAGCACGCTCTTCATGTTAATCGCACAGAATATGCCGACGAATGCCGCTACACAGATACAGATGATACCGCTCAGCCCTACGATCTCGACCTTGAGGCTTCTTTTGCCGCCGGCACTTTTTTGTTCTTTTGCTTTACCCATGCCCTCCCCCTGTTCATTGCATTGTTTTACCTATAATATTGACATTATACTACAAATCAGACAGGGGTGTATATTTTATTTGAAACATTTCCCTAATTTTCTATCCGTCCTAATTTTCTGTCCGCCTCTGCGGCTGATGAGACGCCCGGTGCTTACTCGACCACAAAGCCTCCGGAAAGCTCCCGGAATTCCTTCACAACCTCCTTGTTCCGGTGGTTCTCATCCGAGATATTCCCCGTCGCATCCAGCAGGTCGACAACATTGCCGGTCACATTCTGGATTCCCTGCGAGCTCTCCTCCGCGGAGCTGGATATGCCGCCGATGCTCTGGAGCACGTTATTGATCTGCCCGCCGATATGGTCTACGTTACTCTGAATCTTATCAATCATTTCCGAAACGCTGTTTGCGTCTTCCATATAGCGCTCGGACATCGTCTCAAAGCTCTTATAATCCTCCATTACCTTGCTGTTCACAAACTCGGTCATACGCTCACTGCATTCACACAGCGAACGCACCGCCGCAATCACCTTGTAGTTTAAGGACTGGATTTCTGTCGCATTCTGCTTACTGTTGTCGGCGAGTATGCGGATCTCGTCTGCGACGACAGCAAAGCCCTTGCCCGCCTCTCCCGCTCTCGCCGCCTCAATCGAAGCATTGAGGGCTAAAAGATTGGTTCTTGCCGTGATATCCAGAATCGTGGTCGTCAGCTCCTCAATCTTGTCAATATTGCGGCTCTCGCGAATGCTGACCTCCATCGTCTCGCGAATCGACGCCGCAATCTCCTCCGCCGACTGTTTGCTCTCGACAGTCTGATTACGGATATAACCGGCGCGCTTCCTGAGCTCTGCGGCAAAGCTCATGCCGCTATCCATCTCCTCGGTAATCTGCGCAGTTTCGCCGGAGATTCCCTGCACCTCCCCCTGCATCTGATGCACAAGGGCGGCGATTTCCTCGCTTCCCGCCGTCATCTGCTCCATCAGGGATGAAAGATCGCTAATCTTATCATTGGACGCGGTGAACTGTACATCGACCCTGTCCGTAATCTCTTCCATATAGACAGAGCTTTTCTTGATGCGGGCAATGACCTGCTGGAACGCCTCCAGAAGGCGGTTGATGCTGTCCGACAGCTGTCCCATCTCATCATTTCCCTTCTTCCACATGCGCTCCGTCAAATCCCCGTTTCCGGCGGAGATGGTGCGTGCAATCTGCCGCATTTTCTGCCCCATGCCCTTTACCGGCTTTAAGAGCATAAAGTAAATGATAAAAATGGCAGTTGCCGAGCACAGCACGCAGACCGCGGACACCAAAAGGCAGCTAAAATTCGCTGTGCTGATGGACTGCTTCGCCTGCGCCTGCGAGGCTTTTAATCCATTGTCAAATGCCTCCTCCAGCGCGAGAATAACCTCCTCCTGCGCAAGAATGACCGGCATTGCCTCCGCTCCCATATACAGCTTCGACTCCGGTATTCCCCGCTCCTTTCGAACCCGGCTGACGTTCTGCATCGCCTCCATCGTGTTCAGGCAGCCGCCGCGGTACTCCTCATACTGCGCGATGATTTCCGCATTGTTCGTCTTTGCGATGTAGGCGTCCAGCCCGCCCAGCATGGACTTTACTGCCTCCACCTCCATGTCCAGCAGACCGTATATATCGCCCGCAATCTCCAGATCCTCATCCGAGCTGCCGGACAGAATATTGGCATACTTTTGTATGGTTTCCGTCTTTTTCCCGATGGCTCCGTACTGTGCCTGAATATTGACATAGACCTCGCTCATTTCCGTCACGGACTTATTGATATTCCCCAAATTGACCATGATGATGGAAGCATTAAACAGCACGGCAATCAAAATTGCAATCATTACAATCATAATTTTACATTGAATCGACAAACTCTTTTTCATACGGTTACCCATCTTCCTTTTCCTAAGTGCCCAAAGTCTCTAAAGTCACCTTTTTTTCTTCATATTGTACATTTCTCTGTCCGCCTGCTCCATGAGCTGGTCGAGCTTGAAATCCTCTGAGATCAGCACGGACTGGAACCCCACGCTGACACTCATTACATACTCTTTGTTATTCTGCTGCCTGTGTTCTGCAAGCTTTGGATTTAATTTCTCCATCAGATCGTCAAACTCTGTGCCCGTCTCATTTTTGCCCAGAATCACAAACTCGTCGCCGCCGTAACGCATCAGAAGCTGGCCGTCTTTTTTGAGCTTTTTCAGCATATCGGCAACGGATTTGATGTAGAAATCCCCCTCCTCATGCCCGTAGGTGTCATTGACCGTTTTCAGGCGGTTGATATCCGCAAACAGAATTCCGATTGGAATCTCCTTTTGCCTGCACTCCTCGACGATTCTCTTTGCATAATGGAAAAATCCTGCACGGTTATAAATCTGCGTGAGGCTGTCCATCATCCAGACACGGTTCAGCTTTTTGACCAGCCTTTTTAATTTGCTCTGCCTGCGGACATTTTCCAGCGCGCTTGCTATGTTCATAAACCAGTTCTGGAACTGCGTGCTGTTATAAACCATATCGCTGCCGCACATCACCGCGTATCCCAGACAGTTTTTCCGGAAATGGAGCGGCGCGACGATGCACACCTCCCCGCGCACCTTCCTTCTGCATTCCTCCGGCAGAATCTCTCTGGACGGAAAATACGGATATTCCGTAAACATCCCCTGCTCATACGCGATGGGGATATACACGCGCTCCGTATATTCCTCCCTCTCCTGATAATCATATTCCATCTTGTCCTCCGACTCCTTTTCCTCGCAGAGGCACAGATAGGCAAAGGAAAAATCGACCAGCGCGATATGTGTCTTCAGACACTCGCAAAATTCCTCAAAGCTGTCACAGTCATTTAAATCAGAAGCCATATTTTTGTTGATATCCGCCATGGAGACGGCGGAGAGCCTGTGCATGGCATTCTGCAGCTGCAGCTTTGACGCATTATACTTGTGCCGCTCCCGGCAGCCGCAGCTTCCCCTGTAGCAATACCTCACGGAAAAAGTTCTGCTCGCCGCACAGCCCTCCGCAAGCATTTTGCACGCCTCATAACCAATCCGCTCCTGCGGCTTTTCCACCGTCGTAATTGCAGGAATCAGCTCGGCCGCGTCGGAGACATGGTCAAAACCCGTGAGCAGGACGTCCTCGCCCGGCCGTATGCCATTCCGCGCAAGCTCGGTATAGACTCCCAGCGCCATGTTGTCGTTGGCACAGACGATGGCGTCCGGCAGCCTGTCCTCTTCTACCAGAGTCCTGACAAGCGCCTCGCCGCTGTCAATCCAGTAATTGCCGTAAACAATCCGCTCGGAGGGCAGGCTGATTCCGTGCTCCTCAAGCGCCTCAAGCGCCCCCGAAAGCCGCGCGCTGCTCTCCGGGTTCTGCTTCGGGCCGGACAGATAACAGATATCCATCGCCCCGTGCGTCTCTATCAAATGGGTCAGCATCCCCTTCATCGCCTTTTTGTTGTCTACACACAGTACCGGCATTCCCGGCGTATGGCTGTCAATGCTGACAACGGGCGTCCCCGAGGCTGTAATCCGCTCGGCAATCGCCTGCGCGTGCTGCTCGCTCTGAATCGTATCCCGCACAAATACGATGCCGTCAAAGCGGCTGAAATCGGGAAGGCTGTAGATCTGGAATTCTCCAATCCCATACTCGGACTGTCTGTAGATATCGCCGTTGCAGATGAACGCAAAAATATCTATCTCCTGCTCCCTCGCATACTCCACGACTCCCTCAAGCAGCCGCTTTTGAACCTCATGTGCAATTCCTCCGATCAGTACAGCAATTTTCATAAACATTCCCCATTTTGGTCAAAGACGTATGTTCCGCCGCCCAGCAGACGGCTTTTTCCGTTTGGAAAAATTACTTTTGCATTTGCCGGATACGGTATTTCAATCTCATACGAAAAGCCCTTTTCCTCACTGTAAGTCCACGCGCTCCGGAATGTCCCGAATACCGATTCAAAGCTTCCCCGCACGAAAGAAAAACGCTTATCCGGCATGGGTCTTATGGTCATCGGAACCTCCCCCGCCATCTCCGGCAGAAATCCGCACATATAGCGGTACATCCAGTCTGCGATACTGCCGTATGCGTAATGATTCAGGCTGTTCATTCCCATATCGCTGATGACGCCGTTTTCATCCAGCGAATTCCATCTCTCCCACACCGTCGTCGCACCCAGATTGACCTCAAAGAGCCAGCCCGGATACTCCTCATTCAAAAGCAGGTCGTAGGCGAGTGTGTTGAGTCCGTTCTCCGACAGCGCGGGACACAGCACCGGCGTTCCGACAAATCCGGTATTCAGATGCCCGTTGTTTTCTTCAATCAGCCGCTTTAACTCCGCCACCAGCCAGTCCTTCGCATGTTCCGGGTACAGCCCTGTATACAGCAGAAATGCACATGCGGTCTGCGTCGTCCCAATTCTCAGCTGCCCCTCCTCTGTAAAATAAAACCGGAGAAAAGCGTTTCGGATATTTTCCGCCACCGTCCGGTAAGTCTCCTCCTCCGACTCAAGCGCGAGCACAGCGGCCGCCTTCGCCAGCGTCACCGTGGACAGATAGAACCATGCGGACGCCAGAAAACCGCTGTCCGTCTTTCCGATGGGATTGCAGATATTGCCATTGTCCAGCGCGAGCCAGTCTCCCAGCTGCATATCGTTCTGCCACAGCCAGGGCGTATCGTTCTGCTCCGCTCTCCCCCGCACATAGTCCACCCACAGCTTCATCATCGGATACTGCTCCTGCAGCATACTGACATCGCCGTAATACTGGTACAGATTCCACGGAAGCATCGTCGCCACGTCCGCCCACGCGCAGGCGCCGCCGTCCCGGTAGAACGGGTTGGTATTTTCCTTAAGCGGCACTTTCGGGCGCGGGGAGAAAAAGGGAACCGCACCGCCCAGCAGCTTCTGCTCCGGGTACAGGCTTCTCGTATAATGTCTGAAAAATGCGCTGCTGTCCATATGGAAGCACGCCGTCGGCGCGAAGATATTCGCATCTCCCGTCCAGCCCATGCGCTCGTCCCTCTGCGGACAGTCCGTGGGGATATCTAAAAAATTGCACTTCTGCGAGCGGAGCGTGTTGGCAAACAGCTTATTTACCTTTTCATTGGAGGTCTCGATTTTCCCGGTCTGCTCGATATCCGACATGATGCGGTATGCGCGGAAAGAAAGCTCCTGCCCTTCGAAAAGCCCTTCCAGCCGGACATAGCGGAAGCCGTAAAAGGTAAAGTGCGGGCGCACCGTTTTGTTCACGCCGTCGGAGATATAGACAAACTCCGCCTTCGCCGTCCGCAGGTTGTCCCGGAAAAACTTCCCGTCCTGCAGCACTTCCCCGTACAGGAGCCGAATCTGCTGCCCCCGCTTTAGCTGTCCCGTAAACTCGACCCATCCGGTGATGGCCTCGCCGAAGTCCAGCAGCATTCCGTCCTGCTCCGCTTTTTTCGATACCGGTGAAAATTCCTCCACCTTCCGCAGCGGGGGATTGGAGCGCTCCGTCAGAAGTTCCGTGCCATCCGGCAGCACTTCAACGGTAAGCGGAAGCTCCTCCCATGTATCGTTCTGCCACTCGCCGTCGTAAATCCCGTTCGCTCCGATGGTTCCCGTATGCGCCGACCAGAGTCCGTCCGTGACAAGCTGCTGTTCTTTTCCCGTCCCGTCCTCCCAGATGAGTTCCGCGATACATTTCTTTCTGTCCCCGTACAGATCCAGGTACACATCGTCAAAGCCGAATCTTCCCTTGTACCAGCCCTCTCCCAGCAGAATTTCTATGCGGTTTTCGCCGCCCTGTAACAGCTCTGTGACGTCAAAGGTCTGGTACTCCATCAGAAAATCATAGGAGTGGTAGCCCGGCAGCAGATATTCGTCGCCCGCCTTCTGCCCGTTTATATTTACCTCGTAGAGTCCAGCTCCGAAGATATAGAGCCTCGCCTTTTTTGCCGGCTGCGGTACAAAAAAATCACGGTACAGAACCGGCATCCGCTCCCTGTCCTCCGCCACAGAGATAAATTCCGCGTTCCATGGCTCCCCGCGCTTTGCCGTCTCAAACCATGCCGTCCCGCTCTCCACCGTCCCGGACGCTGTCTGCGCCGTCACTTTCCAGAAATAGCGGGTGCGGGCACGCAGGGCAAGCGGGATTCTCAGCTGGCACTGCATAAAGCCGCTCATCATGCCGCTGTCATAGACAGGGATGCGCATATCCTCTGTCTCCGATACCGTAATCTGCACACCGGAGAGAATGTCCGCGCCGACGTCCGTGAGTCTCCATGACAAGACCAGATACGGCAGGTCGCTGCCAAGCGGATTTTTCATATGGTTCGTTCTTAAATGTGTGATTTTCATATCCACCGCCCTTTTCTGCTGTATTCTACAGCCCTTAATATGCCAGCTCTTTTCTCCCGCAGAACGGGTCTACCGGATTTTTCCCTTTAAACTCACTCTTTCCGGTAATCTTATCCGCCACAGAGCTGATGACATATTCGTTGTTGGAGTAACAGTTTATGTAGGTCTTTATCATCGGCACGTCCAGCAGATGGTAGGGATTCGCCAGGCTGATAAACAGCACCGGAACCTCGTCGGCAAACCACGGCACGTTGTTTCCCTGCCCCCAGAAGGTGTACCAGTTCAGCCGGTTCGTAGTCTTATTGCTCGCGTTCTCCACATTGCCAATGTAAATGACTAAATCATATTTTTCCTTAAAGCTTTTTACATTGTCCACGCCCATCTCAAAGTTTTCCTTCTCGTAGGCGGACACCTGAAAGCCCCGTTTCTCAAGCTCTTTTTTCATCTGCCCCAGCACGCGCTCATTGGACGGGAAATCCCCCATAATCTCAAGCAGCACATACGGATATTTCTCCGCGCTTATGGGAAGCAGCTCCTGCGTATCCTTCACCAGCGTAATCGATGCGTCCGCCAGCTCCTTTGCCCACCGCACATGCTGGTTACACCTTAAGAGATTCATATCCGCATCCGCCGGAACCAGCGTTCCCGCCGCACTGCGCTCGTGCAGCCCCAGCGCCGCCTTCATGGCGAGGATTCTGCGGTTCGCATCGTTTAAGCGTTTCTCTGACAAAAGTCCGCTTTTGTATCCCTCCATCATAAAATCAAAATCCTCGGTCAGATCCTTATTGAACAAGAACATATCGCAGCCGCTCTCAATCGCAAACGGCACGGATTTCTCTCTTGCCATCGCAGAGGTAAAGCCGACCATCGGCGTTGCGTCCGTGATGATGAGCCCGTTAAAGCCAAGCTTCCCCCGCAGCAGGTTGCCGAGAAGCTCCTTTGACAGGGTCGCCGGAATGATTCTTCCGGCGCTCTCACTATTATAATATTCCTGATATGCCGGCATTGCAATATGACCGGCCATCACGGAGAGCGCCCCGTCGTCGATCAGTTTTTTGTACAGCTCTCCAAAGCTGCTGTCCCACTCCTCCATCGTCAGGCTGTTGACAGATGTGAGCAGATGCTGGTCGCGCTCGTCCACGCCGTCTCCCGGGAAATGCTTGATGGCCACGGCGACATTGCACTCGGATGCGCCCCGCATATATTCCCGCGCACAGTTATAAACGGTTCCGGAATCGCTCCCGTAGGTTCTCACGTTCGTGATGGGATTGTGGTAGTTCATGTCGATATCAACGACCGGGGCAAAGGCCCAGTTGATCCCGAGCGCCGCCGCTTCGCTGCAGGCGATTTTCCCGAGCCGGTAGGCATATTTTGCGTCTCCTGCCGCCGCGCACGCCAGCTGTTTTCCGTAAGGGGTTCCGTCTGTCGCCGCCCCGTCGCCGCCCGCCTCCAGATTCGACGGAATCAGCAGCGGAATCCGGGAATGCGTCTGCGCATACGCAAAGGTTCTTTTCATCTCCTCGCCAACGCCGTCACGGAAGAACAGCCCGCCTATGTGAAAGTTCAGCAGCATATCCAGATACTCCGGCTCTGTCGAATAGCCGATCGGGCAGAAGAGCTGTCCGATTTTTTCCTCCAGCGTCATTTTGCCAAGGGTCTGCTCTACCCACGCAATGTCCGCGTCATTTAAATTAAAAGGCTTCTTTTTCAGGTCCATATTTTCCTCACATTCTATAGACTGCTGCTCCGTCACAACGCGTCTACTTTACAATCTCCACTAAGTCACTAAAGGTTTTCATTCCGTATGTCACATGCTCACATGACGCCGCTTCTCCCAGACCCGCGCTGTCAAAGCCTCCGGCACACGCCGCCTCGATTCCGGCCTTTGCATCCTCGACGACGAGGCATGTTCCCGCTTCCAGATGTAAAAACTCCGCCGCCTTTTCAAATACCTCGGGGTCGGGCTTTGAGCGCGCGATATTGGTGCCGTCGCTCACCGCGTCAAAATAATCCTTTACGCCCAGCCGCGTTAAGATATATTTTGCATTTTTGCTGGAAGAGCCGATGGCCAGCTTTACGCCCCGCGCCCTCAGTTTATCCAGCGTATCCTTCACCTCCGCGGATAAATCTTTTTCCGACATCTGAGAAAGCAGCTCCACATACAGCCTGTTTTTCCGTTCCGCCAG
This sequence comes from Blautia sp., assembly GCA_023663685.1. Lineage (GTDB taxonomy): Bacteria > Bacillota > Clostridia > Lachnospirales > Lachnospiraceae > Roseburia. The sequence continues at coordinate 24,326 of JAMPHB010000013.1, forward strand.
CTTCTGCTTTTCCCCGTCTGTCAGCGTCCCGTCGTATCTCTCGAGAATAATCTCAAGGCTTTCCATGCGGCTGACGCCCCGGAGCCGGTTGTTGATTGTCTCGTCAAAATAGACGCCCAGCTCATCCGCCATGCTTTTCCATGCCTGATAATGATACTTGTCTGTGAAGCAGATCACCCCGTCCAGATCAAAAATAACTCCCTGATATTTCATTATTTACCGTCCTTATTTTTATTGATATATTTTTTTAATGTGACAAGCTCTATCACCTTGTTTTCGTTGTTCAGATAAATCAAAAATCCTACCAGAATAAGCGCCGTTATAATCTGCTGCACGGACGCGTCCACATTCAGTCTCGCATAGGTCAGCGAGATAAACGCCGTCGTGACTGCACCGAGCAGATAACCGATTTTTTCATTGCAGAATCTTCCGATAAAACCGCCGATGAACATCGGTAAAAATGCTGTGAACATGACGCCGATGGAACCAAAGTTCAGCGCCATCTGTATCGTGCCCGTGTTGGTCGCACTGATGAATCCGACCACGCCCATCAGAGCACCCGCAATCGTGTAGCAGGCTACGGCATTCGGAATCTCCCGGATTCCTGTATTGACAGATACCTTCTGCCCGGAAAGCAATGCCTTGTACTCATAGCCAAACTGCGTATAATCAAAGAGGAAGATAAATATGAGCAGGCCAAATACGATCACAAGCAGATAATTGACTACGCCCGGGAAGCTTGTAAGCTCCTGATTTGCCACAAAGGATACGCCGTAGCCGCTTGTGACTGCAAATGCAAGACCTTCGTAAAACAGCGCAACACCGAGGGAGACAATGATCGGCGGCAGCTTCACAATCACATAGACTGCGCCTGATATAAGGCCTAATACTGCGCCTGCCGCAATGGATATGATCAGCATGACAGAGGTAGGAAGACCTGCCGCTGTACAGATGGATGCGCTGATCACTGACGATAAAAGTGAGATTGAGCCGATTGAAAAATCAAATCTTCCGCTGTTTAAGTTCAGTGACAGTGCAAAGGTTGTAAGCATAACGGATGCTGTCGCCCTGAAAAACAGTATCCAGTTTCCTTCTGTCTCGAATAAGCTGACTCCCCGCATTCCGCAGAGAACAAGCATGATCAGAAGGGTCGCTACGGGGATTCCCGCGATCCCGCCTATTTTTTTAAAAACTCCTGTTGTATTTGTTTTCATATTCTCAGTCCTCTTTACCTCTAAACCCGGACAGCCGACGGGTAATCCTTTCCCGCCGGCCGTCTGATTACCACTGGTTACATGTTTTGAATTTCCTCAAAGCTGTACTTAGATACAAATTCTTCAAATGTTTCATAATCTGCCGTCAACAATGTGTCCAATAATTCCTTTGTGTAAGCGGGCGCATCCACGCTGCTGTCCACTGCATAATATGTATTGAATTCGTCCGCGCTGGTTGCGATCCAGTAGCCCTGGCTTAACGCGAGCGCGCCGCCGTCCTTTGCGCGGAGCGGAGAGCCGAGTGCTGCCCTGTAGGCTGCGATAAAGATGGGTCCGATGCTGGCAGAGAATTTTCCTGCCAGATAATCAAGCATTCCAGCCTCCATCGCCTCGCCGTAGCTGCTTGCATATGCGTCCACACTCGCAATCTTTACATCTGTTCCCGCGATTGCCGTTCCAAAGAAATCGGAGCCGTTGCCCACTGCAAGAATGGCCTGCAGATCCGGCGTCTGCGCCATCTGCGCACATTTTCCAAACCACGCGTCGTCCATGTCATAACCACCTACATAGCCCAGAATGTTAATGCTTCCAATCTCCCCTGTCTTTACCTCGCCGTCCGCAAAAATCTGTCCGACGATCGCATCCCTTTCGGTTGCTCCCTGATAATTCGCGCCGTCTCCTCCGGCCTCCACCATGGCGGCGATCATTCCTGCCGCACGGTAGATGTGCATCTCTGTGTAGTAAGGAATTGCCCCGCCGAAGATTGCAAAGTTTGTCATGCCCTGATCCAGATAATGCTTTGCCATTTCGTATCCGGTGTCATACTCTACATCCAGGGACGGTCCTACCGCGCCCACATAGTGCTCATAGCCCTTGTAGATCTCGTACTCCTCCGCTGTCAGTGTACCGGTCGCCACTGCGTAGTACACGCCCGCCTCGTCGCACTGCTCAAGCTGCGCCGCGCGGTCAAAGGACGAGAAGGAGATAATCGCCTTACAGTTGTTGGTGATAAATGTGTCGATTGCTGAGGTCTCGCCCGCTGCGTCTGTCAGCTCGTCCGAGTAGATCAGCTCTACATTGTACTGCTTCTGGATATACTCGGTATAGTAGGTGCGGAATGCAAGCGCCTCCGCCGAAGTCGCGTCGGATACCAGAATTCCCATCTTCACCTTCTCGCTCATGTCGAGCTCTGACTGCTCCTGCTGTACGTCGCTTCCGCCGCCCGCGCTCTGTGTACCACCCGCGCTGTTTCCGCCTGAACCTGTACCTCCGCCGCCGCAGCCGGCCAGCATGGTGACGGTCATGGCCGCCGTTAATAGTAATGCCCAAACTTTTTTCATTTCCTTTTTCCTCCATTCTTTTTGTTTTTATATTAAGTGTCTCCACAAAATACCGTTACCTTGGAAGCATTTTCCCTCTCTGGTCGCTGGTTGCAAGGAATACCACCAGAAGGAAAATTGCCGCCTTTACCATCTGTCCGATTCCGGAGTTCAGATTAAACATCACCATAATCTGGCTTAATAATGTCATGGAAAATGCACCGATGACTGCCGCATAGATTTTACTTCTCGCACCGCCGGATACCGGCATTCCTCCAAATACAATCGCGATGATGACGTCCATTCCCACGCTGGATGCTGTGTTCTTGGTCAGGGTGGGGGCGTATACGATGGAGAGGAAAGCGCCGAGTCCCGCACCTATTCCTGATAGAGCAAATGCAATGACCGCCATCTTCTTTTCCGACACGCCGCTCAGCTTCGCGCAGACGGGATTGCCTCCCTGAAATTTCTGCATACGCCCGATCTTTGTAAAGCTGAATACCACCACGCAGATGACCACGAACAGCACCAGCACTGCGATTTTAAACGGTGTATTGTTCAACGGCTTTACCGCCGCCGACGGCACTGCAATCTCGGAACCCGTTCCGTTTACCTTGATCAGTACCAACACCAGAGCGTTTAACACGCTCAGCATGGCGATTGTCGTGACAAAGACCGGCAGGTTGAACACGGAGGCGAGCACCGAGTTGAACAGTCCCACGAACACCGCGACGCCGATACACACGAGTGCCATCACCCATAGGTTTTCGGTTTTGTTATAGACCATTCCTCCAATCAGCGCGCTCACTGCCACGGAGGCGCCAAGGCTGATATCGAAGGAGCCCAATGTATAGATAAATATGGCTCCCGTAGCTACGACCGCCACGACCACGGACTGGTTGATAATGTTCTTCATGCCGTATCCGATATTGATATCCTGCATCGTACCGATAATCAGAAATGCGATAAACAGTGCGGCCAGTCCGAACAGCGGAGTCAGATTCATTATGTATTTTTTTAATTTGTAATTTTTCATTTCCGCTTTCCTCCTAAATCATGTACTGGATAATATCCGACTCACTCAGTGTACTGCTTCTCGGAAACTCTTTTTTAATCTCTCCGTCCTTCATAATAATCAGCCGGTCTGACATTCCAATCAGCTCCGCCATCTCCTCGGAGATGATGATGATGGATTTTCCTTCCTTCTTCATCTGGTACATGAGCTGGTACATGGCCTGCTTTACACCGATATCCACGCCTCTGGTCGGACAGTCGAGAATCAGAATCTCGCTTCCGCGTCCAATCCATTTTCCAAACACGACTTTCTGCTTGTTTCCTCCCGAGAGCGCCGATACATACTGGTTCATCTCCGCACACTTGATACTCAGATCGCCAATCTGTTTCTGCACATATTTCTTTTCCTTCCCGGGAAGCACCCAGAAATTACGGGCCGCAAAGCGGTTGAAGCCGCCAATGGCAATGTTGTCGCGGATACTCGCGTTCAGGCAGAGGGATTCAGTGTCCCTGTCCTTTGCCGCGTAGCCGACCTGCTCCTTCATGGCGCCCGCTTCATTCTTTAGTTCCTTCCCGCGGATTCTGACGCTTCCGGCCTCGGGCTTTGCCGCTCCGAAGAGCACCTTGCCGAGGGTATGCATACCACAGTGGGAAAGTCCCCCGACGCCTAAAATCTCGCCCTTATGTATCTGCAGGTTAAAGTCTTTTAACTGGTCGCCGAGACTGACTCCCTTTAACTCCATGACAACCTCGCTGCCAAAGCTTCCGTCGTAATCGCTGCGGTAATAATCTCCCTGCATCTCCCTGCCGATCATGCTGGTCTTGATGCGCTCCTCGTCAAATTCCTCCCTAGCGAAGGTCACGATGATCTTTCCGTCTCTAAGCACGGTGAGCGCGTCGCAGACATTCATAATCTCGTCCAGGTCGTGGGAGATAAAGACGACCGCCTTGTTCTCCTCTTTCATCTGCTCCATAATCTTGTAGATGATGTCGCGCCCAATCTGTGAGAGCGCCGTCGTCGTCTCGTCCACCACCAGAAGCTGCGGCTTCTTTGCCATGATTCTTGCAATCTCGATCAGCTTTCTGTCCTGCATATCGAGCATTGCCGTCATCTGCCCCGCCCTGATGTGGGATGCGCCGATGGCGTCCAGCGCCTGCTGCGCCTTTTCCAGCATCTCTTTTCTGCTGACAACGCCCCATTTCTTTCCCTCGTTTCCCCAGACCTTAAAACGGTCCGTCTCCCCGAGAAAGATGTTCTCCGCGACGGTGATACCCGGCACGGTTCCGTTCTCCTGCACGATCATGCCGATGCCCCTTTCTAAGGCCCAGAGCATCGATACCGGCTCCCATTTCTTTCCCTCGTAGAACATCTCTCCCGCATCCGCCTTCTGCATACCGGATATGATGGAGGTCACTGTAGATTTGCCGGAGCCGTTCTCCCCGATCAGGCCCTGAATCTCGCCCCGCCGGATTTCAATACTGACATTGTCGAGGGCAACCGTTGAGCCAAAACGTTTGTCCATGTTTTTTACTTCGACGATCACATTTTTTCCCATATGTCTGATCCTTTCTTCGATGTAAGCAGCAATTGTCTTTCAGCCGTTCCTCTTTTTGATAACTCTATTTTAGTCCTCCTGCCATGCTTTTCAATTGTTTTAAGAAACCAAAAATATTGACATACTTTGACTAACATGTTAATATTGTTATATAAAAACTGTTCATTTTTGATTTTTATTTTTGGGAGGCGCGTGATGGAGTATGAGACGCTGAAAAGTGAGATCTATAAGCTGAACGAGGACGAGCTGTTTTACCGCAAGTACTACTACGCGAAGCAGCAGGAATATTCTCTGGAAAAGTTTCTCGCGGAGCTGGATTTAAACCAGGTGCATGAGAGGAATCTTCTTGTCCCGGAAATCAAAAGCACCATTCCCCTGCAGTATGAGGACTGGTTCTATTTTGACCCCGCAGAGCGCACCTCGATCGTCACCATGCGGCACAACCGCTATTCCCCCCCTATCGAGCATGACCACACGTTCTTTGAGGTTATTTATGTCTACGACGGTGCCTGCAAACAGACCATCAGCGGCAATACGCACAATCTGTCCACGGGTGATATCTGCATTATCCCGCCCAAAATCAAGCATGCGGTCAGTGTGTTTGACGAGAGCATCGTCTTTAACTGTCTGATAAAAAAAAGCGCGCTGCACAATATTTTCTTTAATTTTTTGAGTAACGCGAATGTTCTCTCTGCCTTCTTTTTAAATAACATCTATTCTGAGAACGGGAACGATTATATTATTTTCCATACGGGAAACGATTATGAGATTAAGCGCGGCGTCCTCTATATGTACTGGGAGTCCCTAAACCGCTCTCTCTACTGGGATCAGATGATCTCCTACACGCTGATGCTGATATTCGGGCTTCTGATCCGCAACTATGAGAAAAGTATAGAAGTGCCCACCTTCACGCAAAAAGCAGATGTGCAGCGCTATGCCCTGCTGCAGTTCATTCAGGACAATTTCGCCAATGTAACCTTAGAGCAGATTGCGGAAAAATTCCACTATACGCCAGAGTACACCTCCCGGCTGATCAAGTCTACCACCGGGAAGTCCTTTACCCGGCTCGTACAGCAGGTACGTCTGGAAAAAGCACAGGTGCTTCTCCAGGATACAAATCTCTCTGTCACAAATATTGCGAATCAGGTGGGCTATGAAACTACAGAATATTTTATCCGTCTCTTTAAGAGGCAGATGCATATGACGCCGACAGAATATCGAAGGAGAGGAATTATTATCTGATTCTGCCGGGTCATCTTATGCCTACATTATATTATGTTAATATTGTAACCCTTATTTTTCATATAAGAATTTCTCCGGCAGCGTCACACTAAAGTCCTTCGCCAGATCGCGGAAATTCTGCGGCGTGATGCTCTGCAGCTTCTCCGGCCGCATGGAGAGCATCTTCACAAGGATCTCTGCGGATTTTTCTACTGTGTGCATCAGGCCGAAGGTCAGATCGAAGTCCTCACCCGACGCAAACATGCCGTGATGTGCCCAGACTGCAACGTCATACTGCTTCATCAGTTCACTGGTCGCTACGGCGATGTCCCTGCCGCCCGGCACCATCCAGCCCACGACGCCGATTCCGTCCGGGAATACGACCGGACACTCGGTCGCCATCTCCCAGAGCTCCCTTGTAAATACCTTATCCTCAAGCGGCAGCACGAAGGTGAGCGCAATCACATTGGTGGTGTGCGCGTGGTAGATCACGCGGTGCGTGCCATTCGTCGCCAAGAGCTTCACCTCATGGTTCATCAGATGGCTCGGCAGCTCGCTGGTCGGTCTGCCGCCGTTCACCAGCCCCCAGCAGATACGGTACTTCTCGCCCTTTTCATCTATCTCCACGATTGCAAGCGAGTCCCCGGGGTCTAAAATGACATTGCGGAAATACTTGCCGCTGCCGGTCGCTAAGAAATACTCTCCCGCCAGCTTCGGCACGGACGTTCCGATTTCGCTCCATTCACCGTCTGTTTTCAGCTCTTCCCTGACGGCCTCCACTTCCTCCTTTTTGATGCGGTAGGTCAGATTTCCGCCGTTTCTCTCATGCCAGCCCTGCTCCCAGCCGTCGTTGCACATACGGATAAAGCCCTGCACAAATTTTGCTTCTAATACCTTCATAGTCTGTGTCCTTTCCTATATTTTTAACCACGTTTACTGAGCACCTCGTCCTCATATTTTTTCACTTCGCCGAATATCTCAAAATCGCCGGGGACGCCGCTCTTTTCACAGTAATAATTCCACACATCTCCAAACGGCAGCATTTTCACCGCCTCCTGCACTGCCATCAGCTCTGTAAAACGGCTCTCGTCCTGCAGGCGCTTAAGCGTCTCATTCGGCGTGCACAGCGCCATCATCAGCGCCTTCTGGAAGCTTCTCATACCGACTGCCCACGCGGATACACGGTTGATGCTCGCATCAAAATAGTCCAGCGCGATATAGACGCGCTCCAGCGCATTACAGCGCACAATCTCTTTGGCAATCTCCTTTGTCTCATCGTCCAGAAGAAGCACATGGTCAGAATCCCAGCGGACGCCTCTGGTCACATGGAGCGCAATCTCCGGGTAAAAGCAGAGCATCGCCGGAATCTTGTCCGACACATACTCCGTCGGGTGGTAATGCCCGTTATCCATGAGCGGCAGACAGCCGTCGTTCATGGCCGCCATGGAAAGCGCAAACTCTGCGGAGCCCGCGGTGTAGGATTCCACGCCGATTCCGAATACCTTGGATTCCACGCACGGCTTTACCTTATCCTTGTCAAACGGCTCGGCAAGAATCTGCTCGATGGAATCCTTGTAGCGCATTCTCGGCCCCATGCGGTCTGCCGGCACGTCCTTGAAGCCGTCCCCCGTCCAGATATTCATTACGCATGGAACGCCGGTCTCCTCGGCAAAATACCGGGAGATGCGGATGCAGGCTTTTCCGTGCTCAATCCAGAAGCGGCGCACCTCCTCGTCCGGGCTGGAGAGCGTCAGCCCGTCCTTCACCATCGGGTGGGAGAAAAATGTCGGGTTAAAATCCAGCCCCATGCCCCGTTCCTTTGCAAATTCCACCCATTTTGCAAAATGCTTCGGCAGAAGCTTATCCCGGTCGGCGGACTCGCCCCCGTCAAAAATCGCATAGCAGGCGTGGACATTGATTTTCTTTTTGCCCGGAATCAGGGAAATCGCCTTGTCCATATCCGCCATCAGCTCCTGCGGCGTCCTCGCTTTTCCCGGATAATTTCCGGTTGTCTGAATTCCGCCTGTCAGCGGCCCCTCGTGGTCAAAACCGATCACATCATCTCCCTGCCAGCAATGCATGGAAACGGGCACTGTTTTGAGCGCTTCAAGCGCCGCGTCCGTATCCACCCCGACTGCCGCAAACGCTTCCTTTGCGGCTGCATACCTTTCTGTTGTTGTCATGTTTACCCTCCTTAATATTCTTTTATCTCAAAAGACCGAAGTACACAGTCTCTTGCTTCCGGCAAATCCGCCAGCTCGTGATTTTTAATCATCTGTGCCATAATGTTTCCGACCGCCGTCGCCTCGCCCGGCCCGGCGTAAACTCTCTTTCCCGTTGCCTTTGCCGTGAGGCGGTTTAAGTACGCGGCATTGGCGCCTCCTCCAATAATGTAGACCGCGCCGTAGGTTTTTCCGGTGTTTCTCTCAATCTCCTGCACCGTCTCCCCGTAACAGCCCGCAAGGCTCTGATAGATCACGGCGGCAATTTCTCCCACCTTCTCGGGAACCATCTGGTTCGTCCTGCGGCAGTAATCCTGAATCTCCGCCGTCATGCTCTCCGGCGCCAGAAAACAGCTGTCATTTGCATTGACACGCGACGGGAAATCATCGCACTCCTCCGCCATCTGGCAGAGCCCCGCAAATGAATATTTATCATCCAGCTCGTGGCGCACGGACTGGATCATCCAGAGTCCCATGATGTTTTTCAGATAACGGAATCTGTAATCGTAGCCGCCCTCGTTCGTAAAGTTTGCCTTGCGGCTCTTTTCACTACAGTCTGCCTGCATAAGCTCCACGCCCATCAGCGACCACGTCCCCGAGCTCAAGTACAAAATATCGCCGTCCGCCGCCTCCTTTGACTTTGGCACTGCCATGACTGCCGCCGCTGTATCGTGGCTGCTGCACAGGACGACCTTACAGTCAAAGCCGACCTCCTCTGCAATTTCCGCTCTGAGGTTCCCCACCCCGGCGCCCGGCATCCGCAGCGGCAAAAATATGTCCTCCGGGTATCCCAGCTGGCAGATCAGCTCTCTGTCCCACTGCTTTGTCTGTGGGCTGACCAGCTGCGTGGAAGTCGCGTTTGTGTATTCCGATATTTTTTCTCCGGTCAGCAAAAACTGAAAATAATCCGGCAGCATCAGAAATGTTTTTGCCTGCACTAAAATCTCCGGTCTTTGCTTTTTGTCCGCCATCAGCTGGTAGATGGTATTGAAGCTCTGCTTCTGGATTCCGGTTCTGGCGTACAGCTCGTCCTCCGCAATTTTTTCATATACAAATGCGTCCATTCCCTTTGTGCGCTCGTCCCGGTAGCCGTATGTATCTCCCAGCACACGGTCGTCTGCGTCCAGCAATACATAGTCTACCGCCCATGTGTCCACCGACATGCTCTCCGGTATCCTTCCGGTCGCGGCACACTGCTTCATACCGTTTACAATCTCCTCAAAGAGACGCTTCGTATCCCACAGAAGCTTACCGTCCTTATTTGTCATTCCATTCTCGAAGCGGTAGATCTCTTCCAGCTTCATTGTCCCGTCTTCCATATGCGCCAGCATATGTCTTCCGCTCGAGGCCCCGATATCCACCGCCAGATAGTATTTGCACATAAATCTTCCCCCGCTCCTTCCTCCAGTTTTTTATGGACATTTTTCCCTTCTGCTAGTATCATATAGGAAGGGAGCGAAAAAAATAAGGTCGTATTCCGACAGAAACAGGGACCTTATTTGCGAATATGTGCAGAATCGCGGGAGCTGCGAAACAGCGGAGCAATTTGTGTATTATCAAAAAGGGGATATCTATGAATGAAGAACTGCTGAACCATCTGCGGAAAATTACAGACGAGGAAAGGGTGCTCTTAGAGGAGCACTCCGACATTCAAAAGGGCATCTATACCTCCGGCAGGGAATTTGTCATCGACAATGCCAGACTTTTGGAGCGGGGACATCTGATTGAAATCCGGCCGCACACGCGCTTTGCGCACTTTCCGAAGCACAGCCACAATTATGTGGAACTGGTCTACATGTGCTGCGGCAGCACCACCCACATTATTGACGATACGAAGGAAATCCTTTTGCAGGAGGGGGATCTGCTTTTTCTCAACCAGGCGGCGACGCAGGAGATTCTTCCCGCCGGGGAAAATGATGTCGCTGTCAATTTTATTATCCTGCCGGAATTTTTTAACCGCGCCCTCTCCATGATCGAGCGCGACAACGTGCTGCGCAGCTTTTTGATATCCACGCTCTCCAACCGCGATTCCCAGATTACGCATCTGCATTTTCGGGCAAAGGATATCCTTCCCATCCAAAATCTGATTGAAAATATGCTGTGGACCCTGATCGAGAAAAAATCAGGCATCAATACGGTCAACCAGATTACCATGGGACTTATTTTTATGAATTTGTCCATCTTCTCCGACGCCATGCTTCCCAGCCGGGAGGATCACTATGAGCAGGATCTGATCGTGCGCATCCTAAAGTATGTCGAGACACACTATAAGGACGGAACGCTCTCCGGGATTTCCTCCGAAATCAGTCTTCCGCCCTATTATGTCAGCCGCCTGCTCAAAAAATATACCAGCCGCACATTTAAAGAGCTGCTGCAGCAACAGAGGCTCCAGCAGACCGTTTATCTGCTGAAGCAGACGACGCTCTCCGTCGATGGCATTATGGAAGCGGTCGGGTATCACAACAGCAGCTTTTTCTACCGCATCTTCCGCGAGAAATACGGATGCTCGCCGAAAGAATACCGTTTGTATTTTTAGAGCGGCGTGAGCCGTTTGCGGAGGCAGACGAAAACGCTTATATACAGGCGTCGCATCATGCCATGTGGGGCGGGCGGCGCCTCCATTTAGGAAAAAACGTGTATATCAATTATTACTGTACGCTGGTTGACGATACACATATTTATATCGGGGATAATTCAGACAGGATTTCTACAAATAATTTGTAATTGGTACTGGCATTTCAAATATAAATTTTATCCAATATTAAAGTCTTTTGTTTTCAAGTCGCAATAATATCTTCCATT
>JAMPHB010000014.1 GCA_023663685.1 Blautia sp.
TAAAGTGCGTAAGTTTTGGTTACCGGTAACTTACACACTTTATATTACACTCCCGCGGAATTACTTTAAGAGCCGTTATTTCTTCTTAGACGATTTTTTGGAAGCCTCATTTTCTTTCTCTGCTTTCAGTTTAGCGTTGGCCTCGTTGTATTTGGCCTGCATTCTGGCGCGGAAGCTCTTCTTTTTCTCGGGCTTCTCCAGCGAACCGCGAAGTCCCCGCACGCCGGTTATGTAGAGCCCGCTGACGGTGGCCTTTACTTCTTTTTTGACAGGGATATCGTCGAAAACCTGCTCGTCCGCAATGAGCGTCATAATCTTCGGGCCGACCTTCGCCTTGACAATGGGCATTTTGGTGCGGCGCATCAGCTTGGGAGTCTGTTCCAGAATCTGCTGGGGCAGCCCCGATTCATTCATGCGCATTCGCTTTTTATCAATAATTAACATGGTGACGGTCTGAGCCGCCGCCGCAATCTGCTGATCCTGCTCTTCTTTTCGCTTCTGTGCCTTTCTGCCAAGAAAATACAACGCTGCCATCACAGCCAGAAGTATGACGGCGATAACCAGTAAAACAATTGTCGATGTTCTCACTTTTTTTCCTCCTGATTCTCATAATGAAAAATTGTAGCAAAGTTTTATGAAAAAATCAATGCACAAGCTGAATATTGCTTGGAAATCAGTTTTTTAATTGTGGGCGGCGTAATGTGCAGGCGATACCACGCTATCTGTTCCGTCAAATGGATTTTCGTATGTTCTGGTAAGGGCGCTGCTTGTGACGCGACCGCCCGCAATTCGCCGTCGTGGCTCAGTGCGGGCTTTACAGGACATCCGTGTCCCGTAATCACTGGTTATTTGCAGAACATATGAAAATCCTATTTTCTGTCACAAAGATAGCTTTGGAATTCGCCTGCACGTTCCGCCGCCTGCAATTGCAAAATAGATTTCCGCGCAATATCGTTTGTATTTTGGAGAAAACTGTGGTATGTTAGTGTTATTGCATGTCCCGCCCAAAGCGGGAATGGGAAAGGAAGATGATTTCATTATGAAGAAAAAGATACTGACGGGGCTTTTGTGTCTGGTGATGGCGACGGCGGCAGCCTGCGGGAACGGCGCAGAGGATAGCCGGAACGCAGGGACGGAGAATGGGACAGAAACGGGAGCCACGCCTGCCTACGAGGGCGTCCGCAGCGCCCAGATAGAGGTGGAGCCGGAAAAGCTGATAAAGACGCTCTCTGATTACAAGGGAATTGATGTGACGATCACCGGGGATTACGAGGTGACGGACGAGACGGTGGAGCAGAGTGTCCTGCAGGTTCTCTCCTATAGCGGAGCCGACACGGTGGAGGTGACAGACCGGGATACCGTGGAGGCGGGAGATTATGTGAAGATTGATTACACGGGCTATAAGGACGGCGTGGCTTTCGACGGGGGAGCGGCGGCTGACGTGATGATGGATGTCAGCAACAACCTGGAAGTCACCAGCGGCAACCCTTATATTGACGGCTTCTGCGATGATCTGGAGGGGGCAAAGGTCGGGGATGAGCTGGATACGGATGTAACCTTTCCGGAGCAGTACCAGTCGGCAGAGCTGGCGGGACAGCCGGCGGTATTTCATATCACAGTCAAGGGAATCTATCGGCCGCTGACGCTGGAGGAGCTGACCGACGAGATGGTGGCCTCCGCCTTTGCAGAGCAGGGCGTTTCCACAAAGGAAGAGCTTGTGGGCAGTATGCGGGAGATGCTGGAGAGCCAGATGTCCTCCTACAAGATGCAGGCGACGCTGAACGCCGTGCAGACCTATATTCTTGAGCACAGCGAGGTGGAGATCCCCGAGGAGTATATGCAGGCCCGCCTGGCGGAGCTGGAGTACAGCACCGCGATAGAGAACTGTCAGGAGGGGCAGACGCTGGATGAATTTCTGGTGGCAAACGGTACGACACTGGAGGCACAGCGGGAAGTCTGGATAAGCACGCTGGAGCAGCAGATTAAGATGGAAATTTTGTTCAGGCGCATTGCCGAGCTGGAGCAGATTACAATAGACGAAGAGGAATTCACCAATTATGTAAATTATTTCGTACAGTCCGGCAGCGGCAGTTTCACCACGGTGGAGGATGTGTACAACTACTATGGCGTCGGGGATGCAAAGGGCGGAGAGCAGGAGCTGCGCAAGCTGTTTCTCGCCCAGAGAGGTCTGAGCTTTGTAGCGGAAAACGCCAATGTGACCGTGGAGGGAACGGATTCGGGGGAGCCGGAGACGGAGAGCGCGCAGGAATAGGAAAGATAAGGAGGGTTTTGAGATGGAGCTGGTAAACATACGGGATATTTTTCGGGATACGGTGCGGTACCGGGATCAGGAGGTCGCGGTCGGCGGCTGGGTCAGAAGCAACAGAAGTTCCAAAAATTTTGGCTTCCTCGTGGTGAACGACGGGACATTTTTTGAGCCGGTCCAGGTGGTCTATGCGAATGGTCTGGACAACTATGAGGAGATCAGTAAGATCAATGTGGGGGCGGCAGTCATAGTCAGGGGAACGCTGGTGCCCACCCCCGAGGCGAAACAGCCCTTTGAGATTCAGGCGGCCTCGGTACAGATCGAGGGGGCGTCCACGCCCGATTATCCCCTGCAAAAAAAGCGCCATACCTTCGAGTATCTGCGCACAATCTCCCACCTGCGGGCAAGGACGAACACCTTTGAGGCGGTTTTCCGCGTGCGCTCGCTGTGCGCTTACGCAATTCATAAGTTTTTTCAGGAGCGGGATTTTGTGTATGTGCACACGCCGATCATAACCGGAAGCGACTGTGAGGGAGCCGGGGAGATGTTTCAGGTGACGACGCTGGACATGGAAAACCTGCCGAAAAATCCCGACGGCAGCGTGGATTTTTCAAAGGACTTTTTCGGAAAGTCCACGAATCTTACCGTGTCAGGCCAGCTGAATGGCGAGACCTACGCGCAGGCATTTAAGAACATATATACCTTCGGCCCCACCTTCCGGGCGGAGAATTCCAACACCACGAGGCACGCGGCGGAGTTCTGGATGATCGAGCCGGAGATTTCCTTTGCGGATCTGGAGGACGATATGCTTTTGGCGGAGCACATGCTGAAATATGTAATCCGCTATGTGCTGGAGCACGCGCCGGAGGAGATGGCATTTTTCAACAGTTTTGTGGACAAGGGGCTTCTGGATCGTCTGGAGAATGTGGTGGGCAGCGATTTTGCCCGGGTGACCTACACGGAGGCTGTGAAGCTGCTCTCTAAGAAAAATGATAAGTTCGAGTACAAGGTTTCGTGGGGCTGTGACCTGCAGACGGAGCATGAGCGGTATCTGACGGAGCAGACCTTTAAGCGTCCCGTGTTTGTGACAGACTATCCGAAGGAGATCAAAGCATTTTATATGAAGCTGAACGACGACGGCAGGACGGTCGCGGCAGTGGACTGTCTGGTGCCGGGCATCGGGGAGATCATCGGCGGAAGCCAGAGGGAGGACGATTACGGCAAGCTCCTTGCCAGAATCCGCGAGCTGGGACTTTCCGAGAAGGATTACGGATTCTATCTGGATCTGCGCAGGTATGGAAGCTCCAGACATGCGGGCTTTGGGCTGGGCTTTGAGCGCCTTGTCATGTATCTGACCGGGATGACCAATATCCGCGACGTGGTTCCCTTCCCGAGAACCGTGGGGAATTGCGACCTGTAGTGCTTACAAGGTGAGGATTACATTGTGTAATTTTGCATGTTTTTCCAACAAAAGGTTGTTTTTTATCTAAAAAAGCCGATATAGAAGATGTGACCAATAAAATATGTATCCAAGGAAGGATGTGCCGCATATGGAAGTGAGGGATATTTTTAAGGTGACGTCTGTGGGATCAGCAGCTTCTTCGATCGATCTCAAATCCAGATTGAAGGAGGAGATGAAAAATTCCACGAGACAATTCGGAATGCATTCGGGCAGCAAAGCAGGCAGGGCGGACTGGACGAAGAACCTGGAGGGAGCGACCCTCGGGTATACCAGAAACGCGCAGGCTTACTTCACCCAGGAAATGCAAAAAGAGTATACTTACTAAGAGAAAAATAAGCCGTACACATAGTGTAGGGCTTATTTTTCATATTAGCGGCGCAGCAAAGCGGGCTTGTCCACTTTGTTCTATGTGGGAAAGACGGCGCATAGAATGAATAGAATAATTTGCGGGGTAGCGCTAAAATGAGTGAGGATAGAGTGGAGCAGGGGAAGGAGCAGGAACAGGGGGAAAAGGAGCGTCCGCCGCGAAAGCTCCGGCTGCCGAAGCGGCTCATGGCCTTTTTGGGAATACTGCTGTCAGAGTGTGCGGCGGCGGCTGGTCTTCTGCTGCTTTTCGCCTGTATAGCCTTCCGGCTGCGGCTTTCCACAGAAGTAATCCGGGCGGGGCTCACCGCGCTCTATCTCCTGCCATGCCTGCTGGGAGGCTGTCTCGTGCGCTGGGGGAAGCTTTCCCCGGCTCTGCTGTGGGGAATCGGCGTGGGAGCGGCTTTTTATGGAGTCCTGCTGGTAATGTCCGTGCTGCTGCAGGCCGGAGCCGCCATCGGGGGAGGAATCCCTGTTTTGTGCCTTGCGGGGGGAGCGGCGCCGGTGCTTCTGAAAGGAAAAAAGCCGGCTGTTTAGGATTCCATTTTAGGATTTCCTGAAAAAAAGCTTTGCATATCAAAACGTCTGTGCTATAATGGATAAGCAAATTCTTTAAAATACTGATTTGTGTAAGAAAAAAGGAGATAATGATTATGAAGCATGTGAAGACATTAAATACAAGAAAGCTGCAAAATACGATTGTAAAGGGCGGCTGCGGCGAGTGCCAGACATCCTGCCAGTCTGCCTGCAAGACCTCCTGCACAGTCGGCAACCAGACTTGTGAGAAGTGCCGTTAGATTCTGATTAACGGTCAGGCCCTGTTTTAAACCGCGTGCGCCGCGCGCGGTTATTGTTGTGCTTGCGACAGGGCAGGGGATTTACGAGAGAGGAGTAATTGAGTGGTTCATCAGTTTAAGAACAACGGCTATGCGATTGTTTTAGATGTCAATTCCGGCGCGGTTCATGTGGTAGATGATGTGACCTACGATGTGATTGCGCTGTTTCCGGATCATACAGGAGAAGAGATAGAGGCCGCGCTGCTGGACAAGTATCCTGCACAGGAGATTGCTGAGGCTCTCGGTGAGGTGGCGGAGCTCAAAGAGCGGGGAGAGCTTTTTTCCGAAGATATATACGAGAAGCATATCACAGATTTTAAGAAGCGCCCCACCGTGGTGAAGGCGCTGTGCCTGCATATCGCGCACGACTGTAATCTCGCCTGCCGCTACTGTTTTGCGGAGGAGGGGGAGTACCACGGACGCCGGGCGCTCATGGATGTTCAGACCGGAAAGCAGGCGCTGGATTTTCTGATTGCGAATTCCGGTACGAGAAAGAATCTCGAGGTCGATTTTTTTGGCGGCGAGCCCCTTATGAATTTTGAGGTGGTGAAGCAGCTGGTGGCATACGGCAGGGAGCAGGAAAAGCTGCACGACAAGCATTTTCGTTTTACCCTGACGACGAACGGCGTGCTTTTGGACGACGCGGTGATGGAATTTGCCAACCGGGAGATGGACAATGTCGTGCTTAGCATCGACGGGCGCAGGGAGGTGCACGACCGGATGCGTCCCTTCCGGAAGGGCGCGGGCAGCTACGACATGATCGTGCCAAAGTTTCAAAAGCTTGCGGACAGCCGGAAGCAGGAGCGCTACTATGTGCGGGGAACTTTCACCCATTACAATACAGACTTTTCTGAGGATGTGCTGCATCTTGCCGATCTGGGATTTCAGCAGATTTCGGTGGAGCCGGTGGTGGCGCAGCCGACAGACGATTACGCCCTGACGAAGGAGGATCTGCCGAAGCTTTTTGCGGAGTACGACAGGCTGGCGGCGGAGATGGTCAAAAGGAAGCGGGAGGGGAAGGACTTTCACTTTTTCCACTTTATGATCGACCTGACGGGCGGCCCCTGCGTGTACAAGAAGCTGAGCGGCTGCGGCTCCGGCACGGAATATCTGGCGGTGACCCCCTGGGGGGATCTCTATCCCTGCCACCAGTTCGTCGGCAACGAGGCGTTTCTTATGGGAAATGTCTGGGACGGCGTGACGGCAGAGGCCATCAGGGACGAATTTAAGAGCTGCAATGTCTATGCAAAGGAGAAATGCCGGGACTGTTTTGCGAGGTTCTACTGCAGCGGAGGCTGTGCCGCGAACTCCTACAATTTCCACGGGAGTATCACGGACGCCTATGAGCTCGGCTGTGAGCTTCAGAAAAAACGCATCGAGTGTGCGATTATGATAAAAGCCGCAGAAGCGGACATAATAGAATAAAAGAGAGGAAACGAAGATGAAGAAAAGTAAAGGCGTCGTGATTATCGCGGTGATTTTGGCCTGCCTGATCGGCCTCGGCTACTATGCCGCCACGATTATGTCATCGACAAGCGTAAGTCAGAGCAACACAGACAATCAGGCGTTGTCTACCGGTATTAAGCTCGGTCTGGATCTGTCCGGCGGTGTGTCCATCACTTACCAGATCGTGGATGAAAACCCGTCCCAGACGGACGTGAACGATACCGTGGCAAAGCTGGAGGAGCGTGCGGAGAGCTACAGCACGGAGTACAGTGTGTATCCGGTGGGAGACGACCGTATTACCGTGGAGATTCCGGGCGTTTACGATGCGAACGCGGTATTAGAGGAGCTGGGAAGTCCCGGAACCCTGTACTTTATCAAGCACTATGACAGCAGCGGAAGCACCAATTATGAATATGACAGTGCCTCCGGTGCGTATGTTCTTACGAAGGATATCGACACTCTGCTCGCAGACGGTTCCATCGTGCTGGACGGCAATGACGTGCAGTCTGCCAGCGCGGGATATCAGAACGACCAGACCATGAATTCCAGTAAGCCCGTGGTAGAGCTTGTATTCAGCGATGAGGCGGCGGAGATCTGGGCGGCGGCGACGACCGAGGCATACAATAATTCCCAGGACACCATCGGCGTCTACTATGACGATCACTTTATCAGCGTGCCGCAGGTGAGTACGATTATTTCCGACGGCCATTGTGTGATCGAGGGAATGGGCGGCTATGAGGAAGCGGAGCAGCTTGCCACCTTTATCCGTGTCGGTGCGATTAACTTAGAGCTTGCAGAGCTGGAGTCCAAGGTCGTGGGCGCGCAGCTCGGCGGACAGGCATTGTCCACCAGTATTAAGGCGGCTATTATCGGCCTGATTCTTGTCATGCTGTTTATGATCGTGATGTATGGTCTTTCCGGTGTGGTGGCGTCGGTGGGACTTGGAATTTATACCTTCATTGTGGTGTCGCTCATTTATCTGTTTGAGATAACGCTGACGCTGCCCGGTATCGCGGGTGTGATCCTCGGTATTGGTATGGCGGTGGATGCAAACGTCATCATTATCTCCCGTATGCGGGAGGAACTGGCGGGAGGCAAGAGCGTGCTGACTTCCATCAAGGAGGGCTATAAGCGGGCGCTTCCGGCTATCATCGACGGACAGCTCACCACCTTTATCGCGGCGCTTGTGCTGATGTGGCTGGGTTCCGGTACGGTGAAGGGCTTTGCCTACACGCTGATGATCTCGATTATCGTGTCCGTGTTCACCGCACTGGTGGTGTCCAGATACCTGAATCTTGCCCTGTATGCCGTGGGACTTCAGGATGAGAAGCTTTACGGCAAGGCGAAGGAGAGAAAGACCTTTGATTTTCTGGCAAACCGCAAGATATTCTTTGCGATATCTGTCGTTGTGATTCTTGCCGGTTTTGTGGGAATGGGAGCGAATGCCGGAATGGGAAAGGGCGCGCTGAATTTTAGCCTGGAGTTTGCGGGCGGTACGGCAATTTCTGCGGATTTCGGACAGGATTACACAGTGGAAGAGGTGGAGGCACAGATTGTTCCAGAACTTGCCAATACCATCGGGGACAGTGCGATTCAGGCTTCTACCGTATCCGGCAGCAATGTGGTGGAGTTTAAGACCAGAACCCTGGAGCTTGAGGAGAGAGAGGCCGTCAACAATATGTTCGTAGAGCGGTTCGGCGTGGACGAGTCCACGATCGAGAGCCAGAGCATCGGCTCCACCATCAGCGGGGAGATGCGCAAGGATGCATTTATCGCCGTGATCGTGGCTTGTATCTGTATGCTTTTGTATATCTGGTTCCGTTTCAAGGATATCCGTTTTGCCGGAAGTGCGATTCTCGCGCTGGTGCACGATGTGCTGGTGGTGCTGACCGCCTATGCGCTGATCCGGATTTCAGTGGGCGGCACGTTTATCGCCTGTATGCTGACGATCCTCGGATATTCTGTCAACGATACCATTGTCGTGTTTGACCGCATCCGTGAGAATATGCACGGAATGAAGAAGGTGACGAAGGAATCGCTGGCGGAGGTGGCGAATAAATCTCTGACCCAGACGCTCTCGAGATCCATCAACACCTCGATCACGACCTTCGTGATGGTGCTTCTGCTGTTCATTTTAGGTGTGGCGTCCATCCGGGAGTTTGCGCTTCCTTTGATGGTAGGTCTGATTTCCGGTACCTACTCGTCCATCTTTATCGCGACGGCGATCTGGTTTGAGATGAAGCTTCATCTTGGCAGGGGACGGCTGATAAAGAAAAGTGAAAAATAAAGCGTAAGGAGCTGCGGGCTTTGCCTGCGGCTCTTTTTTCGAACGGGATTGCAAAATATCTTACAATCCTATATAATCGTTGTAAATGGGCATTGTCCCGGAAAATAGCAGATAAAAGGAGAATACTATGTATACGTTAGACGACATTAAGACAGTAGACCCGGAGATTGCAGGGGCGATCACGGCAGAGTTTGAGCGGCAGAGCAGCCACATTGAGCTGATCGCTTCCGAGAACTGGGTGAGCCCGGCCGTGATGTCGGCCATGGGGAGCATTTTGACAAACAAATATGCAGAAGGGTATCCCGGGAAGCGCTATTATGGCGGCTGCGAGTGCGTGGATGTCGTTGAGGAGCTGGCGAGGGAGCGGGCGAAAAAGCTGTTTGGCTGCGAGTATGTCAATGTGCAGCCCCACTCCGGCGCGCAGGCGAATATGGCGGTGCAGTTTGCAGTGTTAAAGCCCGGGGATACGGTGATGGGCATGAATCTTGACCACGGCGGACACCTGACCCACGGTTCACCGGTGAATTTTTCCGGCTCTTATTTTCATATTGTGCCCTACGGCGTCAATGATGAGGGCTTTATCGACTATGATTCGGTGAGGGAGACGGCGCTTTCCTGCAGGCCGAAGATGATCATTGCCGGAGCTTCCGCCTATGCCCGGACGATTGATTTTAAGAAATTCCGCGAGATTGCGGACGAGGTGGGCGCGGTGCTTATGGTGGATATGGCGCACATCGCGGGACTGGTGGCCGCAGGCCTTCATCCGAGTCCCATTCCCTATGCGGACGTTGTCACCACCACGACACACAAGACGCTCAGAGGGCCGAGGGGCGGCATGATTCTGTGCAGCAGCGAGGCGAACGAGAGATTTAATTTCAACAAGGCGATTTTCCCGGGGACGCAGGGCGGCCCGCTGATGCATGTGATCGCGGCAAAGGCGGTCTGCTTTGCAGAGGCGTTAAAGCCTGAATTTAAGGAGTACCAGACGCAGATCGTAAAAAATGCCCAGGCGCTCTGCAGGGGGCTGCAGAACCGTGACATTAAGATTGTTTCCGGCGGTACGGACAACCATCTGATGCTCGTGGATCTGACGCCTTACGGGCTGACCGGCAAGGCGGTGGAGAAGCTTTTGGACAATGCCAATATCACGGCCAACAAAAATACGATTCCGAACGATCCGCAGAAGCCCTTTGTCACCAGCGGTATCCGGCTGGGGACTCCGGCGGCGACATCCCGGGGACTTGTGGAGCATGACTTTGACCAGGTGGCGTCTGCGATTGCCATGCTGGTTAAAAACGGGGAGGCCGCGCTGGATGAGGCGAAGAGTATCGTGAAGACACTGACAGACCGCTATCCCCTTCCGGATTTTCAGTAGAAAAAGGAGCGCAGAGCTATGATAGATATTAAGTTTTTGCGGGAGAATCCCGACGCAGTAAAAGAAAATATTAAGAAAAAGTTTCAGGAGCACAAGCTTCCCATGGTGGACGAAGTGATTGCGCTTGACGGGGAGGCGCGGGCGGCGCAGCAGGAGGCGGATGAGC
This sequence comes from Blautia sp., assembly GCA_023663685.1. Lineage (GTDB taxonomy): Bacteria > Bacillota > Clostridia > Lachnospirales > Lachnospiraceae > Roseburia. The sequence goes on from JAMPHB010000014.1 coordinate 10,202, forward strand.
TTCGCGCCAGCCGCAATAAGCTCTCGAAGCAGATCGGCGCGCTGATGGGGCAGGGAAAGAAGGGGGAGGCTGAGCAGGTGAAGGCCGAGGTCGCGGCGAATGCCGCCCGCCTTGCACAGCTGGAGGAGCGGGAGAAGGAGCTCTCCGAAAAGGTCACGGGGCTGATGATGCAGATTCCGAATATCATTGATCCGTCGGTGCCCATCGGTAAGGACGACAGCTGCAACGTGGAGCTTGAGCGCTTCGGGGAGCCTCTTGTGCCGGATTTTGAGATCCCGTACCATACGGAGATTATGGAGCGTTTTGACGGTATTGATATGGATGCCGCGGGAAAGGTGGCAGGCAACGGCTTTTACTATCTGATGGGAGATATTGCAAGGCTCCATTCTGCGGTGATCGCCTATGCCAGGGACTTTATGATTGGCAGGGGCTTTACCTACTGTGTGCCGCCCTTTATGATCCGCTCCAGCGTGGTGACCGGTGTGATGAGTTTTGAGGAGATGGACGCCATGATGTACAAGATCGAGGGTGAGGATCTCTATCTGATCGGCACCTCGGAGCATTCCATGATCGGCAAGTTTATCGACACCATCAACGACGAGAAAAAGCTGCCCTACACCATGACGAGCTATTCTCCGTGCTTCCGCAAGGAGAAGGGGGCACACGGCATCGAGGAGCGTGGGGTCTATAGGATTCACCAGTTTGAAAAGCAGGAGATGATCGTGGTCTGCAAGCCTGAGGAGTCTCCCATGTGGTACGACAGGCTGTGGCAGAACACCGTGGATCTGTTCCGAAGCCTCGACATTCCGGTCCGCACCCTGGAGTGCTGTTCCGGGGATCTAGCGGATCTCAAGGTAAAATCCTGCGATGTGGAGGCGTGGTCGCCGAGACAGAAGAAATATTTTGAGGTGGGAAGCTGCTCGAATCTGGGAGATGCGCAGGCGAGACGGCTGAAGATCCGCGTGAAGGGCAGCGATAAGGGCAAGTATTTTGCCCACACGCTGAACAATACGGTGGTGGCTCCGCCGCGGATGCTGATTGCATTTTTGGAGAACAATCTTAAGGCGGACGGTACGGTGGCGGTTCCGGAGGCACTCAGACCTTATATGGGGGGAACAGAGAAATTGATTCCGAAGCATTGATGGCAGAGGAGGTTTTTTATGAAGGAATCTGTAAAGAAGCTGATTCTTCGTTTTGAAAATGGATTTTTCTCAAATGTATTAAAACGCGGCCTGGGCATGATGATTCCGCTGCTTTTGGTGGGCGCCTTTGCGTGTGCCCTGCGGGATCTGCCGGTTCCTCTCTACCAGTCGTGGCTGGCGGGGCAGGGACAGCCGCTGTATCTGTTTTTTCACATGATCTATGAGGGAACTTTCGGCATTTTTTCACTGGCGATGGTGATAGCCTTAAGCGTCAGCTATGTGATGGAAAAAAACGAGAGCTATGATTATATAGGCCTGTATGTGCTCGTGTCCCTCGGGGCATTTGGAACGCAGCTGAATATAGGCAGCGAGCACTTTGATATTGCGGGCGTTGGCGCGCAGGGGAGCTTTGCGGCAATTTTTATCACCTATCTGTCCTGCGTGGCGTACACGGCGCTTCGGAGGGTAAAGATATTTTCTCTGGAGAATTACACGGCGGGAATGGGCGGAATCTGCGTGCAGGCGATTCAGACCTTTTTTCCGATGGCAATTATTGTGAGTGTGGTGGCGCTGTTCAACCAGCTGCTCTATGCGCTGTTTGGCGTCTATAGTCTCTATGAATTCTTCACCACCTACCTTTGCAGGCTTTTTGAGGCGGTTGGGGCAGGCGACGGTTTTGCCTCCGGGCTTCTTTATACCTTCCTCGTGCATCTTCTGTGGTTTTTTGGCCTGCACGGAAGCCATATTTTAGAGCCGGTCGCGCAGAATACCTTTGCGTTCACCGGAGACACTATTTTCTCCAAGCCCTTCTTTGACATATTTGTGATGATGGGGGGCTGTGGTACGACAATCTGCGTCCTGATCGCGCTTGTTTTGTTTTTCCGAAAGGAGCGCGTCGGCAAGCTGGCGGGGCTTGCGCTCTGGCCTGCGATTTTCAATGTCAATGAGATTCTGACCTTCGGAATTCCGATTATCTTAAACCCGGTGCTGGGAATCCCCTTTATCCTGACGCCGGTCGTCTGCTACTGTCTGTCCTACGCGGCGACAGCCACGGGGCTTGTACCCCAGCTCACGCAGACAAATACATGGACGATCCCCGTGTTTGTCGGGGGCTATCTGGCGACGGACTCCCTGCGGGGGACTCTGCTGCAGGTGGTATGTATCGCGGTCGGCGTGCTGATTTATCTGCCCTTTTTGCGCATCAACAGCAGGCTTGAGCAGATTCGCTCCAAGGAGGAGGTCGGGGCGATTATTTTGGAGCTGCAGCAGAAGGAGGAGCGGGTGGAACGGCCGGCCTTTCTGACGAGAGGCGACCGTATCGGCGCCACTTCCCGGGCACTTTTACACGATCTGCAGCGGGCAGTCCGCAACCGGGAACTGTTTCTTCTCTACCAGCCCCAGATGGCGGCGGACGGGAGATGTGTGGGAGCGGAGGCGCTGCTGCGGTGGAAACATCCGGTCTACGGCATGATCTATCCGCCCCTCATTATCTATCTCGCGGAGGAGGGGAAGCTGCTCCCCGAGCTGGAGGACTTTATTCTGGACGAGGTGACAACTGGCATTGACAAGCTGCAGAAGGTCTACGACGGGCCGTTTAAGATGTCTGTGAACCTCACGGCGCATTCTCTTCTGTGGGATGTGGAAAAATGCATCGAGCAGCATCTTGCCGCGCACAATATCGCCGCGGAAAAGCTGTGGATTGAGATTACGGAGCAGGATGTGCTCCTGCAGACCGATGTGGTGAGCCGGAAGTTAAACGCCTTTAAGGAGGCGGGGCATATGCTTCTCATCGACGATTTTGGCATGGGGCACACTTCGCTTTTGTATCTGCAGTCCAATTTCTTTGGAATCGTGAAGCTGGACGGATCGCTGATCCGGACGATTGAAACGAATGAGACGAACCAGAAGATTGTTGCTTCTATTGTGGAGCTGGCGAAGGAGCTCGGCGTGGGCGTGATTGCCGAGTATGTGGAGACAAGGGAACAGCAGCTGCTGCTGGAGAGGCTTGGCTGCACCTGCTATCAGGGATATCTTTTCAGTAAGCCGGTTCCCCTGGAGGAGTTTATCGAGTACCAGATCGCCCACAGTCCGCAAATGCGGCCGCGTCAGCATTGACAATTTTTTGTCAAAGTGTTAGCATAGGGTTTATGAAAAAACAAATACATATTATGTAGGAGGAATTTTGCTATGAGTGAATTTAAGAACCTGACACTCGAGATTGCAGATCAGGTTGCGGTGCTTTCTATCGCAAGACCTGCGGCTCTCAACGCGCTGAACAGCGAGACACTGGACGAGCTGAACACATGCCTTGGCGAGATCGAGAAGAACGACGGCATCAAGGTTGTGATTCTGACGGGCGGCCCGGACAAGAAGGGCAACGAGTTCAAGTCCTTCGTGGCAGGCGCAGACATCGCCGAGATGGTGAATTTCACCGCTCCCGAGGCGAGAGCATTCGGCATCAAGGCTTCCGAGCCTTTCTTTAAGCTGATGAATATGCGTCAGGTGACGATTGCTGCGGTGAACGGTTTTGCGCTGGGCGGCGGCTGTGAGATCGCCATGAGCTGTGATATTCGTATCGCCAGCGACAATGCAGTGTTTGGCCAGCCGGAGTGCGGTCTGGGAATTATCCCGGGCTTTGGCGGCACGCAGAGACTTGCGCGTCTGGTAGGCATGGGACGGGCGAAGGAGATGATCTTCACCTGCGACAATATCGACGCGAACGAGGCATACCGCATCGGCCTGGTGAACAAAGTGGTTGCTAAGGAGGAGCTGATGGCTGCGGCGAAGGAGATGGCGGCCAAGATCATTTCCAAGGGAAGCTATGCGGTGGCGGTTGCTAAGGCAGCCATCAACAACGGCTACGATATGGATATCAAAAACGCTGTGGAGATGGAGGCGAATCTGTTCGGCGTTGTGAACGATACCCACGATAAGAAGGAAGGCATGGGCGCATTCTTAGAGAAGAGAGCGGCAGAGCTGACCGATTTCTAAGGAAAGTTAAGAGTATGATCGTGCGCACAGGAGCGCCGTGAGCTGCGGAATCACGGCCGGATGTGCAGGCGTGAGGAATCAGAGGGGAGCGTTGTCCTTACATCGGAGGTAAGGGCAGCGCTCTTTTTGGTGGCGGAAAAGACGCGGAAATCATTTTTATATTGTATCAATGTGCAGTTATGATATAATTGTGTCAGGGACAAGGAGGGGAAGCGATGCTTCGAAACATTGTGTTTGATATGGGAAATGTGCTGCTGGATTATGACCCGGAGGTTCCGCTGGCTCAGTATTGCACCAGCGATGCGGCGAGGGATATTATAAGAAGAGAGCTGTTTTTGGGGCCGGAGTGGAAGATGGGCGATCGGGGCGAGATTCGCGACCGTGACCGCTATGAGCTGGTGAAGAAGAGGGTGCCCGGGCAGTACCATGAGGAATTGAAAAAATGCGTGGAGGGCTGGGAAATCTGTATGAAGCCGCTCGCCGGTGCGAGGGAATTTTGCGCATATGTGAAGGAGAAGGGCTATGGAATCTATGTGCTCTCGAATGCGAGTGATTTGTTTTACGAGTACTTTCCCAATTTTGCCCCAATCGAATATTTTGACGGCGTATTCGTCTCCTGCGATGTGCATGTCATAAAGCCGGATATACAGATCTACGAGCTGTTTTTAAAGAAGTACGGCCTTGTGGCGGCGGAATGCCTCTTTATCGACGACCGGGAGGATAATGTGGAGGGAGCCCGGGCGGCGGGGATTACGGCAGTCCGCTTTCAGGGCAGCTATGATGCGATTCGGGAGGAGTTTGGATTGTAGGCGATTGTTTGTTGCGAATATCATGGATTTTTGGCATAATATAAAATATGGATTTTTACAACGATAGGAGGACTAACTAATGTGGGCTTATGAAAGTGTATTTTATCAGATTTATCCGTTGGGCTTTTGCGGAGCGCCCTTTGAGAATGACGGGGTGCCGGAGCACAGGATCACGAAGGTGAACGACTGGATTCCCCATATCAAAGAGACGGGGGCGAACGCCATTTATTTTTCACCGGTATTTGAATCCGACACCCACGGCTACAATACAAGGGATTACACGAAGATTGACACGCGGCTTGGCACGAACGAGGACTTTGCCGAAGTATGCCGGAATCTGCACAAGGAGGGCATACGCGTGGTGCTGGACGGCGTGTTTAACCATGTGGGACGGGGCTTCTGGGCATTTGAGGACGTACTCAAAAACCGGGAGAGATCGCCTTATGTAAGCTGGTTTGGGCGCATTGCCTTCGACGGAAATTCAAATTACAACGACGGCCTCTGGTACGAGGGCTGGGAGGGCAATTACGATCTGGTGAAGCTGAATCTGCGCAACGAGGATGTGATCGCGCATATTTTTTCTGCAATCCGGGGCTGGGTGGAGGAGTTCGGCATTGACGGCCTGCGGCTGGATGTGGCCTACTGTCTGGACAAGGATTTCCTGCGCCGCTTAAGGAGCTTCTGCAATGGGCTAAAGCCTGACTTTTTCCTTGTGGGAGAGACTCTGCACGGAGATTACAACCAGTTTATGAACGATGAGATGCTGCACTCCGTGACCAATTACGAGTGCTACAAGGGTCTGTATTCCAGCTTCAATTCCATGAATATGTTTGAGATCAACCACTCCCTCCTGCGCCAGTTCGGGCCGGAGCAGTGGACGCTGTACAGAGGAAAGCATCTGCTCTCCTTTGTGGATAACCACGACGTGACAAGGGTGGCGTCGATTTTGACAAACCCGAAGCATCTGCCGCTCATCTATGCACTTTCCTTCGGTATGCCGGGAATCCCTTGCGTGTACTATGGCAGCGAGTGGGGGGCGACAGGCAAAAAGGAGGAGGGCGACCCGAAGCTGCGCTTATCTTACGAGAAGCCCGAAAGCAATGAGCTGACAGAGTGGATTGGAAAGCTTGCGGAGGCAAAGAAGACCTCCAAGCCCCTGCAGTATGGCAATTTCACCTCTACGGTGCTTACAAACGGCGCCTGCGTTTTCTGCAGGGAGTATGAGGGGAAAAGGGTCTATGTGGCGGTAAATGCCATGGAGCAGCCTTTCCGGGCGAATTTTGACGCAGGGGCAGCGTCCGCGGTGGATATAATCAGCGGGGAGACGCTTTCCCTTGACGGCGGTCTGGAGCTGCCCGCGTACAGCGCATATTTTTTGAGTGTATAGGCGAATATGTTCAGAGAGTTTGATTTAGAGCAGCTGGTAGAACCGTTGGAGACATGGTTTTTGGGTCATGCAAGGGTGCTTCCGTGGAGGGAGAGCCCGACAGCCTACCGGGTGTGGGTGTCGGAAATTATGCTGCAGCAGACGCGGGTCGAGGCGGTAAAACCATATTTTGAAAGGTTTGTGCGCGCTCTCCCCGATGTGCGCGCGCTGGCCGAATGCCCGGAGGACAGGTATTTAAAGCTCTGGGAGGGGCTTGGCTACTATAACCGTGTGCGGAATCTGAACGCGGCGGCGAAGCAGATCATGGAGGAGTTTGGCGGTGTGATACCGGAGGACTATGACAGACTTCTCACCTTAAAGGGCGTCGGGCATTATACGGCGGGGGCGATTGCCTCCATCGCATACAACCGGCCGGTTCCGGCGGTGGACGGAAATGTGTTGCGGGTGCTCTCGAGAGTCAGTGCGGATGACTCGGACATTATGAAGCAGTCGGTGCGGACGGAGATGGAAAAGCGGCTTATGGAGCTTATGCAGGGCAAAAAAGAGGTGCATCCCCGCGTGTTCAATCAGGCTCTCATGGAGCTTGGGGCGACGGTGTGTCTGCCGAACACCCTGCCGCGCTGCGCGGAATGTCCGTGGTATGCCTTCTGTGAGGCGAGACAGCAGAAAAGGACGCAGGAGCTTCCGGTGAGGAAAAAGGCGAAGGCGCGCAGAATCGAGGACAGGACCGTGTTTATTGTCCGGGATGGCGGGAGGGTCGCCATTCACAAGCGGGCGGACAGGGGACTTTTGGCGGGGCTCTATGAGCTTCCCAACCACAGCGGGCATATGAACCGGGAGGAGGCTCTCTCGTATATCCGCTCGCTGGGCTATTCGCCGATCCGCATTCAGCCGCTGGAGGATGCGAAGCACGTTTTTTCCCATGTGGAGTGGCATATGAAGGGGTATATTGTGCTGGTGGAGGAGCCGGAGACGGCCTGCCCTGCAGGGCAAAAAGACGGCGGTCTTTTGTTTGTGGAGGCGGAGGATGCGAGGGAGCGCTATGCGATTCCCAGCGCCTTTGCCAGGTATGCAGAGCTGATGAATATCCGGGTCGGCAGGAATCAGATTCCGGATCAAACGTAAAAAGGACTGCCCTGCGGCAGTCCTTTTTACGAAAAGATTTTATATGAGAAAGAAAAATCCAGTTGTCAAAGGGAGGTCCTCGCGCCTTTCGGTGCGAGGGTTATGAAAAAGAAAAAAGTTTAGTACTTATCCTACAATCCATAGTATATGGTGCAAATATGACACCAGTATGTTGAGTTTATGAGGATTCTGTAAATAAAATGTGAACAAATTCATAGAATCTTAAGCAAAAAGACTTTGGCTATTTGAGGAAAATGTGTATAATATTCCTATACAAAACAGAATGGAGAGATAAGAGAGATGTATGATTGTATTGTGGTGGGTGCGGGGATTGCCGGAGCCACCGTGGCGAGGCTTCTGGCAGAGCAGAAAAAGCGGGTTTTAGTGCTTGAGAGGCGGAGCCATATCGGAGGGAACTGTTACGACAGACTGGACGGGCATGGGATTTTGATCCATGAGTATGGCCCGCATATTTTTCACACCGGGGACGAGGGCGTCAGGGAATTTTTATCCCGTTTTACCGACTGGTATGATTTTGGACATGAGGTGGTGGCAAAGGTGGGGTCTTCGCTGATTCCCATCCCCTTTAACCTGAATACCCTGCATATGGTCTATGAGGAAGAAAAGGCGGCCGCCTTAGAGCGCAAGCTGATCGAGACCTATGGCGAGGGAAGCCGGGTGCCGCTTTTAAAGCTCAGGGAGAACCCGGATACAGATGTGCAGGAGCTGGCCGAATATGTGTACAAAAACGTTTTTTTGTACTACACCATGAAGCAATGGGGACAGAAGCCGGAGGAAATCAGCCCCGAGGTGACGGGGCGTGTGCCGATCGTCGTCTCCTATGACAACCGCTATTTTCAGGACATGTATCAGGGCGTGCCAAAGGAGGGCTTTACCCCGATGTTTGAGCGGATGCTTACGCATGAGAATATCGAGATCCGGCTGAACACTGACTGCGCAGATGTACTCACATTTTCCGGAGGAAAAATCTGTTTTGAGGGTGAGGAGTTTGCCGGGGCGCTGGTCTACACCGGGGCAATCGACGAACTCTTTGACTGCCGCTATGGACGGCTTCCCTACCGCTCTCTGGATTTTCAGTTTGAGCATTTTAAGCAGGACAGCTTTCAGGGACACAGCGTGGTCAACTATACTGTGAGCGAGGATTTTACCCGCATCACGGAGTTCAAATTCCTGACCGGGCAGAAGGCGGACGGCACCACGATCGTGCGGGAGTATCCCTTTGCCTACACCGGAGCAGAGGGGGAGATTCCCTATTACGCGATTCTGGATGCGGAGAACGAAAAGCTGTACGAAAAATACAGGGGGCTCGTGGAGGACTATCCGAATTTTTATCTCCTCGGGCGGCTGGCGGAGTACAAATACTACAATATTGACGCAATGTGCCGCAGGGCGATGGAGCTGGCACAGAGGATAGGAGTGACTGGAAAATGAAATTGCTGACATTTGCAATACCCTGCTACAATTCGCAGGATTATATGGAGCACTGTATCGAGTCGATTCTGCCGGGGGGAGACGACGTCGAGATTCTGATCGTGGACGACGGGTCAAAGGACCGCACCGCGGAGATTGCGGACGCATATGAGAAGAAATACCCGGGGATCGTGCGCGCCATTCATCAGGAGAACGGCGGCCACGGGGAGGCGGTGAATATAGGCATCAAAAACGCCACGGGGCTGTATTTTAAGGTTGTGGACTCCGATGACTGGGTGGACGCAGAGAGCTATCAGAAAATTTTATCGACGCTCCGGGAGTTTGCCGGAGGCCGGGAGGCCTTAGATATGCTGCTGGCCAACTATGTGTACGAGAAGGAGGGCGCAAAGCACAAAAAGGTGATGCGCCAGACGGGATTTCCGAAGGATCAGGTGTTCACATGGAGCGACATCCGGCATTTTTACAAGGGGCATTATATTCTTATGCACTCGGTCATCTACCGCACAAAGCTTCTGAGAGAGTGCGGGCTTACGCTTCCGAAGCACACGTTTTATGTGGACAATATCTATGTGTATAAGCCTCTTCCCCATGTGCGTACCATGTATTATATGGACGTGGATTTCTACCGGTATTTTATCGGCAGGGAGGATCAGTCCGTCAACGAAAAGGTGATGATCGGCCGCATCGACCAGCAGCTTAGGGTCAACAAAATTATGATTGACGACGTGAATCTCTGGAAGGTGCAAAGCCCGAAATGCCGCAAATATATGTTCAATTATCTGGAGATCATCACAGTGATTTCCACGATTATGCTGATTCGCTCCGGGACGGAGGAGAATCTTGAGAAAAAGCGGCAGCTGTGGCGTTACATTAAGGAGAAGGACATCAAGCTCTTTCACAAGCTGCGCCGGGGCATCATGGGACAGACCATGAATCTGCCGGGGAAGGGCGGCCGGAAAATTTCCGTGGCGGCCTACCGGCTTTCCCAGAAAGTGGTCGGCTTTAACTAGACACAGAAAACAGCAACAGAAAGCGGGGAAATATGAAAACAGACGTCTTGATTGTGGGCAGCGGATGTTCCGGGCTGTATTGTGCCCTGCAGCTTCCGGGAGATAAAAGCATCACAATCGTTACCAAGCGTGATGTAAAGAGCAGCGATTCCTTTCTGGCGCAGGGGGGAATCTGTATGCTGAAAGACGGGTCGGACTACGACAGCTATTTGGAGGATACCCTGCGGGCGGGGCATTACGAGAATGACCGGGAGGCCGTGGACATTATGATCCGCTCCTCACAGAATGTCATTGAAAAGCTGATCGCTTACGGCGTGGATTTTGCCAGAGATGAGGACGGGGAGCTTTTGTTCACGAGAGAGGGAGCCCACTCGGCCAAGAGGATACTCTTCCATAAGGATATCACCGGGGCGGAAATCACGGGGAAGCTTTTGGCGGCGGTTCAGAAGCTTCCCCATGTGACTGTCTTAGAGTATACCGTGATGGTGGATATTGTCTGCGCGGACAACCGCTGTTATGGCGCGGTGCTCCGGATGCCGGACGGCAGCATCGAGACGGTGGAGGCGTCTGACACCGTCTGGGCCTGCGGCGGGATCGGCGGTTTGTACCGCCATTCCACGAACTTCCGCCACCTGACAGGGGATGCGCTGGCAGTTGCCCTGCAGCACGGAATCCGGCTGCGGGATATCAATTATGTGCAGGTGCATCCCACGACCTTTTACTTAGAAAAGGCGGAGGAGCGGAGCTTTTTAATCTCGGAGTCCGTCCGGGGGGAGGGAGCGAAGCTCTACGGCAAAAATATGGAGCGCTTCGTCGATGAGCTTGCCCCCAGGGATGTGGTGACGGCGGCTATCCTCTCGCAGATGGAGAAGGACGGCACGGAGTTTGTGTGGGAGGATCTGCGCGCTATCCCGGAGGAGGAGCTGCTGCTGCATTTTCCCAATATTGTGGAGTACTGTGGGCAAAAGGGCTATGATGTGACGAAGCAGTGCATTCCTGTGGTTCCGGCACAGCACTACTTCATGGGGGGCGTGTGGGTAGACCATGACAGTAAGACCTCCATGGAGCATCTGTATGCGGTGGGAGAGACCGCCTGCAACGGCGTCCACGGAAAGAACCGTCTCGCCAGCAATTCGCTCCTTGAGAGCATGGTGTTTGCGGGACGGGCGGCGGAAAAAATCGCGGTACATACAAAGGAGGCAGAGGCGGACATTTCTGTGTTTGCCGCGGTGGAAAAGGAACGCTATATGGATCAGCTTGCGCTGAGCCGCAAAAACCATACCCGCGTGCGGGATGCGATCGCAGAGGCAGAGCTTGCGGCGGACGGGGGGCAGGGAGGCTTCTCCGGCGCCATCGACGGCCTGCAGGGGCGCAGGCGTTTAAGTGTGTAGAGGAGGGAATATGTACGATCAGGCGACTTTGAAGTTGAATGTAGATCCGCTGATTCTTGGTGCGCTCCGGGAGGATATCACCAGTGAAGACGTGTCCACGAACAGCGTGATGCCGGAGCCAAAGGCGGGAGAGGTGGATTTGATCTGCAAGGAGGATGGGATCATCTGCGGCCTGCAGGTGTTTGAGAGAGTGTTTGTCCTGCTCGATGAGAAAACGCGGGTGGATTTTTTCGTTGCGGACGGCGATGAGGTGAAGAGCGGGCAGCTCATGGCGAAGGTGTACGGAGATATCCGCGTCCTTTTGAGCGGGGAGCGCACGGCTTTGAATTATCTCCAGAGGATGAGCGGGATTGCGAGCTACACCCGCAGCGTGGCGGCGCTTTTAGAGGGAACCGGCATAAAGCTTCTGGATACGAGAAAGACTACGCCGAACAACCGCATTTTCGAGAAGTATGCGGTGCGCACCGGCTCTGGAAATAACCACCGCTACAATCTCTCGGACGGGGTGCTTTTAAAGGATAACCACATCGGGGCAGCGGGCGGCGTAAAGGAGGCAGTCGCGGCGGCGAAGGCCTACGCCCCCTTCGTGCGCAAGATAGAGGTGGAGGTAGAGACGTTTGCCATGGTGAAGGACGCTCTGGAGGCCGGGGCGGACGTCATCATGCTGGACAATATGGACACAGAGCAGCTTAAGGAGGCAGTCGCATACATTGACGGGCGGGCAGAGATTGAAGTGTCCGGGAATGTGACGAGGGAGAATATCAAAAGGCTTGCGGGGCTGGGCGTGGATTACATATCCAGCGGGGCGCTGACGCACTCCGCGCCGATTCTGGATATCTCGCTCAAGAATCTAAGACCGTCGGAGGTATAAGCAGGGGGAGAAGCATGTACAGCTATTTGGAAAAGCCGGAAGAAAAAAGAAGCGCAGCAGTTATGGAGAGTATCTCCAAAGTAAAATCACAAAAGCCGGGGTATCTGTTTCTTAATGGAGAGCATTACTACGATTCTATTGGCCGACAATATGCTTTAGGAAAGTTTTTGTGATAAAGAAAATGGGAAGAAAGAGGGATGGCGTGATGGGAAAGAGGAGGCTTTCGGCGGCGCTTGTGGCAGTCATGGCGGCGCTTTTGTGTCTGGCGGCAGGCGGACATGCGGGAAAGGACGATGGCATGAAAATTACAGATTATCACAGCGAACTTTTCGGGGAAAACGTCTATATCTTTTCACCGGAGGACGATCCGGCCGCAGTGGTGCAGCTTCTCGCGGACGTCTACGACGTGCAGGAGACGAACCAGTTCGGCGGGGAGCGCTATGCATTTTACTTTCTGCCGGGAGAATACGACGAAAGCATTCAGCCGGAGGTGGGCTTTTATACGCAGGTGGCAGGGCTTGGAACGCATCCGGGCGACACGAGGCTGGCGGGACTCTCCTGCCTCGCCCGCTGGCTGGGCGAGGACGAGAGCAACCACAACGCCTGCTGTAATTTCTGGAGAAGCCTGGAGAATATAGAAATCGACAGCAACACCGTCTGGGCAGTGTCACAGGCCACAGATGTGCGCCGCATACAAGTAGAGGGAGCGCTCTATCTCCACGACGAGTACGGCTGGTGCAGTGGCGGCTTTCTGGCGGATTCTAAGATTACAAGGCTGGTGGATTCTGGCTCCCAGCAGCAGTGGCTTGCGCGCAACAGCGAGTGGGCGGCATGGATGGGCGAAAACTGGAACATGGTCTTTGCCGGCGAGGCGGAGGGCTGCGCGCCTGAGGGGACGTGGCCGGTCAGGGCATACACCACAGTGGAAAATACCGGGCTCATGCGGGAGAAGCCCTTCCTCGTATGGGACGAAAAGGAGGGTTTTGGCGTCTGTATCCCGGGGCTCAGGCAAAACAGCACAGGTGTGAGCTGGTCAGAGGACAGTGAGATACGCCGGGTCAGCGACAGTGAGAGAAGGCACATGGGAGCGGAGACAGACGTCATTGTCGGCATAGGGGATTTCTATGTGGCAAAGGCGGACACAGACACGGCGGAGACCATGAATGCCGCGCTGGCGGCTGGGAAAAACCTTCTGCTGACGCCCGGCGTCTACCGTCTCGACGCCCCTGTCTGTGTGGAGCAGGCAGACACGGTCGTGCTTGGGATGGGTCTGGCCACGCTGGAATCCGCAGACGGAAATGTCTGTCTGCAGGTGGCGGATAAGAGCGGGATCATGGTTGCGGGTCTGTTGTTTGATGCGGGAAGCGTAAAGGCGGACAATCTGATGGTGGTCGGAGCCGGAGAAAAGGCAGAGGAGAAGGCGCTTCCGATCGTGCTCTCAGACCTCTATTTCAGGGTCGGTGGCGCTCCTGCCAGCGCTCCGGCGACGGTGGAAGCCTGCATCACGATACACAGCGACGACGTGGTGGGCGACAACTTCTGGGTATGGCGGGCGGATCATGGAGACCAGGTGGCGTGGGATAAAAACACGGCAAAAAACGGCCTCATCGTCAACGGGGACGACGTGCAGATCTATGCGCTTATGGTAGAGCATTTCAATGAATGGCAGACGGTGTGGAACGGAAACGGGGGCCGGGTGTATATGTATCAGAGCGAGATTCCCTACGACGTTCCCGGCCAGAGCGTGTGGATGAGCCATGACGGAAGCGTGGATGGCTATTCCTCCTTCCATGTGGCGGATTCCGTGACAGACTTTTACGCGACGGGGCTTGGCATCTATCTGTACAATCGTGACATTCCGGTGCGCCTGCACAGTGCGATGGAGATTCCCGATGCGCCGGGAGTGCGGGTGGAGAACATCTGTACTGTCATGCTGAACGGCTATCCGGGCATGGAGCACATCATAAACGACAGCGGCGGAGCCGTCATAAGGACGGGGGAGCGCCAGATCCTGCTGGAATATGAGAACGGCGCGGCGCAGTAAAAAAAAGATACCTAACTGATAAATGGAACCTTATTTTTAAGGTTCCATTTTTTTATAATAGGAGTACTAAGACTGGAAGGGGCGTGGGTTATGATGGGATATCGGTTTATTGATGAACACGGGAGCTTTGAGCTGGAGGGAGCGGAGAACGATCTGGGACTCTACTTTCCACTGGCCGGGGAGGATGGATTAAAGAGCGCCGTCTCCCCCAATTTGAGCGGCGACAGCAAGCTGGATCAGAATCATTTTCTGCTGGAGCCAATGAGCATAGAAAATTTGACCAACAACCGCGCCGGAAGGAATTTTTGGTGCATGGTAAAGGGAAAGGAGCCGTGGTCAGCCGTGGGCGCCTCGGCGCGGCAGGAGGCCGACCGCTTTACAAGGCGGCAGGAGCCGTCGAAGGTGCGGGCGGGACTGATGTGGCATGAGACGGAGCGGGAGTCCGCAGAGCTCGGCCTTTCGGCGAATGTGACGTCCTTTGTGTCAATCCGCCACAATGTCGAGGTGATGCATGTGGAAATCACGAATACCGGCGAGGAGCCGGTTGCGCTTACAGCGGTGGCGGCGATTCCCATCTATGCAAGGAGCGCGGACAACCTGCGCGACCACAGACATGTGACCTCCCTGCTGCACCGCATCGTGACGACGGAGTACGGCGTGCGTGTATGTCCGACGCTCTCCTTTGATGAGCGGGGGCACGGGCTGAACGACATGACGTATTTCGTGGAGGGCTTTGCAGGGGAGGACGAAAAGCCGCAGAGCTTTTATCCCTGCCAGGACGATTTCTGGGGGGCAGCCGGGACGCCGACACGTCCGGAGGCAGTCTGCTGCGACAGACCGGGCGTACCCGCGGGCACTGAGTTAAACGGCCAGGAAGCGCTGGGCGGCCTGCGCTTTGCCGAGAGAGAGCTTCGCCCGCAGGAGAGCGCGTCCTACACAGTCATACTCGGGGCAAGCTGGAAGGAAGCCGGCGGCGGGGAGCTTATGACCTACATGGGAAAAAATAAAGTAAAGGAAGAGCTGGAGCTGACCAGACAGTACTGGATCGGCAAGGCGAATGTGCACTATCACACCGCGGATGAGAACTTCGACCAGTTTATGAACTGGGTGAGCTTCCAGCCGGAGCTGCGCCGGATATTCGGCTGCTCCTTCCTTCCCCATCACGACTACGGCAGGGGCGGAAGAGGCTGGCGCGATCTCTGGCAGGACTGTCTGGCGCTTTTACTTATGAATCCGGCGACGGTGAGGCAGATGCTGATCGGCAATTTTGGCGGCGTCCGGGTGGACGGGAGCAACGCGACGATCATCGGGGACTGTCTCGGCGAGTTTAAGGCAGACCGCAATTCCATCACCAGAGTGTGGATGGATCACGGTGTATGGCCCTGCGTGACGACGATGCTCTATCTGGATCAGACGGGAGATTATGGGATTCTGTACCAGAAGGCAAAATACTTCAAGGACAGACAGGTCATGCGCGGCACCGCGGTGGACGAGGCGTGGAACGGCAGCCAGTGGCAGGAGGACGCAAGGGGGCACTGTTACGAGGGTACGGTGCTGGAGCACCTGCTGGTGCAGATGCTCACGGCTTTCTACGAGGTGGGCGAGCACAACCACATGCGGCTTCGTGACGCGGACTGGAACGACGCGCTGGACATGGCGGGGAGCCGGGGCGAGAGCGTGGCATTTACCAACGCCTATGCCATGAACATGAAAAATCTGGCGGCTGTCCTCAGAAGCGAGGCGGAAAACGGCGTTTCTGAGCTGGAGCTTTTTGAAGAGCTTGTACCGCTGGTCACAGACAGGGGAGACGGCTACGACAGCGTGCAGGGCAAGACCGCAATGTTACATACCTATATGGAGCAGTGCAGGCACAGCATAAGCGGCAACAGCGCAAGGCTGGATACGCTTCAGGTCGCAGAGAATCTGGAGGGTAAGGCCAAATGGCTGATGGAGCATATCAGGGAACGCGAGTGGATCACGGATTCGCAGGGCGGCTGGTACAACAGCTACTACGATGATCACGGCAGGCGCGTGGAGGGAATCGACGAGGCAGGCAATGTGCGCATGATGCTGACCGGCCAGGTATTTTCCATCATGGCGGGGACGGCCACAGAGGAGCAGATTTCCCAGATCGTGCGCGCGGCGGATGCGTATCTGTACGACGAGGCCTGCGGCGGTTACCGCCTGAACACAGATTTTAAGGAGCTAAAGACCGACATGGGGCGCATGTTCGGCTTCGCCTTCGGGGAGAAGGAGAACGGCGCGGTCTTCTCCCACATGGCGGTGATGTACGCCAACGCCCTTTACAGCCGGGGCTTTGCGAAGGAGGGCTACAAGGCGTTGAATGCTCTCTACAGACAGTCCATGGACTTTGAAAAGAGCCGTATCTATCCGGGCATACCGGAGTACTTCGGCCGGAACGGCAGGGGTCTTTACCACTACCTCACCGGCGCGGCGAGCTGGTACATGCTGACCGTGATCACGCAGATGTTCGGCATAAGGGGAAGCGGCGGAGGACTGGTTGTACAGCCTGCCCTCCTCGCAGAGCAGTTTGACGGGAAGAATCTCGCGGGGCTGGACTTAAAGCTTTTGGGCATCACATGGAAGCTGACCATTGAGAATCCGCAGCGTCTGGAGGCAGGCAGCTATGAGATTTGGGAGATTCGCCTGGACGAGAAGACGGAAGAGGTACACGCTTCGTCCAAAACCTTTGACAGGAATACGATAACGGCCTTAGACGCACGGAGAATGCACCGGATTCATGTGCTGCTTGGGGCGAAAAGCAAATAATAAAGAATAAGGGAGAGTTTTTATGAGCAGACAGACAGAGACATTTACACTGGAAAATTATGGAAAAGAATCTACCTTTGCAAGCTTTCTGCCGGGTATTGCGGGCGTGAAGGGCATCCCGATCTGGTGCTATTATGTGAACCGCGGGCAGGGAGTTGTTAGCTTTGGCGTGGACAACAAGGATCACGCAATCATGGAATTTTATCCTGCCCACATGGCTTACCAGAACGTAAAGCGCACGGGCTTCCGCACCTTCCTGCGGCGGGACGGCGCTTATGTGGAGAGCTTTTCCGATGAGAACAGACCCCACCGCATGGAGATTGGCATGAACCGGCTGGAGATTTTCGAGGAGCTGCCAGAGCAGCAGCTTTCCGTCAACGTTTCTTATTTTACAATGCCGGAAGAATCGGTGGGCGCGCTCGTGCGGCGCGTGACAGTGAAGAATACCGGAGATTCTTCCGCACGGATAGAGCTCTGCGACGGAATGCCCGCCCTGATTCCTTACGGCGTGGGCATCGACAGCATGAAGAACATGACACAGACCGGAAAGGCATGGATGCAGGTAGAGGACAGTGCGACCGGTGTGCCCTACTACAGAGTGCGGGCGAGCATGGGCGATACGGCGGCAGTCTCCATCGTGGAGGGCGGCAATTTTGCACTGGCAGTAGACGGAGAGGGAGAGCGTCTTTCCGTAGTGGTAGACCCGGAGGCGTTATTTGCCTATGACAATTCGCTGGAAAAGCCCGTGACATTTATGGACGGCGGTATCTCCGCGGTGCAGGCAGAGGAGGAGAACTACTCGAATCTGCTTCCCTGCTGTTTCTTCTTAAAGGAAAAGACACTGGCGGCAGGGGAGAGCATGACGTTCTTCGAGGTGATCGGTCAGGTCGAGAGCAAGGAAATCCTGGCGGGATTTCTGAAAAACTCCCTGACGCCCGCGTTCTTTGAGGAGAAGGAGGCGCGCGCCATCGCCCTTGTGGAGGAGCTTGTGGCCGGGATTACCACCAAAACAGGCAACAGCCGCTTTGACGCGTATTGCAAATACACCTACATGGACAATATCCTGCGGGGCGGTTTTCCGATTCCGTTAGGCCACAATAAGATTTTCTATGTGTATTCCAGAAAGCACGGGGATCTGGAGCGGGATTACAATTACTTTTCCATGCTGCCGGAGTTCTACTCCCAGGGAAATGGCAATTTCCGCGACGTGAACCAGAACCGGAGGCTGGACACCTTCTTCTCGCCTTTTGTGGGCAGAGAGAATATCCACACCTTCTACAGTCTGGTTCAGCTCGACGGCTACAATCCTCTCGGGGTGGAGAAGCTGACATACACCGTGGCGGAGGACAAGGCGCGCCTGATTTTAAAGGAGCTGGACGCAGAGAAGAGACAGAAGCTCATGGCGTTAGTGACCGGGCAGTTTACGCCGGGCAGGCTCTATGCCGCGCTCACGGAGGCAGTGGGAGAGAAAAAGGCGGAAAAGCTTTTTGATTCCATGATAGATTTTGCGGAGAGTCTGGTGAACGGCAACTTTGGCGAGGGCTACTGGAGCGACCACTGGGATTACAATCTGGATCTGATCGAGGAATACTTAAGCGTATTCCCGGAAGAGGAGGAGGAGATGCTCTACGAGCAGGCCTACAGCTTTTTCCTCTCGCAGGTCAATATCAACCACAGGTTCCGCCGCTACGAAAAGACCGCAAACGGCATCCGCCAGTACCATGCCTTAAACGAGGCGACGAAGCGCAGCACGAAGGAGAAGCTGGTGCGCGCTGACTTTGGAGAGGGAGAAGTTATCCGCACGACGCTTGTGGAGAAGCTTTTACTCTTATGTGCGACCAAGTTTGCGGCATTAGACCCCTACGGCATGGGTATCGAGATGGAGGGAGGAAAGCCCGGCTGGTACGACGCGTTAAACGGAATGCCGGGAATGCTGGGCTCGTCTGTCGCGGAGGCCTGCGAGCTTGCCCGGATGCTCGAATACACGATTGGCGCCCTGCGCCGCTATCCCAGAGAGATTAAGCTTTTGACAGAGCTGGGAAGCTTTATCAGCGAACTGGAGCTGATCAACCGCCTCGAGAACGAGAATCTGTTTGGCAAAGACCAGGTAATCTCCTTCTGGAACAAGATCAACGACGCGAAGGAAATCTACCGCGACAAGACCTATCAGGGCGTGTCAGGAAAGCGTACCTCCTACACGGCGGAGGAGCTTGCCCGGATGCTCGAGGGCTGTCTGGCTGTCGTGAACCATGGTCTTGAGAAGGCCGCCGGATACGGGCAGGGAATCATTCCGACCTACTTTACCTACGAGGTGACCGACTACAGAGAGACAGAGGAGGGAATCGTGCCGCTTGACTTCGAGGTGCGGTCTGTACCCTATTTCTTAGAGGGGCCGGTGCGCTACCTGAAGCTGCCGCTGGAGGCAAAGACGAAGAAGGATCTCTACGACAACGTCAAAAACAGCGATCTTTACGACGAAAAGCTCTCCATGTATAAAGTGAACGCTTCCCTGCAGGAAGCGAGCTACGAGCTGGGACGCGCCCGCGCATTTACGCCGGGCTGGCTGGAAAATGAGTCCATCTGGCTGCACATGGAGTACAAGTATCTGCTGGAGCTTTTAAAGTCCGGCATGTACCCGGAATTTGCAGAGGATTTCCACAAGGCAGTCATACCGTTTTTGGACGAAAAGGTATACGGGAGGAGCACGCTGGAGAATTCTTCCTTTATCGCCAGCAGCAAAAATCCCAATAAAAAGATTCACGGCAAGGGCTTTGTCGCGCGCCTTTCCGGCTCCACGGTAGAGTTTTTACACATGTGGAAGATTATGATGTTTGGAAAAACGCCCTTTGTCTGCGGTGAGGACGGCCTCAAGCTTGTCCTTGCGCCTGCGGTTCCCGGGTATCTGATTGCAGAGGACGGCACGGTTACGGCGATGCTCTTGAGCGGCGTGGAGGTGACCTACCATTTTGCGGAGAGAAGGGATTACTTCCCGGGAAGCTACGAGATTACCGGCATGGAGATCACGCGCGGGGACGGCACGGAGGCACAGATTAACGGAGGGGAAGTGCCCGCCCCGCTGGCGGAGGAGATCCGCGAGGGCAGGATTAAGAGTATTCATGTCAATGTCAGGTAAGGAGGAGCAATGAAAGACATTAAAAAAATCATCACCTGCGAGGCAGAGGGAAAGCTCTGGGAGGAGAGTGCGGCTGCGCTGGCAGAGCAGGAGGACGTCATGCATGTCCTGAATCTCTACCCGCAGGTGAAGTACCAGACCATCGAGGGCTTCGGGGGTGCGTTCACCGAAGCCAGCGCCCACAATTACATGGGAATGGGCGAAGAGAAAAGAAAAGAGCTGGTGGAGGCGTATTTTGGCGAGAGCGGCCTGCGCTACAACATCGGCCGTGTGCACATGAACAGCTGTGACTTCGGCCTCGGCAACTATACCTATATTAAGGAAGGGGACGAGACCTTAGAGAGCTTTGATATTTCGCGGGACGAGGCGGAGATTCTTCCGCTGGTCCGCGCGGCAGTGGAAGCGCAGAAGCAGGAGAAGATGGTATTTTTTGTATCCCCGTGGTCGCCGCCAGCCTTTATGAAGACCAACGGCGAGATGAACCACGGCGGACAGCTAAAAAAGGAATACTATCCGCTGTGGGCGCAGTATTTTGTGAAATTTATCAGGGCATACCGCGAGAAGGGTGTGAATATCACGGCGCTCACGGTGCAGAACGAGCCTGCGGCAGTCCAGACATGGGACTCCTGCATCTATTCCGCCTCCGAGGAAGCGGAGTTTGTAGCGGATCATCTGGGTCCCGCGCTGGAGGCGGCAGGGCTCTCGGACGTGGAGATTTTTGTGTGGGATCACAATAAAGAGATACTCTTTGACCGTTTTTCCGGCTCCATGGAGAATCCGAAGGCGGCAGGATATATCAAAGGCGCCGCCGTCCACTGGTATACGGGCGACCATTTTGAGGCCATCGAGATGGTGAAAAAATGCTACCCCGGCGCAAAAGTGATCTTTTCCGAGGGCTGCGTGGAGTACTCCCGTTTTGCCGACACGAGGGAGACCTACAAGGCGGAGATGTACGCGCACGACATGCTGGGAAAT
This sequence comes from Blautia sp., assembly GCA_023663685.1. Lineage (GTDB taxonomy): Bacteria > Bacillota > Clostridia > Lachnospirales > Lachnospiraceae > Roseburia. Next base: position 31,322 of record JAMPHB010000014.1, read on the forward strand.
CTTGTGGCGGGAATCACCTCCTGGCTGGACTGGAACCTGTTTCTGGACGAGAAGGGCGGGCCGAACCATGTGGGCAATTTCTGTGCAGCGCCGATTATGTGCAATCCCGCGGAAAACACCTTTGAGAAGCGTCTGACCTACTACTATATCGGGCAGTTCAGCCGCTATGTGCAAAAGGGCGCGGTGCGCATCGGGAGCACCCGCTACACCACAGACCTTGAGCTTGTGGCCTTTGAGAATCCGGACAAAAGCCGTGTTGCCGTCGTCTTAAACCGCACGGATGCGCCAAAGGAGATTGAGCTGTGCGAGGGCGAAAGCCGCGTACATGAGACGATACCGGGACACTGTATTGTCACTTATGTAATCGCATAATAAAAAAATGACACCATTTTAAAATTCGGTATATTTTATACAATGCAGAATGTATATATAATGACATTATCAACAAAAGAAGTTGAATCAAAAAGGAGGAAAATCATATGAAATGGAAAAAAGTAGTATCAGCATTACTTGTTGGAACGATGGCATTTTCTCTGGCAGCCTGCGGCAGCGGAGACGATAGCAGCAGTAACAACAACGGCGGTGACAGCTCCCAGGCGGGCGGCACAGTGACAGATGACAACGCTGGCGGAGACGACAGCAATGCCGGCAGCACAGACGCAGAGGGCAAGCTCGTGATCTGGACATTCACCAACGACCTGGTGGACATCGCTGCAAAGTTTACCGAGGAGACCGGAATCGAGGCAGAGGCTATCGTAGTTTCCGAGGCTGGTGACTACCCGACCAAGATCCAGACCGCACTTTTAGCAGGCGAGACAGAGCCGGATATCATCTGCGGCGAGCCCCAGATGCTTGAGGACTTCTACGACGCAGGATTCTTTGCAAACCTTGACGACTTCGGTGCAAAGGATTACGAGGGGCAGGTTGTAGATTACGTTTGGAAGGTTGGCCAGGATGCAGACGGCACACAGAGAGCCATCACCTACCAGATCACACCGGCAGGCTTCTATTACAGAAGAGATATTGCACAGGAAGTATTTGGAACCGACGACCCGGCAGAGGTTGGCAAGCTCTTTGCAGACTATCCGACTATTCTTGACACAGCAAAGAAGTTAAAGGACAAGGGCTACAGAATCTTCGCTTCCGACTCCGAGCTGAGCTACTTCTCAGGCGACAGCGCATGGGTAATTGACGGCAAGCTGAATGTAAGCCAGAGCAGAACCGATTACATGGATCTGGTTGTATCCCTGTATCAGGATGATCTGACCGCATACGCAAACCAGTGGTCTACACCGTGGTATCAGGCAATGGCAGGTGAGGTGCCGATCCTGACCGCTGATATCCAGAACTACGCAGATGATTCCGTAAACGTTTGGGATGAGGCATCCTTCAACGAGGCAACAGCAGACATGGATAAGACCAGCGTATTTGCATACGGACTTCCTTCATGGGGCGTACTTACTCTTCGTGACCATGTAGGCGATACCTCCGGCAGCTGGGGTGTATGTGCAGGACCGTGCTCAGGCTTCGGTGGTGGTACATATGTTGGTATTTCTTCCCAGTCCGAGCGTCAGCAGACAGCATGGGAGTTCGTAAAGTTCTGTACTCTGAATCCTGATACTGCTGACTGGTGGATTGAGTTCTCCCAGGGTGATACCCCGGCTCTCGTTGCTACACTTGAGAAGCATGCCAACGACGAGAATGCAACATACGGCGGACAGAATCTGTTCAGCTTCTGGCAGGAGCAGGCTGAGCTGATCGACTACACCAAGGTTACACGTTACGACAAGCTGATCGGCGACGCTTGGGGCACAGCAATTTCTCAGGTAAAGACTGGACAGAAGTCAAAGGACGATGCGATTGCTGAGTTCTATGACACCGTACAGGCAACATACCCGGATCTTGTGATTGAGCGATAGTATACAGCGGAAGCTGGCAAAGTGACATGTTGACATGGGCAGCCCGCAGGATTGTCTGCGGGCTGCCATCACCAAGATGGGGAGATGTGGCTTATGGGCAAAAAGAAGAAGGGACTTAAGACATATGACCATATGGGATATTTGTTTGTCCTGCCGTTTGTGGTTGTATTCTTGATTTTTAGCGTATATCCGGTATTCCGGACATTGTATTTGAGCTTTACAGACGCAAAAATAGCAGGCGTCGGAGAGACCCACTGGGTTTGGTTTGAAAATTATGCGCGCGCGTTTACAGATAAGTTCTTCTGGCGCGGCCTTTGGAACACAGTCAAGATCTGGGGCGTCAACATTGTTCTCCAGCTGGGTCTTGCATTTCTTTTGACTATCGTATTCAGCGATATCAAATATAAGATGAAGGGACTTAAGGTATTTCGTATTGTTTATTACCTGCCGAATTTGATTGCGGCAACCTCCATCGCATTCCTGTTCCAGACGCTTTTGGACTGGAGATATGGAACTCTTAACCAGGTTATTGCAAATATTTTTAAATTCTTCGGTGCGACCTATAATCCAATCGACTGGATCGGAGGAGCCGGGACATCAGGCACTACAATTGCTGTGATTCAGGCATGGATGTGGTTTGGTAATTCATTCATCATGCTGATGGCAGGCGTGCAGGGTATTCCTAAGGATTATTTTGAAGCGGCAGCGATTGACGGCGCCGGAAGATGGACGACATTTGGAAAAATCACATTACCGCTTTTAAGGCCGATGCTTATGTATGTGGCGATTACCTCCTTAATCGGTGGCCTGCAGATGTTCGATCTGCCGTACCTGATGGTGGTTCCGTCAGCTGCATCTTACAATTCGGTATATACGGCGATTATGTACATGTATAAATTTGGATTTACCACCGGAACTACACAGACGGGCTTTGCTTCCGCAATTGCCTATGTAATCTTTATCATTATTTTGGCAGTATCTCTGGTGCAGATGAAGCTGTTCAATAAGAAGGAGGATTAGGCGTATGAATGGAATCGGTTATAAGATTAAAAAAGGAATCCTCTATTTCCTGCTGACTCTCCTTGCAGTGGTGTGCTTCCTGCCGTTTTGGCTGATGATTGTCAATGCCACGAGAAGCGGAGCGGAGATTGTGACCTCCTTCTCCCTGCTTCCGAGTTCCCATATCAAGGAAAACTGGGAAGCCGTATTCAGCTATTTCAATCTGTTTCAGGGAATGTGGAACAGCATTAAGGTGGCGATTCCTGCCACAGCGCTGGGAGCTTATTTCTCAGCATTGACGGCATATGCGCTGGCAATGTATAAGTTCAAGGGCAACAAGCTGATATTTACCGTAATCCTCATCTTTATGATGATTCCGGGACAGCTCGGACTGATCGGTTTCTACAATCTCTGTACGAAGCTGCATCTGGTAAACTCATACATACCGTTGATTATTCCGGCAATCGCAGCTCCAGGAACAGTATTCTTCCTCAGGCAGTATGTGCTGTCGGTAATGCCTCCCTCACTGATTGAGGCGGCGAGAATCGACGGAGCGGGAGAGCTCTACATCTTCCACCGCATCGGCCTTCCGATTATGTCACCAGGTCTTGCGACCATGGCAATCATGGGCTTTATCGGGAACTGGAACAACTACCTGCTTCCCATGATCATACTGAACAAGAAGGAGAAGTTTACACTTCCGGTTATGATGGCGACCTTAAAGGCGTCCACGGAGATTACGAAAAATCAGGGTGCGATTTATCTCGCAGTTGCAATTTCAGTAATTCCGATCCTGATTGTGTTTACCTGCTTCTCCAAGTACATTATCAGTAGTATCGCCGCAGGAGCGGTAAAGGAATAAGCTTATTATCTTTTTTATAGTTTTTTTCTCCCCTAAAAGTATTTATACGGAAAAAGACCCTGCATAGCAGGGTCTTTTTCCGTATCTATAAAATTTTGTTTTCATTCTCCGAATAGTTGAATTTTGAAAAATCAGATTGATTTGGCAAGGTGTTCGGGATATAATGTTTCTAAGGTCATACACCTTTTGGGAATGGCTTTTGCATTTTCTGTA
>JAMPHB010000015.1 GCA_023663685.1 Blautia sp.
TCATCCCGACAATCGCGTTCATGGGGGTGCGTATATCGTGGCTCATGCTGGAAAGAAAATTCGTCTTCGCCTTGTTTGCCGCATCCGCCATATCAAGTGCGCTCTGAAGCGAGGTCTGCATTTGCTCCTGCTGCCTTGCATATGCATGAGCTTTTTTGATGTAGATAACGAAGGTCAGCACGATCAAAGCGACAAAAACGGCAAGCGCTATTATCACAATATAAGCATACTGCTTTAAAAAATCCTTCAGGGTAAAGGATTTGTCAATACTTACATATTGAAGCATCGTGCCTGTGATTTCCTCGCTGTTGATCTGATTGATCAGCTTATCGAGTATTACGGATAAAGCCGCGGAGTCCTGATCTACCAGCAGGCAAAGCTCCTCTGTCTTGTCCAGATAGCTTACTTTAAGCTCATTCGCCTTGTCATAGCCGCTCAGCTGGCGCTGGACTATGCTTGCATAGGCAATAAAGGCACCCGCCTCGCCATGATACACAGCGTCGAAGGTATCCTGAAAATTATCATATTCCGTTACCGTCGCATCCGGATAATTGGCCGGAAGATAGTCCCTTAATCCGAGCGACATTTTGGGCATAGCTAGGCTTGCGGTCGTATCGCTTGTGTATTCGCCGTGATAGACGATCATCATTCGGTCGGTAACAACGGCTTTTGTCTGGAGCAGGCCTTTGCTCTCGGCAAGCCCGGGGTCGGAATACATCGGAAAACCGATATCAATCGTATGGTCCTTCAATGCATTCTCCATATCCCAGACATAATCGAAGCACACCGGAACGACTTCTATATCCGCAAACTCTTCCAGCTCGCGCATCAGCTCGCCCGCAAGTCCGACGGGATTGCCCTCATCGTCCTGGCCCGAAAACGGAAGATGATGGCGCGTATATCCAAATGTCAGGGTCTTCTTCTGATGCAGCCACTCCTTCTCCTGTTCGTTCAAGGATAGCTCTGACGTTTTATTAAAATATTTCTGAAACAGCTCAATCGTATATGTCGGAGAAACCGTATCTATTTCCTCCATCGCGGCATTCAATTCCTCAAGCAGCCCGGGATCGGATTTCCTGACGGCGAAATATCTGTCGTCCTCCAGACCCATATCCAGCGATGAAAAAAGAACCTTGTCTGCAAGGGTGACGTCTGTTTGATAAGCTCCCGCCATGATATCTATGTCGTCATTCGTAAGCATTTGACATATTTCTTCTTTACTTCCATATACATATTCATATTGCCAGTCTGCATATCGTGCCAGCATCTGATAATAATCGTATGCGTATCCCGATTTTCTCACATCATCTGAAAAACCATCCTGAAATTCGGGTTCATCATTGTCATAATATCCGACACGCACCGTAACGGTATTTGTCCCGGGAACCGAATCAGAATTTTCGTCTGTATCAGTATTGTCAAGTGCCGCAAGAGTCACACTTTTATCTTCGTCAAAAGCAGACACAGACAACGGCGTAAAAACATTTGCGCCTACTGCCAAACAAAGAATAAGTGTACTGATAGACATTATAATTTTTTCCATGACGCCCTCCTGATGGTTTATTAAAATAGTGTTCAACTGTTCGTAAAAATCATTCGATAAATATTTTTGACTATAACATAATCAGACAACTTTTTCAATCACTCAGGAACACAGTTTTCATGCCATGATTACAAAAGGAGCTTTCCATTTTGGGATGGCTCTTTTTAAAAAAGTGATAAAAAATGGATAAGTCCTTGACAAGCTGCAACAAGAATAGCTACATTATAACAATAGCAGAAATGATTTCCAAAGCCCGATGCATAGAACTGGAATTTTCGTTCATACTATCTCTGTAATGCCGGTGGTATTATATACATTTTATTTGTGAAGGAGATCAGTAGAATGAAAAAGATGAGAGTATTTGTGATGAGCTGTCTTCTGGCAGCGAGCATGTGCGTGTTTGCAGCCTGCGGAACGGGCGACGGCGATGGAACGACAAATGGGACGACCAACGGAACGACGAATGGGACAACCAACGGGACTACGAACAATGGCAACGGAACGACCAACGGAACGACCAACAACGGGACGACCAACGGGACTACGAACAATGGCAATGGAACGACCAGCAATGGCAACGGCACGAACGGCGACGGTAATCTGGGCGATGACCTGAGCGATATCGGAGACGATGTGATGAACGGTGTAGAGGATGCGGGCGGCGCAATCGTGGATGGCGTTGAGGACATGACCGGAGGGAACTCCAGTCAGTCAGGCACTGGCAACTCTACAACTGCACGGTAAGGAGCTTTATGCAGACAGCAACCTATGAGAAAATGACTCAGCCATTTCGCGAACAGCCGAAACTGGCTAAGTCAGTACATACGACAAACAAAATATTGGCGGGGCTTGTGTTTCTCGCCTATCCCCTGCTGCTGGGATACCTTCTTTGGGCGCGGGAGCGGACACTGTATCTGTCCATCGTCGTGCCGCTGGACGGATTTATCATCGTGAGCTTTATGAGGCGCATCATCAACCGTCCGAGACCCTACGAGAAATTCGGATTTTCTCCGGCGATTCCCAAAGATACGAAAGGCAGATCCTTCCCCAGCAGGCATGTATTCTCCGCCGCTGTGATTGCGGTGACCTTTCTGGTGCAGGGGGAGCCTGTGCTGGTGGGGACTGGCGTCTTTCTTTTGCTCTGCGCCCTTATGCTTGGAGTCCTCCGGGTGCTCTCGGGCGTCCACTATATCAGTGATGTTCTGGGGGCTCTGGTGTGCGCCGGAATTGGCTGGGCGTCATATTGTATTTTGCTTTGAAAGCCCGGTTAAAATAAGAGAGATTGTCAAAGCCGACCTCCGCCGCAATGTCCAGAATCGCGGAATCCGAGGCGGTCAGGAGGCGGGACGCCATGGTCAGGCGGTAGTCCTTCAAGTATTCGATGAAGGAAGTGCCCATGGTATCCTTGAAGTAGCGCATGAAGTGGGAATCGGAAAAATCCACAGAGGCCGCCACGTCTGCAATGGTGATCTTGTTCATGTAGTTGTTTTCGATGTATTTAAGAACGACCTTCATCTTGTCCAAAGCCTTGCGGTTGGCGCTGGAATGGCTCAGATTCCGGCAGCGGTTGCTCAGGACAAAAAAGAACTGGAAGAGCTGGCTTTTGATGTAGAGCTCGTAGCCCTGCGGCTTCGTCTTGCAGATCTCGTCGCAGGCGTCCACGGGGGCAGCCAGATCCTCGTAGTAGGGGTACACCGGGGTAAAGAGCGTGGGAACCGTAATCTTCCCGGATATCAGCGGCTGCAGAAAATCCGTGCCGCAGCTGTCCGCCTGCCGGGGGAGCAGCATACTGGGATGGAACATGATGTTTTCGTATTCCATGGAATTCTCCCCGAGCTGTTCAATGGAGTGAAGCTGACCCGGAAGAATCAGAAGGATGGAGGGCCCCTTCACCGCATAGGGGCGGAAGTCCACGGTCACAAGCCCGGTTCCCTTTTTGGCATAGACCAGCTCAATCTCTTCATGCCAGTGGAGGGGAACCCGGGGAAAATCCAGCGGAATGGAGCAAAGGTAGGTATTGTAGGGGAATACAATGTCCCCGTGCGTGACATTTTCCTGATAATTTTCGTATTCTAGGATATTCATAATAGTATTCTGCTAATTCTCTCTCTCAATATATGTGTCGGCGCCATCAGAGCCCTTACCCTAAAATGTATCATAAGCGCTCTGTATTTTCAAGATTTATTTCTGCTGTTTCTTGCGTGCCCGCCAGCATTTTTTGCTTGTGGAAAACTGACAATTCGGGGGAGCTAAAATTGGTGATTTCGTATAGGCAGGAAAAAGAAAGAGCAAAAAATGATAGGATTGTATTAGTTTGTGCGTGAATATGACAAGAATAAACAAAGCAGATGGAATATACTGGTGATTAGTAAATTGGTAACTCATTAAGCGAATTCTTGGGAGGGAATGACAATGACACTAGCAAAGGCCGTATCAATGAAGTATAACAAGACCATTGAGAAGTGCAGCAATCAGGAGATTTACTGTGCACTTTTAGACATGGTCAAGGAGCTGGCGAAGGAGAAGGAGAGCAATGAGGGGAAGAAGAAGCTCTACTATATCTCCGCCGAGTTTCTGATTGGAAAGCTGCTCTCCAACAACCTGATCAATCTGGGCGTTTACGATGCAGTGAAATCCGAGCTGGAGGCTTCCGGCAAGAGCATCGGGGATATCGAGGAGGTAGAGCTGGAGCCCTCCTTAGGAAACGGCGGACTGGGACGTCTGGCAGCCTGTTTTCTGGATTCCATTGCGACGCTGGGGCTCAACGGCGACGGCGTTGGCCTGAATTACCACTATGGACTGTTTAAGCAGGTATTTGAGAACCGTCTGCAGAAGGAGACCCCGAATCCGTGGATTACCGAGCAGAGCTGGCTGACTAAGACCGAGACAAGCTATCCGGTGCAGTTCGGCGGCTTTACCGTACAGTCCAGACTGTATGATATTGATGTAGTCGGCTACAACAACCGCACCACGAAGCTCCATCTCTTCGATATTGAGTCGGTAGATGAGAGCATGGTCGGAGACACCATAGACTTCAATAAAGAAGATATCGCGAAGAACCTGACGCTGTTTTTGTACCCTGACGATTCGGACGACAAGGGACGCCTGCTTCGCGTGTACCAGCAGTACTTCATGGTCAGCAATGCCGCGAGACTGATTCTTGACGAGGCGGAGGCAAAGGGCTCGAACCTGCATGACCTCGCGGATTACGCGGCAATCCAGATCAACGATACCCACCCGTCCATGGTGATCCCGGAGCTGATCCGTCTCCTGCAGGAAAGAGGAATCCTGATGGACGAGGCGATTCAGATTGTTTCAAAGGTATGCGCTTACACGAACCACACGATTCTTGCGGAGGCGCTTGAGAAGTGGCCGATTCACTTTTTGGACAAGGCGGTTCCCCAGCTCATGCCGATCATTCGCGAGCTGGACAATCAGGTGCGCAGCAAGGTGAGCGACGAGACTACCTACATTATCAAGGACGGTCTGGTGCATATGGCGCACATGGATATCCACTACGGCTACAGTGTAAACGGCGTGGCGTATCTGCATACCGAGATTTTGAAGGATTCCGAGCTCAACAATTTCTACAAGCTCTATCCGAAGAAGTTCAACAACAAGACTAACGGCATCACCTTCCGCCGCTGGCTCATGCTCTGCAACCCGGAGCTGTCTGCGATGATCACCGGGCTGATTGGCGAGGGCTGGAAGAAAGACGCCAACGAGCTGGAGAAGCTGGGCAACTATGTGAACGACGATGCAGTGCTGGAAAAGCTGTTAGCGGTCAAGGAAGGCAGAAAGGCTGATTTGAAGCAGTATTTAAAGCACACGCAGGGCATGGAGCTCGACGAGCACGCCATCTACGATGTGCAGGTAAAGCGTCTCCACGAGTACAAGAGACAGCAGATGAACGCGCTGTATGTGATCTACAAGTACTTTGAAATCAAGGAGGGCAAAAAGCCTAAGACGCCGATCAACGTATTTTTCGGCGCAAAGGCGGCTCCGGCATACACGATTGCGAAGGATATCATTCACCTGATCCTCTGCCTGCAGCAGATCATCAACAATGACCCGGAGGTGAGCCCTTACCTTAAGGTGTTCATGGTAGAGAACTACAACGTGACGCTGGCGGAGAAGCTGATTCCTGCCTGCGATATCTCCGAGCAGATTTCCCTCGCTTCCAAGGAGGCGTCCGGAACCAGCAACATGAAGTTCATGCTGAACGGAGCGGTGACGCTTGGAACCATGGACGGAGCGAATGTGGAGATTGCGGAGCTTGTGGGAGAGGACAACATCTTTACCTTCGGAGAGGACAGCCAGACCGTTATCGACCGTTATGCGAGAGGCGACTACAAGTCGAAGGATTACTACGATGAGAACGAGGATCTGCAGAAGGCGGTGGACTTCATCGTGAGCGACACGGTAAAGGCCGTGGGCAACAGCGACAGCTTAGAGCGTCTGTACAACGAGCTTTTGAATAAGGACTGGTTTATGACCTTCCCGGACTTCGATGCTTATGTAGAGGCAAGGGAAAAGACCTATGAGGCGTACAACGACCGCAAGGCGTGGGCAAAGAAGATGCTGGTGAACATCAGCAAGGCAGGCTTCTTCTCGTCTGACCGCACAATCGAACAGTATAATAAAGAAATCTGGAAATTGAGCTAGAATTAGGAATAATGCCCTATTCCCAAAGGAATGGGGCATTGATATACTGAGTATACACATTTTAAGGAGGAATTTAGTTATGTCTGATATGAACAACTACGGTACAAATGACCAGCAGAATTATGGCACGCAGGGCGGGGATTACAGCCAGCAGAGCTACGGCTATACCGGAGCGCCGGTGCAGGAGGAGAAAAAGGGCTTGTCCATCGCGTCCCTCGTATTGGGAATCTGCGGTTTCATTGCATGGTGCATACCGCTGATCGGCTATCCGGTTACGATTGTGGGCATTATCTGTGGCGTGCTTGGCATGAAGAAGGGGGGAAGGACAATGGCGATTGTCGGGATTGTCCTCTCTGGCATCACCCTGTTTCTCACCCTTGGCAATTCTATTTTGGGTGCATATATTGCTGCGAGTGGTGCTCTGAATGGCCTGACTTACTAACTACTAACAGGAGCGGCATGGGCTGTCTGTCCGTCGGTGAGACGGGCAGGCGGCTTTATTCATATCATGGGAAAGACCTACTTGCAGGAGAATGGGATGAGAGCAGAATGTGACAACCGAAGAACAAAATTTATGCGGGTAAATGCGCTGCTTTTTGCGGCGCTGCTGGCACTGGCCGCCTGCGGGAAGGCGGACGATACCGAGATCGATGCTTACCGGCAGTATGGCATCAACTGTCTGGAGGGCGGCAAATATCCCGAGGCCGTCGAGGCGTTTCAGAGTGCCTTAAACCAGTCGAAGGGGCGTGTGGGGGAGAAGGAGCTGGATATCTGCTTCTACAAGGCAAGAGCCCAGTATCTCGGCGGAGATGCGGATGCCGCGATGGAGACCTACAATGCCGTGATTGAATACAACGGCGATGCGCGGGCATACTATCTGCGCGGCAGTCTGTATTTTGACCTGGGGGATTCCGCGAAGGCGCTGGCGGATTATAAGACCGCCATAGAGGAGGCGCAGAACAATTATGAGCTTTACATAGGAATCTATGGCAAGATGAGCGAAAACGGGCTTGCGGCGGACGGGCAGCAGTATCTGAATCAGGCGATGGAGATCAAGGGGGAAAAGGCGGAGGACTGTCTCTACAAGGGCAGAATCAGCTATCTTTTGGAGGATTACGGGAGCGCCGTCACCTATCTGAAAAAGGCGCTGGAGGGTGAGGAGCCCCTTGCCGCCTATTATCTCGGGCAGACCTATGAGGCTATGGGGGATTCCGCCAGTGCCAGGATCTATATCCAGCAGTATTTAGACAGCGGCACGGCCACCTCCTACGACCTCTATGAGCTCGGAACACAGGAGCAGGCAAACGGGAACTATGCGCAGGCTCTCGTGTACTTTAACGCGGGACTTCAGATGGAGGAGGTTCCCAATAAGCAGAATCTTATGAAAAGCGCAATCGCGGCTTACGAGTACAGCGGTGATTTTGCTTCCGCCAAAAAGCTTTTGGCGGACTATGTAAAGCAGTACCCCTCGGACGAGGCGGCGCAGAAGGAGAGCACCTTTTTAGAGACACGGTAGGAAGCGTGTCTCCTGAGGTGGGAGAAGGAGGGGATATGGCAGAAGCGATAGAGCTTGAAAAGGAGCTGGAGCGGGTGATACTGGTCGGCGTCAGCGAGGACAGCGCAGACGAGAGGGAGACAGAGGAATCCTTAGAAGAGCTGGCGGAGCTTGTGCGCACCGCGGGCGCTGTGGCTGTCGGGACACTGGTACAGCGGCGGGAGAAGATTCACCCCGGCACCTATGTGGGAACCGGGAAGGTGGAGGAGCTCGCCGGGCTTATTGCCGCGGCAGATGCCAGCGGAATTGTCTGTGACGATGAATTATCTCCTGCACAGATTAGGAATCTTGAAAATATTCTTGCAACGAAAATCATGGACCGCACCATGGTCATACTGGATATCTTTGCCTCCCATGCCCTGACCAGCGAAGGAAAGCTGCAGGTGGAGCTGGCACAGCTTAAGTACCGCCTGACAAGGCTTACCGGTCTTGGCAGATCCATGTCGAGGCTTGGCGGCGGAATCGGCACCAGAGGTCCGGGTGAGAAGAAGCTGGAGACAGACCGCCGTCTGATCAAGGACCGCATCGCATGGCTGAACCGCGAGTTAAAGGAGGTCGTCCGGCATCGGGAGATTACAAGGGCGAAGCGGGAGAAAAACCATGTGCCCGTGGCGGCAATCGTGGGTTATACCAATGCGGGGAAGTCCACATTGCTGAACCACCTGACCGGCGCGGAGGTGCTGGAGGAGGACAAGCTTTTTGCCACGCTGGATCCTACCACCCGGGAGCTTGCACTTTCCGGCCGCCAGCAGATACTTTTGACGGACACCGTGGGCTTCATACGAAAGCTTCCCCACCACCTGATCGAGGCGTTTCGGAGCACTCTGGAGGAGGCGAAATACGCTGACTATATCCTGCATGTCGTGGATGCATCCAATCCGCAGAGGGAGAAGCAGATGCACATTGTGTACGATACCTTAGACCGGCTCGGCGTCAGGGATAAGAAAATCGTGACATTGTTCAACAAGCAGGATCTGCGCACAGACGACGAGCCCCTGCAGGATCACCGGGCGGATTATATCCTGCCTGTTTCTGCAATAAAAAACGAGGGCCTCGAAGAAGTGAAAGCCCTCCTGTCCGATCTCCTGCGGGAGAATAAAATTTATGTGGAGCGCACGATCCCCTATGATCAGGCGGGAATCCTGCAGGCAGTCCGCAAGTCCGGGGAGCTCATCTCTGAGGAGTATGTCCCCGAGGGAATTGCGGTTAAAGCCTATGTGCCCATGGAGCTGTATGGAAGAATGTGATTATTTCGCATTCTTCTTTGCTATTGAGGCTCTTTTTCTGAGAGTCGGATCCAGAATCCGTTTGCGGATTCTTAAGTTTTCCGGCGTCACCTCCAAAAGCTCGTCCGTGTCGATAAAATCCAGCGCCTGCTCCAGGCTGAGATTCTTCGGGGGCACAAGGGTCAGCGCCTCATCTGCCGAGGAGGAGCGGGTGTTGGTCAGATGCTTTTTCTTGCACACATTCAGCTCAATGTCCTCCGCCTTGGCGCACTGTCCGATCACCATGCCGGAGTAGACCTTCTCCCCCGGGCCGATAAAAAGTGTCCCCCTGTCCTGCGCGGAGAACAGCCCGTAGGCCACGGACTCCCCGGATTCAAAGGCAATCAGGGAGCCGGTGGCACGGTAGGCGATCTCTCCCCGGTAGGGCTCATATCCGTCAAAAATCGTGTTGATGATGCCGTTTCCCTTTGTATCCGTCAAAAACTCTCCCCGGTAGCCGATCAGACCCCGGGAGGGGATTTTGAATTCCAGACGCGTGTAGCCCCCGGCGATGGAGCCCATATTTAAAAGATCCCCCCTGCGCTGCTGCAGCTTGGAAATCACCGCTCCGGTGAACTCGTCCGGCACATCGACATAGGCCATCTCCATCGGCTCTAAGCGCCTGCCGTCCGCGTCCTCATGGTAGAGCACTTCCGCCTTGCTCACCGCGAATTCATAGCCCTCCCTGCGCATATTTTCAATCAGTACGGACAGATGCAGCTCCCCGCGGCCGGAGACCTTCAGGGAGTCGGGACTGTCCGTCTCCTCCACCCGCAGGGACACGTCGGTGTTCAGCTCCCGGAACAGGCGGTCGCGGATGTGGCGGCTGGTCACATATTTGCCCTCCTGCCCTGCCAGCGGGCTGTCGTTCACGATAAAGTTCATCGAGATCGTGGGTTCGGATATCTTCTGGAAGGGGATTGCCTCCGGCGCTTCCGGCGCGCAGATGGTATCCCCGATGTGTATGTCGGCAATGCCGGAGACAGCGACGATAGAGCCGATCCCTGCCTCGGTCACATCGGTCTTGCTGAGCCCCTCGAACTCGTAGAGCTTGCTGATTTTGACCTTCTCCAGCTTGTCCGGGTCATGGTGGTTCACCACCACCGCATCCTGGTTCACGCGCAGGCAGCCGTTGTCCACCTTGCCGATGCCGATACGCCCCACATATTCATTGTAGTCGATGGTGCTGATCAGCACCTGCGTGTTGGCCTCCGGGTCTCCCGTGGGAGCCGGGATATAGTCGATAATAGTCTCGAAGAGAGGCGTCATATCCTTTTTCTCGTCGTCCAGCTCCAGCATGGCGTAGCCGTCCCGGGCGGAGGCATAGACGAAGGGGCAGTCGAGCTGCTCGTCGGAGGCGTCCAGATCCATGAAGAGCTCCAGCACCTCGTCGATCACTTCGGTGGGGCGTGCCTCGGGACGGTCAATCTTGTTGATGCAGACGATCACAGGCAGCTCTAAAGCCAGCGCCTTCATCAGCACGAACTTGGTCTGGGGCATGGTGCCCTCAAAGGCGTCAACCACCAGCACCACGCCGTTGACCATTTTGAGCACCCGCTCCACCTCGCCGCCGAAGTCGGCATGTCCCGGCGTGTCAATGATATTGATTTTCACATCTTTATAAAAAATCGCCGTATTTTTCGACAAAATCGTGATTCCGCGCTCCCTCTCGATGTCGCCCGAGTCCATGACGCGCTCCTGCACCTCCTGATTTTCGCGGAAAACGCCGCTCTGCTTGAGCAGTTCGTCCACCAGCGTGGTCTTGCCGTGGTCTACATGGGCTATAATTGCAATATTGCGAATATCTTCTCTTTTTTGTAACATATGCTTGCCTTCCTTATCAAAATATCGTTTAATTAAACTATACCATTATCTGCTTCATTTTATCACAAAAAATCATTTGCGCAAGATTTTTTCAAGGTTTTGAGATTTTGTATATTTTTCGATTCCCTTATCGACATACTTTGATGATTTTTAACAGCCGGATATGGTAAAACCATTTTTGCTAAATATTTCCACAAAAGGAAGGGAGACAATTCATGGGAGATAAAATGTTTGAAAACAATCAGGTAACGATCATTGGGGAGATTGTGTCGGAATTTTCCTACAGTCACGAGGTTTACGGCGAGGGCTTCTACATGGTGGAGGTGTCTGTCAACCGCCTGTCAAATTTTGTTGACTATATTCCGGTCATGGTCTCGGAGCGGCTGGTAGACGTGGGAGAGAACTACAGCGGACAGTATGTGTACATCACCGGACAGTTCCGCTCCTTCAACCGGCACGAGGAACGTAAGAACCGGCTGGTGCTGTCCGTGTTCGCGAGGGAGTTTGAGGTCGTGGATGAGCTGGAGGGCGAAAACGCGAGCAATCAGATTTTCTTAGACGGTTACATATGTAAGGAATCCGTATACCGGAAGACCCCTCTGGGAAGAGAGATTGCAGACCTCCTTGTGGCGGTGAACCGCTCCTACGGGAAATCCGATTACATTCCCTGCATCTGCTGGGGAAGGAACGCAAGGTTCGCGGCGGGCTTTGCCGTGGGAAGCCATGTGCAGATCTGGGGAAGGATCCAGAGCCGCGAGTATGTCAAGAAGCTCAGCGAGACGGAGGTGGAACAGCGGGTAGCCTACGAGGTATCTGTCAGTAAGATCGAGTTTTTGGAGTAAAATTGGGGGGCTTGATTATTTTTTCCCATTGTGGTATCGTACTATATGCCATTTTGCGTAATTTCTATAACTGTAGTCCAGAAAGACACATGTTTGCGGACGGATGGAGGAAGAGGTATGGACAAGGGCGTTGTACAGATCTACTATGGCGATGGGCATGGGAAGTCCACAGCAGCTATGGGAAATGCGATTCACGCGGCCGGCGCCGGCAAGAGCGTGATTGTCATTGAATTTTTAAAAGGGAAACGGGAGGAGGAATTTACATTTTTGAACCGTCTGGAGCCGGAGATTAAGTTTTTTCGCTTTGCCAAGTCGGACGCCAGCTTCGAGGAGCTGTCCGAGGAGCAGAAGCGGGAGGAGGCGATGAACCTCCGCAACGGCTTCAATTACGGAAAGAAAGTCATTACCACGGGCGCCTGCGATATGGTGGTCTTAGATGAGATTCTGGGAGCGGTCGATGAGCAGGTGATCTCGGCGGGTGAGCTGGAGGAGCTTTTAGCCGCCAGACCCGAGGACATGACGGTGATCTGCACCGGGCGGGTTCTGCACAGGGATATCCGGCGGTTTGCGGACGAGATATACAATATTGCACCGGAAAAATAGCAGGCTGTGATTGACTTATTGCTTTTGAGGTGCTATGATAACAGTAACTGTAGAGGTCGCGCGAGTTATGAGTAACCGGATGGATGTGGCAGACACAAGGGAAGTCCGGCAAAAGGGGCGAGCGCCGAAGGGGCCGGCTGCTGCGAGCCGCTCTCTGGGCATACAGCGAACAGCTGTATGACTGTCACCCGCCAGGGCGGGTGGGGAGCTACCGGTTCTTGGAATGCATGAACCAGCTCTTTGGGGGCTGGTTCTTTTTAATGCGGCGAGGCTGGGGCTTTCCCCTGCGAACGGCATACGAACATACAAAGAGGAGGATGGAAGCATGGCGATTTTTAAGGGCGCGGGCGTTGCGATTGTGACTCCGATGAAGGAGAATCAGGAGATTTGTTATGAGAAGCTTGAGGAGCTGATTGACTGGCAGATCGGGGAGGGAACAGATGCGATCATCATTGCGGGGACGACCGGGGAGAGTTCCACGCTCACGATGGAGGAGCACAGAGACGTCATTCGGGCGGCGGTGGAATTTACGAAGGGGCGCGTCCCGGTGGTGGCGGGAACCGGCTCGAACTGTACCCGCACGGCAGTCCAGCTCTCGCAGGAGGCGGAGGAAGCCGGAGTGGACGGTCTGCTCATCGTGACTCCGTATTATAACAAGGCGAGCCAGGCGGGGCTGGTCGGCCACTACTCCCGGATCGCTGACAGTACGAAGTGTCCGATCATCATGTACAATGTGCCGTCGCGCACAGGCTGCAATCTTCTGCCGGAGACCGTGGCGGAGCTGGTGCGGACGAAGGAGAACATTGTAGGTCTTAAAGAAGCCACCGGCAATCTGGCGCAGGCCTCCCGTACCATGTACCTGACGGACGGCAGGCTGGATCTCTACTCCGGGGAGGATGGGATTGTGCTTCCGCTCCTCTCCATCGGCGCCATCGGCGTGATCTCCGTGTGGAGCAATGTCGCGCCCGCGAAGGTGTATGAGCTGTGCAAAAGCTTCTTTGACGGGGATCTGCAGAATGCGGTGAAGGTGCAGAGGGAGGCTCTGCCGCTGGTCGATGCGCTGTTTTCCGATGTGAATCCGATTCCGGTAAAGACAGCAATGAACCGCATGGGGCTTTCTGTGGGGCCGCTGCGGCAGCCGCTCTGCCCGATGCAGCCGGACGCGGAGGAAAAACTCGTGAATATTATGAAAGAATACGGGATAGCACTTGCCAAGTAACTGAATAATAGGATAAAATGAAGTCGTCTACATTTGCTGTGGGCGACTTCTGACGATTACGAGGAGGAAAAGAAGCATGACGAGAGCAATCATAAATGGCTGCAATGGCAAAATGGGCCAGTGCATCACAGGAATCTGTAAGGAGGACGAGGATATCGAGATCGTTGCGGGAATTGACGCCTGTGACGGCGTGCAGAACGATTATCCGGTGTTTAAGAGTCTTTCGGACTGTACGCAGGAGGCGGATGTGATCATTGACTTTTCTACCGCGAAGGCGGTGGACGGCCTGCTGGACTATTGCGTGGACAGGCAGATTCCGGTGGTGCTGTGTACGACGGGGCTTTCGGAGGAGCAGCTGAAAAAAGTGGAGGAGGCATATGCGAAGGTGGCAGTGTTAAAATCGGCGAACATGTCTCTGGGCATCAACACGCTGCTGGAGCTCGTCAAAAAGGCGGCTCTTGTGTTTGCCCCCGCGGGCTTTGACATGGAGATCGTGGAGAGGCATCACAACCAGAAGCTGGACGCTCCCAGCGGCACGGCGCTGGCGCTGGCGGATTCCATGAACGAGGCTCTGGACAATGCGTATTCCTACACCTACGACCGCAGCAAGGAGCGGAGAAAAAGGGACGCTTACGAGATTGGCATTTCCGCCGTGCGGGGAGGCAATATCGTGGGCGAGCACGAGGTGATTTTTGCGGGACTGGACGAGGTGATTGAGTTCAGACACACGGCATACTCCAAGGCGGTCTTTGCCAAGGGCGCGGTGGAGGCGGCGAAGTATTTAAAGGGAAAGCCCGCAGGACATTATGACATGGCGGATGTGATTGCCAATAAAGGCTGAGGAAGTGCCGGGGAAGCAAAGTTCCCCGGTATAAAAGAGAAGGAGAGTGCATATGAAAAGAAATGGTAAAACAGCAGTGCTGCTTGCGGCTGCCATGGCAGTGGGGCTGATGCCCCGGACGACTCTTGCGGCGACGGAGGAGGCGTGGCAGGAGGATATCGTATTTGAAGCGCCGTCCGCAGCGATGGAGACGGCGGGCGTAAACCGCAGCGGATACATCGCCCTGAACAGAGAGGTGCCGGAGCTAAGCCCTGCAGACGGCAGGCTGCGGGCGGGAGCTGTCCCCGGCGCCTATATGAATGACATCAGCGCGCTGTCGGCAAAATATCCGGCGACAAAAGCGCAGAAATACAATGACTGTTGGGCCTTTTCCGCAGTGGGGCTCGCGGAATTTGACATGATTACGGACAACCGGACCGTGGATAAAACGGTGGATTACAGCGAGCTGCAGCTGTCCTATTTTACCTACAACCATATGGAAGATCCGCTCGAGGGAACCTACGGGGATACGATAAAGATTGCGGGGAATTACCTTTCCTTTGGCGGAAATCTTGACAGCGCGGCGCGCACCCTCCTGCAGTGGCAGGGGCTTGCGGGCGAGGCGTCGGTTCCCTACTCGGAAGCGTCGGCGTCCAAAAAGCTGACGGCGTCGGACGCCTATGATAAGAACGTGGTGCATCTGCAGAATGTGTATTGCCTGAATATTCGAAAGAATCCCGCAGAGGTGAAGCAGGAGATTATGAAGCACGGAGCCGCCGGAATCGGCTACTATGCGGGTGAGGACGCCACCGAGGAGAGGCAGTATGTGTCCACCGGCAGCTATCTTGGAAGGACGGTGCCGACTTTCTATTGCAGTAAGGCGGGTATGACGCCGAACCATGCGGTCAATGTCGTTGGCTGGGACGATGATTTCCCGGCTGGGAACTTTTCGACGACGCCGCCGGGGAACGGCGCGTGGCTCGTGCGCAACAGCTGGGTAAGTTCCGGCGACTACAGCGCGGATACCAGCAGCTATTTCTGGCTTTCCTACTACGATGCGACGCTGGAGGAGGCTGCGTGGATTTATGATTTCGCGGATGCGGACGACTACGATTACAATTACCAGTACGACGGCGGAATTCTCTGCTATGATGGCTACCGGGATTCCGGCTTTGATGCGTTTGCGAATGTATTTCAGGTGAAGGGGGAGAGCAACGAGAAGTTAGAGGCGGTATCCCTCTCCCTGATGTATGAGGCGAATATGCCCTACACCATCAAGGTGTACACGAATTTAAGGAGCGGATCAAAACCCCGCAGCGGCTATCTGGCGGCGAAAGTATCCGGCAAAACCAGCTATGCGGGCGTGTACACGGTTCCGCTGGAAAAGCCCGTCTCTCTGGCAAAGGGGACAAAATACTCCGTCGTGATTGAGCTGGGGAAGAAAAATTCCAGCATCGACGTGGAGTGCGCCGACAGCTATCTGGATTATTCGGCGAAGGTCTATATTGAGCCGGAGCAGAGTTATGCGCTCTACAGGGGCGCGTGGAGGGATATGGAGAATCTGAGCGCCCAGTACCGCACCGGCAACTGGTGTATCAAGGCCTACACGAGCAGCCTGCCGGGAAAGGCGCTGGCAAAGACCCCGTCGCTTAAAAAGAAGTCGGTGACGAAGAAGAGTATCACGCTCAAGTGGGGCAAGGTATCCGGCGCGGACGGCTATGAGGTTTTCCGGGCAACCAGCAAAAACGGCGTTTACAAGAAAGTCGCCACTGTGAAATCCGGCAGTAAGACCAGCTACAAAAACAGCGGTCTGTCGAAAAATAAGACTTACTATTACAGAGTGCGTGCTTATAAGAAGAACACAGTGACGGACGAAGGCTCTTCGTATACGACCACAACTGTCGGAAAAATGTCTGACGTGGCGGCGGTTAAGACCAGTAAATAATCGTGAGGAATGAGATATGACAATACGGATTCAGGGCGGCAGGGTGATCAATCCTGCCACACAGATGGACGAGACCGCCGACGTCTATATTGCGGACGGCGTAGTGGCAGAGATTGGGAGTATTGAAAAAGAAGCGGACTGTACAATCGACGCAAAAGGCTGTTATGTGATGCCCGGTTTTATTGATATGCATGTGCATTTCCGCGACCCGGGCTATGTGGAGAAAGAGGATATCTTCACCGGGATGCAGGCGGCCGCCCACGGGGGTTACACCACGGTGCTCGCCATGCCAAATACCCGCCCGGTGGCGGACAATGTGGACGTGGTCAATTATGTGCACCGCAAGGCCGCTTCCGGAAACTGTATCCATGTGCTCCAGGTGGGCGCTGTCACAAAGGGGCAGATGGGAAAGGAGCTCGCCGACATAAGGGAGATGGCCGCGGCCGGAATTCCGGCGATCAGCGAGGATGGCAAGTCGGTCATGGACGCGCAGGTATACCGGGAGGGGATGCTCATGGCGGCAGAGTGCGGCATTCCGGTGCTCGCCCACTGTGAGGACATCCATCTGGTGAACCATGGCGTGATGAACGCAGACGATAAGGCGAAGGAGCTCGGTATGCCGGGGATTACGAACTCGGTGGAAGATGTAATCATCGCAAGGGATATCATGCTCAGCAGTGACACGGGGGCGCAGCTGCATCTGTGCCACTGTTCGACCGAGAACTCTGTGTGGATGGTGCGTCTGGCGAAAGAGCACGGACTTACGGTCTCGGCAGAGGTATGCCCCCACCATTTTACCCTTACCTCTGCGGATATTACAGAGTATGTGCCCACGATTGAGGCCGGAATCCTGATCCCGCAGGATACGGATGCGGACACGAATTTTAAGATGAACCCGCCCCTGCGGACAAAGAGGGACGTGGAGGCGCTGCGGGAGGGCTTAAGGGACGGCACGATGGAGGTCATAGCGACAGACCATGCGCCCCACACCTTTGCGGACAAGAACACCTCCATGAAAAAGGCGCCCTTTGGCATCGTGGGACTGGAGACGGCGGCATGTCTGACCCACACGGAGCTGGTGCTGGGCGGATATCTGACCCCGATGCAGATGGCAGAGAAAATGAGCTATAACCCGGCGCGGATTTTAGGTCTCGACAGAGGCGACATTCAGCCCGGAAAAGAAGCGGATCTCGTGATTTTTGACCCGGGGGAGACATACAGAATCGACAAAAATACCTTCGCCTCCAAGGGGCGCAATACGCCTTTTCATGGCAGGGAGGTGACGGGGCGCGTAAAATGTACAATCTGCGGCGGAAGAATTGTGTTTGAGGAGAAGAAGAATGATTGATGCGTTAGTAGAAAAAATCAAAAAGACAAACGCCCCCATCGTAGTGGGGCTCGACCCGATGCTGGACTATGTGCCCGGGCAGATAAAAAAAGCGGCCTTTGGGCAGTTCGGAGAGACGCTGGAGGGGGCGGCAGCAGCCATCTGGCAGTTCAACAAGGCGATCGTGGACGCCACCTGCGACCTGATTCCGGCGGTGAAGCCGCAGATCGCGATGTATGAGCAGTTTGGCGTGGCAGGCGTGGAAGCTTTTAAAAAGACCGTGGACTATTGCCACGAAAAGGGGCTGGTCGTGATTGGCGATGTGAAGCGGGGCGACATCGGCTCTACCTCCGCGGCCTACGCGGCGGGGCATCTGGGGACTGTGCAGGTCGGAGAAAAGTCCTATGCAGGCTTTGACGAGGATTTTGCAACGGTGAATCCGTATCTTGGAAGCGACGGGGTCAAACCATTTATCGAGGTGTGCAGGGAGCACAAAAAGGGAATCTTTGTGCTGGTCAAGACTTCGAATCCCTCCAGCGGCGAGCTGCAGGACCGCCTGATCGACGGGAAGCCCTTGTACGAGCATGTGGGCGCGATGGTGGCAGAGTGGGCGGATGGCTGTATGGGGAATTCCTACAGCTATGTGGGTGCGGTCGTGGGAGCGACCTACCCGGAGCAGGGGAAGGTTCTGCGGGCGGTGATGCCGAAGAGCTTTATTCTTGTCCCGGGCTACGGGGCGCAGGGCGGCACGGGCGCGGAGCTTGCGCACTTTTTCAATGCGGACGGGCTTGGGGCGATTGTAAATTCCTCCCGGGGAATTATCGCGGCCTACAGGCAGGAGAAGTACAGGGATAAAGGAATTGCGCCGGAGAATTTTGCGGATGCATCCCGGCTTGCCGTGCTGGATATGATTGCGGATATCCGGGGGGCGCTGGAACAGAGGTAGGCGTTATATGTACGAAAAAGAGGGAGTTTTAAGAAAAGGAATACACACAGGCTATCTTGTGCTTCTGGCGGGGATGCTGCTCATTCTGACGCTGATCGTGCTTACCCGGGGAAGCGATAACCTGATTCGTTTTGAGGAGCAGTACCAGAACATCGACGGGGCATGGACTTTAGATGAAGAGGGAAGCAGGAGTGCGGAGCTGTCCCGGCTTGGAAGCTATATGGAGGCGGATGCCGGGCAGTTGTCCATCTATTACCGGCTTTCCGCTGTCACTGATAATACCAGTCTCATCTACCGCACGAAGGATGTGTATACGAGGGTGCTTCTGGACGGCGAGCCCATCTATGAGACAAGGGTGCCGGATTCCTCCTTTTACAACCGTTCGCCGGGAAATCTCTGGAATATGGTGAACCTTCCCGCCACGGCATCGGGGAAGGTCGTAGAGGTGCAGATTATCCCGGCCTACGATGCAAATGCGGTGGTGATGGACAGTACCTGTCTCGGGAGCGCAACCGCGGTCATCACGCATCTGCTCCGCAGTAAGGCGGGAGCCATCTTTATCAGTCTTCTGATGGTTTTGATCGGACTTATTATGATCGTGGTGAATCTGATTACACAGAGGAATATAAAAGACCGGAATTTTGGCGATTCCTTCCTGGGAATTTACGCGGTGATCACCGGTTTCTGGAGTCTTTTGGAAACCAATGTCGTACAGCTTCTGATCCGGGATATGCGCATCATACAGACGGCCGACAATATGGTTATGATCGTGGGGATCATGCCCCTGCTGATCTATCTCGACTACGAGTACCATATCTTAGATTATATGATTACCCGCTGTATCTGTATCGTGGATATGGGATACATACTGTTTTGTGTCGTGATGCAGATCTCAGGCTTTCGGGATTTTCACAGCTTTCTGGCGGTCTCCCAGCTGTTTACCACGGTGGGAAGCGTGACGGTCTTAGCGTGGGTCATAAAGGAGTGCAGGCAGCAGTGGAAGGAATTCCATCGCATAAAACCCGGACTGGTTTTAAAGCTTGCAGGCATATCCTCCCTGATGCTGATCTCCATTGTGATTGTGTACCAGTATACGAAGGAGGACGTGGCGGACAGGGCGCAGTGGATGCGCCTTGGCATGTTTGTCTTTATTATCTGTTTCTGTGCGGGCAGTCTGATGAGAACCTACCGGTTTATTGCAAACGGCCTGCGGTATGACATTGTCAAAAATCTTGCCTACCAGGACGGGCTGACCCTGCTCGGAAACCGTACCGCTTATCTGGAGCAGCTGGATAGGTATGCGCAGGAGAACCTGCCGCTGCTTGGCATCGTCTTTATGGATATCAACAATCTAAAGATGGTCAACGACTGTTTCGGACACGACGAGGGGGACGTGCTGATTAAGGCGGCGGCGGAGATCATAAGGGACAGCTTCGGGCAGGTGGGAAAAACCTACCGGATCGGCGGGGACGAGTTCTGCGCACTGATTGAGGATCAGGAGCCGGATAAAGTCTACAGAGAGGCTCTGGAGACATTTCAAAGGCGGATTGGGGAGGCGAACAAAAAGCGCGGGGATAAAATCCGAATACAGATCGCCCAGGGCTTTGCCCTCTGTGAGAACGCTACCATGGAGAAGCTCGAGGCGGCGGTCTCTGCGGCGGATCATGCGATGTATGTGGACAAGGCGAGACAGAAGGGAGCCGTATGATGGAGAAAAAAATACTAAGGGCAAAAGTACTCTCCCAGAGAGCAGCAGCCGACCGGATTTATGACATGGTGCTGGATGCGCCGGAGATTGCGGTATCGGCAAAGGCGGGACAGTTTGTCTCTCTGTATTGTGCCGATAAGAGCAGGCTTCTGCCGAGACCTGTCAGTCTGTGCGGAATCGACCGGGAGGCGGGGACGCTGCGGCTTTTGTACCGGGTGACGGGAACCGGCACGGGGACGGAGGAGTTTTCCCGGCTGACAGGGCAGGATGAGATAAAAATCATGGGTCCCCTGGGAAACGGTTTTACGGTTCTGCCCGGGAAGCGCGCCCTGCTCATCGGCGGGGGGATAGGCGTGCCGCCGATGCTGCAGCTTGCGAAGGATATCCGCGCAGGCGTGGCGCCGGGGCTCTCAGGCGCACAGGTGCATACAGAGTTTTCCATGGTCATGGGCTACCGCGACTCCGGGACTTTTCTGCTCGATGAATTTTCAGGGCAGGGGGAGTGCCTCGTGGCGACAGAGGATGGAAGCGTCGGCACAAAGGGGAATGTGCTGGATGTGATAAAGGCGGGGAATATTTCTGCAGATGTCATCTACGCATGCGGCCCCATGCCGATGCTGCGTGCCATAAAGGCGTATGCCATGGAGCGCGGTATCGCCTGCTACATTTCCATGGAGGAGCGGATGGCGTGCGGAATCGGCGCATGTCTGGCGTGCGTGTGCGCTTCCACAGAGAAGGATGTGCACACAAATGTGCACAATAAGCGGATCTGTAAGGAGGGGCCGGTGTTTGATGCGAGGGAGGTAGAGCTGTGATGAATATGAGTGTGAAGCTGTGCGGCCTGACCTTAAAAAATCCGGTGATGACCGCATCGGGAACCTTTGGCTCCGGCGCAGAGTACGGGGAGTTTGTGGATCTGAACCGGCTGGGGGCTGTGGTGACGAAGGGCGTGGCAGCCGTCCCGTGGGAGGGAAACAGGACGCCGAGGGTGGCGGAGGTCTGCGGCGGTATGTTAAACGCTGTGGGGCTGCAGAATCCGGGCGTGGAACTCTTCTGCGAGCGGGATATCCCGTTTTTGCGCCAGTATGACACAAAAATCATTGTCAATGTCTGCGGACATTCTCTGGAGGAGTATCTTGCCGTCGTGGAGCGCCTTTCCGGGGAGCAGGTGGACATGCTGGAAATCAATATCTCCTGCCCGAATGTGAAGGAGGGGGGCATAGCTTTCGGCACAGACCCAAAGGCTGTGGAGCATATCACGGCGGAAGTGAAAAAACATGCGGCCCAGCCCGTCATTATGAAGCTCTCCCCGAATGTCACGGATATTACAGAGATTGCCCGGGCGGCGGAGGCGGGGGGCGCGGACGCCCTCTCCCTCATCAACACGGTCACGGGCATGAAGATTGATATTGACCGGAGAACCTTTGTCCTCGCCAACAAGACCGGAGGTATGTCCGGGCCTGCCATCCATCCCATCGCGGTGCGCATGGTGTATGAGACGGCGGGGGCAGTCTCGGTTCCGATTATCGGCATGGGCGGGATCACGGATGCGGCGTCCGCCATTGAGATGATTCTTGCGGGAGCCACGGCGGTGTCCATCGGCACGGCGAATTTCATGGATCCCTGTACCACGGAGAAGGTAATCGAGGGCATGGAAGACTATATGAAAAAGCATAAGATTGAGGATATCGCGGAGCTTGTCCACGCGGTGGGGCAGACATAATCCCTGATTTTTCCGCATATAGTATAGACGACAGAGATATTGCGCTATGGCGCGGGAACGGAGTACTATGTGCGGAATTTCCGGCTTTTGCTGTTTGAGTCAAAACTATATGGATAAGCGCCCGGAATGGGAACAGGTTTTGCGGGATATGCATGAAAGTCTTGCCCACCGGGGCGGGGACGCATCGGGAATCTTTCTGCGGCCGCAGGTGGGACTGTCCCACGCAAGGCTGTCGATCCGGGATATCGAGGGCGGCGCGCAGCCCATGGTGCGCACCATGGGGCGCGGCAGGAATGAGAGGGAATATGCGATTGTCTACAATGGGGAGATTTACAATACAGACGAGCTGATTCCCGACCTCACCCGCAGGGGCTTTCAGTTTCAGACCACCTGCGACACGGAAGTGATCCTTTACGCATACATGGCGTATGGCGCGGATTTTGTGACAAAACTGAACGGCATTTTTGCCTTTGCCATCTGGGACGGGGGCAGGCAGCAGCTTCTCCTTTACAGGGACCGGGTTGGAGTCAAGCCGCATTTCTATACGGTGCAGAACGGCACGCTGGTGTTTGGCTCTGAGCCCAAGGCGCTGTTCTGCCACCCCGAGGCAGAGCCGGAGCTTACGATGGAGGGGCTGCGGGAAATCCTTGCGATCGGCCCGGCCAGGACGCCCGGCTGCGGTGTGTTCCGGGGGATTGGCGAGGTAAAGCCCGGACATTACATAGTCTACGACCGCAGGGGCATGAAGGAGCAGCGCTACTGGGATGTAGCTACGGGGGAGCACCCGGATTCGTATGAGCGGACGGTGGAAAAAACGTCCTTTCTGGTGCGTGATTCCATTATCCGGCAGATGGTGTCCGATGTGCCGGTCTGCACCTTCCTCTCCGGCGGCATCGACTCCTCGATCGTGACGGCGGTTGCGGCGGAGCATATGCGCGCCCACGGGGAGACGTTAAATACCTTTTCCTTTGATTTCGTGGGCAATGATGTGTATTTTCAGTCGAATGCCTTTCAGCCGGAGCGGGATCTGCCCTATGTGAATATTATGCTGCAGCGCTGTCAGACCGAGCACACCTATCTGGAATGCGACCAGAGTACGCTGGTGGACGCGCTCTATACGGCGGTGGACGCGAAGGATCTGCCGGGCATGACGGACGTGGACGCATCCCTGCTGTATTTCTGTTCGCTGGTGGCAAAACACAACAAGGTGGCGCTCACCGGGGAGTGTGCCGATGAGATTTTCGGCGGATACCCGTGGTTCTACCGGACAGAGCTGATGGAGCGGGACGGCTTCCCGTGGTCGGCGGACATGAGTGCCCGGACGCTGTTTCTTGCGGAGGATTTTGCCAGAGAGCTGGAGCTGGCTGAATTTTCCCATGCGCGCTACGAGGATACCCTGAGAAAGGTGCAGTATCTGCCGGGGGAGGACGGGGAGAAGAGGCGGCGCAGGGGCATCGCCTATCTGAATATCAAATGGTTCATGCAGACGCTTCTGGATCGGATGGACCGCACCAGCATGTATTCGGGGCTGGAGGCGAGGGTTCCCTTTGCCGACCACAGAATCATCGAGTATCTGTACAATGTGCCGTGGGAGATGAAATACCAGAACGGGGTGGAGAAGGCCCTGCTCCGGGAGGCATGTGCAGACCTTCTGCCCGGGGAGCTTTTGCACCGCAAAAAGAGTCCCTACCCCAAGCCCTACCACCCCGGCTACGAGAAGCTTCTGGCAGAGCGCTTTGTCGCAATTCTGGAGGATAAGAACGCGCCAATCGCGCCCTTCCTCGATGAGAAAAAGGCGAGACAGTTTGTGGCGGCGCCCAAGGAGCTCGGGAAGCCGTGGTTTGGCCAGCTCATGGCGGGCCCCCAGCTCATGGCTTATTTTATACAGATCAATTACTGGATGGAGAAATACCATCTGTCGGTGTAAGAACAGACTCCCGTTTCGGCGGTACAGCCGGGCGGGAGTTTTCTTTTTGCCGAAATGCAAATACGGGATTGTTGTGAAAATGAAAATGTGCTATGATTTTACAATCGGGAGAATGTGTGGTGAGAGTAAGGAGAGATGATTTTGAAGCAGAGAAAGAAATTGCTGGGCAGTAAACTGTATTTGTATTTGACGGAATTCTTTTCCGGCATGTCAGTGATGGCGGTGGAGCTTGGGGCGAGCAGGCTCTTAGCCCCCTATTTCAGTTCCTCCCAGATCGTGTGGACGATTATTATCGGAACGATTATGATTGCCATGGCTCTTGGGAATGTCTGGGGCGGGCGCAGCGCCGACAGGGATCCGAACCCGGACAGGCTGTACGGGAGGCTTTTGATTGCGGCCGTGTGGATTGCGGCGATACCGGTGCTGGGAAAGTATATTATTGTGCTGATCTCGGGGCTTTTGATTGTCACGATTAGCAGCGGTTTTTTAGTGATTGCCGCATTTTTGAGCTGTATGGTGATTTTTGTATTTCCGCTGTTTCTGCTGGGGACGGTGACGCCCTCGCTGGCGAAGTATACGGTGGGCAGGCTGGAGGACAGCGGCAGAACTATCGGCGCGCTGGGCGCGTACAATACCATCGGAAGCATTATCGGAACTTTTGTGCCGACCTTTCTCTCCATCCCGGCGGTGGGGACGGGCGTGACCTTTTTAATCTTTGCGGGCATTCTGTTTGCCCTTGCGCTGATTTATTTTATCTGTGAGAAAAAAAGCCCCGTCAAATGCATTGCCGCCGCCCTGCTTTTTGCGGTGTGCTGTGTGTGTGGCCGCTCTGCGGGCTTCGCCTTCTGGGAGAGCGGACTGACCTACGAGGGGGAGTCGGTGTACAACTATCTCCAGGTGAGGGACACGCCAAAAAGCACGATTTTGTCCACCAACGTACTCTTCGGCGTGCAGTCCATCACCATGAAGGGAGATTCCCTCACCGGCATGTATTATGATTACGCGCTGGCGGCGCCGATGATGGCGGAAAAGGCGGAGTCTGTGCTGGTTCTCGGCATGGGAACCGGAACCTATGCCAGCCAGTGCAGCCGTTATTTTGAGGGCATGGAGATTGAGGGTGTGGAGATCGACGAAAAAATTACCGGGCTGGCGCACGAGTATTTTTCCCTGCCGGAGGATATTCCGGTGACGACCTACGACGGCAGGGCGTTTTTAGAGGCGGATGACCGCACCTACGATGTGATTATGGTGGATGCCTATCAGGATATTACGATTCCTTTTCAGATGTCCAGCATCGAGTTTTTCATGCTGGTGCAAAAGCACTTAAATCCCGGCGGCGTCATGGTGGTCAACATGAATATGCACGCCGCGGAGGGGACGACGGACATAAACACCTACCTCGCGGACACCATATCCGCGGTATTTGAGAATGTGTATACGGTCGATGTGCCGGGCTGCACGAACCGGGAGCTGTTTGCCTCCAATGCGGTGGATCTGCCGGGAAATCTTGCCGCCCGGGCGGCTGCGTCGGAGAATGCAGAGCTGAGGGAGCTGATGGGGCGGGTGGAAGACGGCCTTTGTGCCTATGAGTCCACGGGCTGTCTTTTGACCGATGACAAGGCTCCGGTGGAACTTCTGGGGATGCAGGTCATTGACAGTCTGATTGAAAATGAGATCGGCTACTACAAGGATATTTTTAAGGAACAGGGGATTCAGGGACTTTTGGATTCTCTATAGGAGACGGGGAATGGAAGAGAAAAACGCGGCGGAGATTGAGGAGAGCCTGCGGAAGAAATTTAGAAAGAACATCTGGTGTAAGTTTACCCGGGGAATACGGGAGTATGAGCTGCTGCAGGAGGGGGACAGAGTCGCGGTCTGCATCTCCGGCGGCAAGGATTCCATGCTGATGGCAAAGCTGTTTCAGGAGTTAAAGAGGCACAACAAGTTTGCATTTTCCACAGAGTTTCTGGTGATGGATCCGGGCTACAGCCCGAAGAACCGGAGAGCCATCGAGGAGAACGCAGAAAGGCTTCATGTGCCGGTGCGGATTTTTGAATCGGATATCTTTGAGTCGGTGCTCCATGTGGACAAAAATCCCTGCTATCTCTGCGCACGGATGCGCAGGGGGCATCTGTACAGTCAGGCGAAAGCGCTGGGCTGTAACAAAATCGCTCTGGGACACCATTATGACGATGTGATTGAGACGATTCTTATGGGAATGCTCTACGGGGCGCAGGTGCAGACCATGATGCCGAAGCTGCACAGCACAAATTTTCCGGGGATGGAGCTGATCCGGCCCATGTATCTGGTGCGGGAGGAGGATATCGAGCACTGGCGGGATTACAACGGCCTGCATTTTCTCCAGTGCGCCTGCCGTTTCACGGAGAATTGCAGCACCTGCGGGGAGAACGGACAGAGTGATTCCAAACGCCTGGAAATCAAGCGTCTGATCCGCCAGCTTCGGGAAATCAATCCCTTCGTGGAGGGAAATATTTTTAAGAGCGTGGAGAATGTGAACCTGAGTACGGTGATCGCTTATAAGAAGGACGGGGTAAAGCATCGGTTTTTGGAGGATTATGAGAGCTTCTCCCCTTAAAATGGATTGCTTTTATCGGACGAAGTTGGTATGATAGGTATGTAATTTGAAAAGCTATAGGAGGGTGTAACCATGGATGAGGTGTTAGAGAAGAAAACCATATTGATCGCGGATGATGAGGAAGTGAACCGGGAGATATTAAAGCAGATTTTTGCGGAACAGTTTCAGGTTCTCGAGGCCGCGGACGGACAGGAGGCGACGGAGATTCTGGACGCCAACCCGGAAAAAATCGTGATGCTGTTTCTGGATCTGATCATGCCGAAAAAAACGGGGCTGCAGGTGATGGAGCACATGAAGGAGAACGGCTATATGGAAAGAATCCCGGTGATTATGATTACCGGTGAGGCGACGGTGGAATCGGATATTAAGGCATATGAGTATGGCGCATCCGATATTATCTATAAGCCGTTTGCACCCGCGGTCGTCATGCGCCGCACCATCAATCTTTTAGAGCTGTTCGAGAACCGGATCCGTATGGAGGAAAAGCTTGCGAGGCGCACGAAGGCACTGGCGGATGCGCGGGAGCGGCTGGAGAAGAACAACGAATTTTTGATCAATGCCCTGAGTTCTGTGGTGGAGTTCCGAAGCCAGGAATCCGGCGAGCATATCAGGCGGGTGAAGTATTTTACGCGCATTCTTTTAAATTTTATGCAGAAATATTATCCCGAGTACGGACTCACCAAGGAGCAGATTGACCTGATCGTCTATGCCTCCGCCCTGCATGATATCGGAAAGATCGCGATTCCCGACCGTATTCTGTTAAAGCCCGGAAAGCTTACGCCGACGGAGTTTGAGGAGATGAAAAAGCATACGACCGAGGGCTGTAAGATTCTGGAGAAGTTCAAGCAGGAGGAGAGTGATTTTTACCGGTATTGCTATGATATATGCAGATACCACCATGAGCGCTATGACGGCAATGGATACCCGGACGGACTCGTGGGGGAGGAAATCCCAATCTGGGCGCAGGTTGTATCCATTGTGGACGTCTTTGATGCGCTGGTCAGCAAGCGCGTGTATAAGCTGCCGTACCCGACCGGCGAGGCAGTGCGGATGATTCAGGACGGGGAATGCGGTGAGTTTTCTCCGAAGATCATGGACTGCTTTAATCTGGCGAAGGAGGATCTCTGCCAGACTGCGGAGGCGATTTCCTATATTGACTCGGACGGACAGCGCGAATAATACGCAGGGGAGAAGATGAATGAATCTGGCATACAATATTGACTTTGAAATAGTGGGAATCATCTATGTGCTGGTAGTTTATGCGGCATTAAGCATTTATTATTCCAATCAGTCAAAGATCAATAAAAAATTCAAGGTGGTTGTGAAGTGTCTTCTGGCAACGGAGATTATGGACATTGTAACAGCCATAACCATAAGCTACGGAAGCGTGATTCCGCCAGTACTGAACATACTTTTGAATACCATCTATTTTGTACTGACATTCAGTCTTGGGTACTTTTTTCTCCGGTATGTGGAAAGCTATGTCGAGGGAAACGAGCAGATGGCCAAAAGCATACATATCAATAAAACAGGTTATATCCTGCTGCTGGCCCTGCTTGCTTTCAATATGTTTTTTGGTTTTCTGTTCACCTTTCATGCCGATGGGACATATGTACATGGAGGACTGTACTTTTTAGTCTATATTGTGCCGTTATATTATGTACTGTTTTCGCTGCTGGTGCTGATCAGGAACCAGAGATTTTTCAATACGAAGCAGAAAATATCCATTGGCGTATATATTATTATGTGTCTGGTGGGGCCGCTTATGCAGATGCTGCTGCTCCCGAATGTTTTGCTGAGTGTGTTTACGCCTTCAATCGCGATTCTGATTATTCTGTTTTCCATGGAGACGCCGGACTACCAGCTTCTGATGAAAACACTTGCCGAGCTGGATGACCTTCGGAAGAATCTGCAGATCGAGGTGAAGAGGCAGACGAAAACGGCGGAAGACAGAAGGGAAAAGGTGGAACGGCTCTCCGAGCAGGTAATTCTGACGCTTGCCCGGACCATCGACGCAAAGGATAAGTATACCAACGGCCATTCGGAAAGAGTTGCGGCTTATTCAAGAGAAATCGCAAAAAGACTGGGCATGTCCGAACAGGAGCAGCAGGAAATCTATTATATGGGTCTTTTGCACGATATTGGGAAGATAGGAATATCGGACACGATCATCAATAAAAGTGAAAAGCTGACCGACGAGGAGTACCGGATGATGCGAAAGCACCCGGAGATGGGGGGGCAGATTCTCGCCAATATATCGGAGATCCCGGGCATTGCAATCGGAGCGAAATACCATCACGAAAAATTTGACGGAACCGGTTATCCCTACGGGGTGGCGGGAGAGGATATTCCGTTTCAGGCAAGAATCATCGGAATCGCGGACGCTTACGATGCGATGGCCTCAAAGCGGAGCTACCGCGACGTCCTGCCGCAGCAGACAGTCCGCGGGGAAATCAAAAATGGAAGGGGAACACAGTTTGATCCCAGGTGTACGGACGTCATGCTGCAGATGATTGACGAGGATACAGAGTATCAGCTTTGCGAGCGTTAGAGAGTGCGGGCGTAATTATCTATTGTTCAAATTTCTGAATAAGTGTTATACTATAAACGCGAAGGGGGGCAAAACAATGGCAAATGTTTTTGATACGGCGAAATATATTCTTGAGCAATCCGGCCCGATGTCAACAATGAAGCTCCAGAAGCTATGCTATTATTCTCAGGCATGGGCGCTGGTCTGGGATGATTCTCCTTTATTTGAGGAGGACTTTCAGGCATGGGCGAATGGTCCGGTATGTCCTGAGCTTTTTTTCAAAACACAGGGGAAGTATATGGCAAATGCCAGTGATGAAACTGGTGGTGAGGGAGATTTATCTGATAATCAGAATGATACTATTGACAGGGTACTGGCGCATTATGGCGGGCAAAATGCCCAGTGGCTCAGCCAGCTGACACATATGGAGGAGCCGTGGATGAAAGCGCGGGAGGGAGTTCCTTCCGGTGCAGGATGCGCGAATGTGATTACAAAGGAAAGCATGGCATTATATTATGGCGGTCTCTAAGAGAAAAAAAGAAGTAAAACAGAAGGAAAATCCTAACGGGAAATGTATCGCTCAGGGGGGAGAACCTGAGCGATATTATTCAGAAAATCCTGCATGGACTTTCGCAAATTCAGATCAGGAAATGTGGGCATTCTCGCAGGAACACATCGGAGAATTGTTATGGACAGAGATAAATGCAGAAAATATGAAAATGTGAAGCTGCGCTGCGCAGATATGACACATTTAAAATGTGCCGCCAAATTTGATAAGGTAGTTGCGGGAAATGTGATTCATTTGCTGGAGAATCCCTATGCCGCATTAAAAGAGATGGAGCGGGTATGTAGGGCTGGGGGGAAGATCATTATTCCAACCTACATCAATGAATCTGGAAAGAATGCCGTGCGCGGTTGCGGTGATTACGAAGCAGAGCCGGTGAAATGAAGTATGGCATTATATTATGGCGGCATCTAAGAGAAAAAAGATGTAGTTAGAATTGATTTGAAAGGATAAAACATGGCTGATATAGAACAGAGAACATTGAATTTTTTGAAGTGGTATGAAGAGAATGAAGAAAAGTATTCAGATTTCGCTCAATATGTATTGGAAAAAGTGCTTGATGCTTTAAATGAAAGAGCCATGTTACATGCATATCATTCTAGTAGAGCTAAGAAATTAGCAAGTCTAATGGATAAATGTGCGAAAAAGATATACGATGAAGGAACCAAAAGTTATATTTTAAAATATAATGATCCAAGGAACCAAATAACCGATTTGGCTGGTGTAAGAATAGTTTGTTATTTGCCTCAGGATGTAGTTCCGGTTCAGCGTATTGTTGAAAATATGTTTGATATAGATAAAGATAACAGTAATGATAAAATTGATTTTTTAAAGTCAGACAAAGTTGGTTATCTATCGGTGCATTATATAATATCTTTAAAAGAGACGCAACTCTCAACTGAACAACGAAAATATAGAGGAATGAAATGTGAAATTCAATTGCGAACAGTCTTACAAGATGCCTAGTCTCAGGTTTTCCATGATAGACAGTATAAGAGTAATATGGCAAATACGGAGATTCCTGCAGAAATGATTAGAGAGACTAATTTAGTTTCCGGAGCTTTGGAATTGCTTGACAATGAGATAGGACGTCTGGTAAAGCGATATGATGATTTGACAGAGCGGATTAGTAATACTATTTATCAAGAGTTATTGGATCGTACAATTGATAAAGAGAGTCTGGAAAAATATTTTAAAATAAAGTTTATCCGACTGGGTTCCAGATTTTACAGTTATGATGATATAAGCATTATGTTGAAAAAATATGGATTAATTACAATTAGAGATATAGATATGTTGTTTGATGATGGATTGGTTCAAGCAATATACGCACTTAAAATACAATTAACCATAGATAAAATTTTAATGTATGGAATGATTGTTAGTAATATGGATAAATTTTTTGAAATAGAAGAAAATAGAAAAATAATTATAAGCCAGGAAGCGTATAAACTTTTGGAAATGTTTGTTGATATTGGTGATGCATGCAAAAGATATAATTTACAAATAAAGGAGAATTAAAAATGGAAGAGAAGAAGATGTTTAATATGAGTATTGAAATGGTGCGTAAGCAATGCAATGCTGGTGTGTTACATTGCGATAATAATGCACCTATAAGAAGAGGAGAGACCCTTGAACCATGCATTCGTGGAGCAAAGAAAATCGCGGATGATCCTGAATTGAAAAAGCTTGTAAAAGAAATATTGACTGGGAGAGGTGAATAATGGGGAAAACTTGTTGGGATAACCTGGACTTTCAATACGAAGAGCCTTCGGAAGAGTACATTGATGAAGAGCTGTCAAAAATTGAACAGCAGCTGAATGAATTTTGTAATGTTACGGATATTGATGCTACAAGAATAGAAGTTAATGTGAAAACATTAAAGGATATCGTTGTCAGACTTGATATGAGACGTTTGTATTTTTGCATTTATCATAAAAGAATGGATGCAAATGAATATAAAATAAATACTGGTTTACTTGTGTTTTGGTTATTGAAACTGCGTCCATTTTGGATTAGAATTGAGGAAAATGATTCGGACGAATTTATCGAAATTGCAACATACGTTAATGAGAAAATATGTTTACATATTGTGTTGTCATTGCTAAGGGAATACAATAACGATTTTTTTCAGTATGGTAAAGATTTAGTTATGGCGTATACACAGGAATTAGAGTATTCTTTTAGGTATAGAGATTTAAGTAAAGAGTCTATGTTTTTGTTATTTGATCCATTTTACTATTTATATTTTTATAATCAGTCAACGCAGGATCAGGGGACTGTTGTCATGTAGATGATTTATTTTGTACTGTTTTCCGAAATAGAGGGCATAGAAAATACTATAAAACGCTATTCAAATATCATGTGGAGGAAAAGCTGATGGATCCCATGGATTTCATACGGGACAAATTCTCGCAGGAATGTACGATTGATACAGTTCTGCATCTGCTTATGGTGCATTTTCATCTGTCTGCGGAAGAGGCGCAGGCGAAGGTGGATGAGTACTTTGAGATTGTGGAAGAATATAGCAGATAAAGGCCGCTATAAAAAGTCAAGGGCTGCCGCTTCACGAATTTTCATTCGTAAAAGCGACAGCCCTTTTTTGTGGAAAACCATTGTAAATCTGCCTATGCAACGGAAAGTGGCAGGAAAAAATCCGGATGTATACAACTGTTGGTGGCGCAACGTAGCCCATTTTATTATGGTGGTCACATAACAGTGAATGCCATGCCTCGCAGAACATTCGCTGTTAATAGAAAGAAAGGCGGTTGTATTATGGACAGACAAATAGTCATATCGGCAAAGCATTTAAAAAAAGCCTTTGGCAGGGGCGAAAGTATTCAGGAGATTTATACTGACCTGAATATTGATATTTACAAGGGAGATTTCACTGTCATTATGGGTTCCTCGG
>JAMPHB010000016.1 GCA_023663685.1 Blautia sp.
ATAAAGTGCGTAAGTTTTGGTTACCGGTAACTTACACACTTTATATTACACTCCCCTTGGGTTTCATATTCATCTCATAGGGACTTCCAGAAATCCCCAAGGGTCATGTTCACAGGCTCACATATATTTGCATTGTTCCAGACACGCCGTATTTCGTCCCGCACTTCCATTAAGGCAAAACCCAGCAGATTTTGTCCTCTCCATTTTGATGGATTTAAAGAGTTTTCATCCGTTTCTCTCATCTTAATCCCCCATATGCTGTCGTATGGGCTTGCTTCTACAAGAACACTGTCACCAGTCGATAACAGGAAGTTCCTGAGTTTGGCATCTTGTGTAAACTTCAAATAGTTTCCATTCAGGACGATGGAATACTTTACTTCATTCCATACCATTTCATCAAAATTTTTCACTTTCCTTCCCAGTGCTTTCATTGTTTTCGGGTCACTGCACTGCAATATATGTTCACGGGTCTTTTCATCTCCAAACAACTTCGCTTTATTCGCCATCATAAACTGTTCCATACAGTTATAGGTATGGTTCTCTGACCAGAAATCCGATTTCCACCATTGGCTGAAACAGCTTTTTGTAACACTTTCATCAGGAGAAATGTCTGGCTTCCAAAACATAATATAATGTGGCTGCGTCCCCTCTGAAACTTCTGTTCTTATTTGTTCCAGCGAATACTTAGGGGTTCCCTGCACCCTCCAGAGTTCCAATAGAAACTCATTTCTTTCATAATAGTCACATTCGTCTTCATCTTCCCAGTAACCGCTCCATGTCACCGGCTCTGGAAAAAGTTCCTGATATGCCTTCATATCCTCATTAGAAAGCGAACGAAACCACTCTCCCCACTTATAAATATAACTTTCCCCATAACCCATTCTCCAGCCAATGGAATATCTCTCAATTTCAGGAAAAGCAATCCACGGTGGCGCCATAACCGACTTGTTTTTCTCTTTTAAATCAATCATAAAATTCACTCCTTTTTTCAATGCCAACATATTTAAACCCACAAAAATCGAATGTTGTGAGAAAAAACCGGTATGCTGTGCAGCATTGTTCGAAACCGTCCGGCATTCTGTCAAGCAGAGGATAGACTTTATCCTTGTAAACCCTGCGCAGCTGTGCATGTTTAACACCGAAAGAACTGCTGATGTTATGATTAAAATAATTGCGGAAATGATACAGTTCGTCCGTCATCAAAGAAAATGCTCCAACTGAGAACCACAATCCGCTGAATTCTTCATTGAAATCAGGGTGGTATTTCACACGCACATTTTGATATTCTGCAGCTTCATATACATAGGTTTCAAAAAATGGCCACATACAGGAGAGTTCATCTTTCATATCAGCTTCGGTAAACGGCAAATCTGTATTTACATGATTCTCCCATTTGTCATTCATGGGTATATTCAAATCCTTATCTTTCCAGAAAATCCGTTGCCAGACCGTAATCATCGGAGATTTCCATTTTAGAAAACATGGTTCTGGCAGACCATATCATGTTAAGCAGCGCCTTGAATTCACTCTTTTTTTCATTATCAAATAATTCCCCGTCAATTGGGAAATAAACTTTACAAAAGTCGCTGCATATTTTTTTATCATCAAAAGTAATACAGAATGATTCACTCATCTCATCTCCGAAATCAACTGTCAGAAGCTGATGTTCTTTATCAATCGTGTAAGACCAGTTTTTGGTAATACCTTTCTTTTTTATTGATTTTATTATTTTTTCAAAAAGCTCTGCGGGAGTCCTTGTCCGTTTGAGCTTAAGGGTATAAAATATTGTATCCGGTCCTGTTTCATTCATCGTAAAATCCCTCCTTTGTATAGATAAATTATATCATAGTTATTACCTTAACTCAAACAGATGATGCCGGAAAAAATATTGAAAATCAGATCCATATAACCATTTCTTGTCGGGACGTCAATGATTCTGCTGATCACTTATTCAAACTATCCTGCGGGAACTGGCCGCCGTCTTTTGGAGAAAAGTCACCATTGTCCTGCGGGAACTGGCCGCCGTCTTTTGGAGAAAAGCCGTCGTTGTCCTGCGGGAAGCGGTCGCCGTCCCTTGGAGAAAAGTTGCCGTTGTCCTGCGAGAAGCGGTCGCCGTCCTTCGGAGAAAAGCCGCCGTTGCCCCGCGGGGGAAAACCGCCGTCTCCGGTGCCGTAGATTGTGCTCTCCATTTTTACAGTAGTCTCGGTCTCTCCGGTGGTCAGGGTGTAGGTTTCGCCCTCTGTGAGCCCGGCGCAGCTGATGACCACGGAATTGTAGGACTTGCCGGGCGTGCAGGAGGCAATCAGCGTTCCCTCCGCGTCGGTCAGGCGAAGTTCTCCCGTAAGCGGCTGCGCCGCCACTGTCACCAGCATACTGCACTGTGTGGAGCCGGAGCCAAAATTCATAGCCATGCCGCTGGAGCCGACCGCAATCACTGTCCCCCCGGTTATGATTCCGTCTCTCTCATAGTCGATCGCGCCGTTGCCGCCGTTGGTGGGGCCGTAGACATAAATCTCCCCACCGTTTACAGTCAGGCTGCCGTTGGAGTCGATGCCGTCTCCCTCCGCGTCGATGCAGAGTGTGCCGCCGTTTATGGTGATAAAATTACCGCTCGTGTCCGCTGTGTTCTTTCCCTCTCCGGCAGCATTGATCCCATCGTCGCCTGCGGTTACATTTATGTCGCCCCCGGAGACCGTGATGCTCCTGCCCTCCAGTCCCTCGTCGCTCTCGGATACAGTTATTGTGCCGTCGTTAATGATCAGGTCGGAGTCCGAGTGGATTCCGTCACCCTTGGCCGAAATCGCAAAGCTGCCGCCGTCGATCTGGACAGTGTTGTCCCCGTCAAGCCCGTCGGATTCGCTGGTGATATGGATATTTCCCCCGGATACATAGATGAAACCCTTTTCCAGATCCTCTGTATTTTCACTGTGGATGCCGTCCGTGCCGGCGGTCAGCTGCAGCGTCCCCTCTGCGATACGCACGCTGTTTTTGCCGGAAAGCGCGTGCTTTGCCGCTGTGACCTCATAAGAGCCGCCGGTGATAACGAGATCCTTTTTGGACACAACGCCGTGTCCCTCGGCCGAGGATACCGTAAGGATGCCGGAGCCGTTTATGGTCAGATCCGCCTTTGCAAAGAGCGCGGCGTCGATGTTATTGTCGTCGATTGCCACATAGCCGGAGGCGGTGGACAGTGCATTCGCAGAGCCGGGGGCAAGAGTCAGAAACACCTTGTCGGCGCTTTTTACATAGAGGGCGGCACTGGAGGCACTGCAGATATCGGCGTTGTCAAATACGAGCTGGAGCTTTGCGCTCTCATCCGCGTCAATGACGAGCTGTCCGTCGGACAGGGAGCCGGAGATGAGATAGGTTCCCTCCCCGGAGATGGTGACAGTATCCTCCGCGACTGTGACCGAGGAATCGGCGCAGCTGCAGGCTCCGTCTGAAAGCGCAATGGCGACAGCACTCTCTTCGTCGTAACCAATCTCCATATCGCGGTCTGTGAACATGCTTTCCTTGTCCAGAGTGGCCGCCGGCGCATCATTTGTATCCGTAGCTGTATTCGTATTCGGGGAATTTACGGTGTTTTTTGTGGGCGCTTTTGTCGTGGATGCACAGCCGGACAGTGCGCAGGCAATCAGCGCCTGCCCCAAAAGCGCGGCAATCAGTCTGGTTTTTATTTTACAGCTCATAAATCGCAGCCTCCTCTCTCGCGATGCTGATCTCCAGATTGCCGTTCCGGCAGCGGAGCGCATCGATGAATTCCTTTTCCTTTGCAGAATCCTTCAGGGTGACCCGGTAGCACAGCTTAAAAAGGCTTCCCATATTGGTGGTTTTTGCGGACGCCATCTCCCAGCGGCAGGTGTACTGTGCAAAAATGTCGTCGAACACCTCACTGTAATTTAAGTCCTCGGGAATGGTGACTCTTAGCGTTTTTTCCGCGTCCTGCGATTTTTTCCCGCCGAAGCCCAAAGCCGTGAGAAGCAGCATGGCGAGAGCCACAATCACTGTGAAGAGAAGGGCGTAGCCGAGATATCCCATGCCGGTCGCAAGCCCTGCTCCCATAGCGAGAAAAATCGTTCCGATTTCCCTCGCTGTGCCGGGCACGGAGCGGAAGCGGACGAGAGAAAAAGCACCCGCCACCGCGACGCCGGTTCCCACATTTCCGTTGACCATCATAATGATCATACAGACAACCGCAGGCAGGAGAGCCAGCGTCACCACGAAGCTTTTCGTGTGGTGGCTTTTGTATGTATACACCAGCGAGAGAATAATTCCAATCACCAGGGACACTGCAATACATAGTAAAAACTGGGGCACGCGCAGAGTGGCGGCCGTATTGTTGAATACACTTTGAAATAGAAAATCCAGCATGATCAATAACCTCCGTTTTATGAATGATAATTACCGGCAAATGTCAGCCGTTTTGTGCAGGGCGGATCTTCTGCCGCCGCAGAGGGCGGCATAGGCTCTTCCATATTTGGAGAAGCTTGTTCGGTAGATATGGTTTTCGCTCAGAAGCTGCGCCATCCAGAGGGGAATGGCATGACCCGTCTTAAGCTCCATGAGCACCTGATCGTCAGCTAAAAGCGGCGCGCCGTAAATGCCGGCGGTCAGGTTCACGTCAGAGTCCCGCCAGAGGATATTTCTGTCGAAGGTAACGCGGAATTCCATATCGCTTTTTCCGTAATAGGACTCCCGTTCGTAGGAGATCAGCACTTTCGGGGCAAGCGGTGCATAGTGGCTTATACAGTATTCAATCTCCCGGGCAATCTGCGTATCCGCGGGGCTGTCGCCGAGAAGACAGCTTTTTGCCGCTTCCTCTGTCATGGCCGTCCGCCGCTTGTATACAACGGAATCATATTTTTTCTTGAGTTCCATAAAAACATCGGAGTCCGCGTCTGCCAGACCGTAGCTTCGGAGGCGCAGCTTTTCCTTATAAAGAGGATGCTCCATGGATCTGCGGGCCAGAAGGTAATTCGGGGTGTCAAAATATAAGCTGAGGATCGTGCTTTTTCCGTGGACATCCGGAACCATGTGCTCCTGCATCGCCTGTTTAAGCAGCGCTTCCTGCTCTCTTGTGAGTAAGTACTTCATTTCATAGCGTTTGAAAATCAATTGCTCGTTCATTGTATAGCGGCCTCCTTTTTCTTTACACGACAGATGCTACACGACGAACCTTAATTTAACTTTAAAAGAAATAAAGATTATGTTAAAGCAAAGTTCATTGACAGAGCAGGTCATTTTATATAGAATAAGAGAGAAAAATGAAACGCTTATGACGAAAAAGGAGGAATAAAATATGATTTGTCCAAAATGCGGAAGCGAGATGGCGGACGGAAGTTCGTTCTGCACGAAGTGCGGCGCGGCGCTGGGGCAGTCCGGAGCGGGCTCCACGCAGCAGGGAGCGCAGCCGGGGACGGACTATACGCAGCAGAACGCGCAGCCGGGAACAGACTACACACAGCAGGGAGCGCAGCCGGGGACGGACTACACGCAGAATCCAAACGGCCAGCCCTATGGAAGCTCGAACGGCCAGCCCTATGGCCAGCCTTACGGAGCGGCGAACGGCCAGCCTTACGGTCAGCCCTATGCCATGGATCCGAAGGATCACACGGCGGAGTTTGCCCCGAAAGATATCAGCGATAATAAGGTGCTGGCAATGATGCCCTATCTGATGGGAACCATCGGCATTATCATCGCGCTGTTAGCCTCTAAGGAATCACCCTATGTCGCTTTCCATGTGCGGCAGGCGTTGAAGCTCACGGTCTGCACCGTGCTGGTCAGCATTATCACGGCGGTGCTCTGCTGGACGGTTATTGTACCCATTGCGGGCGGCGTGTGTGCCGTTATTCTCTTTGTTGTGCGGATTATCAGCTTTTTCCAGATCTGCTCCGGCAAGGCGAAGGAAGCTGCCATTGTCAGCAGCTTTGGATTTTTGAGATAGGAATAAAGAGGGGCTTGCGGACATGTCCGTAAGCCCCTTTTTAAGGCAGGGTGACGGTGATGGTCAGTGAGGCGCCGTCCTCGCTTTTCGCAGTGATTTTTCCCCTGTGGGAGTTTACGATGGCATGTGCGACAGACAGACCGAGGCCAAATCCCCCGGCTTTGGAATTGCGGGAGGCGTCCGGGCGGTAAAAGCGCTCGAAGAGTTCCTCGTGCCTTCCCGGCCTCATGGGTTCTGCGGAGTTCGTGACGGTTAAAACCGCTCCCCGGTTTTTTGCCTCATGGCAGAGCGAAAGGAGAATCGAACCGCCCGCAGGCGTATATTTTACAGCATTGTCCAGTAAGAGGGAGACGAGCTGCCGCAGGGCGGCCTCGTCTCCTTTTATAGTGACGTCCGGCTGCACTTTAAGGCTTAAGGTTTTTTCCTTTGAGGCGGCAAGTGTGCAGAAGGGCTCCGTCACATCGAGGACGGCGTCGGAGAAATCAAAGCTAATATGCATAGGCGCCTGCGTCTCCTCGTCCATGCGGGAGAGGAGCACCAGCTTTTCTGTCAGGGCGGTGAGTCTGGCGACCTGATTTCTCGTGCTTTTTGTCCACTGGTTTTCCCCGGAGGTCATTTCCAGCACCTCTGTGTTGGCGTCGATAATAGTCAGGGGAGTCTTGAGCTCGTGGCTCGCATCCGTGATAAAACGCTTCTGCTTCTCGTAGCTCTCCACCACGGGTGCAAGCGCTCTTTTCGAAAAATATACGACGAGAAGAAATACGAGTAAAAGCCCCAGCAGGCTGACGGCGACGCTGGAGACGAAAAAGGTGCGGAAGGTGTCAAGCTCGCGCCCGGCGTAAAGAAAGATGTACATGGAGGCGGTCTTTCCGGAATCTGTGGACACAGTGACGGCCTGATAGCGGTAGTCCTCAAGAAAGCCCTTCTCCTTATGTCTGCGCCACAGCAAAAGCGCGTAGTCGGAAGCCTCGGATGTAGTGATGGCGGCGATTTTTCCCGTGTTGACAGTGAGAACAGAGCCGTCGTCGGAAAGCGTCACCGTAAAATAGCGGGTGTCGAAAAAAGCCTCTGCAGACAGTGCGCGTCCGGGCTTTTCGACAGAGGGATCAGCGGGGCGTTCCGGGGGAGAGGCAGGCCTCGTCTCCTTTGGAAAGATACCGCCGTTTTCAGAAATCAGAAGGATGCGCTGGTCGGCATTTTT
The DNA here is from genome assembly GCA_023663685.1 of Blautia sp. Lineage (GTDB taxonomy): Bacteria > Bacillota > Clostridia > Lachnospirales > Lachnospiraceae > Roseburia. Next base: position 7,146 of record JAMPHB010000016.1, read on the forward strand.
GCAGACATCGTGATAGCTTGCCACATTGATGGCGGCAATGATTGTGACAAGCACCAGTGTGATGGAGCACATGGCGACAGCAATAAAATTGCGCCGGAGTGTTTTGATCATGTCCCGGCCTCCGTTTCCCGCGTGGCCGCAAGGGAGTAGCCGAGCCCCCGGGCGGCCTTAATCTGCACATCGGAGCCCAGGGAGGCAAGCTTTTTGCGCAGATAGGAGATGTAGACCCACACGACATTCTGCTCGGCCTCACTGTCGTAGCCCCAGATATGATCCATGAACTGGCTGGCGGAGATCACCTGCCGGGGATTTGCCATGAGCATCTCCAGCATCTGGTATTCCCGCCCGGCAAGCCGGATGCTTCGTTCCCCCACCGACAGCTGGTAGGAGACACGGTCGAGGGAGAGATTCCCGAAGTTCAGGACCGAGTCCGCGGCCTGGGTATGTCGTCTGGTCATGGCACGGATGCGCGCCAGAAGCTCCTTCATGGAAAAGGGCTTTGTGAGATAGTCATCCGCGCCGCTGTCCAGACCGGCTACCCTGTCGTCAATCTCGGATTTTGCGGTCAGTAATAAAACCGGGAGGGAGCTGCCTCCCGCCCGGAGTCTTTTGAGTACGGTGATGCCGTCGAGTCCTGGCATCATAATGTCTAAAATAGCGCCATCATAATTGCCGGCGGCAAGGTAATCCAGTGCCTCCAGCCCATCGTATACGGCGTCCACGGAATAGTTGTTGTGCTTTAACACGGCCACAAGAGCGTCGGATAATTCTCTTTCGTCCTCGGCAAGCAGTAATCGCATAAATCCTCCCGGTTAAAACTATTTCAGTGCATCCCGCATGGATTCCAGATCATGGATCAGCTCCACGGAGTAGTTGACGGCTTCCTCGTAAAGCTGCTCTGCCTGGTCGTAATCCTCGTTGAAAAGAGCCTTGACAATCCGGGAGCCGTAGTCGTGAAACTTCTTATGCTTCGGCCCCAGCGCCTTCCATGTGTCTATTATCTCCGGAAACTGCGGAGTCAGGGAGTAGTAGAAATGGCCGAAGCCGCATTTGCTGTCGTCCATCTGCAGCGGCATGATCATGCGGGTTTTAACAATCTCCCCGAGTTTTTCAATCCAGGCCTGATGAGCCGTGATAGCACGCTCAAAATAGCCGGTAAAGCAGGCCCGCCCTAAGTGCATGGTGGGATCCCCGCTCATCTGTCCCATCGTCTTGGCGGTGGCATCCATCGCGCTCTCAATCTCGGAGACCGGCTGGATGGATTCCTTCAGGCTGGTGCCGAGAGTGTGGAAATCGTCTGTGTCGTGGGAGAGAATCCCGCAGGCGGAACGGATCTCCGTCGCCTGATTCTCAAGCTCCAGCATAGAGCTGGAAATCTCCTCGCTGACCGCAGCCAGAGAGCTGATATTGTTGGAAATATCCGCCACCTGCTTCTGGTTTTCCTCGTTGATCTGCCAGACATTGCCGATTTTCTCAGTCATGGATTCCAGCGCGGTGATGGTGTGGTTCGCGCTGGCGACACTCTTTTTGGAGGCTTCCTTGACTCCCTCCACAAAACCGCCCATGTTCTGTGTCAGCTTTTGCGTCTCGTTCGCCAGATCCCGGATCTCGTCCGCCACGACCGCGAAGCCCCTTCCGGCCTCTCCCGCCCGCGCGGCCTCGATGGAGGCGTTCAGGGAGAGCAGATTTGTCTGGGAGGAGATGGAATTGATGCCCTCAATGACCTCGTTCATACGGTTGATGACCTCGGAGAGCTGATCCATGTCCTGCTTCATCTCCTCGGAGGCCTTGATGGTGCTCTGGGAGAGCTCCTTGATCTGTGTCAGCTCCTCCTGCCCGGCCTCGATTTTTTTGTAGACGTCGCCGGACTCCTCGGAGGCGGCGATGATCGTGTTTGTCAGCTCCTCATGCTGGCCGGAGACGGAAACCGCCACGTCGGAGGTCTCCTTGGAAGCGTTGTGGATGGCGGTCGTGGCATCCGACACGCTCTGGGCAATCGCGGTGAGCTTGTCCACATCGTCTGTCAGCTGCAGATCCAGGGAGCTGATCTTCATCAGCGCGTCAGTCAGATCACCGAAGGCGGTCTCAAACTGGGCGCGGTTGTTCGCCATGCGGGAAAAAAGCGCCCCTGCCTCCGGGGCAGCCTGCAGGGCTGGCGAGGGGGTCAGCTCCGAAAGAGAAGCTATAAGTGCAGATATCTGGTTGCTTTTACCTAATTTCATAGTATTATCCTCCAAAAAATAACTGTCCTTATTATACTCTGTTTCGTCGAAATTGTCTATATTCTGTCGATGGGAAAGTGCGAAAATCCTATTGCGTGGCAGATGGCGGAGTGTGCAAAAGGAATCCGTGCTATCTTTGTGACGGAAAATTGGATTTTCGCATGTTCTGTATGCAATCAGCGATTGCGAAACACGGATGTTCCGCAAAGCCCGCACTGAGCCACGATGGCGAATTGCGGGCGGTCGCGTCAGGGGTTGCCGCATTTTTCAGAACATGCAGAAAATCCATTTGACAGAACCGATAGCAGGATCCTTTTTAGCACATTCCGCCATCTGCCACGCAATAGGATTTTCACATATTTCAGGCGATTGACAATATTTTGCTGTAAATATAAGATTTCGTTAATGTTATGTTAATGTTTCTGTAGTATGATACACTATAGAAAAACGGAATTTTATGGAAGTGAGGACAGACAGATGAAAAAAATGAGAGGACGCAGGTGTCTGGCGGCGGCGCTGGCAGTGATGCTGCTTGTGGCGCAGGCGCGGATGTTTGTATCAGGGCAGGAGCTGGCAGCCGACGCGGGGGGAGGGATTTCCACGCCGCAGGTGCAGACGAATCCCGCCTACAATGAGGCGATGGCGAAAAAGACGCTGCAGGCCATGGGAATCGTGGGAAGCAGCCGGACTTCCCCGGAGGGGCTGGCGAAGAAGGTCACAAGGCAGGTCTTTGCCAAAAAGCTGGTGGAGCTCTCCGGCTGTGACAAGAAGGCAGGAAAGAGCAGGACAAGCCTGTATGCGGACGTGAAGGCGGGCAGCGCCTATGCGCCCTACATACGGATCTGTGTAAAAAACGGCTGGATGAAGGGCAATCTGAAAGGAAAGTTCCGGCCAAAGTCCGCCGTCACCCTGCAGGAGGCGGTGTACGCCGTGACAGCCATGCTGGGCTATGAGGACGCTGATTTTGAGGACGGCAGGGCGGAGGCGCGCATGGCCTTTTACAGGGAGCATAAGCTGAACTCCAACATCAGCAGGAGCGCGAAGGAAAAGCTGACATGGCAGGATGCCATCAATCTTTTCTATAATACGCTGGTGGCGCCCACAAAGAGCGGAAGCATCTATGCGGAGACGCTGGGCTATCCGCTGGACGCAAGAGGTGATATCGACTATCTTGCGCTGACCTACAGCCAGATGGAGGGGCCTGTGATTGCGGGAGCCGACTGGAGGACGCAGCTTCCCTTTGAGGCGGCGGGCGCGCTTGTGTACATAGACGGAAAGCAGGCCGGGGGAGAGCAGATCCGGCAGTACGACGTGCTCTATTACAACCGCAGGCTGCAGAGTATTTATGTGTACCAGACCAGAGTGACGGGAAAGCTGACAGCGGTATCTCCCGACCGCTACCATCCGTCCTCCCTCACGGTGGACGGTACGGCCTATTCTATAGAGGATCAGGCGGTGGCCTATGCGGTTTCCGCCATGGGCGCCTATGAGATTGGAGATTATGTCACGGTTCTTCTGGGTCGGGAGGATGTGGCGGCGGCAGTGGGAGATCCCGGCGTGTACAACGCGCTGACTGGCGGAATTGTCGTGGGAAAAGAGGAGCGGCTGCCAATTTACACGGAATCCGGGAAAAAGGAATACTATCTCACCATTTTGGATACGACGGGAAGCATCAGGGAGTATGCGGTGGACAGCCTGCAGGATTACGCGCTGCAGACGCCGGTGGAGATTCGCTATTCTTACGGGAGTGCGGTCGTGCAGAAGGTGAGCCTGCGTTCTTTAAGCGGGACGGTTTCCGGGGATGCGGGAGCCTTTGCGGGCTGCGGCATTGCGGAAAATGCCCGCATCGTGGAGTACAGGGATAAGGATACCTACGGCATCGTGCCGCCAAAGAGGCTGGCAGGACTGACGATTTCTTACGGAAATCTTCTGTATTATCATCTGAATGAGAAGAACGAGATTATGGACATGATTATTAAGGATGTCACCGGAGACAATTACACCTACGGCATTCTGCTGTCCGCCACAGAGGTTCTGGCAGAGGAAGAGGTTCCCGGAACGGCGGCAAATCCAATGCCGGTGACGAAAGAGAAATGGTACGGAAGCTATACATACCAGCTCGGGGACGGGATAAGGTCTGTGAGCACCGAGGGTTACAGTTTTGGCTTAGAGGGCTACAAAGGGCCGGTGCAGATTACGGTAAACGAACAGCAGCAGGTGACCTCGATGAAACGTCTGAACAGCTTTACCGTCCTCTCCGTCACGGAACCGACAGTCTCCGACGGGGCGGGAGCCTATATGCTGGCAGATGATTACAGTGTTTACCTGAAGGTCAAAGACGAATACTATGCGACGACGCTTGCGAAGGTTAAAAACATTTCGGATTACACGCTCACGGCATACTACAACGGCGCTTCGGGCGGCAGGGTACGCATCATCGTTGCGGTGGCAAAGTAGGAAGGAATACAAAAAATGAAGAAGTTTTTAGAATTTTTAAAAAAGCATAAGAAGGGGCTGATCATTCTGGCAGTGATTCTTGTGCTGGTGATTTTTCTCGCCCGAAGCTGTGCGAAGGGAATGAGCCAGATTACCTCCATGATGGGGGATATGGCGCAGCACCCGGCGGTGCGGGATCTGACGGTGAGCATTGCGGGAAACGGCACGATTCTGCCGAACGACCAGTATACGATTACGCCCATGGTGCAGGGGGAGATCGTGGAGGCTCCCTTTGAGGAGGGGGAGGTCGTGGAGAAGGGACAGCTTCTCTACCAGTTTTCCACGGATAACGTGAAGGACAGCATCGAGGCGGCAGAGCTTGCGGTGGAGCAGGCCGCCAGCAGCCTGGAGGACGCGAAAAACAGCGAGAGGGAGAGTAAGGAGAATCTGAAGCTGACCGCGGAGGTGGAGGGCTATGTGAAGAACCTCTATGTGGAGAAGGGGGATATGGTATCCGCCGGAATGACCGTCGCGGAGGTGTACGACAATACTACGATGGTGCTGGAGCTTCCGTTCAACGACGCGGAGATTGAGGGAAAATGGACGGGGAAAAAGGCGAAGGTCTACGTCGGCGGGGAGGAGGAGCTCATCTCCGGCAGGGTGACGAAGGTGGCGGCTTACACGACTGCCATGGCGAACAATATGGTCGTCCGCTATGTGACCATCGAGGTAAAAAATCCCGGCAGCATCGGCACGGAGACCACGGCGACAGCCTCCGTTGCGGGTGTGGACTGTAACAGCGGGGGCGTTTTCCGCCCGAAATCCGAGGGTACGGTGATCGCAGCCGGAAGCGGAAGGCTCGAAAGCCTTTTCCTTGAGGAGGGAACATATCTGCACAAGGGAGACGTATACGCGACGCTGGAGGAGGCGTCCGGGGCGGATCCGGTGAAGAGCTACGAGTACAGCTTAAGGAGTGCGGAGAACCAGCTTGCCAGCACTCGGAAAAATCTGGACGATTACAGCATCACCGCGCCGATCTCCGGCACGGTAATCACCAAAAACGCCAAGGCGGGAGACAATATCAACGGCGCTTTTACCGGTTCGCTTGCGGTGATTTACGACCTTTCCAGGGTGAAGTTCACCATGAACGTGGACGAGCTGGATGTATTGAAAATCACCGTCGGGCAGGAAGTGCAGGTTACGGCGGACGCGCTGGAGGGCGTGGAGATGACAGGACACATTACCAATATCAGCTTAGAGGCAATCACGACCGGAGGCGTTACCTCCTATCCGGTGACCGTGGAGATGGACGAGGTGGGAAGCCTCCTGCCCGGTATGAATGTCTCGGCGGAGATCGTGCTTTCCGAGAAAAAGAATGTGCTGACGATTCCGACTGACGCGCTGATGCGGGGCGATGTGGTGTATCTTTTGAACGGGGAGGGGCAGACCTACGACAAAGAGCTGACATTTGAGGGCGACCCGAACGTGCCTGTGGGTTATCACAAGGCGGGTGTGGAGACGGGCATCAGCAACAACGCCTATGTCGAGATTCTTTCGGGACTTACGGAGGAGGACAGCGTCTATGTGCCGAGCAGCCAGACAAACGGCATGTTTATGATCAATGTAGGGGGTGATCCCTATGCGGAGGAGTCGGATTATACAATGGAGTAATGGCAGGAGGAGCAATGGAGCCGCAGCATTTAATCGAGTTACAGGAAATATATAAAATTTATCAGATGGGAGAGGTGCAGGTGCGCGCCAACGACGGCATCAGCTTTGCAATCGACTCCGGGGAGATGGTGGCCATCGTGGGCAAATCCGGCAGCGGCAAGTCCACGGTGATGAACATTATCGGAGCGCTGGACGTGCCCACTGAGGGAAAATACTATCTGAACGGCGTGGAGGTAGGCTCTATGACCGACGACGCGCTGGCGGAAATCCGCAACAAACAGATTGGCTTTGTCTTTCAGCAGTACAATCTGCTCCCGAAGCTGAATCTGGCAAAAAACGTAGAGCTTCCCCTCCTCTATGCGGGGGTGGGAGAGCGGGAAAGGCACGCGCGCGCCCTCGCCTCGCTGGAAAAGGTGGGGCTGGGGGATATCTGGAAAAAGCTTCCCAACCAGCTTTCCGGCGGGCAGCAGCAGAGGGTGTCCATTGCACGGGCACTGGTGGGCAACCCCTCCCTGATTCTGGCCGACGAGCCCACGGGCGCGCTGGACTCCAACACTTCGAGGGAGGTGCTGGAATTTTTGAAGGAGCTCAATGAGGAGGGCAATACCATCGTGATCATTACCCATGACAATTCAATCGCGGTGGAGGCAAAGCGTGTGATTCAGCTCTCGGACGGCAGAGTGATTTTTGACGGGAGCGCAGAGAAATACAGAGAGCGGGTGACAAGAGTATGAGTATGCTGCAGGCATTTAAAATGGCATTTTCCAGCCTGATCGGAAACAAGCTCCGGTCGTTTCTGACCATGCTGGGAATGATTATCGGCGTGGGGGCGGTCATTGCCATGATCTCCCTGATGGACGGCATGATCGCCTATTCGATGGAATCCTTTTCCGACATGGGCGCAGACACGCTCTCGGTCTCGGTGAATCTGGCGGAGGCGGGCATGAGCCCGAGAATCTTAACGGACGATGAGATGTATGCCTTTGTGGAGGAGCATGGGGACGTTTTTTCCGCGGTGCTCCCGCAAAGCAGCAGTCTGTCGGCGACCATAAAAAGCGGCGATGTGTCCATGAAAAACCAGTCCGTCTCAGGCGTCTGCGAGAATTATGCCGCCTATAATGACCGGGAAATACAGAGCGGCCGCTTTTTGTCATATACCGATATACGGGCAAGAAATAAGGTCTGCGTGCTGGGAACCTATGTAAGCAATAAGCTTTTTGGAGGAGAAGACCCGGTGGGGCAGACCCTGCGGATCGGAAACGACAAGTATACGGTCGTAGGGCTGCTGGAGCAAAAGGACGACTCCACAGAGTATACGAGGGACGACTGTATCTACGCGCCCTACACGACGGTGGGCAGGAGCGCGGGCATCGCAAATCCCATCGCCTATACCTTAAAAATGGTGGATTCCGAGCACTCCGATGCAGCGGAGGAGCTGCTTAAGGATTATCTCTATGAATTTTACCACAGCAGCGATTACTATATGATTACCAATATGTCGAGCCTTTTGGATATGATGGAGTCCATGACCGGGGTGATGGAAAACATTCTGGTGGGCATCGCGGGAATCTCCCTTCTCGTGGCGGGCATCGGCATAATGAACATTATGCTGGTGTCCGTCAGCGAGCGGACGAAGGAGATTGGAATTCGAAAGTCATTAGGAGCCAGACAGCGGGATATCAAAAAGCAGTTTGTCATTGAGGCGGCCGTGCTCTCCAGCATCGGCGGGGGCATCGGTATCGTCATCGGAGGAATCGCAACCACCGCGCTGGGAAATGTCATCGGCATCGATTGCGCCCCGTCGGTGCGCGCCATCGTGCTGTCCTTCTCCGTCTCCGCCGGAATCGGCCTCCTGTTCGGCTACATGCCCGCAAAGCGCGCCGCGAAGCTCAATCCGATTGATGCGCTGCGCATGGAGTAGCTACATATATCGGGGATTTGCGGATTATCTGTGGAAGGACATTTGGGAAATCACAATATACTTTTTGGTTGACGCACAATTGCAGGATAATTATAATGAGGATATAGTCAGAGAGGGAGGATGATTTTTTGACGTATCAAATTATAAGCGACAGCTCCTGCGATTTGCCGGAGGAAATAGTAAAAGAAAAAAATATTCATGTGGTGCCGTTTTATGTGTCCTTTAACGGCACGGATTATTATAGAGAAATTACAGAGATCAGCATCCGCGATTTCTATCAGAAGATGGTCGATCAAAAGGGCGTGTATCCTAAGAGCTCCACGCCGTCCACGCAGGATTATTTTGACGCCTTTGAGACTTATGTGAAAAAGGATATACCGGTAATCTGTATCTGTATTACAGAGAAATTCAGCGCATCGTTCCGGGTGGCGGCCAGCGCGCGGGAGATGATTTTAGAGCAGTATCCCGACGCAAAGATTACGGTTATCAATTCACAGGTGGATACCGTGCTGCAGGGACTTTATACACTGGAGGCCTGCCGTCTGAGAGACGGGGGAGCCTCTTATGAGGAGTGCATTGCGCGCCTGCAGGACATCCGAAGCTCGGGACGCATATTTTTTACCGTGGGTAATCTGGAATATTTAGAGCACGGCGGCCGCATCGGAAAGCTCGCCGGAATCGCAGGAAAGGCTCTGGGCATAAAGCCGATCATCACCTTAAAGGAGGGGGAGATTTTTCCCTCCGGTCTGGCGCGGACACGGAAAAAATCCATGCTACGGGTCATCGACCACCTCACGCGTTACATTGAGGAGAGCTTTCGGGACAGCAGCGAATACGAGATCTGCATAGGCTTTGGCTATTCCCGCGAGGAAGCCGCAGAGTTTCGGGAGCTTGCGCTGCAAAAGCTTGCGGCTTTCGGCATCACGGACATTCCGCTGTATCAGATTGGCGCAACGATCGGCGTTCACACAGGCCCTTATCCGCTGGGGTTTGGAATCATCAAAAAAGCGGCGGATTGAGGAAGCGGCAGGCAAAGCGCAGGGCGTTATTCCTTTGTCCAGTATCCGTCATAAGCATATCCGGTTTTTCCAATCAGTACATGCTCTGATTTGGAAAAGCCGGCTTTTTTAAGAGCTTCGATTCTTTCTACGGCATATACGGGCGCCTTGGTAAGGATGCCCGCGCCGCCCAGCAGCTCCGGTATGCGGGGCGTTATGAGCGCAAGAATTGCAGACAGCACGTCCTCCCTTTCGTGGCGGCTTCCCACATCTATCCTCAATATTCCCATATGATCAAAGGCATCTTCGGAGACCCGCAGGCACAGCTCGACTGTCCCGATGACGGCGTCGGCTTTTTTGTCAACGATGGAAAGTCTGGCAAACCAGCCGTTTTCATAGGCAGTATCCCAAAAGCGGAGAGCGTCAGCCATTCGCTCCTTTGTTTCATAGTAAAAATTATCCCCGTCACAGTTATCACTGTTAAAAAAGGGCAGGGCATTTTTATCGCTGTAGACCTTAAATAAGGAGTCGCAGTCCTCCTCCTTTGTGCGTCTTAATAGAAAATCCTCCCCTTCTATGACAGGGCATGTCTGATAAATATTCATATACATTTTCCTCCAATCCGGTCTTAAAAACGTGCTTTTTACTTTGATGTCGGCATGACAAAATCTGCAGTAATCCTCGTTATAGCTCCCATCCGGCTCGCGGCTGATCAGGCTGTCTTCATTTAATGGCGTTTTGCAGCATTTACAGACCAGCTGTCTGGGAGAGCCGAGAAGGGTATTGATAGATACATCAAATTCCCGCGACAAAAGCTTTAAAGTGTCTGTATTTGGCTGTGTTTCCCCGGTTTCCCAGCGGCTCACCGCCTGCCGGGTAACCATCATGCGCTCCGCCATCTGCTCCTGCGTGAGACCGCGTTTCTCGCGCAGACTTTTCAGGATATCCTTTGTCTCCATAATCGTCCCCCTTAAAATATCTTCATTATAACCGAATGCTGCACCTGCGGCAAGCAACCCGCTGTTTCTGATGCCCGGGAGCATGAAAGTTGAATAGCGGAAAAATACGCGGTGCAAATTTAGACATTGACTGTGTATACGCGGGAGGCTATAATAGACTAATCTGCACTCCATCACACGAAAGGATTGAAAGCATGGGCAATACAGGACAAAAAGGCATTTTACATAGATTCATCGGAGATAAGGCATTCTACAAAATGGTACTGGCGATTGCCGTGCCGATTATGATTCAGAACGGCATTACGAATTTTGTCGGGCTTCTGGACAACATTATGATCGGGCGGGTCGGCACTGAGCAGATGTCCGGCGTCGCAATCGTCAACCAGCTTCTGTTTGTGTACAATCTGTGCCTGTTTGGCGCGGTTTCGGGAGCCGGAATCTTCACCGCGCAGTTTTTCGGGCAGAAAAACGACAAAGGCGTGCGGGAAACCATGCGCGTCAAGCTTTACATGGTTCTCGTCATTACTGTGCTGACCATCATTCTGCTGCTTGCCGGCGGCGACCTGCTCATCACGACCTATTTGAAGGGTGAGGGAACCGCGGAGAACGCGGCGGCGACACTTGCATTTGGGAAACAGTATCTGTGGGTCATGCTGCCGGGACTTCTGCCCTTTGCCATCAACCAGATGTACGCGGGCACGCTGCGCGAGTGCGGCGAGACGGTACTCCCGATGAAGGCGGGAATGATTGCGGTGTTTGTCAACCTTTTGTTCAACTATCTGCTGATCTACGGAAAATTTGGATTCCCGGAGCTCGGCGTGGCGGGTGCGGCGCTTGCCACAGTGATTTCCCGTTATGTGGAGACCGGCATCGTGCTCTTTAAAGTGCACCGGAACCATGCCGGATATCCATTTGTCCGCGGACTGTACAGGAATTTTAGAGTGCCGGCAGCGCTCGTTAAAAATATCCTGATTAAGGGCACGCCGCTTCTCGTCAACGAGACGCTCTGGGCGGCGGGAATTGCAATGCTGACGCAGTGCTACTCGATACGCAGCCTGAATGTTGTCGCGGCGTTAAACATCTCGAACACGATCAACAACATTTTTAATATTGTGTTCATCGCGCTCGGCGACTCGGTAGCGATTGTCGTCGGGCAGCTTCTCGGCGCGGGCAAAATGAAGGAGGCAAGGGAGACAGACACAAAGATGATCGCCTTTTCCGTGGCGTGCTGCACAGTGGTCGCCCTCGTCATGCTCGTGTGTGCGCCGTTGTTTCCAATGCTCTACAACACCAACGCGGAGGCAAGGCTGCTCGCGCGCAGTTTCATTATGATTACCGCGGTCTTTATGCCGCAAAACGCCTTTTTGCACGCGGCGTACTTTACGCTGCGCTCCGGCGGCAAAACGATCATTACATTCTTGTTCGACAGTGTGTTCATCTGGGTGGCCAGCATTCCGATTGCCGCAGGCTTAAGCCACTTTACGGCGCTTCCGGTGCTCGGCATCTACATTATGGTGCAGCTTGCCGACAGTGTAAAATGCATCATCGGCTTTATCCTCGTGAAAAAGGGCGTCTGGCTGAATAACATCGTCAGCTGATGTCCTAAAAATTTAGCTCAAAATAATTTTGAAAAAACTATTGACAGATAAATAAATGAGTGCTATTGTGTATTCAACGTAATTCATACTAATTCGATATGGATTATGGGAATTATACAGAAGTCAGCCGTGTAATGGTGTGATTTCGGAAAGGAACAGGGTTATGAGAGAAGTGAGAAGCGAAAAGATGAATATGGGCTGTATGAAGGGGGACGTGTGTATGTGCTGTTGTGGCATGTCTTGTTTTGATGCGCATAAATTTCATAGAAACGTGAGGAAAGAGTTTGAAGGCAGTGGGAGATCATAGCAGGATTTGATGATTGTGAATCAGATTGCGGGAATGTGGAACAGACTCTGGGGTCTGTTTTTTTGTGCGCAAAAGTAGCTGAAAAATGATAGAAAAGAAAGGATAAGCGATTATGAGTAAGAAGCAGTTTGTATTTGATGCACTGGATAATAAGAAAACAGAGAGAGTGCCGGTAGGATTTTGGTTCCACTTTGCGCCGGACAATTTATTTGACGACAGACCGGAGATCATCCGGCGGAATGTGGAGGGGCACTTCAAATATTATGATGAGTTTCAGCCGGATTTTGTAAAGCTGATGAGCGACGGATACTTCCGCTATCCGAACCCGACACTGGAGAAGATTGAGACGGCGGAGGATTTAAAAAAGGCGCAGAGCGGGCTGGCGGATTCATGGATTGAGGCACAGACAGCGCTTGTAAAAGAGTTGACAGAGCGCTTCGGAGGCGGGGTGGCAACTTTCTACAATATATTTTCACCGGCGACGGTTCTGAGCTTTTTACTGGAGGATTCCGGAAACAGGCTGACGCTGGCAAAGCTGATTCAGGAGAATCCGCAGGAGCTTGCGTATGCGCTAAATGTCATCAAAAAGGATCTGGCAAAGCTGGCAGCCAGCGTGATCACAGAGGGCGGGGCGGACGGCATTTATCTGAGTGTGAAAAATATTCAGGACAGCACGGTTACAAAGGAGGCGTACTGGAAATATGTTACGCCCAGTGAGCAGGGAGTTTTAGATGCCGCAAATGCAGTCAGCGATTATAATCTGTTACATATCTGCGGCTATGAGGGGGCGAGAAACGATCTCAGTGTCTACAAGGATTATGATGTAAAGGCGATTAACTGGGCCGTTGTGGTGGAAGGCGTTTCACTGAAAGAAGGAAAGCAGCTGTTTGGCGGCCGCGCCGTGATAGGCGGGTTTGCAAACACGACGGACGGCGTTCTCTATAGCGGCAGTCGGGAGGAAATTACAAGTTATACGCACGGGCTGCTGGACGAAGCGGGAACGACAGGTGTTATTCTGGGCGCTGATTGCACGATTCCATCCGACACGCCCATTGAGCGTTTAGAGTGGATCAGGCAGGCGGCAGCAGAATATGCGGCAAAATAATAATATGTAAGCAGGAGGAATAAGACAATGAAAAATCAATTATACAGACAAGGCATCAAAAAAATTACAGCGCTGGGTTTAATTGCCCTTTTGGGAAGCGGCATAACCGCATGTGGAAATGCGCAGGCGGCTTCAAAAGAGGAGCCCCGGACGGAAGCGGGGGAAACAGACGCTTCTGCTACAGGAACGGAAAACGAAGGTGTGACAAAGATTACGGTTGCACACACACAGGCATATAAGCCGTTTGATTTTATTGATCAGAACGGAGAGTCCGACGGCTATGAGGTGGCGGTGCTTAAGGCAGTGGATGAGCTGCTTCCACAGTATGAGTTTGAGTATGTGGGTACTACGGACGACGACCTTTTGATTGGTGTGGAGTCCGGGAAGTATGATGTGGGAACCAAAGGTGTGTGGTGGACTTCAGAACGCGCAGAAAAGTTTGTGTTTCCTAAGCATTATATCGGCACCAGCGTAATTGGTATTGCCATCCGCAGCGAGGACGCAGATCAGATTACGGATTTGGAATCATTTGCAGAATACAGTGGCAGTCTCGTTCCCATCGGGGCACAGAATGCGCAGTATACGATTGTGGATAATTATAATAAGAGCCATCCGGATAAGCCGATTGATTTGATTGCAGGCGACCAGTTTGAGGTGGCGGACGCTTATCAGTGGGTGCTGGAGGGAAGGTATGACGCTTATTTCAATATTAAGACTTCCTTTGAGGCGAACGTGGAAGCAGAGGACGGCGAATACCATGATTATGTGGACAGGCTGAGTTATATTTCTTATGAAGGTATTCCCACATGGCCTCTGTTTAACATCAATAATCAGGCGCTTGCGGATGCCTATGACGGGGCGTGGGAGCAGCTTGAGGCGGACGGTACGCTTGCGGCGCTCCAGCAGGAATATTTCGGATATGACCTGTTTGAATATGTGCCGGAGGGATATCAGATTGGTGATGACCTATGAGGCCATTTCATCCGCATTACATTCTGGAAGTATTGCCCGTGCTGATTCCTTATCTGCTTGTCACGGCGGGTATGGTTATAGGGACAGTTTTCTTCGGAGGTCTGCTGGGGCTGCTTCTGGCGGCAGGTAAGATCAGGCGCGGCAGGGTCGGAAAGGTGCTCGTAAACCTGTATATTTATGTGATACGCTGTGTGCCGTCGATTGTGTTATTGTTTCTTGTCTATTATGGGCTGCCGGAATTTTTAAATATGTTCGGCATCGATATCAATGATGCGGGCAAAGGATTTTTTGTAATCACAGCATTTTCCATTCTGTTTGCCGCGGCCATGGCGGAGGTGTTTCGCTCTGCCTACGAAGCGGTGGATAAGGGACAGCGGGAAGCGGCGGTGAGTATCGGACTGACGGAGTTTCAGGCATTCAGGAGAATTGTGCTGCCCCAATGTGTCAGAATCGCGATTCCGAATTTTACGAATGCGCTGATAAATCTGATGAAAGAGGGTTCGCTTGCCTATACGATTGGCCTGATAGATATTATGGGGAAAGGACAGCTGATTATTGGACAGAATCAGGGCTCGTATAGTCTGGAGGTGTATCTGGCGCTGTTCATTCTGTACTGGATACTGACAGTATTGATTGAGAAGGGTGCAGCGGTGCTGGAAGGGCGGCTGCGCTATCACGGCAGGACGCTCGCCTAGCCGGGAAGTATTGTGAACAAAACCGTCTATGCGGCAGAAGTTTGGGAAAAGGGAAAATGCGATGCAGTTAGATACAAAATTTATGTGGGAAACATTTATAGATATTTTGAACGGTGTGCCCGTCACACTGAAAATCACGGTTGTGGCGCTTTTCGTTTCGGCGCCCATTGGTTTTCTGATGGCGTTGTCAAGGGCGGGGAAGGGCAGAATCGGGAGAAGGCTCATAAGCGTTTATGTGTCTCTGGTCCGTGGGACGCCGGTGGTGCTGCAGATACTGTTTTTATACAGTATCCTTCCCACCCTGCTCAACTATCTGATCAAAGAGGTTTTGGGACTGGAATATAATATTTTTCGTGTGAATCCTATTCTTTATGCCTACATAGTGTTTATTCTAAATACGGCCGCAGTGCTGTCGGAGGTGTTTCGGTCGGCACTGTCCACGGTTGACCGGGGGCAGATGGAGGCCGCGCTGTCCATCGGAATGACAAAACCGCAGGCATATGTAAGGATTATTGTCCCGCAGGCGCTGGCGGCAGCATTACCGAATATCTGCAACGCCACGGTCAATCTGTTGAAAAGCACTTCGCTGGCGTTTATGATGACAGTCAAAGATATCACAGCGATTGCGAAGATAGACGCTTCGTTCGGGTATAATTATCTGGAGGCATATTTGGTTATTTTTGCGGCTTATCTGCTGTTGTGCAGCGCGGTGCAGGGAATCTTTTTTCTGGTGGAGCGCAGCATTTCGGTATATCGCAGAGGAAAAAGCGTCCGCAGTGTACAGTTTGTACAGAATTGCTGATTTGGGCGGAAAGTAAAGGATATGGCGGAAAAGCAGGGAGGACAATCAAGATGTTGGAAGTAAAGAATGTACATAAGGCGTTCGGGAAAAATGAAGTGCTAAAGGGCGTGGACATAAAAGTGGAAAAGGGGGACATTATTGTCATATTAGGGCCGAGCGGTTCCGGGAAGACAACATTTTTGCGCTGCCTCAATTTTCTGGAAAGAGCCGATCAGGGAACCATGGACTTCGATGATATCCATACGGAGTTAAAAGGCGCTTCCAAGAGTGTCGTTGCAAGGGTGAGGAAAAAGACGGCGTTTGTATTCCAGAATTATAATCTGTTTCAGAATAAGACCGCTATCCAGAATGTGATGGAGGGGCTGATCGCCGCCCGCAAAGTGCCGAAGGACGAGGCGCGCCGAATTGCAAAGAAAGCATTGGATAAGGTGGGGCTGGAGGAACGCTGCGATTATTATCCCTCCCAGCTTTCCGGAGGCCAGCAGCAGAGAGTCGGCATCGCAAGAGCAATCGCAGTGAGTCCCGACGTCCTGCTGTTTGACGAGCCTACTTCCGCGCTCGATCCGGAGCTGATCGGGGAGGTTTTGACGGTGATGAAAAAGCTGGCAAAGGAAGGCGCTACCATGGTCGTCGTTACCCATGAAATGAGTTTTGCGCAGGAGGTGGCCAGCAAGGTGATTTTTATGGACGGCGGCGTGGTCGTGGAGCAGGGCAGCGCGAAGCAGATTTTTACGAGGCCGAAGGAGGAGAGGACTTCGCAGTTTTTGCACCGGGTGTTGAGGGATTACGATTATGTAATCTAGTCTGCGCGTATCTTTCAGCCGCTTTTACAGTCGGCGGGAGCGCAGATGGCGCGCAGATAATGGAAAATCTAAAATGGCCTGTAAAGACATGTATTGTCGGAGAACAGGGAGGAGTGCTGTAAAAGGTTTCGTTGCTTTTTACAGCACTTTTCGGTATAATTAGGAAAAAGAATATGAAATTACGTTTAATTTGAAAGGAATGGTGTCTCTATGGCGAGTATATTACCAGTATCGGATTTGAGAAATTATAATGAGGTTCTGAAAAACTGTCAGGTTGGTGAGCCTGTGTTTCTGACGAAAAATGGCAGAGACAGATTTGTAGTAATGGATATAGAGGATTACGAGCGTGAGAAGGCAGAAAAGAAATTGCTGGAGAAGCTGCATGAGGCAGAGGAAGCCGTCAGAGACGGGAATGGCTGGCTGACATTGGAGGAATTGAAAGCGGAGGTCGGGGAGTAGGCTTATGATGAAATTAAGAATCAATCCAGTAGTGGCAGAAGATCTGAAAGCAATTAAGAGCTATATCGCGGAGGATAATGCGGATAAAGCATTAGAAACGGTTCAGGAGATTTATAAGCAATTTGAGAATATACAACAGTTTCCTTATATGGGGGCGGATTTGTCTAAGCGTGTGACCTTTAAGACAGATTATAAGTATGTAGTGTGGAATGATTATGTTGTATTATATAAGGTTGCAAAAGAGATGGTTGAGATTTACCGGGTAATGAACCGGTATCAGGATATTACAAAAATTTTAGACTAAATTGGCAAATTGGAATCAAAAGACACTTCTTTTACTTATGATTTTCTTCAGTTTTTGAAAAATTTCCACTTATTTTGACACAAAACACATTTTCTACAACCTTTATAGCACAACCGTGAAAAGAATTTACATATTTTTTCACTCGTATAACGACGGAAAAATTGCTGCGGATTTTGCAGGAAAAATTCATGGTTGACTGCACGCAACGTGCAGTTCTAGGCTATAAAGGAGGTAGAAAATAATGGGTATGACACTACGCGAGATATGCGATACGGTAAAAGTATCGAGACGGGCGGTACAAGGATATGAGAAAGCTGGACTGGTGAGCGCATCGGGGAAAAACCGGTACGGGTACTTAATCTACGATGTGCATTCACAGGAGAGAATTCGGAAGATTAAGCTCTTCCAGGAGCTGGGCTTTTCGCTAAAAGAGATCAAGGATATCATTGATGCTCCGAACCCGGTTCTTCGGGCGGCGCTCGAAAAACGGGTGGAGGAGCTTCAGGCACGGCGGGAGCAGCTGGATTTCCTGATTGAAATGGCATATGAGCTGATTGATACATTGTAGTATATGCGGATTCCGCAGCAAGGTATTTCGTCAGAAGGTAGAACCACAAAAACTATTTTACAAGGAGGAACAGAAATGAAGAAAAAAAGAGTGATTGCAGGAATGCTTACGGCGGTGATGCTATTCTTACTGTCTGCGTGTGGCGGAACGCCGGACGCTACAGAGGCCGTGACGGAGAGGAAGGCCGGGGAGAAAGCGATTCAGGGGAATACGAAGCCCGCAGAAAAAAATGAAGAATCGAAAGGAATGGACATGAGTGCAAGCATTGAGGAAACAGTGCTTGTTGAAGAGGAGGAGTTCAAAATTACGGCAATGGGGCTGGAGCATACGGGCTATTCGGTTGAACTGAATGTGACCATTGAGAATACGAGTGATGAGGAATTATCATTTACGAGTGGCACAATAGGTTATGGCAGTAATGCAATCAATGGATATATGGTTGGCGGTGGGTACATGAATACGGATGTTTCCGCGGGCAAAAAGGCAAATGAGTCTATTAGCTTTAGTACAAGTGAGCTGGAAATTTACGGGATTACCGAGATTGCAGACATTCAGCTTGGAATTAAAGTTCAGGATAAGGACTATAACGATATCTATGTGGGAGTGTCGCAGATAAAGACTTCGATTGCTGAGACCTATGACTATTCTGTGAACACTTATCAGGAAGCTGTTCGCAGCGGCGGGCTGGAATCGGTGTCTGATTGTAACGTTGATTATTATGCAGAAGATGAATTGTATAATCGGGGGAGCATTCGTATCATATCAGAAGTATTTCTGACGAATCTGGACGGAGAACAGATGTTGCTGCTTGAAGTAGTTAATGATTCATCGGATTATGTGTATGGATGTATATCTGATATATCGTTGAATGGTCTGAGTGTAAAGAGCGGATCATGGTCGAGCGATGCAATCAATCCGGGAGCGCATTGTCTTGTGGATTTGTCAATGTCGTCCATGTTGGATTCCGCTTATTGGACCCTTTTTGGTATATCGGAGATTGGAGAAATTGCACTGTCATTTGCAGTTGATGATTCCGAACGTAATGAGATAATTGCGCCACAGGAGCTTTCCATTAAAGTATCAAATGGAACATTGGAAGTGGATGAAAGCGGAGCGGAGGTGTATCGGGAGAACGGAATCTGCATTATTTCAAAGGGGATTATAGAAGATTCTTTCAGTTATTCGGATAGTGTGCATATGCTGTTTCTAATTGAAAATAGCACAGACAAAGAGCTGTATTTTGATGTGGCATATGATTCCTTGTCGGTTAATGGTTATATGGCGGATCAGCTTGCATATAAGGTTGGAATAAAGGCTGGAGCAAAAGGAATCCTTGATGTGGAAATAATGGGGAGAACGCTAGAGGATATCGGCATTAGCGGAGTATCTGAAATCACGGATGCAGAGCTGACTTTTGATATTACAAATGGAAGATATGATAATGTTGCAGAAGCGACCGTACAGATGACATACTAGAAGACATGTTATGGGAAAATTTGTGATTGACTGCACGCGACGTGCTGTTTTAGGCTGTATAAAGAAGAAAAATCAAAATAAAGTCTATCAAAGAAAGGAGAACTGACTATGAAGCGATTTTTAAAGCTGCTGGTAATTGTACTGTGTGTATCTATGCTCACGCCGAGCACCGTTCCGTATTTTGGAGTTGAGTGTGTGGAGGCGGCACAAAAGATTAAGCTGAACTACACAAAGCGGACGATTTATGAGGGCGACAGCTTTACCTTAAAGGTGAAGGGGACTAAAAAGAAGGTAACGTGGTCGTCATCCAATAAGAAGGTGGCAACGGTTTCCTCCAAGGGCGTCGTGAAAGGAAAAAGTGGCGGCAGCAGTAAGAAAACCTGCAAGATTACGGCTAAAGTTGGAGGAAAAAAGTATGTGTGCAAGGTGACAGTGAAGGTGCTCCCGGAGGAAGAGGAGGACGAAGACACAGAGGAGGAAGAGGCGACAGAAAAGGAGGATAGCAGCGCGTCCGACCTGGCACCGTCCAATGATGTTGCGAAGAATATTGCAGCATTAAAAGCCTATATACAGAAATACGGATATACGAACGGCAATGGAGATAAAACAATTAAGGCTTCAGGAGATAATTTCACGCCAGTTATTGCATATGAAAAAGATAGGGATGTGCTATGCTTCGCTTTAGTGGCAAATAATGGGGTAAAGGCGGGACTCAGTATGGAAATGAAGTCAGCAGATAATTCAGCGCCTATGGTTGCTTCATTTACATTGGTAGGTACGGGATTTGTATTTGTAGCGGAGGGGACAGTCATACCATCGGAGTATACAGTTGATAAAGGCTGCTATTTTACATTTGCAGAGAATTATTCTCAGTTTTCAGAAAGCGATATTCAGGAGGTATCAAATTCGACGTTAAAGCTTGCATTTGTTTCATGGGAGTATACATTGATGGAGAATTGCGGATTAACCATGAAGGATATTGGTTTTAAAGAGATTGATTATTCTGCACTGTAGAAAGAGGCATGGTGAAAAGCAAAAGCTTTCCACTTGTGTATATGCGAAGAAAGGGCTGTTATTGCGACAGCCCTTATTCGCATATTTTTGAGGAAAAACATAAAATGGTAAAGTTATACTATACGGATAGCCATTCCAGAACGTTTAGAAAATCCATTTACCGGAGCCGGCCGCGTGGAACCTTTTTTGCGTACTCAGGCATCCAAATTTTTAAAACTCCATTTCTGTTCTTATACTAATTTAAAGGTTTAAAATATAAATAAAGTATGGTAAAATATGTAAAGCTTTAATGTCATGTTACTTATGAGGAGTGTATAGCTATGAAAAACATATTTATTTTGTGTGGAGAAGTGATCGTAGGGATTGTGGCTGTGGTTTTCCTTTTTTCCGGCAGATTCGACGGTGCGGTGAATGACTTCTATATGCGGCAATCCGGGATTTTTGAGAGCACGGAATACGAGCAGTATCAAAGTCTGCAAAAGGACGGAATGCTCACGGGAGAGGGAATATATAAGGCGTTTGAGAGCGAAGAATATCAGGATGAGGTTCCGGAAGAAACTAAGCAGGTTTGTGTCACAATTGCGGATAATAGTTCTTTCAAAATAAACTATTATTTAGATGAGGAGAAAAGCGAAAAAATTGAGGAAGATTTTATATATCTGGATCCGGGAGAGAAAATTTATTGCTCGACTCCAAAGATAAAAGATAGTGAAAATAAGCATTACATGTTCTCGGAGTTCAGGGTCTACGAATATGATCAGGAAGGAAACCGGGGAGATTTATTTCAAACGCCCGATAAGGATTCACAGCTCATACTGGAAATCCCGGAAGATTATCAGGGGACACAACTGGCGATTATTCCGGTTGGGGTGTATGAGAAGGAAAAGCCGAAATTCAGTGCAGTATACATAGACGAAAACGGCAACCAGAGAGAGGTTCCGGGTGGAAAATGGAAGATTAACGATTTTGAATATTTGCAGGGAAGTGAAGACAGTGATGGCATACCCATCAGCGATTTTTATACAGTAACCTATGAATATGATGATGAACTGTATTATTGTGCGAGTGCAGTACCGCAAATCGTAAGTGATAAAAATGGAGTGATAGAATTCAGACAGTCGGCAAATATGGGAGATTACGCCGTAGAGCTTCACACATATACGGACGCGGTATTTTCCTTTGATAAGAACGGGAAAAAGGGAATTGCCTCTGTGAAATTAAATGATGACAGCAGCAGCCTCGATATTGAGGCCGGGCTTACAAAGCTTAAGGAGGGGGATATACTTACCATCACAACGGTTAATGATTACAGGATATTTTGCAAAAATATACCGATGAATATGCCGGAGCGGGTGGGCAGCGGGTACAGGTACAGAATTAAGATTCCTGCAGTAAATAAGCTGGAATTTATGATTGTAAAGTCGAAATTAACTGTCGTTCTGGACAGCTCGGTTGGCTTTGATACAATGTTTGAAATTACGGCTTCGGGAATCAATGAAAGTGGGATTTATTATTCAAAACAGCGCTTTCATGGCGACCTTACCGTTTTTGATGGCACGGTAGGATTAGATGAAAAGGTTCAGATTGCCGCGAAAGAGAGTGCGCTTGAAAACGGCTGTGCATTGAAAGTTTCTATAGAAAAGACGGATGGCAACAGCCAGAAGCTTGAGGAAATAAAGTACATCAAAAGTGTTCCGGGGAGTGTCGATATTGCTTTGTATAATGATACCGGAATTATTACGAACCTCAACAAAATATATAAAGAAATCAATGTGAAAATCAGTCTGGTCAGGGTGTCTGTTTATGACAAACCGGACATTGCAAACGCTGGAATAACTGTAAAACTGGCAGATGATGCAGGCGGGGCTGTTTTGACGGAGGGTGATGTTGCGGAGCCGTCGAGGGAGGTGCAGGTAACAATCACACCGGAGCAGGGATATTACATTTCTGGAAAACATGTGGAGAACAATACCTATGTGAAGGAAATGAAGTTTTCCAAATATCTTTCGGATATAGATGAAATTATAAAGGAGCATACCGTAAAAAAGCTTTACCGGATTACATTAAATAAAACAGATCCCTATGGCACATGTGTATATAAACTTAATGGCAAAGAGATCAGCGGGACGACCATATCTGTGCGGGAGGAGGACGAGCTGACGCTTACATATGAGCTTACGGACGCGGACTATAAGATTGTACGCGAATCCGATGGATTTTTCGATGGCATTGGTGTGTGGAGAAGGAATACGTTTTCAAAGACAAAGGAAACGGTGACGATTCCGTTATCCGCGGACATAGATGGAACTACAATCGAAAGAAGCCAGTACATAAAGGTCGAGAAAGGGTAAAACACGATGGAGAGGGAAGAATTAGAAGAACTGGAAGAATTGGAAGACTTAGAAGAAACCGGGGAGCTGGAAATACCGGAAATAATTAAAGCGAAGCTTTTATCCGCCGCGAAGGGTGGAAAAATCTGGGTAATCCTTATATTCCTCACCATAATAACCTTCGCGTCCCTGATTCACGCAAAGGAAAACGGGACTTTTCTGGGAACAAAGACCGGAAAAGCCGTTGGAATGGCGGTGGGTTCAGCCAGTGCGTTTACAGAGGGAATAGCGGCAGGTGCGGAGGCGGGAAAGGCGCAGGGGCTTAGCGCGGAGGATACAGATGTTGGGATTGGCAGCAGCATTCAGGGAATGGGCAGGCTGCAGGTTTTGACGGCGGAGACGGTACTATATGATGATATGGAATATGGAGAAGATTATAAGGCGCTGTTTGTACATGAAGCGAGGGCAGTTTTTTCTGTTGATTTGGAAAAGGCAGAGATTTCACAGACAGATGCGGGCATCGTGATCGTGCTTCCGCCCATAGATGCGGATTTTATCATTGATGACAATGACACGAAAAATTATCAGGAATGGCAAAAATATTTTTGGAGCGGCGATACGAAATCGGGCTATGATGCCTATATGAATTCAATGGCCCGGATAAAAAATGACTCCAGGAGTGCAATGCGCAATTATGAGTATCTGGAGGAGCGGGCAGAGAAATTTGCCGTCGCGCAGATAGAGAAATTAGTTGCTTCGGCGTCTGTGCAGAAAAAAGATATACATGTGGAATTTCGGAAGGAGAGCTAGAGAATGGAAGTAAAAAAGACGCGGGTGAAGCGGATTGGGATTATGGCGGCAGTCATTTTACTGAATATAGTATTCGTTTGTGCAGCAGTAAGAATAACAACCCTCTCTATGGACAAGGCTTATAATCAGGCCTTGGAAGAAACAAGCTCCGGGGTCTATCAGATGTTTTATCAAAAGAGTTATGACCATGCGGAAAAAGAGAATCATGTAAAAAACCGCGCGGTCATCAGTGTACAGAATATGAAAGAAGTTTCTCTGCTGGAGGTGCTGCAGGTAAGTGATGTTGCGTATATTTATGACGGAGACGAAACCAATAGCGGGGATAACGGCCGGTTATGGACAACCTTTTATGGAGACGGTGTGTATACCGTTGACCTGAAATACAGCGAAGTATTAGTTGACGATGAAAGGAAGACGGTGGCTGTGCGGATTCCGCATCCGAGACTTACCAGTGTAAGCATAGAGTATGAAAATGTGGATACGGTTTTTCGGGACAAGGTTCTGAATGGAAATACTTCCGCCGGAGTGGGTGCGGCGCAGGACGACGCAAAGAGAGCTTATAATGAAATAAAGTCCAGGATGGAATCCTCCCAGTTAAATTACGCGGCCGCAGAGGAGTCTGCGAAGGAGCTTATTATATCCATGGTAAAAAATCTGAATGCGGAGATACCGGATCTCGTGGTGGAAGTAGAGTTTATAGATTAAAGAGACGTTTGCAACATGCACATGATAAGTATAGAAAAAGCATAAACAGGTTGTGCGTGGGCTGAAATGAGGCTATAATATAATGGAAAGTAAGGTTATAAAAGCAGAAGTTTAATTTGGTAAATAGTTTTACAGAGAGGGAAAGGAGATCAAACGATGCTTTGTATTGCAACAGCTCCATGCAGAGTCTGAGGAGGCTGCATGGAGGAACCGCTTCTGCGGACATCCTCAGTCTTTGCTTCTGGTTTGAAAATAAGTAAAACAAAAGGAGCAAAGCAATGAAATCAATAAAAAAGAATGAACTCTGTGAATTAAAGGATTTTTTGATACTTTGGAGTACGCAGAGCGTATCCCAGCTTGGC
>JAMPHB010000017.1 GCA_023663685.1 Blautia sp.
AAACACTTCAATACCTGATGGGGTGCCGGATGTCCGGTGGACATCCGCTTGGCACGGACCGAAGCGGAGCGTAGAACATTCGGATATAGGCGTTACGCTGAATACATACACTCATTTGGGATTGGATGATGCGAGAGAGGAACTTGAGCGCATCAGCAGGCTTGCCTGACACTATTGGAATTGAAAACAAAGAAAACAACCAAAAGTAAGGTCTTTAGTAAAATCAAAAATCGAGGTCATTTTACTAAGATTTTTACTAAGAATGGATGAAAAAATATACCAATTTATGCCACGATATGCTATGATAAGGCAGAAAACCGTCTGCCGCAAAAATGCGTAAAAACGGCGTAAATACAGCATTTTAAGGAGTTTTAGAGCAATGATAAAAATACTATTCATCTGCCACGGCAACATTTGTCGTTCCACCATGGCTCAGAGCGTATTCACCCACATGGTCACGCGCCTTAACCTTCTGGAGCATTTTGAGATTGACTCGGCGGCCACCAGCCGGGAGGAGATCGGCAATCCGCCCCACTATGGCACTGTTCAGAAGCTGAAGCAGGAGAATATTCCGCTGATTCCCCACCGCGCCCGGCAAATGACGCGGGACGATTATTTATATTATGACTATCTGATCGGCATGGACAGTGAGAATATGCGCGGCATGACAAGAATTGCCGGAGGCGCAGACAGCCTCGGAAAGCTCCATAAGCTGATGGAATTTGCAGGCTTTGGGGAGAGCGAAAGCCGCCGGGTACGGGACGTGGCGGACCCGTGGTACACGGGAGATTTTGATGCTGCTTACCGGGATATAACCGGGGGGCTCGACGGATTTATGGAATATTTGAAGGAGCGTGAGGCACTATGAAATATACGACGGTCAACGAATTTGAGCACTTTGATTTTCAGGATACCTATGTAAAAGATATCGAGCTGGGCAGCGACTATTTCCGCCTTTGGCTGGACAATGCAAAAATTCTGCCGGAAAACAGTAAAAACCGGGATATCCGCAGGATGCGGGCCAACGGCCTGAGCCTGACGATTCACGGAATGCGCATTCTCTCCTTCGTGCGGGAGGGAGTGAAAATTTATAATGCCGACGGTGTTCCCATGGGAAGCCGCCCGGACGAGCCGCTTGCGCAGGAGGCGTACATGGAGATTCTGCCGCTGTTTTTAGAGGGCAGTGTGCCGGAATTTGCGCGGGAGCAGGAGGGGGACAAAACCGTCTATCACTTTGCGGTGGATGCCAGTGACGAGTCCACCTACGCGGTTGCACTGGCGGGAGAAAGTGACACAGAGGAGTGGGATAAGTTTTTAAATATGGATTCAGTTTAGGGACACGCGGTTTGTAGGAGGCGGTATATGCCGGATCGGGTAATATTTCATATTGATGTAAACAGCGCTTTTTTGTCGTGGGAGGCAGTCGAGCGGCTGGCGGCAGGGGAAGTCGTGGATCTGCGGGAGATTCCCTCCGCGGTGGGCGGCGATATCGCCACGCGGCACGGTGTGATATTTGCAAAATCTATCCCGGCAAAAAAGTATGGAATTGTCACGGGGGAGCCGGTGGTGGACGCGTTGCGCAAATGCCCGGAGCTTGTGCTGGTGAAGCCGCGTCATCAGCTGTATCGCGAAAAATCGAGAGCCTTTTTCGCGATTTTGCAGCAGTATTCCGATGTGATAGAACCCTTTTCTATAGATGAGGCGTTTATGGATATGACGGGCACCGGGCGGCTGTTCGGGAAGCCCGTGGAGGCGGCGGGCCGCATAAAAGAGCAGATTAAAGAGGAGCTGGGCTTCACAGTGAATGTTGGAATCAGCGCAAACAGGCTTCTCGCCAAGATGGCAAGCGATTTTGAAAAACCAGATAAAATACACACCCTTTTTCCCGGAGAGATTGAGAAAAAGATGTGGCCTCTCCCGGTGAGGGATTTATTTTTTGTGGGAAAAGCGGCGGAAAAACATCTGTATTCGCTGGGGATACGCACGATTGGGGATATCGCCCGGACAGACCGGACGCTGCTTTCCCAGATACTGAAAAAGCACGGCGAGGTGCTCTGGCGCTATGCGAACGGCATGGACGATTCCCCGGTGGAGACACAGCCTGCGGAGGCAAAAAATTACGGCAATTCCACAACAGTCTCCTTCGATATCACAGAAAAAGCCGATGCAAAAAACGTTCTCATGTCGCTGACTGACAAAGTATGCAGGCGGATGCGAAGGGATGGGGTGCGGGCGGAGTCGGTGACTGTGCAGATTCGCTTCAACGATTTGACCAGAACCTCCCATCAGTGCCCGATGGAAGCGGCCACCAGTATTACGCAGGAAATCTATGCCAGTGTATGCCGTCTTTTTGACGAGATGTGGGACGGGACGCCGATCCGTCTTTTAGGCGTATCCGTGGCGAAGGTTTCCCGGGAGGAGAAGGGCAGGCAGATGAATCTCTTTGATGATACAGATTACGAGAAGCTGGAAAGGCTTGACCACGCGATGGACGCCATTCGGGATAAATTCGGCGCGGGGGCTGTGCGCCGCGCTTCCGACGTAAAAAGTTGATAAATTTTTTTCTTGCAATCAGGAGAGAATTGTGGTATAAAAGTTAGAAATAAAGAAAATGCGTTGAAGGAGACTCGGATCATCAGACACCGACAGGAATACAGCGTCACCGACTGAGAGCGCTGTTTGGGAGAGAGGATTGCGGGAACACTACCGGAGCAGATGGATTGAACATATGGCGGCAGATGACAGCCGGGGAACTTTTAGCTGTGAAAGACAGCGATTCCGCAGGGAGGCTGTAAAAGGGCGGGTCATGGAGTAGGTTCATACGTTGGCGCACGTTACGCGCGTGAGAGTGGGAAGCGCTTGCTTCCAATGCGGGTGGTACCGCGGATAATTTGTTTATTCGCCCCGGGATACAGAATTGTATTCCGGGGCTTTTTATGCAGAAGTGTAGAAATGCGTAAAAAGTCCCGGGAGTAGAAAGGAGCCAGATGATGAGTAATATTTACAGAGACATGAACCTCGGCCAGGTGACGGAGGGCGACATTGGAAAAACCATTCGGATAGCGGGCTGGGTAGAGAACATCCGTGACCATGGAGGCGTGTCCTTCATTGACTTGCGGGATATGTATGCGGTGATGCAGGTGGTGATCCGGGACGGAGAGCTGTTGAATGGCATCCGGAAGGAGCAGGCGCTTTCCATCGAAGGCCTGATCGAAAAGCGGGACGAGGACACCTACAACCCGAGGATTCCCACCGGAACGATCGAGCTGGAGGCAAAGTCCATCGACATTTTGGGAGAGGTCTACAGCCAGCTTCCCTTTGAGGTTATGACCAGCCGGGAGGTGCGGGAGGATGTCCGCTTAAAGTACCGCTATTTAGATTTGCGGAATGCAAAGGTGAAGGATAATATCGTATTTCGCTCGCAGGTCATCAGCTTCTTAAGACAGAAGATGACAGAGCTGGGCTTTCTCGAGATTCAGACGCCGATTTTGTGTGCGTCCTCCCCGGAAGGCGCGCGGGACTATATCGTACCCTCCCGGAAATTCAAGGGAAAATTCTACGCCCTGCCCCAGGCGCCCCAGCAGTACAAGCAGCTTTTGATGGTGTCGGGCTTTGACAAATATTTTCAGATTGCCCCCTGCTTCCGGGACGAGGACGCCAGAGCGGACCGCTCCCCGGGGGAATTCTACCAGCTGGACTTTGAGATGAGTTTTGCCACGCAGGAGGACGTATTTGCGGTGGGCGAGGAGGTGCTCTCCGCGACCTTTGAGAAATTCGCCCCAGAGGGGAGCACCGTCACGAAGGCGCCCTATCCGGTATACAGTTACAGGCAGGCGATGCTGGAGTTTGGCACCGACAAGCCGGATCTCAGGAACCCGCTGCGCATTCAGGACGTGACGGACTTTTTCCAGAAGTGTACATTTAAGCCCTTCATCGGTAAGACTGTCCGGGCGATCGTCGTGCACGCGGAGATGTCCAAAGGCTTCCACGAAAAGCTCTTAAAATTTGCCATGGATATCGGCATGGGAGGACTGGGATATCTGGAGGTCATGGAGGACGGCAGCTACAAGGGTCCCATCGACAAATTTATCCCCGGGGAGCTGAAAGAGGAGTTTCGAAGCCTTGCGGGTCTTGGCGTGGGGGATACGATTTTCTTCATGGCGGATAAGGAGGAGCGGGCGGCTTACTACGCGGGCATGATTCGGACGGAGCTGGGAGAAAAGCTGGAGCTTTTGGAGAAAAATGCGTACCGTTTCTGCTATGTCAATGACTTCCCGATGTTTGAGCGGGATGCAGAGACGAAAAAGCTGGGCTTTACCCACAATCCCTTCTCGATGCCGCAGGGCGGCCTTGAGGCCTTAGAGACGAAGGATCCGCTGGAGATTCTGGCTTACCAGTACGACATTGTGTGCAACGGCGTGGAGCTCTCCTCCGGCGCAGTCCGCAACCACGATCTGCAGATTATGGAAAAGGCTTTTGAGATCGCGGGCTATGATAAGGAGACGCTCAAAAACAAATTCGGGGCGCTCTACAACGCTTTCCAGTTTGGCGCGCCGCCCCACGCAGGAATGGCTCCGGGTGTAGACCGGATGCTCATGCTGCTTAGGAATGAGGACAATATCCGGGAGGTGATCGCCTACCCGATGAACGGCAACGCGCAGGATATGATGTGCGCGGCTCCGAACGAGGTCAGCGAGCAGCAGCTTCGGGAGGTGCACATTAAGATACGCGATTAGGAGGCGCTTTATGGCAAACGTAATCAGTGATGAGACTATGGACTATGTAGGTATACTCGCAAAGCTGGAGCTTACGCGGGAAGAGCGGGAGACAGCAAAGCGGGATATGGAGAGTATGCTGGATTATATCGACAAGTTAAATGAGCTCGACACCTCGGGCGTAGAGCCCATGTCGCATGTGTTTCCGGTCAGTAACGTGTTCCGGGAGGATGTAGTGGAGAACGGGGACGGCGGCGAGGACACGCTGGCCAATGCGCCGGAGCGCAGGGACCGCGCCTTTGTCGTGCCGAAAACCGTAGATCAGTGACAGGAGGCATAGACGGAATATGAACCTATTAGAATGTACAGCGCTGGAGCTGGGAAAAAAGATTGCCTCCCGCGAGGTGTCTGCGGAGGAGGCGGTGCGCGCCGCTTTAGACGCGATTCAGAAAAAAGAGGAAAAGGTGCACAGTTTCGTCACGGTGGACGAGGCGGGCGCGCTTGAGGCTGCACGCAGCGTGCAGGCAAAAATTGACACAGGAGAGCTTACAGGACCGCTGGCGGGGGTGCCGGTGGCAATTAAGGACAATCTGTGCACGGAGGGGCTTTTGACGACCTGCAGCTCGAAGATACTGGATAACTTCGTGCCGGCCTACACCGCGGAGGCGGTGCTTAAGCTTAAGGAAGCGGGAGCCGTGGTCGTCGGCAAGACCAACATGGACGAATTTGCCATGGGAAGCACGACGGAGACCTCGGCCTTTGGAGTGACCAAAAATCCGTGGAATCTGGAGCATGTGCCCGGCGGCTCCTCCGGCGGAAGCTGTGCGGCGGTGGCGGCGGAGGAAATCCCATATGCGCTTGGCTCCGACACGGGCGGCAGCATCCGCCAGCCCAGCGCCTTCTGCGGCGTGACCGGGATCAAGCCGACCTACGGCACTGTATCCCGTTACGGCCTGATTGCCTACGGTTCCTCCTTAGACCAGATTGGCCCGGTGGCGAAATCCGTGGCGGACTGTGCGGCAATCCTGGAGATCATCGCGGGGCATGACAAGAAGGATTCCACCTCCATACCCCGGGAGGATACAGATTTTACCTCTGCACTGGTGGAGGACGTCAGGGGAATGAAAATCGGTATTCCGAGGGACTATCTGGGGGACGGCTTAGATGCGGAGGTAAAGAAAGCGATTCTTGCCGCGGCCAAAACGCTGGAAGAGAGAGGCGCGATTGTCGAAGAATTTGACTTAAGCCTCGTGGAGTACGCCATCCCCGCCTATTATGTGATCGCGGACGCGGAGGCAAGCTCCAATCTGGCAAGGTTTGACGGCGTAAAGTACGGCCACAGGGCAAAAGAGTACGAGGGTCTGCACAGCATGTACAAAAAATCGCGCTCCGAGGGCTTTGGGGAAGAGGTCAAGCGCCGGATCATGCTGGGCTCCTTCGTTTTGAGTTCCGGCTACTACGACGCTTACTATCTGAAAGCCCTGCGGACAAAGGCGCTCATTAAGCAGGCATTTGACAAGGCATTTTCGGTCTACGATGTAATCTTAGGCCCTGCGGCGCCCACCACGGCCCCGCGGCTGGGAGAGTCCCTGCGCGATCCGCTCAAAATGTATCTGGGCGATATCTACACGGTTTCCGTGAATCTGGCGGGACTTCCGGGGATCAGCCTGCCCTGCGGAATGGACAGAGGGCTTCCCATCGGCCTGCAGCTCATCGGCGACTGCTTTAAAGAGAAGAACATTATCCGGGCGGCCTACACCTACGAGCAGACCAGAGAATACCAGCGCAGCCCGCTCGCGTCAGAATAGGAGGAGAGAATAATGAGCAAACAGTATGAGACAGTCATTGGACTGGAGGTTCATGTGGAGCTTGCGACTAAAACGAAGATTTTCTGCTCCTGCTCCACCGCCTTCGGAAGCGCGCCAAACACCCACACCTGCCCGGTGTGCACGGGGATGCCGGGCTCCCTTCCGGTCTTAAACCGTCAGGTCTTAGAGTATGCCATGGCGGTGGGAGTCGCTACCGGCTGCGAGATCAACCAGTACTGCAGATTTGACCGGAAAAATTATTTTTACCCTGACAATCCCCAGAATTACCAGATTTCCCAGCTCTATCTGCCCATCTGCCACGACGGCGGCGTCTGGATAGAGACGGAAAGCGGGAAAAAGAGGATTGGGATTCACGAGATTCACATGGAGGAGGACGCGGGAAAGCTGGTGCATGATGACTGGGAGGAGGTATCCCTTGTGGACTACAACCGCTCCGGCGTGCCGCTCATCGAGATTGTGTCGGAGCCGGATATGCGCTCCGCGGAGGAGGTTATCGCCTATCTCGAGAAGCTGCGCATGATGATCCAGTATCTCGGGGCCAGCGACTGCAAGATGCAGGAGGGTTCCATGCGTGCGGACGTGAATCTGTCGGTGCGGGAGCTCGGAGCAGAGGAGTTTGGAACCCGCACAGAGATGAAAAATATCGGCTCCTTCAAGGCCATTGCAAGAGCCATCGAGGCGGAGAGTGCAAGGCAGGTTGACCTTCTGGAGGCCGGGCAGGCGGTGGTGCAGGAGACGAGGCGCTGGAACGACGAGCAGGGCTATTCCTACGCGATGCGCTCCAAGGAGGATGCGCAGGATTACCGCTATTTCCCGGAGCCGGATCTGGTTCCGATTGTCATAGACGACGAGTGGCTTGCCCGGGTGCGGGAGAGCCAGCCGGAGATGCGGGACGAAAAAATGGCGCGCTATGTGGCGGAGTTCGGCCTGCCGGAGTACGACGCAGGGCAGCTCACCTCGGTGAAGCGGCTTGCGGATCTGTTTGAGGCGACCACCGCGCTGTGCGGGAAGCCGAAGAAGGTATCCAACTGGCTGATGGTGGAGACCCTGCGGCTTTTAAAGGAGCACGAGATGGACGCGGAGGATATCCGCTTTTCCCCGGCAAATCTGGCGAAGCTGATAGAGCTTGTGGACGCCGGCACCATCAACAGCAGCGTGGCGAAGGAGGTATTTGAGCATATTTTTGCGGAGGATACCGATCCCGGACAGTATGTGAAGGACAAGGGGCTGGCCAGCGTGAGCGACGAGGGAGAGCTTCGGGCGGCGGTGGAGCAGGTGATAAAAGAAAATCCCCAGTCTGTGGAGGATTACCGTAACGGAAAGGAAAAAGCCATCGGTTTTCTGGTGGGACAGACCATGAAGGCCACAAAGGGCAAGGCAAATCCGGGAATGGTGAATCAAATATTAAAGGAGCTGCTGTAAGCAGCTCCTTTTTTTACTTTTTCTGTTCCCCGATCTCATCGGCCGCAAGATCCGCAATATCATAGCTTAAGGAGATATTTTCCTTCGTGTAAAGCTTATAGAAGCGGTCGAAGATGCGGCGGGTGATCATCTCCACATTTTCCTTGTCGGCGTCAAAGAGAATGATAAGGAACTGTTCGCTGCTAAAGCGGGTGCTGATGTCCACGTTGCGCAGAGTGCCGTTGATGGCGCTGCTCATGCTGCTCATGGCCTCCTCCTGATTGTCAAGGGTGAAGGTCTCCGGATGGAGCGGCTCGAGGGTCAGCATGATGAGCTGCAGCCCCTGCTCATAGCGGTCGGTCAGCTTGCCTATGTACTCATAAAACTTGGTAAATTCCCGGTACTCCACACCGAGGGAGCCCTCGTAGGCTCCCTGACGGGAGAGGGACTGTACCAGCTTCTTTAAATCCACGGCAGTCATATTGCCGGCAGTCTGGTTGGGACTGTAGAGATAATAATTGTCCTTGCCGTTCTGCTTCACATAATAGAGAGCCTTGTCCGCCCGCTGGTATGCCTCCGCGTACTTGTCGTTTGGCGAAGTCATACAGATGCCGATGGAGAGAGAGGAGATTGTCAGGATAGCGTCGTCCTCCTTCTTGCTGCGGAAGGAGTGGATAATTCCCTCCACGGTGGCTCTCGCCTCCTTCTCCGTCACATTGATCATATAGTACAAAAATTCATCTCCGCCGATGCGGGTAATGATCGCGCCCCGGCTGTGGGTGTTCAGCACATCTGCGAGAGCCTTGATGGCGTGATCCCCGGAGAGATGCCCCATCGTGTCATTGATGACCTTTAAGTTGTCCAGATCCACAAAGGCGAGGGCGCCGGGGCTCTCAGACATGGCCTCAATAATTTTTGCCTCGCCGTATTTGCGGCTCAGGAGGCCGGTCAGATAGTCGCACTGGCTGTCCTTTTCCTTCTCCTGCTCCAGATTGTGCAGAATCTGGTCTAAAAGCCTGGTGCTCTCCCCCACGATGGTATCCGAGCTGTCCTTTTCCGCGTAATCCGAGAGCAGGCCGTTGTCAAACAGCCCGAGGAACTGATCCAGCAGGAAGGGGTCGAACTGGCTTCCCCGGCCCCTGACCAGCTCCTCGCGGATGGCGGATTCCGGCAGGGGACGGCGGTAAACGCGCTTGCTGTTCATCGCGTCGTAGGCGTCCGCGATGCAGATAATGCGGGCAATGAGCGGGATCTCCTCCCCGGCAAGCCCGTCGGGATAGCCGTGTCCGTCGTAGCGCTCGTGGTGGTGTTTCGCCCCATCGGCAACGTCCTTAATCATGGTGATGTCTTTTAGAATATCGCCGCCCACGATGGTGTGCGACTTGATGATCTCGTACTCCGTGTCGGTCAGCTTGTCAGGCTTGTTTAAAATGGAGTCAGGCACGCTGATCTTGCCGATATCGTGGAGCAGCGCCACATATTTCAGATTCTGGATTGCCTCCTGGTTCCAGCCGAGCGTCTTTGCCAAAAGCGCACTGTACTCGGATACCCGGATGCTGTGCCCCTTGGTGTAGGCATCTTTCGCGTCGATGGTGTTGGCGATCGTCGTGATGGCCTGCAGGGTCAGACTCTCCACCTGATAGGTCTTCTCCCGGAGGTTTTCCTGCAGCACCTCCTTCATGGAGTTCACCTCGGAGAGAATATTTTCCTCTTTTGTCAGGTCGTAGACAAAGCAGACCGTGCCGTAGGGATCCCCGTAGGAATCCAGGGCTACATTCATATGCAGGGAGCAGACGGCCAGATTATTGTTCGCCACCAGCCGCAGATCCTCGATTTTTTTGTCCTTAAGAAGCTGTTCGTAAATCTCTGCGGTATCCTCTTTAGAAATCTGGAACAGCTCGTTTAAGCCGGGGCGGACGTCCTCTGTAATGTCCAGAAACTCGTGGGCATGGCGGTTCGCCATGGAGAGGTGCAGCTGGTCGTCAAAGACCAGCACGCTGGAGCCCACATACTGGTATATGTAGCTGCTCAGATTGCGCACCGAGAGGTTGAAGGCATTCAGGCGCGTGGAGACGAACCAGATTGTGAGGTAGCAGAGAAACACGCCGTAGCAGGAACCCGGGAAGGAGGCAAAGCCCCAGAGGGGCAGAACCAGATCCGGCAGACAGCACAGCAGGAGTACAAGGATTGCAATGGAAAGCGCCCATACGATACGCTTGTCCCGGCGCAGGGAGGCGCGGCTGTAGCGGCGGACAAAGAGGACAATCAGGGCGATACACAAAAGAATGGTGAAAATCCCGTGGAAGATCCTCCCTCCGGTCGTCACCGCGTAAAAGCGGGTGCGGTAGTCGCTGCGCAGAAGGATGACATTCCCCGGCCGGGAGAACAGCAGCCAGTCTGCGATGCCCGGGACATAGAGGAGGGAGAAGACGATGCGCCAGTATCCCGTGAATGCCCCCGAAATCCGGGCGGCAAAATTCAGGTAAGTGACCGCAAAAAGGATGGCTCCGAGCAGGCCAAGACTCCGCCAGAAATAGGCGAGGCTCCTGTCTCCGGTAAGCCCCATGATGGCGTAACCCACACACCAGAGAAGCGCGAAAAGCCCCAGAAGGAGCATAAAGCGCTGGTGGTGCCAGTTGACGGTTTCCCCGAAAAAATAGGTTATGGCACACATGCCGATGATGGTTGCCATCACGATTAAGGATATATTGACTGCAAGACCCATAACGATCACCTCATAAAGCTTTTTTATACTTCTATTATAAAGCTGCTTTACCCGGCGGGCAAGAGAAAATGAAAAAACTTGTCTTTGGGGGAGGTTTGGCGTATAATAAATTATTATTGCCGAGAAAAGGGGAATTTGATCTATGTCAGACCACCAGAATAACGAGGAAACCAAAAATCTTCCGCCGGAGGACGGGAATTCGCAAGGTGATTACGAGGATATCTGCTATATGTGCCGCAGGCCCGAGAGCGCTGCAGGCAGAATGATACATATCCAGCCGAATATCTGCATCTGCAAGGACTGTATGCAAAAGACCTTCGATGCGATGAACAGCAGCGGCTTTTCCATGAACGATATTATGAATATGAATTTTGGGAAGCTGCCGAATATCAGTATGATCAATCTGTCAGATCTGCAGGGCGGCGTGCCCCGGAACCAGAAGTTAAAGAAGAAAAAACCAAAGGAGGCGGAAGCGGAGAAGAAGAAAAAGCAGGCTCCGGTTCTTGATATCCGCTCAATCCCGGCGCCCCACAGGATTAAGGCCAGCCTGGATGAGTATGTGGTGGGGCAGGAGCACGCGAAAAAAGTCATGTCCGTGGCCGTGTACAATCACTATAAGCGGGTCATGTCCGACCAGTCGGACGGGGTGGAGATTGAGAAGTCCAACATGCTGATGGTTGGCCCCACCGGAAGCGGCAAGACCTATCTGGTGAAGACGCTGGCGAAGCTTTTGGATGTGCCGCTGGCCATCACGGATGCCACCTCCCTGACCGAGGCGGGCTATATCGGAGACGATATCGAGAGCGTGGTGAGCAAGCTGTTAGCCGCCGCCGACAATGACGTGGAGCGGGCGGAGCATGGAATTATTTTTATCGACGAAATAGACAAGATTGCAAAAAAGCGCAACGCGAACCAGCGGGACGTCAGCGGGGAGTCGGTGCAGCAGGGGATGCTAAAGCTCCTCGAGGGGGCGGAGGTGGAGGTGCCGGTGGGCGCCAGCAGCAAGAACGCCATGGTGCCGATGACCATCGTGGACACGAAGAATATCCTTTTTATCTGCGGAGGCGCATTCCCGGATCTGGAGGATATCATCAAGGAGCGGCTGAATAAGTCGGCGTCGATCGGTTTCCAGTCGGATTTGAAGGATAAGTACGATGAGGACGAGAATCTGCTCACGCAGGTCACGGTGGAGGACGTGCGCAAATTTGGCATGATTCCCGAGTTTCTGGGGCGGCTTCCGGTTCTCTTTGCCTTAGAGGCGCTGACGGAGGATATGCTGGTGCGCATTCTGGCGGAGCCGAAAAACGCGATCACGAAGCAGTACCAGAAGCTCCTTGCCATGGACGAGGTGCGGCTGGTATTTGAGACGGAGGCGCTTCACAGCATCGCCCGGAAGGCGAAGGAGAAGAAGGTGGGGGCGCGGGCGTTGCGTGCCATCATCGAGGAGTTCATGCTGGATATCATGTATGAGATACCGAAGGACGACAATATTGGAATGGTCACCATCACGAAGGACTATGTAGAGAAAACGGGCGGGCCATTGATTGAGATGCGCGGGATTGCCGCGATTCCGATGCGATAAAGAGACAGCGAATACGAGGGAAAATGCTATGAAGATCATTCATTGTGCAGATTTACATTTGGATGCGAGAATGACGGCGAATCTGAGCCGGGAGCAGGCGAGGGAGCGCAGGAAGGAGATTCTGCGCACCTTTACCCGGATGGTGGATTATGCGGTCAAAAACGAGGTGCGGGTAATCCTGATTGCGGGAGATCTCTTCGACACCCGGGCGGTTTCTGCCACGGTGCGCAATACCGTCAAGGATATGATACTGGGACATCCGGGCATCGATTTTATCTATCTTAAGGGGAACCACGACAACGACAATTTTTTGAGCAAGCTGGACGAGATACCCGACAATCTGCTTTTATTTGCCGACGAGTGGATCTGCTACCGGTATGGCAATATTGCGATCACGGGACTGGAAATCAGTGCAAAAACGCAGGCAATGATGTACAATTCACTGGTGCTTGACCACGATATGTTCAATATCGTAACGCTTCACGGGCAGCTGGAGAACTATAAGAGCAAAGATCAGGTGCAGGTCATCAGCCTGAACGATTTAAAAAATAAGAGCATCGATTATCTTGCGCTCGGTCATGTGCATACGATGAAGATGGAGCGTCTCGACGCGCGGGGCGTCTATTGCTATCCGGGCTGTCTGGAGGGCAGGGGCTTTGATGAGTGCGGAAAGAAGGGCTTTGTCCTCATCAATGTGGACGAGGAGACGAAAAAGGCAGACTACCAGTTTGTGCCGATCGCGGCGCGGACGCTGTACACGCTTGAGGTGGATGTTACCGGTGTGATGACCACGCAGGAGGCCATGGGACGGATTGAGAGGGCAATCACAGAGGCGGATTATTCCTCCGGGAGTCTGGTAAAGCTCGTGCTTGTGGGAGAGGTAGAGGTGGATTCCGAGTTCAACTGTGAGTATCTGCAGGAGCTGTTCAAGGATTATTTCTACTTTGAAAAGGTGTATGACAGAACGAAGCTCCGGGTGAATTACAGCGACTTTGAGCAGGATGCCTCTCTAAAGGGAGAGTTTATCCGCATGGTGCTGGCGTCAGAGATGACCGAGGCACAGAAGAATGAAGTGATCCGGTGTGGAATTACGGCCTTGTCAGGGGAGGAGATATAAGATGAAGCTGATTGCCTGTCATATCGACAATTTTGGAAAATTATCGGATTTAGATGTGGATTTCGGCCGGGGACTCAACACGATCCATGAGGCCAACGCATGGGGAAAGAGTACGCTGGCGGCATTTTTGCGCGTGATGTTCTATGGCTTTGACTCGAAAAAAGAGTCCGGTTCCTTTGAGAAGGAGCGTGTGGTCTACAGGCCATGGCAGGGCGGCGTCTACGGCGGAGAGCTGGATTTTGAGCATGGGAAAAAACGCTATCGGATCAGCAGAAGCTTTGGACGGACGGAGAAGAACGACGAGTTTCACCTCTATGATCTCGCCACGAATAAGGAATGCCATGACTTTTCCTCCCAGATTGGGAGCGAGCTCTTTGGACTGGACAGCGCCTCCTTTAAGCGGAGCGCCTTTATCGCGCAGAACGACTGTGAGTGCGGCTCCACCGACGCGATCAACGCGAAGCTGGGGAATCTTGCGGAGAATACCAACGATGTCAATAATTTCGAGAGTGCGACAAGGCGCATTCACGACAAGATGAACAAGCTTTCCCCCGACCGTGCCACCGGGTCTATGAAGAAGCGCACGAACCAGATTACCCACATTGAGGAGGAACTGAGGGGCTTTCTGGCGGCTGAGGTCGCTTACATGGAGCTTGGCATGAAGCTTAAGGAGAAGCAGGAGCAGAGAAAGGAGCTGATGCAGATTCGCAATCAGTATGCCTCCGCCCTGCAGCTTGCCAGCGAGGAGAGCCTGCGTGAGAGCCGGAAGGCCAACTACGACAGCATCTGTGTGGAGGTGCGGGAGCGGCGGCAGGCACTCGATGAGTACGGAGATCTTTTTCCCGTCCGCGTGCCGGAGGATCTGGAGTTCCAGCAGAAGAATCAGGAGGTGCAGGTGCTCGGAATCCTAAAGACCACCCTCTACAATATCGGCCTGACGGAGGAGGAGAAGGAGCAGTACGGAAAGCTGCAGAAGACCTTCGCGGCCGGTCTGCCCGAGGAGTCCCAGATTGATGAGGTGGACAAAAAGCTGGACATTCTGACGCGCTACCGGGACGAGAGGACGAAGCTGGAGGGGAAGATGTCCTACTTTGAGGCTCTGGCGCTGCATCCGGAGAGCGAGCTTCCGGTGACTACGGAGCGCCGCGGGCTGCAGGTGCTTGGAATCCTCTGTATTGTGCTGGGCGTCCTGGGGCTTGGCGCGGCGGCCTATGCGGTCTTTATGAAGTCCTTCATGCTGGGCTGGCTGCTGGGAGGCTGTGCGGGCATATTTGCGGGAGTCACCCTGCTTCTGGTTCGCAGGGCAAAGCTTCTGTCCGACAAGAAGGCTCTGCTTCTTGCCAGAAAGCAGCAGGAGGAGGAGCTGAGGAAGCGGCAGGAGCCGGTGAACGAGATTATGGGGCTTTTGGAACAGTCGGGGGAGCATATCCAGACGCTGCGGCAGGATATTCTCTCATTTTTGGAGCGTTATCAGGTGCACTGTGATCTCGAGCAGGCAAAGTCCCATCTCTATGAGCTGAAAAACCAGCTCCATGAGTATGAGCGTCTGATGAGGCGTCTCGAGAAGAGCATAGAGACGGAGGATGAATGCGAAAAGACGAGAAAGGGGCTCATGGCCTTCGGCGAGGAGCTTGGTATCCGGTTCGGGGAGGATATCGCGGCGGATATCAGCCGTATGCAGACAAAGGCGGCGGAGTACCGGCTGGCGAAATCTGCATACGAGGAGGCTCTCTCGAAAAAGGTGCAGTTTGAGGAGGAGTGCGACGTGGAGAAGCTGGCGAAGGAGCACAAGTGCCCCTACTCGCTGGACGAGCTCAACAGCATGATTTCGGACGTGGATCAGAGAATCGAGGATGTGCGGGAGTCCATCGAACAGTATAACCGCCAGATGGAGGATCTGCAGGAGCAGCTTGACCTGCGGGACGAAAAGAACCAGCAGCTTGAGGAGTGCAAGCGGCAGCAGGAGGAGGAATTACATACCTACGGGGTACTTTCGCTGACCCAGCACTATCTGCAGCAGGCCAAGGAGCAGTTCTCCGCCCGTTACCTAGGGCCGATCAAGAACGGTTTTCAGAAATATTACGAGATCCTCACCGGGGATACCAGCGGGGACTGGATGGTGAACGCGGACATCGCCGTGCAGGTGAAGGAGCTTGGGGAGCTTCGGGATACCAAGTGGCTTTCCGCAGGCTATCAGGATCTTCTGGGCGTGTGTATGCGTCTGGCGCTGGTGGACGCTATGTACCCTGATGAGAAGCCATTCCTCGTGCTGGACGATCCTTATGTGAATCTGGATGAGGAGAAGCTGGACAGCGGCAATGCGCTGTTGATGAAGATCAGCCAGGAGTATCAGGTGATCTATTTTACCTGCCACAAGAGCCGTATGGTGAAATAGATGGATTCGGGAGGAGACTTATGGTTTTCTCCCGGTAATTGTGAAAAGGAGAGGTGTCGTATGGAACGCAAAATTTTGTTTCCGCAGATTGACGGAATTCTGCACGGGGGGGACTACAACCCGGAGCAATGGCTGGACAGGCCGGATATTCTGGTGGAGGACATTCGGCTGATGAAGGAGGCGGGCGTCAACTGCGTCACGCTGGGAGTGTTTTCATGGAGCGCCTATGAGCCCACAGAGGGGAGCTTTTTCTTCGGGTGGCTCATGCAGATTATGGACAAGCTGTATGAGAACGGTATTTATACAATTCTTGCGACAGCGAGCGGCGCAAAGCCCGCGTGGCTGGACGAGCGTTATCCGGAGGCGCTTCGGGTGGACAGCTATGGGCGCAGAGCACATCACGGCGTGCGGCACAATCACTGTATGAGCGCGCCGATCTTCCGCAAAAAGGTGTCTATTCTCCTGAATCAGCTGATTGATGCAGTGGGATCGCATCCGGGGCTTATCATGTGGCATATCTCCAACGAGTTCGGCGGGGAGTGCTTCTGCCCCCACTGTGTGGCGCGTTTTCAGAATTA
Source organism: Blautia sp. (assembly GCA_023663685.1). Lineage (GTDB taxonomy): Bacteria > Bacillota > Clostridia > Lachnospirales > Lachnospiraceae > Roseburia. The sequence goes on from JAMPHB010000017.1 coordinate 16,343, forward strand.
TCTCGCGGAGAAGTTCGACCACGACATTGCGAAGCTGAACAGGGCATGGTGGACAGCCTTCTGGAGTCACAGCTACAACGATTTTTCCCAGATTGAGCCTCCCTACAGGAATGGGGAGTACAGCATCATGGGGCTGAATCTGGAGTGGAAGCGCTTTACGACATGGAGCATGACAGACTATATGAAGTCGGAGATTGCAATCTTAAAGGAAAAAACGCCGAATATTCCCGTGACTACCAACTACATGAAGCGGTTCCCGGGGCTGGATTACCGGGTGATGAGCAGGGAGCTGGACGTGGTGTCGTGGGACAGCTATCCGCCTTTCCACAATGACTGGGAGAGCTTTGCCGACACGATGGGAGAAAATGCTTTTGACCATGCGCTGATGCGCTGTATGAAGAAGGATCGTCCCTTTATGCTGATGGAGAGCGCGCCGGGGCTGGTGAACTGGCACGGGGTGAACAAAATGAAGCGGCCCGGTGTGCACCGGCTTGCGTCGCTGCAGGCGGTGGCACTCGGTTCCGACACCGTGCAGTATTTCCAGTGGCGGAAGGGCCGGGGTTCTTATGAGCAGTACCACGGGGCGGTGCTGGATCATTTCGGAAGCTCGGACACCCGGATTTTTAAAGAGGTCGTGGAGGTGGGCGCGGATTTGCAGAAGCTCTCCAAAGTGCGGGGCACGGTGGTCAAAAGTCCGGTGGCGCTGCTCTTTGACTGGGACAACCGCTGGGCCATCGAGGATATGCGGGGGCTTTCCGAGGCCTCGAAAAAGTATGAGGAGACCTGCGTGCGGGCATACCGGAATCTGATGCGGCTCGGTGTGGACATCGACGTGATTCCCAGCGACGACCCGCTGGATGGCTATGACGTGGTGGTCGCGCCTATGCTTTATATGTTAAAGCCGAAGGTCGCGGATTCCCTCAGACGTTTCGTGACCCGCGGCGGGCAGCTTCTGGCCACCTACCTGACGGGCTATGTAGACATGGATCAGCTCAATTTCCTTGGCGGTTTTCCGGGGGACGGCCTTAAGGAGCTCTTCGGCGTGGTGAGCGAGGAGATTGACAGCCTCTATCCCTCCGATGAGAATCAGGTGAATTTTACGGACGGAAGTACCGGACTGGTGAGGGAATATGCGGAGATGCTGCGGCTTTTGGACGCAGAGGTGGTGGGAACCTATCTCAAGGATTATTACGGCGGTATGCCGGCCGTGACAGTGAAGCAGACCGGGGACGGAAAGGCATGGTATGTGGCGGCAAGGCTGGATGATGTGTCGATGATTCGTCTGTATGAGAAGCTTTTTGAGGCTGCCGGGCTTCCTGTCAGGAGGCTGCCGGAAAATGTGGAGTACCATAGCAGAGAGGCAGGGAATGAGCGCTTTTCCTTCTATTTAAATTGCGGTACGGGTCCCGCCTTCGTGAAGAACGTAAAGGGAACAGAGCTTTTGACGGGCGAGGAGATTTCCTCCGTGCTCACGCTTCCCCCTTATGGGGCGGCGGTTCTCTGGGAGGACAGCGAGGATATATTTTAATTGAGACGGAAAATTTTTTTTATTTTTTTGAAATAAAATCGAAACAAGCTGCATTGTCTTAATTAGAAAGTAATCAAAATGCTTTTTATCCTGCCGGAATGAAAGGAGGGGGGAGCAAGCAGGCGGGAGCGAACGGATACACACTGAGTAGTTTTTTAGATTTTTGTACCGGGTGCGGGATGAGGATACCGTATTCCAGCCATCGACCGGATTGACTGCGGCATGAAGGGAGATAGATTAAATCTGTGAGACGAAATTTTTTTAAATTTCTGATAAGAGATTACTTTTAAGATTGACTGCTTTCTAGTATAATAGGGGGTAGTCAATCTTATTGTCCAACACCGCCGGCAGACTTTTGCCGTCGGGCGGGCAGGAAAAAGGGGAATTATCAGATGTCTGGACAGAAGGTAAAGCTGCAGCCGGGTCTAATTGAGAGGGTTGCGCAGGGCGAGTCCCGAGCGTTTGAAGAATTATATACCGTAACCTACAGACCGATGTATGCATTTTGTCTGTCACTGACAATGAACAATGCCGATGCAGAGGATCTGCTTCAGGACACCTATATCCGGGTGAGGAATGCCGCGCATTTATATAAGGAACAAGGCAATCCCATGGCGTGGATTATGAAGATTGCCCAGAATCTGTACCGCATGAGACTCAGAGGCGGGCAGGGGCGGCAGACAGAGGTTTTGGAGAATGAGGATCGCAGGGAGGAGTTGTCCTTCGACCAGATCCGGGATGTGGATAACCGGCTTCTTTTAGAGGAGCTTTTCGTTCATCTGTCCGAGGAGGAGCGCAATATTGTCATATTGCACGGACTGATGGGACTTAAGTTTCAGGAGGTCGCTGAAAAGGAAGATAAGCCGCTTGGCACGGTCATCACGAAGTATAACCGGGCCATCAGGCGGTTGAACCATATAGTAAATCATGGAGGAAAGGAGGTAAAGTAATGGATCAGGAACTAAAAATGCGCCTGGAAGCAGGGCTGGGAGACATGGCGCCAAAGCTTGCAGGGAAGATTTTAGAGCAGCCGCTTGTGCCCATTGAGTCGGAAGCAGAGCTGTTTGCGGAAAAGCCGAAGATTCGCACGATGCCTCCGGGAAGAGGCAGGACATGGGGCAGGGTTTACCGCGCGGCGGCCGGTCTGGCGGCAATGTTTGCACTTCTCTTCTGTTTCCATGAGGTGAGAGACAGTAACACAATCGAGGGAAGGATTATCGTGGACGTGAACCCCAGCGTGTCCCTCTCGGTCAATAGGAACGGAAAGGTCCGGCGTGTAGACGCCCTGAATGGGGACGGCACAGCCATAGTGGACGGACTGAATAAGAAAAAAGGCAATGTGGACACTGTACTGGAAAGCGTGTTTGACTCTCTGGAGACACAGGAATATCTTAAGAGCGAGAAGGCGGGCGTGCTGGTGAGCTATTGCTACGAGCAGGAGTCCGCGGACGTAGAGACGAAGATCCAGAGTGCGATCGTAAATCTGAGCGGAAGCAGACAGAACTGCACGATCTTTTCCCAGACCTTTGCCAAGGAGGAGGAAGAGGAGGAGAAGGCAAAGACAGCCGGAGTATCCGTCGGAAAGTATTATTTTGTGAACCGCATCAAGGAGTCCGCAGAGGTTTCGGAGGAGGTATCCTACGACAAGACCATCGAGGAGATTGTCCGGCTGATGGACGATCAGGGCGTCGAGGTTGTGGGCGTTGAGGTATACATCGGCGGAGACAGTGGAGCTTCGGGAGGCGGCACAGAGATTTTGGCGACAGAGGACACGGAACAGATCGTACAGACGACGGAGGTGGAGAACGGGACGAACTCTGCTCCGTCTGAGAATCCGGAAGATACCGTGCAGGGGACAGAGGATACGCAGACGACCCAGAGTACGGAGGAGACGACCCAGGGCACGGAGGCTGTCGGGGCGCCGGGCGGTGCGGGTACAGAAACGGAGCCGACAGAGACCGTGGAGCCGCCGGCTGGATCGAACAGTCAGCCGCCAGCCACGGAGCAGCCGCCGGCGGAATCGAACAGTGAGCCGCAGACTACCGCACCGGATGTTAGTAATTTAAAGCTCTCGTGGGTGGTTGCGGACTTCGAGGACGATCAGAAGGTCTATATCGAGTGGAACTCCTTAAAGACGGCCAGCGGCTATGATATCTATTACCGGAGCACGACGGGCAGCAAATTCGAGAAGCTTGCCGAGGGTGTGACGGGCACCACCTGCGTGGTGTCGGGGCTTACACCGGGACGAAGCTATATCTTTAAGGTGGTTCCCTATTTGCAGGTGGATGGCACAAAATATTATGGCAAGGGCTTAAGCAGCATATCGGTAGATATTCCCGTCGAGGAGATGCCGCCGCTTCCGGATACTGAGTGGCAGACAGAGGCAGGGGAGACACAGACCCGGGAGACAGAAGCCGCGACAGAAGAATAGAATGGTCTAAATAAAACAGCTTCAGCGTTATCGCTGGAGCTGTTTTTTACAGTGGAAAAATGCCGGGATGAGAAAGAAGTCTGCGAAAATCCACGCCAGCGGACTCGCAAAGCAGGCGGCGGTGAAGCCGAATACCGGGACGAAGAACAGGCCGACCAGCGCGCGGGCAAGCATCTCGAAGACGCCGGCGAACACCGCAAAGCCCGAAAAGCCCATGCCCTGAATGAGGAAGCGCACGATATTGACAAGCGCGAGCGGAAAGTAAAATGCCGCATTAGTAAGAAGAAACTGCCTTGCCCATGTGAGCACCGTTTCTACGTTGGACTCATTCGGGGACAGGAAAATCTGTATCAGGTTCCCGCTAAAGAAAAACAGCAGGGTGAAGCTTATGACCGAATAGACAGCCCCCAGAAGGATTGCGGAGCGGAGTCCCTCCCCGAGACGGCTGAGTTTTCCGGCTCCCACGTTCTGTCCGCCGTAGGTCGCCATGGTGGAGCCGAGGGCGTCAAAGGGGCAGACCATGAATATAGAAATCTTGTTGGCGGCGGTCATGGAGGCCACGGCTACGGAGCCGAGGGAATTTACTGAGGTCTGCAAAACGACGCTGCCAATGGCGGTGATGGAGTACTGAAAGCCCATGGGAAGCCCCATGTAGAGCAGATTGCGTATGTAGCTGCGCGCGGGGCGCCAGTCGCTTCGTTTCAGATGCAGAATGTCAAATTTTACCACAATGAGCAGAAGACACAGCAGGCCGGAGACGCCCTGCGAGAGCACAGTTGCAAAGGCCGCGCCGAACACGCCCCAGTGAAGGGTGAGGATAAAGAGCAGATCCAGACCGATATTTAAGGCGGCGGACATCACCAGAAAAATCACCGGCGTCACGGAATCGCCCAGAGAGCGCAGATGGGCGGACAGAAGGTTGTACAGTATGGTGGCCGGGATTCCCGCAAAAATCACGATGATGTATTGATAGGATAATTCAAAAATATCCGGCGGCGTGTGCATGAGAGTGAGTATCTCCCGGCAGAAGGACACTGTGAGGAGCGTGACTGCACCGCCGATGATGGCTGCAAGCACCGCGGAATTGCCGACATATTTGCGGAGTCCGTCGTAGTCCTTCGCCCCGAAGCGTTGGGCTACCGGAAGGGCGAAGCCGTTGCAGACGCCCAGACAGAAGCCGATAATCAGAAAATTGAGGCTGCCGGTGGCGCCGAGAGCCGCCAGCGCGTTTACGCCGAGAAAACGCCCCACGATGATGGTGTCCACCAGACTGTAGACCTGCTGGAACAGCATACCGAGGAGCAGGGGCAGGGCGAAGCCGAGTATGAGCCTCATGCTCCCGCCGTTTGTCATATCCTTCGTAGTTTTTGCTGCCATGATATATCCTCCTTCGTCTAATGTCTATTTATCTTACCACGATTCTGGAAAACTGCAAGGGGTATTTCCGATATTTGCAGAAATTGATTCCCGTACCCATGTGACTTTTTTCCTAAAAAATGTAAATTGTTAGCACTGCGCTAACCAATTTTTGGCATGAATATGAGAAAATGAAACAGACTTATTGTTTTATTAGGATAAAGGAGGAATCCATATGAAGAAAAGCAGAGTAAACCGGCTTTTGGCAGCGGGACTGTCATTTGCCATGGCCGTAGCTGCGCTTCCGCTCGGGGGGGTGACCGTCATAGCGGAGGAGACGCGGGAAGCTGAATCGCAGAGGACTGTCGTTACGTCGGAGAATATTAAGAATTATCTGACCTATGACCCCGATGATGACATTAAAGAGGAACTGGTGTCAAGGGGACAGGGAGATAACCGCTCATGGGCGGTGGAGCAGGCATTTAAGATCACGAGAGGCACTGCCCTGGACTTTGGCGAGATTACCTTTTCTTATAAGCAGCTGGGCGCAGACGGCAGCGAGACGCCCGTGAATGAGGGTGAGATGTTCTATGCGGCAAAGTACAATGTATATGTAAGCATAGAGGGAGAGAACTTTACGACAGACGGGGAAGAAGTTCTCGCCGGCACGGTAGAGCTTAAGCGTGGACAGAAAAACGAGATATGGTGGAAGGAGTGGAGAGGAGTAAGCGAAGAGCCTTATACCTTTGATTTCAATTTTAAGGGCGCGATGGCAGAGTCCCCGGGGACAGTCTTTGCAGACATTCAGGGGACGGCCAGACTGTCGGGAGAGGGCAGCTCTCTTTTTACCGGCACGCCGACGGTGCGTATACTTGAGCAAAAGACATATGAGGACGGCCAGACAGAGGAATATGTGGCGGAAGTGACGCTCACACCCGATACGGCGGCGATGGAAGCCTTTTCCGGGGTGGAGGAGTTCACCCTGACCATGGATTTCGGAGAGAGCTTTGCCGATTTTGACTATACGATAGAGCTTCCGATAGTAATCACTACCAAGAACGGGATATGCTTTGAACTGGCAGAGGATGCAGATGAAAAATGGAAGAACGGCAATGCTCAATTTCTCTACGGAGATACCATTAAACTGCCGGCTGTGGCAACTTATAACTGGGATGAAGACAATAATTGTCGGGGAGATCTGATAGAGGAGCTAGAGAACGGCAATGGGGATTTAACTCTCAATATAACGAAGGATTTCGCCCCCGTTACCGACGTTACTGGAATAAAGGATTCCGCTTACTATCGTCTGGAATACATTTATGAAACAGACGATAATTATGCTGTTCTGACCATTGACTTTAATATAGAGAGGGTGGAGATTACAGAGGATAATGTGAACGATTATTTTACATTTACTGCCCCGGATCTTACATGGGACGGCGAGTGGAAGGGCGAAGAGGTTCGGAGTGCCCTGCAGCCGAGCGGTGATGATGGTATTACAGAGGATAATTATTCCCTGAACTGGGATGGGGATATGTGCTCTGTCGGTGACTATACGCTGACTTTGTGGGTAGATTCTACGAATGTCTATACTGGTGAAGATGAGCCTGCTTTTGAGGTCACGATAAAAAAGGCTGACTTTAGCGTGAGCGATATCATTAAGAAGAACTATGAGTGGGGATTTACAACATATGGAGTAGTTATTGAGGGAGAATGCGGGTTAAAGGACGTCTTTGAGTATGATGAATCGCTTCCGTGGGAGGTATGGGAAGCTGCGACGTTTACGGCAAAGCAAAACGGCGAAGTAGTGGATAATCCGAAAAATGCCGGAGTCTATAATATTTTTCTGACTCTGGAGGGCTCGGATAATTTCAACGGCTTTGACGAGCAGGATTCTAATTATACACTCGAGATTACGCAGAGGATGCTCACGGAGACGGTATTCAGCAAGACATACAGCAAGGATGAAGTTGAGGATTTCACGGGCGGATCAACGGAGATTCTTGTTATTGATGACGAATTCCGGGGAGAAATTGACCGTGCAAAACAAGAGAATGAGACGCCGAAGACAAATACTGTTGCGATATCAGAGGGAGCTGTCGTTGAGAGTGCGGAATTAAACGTGGATACCGGAATGCTGTCGCTGACATTTAAGGATAGTCTGGATTTCACGGATGAGGCGACAAAGAGTGATACGCTGGACATTACGCTTGAATACGCAAATATGATATTCTACAAGAGCGTAGTCATTACGGTGACAAGCAAAAAGGTTGCGGATATCGCGCTCACGATTGAAGGCGGCCAAACATGGGCGAATGGCGTAGTTACAAAGGAGTACAGCGGTGAGACGGTGGAGCCCGCTTATCAGATCACATATGACGGAGCGCCGGTAGCAAGCGGCGTGATTGCATATGCAGATGGCGCATACAGTGCGGATGGGCTGACCGTGAAGAGCGAAGCGTTACACGATGATGGATCGTCTGCACCGATTAAAAATTTCGGCGAGTACAGACTGGCTGTCACATATGATACAGATGAGTATTACGGTGAGGCGTATTTAACCTGCCTGATCAATCAGAAACTTATCGTAATCAAGGGCGTAGATGCTACGGTGGCGGGCTCTGATGAGCTGTTAAGTTTTCTGGAGGAAAACATTGGAGAACAAATCATTGCGAACGATGGCACGGGCAAGGGCTGCAGCATCACAGAGGGCGCGTATGTTGGAAGTGACGAGAGGCCGACGATTCGGACATGGCTGGAGGGCGACAATGCATATTATGACTATGACAGCAGCCCGGATGATCTGAGGCTTGCGTTTGGAACCTATACGATAAAGGTTGACTTTGTATACAGTAACGAGGGGCCTTCTTATGGCAGCGAAAACTATGCATTGGATCTTCAGGACGGGACACTGATCTTTAAGGAAAAGGGCACAGAAGCGGACGATCCGGGAAACGATGACCCGGGAAACGATGATCCGGGAAAAGATCCAGGCACTGGCGACGATCCGGGAAAAGATCCGGGCACGAACCCGACCCCGAGCAATCCGGGCACTACCGTTACACCGCCTGTCACCGTTACACCGCCTGCCACTACTGAGCCGAAGGATCCTGACGCCACCGTTGTGGTAAATCCGGACGGAAGCAAAA
>JAMPHB010000018.1 GCA_023663685.1 Blautia sp.
CCACCGCATAGTCGTAGGTTCTCTCATCTCCCATGACGCCCACCGAGCGCATATTTGTCAGCGCCGCAAAATACTGGTCCGGTTTCCACGGCGCGGGCGCACCGTTTTGCTTTTCGTAAGCCTCCGCCGCTCTCGCCAGCTCCTCCCGGTAGATGGCGTCGGCGTCCTGCACAATCCGCACCTTCTCCGCGGTCACTTCTCCAATGACACGAATCCCAAGGCCGGGGCCGGGGAAGGGCTGGCGGAATACAAGGTGCTCCGGCAGACCGAGCTCCAGTCCCGCTTTGCGCACCTCGTCCTTGAAGAGATTTCGCAGCGGCTCAAGGATTTCCTTAAAATCCACAGTGTCAGGAAGCCCGCCCACATTGTGGTGGGATTTGATGACGGCGGACTCTCCGCCGAGTCCGCTCTCCACCACGTCCGGGTAGATTGTTCCCTGCGCCAGAAACTCCACCGTCCCGATTTTTTTAGCCTCCTCCTCGAAAACGCGGATAAATTCCCCGCCGATGATTTTTCGCTTTTTCTCCGGCTCCGTGACGCCTGCCAGTTTATCGTAGTAGCGCTGCTGGGCGTTGACACGGATAAAATTCAGGTCAAACTGTCCTTTTTCTCCGAATACAGCCTCCACCTCGTCACCCTCGTCCTTCCGCAGCAGGCCGTGATCTACAAACACACAAGTCAGCTGTTTGCCAATGGCACGGGCTAACAGCCCCGCCGCGACGGAGGAATCCACACCGCCGGACAAGGCGAGCAGCACCCTGCCGTCTCCAACCTTTTTTCTCAGCTCCTCCACAGACTGCTCCACAAAGGAATCCATGCGCCATGTCCCCCCGCAGCCGCAGATTTTATGTACAAAATTGGCGAGCATTTTGCTCCCCTCCGCCGTATGCAAAACCTCCGGGTGGAACTGGATGGCGTATAGCTTTTTGTCCGGATTTTCAGCCGCCGCAACCGGGCAGTCCGCCGTATGTGCAACAATCCGGAAATCCGGTGCTGCCTGACTGATATAATCCGTATGGCTCATCCAGCAGACTGTTGTATTGGTATCACTCTTATGAGCGTCGCATGTCTTCCCGGAAACAGGAGCAGATGATGGAGTTCCCACACCCTCAAACAATGAAGAAGACGGATTCACAAATACCTCTGTCCTTCCATACTCGCGAACCGGAGCCTTTTCCACACGCCCTCCCAAAATAAAATTCATAAGCTGCGCGCCGTAGCACAGCCCCAGCACCGGGATTCCCAGCCCAAACAGCTCCCCCGTGCAGGTGGGAGAATCTGCCTCATAGCAGCTGTTCGGCCCTCCGGTCAGAATAATTCCCTTCGGCTTCATAGCCCTGATCTGTTCGATATCCGTGCGGTAAGAGTATATCTCGCAATACACATTGCACTCCCGCACACGGCGCGCCACTAACTGGTTATACTGGCCGCCAAAGTCAATGACGATAACCTTTTCCTGCTCCATATCCTTCCTCCTTCGTCCTCTAAAGCTACAACTCAAAACTCCGGTTTACCCCTAATCCTTCAAAAACCTTCGGAAAAATGCGCACTCTTCATCGTTGCACACATGCGCCATGGGCTCGCTTGTGTTACAGTGAAACACATGGTACAGCTCCTGCTCCGGCGAACCGTACATCTTATACTCGTAGGTCACGCCGCACTCCGCCAGCTTTTCCGTAAGAAATGGCGGCTGTCCCCGCAGAAAATCTCCCTCCGCCGTCATCACAAAAGCAGGCGGAAAATCCCCGTTCACATAGTGCACCGGCGTCACCCAGCGCAGCTCCTGCTCCGACCCCTTTTTCGGGAAAATATCCGCCTTAAGATGCTTAAGATTCTCATCCTCCACAAATTTCCGGTCAAGCACATACTTTCCACAGTTTAGGGCAATTGCGCGAAGCCTGATTTCAGGCGCATGAATCGTCCTGTAGGTCGAAGCGTATGCCCTGTTTGTCAAAATGCAGGCATAGACCGACAGAAGATGTGCGCCCGCAGAGTCCCCCACCGCGCAGAGCTTGTCTGTATCAAGACCGTAGGTGTCTGCATTTGCGAGAATCCACTGGAACACCGAATTGATGTCCTCGACCGCCGCCGGATATTTGAATTTTGGCGCAAGGCGGTAGGTGAAGTTCACCACCGCAAATCCCCTCTGCGCCAGACTCATGCAATAGAACTGATAGACCTCCTTGCTGCCGTAGACCCACGCCCCGCCGTGCACGCTCACAATCACGGGAAGCTTACCCTCCGCGCCCCTTGGACGGTAAACATCCAGCCGGTGAAACTTCTCGTCCATACCGTAACGGATATCGTCAAAGCGCTCCACATCCGCCGGGGTCGTTTTTCCCGCGTCCCTCTTTTTATCGCTGCGCCCTGAATTGTAGCACATCAGCATACTTGCAATTGACATATTCTCCTCCCGCTATTTCAAAAATCGAATGATATCCTCCGCCACCAGCTCTGCGTCCGCCTCGTTTAAAAGCTCATGCCGCATATGCCGGTAGGTCTTTGTCCGAATGTTGCGAAAACCCGCTTTTTTCAGCGTCCTCACACTTGCGGAGGCGCCCTTTGCATATCCGGTGCAGGGATCTCCGTCGCCCCGGATCAGAAAAATCGGAAGCCTTTCATTCACCCTTCGGTAGCGCTTCGGGCAGGACATGCGCCGCACGAGCGTAAACAGATCCAGATACGCCGATACCTTAAAGCCGTGGCCGCAATATCTGTCCGCCTGGTACGCGCGGATATTGTCCTCATTATAGCTCAGCCAGTCAAGCTCTGTCCTGGGGTTTTTGACTGCCTTGTTAAAGCTGCCCGTTCCCAGATGCGCCACAAGTTTTGAGTAATACGCAGGCCCCCGCAGGGCGGTAATCAGGCGGCTCAGCCATATAGCCACATCTATCGCCGGCCGGCCCGGGCTACAGGGAAAACCGGACAGCACCACCTTCTTATATCCTCCCGACTCCGTCTGCAATAGATTTCTTGCAATAATTGTCCCCATCGAATGCGCAAAAATATATACTTTTTTTACGCCAAAACGCTCTTTCGCATAAGCCGTGATGCGCTTCTGGTCTGACAGCAGGCAGCGGTATCCATCCTTCTCCTTAAAAAATCCCAGAACCGGCGCATTTTTCCCGTGCCCCCGCATATCCGAGGACACTACGGAAAATCCCGCCTCCACCAGTTTTTCCGCAAAGCCGTCGTAGCGTTCCTTGTGCTCCTCCATGCCGTGGATAATCTGCACACAGCCCCTTGTGCCGCCTGCGTCAAATACATGGAGGCTCAGCTCATAGCCGTCTTCCGCCTTAAGAGTTACTTCTTCCATCTCATCTCTCCTTTGCATTGCTTACGGCTATTATAACAAAAAAGGGGAAGGTCCCGCAACCTTCCCGAAATATTTCTCGCAGAAATCCAATTTGTGGCATATGACAGGGCAGGCAGGCGGATTCCAAAGCTATCTTTGTGACGAGCGTGGTTCCGCCTTCCTGCCCTGTCATATGCCACAAATTGGATTTCTGTAGACAATCGAAATGTTTTACTGCCCTTTCTTTTAACCCTTGACCGCCCCGCTGGCCATGCCGTTTACCATATCCTTCACCAGAAAGAAATAGAGAATGACGATGGGCACGGCTATGAACACGCTCCCGGCCGCAAAGCGGGCAAACTCTGTCTCATCCAGGCTCATCAGTCCCACGGCCACGGTATAGTAATCCTTCTCCTTCAGCAGAAGCTTTGGCAGAATAAAATCGCTCCACGGCCATGTAAAGCTTGTCAGCGCAGTATAGACAATGATCGGGCGCGAAAGAGGCAGATTGATTTTCGTAAAAATCTGCATACTGGTAGCCCCGTCAATTTTTGCCGCCTCGTCGATAGCCCCCGGGATTGTATCAAAAAATCCCTTCTGGGTGAGATATCCCATGGGCGCGCCCGCCGCATATATGAGAATCAGTCCCCAGCGCTGGTTGATTAGCCCAAACTGGGTCATCAGCAGATACACCGCCGTCATACTCATAAAGGATGGAAACATTCCCAGAACCATTGTCGTTTTCATCATGGGCTTTCGCATTTTAAACGTAAATCTCGACATTGTGTAGGCCGTTAAAATTGTCAGAAATGTGCCCAGCACACAGCTTCCCGCCGCGATGTAGAGCGTATTAAAAAACCATTTCGGATAGTTGTATAATGTCGTATCCGTAAAGAGCTTCTGAAAGGTTGCCATACAGTATGCGGAAGGAAAGAATCCCTCAAAAGAGTAGATGCTTCCCGATGCGGAAAAGGAGGCCAGTATCAGCCACAGGCAGGGAAAGAAAAATACGAAGGCGACCGCAATTAAAATCAGATAGGTAACGCCGGTATCCGCAAGCCTTCCCATAGAAAATCGCTTTTTCATTGAAATGTGTCCTCCTCTCTGTAGGATGATGAGCGCATGTACACAAACAGCGACATGGCCGAGGTAATCAGGAAAATCACCAGGCTGATGGCCGCCCCGATACAGTAATAATTGTTGTCAATCGACAAATTGTACAGCCAGTTGATCAGCAGATCCGTATCGCTGGCGAGAAAATATCCGTCCACATACAGACCGCCCCGCAAAAAGTAAAAAATGCCAAAGTTATTAAAATTGCCGATAAACTGTCCCAGCAGAACCGGGGTCGTGACAAAGAGCATAAAGGGCAGGGTCAGCTTTTGAAATTGCTGGAAGCGCGTAGCCCCGTCCAGCTTTGCCGCCTCATACAAGGTCATATCCTGATTTGAAAGATGTCCGGTTGCCAGAAGCATGATAGAAGGAACGCTGATCCAGCAGTTTACCAAAAGCCCGATCAGCCGCGCCGTCCACCTTGCGTCCAGATCCAGAAAGCCGACGGCCGCTCTTCCCGAGGCCACAAGCATCTGGTTGATCGGCCCTCCGTAAGAGAACATGAACTTAAATGCCACCAGCGTAATAAAGCCCGGAATCGCGTATGCCAGAATCGGAAACGCCCGCCACAGCGCCTTTCCCTTCACGCATTCCTTGTTTAAGAGCAGTGCCAGCCCCAGCCCCGCAAAATAATTGAGGGCTGTAGAGGCAAGCGCCCAGAGCAGATTCCACGCGAGAATCTTAAAAAAGGTGGGCGCAAACTGGGACAGCGTGACCAACTTCCTAAAATTTTCCAGTCCCACCCAGTCCACCAGCTCCGGCGGCACGATGCTTCCCCCGTAGTTCGTAAAAGCAATCAGAATCATAAACACAATTGGCAGGATATTAAATACGCACACACCCAAAACCGGGAGCGTCAGCACCGTGACATAAAATTTTTTGTCCGCAAGCTGTGCCAGCTCCTCCCGAAAACGCGGCTGCGGCCTGCCGGCCTCTGCGAGCCTCTGGCTCCTGTAAGCGTCCTTTAAATTTGATACATACAGGCATAAAAATACCAGCAGTACAATCCACGCAAAAATTCCCATCAGCAGCATAAGTACCGAATCGTCTCCCTCGATTCCCAGCCATGTGTCCCCGCGCCGGGTTCCCAGAGTGAAGAATCCCGCAATATCTTTCGCTCCCCGGGCAATGAAATAGCAGACCAGCAAAAGCTCCGCCAGCAGATAGAGGAGCCCCTTCCCCCATCTGCCATACAGAAGCTGCCCGCCGCCCATAATGACTGCGGAAAGCCTTACCCTGCCATTGCTTGCTTTCGCCGCCTCTCTAAAGCACTTCCATTTTTCTCTCATGCCTTACACCTCTACTTTAACGTAAATATTGCGTCGTAAATTTCCCCGCTCATCTTCTCAAGCCCTGCCTTCATTGCCTCCTCGCCCGGATACTCCTTCTGTCCCTCCGGCCGGAACGCATCCTTGGCAAGATCCGTAAAAAAGGTCTGCCCCGGCGTCCAGATCTGCGCCACCTCCGAGACCGACGGCATCAAAACAATATTGCCGGAGGCGAGATTCTCATACAAAATCTCCGAGGTGCCTCCCACGTCGTTTGCCGCATCCTCTCTGGCAGGCGCGATTCCCAGCATCTCGCTGCGGCGCACCATCCTCTCATAGCTGGTGGCAAAATCCACAAATGCCAGGCAGGCGTTGGGCGACTTTGTGTAGGCGCTTATCGCATAGCCATTGATTCCACCCATGGATTTCGTGTCGATGAGCTCCGGCGATGTTTCCGTCAGGTCTCCGCTCGCCGGAAGTCTGGGCAGGCTTGTCATAACCAGATTTTCCTCCGCCTTTTTCCTCGCCTCTGTCTCCGACAAGCCCTCGCTCTCATAGGATAAAATCAGCTCGTCCAAAAAGGTGGTGTACACGTCCGGCGTGCTGATCGTCGCAAAATAGCTGCCGTCCCCCAGCTTACTGTAGGCGTTGGTCGTAATCGTGTTGTCTATGCACTCCTCGTTCATGGCGGAGGCGAGCTGGCTCAAAACCCACGCGCCCTTTTCTGCGTCCCCCGCCGCAAAGCCGATGTCGGAGGGATCGGTATTGTTATTCCCAAACACATAAGCGCCATAGGAAAACAGAAAGCCGCTGGAAAAATACACATCGTAGAGAGACTTCATATAGCCGTACTTCGACGGATCCTGCGCATGGCGTTCCACGGAAAACGCATACATATCGTTCCAGTTTTCCACCATATCCGGCACCGCATTTTTGTCCTTGTCCCAGCTGCTCTCCCAGTCCTCCGGCAGCAGATCCTTCCGGTAATAGAGCATCCCCGCCTGCACATTTACCGGAACTCCGCAGGTGTAGACAATGCCGTCCGCCTCCATCTCGTAGGCTGCCCACGCCGCCTCCGGGATCTGGTCGTAGCACTCCAGTTTTTCCACCGGCAGGGGATAGATATGTCTGCCGTCCACATACTTCATAATGACGTCATTCGCCTGATAAAGCACGTCCGGCCCATAGCCGTAAGGGCCGTCGTTCGCCAGATCCAGATACTGGTCCATGTTTGCGTCCACCGCCGTGATTCCATATTCGGCGTAGGCCTCGTTAAAGGCGGCGATCAGATCCGCAAAATAGCCCTTGGAGATAGCCGTATCATTTTCCAGCACCTGAATCGTCACATTCTGCTCCAGCTCCCCGTCGAACACAGCGGCCGCGGCGTTCGCCGTCTCCGGCGTCTTTGCCTGCGTACCCCCGCCACTCCCGTCATTTCCGCCGCCCTCACCGCAGGCTGCGAAAAGTCCCAGCGAAAGCGACGCCGTCATCAGCACAGAAAATACACGTTTTTTTATTCCTCTCATCATTCTCCCTCTCTTTCTCTCACGCGCTCCATTACAAGAAATCCCCCATGCCCCAGAACGCCTTCCTTCCAAAGATTGCTGCAGAGCACCTCTGCGCCGTCCTCCTGCGGCGGCGTCTGCTTTGTCCCCGACAGATTTATGTACAGCCGCACCTCCTGCTCCTCCCGGCTTCGTATGACACAGAGCATTTCCTTTTCCGCCAAAATCCGCACAGCCCCATACTGGAGCGTCAAAAGACGCCGCAGGGCGGCGAGCTCCTTTAGCTTATCCATGACGCGTCTGTCCCAGTCCGCCTCCTCCCAGTCGAAACACCGTCTGGAATCCGGGTCATAGCCGCCCTCCATGCAGATTTCCGTCCCGTAGTAGATGCAGGGTGCTCCCGGAAGCAGCATCTCCAGCGCGAGCGCGGCAAGCAGCTTCTCCTTATCCCTGCCCACCTCTGTGAAAAAACGGTGCGTGTCGTGGCTGTCCAAAAGGTTCAACATCATGTAGTTGACCGGCTCGCTGTTTCGCATGAGGTTCGCATTCAGCTTGTCCGCCATCTGCTGTGCGTCAAAGCGGTCTCTTGCAAAATAGTCGAGACATGCCTTGGTAAAGGAATAATTCATAATGCTGTCGTACTGGTCGCCCTGCAGATAGGGGTATGCATCGTGCCAGTTTTCTCCAATGATCACACAGTCCGGCTTTACCTCCTTTACCGCATGGCGGAAGCGCCGCCAGAATTCGTGGGACACCTCGTCCGACACGTCCAGCCTCCAGCCGTCGATATCAAACTCCCGTATCCAGTAGCAGGCAATGTCTAAAAGAAACTCCTGCGCTGCCGGATTTGCGGTATTGAGCTTCGGCATATAGCTGCAGGCGGCAAAGCACTCATAGTTCACCTGCTCCGGATCCGGAAAATCTCCCCGTATGAAAAACCAGTCAAACCATGGAGAGCTCCTGCCGTTTTTCAGCACATCCTGAAACTGCGCAAGCTGCATACTACAGTGATTGAATACCGCATCCAATACGATGCGCATCCCTCTTGCATGTGCACCCTCCACAAGCGCCCTGAAATCCTCCTTTGTCCCGAAGCGCGGATCAATTTCTTTATAGTCCCTGATATCGTATTTGTGATTCGAGATGGAATCAAAAACCGGCGTCAGGTAGAGGGCGTTCACGCCGAGCCCCGTCAGATAATCCAGCTTTTCCAGAATCCCCTTTAAGTCGCCCCCGGCAAAGCTTTTCGGAGCCGGGCGTTCTCCCCACTCCATGTTGATGTAGGATAAATCCTTTTTCCTGTCCCCCAGCGCAAAACGCTCCACAAAAATCTGATAAAACACCGCGCGCCGCATCCAGTCTACCACCGGCATCACATCATTTTTGTTGATATAGGGCATCTGGAAAAAGTTGTAAAAGCCCTCCGCAAAGCAATAGCTCTCCGTCAGCCCGTCCTCACTGTAATAGTAAGTTTTTCCTCCCTCCTGAATGGCAAAAATGTAAGCGAACCGGACGTCCGCAAGGACGAGCCGCGCCTCATAGTAATCGTAAAGACGGTCGGAATATTTTACCTCCATCAAAAGGCTCTCCTGCTGCTGCTGAAAAACATATTTGCAATTATACAGCAGGCTGACCGTAACGCCCCTGTCCTCCCGCGAGAGCCGGAGCCTTACGACGAGCTCCCGCTCCCCCACCGGAAAACAGTACCGGGAATCCGGGACATGCAGCATTGCATATTCATTCATTGGTTTTTTCCTCACTTATTGAAATATTTTCCAAAATCATATAACATAGAACTATCAACCATAAGGAGACGTCTATGAAAAAGCGCATTACCATCAAGGACGTCGCCCGGGAGGCAGGCGTCTCTGTGGCGACGGTATCCTATGTTATGAACAACCGCACGGATATCCAGATCAGCGAAAAGACCCGCAAAAAAGTGCTGCAGATCAGCAACCTTCTGGGCTACACCCCCAATCAGGCGGCGCAGGCACTGGCTACGAGCCAGAAACGCATGCTGGCCATTTATATGCCGGAGAGTACCTCCGTCCTTGTAAAAGCCGACCAGATGTATGTGCTGGATTTCTTATCGTCCTTCCTGCAGTCGAAAAATTACGGGCTCATATATCTGAGCGCCGATTACACCGAGCGCTACGACCGGGCGGACGCGATTGTCTGCTACGACACATCCTCCGACCATTTTTACCAGATCGGCGACCGCAATTTCGTCCCCCTGCTGGCACTGGACTGCCTGATTGCAGATAACTGGCTGTTTTTTCAGGTAAACAGCGATTACAAACGCCTCTCTGCCGACGCGGCGGCACACTTTGGCAGCGACTATACACTCCTGCTTTTAGACACTCCGAATCAGGAGAAAAAGGCGCTGCTGGACGGACTGTTTCCCTCTGTGGCTTATGTGTCCGCCCCCGCCGCTCTGGCGGAGTACGCCGACCGTCCGGTGCTCATCGTCCAGCAGGCTCTGCGCGAGTGCCTTGCGCCTTTGATGAAAGCAGACGCACTCATGTATTATGTCCCCCTGATGACCACCCGGAAAGCGGAGGCACTGTTCGCCTGCATGGAGCGCGCAATGGAACGTACCCCCGCCGAATCCCACGATATACAAATCTGATTTACTCGCAGGCTACCGTGAGAATCTTTGTGGAGGGATCGTAGGTAAAAGTGTAGGTTCCCGCTTTTACCGCTATCATGTTTGCATTCTCCGAGCCACTGACGCAGGCAAGGCTGTCGCTGTCGGACTCTGCGATATTCGTGTAGCGCACATACTCATTTCCGACACTCTCGCTGTCTCCTGCGGTCAGCAGGGTCGTGAAGAGGAATTCATCCCCCTCCTCCAGCGCGATGGTCAGGGTGTAGATACCGTCCGTCTCCGTGAATCTCGTCTCGTCCGTGTACACATCCTCCCATCCGGTGATCACGGCTCCCTTAATGTAATAATCCGTCTGATACTCCGCGCCGCCTCCCGCAGACTCCCCGTTGTATGTCCAGGTAATCGTGTCAAAGGCATTGTAATTGAAATTCTCCTTACCGTCCTCCGTGTAGTAGGGATCCTCCGTGTCATAGGTGTCCTCTCCGGGATAGGTCGTCAGTGTCAGCGTATAGTTTCCCGAAACAGCCACCTTGATATTCGCCTTTTTTACTCCGGTATCCCCCAGTCCGCCGGAATTTTTGAAATACTCCACGCCGTCCTGCTCAATCGTGGTAAGATAGCCGTAGCCTCTCTGGGCGCCCCATGAGCTGTCCATCGCAAACTGGAATTCATCGCCCGCCTCCAGATCTAAGGTAATCGTATAGACATTGGCTCCCTCTGTGTCCTCCTTCGTCATGGTCTGTGCCTCGCCGATGACCGCTCCCCAGTTGGACTCCAGCAGGGCCGGGCTTTTTCCGCTCCCCACAATGGCAAAGCTTCTGGTATCCTCCACATAAGAGACAAAACCTGCAAACAAAGAGATATCCTCCGTGATGGCCGAAGCAAAATCAAAGCGGTGGCTCATCTGCGGTGTCGCAAACCAGCCCACAAAGGTGTAGCCCTCCTTCTCGGGCGCATACGCCTCTGCGGCAGCGCCGTCCTCCACCTCCACGGTATTCAGTACCGTCGTACCGTCTGAATCATAGAAGGTCACCGTGTGCGGCCCCGCCGCCTCCTCCCGGCTTTCTGTCTCCTCTGTGCTCTCCGCCGTCTGCGTGCTCTCCTGAGTGCCCTCTTCTTTGTCTGCGCCTCCGCAGGCCGCCAGTCCGCAGACCGCAAACAGCATACCGGCTGTAAGCATCCATGATAATATCCGTCTCTTCATTCTTCCCCAACCTCTCTTTCGATTTTTCTCTTTCACGCCTTTAATTTAAACGTTTAAATTAAAGGGTAAAAATAAAAGCAAGCCGCGTTTGCTTAACCGTTTAAACAACTGTATTTTAGCATGTCCGCATGGGTTTGTCAATTTGTCTGCGCCGATTCTCATATTTTTCGTCCATTTGCCCAAATCCGGTACAGTAAAAAGGGGCTTTCCCGCCCCCTTTCCACTCATTTTTTATGTACTTTGCCTAAATCGTATGGTTTGCGTATTTCTCCTTTGTCGCCATGCCGCCCCGTATGTGGCGCTCCTGCTTGTTCACATTCAGCACCTTGCGGGTCTCACTGGCCAGAGAGGGGTTGACCTGCTCCAGTCTCTCTGTTACATCCTTATGTACCGTCGATTTTGAAATGCCAAAGTGTTTTGCAGCCTGACGAACGGTGGTGCTGTTCTCGATAATGTAGTTTGCGATCTCCACCGCCCGCTCTTCAATATATGTTTTCAAAGAAATTCCCCTGCATTTTCTTTTTGTACAGTCTATGCGGGAAAAAAATGTATATTACAAACTTATAAAAAAATGAAACCGGTACTTGACATTTTTCTGTTTAAGGTGTATATATAACACATACACAGTTATAAGCACAGTGTGACATGTCACACGGAAAGGGGAATATTTCATATATGGAAACGATTTTATCCGTACAGGATCTGCACAAGACCTTTAAGCTGTCGAAAAAGCAGCAGCGTCTGGAAAAGGATCATTCTGCCACAAAGGTGGCGGTAAACGGACTTTCCTTCGACGCATACAGAGGGGAAGTGTTCGCTCTTTTAGGCCCGAACGGAGCGGGCAAGACCACGACGCTCCGCATGATTTCTACACTCATAAAGCCGGACTCCGGCGACTGTATTGTAGACAATGCCAGCGTTGTACGCACGCCGGAGGCGGTGCGGGGCAAGATTGGCTTTCTGACAAGCGACCTGAAGCTGGAGGATTTTTTCACTCCGAACTATCTGTTTGATTTCTTCTCAGATCTTCACGGCGTGTCGGAGAGCGAGCGCAGCCAGCGCAAGGAAAAGCTGTTTGCCACCTTCGGCATCGACCAGTTTGCGGAGGTGAAGGTGGCCAATCTCTCCACCGGTATGAAGCAGAAGGCTTCCATTGCCATCTCGCTGGTACACGACCCGGACATCATTATCTTCGACGAGCCCACCAACGGCCTGGACGTTATTACGGCCAAAACCGTCACTGACTTTCTGCTGGCTCTTAAGGCCGAGGGAAAGACGGTCATCGTCTCCACCCACATTTTCAGCCTTGTGGAAAAGCTCGCAGACCGGGTCGGGATCATTATCAACGGCCGTATGACCATGTGCGACTCCTTTGCCGCCATGACTGCAGAAAAATGCTTAGAGGACGTATTCTTCGATGTTTACGTCAGGGAGGTAGGAAGCGATGAAAAGTAATCTGACGACCATTATAAAAAAGGAGCTTTCGCGGTTCTTCATGGACAGAAAGCTGTTGTTCTCCACGGCTATCATGCCGGGACTTATGATTTTTATTGTATATACCCTGATGGGCGGCATGTTCACGAATCTGCTCTCCACGGGGGAAGATTACGAGTACAAAATCTGGGCGCAGAATATGCCCGCCAGCATCGGGGCGATTCTCACGCAGAGCGAAATAAGCTACGAGGCCATTGACGCCTCAGAACTTGATCCCGCGAAAAAAGCCATCACTGAGGGAGAACTGGATCTCTGCCTTGTATTCCCCGGAGACTTCGACGAGACCGTTGCAGGCTACGACTCCCTGTCAGGACAGCCCGCGCCGGAGATTCTCATGTACTACAACTCCGGTGAGACTGCTTCCATCGAGTGCTACCAGATTGTAGGCTCACTGCTCGACGCTTACGAAAGCTCATTTACGAACAAATTTGACATAAATGTCTCTGAGGATACCTACGATCTTGCGGACGGCACAGATCTGATGTCCCGAATGATGTCGGCTCTGGTTCCCATGCTGTTCCTCACGCTGCTGTTTTCCGGCTGCTGCTCCATTGCACCGGACTTTATCGCAGGAGAAAAGGAGCGCGGCACGATTGCGACTCTTCTGGTCACTCCCATGAAGCGCAGCTCCCTCGCTCTTGGAAAAATTATCAGCATGAGCGTTATGACACTCCTGAGCGGTATCTCGAGTTTCCTCGGCGTCGCACTGTCCCTGCCGAAGCTCGCCAACATAGACGATATGGAGCTCTTTGATTTTTCCGGTCTTGGTTTTGCCGAGTACGGGCTCCTGCTGCTGCTTGTGCTCTCCGTGGTGCTGGTGCTCATCTCCATTCTGTCACTGGTATCCGCACATGCAAAGAGCGTGAAGGAATCCGCCACCCTCATCGGTCCCATGAATATCATCATCATGGTAATCGGTATTGCCGGAGGCTACATGGGCGCGGTGGACAACAGTGTGGCGACAAGCCTCGTGCCGGTCTACAACTTTGCAAAATGCATGAGCGCAATCCTCTCCGGCAACATCAACAGCGCCTGCATTGCGATCACTATTGCAAGCAACCTCATCTACATGGCTGCCGCGACATATGTCCTCACCCGCATGTTCAACAGTGAACGGGTGATGTTCTCCAACTAAGAAAAACTGACCGTTTTCCATGGACACAAAAAAGCCCCGCGTGGATAACACGCGGGGACATTTTATCAATTGTTTACGCACCTAATACCTTGCTGCTCTTGCCCAAAAAGAGCAGATAGAAAATGTTGGCAATCACTGTAACGATTACAAGAACAACACTCAAAATCAGGGCAGCTGTGGTCAGCGCCGGAATCATGCCAAGAATGCCAATCACAACAGCAGCAGCATAGCATACAAGGTTGATCTTCCATACCTTGTTGCCGTTCTCTGCCACATCATTTGCATTCATCTGTGTCATAACTGCCGCCACAGAGGTGCACACCAGGTATACAACCAAGAATGAGATTACATTTTCGGCAACACTAAACAGTGTGGAAACAACCGGCACCGCTGAGAAAAATACAGCGACTACGCTCAGCACGATATTCACAATCGTAAGTGTGAATGCTGTCTTACAGCCCGCAATGTCCTTGCCTGCTCCATTCAGTCCCACCATGCTGATAATTAAAAATACCAGTGCAGCAATTGCCGCAATGAGATTGATGACCGGAATGATCGCGCATACCGTGCAAATCAGTGCGCCAATCTGCGCAATGTACATCTTCTTCAGGCCTGTGCCTGCGTTTGGATACTGGTTCATAACTAAAATCCTCCTTCGTTTTTGCCTTATTCTACACAACAGAATTTATTATAGTATATTTTCGCTGAAAAACAAGGGGGACATTCTTCCTATCTTTTTTATGCGAGCCCCGCACGCTTCCGCAGCAGATCATAGACCCACTTGCCGCTGGCGCTCAGCTGGCTGCGCTTAATGCCGCTGGTTTTGCTGCAGCTGCTCTGTATCATGGCGCAGGTCTCGCTCTTGTTCGACAGATTCCACGCCACATAACTCACATCATACTTATCCAAAAGCTTTATCCACTTGTTCGCCTGTGTCTTGTTTATACCTCCCTGCCCGCTGGCGTCACAGATGCCAAACTCTGTCACAAAAAGCGGAAGTCCCGCCTTGATCGCTTTCTCCGCGGTCTGACGCAGGCTGTCCTGATGGGTATTTGCATAAAAATGCAGGGAGTACATGACATTGTCCTGCTTAAGCGGACTCGCCGCCGCCTTGTCCACCTCCTGCGACCATGTGGGCGTTCCCACGATAATCACAGCGTCCTTGTCGTTCTCACGAATCACGGGGATAATTTCGTTGGCATAGGACTTGATGGTCTTCCATGTGGTGCCGCCGTTTGGCTCATTGCATATTTCATAAAGCACATTGTCGTAGTCCGCAAGAGCTTTCGACATGGATTTGAAAAAGGCTTTTGCCTCCTTCTTGTGGGTCTTCGGATTGCCGTCACTTAAAATATGCCAGTCCACAATCACATACATGTCATGCTTTGCCGCGAGCTTCACGCCCTTTTTAACCAGATTCTTTAGCGTCTTCCGGTTGTTTGCATCGCCGCTGCAATAGCCGTTATACTCCTCGGTATACATGGCAAGGCGCACCACGTTTGCGCCCCATTTGTCATGCAGCTCCCCGAAGAGCTTATCGTTCACATACTTGGGATACCAGGACAGACCATGGGTACTGACGCCCCGAAGCTGCACCACGTTGCCATCTGCATCGCACAGCTTTGTTCCCTCCACATGCAGCGCACCGAGGGACGCGTCCTGAAATTTTGCCGCCGCCTTCACCTGCCCCGCTGGCAGACACACACAAATACACAGTGCAAATACACATAAAACTGCCGTCCACTTTTTAATCCTCATCACTTTCTCCTCCTGCCCTCTTCTTCTTTCGGTTTATCCAAAAGCTAATCGGCCTCACACACTCTTTAGCAGAACCCGGTCACCCTGTAATCCTGCTCCTCCACGGCTGTCTTTAAGGTCTCCTCCGACAGCTCTTCCTCCATCGTCACAACTGCCGTGCCGCTCTCGTGGCTCACCTCGGCGGAGGATACCCCTGCCAGCGCTTCTAACGCCTTCTTCACCCGTGCCTCACAGTGTCCGCACATCATTCCCTCAATCTGCATCGTCTTTGTCATAGTTTTGTCCTCACTTTCTTTTTGCTCTTGATCTCTATCCACAGAGAGCGGCGCTGTATACACCGTCCCTTGCAGGCGTTCCCTTCTTCCTGGCTCATGCATACGGAACAGATTCAGGCGCAGCGCGTTCGTCACCACACAAAAACTGGAAAGGCTCATCGCCGCCGCACCGAACATGGGATTTAATTTGATTCCAAAAAGAGGATACCATACTCCCGCCGCCAGCGGAATCCCAATCACATTATAAAAAAATGCCCAGAACAGATTCTCATGTATATTCCGCAGGGTTGCGCGGCTTAAACGTATGGCGGCCGGCACATCGGACAAGCGGCTTTTCACCAGCACAACATCCGCCGCATCGATGGCAACATCCGTGCCCGCGCCGATGGCAATTCCGGTGTCCGCCCGCGTCAGTGCCGGAGCGTCATTGATACCGTCCCCCACCATGGCCACTTTTCCCTGTTCCCTTAGTCTCCGAATCACGGCCTCCTTGCCCTCCGGCAGGACGCCCGCAACCACCTCGTCCACCCCTGCCTGCGCGCCAATCACCTTAGCGGTCTGCTCATTGTCTCCCGTCAGCATAACCACCCGGATTCCCATACGCTTAAGCATGGCGACAGCCTCCGCACTGTCCTCCTTGATGGTATCCGCCACAGCGATCATTCCCAAAAGCTGCTGGTCTTTTGCAAAAAGCAGGGGGGTTTTCCCCTCTTTTGCATATTTTTCGGCCTGCTGGCGGAATTCCTCAGGAAGCGAAACCCTGCCGCTTACATATTTCACACTCCCGCCAAGAAGCATACTGCCATTCTGCTTAGCCGCAAGCCCGTTTCCCGGAAACGCGGAAAATTCCGTTACCGGCGACGCCTTCACCCCCCGCTCACCGGCCGCCTCCATAACGGCTCTTGCCAGCGGATGCTCACTCTTTGTCTCGAGAGAGGCCGCAAGCTCTAAGAGCTCCCGCTCCGTCACATGCTCCGCCGGATACAGGTCCGTCATCTGCGGGGTTCCCTTTGTAATGGTTCCGGTCTTGTCGAGCGCGACGATTTCTGTGCGTCCCGCGTGTTCAAGCGCAGGCGCATTTTTGAACAAAATTCCGTTTTTGGCTCCCATGCCGTTTCCTACCATGATTGCCACCGGCGTGGCAAGCCCGAGCGCGCAGGGACAGCTGATGACCAGCACCGAAATGCCCCGTGCCAGCGAAAAGCCCACGCCCTGCCCTGCAAAGAGCCAGACCAGAATCGTCACCACCGCGACCGCGATCACAGCGGGCACGAACACACCAGACACTTTATCCGCGATTTTTGCGATGGGCGCCTTAGTGGCCGCCGCATCCGACACCATCTGAATAATCTGGGAGAGAGTCGTATCCTCTCCGACCCGCGTGGCCTCACATTTCAAAAATCCCGACTGGTTGACTGTGGCCGCACTGACCCTGTCCCCGGCCGTTTTGTCCACCGGAATGCTCTCCCCGGTCAGGGCAGACTCGTTCACCGCGCTGTTTCCCTCCAGGATTCGCCCGTCCACCGGAATGTTTTCTCCGGGGCGCACGAGAAAGATATCGCCCTTCGACACCTCCTCGATTGCGACAGTCTGCTCCTTTCCATCCCGCAGCACTGTGGCCGTTTTCGGCGCCAGCTTCATAAGCCCTTTCAGCGCGTCGGTGGTTTTCCCCTTGGAACGCGCCTCCAGCATTTTTCCCACAGTTATCAGTGCAAGTATCGTTGCGGCTGATTCAAAATAAAACTCGTGCATATAGCCCATCACCGCCGCATGATCTCCCTGCAGCTGGGCGTCCGTCATGGCAAAAAGGGCGTAGGTGCTGTAAACGAAAGCGGCTCCGGCTCCCAGCGCTACAAGCGTATCCATGTTTGGCGCGCCGTGCAGCAGGCTTTTGCCGCCGCTGATAAAAAATTTCTGATTGATGACCATCACGGCGATTGTCAAAAGCAGCTGTATAAGTCCTACCGCGATATGATTGTCTGCCAGCCGCGCCGGGAGCGGCCAGCCCCACATCATATGCCCCATGGAGATATACATGAGCACCACAAGAAACACAAGCGATGCAATCAGCCTTTTCTTTAAAAGGGGCGTCTCCTTATCCCGCAGGGCTTCCTCCCCCGGGGCGTGTTCTGCTGCGGCTCTGCCCGCCCCCTTTTCCGAGGCTTCATATCCCGCGGCTTCCACTGCCGCAATAATCTCTGCCGGACTGACAGCTCCCTCCACCCCCATGGAATTGGTGAGCAGGCTGACCGAACAGGCCTCCACGCCGGGCACCGCTGACACCGCTTTTTCCACCCGGGCGGAGCAGGCGGCACAGCTCATGCCGCTGACATTATACTGTTTCATTTCATCACACTTCCTTCTATATTTCGCTTACAGCTATTGTTCCCATTTTATCTCTGTCTTATATATACCGCGGTTATTTACTTCACCAGCTTTCTATATCGTGATGGTTCACTTCACCAGCTTTCTATGCCACGGACGCTCATTTCATCAGCTTTCTAAGAAGCTCCACCAGCTCCTCCACTTTCTCATCCTCTCCCTCCCGGATTCCGTCTGCCACACAAGTGCGGATGTGCTCCTCCAAAAGCGCCCGGTTAAAACTGTTTAACGCCGCACTGGCCGCCGCCACCTGCACAAGAATATCTGCACAGTAGCCGTCGTTTTCCACCATGCCCCTGATTCCCCGAATCTGCCCTTCTATCCGGCTTAAACGGTTCATAAGGCTTTTTTGCTCCTTTTCACTGCGCTGCTTTTTGCGGCAGCATGTACACGGCTCCGCCTGTTCTTCTTTCTTTTCCATGTCACACCTCTTGACAGAAATACCCCACGGGGGTATATACCATTTTTCTACAGTATATACCCCCATGGGGTATTTTTCAAGTGTTTTTACAAAAAACTCTGATGAAAGCGTTCTCCTAAACGTCCGTCCTGCTGTGTTTTCTTTTTTGTTTCCTGCTATTCCTCCTGATCTGCCGCACGATATTTCTCTAAAAGCTCCCGGTTCATGTCATCATTCGAGACGGTTCGCTCCACCCATAGCTGCAAAGCCTCCACTGCCGCCGCCACCTTTTCTAAATGTCCCTCAATTTGCACAAAATCCGGTATCTCCTCATCGGAAATCCTCCCATCCCTGGATATCTCGATCAGCCGGTTCGTCAGTGGATACATGGCATTTAAGCTTGCAACTGTCTCAAGGATAATATTGGGAAGCTCCGATACCTCCACCGGTGACACATATTTCTTCCCGATCGGACATTCGTGAGAGCAATAATAATTACAGAGCTCCGGCGCGTGGTAGGCAGCTGCCATTCGCAGCACATCCGCAGGCTCCGGCAGCGTCCGCTCGTTCTCGATGCGCTCAATCCGGTCGGAAGAAACCACCTCCAAAAGCTCTGCCGCCTGCTCACGGGTCAGCCCTTCACGCTCACGGTGTTTCTGATAGACGGTTTTATTTTCCTTAATTGATTTTCTTCCCATAAACACTCCCCGCTGGTTTTATTTTGAATTCCCTTCTGTCAGTCAGGAGGCGGGTGCCATTGCGGCTTTAATGTTGCGTATGTCACTCTCTAAAATGCTGAGACGAATATCTACCATATCATATTCTTCCTTGCTTTTCGTGGCCGCCTTAAGCTTCTTCTGCAGCTCAATATGATTCTCTGCTACAATACAGATATTCGGGCGAATCTCATTCTCCTGCATCATCTGAAGCGCTACGAGCTGGCGCGCGGTACGCTCCTCCTTAAGCTTAAGCTCGTCCACATCCAGCTGCAAATCGCCTACCTGCTGCTTAAGGGCATCCACGTCTGCCTTGAGAACATCTACATCCTCCCTCAGCCCCTTCACTTCGCTCTTGAGCTCTCCCACATCCTCCCTGATTCCCTGCATGTCTGTGTACATGCTGCAAATCATCTCGTCTACTGTCATACACCTGCTTCTCCTTTCTTACTGTAAGTACGCAAAAAAGATACTGTGAACAAAAATCGAAGTCCCATGGTTCCCCGCAACGTGAAAACATTATAACACGCCAGTGCCCACATCACAATCGACAAAATAGATAAAACACTTGTTTAATTCTCTACACCCGGGATTCACGGCTGATACAGCCTGATAGGAATCCAATACTGTGCTCCGCTACCGCTCTTTCACCCGCGCAATCTCCTCCCTCAATCCTCTCGCGGACATTCGCAATGCGCCCTGGCTCATAACTGTAAGCTGCTCCAGACCGTCGTTCGTCGCCACCGTAATCCGGTACTTGTCCCGCTCCCGGTGCACCAGCCGTTCGATATACGCGTCCGCCGTCTCATCCGTCCCCGTGTACACCACCTCGATTCCCGGCACATCACCTGTCTTTTTCATGGCGCGCGTCCTTCCATCATAAAACTCCTTCCTGCCGGAGTTGTCCCGTATCCGGTATGCGTCAAACACCACCACAAGGCGGCAGCCCTCGTAACCCTGATAATCGCAGAGAATATCCTTGAGCTTGTCCCTCGCCGAATCCAGATTGCTATGGGCGAGCTCCTTTAATTCCTGCCACGCAAAAATAATATTGTAACCGTCCACCACCAGCAGCTTTTCTTTTGGCTCCTTCGCCGGATAGATGGGATTGCCCTTCTTGTCCAGCTTCACCGTGGAGGCCTTCGGCTTCTGTTCCTGCTTCTTCCCCCATCTTTTGCGCTCTGCCTCCTGAAGCTCCTCCCCGCTCATGCCAAACTCCCTTGCATAGACGTCCGCCAGCTCCCTGTCCAGCTCTATAGAGCTCATGGAGGCCACAGACTTTTCCCAGCTCTTTCTTCGCTGCACACCGGAGAGCGCCTCGGCCTCCCCCGCACCGAGGGCAGAATCCGTTCGGTACTGTCTGCCGGCATCCGGCTCAGCAGGCACATACATTCGCTCCAAATGCATGTATTTGTCCACCTCGTCCCATGGCACCACAAAACCGGCTCCGTGGGCGCAAAAGACCGAACCTGTGGGATTTGCGGCGTCCGCCTCGCTGTCGTAGCCTTTTTCAGCAATCACCTCTCCGCTGTTGTGGCACACATCGTAGCCCAAAAGCTCCAGCATCAGCTCTCCCCTGCCCTGCGTATAGGCTCTGACTTCCGCCAGATAGTCCTGCAAAGTCGCCGCCGGGCCTTTTCCATTGATCACCGCCATGTCTCCACGGGAATCCGTGACAAATTCCGGCGGCTCAAAATCCGCAGACCGCTGCTTCAAATCTGTCATTGCACGCCCCACGCACTCCTGCGGCACCTCGAGGGAAAAGCCATAATAGGGCTCCAGAAGCACACACTCCCCAGATTTTAATCCCTGCCGGATGGCCCGGTAGGTGGCCTGACGGAAATCTCCTCCCTCCGTATGCTTCACATGGGCACGCCCCGCCAATATCGTAACCTTCACATCTGTCAGCGGCGCTCCTGTCAGCACACCGGGGTGCTCCCTCTCCTCCACATGCGTCGCAATCAGCCTCTGCCAGTTCAAATCCAGCACATCTTCGCTGCACGCACTCTCCACCTGCACGCCGCTCCCGGGCTCCCCCGGCGAGAGCAGAAGATGCACCTCCGCATAATGCCGGAGAGGTTCAAAATGCCCGATTCCCTCCACCGGGCGGGCAATCGTCTCCTTGTACACAATATTTCCCTGCCCGAACGAAACTGCCACGCCGAAGCGCTCCCTGATAAGCCTTGCCAGCACCTCGGTCTGCACCTGCCCCATCATCTGGGCATGAATCTCCTGCAGCTCCTCATTCCACAGAATATGGAGCTGCGGATCCTCCTCCTCCAGCTCCCTGAGCTTTGGCAAAAGCTCGGCGGGCTTTATATCCGGCGGAATGATAATCCGGTAATTCAAAACAGGCATGAGCACCGGACTTCCGCCGCTTACCTCCGCCCCCAGTCCCTGCCCCGGGCAGGTGGAGGTAAGCCCCGTCACTGCGCAGACTTCTCCCGCCTGCACCGTCTCCACCGTCTCATATTTGTCCCCGGAATACAGCCTGATCTGATCCGCCTTTTCCTCCTTGTCCCCGTAGCAGATGCGGTCCTTCACCTTAAGACCGCCTCCGGTCACCTTGAGAAAAGTCAGCCGCGCGCCCCGGCCGTCCCTGCCGATTTTATAGACACGGGCAGAAAATTCCCCCGGATACTCCCCTGCCCTTGCAAAAACCCGGAGTCCTTCCAGAAGCGCATCCACCCCCGACAGCTTTAGCGCCGAGCCGTAAAAGCAGGGAAACACCTTCCTCTTTGCAATCGCACTCCGGATATGCCCGGCGCAGATCCTCTGGCTTTCCATGTACGCATTTAAAAGTTCCTCTTCGCAGACCGCAAGCTCCTCATACCACGCCGCCGTGCTCTCCGGGTTTTCCGCAGCCATTCCGGTAAAATCCACACAATTGTCCGATAACTCGCTTTTTAACTGCTGTTGCAGAATCTCCCTGTCCGCCCCCGCCAGATCCATCTTATTGATAAATAAAAAAACCGGCACCCCATAGTGCCGCAGCAGCCTCCAGAGAGTGCGCGTGTGCCCCTGCACGCCGTCTGTCCCGGAAACCACAAGAACCGCATAGTCCATCACCTGCAGCGCGCGCTCCATCTCCGCCGAAAAATCCACATGACCCGGCGTATCCAGCAGCGTAATCCGGCAATCTCCAAACGTAAGCCTTGCCTGCTTGGAAAAAATCGTAATCCCCCGCTCCCGCTCCTGCTCGTCCGTGTCCAGATAGGCGTTTCCGTGATCTACCCTCCCGGGAGTCCTGATCTGTCCGGTCAGATACAGCATCGCCTCCGAGAGCGTCGTCTTTCCCGCATCCACATGCGCCAGCAGCCCCACGCAGATCACCTTCTCCTGCTGTTTTTCCTCCGTCACCTGACCCATAGCTTTCCTCCCGCCGCTTCCACATAAAATAAATGACTTGTGCTTATTCTATCATAACAAACAGAAATCGTCGAGTCGTCCGCGCCAAAAGTCACAGAAATCAACATTAAACCAAAATTTCATACCAAAAATAGAGCGTTAAAATTTCTTTTAACGCTCCGTCCAGTCATTTAAAAATTTGTAACCGCACTATTTTTCAAAAAAGCACAACAGGATATACCCGGTCAATGCGTATACCAGCGGCAACAGACAAAAAATCAAAGGCAAAAAAGAACTGCTCCCATCTTCATTACAATTTATAAAGTAATTCATCAGTTCCAGAATTGCCATAATTCCGCCAACCGGCAAAATTATCTTTTTCGCAAAGACGGCCGCGGGTCTCCCCAATACCAGATGCGCAAAACCGGTTCCTGCAGCGACGATCAGCAGAATCGTCACAAGGTCTACGCTGTCAATGTACCAGCCGCTGGCATTATAAAACACACCATTCTCAAAAAACATATACAGCACCATACATACAGCAACCGCAAATAACAGCAGACCACATACTTTCCGCGCCCGCTTCCCCCTTTCATTTTCTGATACAATAGTAAGAATTGTATCCTCTGCCCGTCTCCCACTTCGAAACCGCCTTATTGCTTACACCAATTTTCTCCGCAAGCTCCTGCTGCGTCATTCCTTTCTCCTTCCGAATCATCTGAATAAACCGGCCGGTTTTCTCCTGATCCACGACTATCACATCCTCTCCTCATTTGTAGTTCCTATACTAGCAGAACCTTCCTTCCATTGCAATCTACGCATCGTAGAAATGTATAAATTCGACGTTTTGGCAGTTGACAATGACGGTAACAGCAACTACTCCGTAGTGGAAAGCCAGTACAGATACCCCGCCCCGAAATATATCAAGCGGCTTCTGAAGCTGGGGCGCGGGCCTGCCACTACATACTCGACACGGGACACATGAGGGGCTGCGAAGCCTCTGCCTGCACCGTAAAGACCACCACGCACACCGACAAAAAGCCGTTCGAGCTGTGTAAGGCGATTTGCAATAAGCCGGATTGGGAAACCCTTGCATACGCCATTGTAGGCCGCCTGTGGGAAATGGAGGTAAATGCCGCGGAGATCAAGGCCGGGGCGGAGGGACAAAAAGCCTCCCCTGTGCTTCGCACTTGATAAGTGATTGCATTCATGTTACAATTTGTTCAGACAACACAGCATAGGAGATATGAGAATATGCTGGAAAAATATACCGAAAAGAAAAAGAACAGTAACAGAAAATGGGGCGCAGCAAACCCTGACAGGCAGACGCAAAGAAAGCACCAACGAGCCGGGGATAGGCCACACAATCTCGTATCTGCAGGGCGCGGCAGTCCCGGACGAAACGCCGAACGCGGAAACGCTGGAAGCCTTTGCGGAATTAGAAAACGGCGGCGGCCACAGATTCAGCGGCACGACAGAACAGCTCTTTGCGGAACTGATGGAGAACTGATATTTGAGCGGGAATTATGCTGACTACAGGGAATGCCATGTTGAGCCGGACTGGCTGCTGATTTACCGCCAAAGCGGGAATGACAAAACAATACTAAAAGGCTATTGGATTGAGCAGAATAGGAAGAAAACTACCGCATAAGCGGGATTTCAGCCACGGAAAAGTTGGGTTTCTTTTAAAGATAATCCTATTGTCTTTTTTATATCTACAATATTTGAAGCTGCATAACCTAATTCTTCCAAAGCATAATTTATACTTAATACAATACCTTTTGCAGAATCTCCTAATGTATAATCAAAATCGAAAATTATTGCTTTTAGCATATGATAC
>JAMPHB010000019.1 GCA_023663685.1 Blautia sp.
TTTAAAATGGCTGGCGGCGGGATGTAATGCTTTAAAAAATGGGGAAACTCAAAATTTTACCATCAGCACAATAAAAAACAGAGAAATAAGCCTGAACCATCAGTTATTTCCCTGCTTTATAGCTGCCATATAAATTTTTCTGTTTTATACTGTCTGAAGTTCGGCAAGCTGTTCTACTTCCGCCACATTCAGTCCCGTGTCCTCTGCTATCTCTTCGATTGTCAGTTTTCCTCGTCTCAGCATATTAATCGCCGCATTCTTGTTTGCTTCGCTGATTCCCTGGCGCTTTCCTTCTTTAATTCCCTGACTGATTCCCTGATTTAAAATTTGCCTTGCTCCTGTTTCAATCATCGGCCCTCTCATCATACCACCTACTTTCTGTACATTTTCATACTTCTGCGCAAGCTCGTTGATCACATCTCCCGACAGCTCTATAATTGTACGCTCGTCAAATGCTCCAATCTCTCCCTTCCGGTTCAGATCGTCAAGCCTTTCCGTGATAAGCCGGTACTCCGCTTTCAGCTCTTCAAGCTTCTGCTCACTACTATTATACTCCGGAAAGCTCTTCTCATGTGAAAATATGTAAAACGGAATCAGCATCAGCAGGCATTTTTCAAAAATATCATCAAGCGAGTATTTCTGCACCCTCATTATCGGTATGTCATACTGCACTGTTCCTCCCGGCGTGACGATAACATATTTCATTTTATCCGGCGTCTTTTTGCGCGTCCGCAAGTACAGCACCGCCGTGTTGGGGAGTATGTCTCCCCGAATACCTCATTGATCACGGGGATAACCAGCTTCTGACAGTCATTTAAAAGTGTGCGGAACGCCCCATCGTATATATTTGCCATGTATCAGTCCTTTTCTACTGTTTTGTAATTTTATCATAGCATCTTTTTATTGCAAATTCAACAAGCATACGGCTTTCACTTTTTAATGCGCACAAAGATTTTTAATATATAAATCCCTGCTTCATACATCAGCCTCCTCTTATATACAATATGCTTTATAGAATATACTACACAACTACCTCATACACCCGCTTCCCACTTTTTTCAAGAAGCAGCGTGCAACACACATATTCCTTATCTTGATTAAAATTGAAGCTGATCAGATAGCCGCTCTCACAATTCCTGTTCACCAGATATTCCTCCAGCTGCCTGATTCCCTTTTCTCTATATTGCGGCCCATGCCACAGCTTTAATTCCACAATGTACTCACGGCCGCCATAGGAAATCACCACATCCATTCGCGTATTACTCCGCGTCTCCGGCTCAACATAATAATTGCCTCTGCCATTGATAATCGGTTTCATAAAGCATAGAAAGAGAAGCCTTCCCTGACGCTCTATAAACGCCTCATCTTCTTTTCTGTATTCTGCCCTCATCACCTCCTGGAATTTTCGCAGCGCCAATTCCATATCCAGCTGGCCATTTGCAATAAACTGATTCCGCTCATAACCGAAGGAGCTCTGCTCCACCATTTTCCCAACAATAATATGATTATACAAAAATGTTTCAAAAACAATATTGGCAACAGCTACAAGACCACTATTTTCCTTAAATATTCCAAACATAGTACCGAGATTTATCGCAGGATTTGTCTTGACAAACGGAATACCCTCACCCTCCAGTAATATCCGCGTGACCGTCTTCTTCAGTTCCCTTTGATTTTCCACATTTTTTATGATGTCATCAAACAAGGTATTATCATTTTTTAAAAGTGCTTTCTCTGCATTGTCTATATTCGAAACGCTCCAGTCCCCATTTCCATGCTCATCAACCCACTTACAGATCCAGCTGACGAGAAACGGATAACCACTTGTGTAAAAATGGATTCTTCGGGCCACAGGCAAAATATCCATGGGAATAGCTGTATCAGCCGAATATTCCTCCAGCATTCCCTGAATCTCTTCGGTCGAAAGGCTCAGATCCACATCAAAATCAGCCGCAATATTCCATGGACTGTTATATTTTTGCTCCTCCTCCGGCCGAAGCTTTAATTTCAAGTTTTTAACGTCATATATCCCCGCTAAAATCACACTCTGAAACGTGACATCCTTATCACAGCTCTGCAGCATATACTTGTGACGCAAAAGCCCTAAAAAGGACAAGAAAATCTGATTATCGGAGCTTTTATCTACCTCGTCGATCAAGAGCACAATTCCCTTTCCCGCCGCCTGCGCAAGCCTTGTAATGCGTGTATCCAGTTCTTCAAAAGGAAGCTCTCCACTGACCGGCGGCTCCCATTCCGCAAGCACCTCTTCGTCCACACCACCCAGCCGCATCATACGCGAGGTTTTTCGCAAAAAGCCGTTCACAAATGCACTTTTCGACTCAAATAAATCATCTGCCGCCTCAAAGCTTATACTTATAACCAGTAAACGCCCCCTGACCGCCTGCTCAAGCTGATGAAGCAGCGTTGTCTTTCCAAACTGTCTCGCCCGGTTAATGGTAAAATATGCGCCCTTTTCGATATAGTCCGCAACGATTCGGTTCACCTTATCCGAAAGGCTGGCCATATAATGTTTATCGGGAACACACAGCCCCGTTACATTAAAATGCTTCATGTATTTACGATTCTCCCTGCCATAATTCTCTTTTATATATATTACCACAATTCTGCAGATGTGAAAACCGTGGGTTTCCAGTGCGCACCCCTAGCGGATGCAGGCATAGACCACATAGGCCGCGTACAATGCCACCATCACAAAGCCCTCCGCCTTGTTAATCTGTTTTTTGGTCGCGGCAAATATCCATACCAGAACACTAAAGGCAATCAGCACGCAAATGTCCACGATATTCTCCGTGAGGAATGCGATCGGGCTGATGGCAGAAGCAACTCCAAGCACCATGAGAATGTTGAATATGTTGGAGCCGATTGCGTTTCCGAGCGCCATATCGACCTCATTTTTGCGGGCGGCAACCACGGAGGTCACAAGCTCCGGCAGGGAGGTGCCGATGGAAACAATTGTAAGCCCCACCAGCGTCTGGCTCATGCCGAAGGTCACTGCGATATTGCTGGCACTGCTGACTACCACGTCCCCGCCGATGGCGATTCCCGCAACGCCCAGAATAATGAAGAATATGCTTTTGGGAAGTGACAATAGCTTTGCGGCATCGGCATCCGCAGCATCTTCGTCCTTTGCCGCCCCGGCCCTGCTTGCCGCCAGCGCCTTGCGAATCATGTACGCAATAAAACCGATAAAACAAGCAAGAAGAATGGCTCCGTCCAAATGTCCGAGACTCATCGGTCCCATAAATCCCAGCACCAGCAGAAGAATCGCGCAGATTACGGAAAACGGAATATCCCGGCGCACCACCTCCCGCTGCACCAGCACCGGAGTCAGAATCGCGCAGGCGCCGATAACCACCATGAGGTTAAAAATATTCGAGCCTACTGCGTTGCTAACAGCCAGCGCATTGTTGTTGCTAATGGAGGCTGTGACGGACACCGAGGTTTCCGGCAGGGAGGTTCCCATAGCCACAATAGTGAGTCCAATGATGATAGAGGGTACATGAAATCTTTTTGCAATGCTGGAGCTTCCCTCCACAAAACAGTCCGCCCCCTTGATGAGAAGCACAAAGCCAATGATTAGAAATACGATAGCAAGCGGTAGTGAACAGGTTTCCATAAATTCAGTCATAATGTTTTCTCCTTTTCCTTTTGATGTTATCCAAGAATTCCAAGATGCTCCAACAGTATCTTAAGCCCAATCAGTATGAGTATGACACCCCCGGAAATCTCTGCCCTTTTTTTGTAGCGGGTGCCGAAAAAATTTCCGACAATCACGCCGACGATTGAGAGGACGAAGGTGGTACAGCCGATAATCACGATGGCCTCGAAAATCGGCGTATCCAAAAAAGCGAAGGTGATACCCACGGCAAGCGCGTCGATGCTGGTCGCAATGGCGAGCAAAAGCAATTCCTTATGGTCTAACGGCTGATCCTTCGGTCCTGACTCGATCTCGTCCTTTTCCCGCAGCGCCTCCGCAATCATCTTGCCGCCGATGAAGGCGAGGAGCATAAAGGCAACCCAGTGATCGATGGAGGTGATGTACTGCTGAAACCGGATTCCTAAAAGCCAGCCAAGCATTGGCATGAGCGCCTGAAAGCCTCCGAAGTACAAGCCAATTACCACCGCCTGCTTTTTGTTGACCTTTTCCATTGCGAGCCCCTTGCAGACCGAGACCGCAAATGCGTCCATGGACAGCCCCACTCCAATTAAAAACAATTCAATAAATATGCCCATACTCTGTCCTTTCTTTGTGTGCCATACCGCCGGCGGGGCTGTAATACAAAAGACTCATATATGTACGATGCCGATTCCCGGCGTATGTACATACATGAGTCTCATTCTTTAATGCTTGCCAGATCTGATTCAGACCGAGGTTGTTGACAAGCAACACATCTGTGCGAACTACTCCCCCACATAAGGTATGGCGCGCTTCTAACGAGCGCTTTGTTGTTCAAGTAGGATTACTATAGCAGAGACAGATATGGTTAGTCAACACGAACTTTTATTTTTCTCCGCTCTCCTCCCAAATAATATTGTATTCTGCGTCTGCCCCTCCGCTGTAATCGGATTTTATTAAACCGGGAATCGTCTGAGGAAATATAGCTAAAACCACTGCCAGCAGGGTATACTTTGCAATTTTCTTTTTCTGCAATTTGTGGTAAAATATTCATAACTTATTTAAACAGGAGGATATTATTATGCCGTTTATCAACTCAAAAATCAGTACACCGCTCTCCAGGGTTCAGGAGACCGCCATCAAGGAACAGCTTGGAAAGGCCATCGAGCTCATTCCGGGAAAATCCGAGAGCTGGCTCATGGTCGGTTTTGAGCCCGAGAGCCAGCTCTATTTCCGCGGGGATAACTCCCAGCCCATCGCCTTTGTGGAGGTCAGTGTCTTTGGCGCGGAGAATCCGGATGCATTTTCCAGTCTCACCGGAAAAATCTGTGATATTTATGAGGAGGTTCTGGGAATCGCTAAGGATCACATCTACGTCAAATATCAGGCCGTGGACAACTGGGGCTGGAACGGCTCCAATTTCTAAACTAAAAGGCGTTCTGCATATCCTGCAGAACGCCTTTCTCTATAATTACTCCCCTAACAGAATGTTTTTTTCTTAAATCATTCCTCTAACAAACATCTTTTCTATTATTGTTCCCCTACCCGCAGGGCATGAACAACAAAACGATTTCCCGTCGTGGAGCAGGTCGAGAGAGTCACTACCAGATCGTCCTTCGTCACCGTCACTCCCGTATTCCGCAGGGACAGACCGTACAGCGAATCCAAAAAGGCCGCAAATTCCTCGTCCGGGGCAAAGGGCACCGCATAGATTGCACTGTCCTGCGGCACATGCTCGTAGGCAAAGATGCGGTAGCGATAAGCCGCTTCCTCTGTGAGAATCTGAAAATACTGGTGATTCCCATAATACTCATCCTGCTGATAATAATAGCGGAGTTTTCCAAACATGCTCAGATTGCGCATATTATGTCCATATACAATCGTGTGACTGTCTGAAAAATCCGGGGTATTCTTTCCCTCCACGAAGATGCAGCCCGCGGTTGCACGCGTTCCGTCTAAGGCCGTCCGCAAATAGGTGTCGTCATCACCGGAATAAAGGATTGGATAGCTGATATCCTCATTCTCAAAGCACAGCCAGCCCACCACGTCCGCATTTTCAGCCTTAAGGCCTGCAAAATCTACCTCCGCGCACACATCCCAGTCCGGCGCCGCCTCTGTCTGCCCCTGCGCGGTTGTCAGGCCGCCATTCACATTCGCCGCCGTATTGTGGGAGACATATTCCCGGTCGAGCGTTTCATAAAGGTCATTCGATTTACTGTAGTTCCTCTGCATGACGAAAAGCCAGCCCCCGGCTCCCAGCACCAGCACGGCTCCCACTAAGAGAAACATTGCCGCCAGACCTGGAGTTTTACTCCTGCCCGGGCTCCTGTCCTTTTTAACTCTTCCGCTCTTTTCTTTTGGCTCATCCTTATCCTTCGCCATGGCGTGCAGCAAAGCCGCCAGCATTCGAAGAACCACTGCCAGCGCTAAAAGCGCAATCAGCGTCATTCTGCCGGAGGTCGTGGAAATGATTCCACAGAGCACACCCAGTTTCGGAATGGTGAAGGTCACGACACCCAAAAGCCTGCTGTAGCGCACCGGAGACAGATCAGGCTCCGCATTCGCGTCCCCCTTCGTAATGAAATTCTGTCCGTCGGGATTGTTCTCCGTCACCCGGTGGGTAATCACCTCCGAGCCGTCCACCCCGCTGGAATAGGCAATCACATCCCCCACCGCCACCGATGCAGGCTGTGCCTCCTTCACATAGACCAGACTTCCCACAGAAATTGCGGGCTCCATGCTTCCACTGATAATATGATAGCTCTGGTAGCCGAACACCCGCGGAACCCCTACGGGAATACACAAAATAATTACAACTGCAAGAATGATATTACTGATTATGCCGGCAGCCTTCGATAATCTCATCATTCTTATCTTTCTCTCTTGCGGCTTTTAAAGCGGAAAAACAGTATCAGCGTAACGATAAATCCGACCGCCGCAACCACTCCGATTATAATCGGGGCAAGCATTCCATTCTCCTTCGCCCTTGCCAGAGGCGCCGCAGAGCTTTTCGCACCGGCATTGCCTGCCAAAGGTACTGCATTGTCTTCGATGGTATTGATTTCCAGCCCGCGCTCCTCCTCGCTGCCTCCCGCGTTCTCGATATCTACCACACTCGCTTCTCCGCCTTCTTCCAAAGCTTCCCCGGCATTTCCATTATTTCCGTCGGCTCCGTTCTGACCGTCGGCTCCGGTTCCGCCATTCGCGCCATTCTCACCGTCTGTCCCTTCTCCATCGCCCGCATCACCGGGCTCTGCAATCGACGTATCCTGTCCCGGCGTATATACGAACCGGAATTCGTTCTCCGCTACATTTTCCGAGAGCGTCCTTGTGATGTTGCGCTCCACTGGTACATATCCGTCCACATACATATAGGCAAGCACCGGCTCATCGCCCACATTTCCCGAATAGGTCTGGCTGTCCGCCAGCTCGTTTCCCAGCTCGTCTACATAGGAGACTGTGTAGGTCGTCATCTTCCCAAGAATTCCATAAGCAATTACATAATCCTGGCTTTCCGCCACCGTAAAGGCGGCGTTTTTTGCTATCGTATTGTTATCACGGCCGCTCAGGCGGATTCCCCGGACATAATACTTACTGTCCGCCGCCACTGCCACTGTCCGCTGTGCGTTACAGCTCACATTGTCGCCATAGCTTAAGCCGGAAATGACGATTTTATTTTTCCCAACCGATATTTGCACCTTCGCGGGATGCTTCGAGGCAACACTGATTCCAGAGGCATTCTTTACCGTTCCCTGGTTCCCGGCATAGATAGTCACTGTGTAGGTGTAGGTGTCTGCCAGGGCAATTGTCCGCCCCCCGAGAAGAAGTGAACACATCAAAACCGCACAGACCAGATATCTTCCCAATCTCTTCATGCCGCTATTCCTCCCTTTTTTTGTACACGCAGATTCCTACAAGCATTAAGATTACGCCAAACCCCAGCGCAATCACTGCTCCGAGCGTCCAGACGTCCCCCGTCTTGACCCCGGGCGTGTGGCTCGAGTTGGAGCCGGGATGATCCGAGGGCGTCCCTGAAGCCCGCTCCACCGCAAAATTCATTTTCAGCTGTGCCAGCGTATCCTGATAGGCATTTCCCTGACTCTCTCCGTCCAGTGCAATCAAAAGCTGCACCTCTCCGGTCTCTCCCACCTCAAGACGGTCCAGATAAAAGAATTCATCCAAAGAATCTGTGACCTCATTTAAGCCCTCTCCGGCGTCAGAGTCCTTCTCCCCGCCGACGCTCTCACTGTCATAGAGGGGCGTCACGGTTCCGCTCTGGTCGGTGTAGGTCAGCCGATAGGTGTAGCCGCCATTCTCCGCCACACTCTGGGCATCTTCCAGAGAGGACAGCACCTCGTTGGACATATACCAGTCCGTCACGAAATCAGCATTATTTGCAATATGAACCCGAAAATCCACGGAATCCCCGGGCTGCATCTCTGACACAGACACCGCAAGCTTTGAGGAAGAAAAGGAGCTTTTCAGACCGTCTCCGTCAAAGCTGACCGTCCCCGCCTCCGTGGTCGTCGTCTCCGCATAAGCCGTTACTCCCATAGAAAGAGTCAGCAGAGCCGCCGCAGCCATCATCCATACTTTCTTCATACCCGTCCTCCCGTTATTGCAGGCTCAAAATGCCGCTGTCCGAAACATTTACATCCACGCCCCACGCGCTTCGAATTGCCTCCTCGGCATTGTGGGTCTGCACCGCATCCACCTCCGCCTCCACAATAAACTGCACGTCGCTGTAGAAATAGTCCTGCGTAGCCGTCGCCTTGCCGCTCCCATTTTTCTTTGAAATCATCGCATTTATGATACTGTCGTCGATCGCCAGCGTATCGGTTAATGCCGCACTGCTCTCCCCAGAGGCAAGCGGCCGGCTGTAATACAAAACGGTGCGCTCCGGCGTCGAAGCGGACTGGTCAATGATCCAGCCCTGATTCTCCAGAAAATGCAGGCGTATCGCCGCCGGATCCATATCTGTCCTTTTTTTCGTAGTCGCATTGCCGGAAGCATCACAATCTACCCAGTATTTTGTCACTGTCACCCGGACATACTCGTCGATCGTCCCGCTGTTTGTCACAGACAAGGCCTCCTCGTACTTTTTGCCGAAAGCCAGCTCCTCATTCTCCCCAAGCATATGCTCTAAGAGCCTGCCGCTGCTCTGGCTCCACGCGTCATCCTGATGGAGATAATCCCTCCAGCTTACCGCCGTCCCGTTCTCCACGAGGGACACGCCGATGGACTTAATATCCATCTGTGCCACATAATCTTCACTGTAATAGGTGAGCGCCGCCCGGGCGCTGCCCGCCACGCTGCCCGCCAGAAGCAGAACAGCTACACCAATCATAATCAGGGAAAGCTTCTTTTTCATAATTACTCTGCCTCCTCTACATACTGCGCTGCTCTTGTCCAGTCAGCATTTGCCGCTCCCGTGGGGTTGCCTGCATCGTCATAGACTGCCATGGTGCACTCTTCCACCACTACCACGTCAAAATCCATATTCAGTCCCGCCGGAACCGTAATCGACGCCACCAGCGCCTCCTCTGTCACGCCGCCGGAGGGCACCGGATTTGCATAATACCAGTAACCGTCGCTGCCCTGGCTCCAGTTTGTGCCGCTGGCACTGATCGTATACTGGCTGCCTGCCAGCACCTTTACACGCACATAGCACGGCTGCAGACCGGAATTGCGGATGCGTATCGTCTTTTTCCAGTCCTTAAATTCCTC
Source organism: Blautia sp. (assembly GCA_023663685.1). Taxonomy (GTDB): domain Bacteria; phylum Bacillota; class Clostridia; order Lachnospirales; family Lachnospiraceae; genus Roseburia. The sequence continues at coordinate 9,365 of JAMPHB010000019.1, forward strand.
CTCCACCGTAGTCCTTGCACTGTCGAGGGAAACCCTGACGCCTCCTTTTGCTGTCGCGTAGGTGGTAAAATATGCCATTGCACTCTGGACGGAAAATGTGGATACAAGCACTGCCGCCAGTACCGCCCCCACTGAAAATTTAATATTTTTCTTCAACCGCTTCATGCTCACCTCCCGGCTTACTGCCTGATACCGTTGACCGTGCTGGAATTGTCCGTCTGCTGCGTCCAGCTGTAGCCGCTGCCATCATAGCTGAAATGATTGACAACTCCGCTGCCATATACAAGCTTATCCGCATATGCGTTCGTAAAATCTGCCTTCGCGGGCTTCCCCGCTTCCAGCTTCTCAATCGTCACCTTCGTCGGGGAAATGGCCGTGTAGCTTGCGCCGGAATAGACCTCTGTGACCACTACCCGGCTTCCCACCGGAAGACCGCTCACTGTCACAGATTTTGAGCCCTCCCGGTCAAAGGACAGCGACACCACATTACTGTACACCACTGTATTCCCGCTGTAGACCTCCACATCAAACGCAAACAGTGGATTCCCCAGACCGGGGTTATAGCCCTTTAGCGTCTTTGTAATCAGAACCTCTCCCGCCAGCGGGTTCCTTGTCGGCTTTAAGGTCACGGCAATCTGGTCGTACACCCACTCATCCGGGAGCTGTCCCATGGAAAGCCAGGCATTCTCCGGCGCCGAAATCAGTCCGCAGGTAAAATCATAGGCATAAGCGTCCGTCTGCACCGAATCCGCGAGAATCAGATACAGTCCGGTCGGTAGGTCAGATACGCTTCCCACACCGTTTTTCAGCACGATTGCCGCATCCGCTTTTCCCGCGGACGCATCCTTTTGCGCCAGCGCCGCAACCGCCTCCCAGTCAGAGGCCTTGCTGTCCGCCGTAATTGCGTCGAGACTGCTCTGTATATCCGTATAGCCATTTACCGCCGTATAAGCCCCCGAGCGGTCGATATCCGCTATCCGGTACAGCCTTGCGGTCACGTCCAGCTTCTTAAGCTCCGTGTAATCCTCCTCGTTGCTGATGCCAATCTGCATAGAGCAGGAGCGCTGTGTATCCACATAGCCCTGCGCCCATGTCTGCAGGGACGGAACTACCAGAATCACGGCCAAAAGCAGGACAAGCCCCAGCTGCCTACGTTTTCTTCCGTTTGCTCTTCTTTCTGTCAGCTTTGCTTTCATTCTCTTCCCTCCCAAATGCATGTTCCAAAATATATTCCCAGTCAATCAGACCGAGCAGCTTTCGCGCAATAATATACAAAACCAGAATAACGGCTGTGAGAATGACCGCCTCATGGGTATAAGGCACCATAGACGCATCCTGCACAATAATCCTTGCATTCTCCTCATTTTCAATCCGGCGTCCCCGCACGAGCAGCCGGTGCGAATTCACCCCGTAGGGGGTGCATGTAACCAGCGTACAGTAATCCTGATTCCGGTCAATCTCCAGATCGTTCAGCTCGTTCGGCAGGACAATGTGAATCTGGTCTACCTGATAGGTGAGCGTCCCTCCCAGAACACTGATACGGAAAATGTCTCCCTCCGTAAGCTGGTCTATATCTGTAAAAAGTCTTGCAGAGCTTAAGCCCCGGTGTCCGGAAATAACGGCATGTGTGCCGATGCCTCCCACGGGCAGCGAGGAACCCTCTATATGTCCCACAGCAATCTGCAGCACCGTAGCGTCTGTTCCATGATAGATGGGGAGCTGTACCTGAATACTCGGAATCTCCACATATCCCATGATTCCTGTCCCGGAAACATTCAGGATTCCCTCGTATTCTGCATAATCCTCGTCCGTCATTGTCCAGCGGTCCGCCTTGGTGAGCAGCCGCTTATTATACTCATCCGCCTCCTGCAGGATCGTCTGCCGCGACGTCTCGTCGATGCTGTCCACCGTATTTTGATAACTCGCGATGGCTCTGGACTGATGAAAAGAATTCCAGTAATCGCTCACTGTCGGATACAGCAGCAAGGAGAGCCCTACCACTAACACGATAACCAGTATGATTGTGGATAAATGCTTCTTCATAGGGTTCTCCTTACTGTTGCGCCGGGAGGAATCTCCTCCCGGTCAACAGTATGTATTAAAATTACTTACTTGCGCGTTTTCTTGCAATCAGGAAGATTGCTGCTCCAAGAACAAGCACAATACCAACGACATAGATGAGCACCGTACCAGCACCACCGGTCGAAGGAAGAACTGCTCCTGAGAAGTTTACAACATCTGAGGAGAGAACACCTGTTGCCACATCTCCGCCAAATGCCAGAATTGCATCCCCCTCAGAGGTCTGGGTCGCGGTCAGCGAATCTAATGTAATCGTCTGGTCTCCGTGATTTGCAACTACTGTGAAGGTTACATCAGGAATGGAGTTGTAACCGTTCGGAGTCGTCGTCTCACTTAAAATGTACACACCGTCGTCAATATGTCCAAAGCTAAAGCTGGTCTGATCCTCCGAAATCTCTACACGGTCGATCGTCAGCTGTGTTCCGTCTACAAGCACCTTGTACAGTGTAAAGCCTGCACCTGCCAGCGGGTTGTTGTTGCCATCTACCTTGTTGATCACTACATTGTAGGTGAATACGACAACCTTATCCTCCGGCGTCTGTCCTACATCGCCTTCCCCGGAAGCATTCGGATTGTTGGAGAACTCAAGATATACCTCATTCGGGTTACCTGCAGCGCCAGCTACAGCCTCGCTGTTTAATACAGCGCTGTACTCTACCTCGACGGTAGTGTTCGCTGTGATCTCCTGACCCAGCGCCTTGATATCGTCACATGCAAAAGTAATGCTCTTGCTTCCGTCTGCATTTGCCTCGATGGTCTTGGTAAAGCCAGTCACTGCCGCACCGTTGATCATTACCGTATAAGCATCCTCATCTGTAAAGGTAAGTCCCGCACTTAAAGTATCGTGGAACACCAGTCTGTAGGACGCATAATCCGCCACATTGGAGGGCATGGTCGCCACCAGACGGAAGGGAACGGTATCCCCAAGGTCATAGTCTGCGGATTTCTGCCAGTCTGTCAGCTCATAATCTGTGGAATCGTTGATATCCTTTACCCACTTAGATACAGAGGGCACATCTGCCTTCGGGGTAATCGTTACATTCTTTACTACCTGCAGGATATTTGCGGTGTAAGCAGAACCGGTTCCGTCCTGGCTTCCTTCCGCATCCTTGATCAGATAATAGCCTGCCTTCGTTACCATGATACTATATTCGCCGTAATCGTTTGTATCTGCAACACCCGTCGGCGCTGTCAGATACTGCGCCAGAATCTGTGCAGCCGACTCAGCCGCAACTGTTCCGTTTGCAAGCGACTCCGCATACTCTGCGGCGTTTCCAAGGGCTTCCTGCCCCTGTGCGGAGATTCCCTCTCCCCACTGAATGTTGGAAAGTGTGGTGCCGTCCTCGCTCAGCTCGCCCGCAAAAATCTGGTAAGCCTCGTAGACGTGTCCGCTCTCCTCATTCTGAACCGTAATCAGGTATCCGCTCTTCGTATCGCCGAATACCGTCATACTCATTGCCAGTGTCAGTACAAACACCAGCATAGCTGCAACGACTCTTCTTGCTTTCTTCATGTTCCTCTCTCCTTAATATTTGTGCTGTTTTTTGCATCTATATACAATGGAAAATACTCCCGCAAGCACTAATAGCAGCATTCCTCCATATGTATAACATTTTGTTCCCATGCCTCCGGTCGCCGGAAGCACATACGAGTTTTCCTTATTCGTAATGATAATGGTTCCGCCCGCCGCCGCGACGTCCCTCGCCGCGCTATAGCTCTCCCCGTCCTCCGTATTGGAGTAGGAGACCAGATAATGTCCGGTAGAGTTCGAGGTGTTCCCCTGGGTACTCACGCCGACCTCCTCCACATAATACTGGTAGGGCTGCTCATTCCCCGCCGCATCCCAGTAGCTCTTTGTCAGATGAGCGAAGGTAAAGCTCCATGCCTTCTGCGTGTCATAGTCGATCGTCGTCGTATCATTTCCCTGATAGGATACCAGCTCCGGCTCCCCGCTTTCGCCCAGCCGGTACAGCCGGACGTAGATCGTTCCATAATTGCGCTCTACCGGCGCACCGTTGGAGCCCTGCCAGCGTTTCTCTACGGTCAGCTCTGTAACGTCCGGCGTATTTTCTACAATAGACCGCTTATTGACCGACCACAGATTGACCGGCTCATTGATCAGTCCGCCGCCCTCGCCGCCGCTTCGCAGATCCAGCTTCTTCTCCGAGGGAAGCTTAAACTTAGAGTCCGCTGTTGCATAGTAAAAATAGTATTTGGGCGGATCTTTCTCGGTCAGATAGCCGTCCGGCGCTGTGGTTTCCTGAATATAGTACAGCGTATCCTTCTTGAACAGTGCAGAGTTATCCGCTCCCTTGTCTGTCTTAAACTTTATGTAGATCTTGCCCTCTGCGTTGGTGGTTCGCGAGTCTATCTGTATATCCGCGCCGTCCTCCGCATACTGGTAGACTGCAAACTCCGCTCCCGGAAGCTGCAGGGCATAATTGCCGCGCTCCACCTTCACAATCTCGTAGGTGCATTCCGTCTTGATTCCTCCAGAGGTGCCGGACTTCTTCCACTGTTCGCGGATCACCTCGCCTGTCTGCGTATTCTGCACTCCCACCAGCTCCACGCGGTTGTCAAAGGTCATGGGCGGGTCGCTCACGCCCGGAATACTGGTAATCGACTCCGCATACTCCTTCCACTCCTTGAAGTTACCGGAGATTGCATATTCGTAATCCAGAATCAGCGGTGTGCCGTCCGGTATCTTCGCCACTATGGTGTAGCGGTTGCAGCTCACATCTCCCGCCTCGGGATCCCAGTAAGAATGATAACCGTCGTACTCCTTCGCCTCGCAGGTATAGCTCCACTGGGAAGCGGCAAGCTCCTGCCCCTTGCTGTAGCTGATATTGCCCTCGCCGTCCTCATTCGCCTCTGCGTAATACAGCTTCACCTTTTCCAGATTCAGCTCCGCCTTCGCCTCCAGAGGAAACGCCAGCTGGTTCGGCCACACATATCTGCCGATGGCAAGCTCATCCTTAAGCTCAATTGTCCCGCTGTCCGAGTATTTTCTTGCCGCCGGATTGATAACAACGGAATACTTTACGCTCTGCTTATTGTAATCCCAGCTTCCGGTCTTGGAGAGAACCCGCATATCGGGCTCCGGCTCCTTTTCCTTTGTCCAGTTCTGAATCTGCACATTGGAGGGTATCTCCTTATCCGCTTCCCACAGCGTCGCGCTGTTCTCGAAAGCTATGGTCTCCCCGACCTCCAGCTCCTCCAGATTCTCCACCACACAGCGATAAGTAATGGTAAAGGTATCCTCAGAGCTAAAATAATTGTCCCCATTGTCAAATTCTACATTGATCACGCCGTCCTCAACCCAGTAGGTACAGCTTAAGGTGCTGCTGCCGACTGTCCGCGTGACCTTCTCCTCCTCCGGCATAATATCCGAAAGGCTTCCCTTTGGTGTGCCGAGGAAGACAGCCGTGAGTGCAATTCCCTCCGGCAGGCGGTCTGTCACCCGGAGCTTCTTGTAGGTATTGTCCAGATCCGGCGCCACCTTCACCTTCCATGTGAGCGCACCGTCGGAATTGGAAATATCGCTGGCTCCCGTTCCCCCGCTCTCATCTGTCTTTATAATACCACCCCGGGAGAAGGTATATCCGCTGGACACCTCCTTGGGTGTCTCGATGTAAGCGTAGTTGATATAATACTGCGTCTCTCCAAAGCCAGCCGCACTGCTCACATCTATGAATGTAGAATAATCAAATACAAGCTCTCCACTGTCCGGTCTTGCAATCTGCCGCTTTGCCTCTATATAAAAGGCATAGTATTTACTATTCTCATCTCCGGCCGGGAATACTGTGTAGCCCGCCTTTGTACTATCCGGGTCACGGTAATCCTTTTTCAGCAGGCCTCCGTTGGCAGATACATACAGTGTCCAGCCATCGCCCAGTGCCCGTTGCAGCTCTTCCATCTGACTGTAGCTCATATACTGAACTGAGCCCTTGTCGCCGTTAAAGTAATCGAAAATCCGGGTTCCCTCTGCTATGTCCCCGCCCATCACCGAAAGCCTGGTCTTCCACGCCTGCGTGATGGTATTCTCATCGACCACGGTATAGCTTCCATTGCGGTTCTTACTGATATTGTACAGCTCCACCGACGCCGTCCCCGTCGCGACGCTTCCGCCTCCTGCATCGAGCAGGGTCACTGTGTTGCGGATTTTCGAAGTGCCCGACTGTCCCACGGATGTCTGGTAAGAAATACTGTAGCCATTGAGATTAGGCTTTCCATTTACCTCGAAAAAGTCAATACTCGTCACCTTGCCGGAATCCGAGACATTGATGCGGTACTCACCTTCCACGATCTTCGTTCCGTCCGAATGCGTGATTTTAAGTCCCTTTGCATCCGCCTGCCCGAACATCGTATCTGTGAGCTTGTAGCCCGCGAGGTTCACGCCCGTATTATGTATGCTGATACTCCATACCGCCGTGCCGTCTGTGAGCCTTCCTGACTTAGAGACGGTACAGCTCTGGTTATGACTGATTCTAAAGGAACAGTCGCAATCAGCCTTCACCGGCTTCCCGGTCCAGACGTCCTCGCCCGACACCGTCACCTGATTGTTCACAGTCTTGCTTCCCTGCTCCCAGCTGTTGATGGCGTAACTGTACTGAATCTCATAGTACTCGCCCTGCATACGGCCGTTTCCATCGCTGTGCGCTTCATTCAGCCCCGGCAGCTCCAGCTTAAATCCGTTCCCGTCTCTGCGAACGCTTATGTCGGAGACCACAAGCTCCTCCATCTGGCTCACGTCATAACAGTCCAGCCAGTCCTCCATGACCGCGCTGTTGTAGATACCGCTCCACCGCCCGATGCTCTCAAGCCGGAAGCTTGCCGCATCCAGCATCTGATCTTTATCGCTCAAAACATCGGACACAGTGATCATATCCGGCGTACCCTTGAGGGAATATATCTTAAGCGTATAAAGCACCCGGTTATTGACTGTATCCTCCGCAGCGGATTTCTTGACCAGCAGATCGTAATTCAGGCTCACGTCCTCTGCGGGAAGCTTAATCTCGGAAGGATTCACGATAAGCTCATACAAATCCGTAAACCGGATGGAAAGCTGTTCGGTCTTGGCAATCAGCCGGGAACCAAACTGTGCATCAAACTGTACATATCCTTCCACCCACTCCCCCGGCGTCCCGGAAAACTGTGCGAGGATCCGGTATTCCCTGCTGTCCGCATCAAATACCAGACGATAGTGCCCTTTCAGGCTGCCGCCCTCGACCGCCATATCATAGGCGTCTCTTCCGCTGCTCTCGGGATTTAGGAGCTCCTCCGGAATCTGCACCTCATCCGGACATGTAAACACATAAAGGCTGGAAGTATCCAGCATGGAGCCGTCATCAAAACGGAAATCCAGATGAAGATCCGACACAGAGACAGTCTCATTGCTCTTGTTATATGTATAGGAGTCCGCTGTCACATTTGTGACGAATTCATCGAGCGAACGATCCTCCCCCTGCTGGGAGAAAGCTACCGGAACTCCGTCGTAGGTCTCCATCGTAAGCTCCGCGACCTCCGTATTGTCCCCGGTCGTCGCGGATGCAGGTCCCGTCAACAGCCGCATGGTTCCCGCCAGAACCACCAGTGCGACCAGAACAACGATCTCCCACCACAATCTTGTATTTTTCTGCTTGGACAATCGCTTTTCGCTCTGTTTTATCAGATCCTTATCCACGCTTCACCCTCCTACTGACTGTCATTCCGCTACTTTACTCCGCCAAACCGATTGAACGGCCACACGCAATACTTTACCTTCCCGACTATCTGCTCCTCGGAAATACACCCCATGGAGGTATTTCTCGAATCCAGGGAAACGCTCCGGTGGTCTCCCATCACAAAAATCCTCTCCTCCGGCACCTGATAGGGAAGCTCGATATTACAGTCGCCCAGCGCCTTCTCGTTCAGATAAGGCTCGTCGATCGCGATATCGTTTACATATACCGTGCCATCCTCGGAAATATTCACCCAGTCCCCGGCCCGGGCGATCACCCGCTTGACTAACAGCTTGTTATTATAGTAAAAAGCAATCACATCCCCGGTCGTATAATCATCCAGCTTCGACGCAACCAGAATCTGCCCTTCCGCAAGAGTCGGGCTCATGGAGCTGCCCGTCACCTGCATCACCGGAAGCCACAGATTCGCAATCAAAATTGCGATTGCCGCCGCCACCAGCAGAGTCCCTGCCGTGTTGGACAGTGTCCCCGCAAACTTCTGATTGTACTTGACTCTCCGCAGCTCATCTCTGAGCTCCCGCACCCGCAGGTCGGCATTCTTTGCTTCTTTTTCCTTTCTATCCATTGTGCTTCCTTATCGGCCACAGTGCCAGTGCATCGATTCTGGTCGCAATGGCGCAGGCCTGCTCTACCACGCGCTCTGTCTGCTGGGAGAGAGAGCTGATTCTCTGTTCTGCCTGACGCGCCCGCTGCACGCCCTCGTCTGCATGTCCAAGCGCCTCGTCCGCATGTCCTAACGCTTCGTCTGCCTGTCCTAATGCCACCTCTGCCTGGCGATACGCCTGCTTGGAGTGCTCCAGCGCTTCGCCTGCCTGACGGGACGTCTCCAGAGAATGCTCCAGCGCTTCCCCGGCACGGCGGGATGCCTCCCACGACTGCTCTAAGGCCTCGCCTGCCTGACGCGCCGTCTCGCGGGACTGTGTCAGTGCTTTTCCGACCTGCTTCGTCGCCTCTCTGGACTGCTCTAAGGCTTCGCCTGCCTGACGCGCCGCTTCCTCCGCCTGCCTTGTGGCTGCGTTCACCTTGTCGGCGGTCAGCTCCAGCCCGTGAATCGTATCCTTAAGTGTACCAATCGCATTTGTAATCTCCCCAACCTGCTGAATCTGTCTCTCGCACTCGTCAATCCTCAGATTCGCCTCCTCGAGGTAGTTGCGGAGATGCTCAATCTCCTTGCTGCGGTCCAACAGTAATTCCAGCAGGTCCACTCGTTTTAATTTTTTAAGATCAAGCTCTGCCATACTGCCTCCACCCGCTCATTTTAGAGTACCTTAATAAAAGGTATGAAACCCCTTTCTCCATGATACCACTTTTCCCACTATATGTTAATTAGTAATGTGCACTAAATTTTACAAATTTTTTATTATAAAATACCTACGAAACTACTCATAACAATAGCGCCATCTGATATCAATTACCAGATGACGCTATCTCTGCTCGCTGTCCATTGGAGTATACCTCTCTTTTCGTACTTGTTCATTCAGCTTCTACTGTTCTCCGTCGCGGTCTCCCGGACTGGCTTTGTATCCGATTAACGATCTTATCCAAAGCTCCATCCCTTTTTTCTTACACTGTCGCCGCGGGTGTCCGGAACCAAATGCACCTTTGTACTTTTCTGCCTAGGTTGCTTCTTACCTTAACTTATGTTCCCTTTGGACTGTACCTCCTTTCTTAGATTCCTGCGCGGGATCTTCCGTCTCCCCGCCTTACTTTCCTCTCTCTTTTTGATAAATCTAATATACCACCCGGGCTTTTGTTTGTCAACATATTTTTTAATAATTTTTAAAAAATTTTTCTCTTATCTCATTATTGTATTTTTTCATCATATTATTCAGACAATATATCTTGTTCCGACTTTTCCGCACGAATCATGCGGACTGCCAGACAGACTGTTACCGCCGTCAGTATCGCAACGATTCCTTCTACAGCTACAACGGGCAGATAGTTCATGCCCACTACGGCTGCGAAGTCCACAAGAAAGTGCATGGCAAAGGCGAGAATCCAGCCGCTTTTCTTTTTGTACCTGACTGCCACATAGACAAGCACGGAAAAGGCGATATGTGAAAAAATCGCAAAGACCCGCTCCGCTCCGCCGAGAAAGAACTGATACGCCGGAAGCGTCCAGAGGGCGGAAAGCTGCTCCAAAGTTGCGGCAGCCGTCGCCGGATCCAGCGCATTGAGGGTGCTTTCCATTCCACCGCTGTTAATCATTATGGACGTTATCAGGTTGCTGATGCTGCTTAAGCCCACAATCAGAACCGCTTCTACCCCGCCGTGTCCCACGCCGTACATCAGCGCGTTTGGCAGATCCAGCCGCTTTTTCATAAAAAACCGCATGGCGATAAACCGCCCCGTCTCCTCAAACAGTGCCGCCGCAAGACCGCCGTACAAGCCGTACACCCAGATGTTGCCCGTGAGCGTCTCCTCCCCGAAAATTCCAAGGACGGTAAAATGCAGAATCTGCTCCAGCACCATCGCAAAAAGAAAGAAGGTTGCGCCGCCAATTAAAAAACTCATCGCTCCTGCCTTTGTCTTTTTACAAAGTAAAAGCACTAATGCAAGCGGCAGGCCGATGCTCACCACCAGCGTAAAAATAATTCCGGCTATACTTCCCGCACCTACTGTTCCCACTTCCATGTTCTGCCCTCCTATGCCTTATCCTTATATACGACAGCGGTACCGTATGCAATCACCTCCGCCGCGCCGCTCATCACCTGTGAGCTCCCGTACTTGATCCCGATCACCGCATCCGCTCCCAGAGCCTTCGCCTCGTCCACCATGCGCTTGACCGCAATCTGCCTCGCCTCGTTGAGCATCTCTGTATAGCCGACGATCTCGCCGCCCACCAGAGTCTTCATGCCCGCCATAAAATCGCGCCCGATATTTTTTGTCTGTACAATTGTTCCCTTTACCATTCCAAGCGCCTCGATCTCCTGCCCCGGAATATACTCAATACTTAGAAGCTTCATCCTCTTCCCCTCCTTTAATCTCCTTCATGCGGCCGATTAAGGCCGCAAGAATCGCCGCTCCGATAGAAACGGACACTACAATATAGACAATAATCACGACTGTCGGAATCGGGTCTATCGTGTTCACCCACAACAGTACAATCACCGGAATGATCACTGCCAGCAGGATAAAGACCGCTCCGGCGGCAATTGCGCCCGTCAGCTTTTTCTTCTGACGGTCTCTTTTTTCCACATTCATAAAATGCATTCCCTCCTTTTCCATTTTTTCCGCCTGCTCCAGGCAGCTGTCTGTGTCGAGGCTCCGGAGTGTCTCATGCCGCTCGATCATCTGTCCCGCCAGTGCCTGCATACGGCCAAGCCTCTCCTTCTGCCTCTCCAGCGTATCCAGATGTCTGTCCAGACATTCCTCCAGCCTGAGCTGTCCCGCCAGCAGAGCCCCGATATCCTCTATGGACACGCCGAGCTTTCGCAGAAGCTTGATCTGCTTCAACCGCTCGATATCCTCCTGCCCATATTCCCGGTATCCGTTTTCTGCCCGGTTCGGAGTCAAAAGGCCCTGCTCTTCATAGAAGCGGATGTTTTTCTTGGTGATCCCCACCAGCTCTTCCACATACTTGATCCTCACAGCTTCACTCCCTTTCGCAGACTGCCCGTTTGCATATCCTTTATACAGCTTCCACAAGGCGGAAGGTCAAGAGCTTTTTACATTTTTAAATATAATTATATCTGTTTTAAAAACTGCCTGCAACTTTTTGCAAAATACCTCTTGACACATTATACTATGTCATATATAGTATAGCGCATAAGGAGGTATCACAATGGATATACAACTAAAACGGGGAATGCTGGATGTCTGTGTCCTAAGCGCCCTGCTGCGGGAAGATTCCTATGGGTATAAGATTATCAAGGATCTGCAGCCCCATATTGAGATTTCAGAGTCCACGCTATACCCGATTCTCCGCCGGCTGGAGTCCGCGGGAGCCGTGACCGTATATTCCTCGGAGCACAACGGGAGGCTGCGAAAGTATTACGCCATCACAGAGGCGGGAAAAGAACGTATCCGGGAGTTTCTTGAAGAGTGGAAATCAATTCTGGATATCTACACATTTATAGAGGAGGAGATGAAAAGCCATGAATAAGCAGGAATTTTTGCAAGCGTTAAAGACAAGGCTTTCGGAATATCCGAAGGAAGAAATGATGAAATCCATCGGCTACTATTCCGAGATGCTGGAAGACCGCATAGAGGACGGTATGACGGAGGAGGAGGCTGTCGCCTCCCTTGGAAATGTGGACGCGATTGCAGAGCAGATCAAATGCGAGCTGCCGATTGGGACGCTGATCCGGCACAAGACAAAGGAGCAGACAAAAAACAGGCGGATTCCCGTATGGGCAATCGTGCTTTTGGTCATCGGGTCGCCGCTGTGGATCGGCATTGTGGCACTGCTGTTTGGACTTTTCATTATGGTGTACGCGCTCGTATGGACAGCAGATCTTATGCTGTGGGCGGCAGATTTCATGCTGGGCTGCGGAGTTCTATGCGGCATTGCGGGCTTCGCTTTAAGCCTGACGAAGCTGGCGGCAGGCTCGTCGCTCATCTATCTCGGCGGGATGCTCACATGCGGCGGACTCGGAATCTTTCTCTTTTTCGGCAGCCGGGCCGTCACTAAGGGAATTCTTTATGGCACAAAACAGAGCTATTTGGCCATCAAACGTGCACTGGTAGGCAAAACAGCAAAGGAGGCATAAATTATGAAAACAATTCAAAAATTATTGTGCGGTGCAGGCATCGCAACTGCGGCGGGAATCCTCGTCATGGGAATCGGCGTCGGCATACTGCGGACGGAAGCAAATCCGCAGGCACGGGATTACCAAACACAAGTCTATACAGCAACGGGAGATGTCACAGCGATCCACGCCTCCCTGATCAGTGAGGATATTGATGTGAAGCCCGCCGATATTTCATCGGTCGAGATTACCTACACCGACGATGCGGGCAAGCCGCTCTATACGATATCAGAAAAGAATGGCACCCTGCAGATCAGGCGAAAAAGTGCCATAATTAACCTTCCGGTCTTCTACTCCGACTACTTTTCGGAGGAACTGCCCTCAACTGTATCCATCCGGGTTCCGAAGGACTCTGTTTTAAGCACGGATTTTTCGACTACCTCCGGCAATCTTAGTATTGCTGACCTCACGGTCAGTAAGCTGAATTTTGACGGAACATCGGGAAAGGCGACCATTCAAAATATGGTTGTGGAGGGAGATCTGGTGACAGACACCACCTCCGGGGATATATACATGAAGAATGTCAGCGTAGCAGACAATCTGCTGTGCAATTCTACCAGCGGCAAGGTGCGTATGGACATGGTTCGGGCAGACAAAAATATCCGCGTGAATAAAACCTCCGGGGACTGGAATCTGTTTGATGTGACTGCACTGGGCGTGCTTTCCATGGAGAGCACCTCCGGCGGCATCGACGGAACCATCGTATCTGCGCAGAGTGTGCTTATAAATACCACCTCCGGAGACGTCGCCCTCTCTCTGCTTACTGTGGCAGAGAAAATTGACGTGGACGGAACCTCCTCCAATGTGCGCATCGGGCTCACCGATTCGTGGGAGACTTACAAGATCCACGTCGATACGGCCTCTGGCCGCTCAAATCTTCCGAACCGCTACGAGGGCGGCGGAAAGAAGGAGATTCATATAGATACTACCTCCGGAGATGTTCTGTTTGAGGAGTGAGGCAGGCGGGCTTTTCGCCTATGCCCCGATTACCTTTGCAAACTTCTTCTTGCCGCGCTTCACCACCCTGCCGTCGCCGCCAAAGTCTGAGAGCTTGTAGCTTACGCCGATATCCGTAATCTTCTCGCCATCCACGGTGACGCCGCCCTGCTGCACCGCACGGCGGGCCTCGGAACGGCTCTCGCACAGACCCGCTTTTACGAGCACCGCCATGATATCCATGTCCCGCTCAGCAAAATCCGCTTCTGTCACTTCTACGGTCGGCATACTCGAGGCGTCCCCGCTGCCTGCAAACAGCGCGTGGGATGCCTCTTTTGCTTTTTCGGCCTCCTCCCCGCCATGCACGAGCTTCGTCAGCTCAAAGGCAAGAATCTCCTTCGCCTCGTTGAGCTGCGCACCCTCCCATGCGTCCATTTTCTGAATCTCCTCAATCGGGAGGAAGGTCAGCATCCGGATGCATTTCAGCACGTCCGCATCCGCAACATTTCTCCAGTACTGGAAAAACTCAAAGGGCGAGGTCTTCTGCGGGTCGAGCCACACGGCATTGCCCGCTGTCTTCCCCATTTTATTTCCCTGCGAGTCCGTGAGCAGCGTGATGGTCATGGCGTGGGCGTCCTTCCCCAGCTTGCGGCGGATCAGCTCCGTGCCGCCCAGCATATTGCTCCACTGGTC
>JAMPHB010000001.1:0-41665 GCA_023663685.1 Blautia sp.
AGGCGACCTCAGCACTCGATAACGAGACGGAAGAGGCAATTATGCGCTCGATTCACGCGCTGCATGGGAAAAAGACAATGATCATTATTGCGCACCGGCTGACAACGATTGAGGGCTGCGATATCGTGTACAGGGTGGAAGATGGGAGGATTGTGAAAGAGGAGAGCTTATGAGGAAATGATTTTGGCAATGTAATTTTGAAAGAGCCACTTGAAATACAAGCGGCTCTGGTGTATAATCTGCTCAGAAGTGATCGGACATGAGTCCGATTGCCCTCAGTAATAAAACACTTAGAATAAGCATCCTACACTTTGGTCGGTAGAGGATGCTTATTTCTTTTTATAATGATTGTCTATGTAAGACAAAAGTGCAAGTAACACTGTTCGGAAATACTGATAAATAGGGGGGCACAGTCTCAGCCCCCCTAATTCTGCATACTTCCCTCATCTGTTACATCCTCTCAAATTGTTTTACAGTTTTTCTGTATACCGTATTCTGTCAGAATCTGAAATTTTTAATGCATCCATAGCTTGTTCGGCAGACAGCTTCATTGTTTCCATCAGATTTTTAATATTTTGCAATAGCGTATTTTCTATAGCCTCTTTGGCAGCTTTTTTAGCAGCTTCATCTCTCATATCTTCCATGCTCTTACACATTATGTCCACCCCTTTCGGATTTTCTTTTAAATACTTTGTGCGCTCTGCCAACAAACCAAAATTCATATCGGCAGCATTTGTACAGTTAAAATCATGCATCAGTTTTCCCAATTCAGATTCACCGCGATATTCGCCATTGACGTATAAAATATGCTCCCCGTCTCCGAATTCATTTCCAGTTGTCCGATTCATTCGTTCAATGAGGTAAAACGGCTCGCCTTTTCCATAAAAATCTTTTTCTGTAATAAAAATAGTATATGTGTCTGGTAGCTCTTTGGATTTCCAAGTCATACTTTTTCCCAGCAGAATCCGTTCCATATGCATCCAGACAGATAGAACGTGCCCCTGCCAGCCTTTTCATATCCTTCTGCGTCTCGCATTTTGTGATAACCAAATCTTGTTTGCCTGTAATAATCCGTAGCACCAGTTCCGCTAACGGAATATTATCTTTAAACAGGCAACGCATAAAATCATCGTCTATTGGGCGAAAATCATGCAGCCGCTGCAAATCCTCCTGCCGCTCACGTTCTTTTATCTGCTGTTGTGTTTCGTTCACTTGTCATGCCTTCTTTCAAATTAGAACTTATCTGTCATTATTATAATCGAAAAGTATCTAAAACTCAATCAGAAAAAACGGAAGAATGCTCCTTTTCATCATGCGCGTAATGCAGGGAGATGTAGGAACGACATACAATCTGCCTGCCAGTCTGCCGGGCTTACTGAATCTGCAGGAGGAGCAGGTGCTGTCCGATGATTTTTATGCTGGATGGCTCCATATGGGACAATTTGATAAGCATATAGAAGAGGCGAACCGTTGCATTATGGCGCAACTTTTAAGTGCGGATTGATTTTGAAGGCATTTCAGGTTATAATGAACTTGAGGTCATACACCTTTTGGGAATGGCTTTTCAGTTTTGCCAGCGGTACAAAAGGAGGAGACCTATGGATACAGAAATAAAAAATGCGGTAAGTGCGGCGGATGAGGCTGCCCAATATGACGAGAGGGCAAAACGCCTGTTGGGAAACAAAATCATTCTGGCGCATATTTTGGTAAAGACAGTCGATGAATTTCGGGGAATGAATCCGAATGATGTGGTACCTTATATTGAAAAAGATCCTTTTATCAGCACGGTTCCGGTAGAGCCGGGGCTGACCAATACCGAAAAGGAAGAGGCCGGACACAGAGTGGTCGGACTGAACACGGAAAATGCCGAAATCAACGAGGGGCTAATCCGGTTTGACATTATTTTTTATGTGCGCATGAAGGATGGGATTTCGCAGGTCATCGTCAATGTGGAAGCACAGAAGGACGAGCCGACAAACTACCATATATTGAACCGGGCAGTGTTCTATGTAAGCCGCCTTGTTTCCTCACAGAAGGAAAGGGATTTTGTCAGGACGGATTATGATGACATAAAGCGCGTTTTCTCCATCTGGATATGCATGAACATGGACGAAAACAGCATGGCTTATGTGCATCTGGCAAAAGATGATTTACTTGGCTCCTATTCGTGGAAAGGCAGGCTCGATCTGTTAAATATCGTCCTGATAGGTATAGCAGATCAGCTCCCGGAGCATGATGATACATATGAGCTGCATCGCCTGCTGAGTGCGCTGTTGTCAATGGAACTGTCTGTGGATGAAAAATTGGGAATTATGGAAACGGAATACAGTATTGTGGTAAACGATGGAATGAGAGAGGAAGTGAGCGCCATGTGTAACTTGTCGCAGGGGATCCGGGAGAAAGGGATAGCTGAAGGCCGGGAAAAAGGAATAGCCGAAGGCTGGGAAAAAGGCGGAGTAGAGAGAGAAGAAAAAATTATCCTGAATATGTACAAGAACAATTTTGCACTTGAACAGATTGCGTTAGCAACAAATAAAAGTGTGGAAGAAGTCAGTGATATCATCAGGCAGGGAGAGCCCGTACTGGTCTAACTAAAGTGAGTTATAACCGATACAGATAAGCAGTGAATAAGTTTTGTAAAAAACGGTTCACTGCTTTTTTCATGGAAAGGTAAGCCTATACGAATTGATGCTTACGGATTAGAGATATATTTTAAAATTTATCTGCTGCTATTATAATCAAAATGCACCTGAAACACAATCGGAAAAATCGAGAGGTATTATTCCACCTGCTCAAAATGCAAATTTTCTGGCGAAAATATGAAAAAATATGGAGCTAAAACAGTCCTATTAGACGTTAAAATTCGGGTACAAAAAATATTTTCAGCCAGAAAACGACTATTTTTGCCAAGCCCTTGCAATCAAAATTGATTTGTTGTATTGTAGATATTATAGAGGGAATTTGTCGGCCAAAAAAGAGCGGCGTTTACAGGGAAGCAAAGGCTTGTTTAGGGGGAGAAAAATGATTCCAGTAGTAGAATTCAGCGATATAAGCATGGAACTAAAGGATCATATTGAGAAGAGGCGAATTATTCCGGTTATAGGTGCGGGATTTACCGCTGGCTGCAAGGCAAAGCAAGGGGATGTGCCGTCTGGGGATGAGATGAAGGGCGACATGCTGAGAGACATTATAAAGCAGGAGCCGGATGAGGATTTCAGCGAGCTGGAGACCGCAGATATTAAGAAGGTAGCGTCGATATATAAAAAAATTGTTCCGAAAAATGAAAGAATACAGTATTTGCAGGACCGCTTTACAAGAGTGAAGCTTCCACAGAACCGTAAGGACTTTATCAATATTGAGTGGAATTATATTTATACTTTTAATCTTGATACGGCTATTGAAGAGAATGGCGATCACAAGAAGAAAATTATTGCCAATAGACCTTTGACAGAGAAAACTATCGAGCAGATGGAAAATTGTGTGTTCAAGGTTCACGGCGATGTTGAGGATTATATTACATACGATGACAGTAAGTGTTACATAATGGATGCGAAGGAATATATTGACAGCATCAAGCGAAACGAAGCCATTCTGACGAAAATGCAGCAGGATTTTCAGAACGAAAATTTGCTGTTTGTCGGATGCAGCCTGAGAGACGAACTGGATATTTTGTCTCTGGATTTCAGCTATTCGCAAAAGCATGGTATATCTCGATATTATATTACGGATCAGCGGCCGAACAGAGTGAGAGATCTTGAATTAGCCGAGTATGGAATTACGCAGGTCGTTCTGGTAGATGACTATGAGGAATTCTATGATGCGATGAACATTATGCGTGGAGACGCGCATATAGAACAGAGTGAGACTAAGAATTATATTGTTAGTGGAACGGTTATAGAGCCGAATACCTTTGAAAAGGACAAGGATTTCCTATATTTTGGAAGGAAGCTGGTTTCCAATCAGGGAAAGCTTGCGCTTCCGGGATTTTTTGTAGAGAGGAAGCTGGTCGGCGATTTAGTAAGGGAAATGAAGAGTTTTTGCGTTCAGATCGTATATGGCGCAAGGGTATCAGGCAAGACATATATTTTAGCTTCCCTGGCGGATAAAATCAAGAACCGCGATGTATATTTTCTGGACAGCCGGTCATTGATTAACGAGCAGACATTTTTTGAGTTTCTGGAGATGAAAAATGCGGTCATTTGTATTGACAGTAATGCCGTGCGAAAGGATTTGATTTTTCATATAGACCAGTATCTGGGGAGCTTTGAAAAAAATAATACAAATATAGTTCTGACTATTAACAAGTCGGATAAGGATGTGATATATGTTTTCTCCGGCAAGGAGGAGGATCATATTAAGCTGTATGAGCTGGATTCCAGGTTTTCAAAGGAGGAAATTGAAGAGCTGAATAGCCGGTTATCCGTTGCCTCCATAAACAAATTTAATGCCGATAAGACTTTGATTGATAACCTTATTTCGGTTTCCGGCGAAAAGAAAAACAGCATTTTAAAAAAATACAAGCTTAAGAAAGATCCGAGTATTGCATATGTTGAGGCGTTGATTCTGCTGGCGATTAAGGAAAGAATTTCCACGCAGGAGATGCAGCAGTATGGACTTACCTCTGAATTCCGGGTAATTTTGAACTCTTACACACCGATGATAGATGAGGGGTTAGTGGACGTTGGAGAGAAAACCTCGTTTGACGGTTCGAATTATAAGATGTTTACAAATGCGAAGTACTGGCTTCTGGATATGCTTGGCGAGCTTGCGGGAAACAATGCATATTACAAAAAGATTCTGGAGGCATATTACAATCTGGTGGATTCCTACATAATCATGCACCCGGATTCCAAGTATAGAAATCTGGAAGATTATATCAGGTTTGATGTGCTCAATGAGATTTTCCGAAATTCTTCTGTAGATGGAAACCGTAGAATAATTGTCGGGATATATGACGAGTTAAACACATTGCTGGCAAGTGAACCGCAGTTTTACCACCAGCGTGCAAAATGCCATTTGTGGTACACGAGGACAAATAAAAGAGAGGAGGAGGTTAGAGATGCGTTAAGATATGCCAAAAAGGCGCTGCATGACTATAAGCTGGACAAACATGATGAAAATAACGTTAAGGTACGTTCGACCATCCGGCATATGAATGTTACCGTGGCAATCGCGCAAGCCCGGCTCGCGAGTGCATTGAACTACGCGGATAAGGAGCAGTTCAAGGATTGTATTGGCGATTTGTATCAGATTGTTGTGACAGACGGAGAAGCGATTGCCTTTGAGAATCGCAGAGAACGCAAGCAGGAAATGGGTGATGTGGATGCATTTATCACATATTGCCAGACAAACGATTTGAGTGCCATGAATTTGTCCGCGCCAGAACGCAAAAAAATAGATATCATGTGCAGCGAGAATATGCGGCGGAAAATGCGGGTGTAAAGGTTGCAGATGGGGGAGCGGTTGGAGGAGTAAAAAAGCTGGCATATTTCTTTGAGATTAGGAAAGTATGCGAGCCGAAGGGAATTGTGGGAAGTCGTAGGCAGGCAATAGGAAGTTTGGGGTATGTGGTAAAAACTCGATGGATAATTGAAAGTTATCCATCATCCCCCTGCAAATCCTTCAATCTGCAGGGGGATCCCTCACCTGCTATATCTCAAAATTATTCCTCGGATGCTTTGCGGCAAGTATATCTCTTTGCTTTGCAATCGACACATGGGTATATATTTCTGTGACGTTGATTGAGCTATGCCCCAGCATTTCCTGAATATAGCGAATGTCAACGTCCTGCTCCAGCAGGCTGGTCGCGAAGGTATGGCGGAACATATGAGGGGTGATATGTAAGTCTATACCGGCAAGGGCTGAGTATTTTTTGATCATTCTGCGGACGGCCTGATCGCTTAAAGCCTGCCCCGCCTGATTTACAAAAAAGTGGCTGCAGCCTTCCAGCTCGGCAGAAAAAATCTTCTGGTATTCTTTTAATGTCTGTATTGTGTCGGCGTTGCAAATCTGTATGCGTCTTTCTTTATTGCCCTTACCGTAAATGAGAATAGTTCCGTCGTACAGATTGATATCCTTTTTATCGAGTGAACACAGTTCCGAGATTCGCATTCCGGTTGTAAATAAGACTTCCGCCACAGCTGCGTCCCGCAGGGCATTTTTCCTTTGATATTCCGTCCCGGCGGAATCGCGCTGCTTATAGATTGTGCGCAAAAACAGCTCGACGGTATGCAGGGGAATTATCTTGGGGAGGATAACCGGCTCACGGAAGTGCAACTGCAGTTTGTTAAATGGGTTTTGTATTAAGATATCTCTGTATTCAGAATAGTGAAAGAGCGCTTTTGATGAAGCGATTTTTCGCTTTACTGTCTTGGGCTTGTATTGCTGGTGAAGCTTTGCGATATAGGCCTCCAGCATTCGTGGCGTTATTTCTGTTATTGCTGTTTGGGAAAAATGCAATGAAAATTGTTTTAAATCGATGCGATAGGCTTTGATTGTTTTCTCATCAAGCCTTTTCTGAATCTGACAGTATTCCAGATAATTGTTGATCAATTCTTCCATGCGGTTCATAATGCTCTCCTTTGTTATCGTTTTTTCAAATATATCGTACATGAAACGGACGGAAGAAATGGTTTTCCTTGATTTTCCGGCATTTCATAAGTAAAATAAAAAAGAAGCCATACGTTTCAGCCAGAATTTCAGAACCGGAAGGGAAACTAAGATGTCCATAGACGCAAGATATTTGAACAAGCTAAGAGATGCATACCTGAATAACAATCTGATCGTGTTTGTCGGAAGCGGGCTGTCCGTGCCTCTGCAGATGCCATCATGGGGAAAGCTGATTGCGGATCTGGCGGATGCGGAAGGATTTTCCGGCGGCAAGAGGCGGGAGATTCAGGAAGCGCTGGACAGCTATGCATATATGGAGGCAATCCGGCTGTTGATGGAGGAGACGGCATGGGACGAGGCGGAGATCCAGAGAAGGGTGGCGGAGTATTTTGGCGAGGCAAAGCGCGTCTGCGACCGTCTTGCAGACAACAATTACAAGGATCTTGCGGACATGGCGCTTGCAAGATTTTTTACAACGAACTATGATGAGTTTATCCATGATATAGCGGGCGGCGAAAGGATTTATTTTGACGAGGCGCAGAGGCGGATCATTTTGAACCAGTTCGACCAGCCGGAATACCGGAAGACAGCAATTCCATTGCATGGCGATATCAGCAGGCCGGAGGAGATTATTTTTACGGAGCAGTCCTATAAGAAGCTCTATGAAAACGAGGATTTTACTGATTTTTTTGAGCGGATTCGGTGCGGAAAGACTTTTTTGTTTATCGGATTTTCCTTTGACGATGCTTATTTTCAGACGCTTTTTCAAAAAGTGGTCGGCGGGTTTCAGATGGAGCATTATATCCTTTTTTCGGAGGACAAGCGGGCGGATATCCATGTGCAGGAAAACTGCAGGCGGTACAGAGTGCGTGCGCTTTACTATGATGCAGCTGCGGGGCATGTGGAGGCAATCCGGGAGGTGCTGGAGGACATAACCAGAGTGATTCGGACGCCTGCCCATGAAATAGAGGTGCTTCCTAAAAAGGAACCGGCTGTTCTGCCGGAGGCGTTTCAGGAGCTCTACGAAAAATGCGGGCGGGCAGTGGAGAATGAGAGGCTGGCGGAGCTTAAGGAGCTGGCGGATACCATTCGGAGTATGTCGGGCTTTGGGGAGCTGGACGCAAAGCACAGACAGCGGACAGGCATCTATTATCTGTGGTATTACAGCAATCTGCAGGAGCATACGAAGGCAGAAGAGATTATGTACACCATGGACGCCGACCCTGAATTATACCCTCTGCGGAGTCATGCCGCCGTAATGTACGGGCAGATTTTGTGGAACGCCAGACAGTGGACGCAGGCGCTCGCCTTTCTCAACGGCATTGCGAAGGAGACGAAAATATTGCGGCTGCTCAGGGACGTGATTCTTGTCTCCCAGCGTTTTCTGCCGTCGGCATACGAAAAGCAGGGTTTTATTCCGGTGTATGAAGAAACGGAGAGGACAGATGTGCAAAAGGCGGAGTTTGCGGCTGCCTATCAGGAGCTTAAGGAAAAATATGTGGAGGATTCCTTTGCCCTTAAGGATTTAGAGGAATATGAGGATCGTGATATGCAAAAGCTCGCCTATCAGTGGCTGGGGATTGTGGCGGGGCAGGTATTCCATGAGCACAGGGACGCGGTGGAGTATCTGAGCCGCGCTCTTATGGTGGAGGAGAGCCGGGCGTTGTATGAGGAGCTTGCCCTGAACGATCTGGCCATTGGGGAGGCACGGACGAAATACAGAAAAGACGCGAAGCAGTATGAGTTTGACCGGAGGGCGCTGGCGGATGCGAAGCGTTGCTTTGCCTACGTTTTTGCGGCGGATGATAAGGACTTTCTTCTCTCTGCCTGCAGGCGTGTCGGTTCTGCCTATCTGCAGGTGCTCTTTGATTCCAGATGCTTCTATGAATATGAGCAGTTTTATGAGCGGGCTGGGGAGTTTCTGCCGGAAAATTACCATAAATATATCCAGAAGGCGCAGGTGGATGCAGAGTATATGGGGGAGATTCCGGAGGAGATCCAGGCACATCTGACAGAGGATGACAGGCTTTGGCTGGAGCTGTCCCGCAGGGAATCTGTTTCCTCTATGCTGAATCAGCCGGATACAGAGAAGCAGAAGGTATTTGGGACTGTGACGGAGGAGATTGAGGACAGATTCGGCGAATATGCGCATATGCCGGAGCATTTTCAGGTGATGTACCGGTTTGCCCTGTTTAGCGCGGGACGATATGCAGAGTTTGCGGGTCTGGCAGACAGCGGGGACGAGGCGGAGGCCTGCTATCTGCCGGAGTGCCGCGGTGATGTAAACGGGGGGCAGGCGGCGTTTGAAAAACTGTTCCGCGGGCACCCGGATATGTCCTCTATGAGAGAGCTGGTCAATTTTTACAAACGGCATGGGAAAAAAGCGGAAGCCTGCGATCTGTTTGAGCGTATTCTGGCGGAGGCCTACGGTTTTATAGGCGATCGGGCAGATGTGCTGCGAACCTATATTTCGACAGCGCTGAACGGGTGGGGGGATACCGGGACGGCGCTTCGGGCATTTATTGCGCACAAGGACATTTTTGACAGCAGCGACGAACAGCTGGAGCTGGAGGAGATGCTTCTGCCGATGGTGATGGACTATAGCGACTGGCAGAGGCGGATCGAGTTTAGCCGGTATATGCTGACGATTTCCCCGAAGCTCATAGCGCAACAGTTTTACCGCTACATATTCCATCTGTATATAGCAAACATGAAATACCGGGAGGCGGGAAAATGTCTGGATGAGATGCGCGCCGCCGGGGTAGAGGTGCCGGAGGAATGGGAGCATGTGCAGGCGATTATGATGCGGCCGCAGAAGAGCAGACGCTACAGCAGGGCGCCGCAGCATTACGCGGCGGGAGCGATTGCCGGGATAAAACGGTCGGTGAATCAGCTGCCGTGGTTTGGGCTCTATTGCTTTGGGCGGGAAAATGGAGAGGTTCTGATTCCCATGACCACTATGATTATGCTGTTTGCAGTGGGACGGCAGAAAGAGCTTGCGCATTTTTCTAAGGTGTATGTTACATATGCGGGGCTGCTGCATCTGCAGAGCGACCTCGTTTGCCGGGAAACGTCCTTATACAGGCAGATACTTGAGACGCTTGCGGGGCTGGCAAATCTGGAGCTGGCGGCCTGCTCCATGGAGGGATATGTGGAAGGGGAGAAAAAATATGGGAGGAGATACCCTGAAAAAATCCAGTACTTTCAGTTTTTGTCAGAGCACCGGGAGGTGACGGGCATTTGGGGAATCAGTCAGAAGGGAGTGTGAGCCATGGAAAAAGGAAGATTATATTTGTGCGCCACGCCGATCGGCAATCTGGAGGATATCACCTGCCGGGTATTGCGCACATTGAAAGAGGTGGATCTCATTGCGGCGGAGGACACCCGCAATTCCATCCGTCTGCTGAATCACTTTGAGATTCGGACGCCCATGACCAGCTATCACGAGCATAATAAGATTGAGAAGGCGTACCGGCTTGTGGAGAAAATGCGGGAGGGGAAAAATATTGCGCTGATCACAGATGCCGGGACGCCGGGAATCTCCGATCCGGGAGAGGAGCTGGTGCGCATCTGCTATGAGGAGGGCATCGAGGTGACGTCCCTTCCCGGGGCGGCGGCCTGCGTTACCGCGCTTACGGTGTCGGGACTTCCCACCCGGCGTTTTGCCTTTGAGGCCTTTCTTCCAAGGGACAAAAAGGAGCGGCGGGCGGTGCTCGCGGAACTTGCGCAGGAGACGCGGACGATCATCCTCTACGAGGCGCCCCACCATCTGGTGGCGACGCTCACGGAGCTTTGCGAGGTTCTGGGCAAAGAGCGCAGACTCACGATCTGCCGGGAGCTGACCAAGCGGTATGAGGAGAAAATGCAGACGACCCTTGCGGACAGTCTGCACTATTATGAGGGGCAGGAGCCCCGCGGGGAATATGTGCTTGTGATTGAGGGGAAATCCATAGCGCAGTGCAAAAAGGAGCAGCAGGCCGCATGGGAGGCGTTAAGCCTTGCGGAGCACATGGCCCGCTACGAGTCGCAGGGGATCGACCGCAGGGAGGCCATGAAGCTGGTGGCAAAAGACCGGGGCGTCAGCAAACGCGACATTTATCAGGAGCTGCTGCAGGCAGACCGCTAATCCAGCAGCTTTTCCTCCAGGAGAGAGAAGGGCGCGGGGCCGGTCTGCAGAATCTCTTCATGGAATTTTACGGGGTCAAAGGAGCTTCCCTCCTTTTCCTCGCAGGCCTCCCGGAGCTGGTCAAATTTTAGATATCCCACATAGTATTTCAGATAATTTCCCGGCTCGTCTAAAATCAGATTGGTGATGGCGTTTACCGTGTCGGCATCGCTGATGCCATAGCCGCCCCAGAATTCCAGCATATCCTCCGATTCCCAGCCCAGATAGTGAATGCCAATGTCGGAGGTCGCGTAGAGGCTTAAGGTGGAGGACTGGTTGTGCTGCAGCAGGGAAGCCAGATTTTCGTCAAGCCCGGCGTAGTAGTAGGCCTGCATCTCCACATAGGTTGCCCAGCCCTCGATATAGCCGGGATAGTTTAGGAGCGTGTGCATCGGATTCATGCCGTAGCTGTAAGATTGCACCGTCTGGTAGAGATGTCCGGGGAAGCCCTCGTGGGCAAGCGTGGTAAAAAGGTAGAGGCTGTCGGAGCCCACATCGTTGATATAGATGCGGTTGTTCAGGTAATTATCAATGGGGGCCGTGATGTAGAAGGCGGGCGCAAGATATTCGGAGAGGGATTCGTCCACATGGCAGACCTCCCATTTAGATTCCGGCGCTTCCGGGAAATCCTCCAGCATCGCATTCTGCAGGTGCTTAATCATCATAGTCTCGTCCTGCATGTCGCATGTTGCAGAATCCGCGGCAGTGAGGAGTCCGGGATCTTCTGCCAGAAGCTCGCCGCAGACCGTAAGGTCTGCATTTCTTTTTTCTTCAATCTGCGCCGCCAGCTCCTCCACGGAGTCGTCGCAGCCCGTATAGTAGGCCACGAGTGCGGCATAGTAATCCTTTCCATTCTCATAGTGGCAGAGCCCCCAGTTGTTGCGTCCCTTTCCCATAAGCCGGGTAAGTCCCGTGGCCATGCTCTGGTAGGCGGGGATTACATGCGCGGCGATCGCTTCCCGGTTGCGCCCGCTGTATGCCTGCACCTCTGCGCCGCTCAGTCCCTCCAGCTCCGCCAGCCGGTTGTCGAAGGTGGTGACAAGAAAATTGTCGGTGGGATTGTTTAAAAAGACCTCGCAGCTTTCGATGACTTTTCCACAGCAGCGGTCGGACATGAAGAGGCCTGCATCCGCCTTTTCCTGCTCAAAGGCCAGAAGCTGTGCGAAATATGTATCCATCTGTGATAAAAGTGCAAGGTAGTCCTCGACGTCCTGCCTTGAGTTGAAACGGTACTCCGCCAGCAGGATCGGGAGCTGGGACGTGGCGCCGCCGGAGGGAGTTAAGACCTCGTCGTACAGTGCGTAGTCTGAGAGTGTAAGCTGTCTGTCCAGATAATCTGTCAGCACATCATAGACAAGCTTTTCATCTGTGGACATCGAGCGGTAGGAATAGCCCTCCAGCTTCGAGCGGAGCTCACGCATATCAAGGATGCTCTTCTGCCGGGCTTCCTTTGAGAAGTCCCCGAAGGTTACATCGTAGTCCCTGATACCGACAGCGGCGGGATTGCTCAGCGTAAAATGCAGGTTGATTGTGTTGGAGCTGACCTCCTCCACGAACATCTGTGAGAGAAACTGGTTGAAGGCGTCGCCGTCTTTTCCGGTCAGCTTTGGCAGTCCCCACAGTCCCAGAAATAGCGCGAGGATAAGGCTTGCGGCGATTAAGACCGGAGATTTTTTACGAGATAGTTTCATAATGTGTGTATGCACCCATGAGCAGAAATTATTAGTTAGTTTATGCGCCGCCCTTCTTTGCTAGACCTGCGGGCGGAAGAATTGCAAAATGTGTCATATCCGGGAGCCCCTCTGGAATAGAATAGCGGTAACCATAGCTGCGGAGCGCAATATGAATTATCTCTGGGCGTGTATGATTATGATAGGAGTGGTCTACGGGGCGCTGACGGGCAATCTGGGAGCCGTGACGGATCAGGCGCTGGCCTCTGCGAAGGAGGCGGTGACTCTGTGTCTTACGATGGCCGGAGTGATGGCGTTCTGGGTGGGAATCATGCGGATTGCCGAGCGGGCAGGGCTGGTGGAGGGCATCTCCGGCGCGCTTGGGCCGCTTTTGTCCTTTCTGTTTCCGGATGTGCCTAAAGACAGTGGCGCAAGAAAACACATAGCGACAAACATGGTGGCAAATTTTCTCGGGCTTGGGTGGGCGGCTACGCCTGCGGGGCTGTCCGCCATGAAGGAGCTGAAAAAGCTGGACAAAGAAAGCGGCAGTGCCAGCGATGCGATGTGCGATTTTTTGATTCTAAACATCTCTTCGCTGCAGCTCATACCGGTGAACATCATTGCCTACAGAAGCCAGTATGGCTCTGTTGCTCCCGCCGCGATTGTGGGGCCCGCGATTCTTGCAACAGCGGTGTCCACGGGAGCGGCGGTGCTGTTCATTAAGCTGCGGCGGCTTTTGGGAGGCGGACGGACATGAAAATGATTCTTTATATTTCGGAGGCAGTGATACCCCTGCTTGTGCTCTACATTGTGGGAATCGGACTCTCCCGCCGCCAGCGGGTGTATGAAGATTTTCTGGACGGGGCAAAAAGCGGAATCCGCACGGTGGTGGAAATCATGCCGACGCTGATCGGACTCATGGTAGCGGTGGGGATTCTGCGCGCCTCCGGCTTTTTGGATTTCCTCTCCGGCCTGCTGGGCAGGCTTATGCAGTATACGAATTTTCCGACGGAGCTGCTCCCGCTTGCTCTTGTTAAAATGTTTTCTTCCTCCGCAGCCACCGGCCTGCTTTTAGACCTCTACAAGACCCACGGCGCGGATTCACATCTCGGCATTGCCGCATCCATCATGCTGAGCAGCACAGAGACTATATTCTACACCATGTCCATCTACTTTATGTCCGTGAAAATCAAAAAGACCCGCTATACACTGGCGGGGGCATTGACAGCGACCCTCGCGGGACTGATTGCAAGCGTGATGCTGGCGGGCTATTTGTAGAATATGCAGGACACAAAAGCAATTGCATTTTTCATAGTCCTCATTTATAATTGGTGTATTACGAAGGGAGGATGAAAGGATGGGAAAGAGCGGCGATTCCTACAGTGAGAATGCGGCGTTGTTCATGGATTCATATCAGCAGCTTATTGACCTGCTCGAGTACAGGGATCACCCTCTTTACCAGCCGGATACGTCCGGGGTTTACGACTTTGTCTACTCCGTGACCGTGGAGTCGGAGGTCTGTCCCCTTGTCGGAATCAGGCAGTTTGCTTACATAGATGAGACGGACGTCACGAAGCAGCATCTGCTGCACTGGAACCAGAACGATATCCCTATTTCCATACTGGTTTTCCCGGATGAGATCAGGGTATATAATAACTTTACATGTAAAAAAGAAAAAGCGCTCCTGTATAACAGCAGGAGTAAACGGGGCAGGCAGAGTCACGCGGAGATATTGCAGGACTTAAAGGCCTCCCATATCACGACAAGGGCGGTCTGGGAGCGTCTGGAAAAATTGTCCGCTTCCAGTGACAGAGTAGACAGAAGGCTGCTGCTGAATTTAAGGACGACCGTGCTGGAGGCGCATCAGGAATATGGGATGCAGCTGGAGGCGGCATACAATTTCATGTCTCTGTGTATTTTTGTAAAATACCTGGAGGACAGAGAGATGCTCTCCTCCGCCTTTTTCGGCCGGTGGGGAGTCAGAAATTATACAGAATTTCTTGCGAAAGCGGCCTCCGTGGAGCTGGACGAATTTTTTAAAGTCCTCAAGGACAGATTCAACGGAGACTTGTTTGCGCTGTCAGCGGACGAGCTTCCAAATGCCGCGCAGAAGGAGGTTTTTCACCGTTTTTTCAGGGGCGACGATATTATGGAAAACGGGTGGAGCCAGCTGACCCTGTTTCCATACAATTTTTCCGTCATACCGATTGAGCTGATCAGCAATATATACGAGACGTTTCTCTCCGTGGACGATAACGCAAGGAATGAGAAGAAGGCGTCGAAAACGGGGACGTACTATACCCCGCACTATCTGGCGGATTTTATGGTGCAGCAGTGCTTTCTGCCCTATAGGGACAAACGGCGGATTCCGAGCGTGCTGGATCCGGCGTGCGGCTCCGGAGTGTTTCTGGTGGATTCGTTTAAGCAGCAGATACAGATGCTAAAAGAAGATAGGACGAAGCTGGATGCGCAGGAGCTTGGCGAGCTTTTAGAGAATTCTATATACGGCGTGGACAAGAATCCAAACGCGCTGCGCATCACCTGCTTTAGCCTCTATATCGCATTGCTGGAGGAGCTGAGTCCGAAGGATATTATGGAGAATGCATTTCATTTTCCGAATCTGATCGGCCGCAGCCTGATCGACAGCAACTTTTTTTCCGCGGAAGTCAGCGCCCTGATCCAGAAAAACTTTGACATTATTATTGGCAATCCGCCGTGGAAAAGTATGCCGGATTCTGACCATATGCCCTATTGCAGAGAGAGGGGGATTCCCATTGCGGATGCGCAGATTGCGCAGGCGTTTATGTGCAGGGTGGAGGATTTTGCGGATGCGCATACGCAGATATGCTTTCTGCTGACGAACTCGATTTTTACGAATAAGAACAGCAAAGATTTTTTGTCGCATGTACTGGAAAATTACTGTATTTCCAGTATCACGAATCTGGAAGCTGTCAGGGGGCAGCTTTTTGCCCATGCACAGTATCCCTGCTCGATTGTGACTTATCGCTGCGCGCAGAGGGAGGATTATCAGATTCATTATCAGGCTTTCCGTCCAAACGGAATGTTCCGGCTGCTTCACAAGTTTATCTGTGATAAGAATGAGAGTGTGACGCTCAGTAAAAATAAGGTGCTGGGCAGGGAATATATCTGGACGGTTCTGGCCTACGGCGATGAATTTGACGTGGGCTGTGTGGAGACGCTGCGCCAGTTTCCGCCCCTGAAGGAAGCCGTGAAGGGAAAGCTGGAGTTTGTGCAGGGGTATATCACCGCCTCAAAGGGAAAGAGACACCCGGACTTTTACGGTTACCGGGGAGGCTCGCTGGCGGGCGTCTTTATGCCCTATGGCGTGGATTATGAGAATATCCCAAAGGTCGCGGAGGATACGCTTTATGACAGGCCGAGACCGCTTGAAATGTATACATGCCCCCACAAGCTGCTGGTCAAGCGGACATACAGTGAGGCGTGCTGGGGAGCCGCCTATGTGCAGGAGCCGTTAGTGTTTTGCAATGATTTTTCTACCTTCAATGATTATACCGGCGAACATGTGGGTCTGCTCCGGTATCTGGAGGGAATAATCAACTCGGTGGTTTTCCGTTATTATGGATTTTATGTATCGAAGATTAAGGCGGCAGGCAAGCCGGAGATGGTGAAGGAGGATGTTTTTGATTTTCCGCTGCCCCCATATGATGGGCACAATGCGCTTATTGCAAAGGTGACTGACCTCGTGGCAAGGCTGGAACAGGCAGTGCATGAGGAGTGGAGGCAGAAAAGCCACAGCCCGCTGTTTATGGATGACCATGAAAAAGAAAGGCTGCAAAAGGAGCTGGACGAATGTATCTATAAGCTGTACGAGCTGGACGATTTCCAGATTTCCGTGATTCAGGAGGGCGTCGGGAGGTTTCACAGAGAGGAAGAGACGGTCTGTGCCGGTGATGCCGATTATCAGACGTATGCGAAGTATATATGTGATTATTTCAATTACTATATGGGAGGGATGTCCGGTCATTTGTGGAAAGCGCAGGTGACAGAGGGAAGCCTTTACACGACGGTCGGTTTTTCCTTTGCGCAGGAGGAGGAGCATATCGCTCCCGATTTACTGGGTATGGCAGGACTTGAGGAAATCAATGGGAAGCTGCTGGTACAGAGGAGAATTCTGGAGTATGGGAAGAGCGGCTTTTGCGTCATACAAAGCAGGGAGAAGAGGAACTGGACACTGGGAAAGGCGAAGAAAATGGCGGCCGCAATGACGCAGGAAATTATGGGTATGGGAGGAAAAAGGCATGATCAATAGTACTCCCGCATGGTTTGAGGATTTCCGGCGCAGCTATATCCGCAATTATATTTTCCTGATTATCCGTGCGTATCAAAGCATGCCGCAGGAGAGCTTTGCGGATATTAAAATAGAAGAGGACAGGCGCACCGAGCTGGTTGAGGTGATGAGGCCTCTGAAGAGCCGGTATCATATTGTGTTTCCGATTTCCTGCGAGGTGGCGGAGGGAAGGAAGCGCATGGATATATGCTGCTATCTGGACAATTTGTCAGAGGACAATTATATCTGCTTTGAGTGCAAGCGTTTTTTGAAGCGTGATCTCACAAAAAGCCATTTTGAAAAGCACTACTATGGAGAGGGAATCCGGCGCTTTGAGGCCTGCCAGTACAGTCCCCATATGGCGGAAGCGGGTCTGTTGTCTTTTCTGGAAACGGGCTGCATGGATAAGTTAGAGGAGCTGATGCGCACAAATCTGCCACAGAAGGCGGCGGATGCAAAAATGGCGGACTGTTCTGAGGATTTTGATTTTCCATATGTCTACCGGACGCTGCATGAGCGCAGGGAGCAGGGAGATTATATTACGCTCTATCATGTGCTGCTGGATTTTACGGCGCAGGATGAGTGAATAGAATTATGAAAGAATATGAAAGGGGAAAAGCGATGGAAGCAATCGAACAATTTCTGGAATGGGTGAAGGAGTCTGACAATATTGTGTTTTTTGGCGGCGCGGGAGTGTCCACAGAGAGCGGCATTCCTGATTTTCGGAGTGTGGACGGGCTGTACAACCAGCAGTACGATTATCCCCCGGAGACCATATTGAGCCATACTTTTTACCGCAGCAATCCCGAAGAGTTTTACCGTTTCTACCGGAACAAGATGCTCTGTCTCGATGCGGAGCCGAATGTCACACACAAAAAGCTGGCGGAGCTGGAAAAGGCGGGGAAACTCAAGGGTATTGTGACGCAGAATATTGACGGCCTGCACCAGAAAGCCGGAAGCAAAAATGTCATGGAGCTGCACGGGAGTGTGCTGCGCAATTATTGCGAGCACTGTAATGAATTTGTCCCGGCGGAGGACATTCTGCACTCTGAGGGCGTGCCGGTGTGTCCGGCCTGCGGCGGCCCGGTGAAGCCGGATGTGGTGCTCTACGAGGAGGGTCTGAACCAGACGACGCTGCAGGATGCGGTATATTATATCAGCCATGCCGATATGCTCATTGTGGGTGGCACTTCTCTGGCAGTGTACCCGGCGGCGGGGCTTATTGATTATTACAGGGGCAGCAGGCTGGTGCTGATCAACAAGTCCGCGACGCCCCGGGACCGGCAGGCGGATCTGCTGATTCAGGACGGGCTGGGGAATGTATTTTCCAAAATCGAGGTATAGGCTATGAATTCCTACAATTATGAAGTGGGCGACACTGTCCGTCTGAAAAAGCCCCATCCCTGCGGGAGCAGTGAGTGGGAGATTCTTCGTGTGGGGGCGGATTTCAGGCTAAAATGCATGGGCTGCGGCCATCAGGTCATGCTGGCCAGACGGCTGGTGGAGAAGAACACGAAGGGGCTGAAAAAGCCCGGTTCGGAGGAAGTTCCTGTTAAAATTCCGTTCAAAAAGTAAAAAATGCTTGCGATTTTCCCGGAAACATGCTATCATTTGTCTTTGTGATAACATATTTTTCCTTGTTCACAGTTTATCTGTGAGCCAGAGACCAAAAGGAGGTAACATTCGCATGAACAAGTATGAATTAGCATTCGTTGTCAGTGCAAAGATCGAGGACGATGCGAGAACAGCGGCCGTTGAGAAGGCGAAGGAGTATATTACCCGCGCCGGCGGTACTGTCACCGAAGTGGAGGAGTGGGGCAAGAAGAAGCTTGCCTACGAGATCCGGCATATGTCCGAAGGGTTCTACTACTTCATTCAGTTCGAGGGAGCGGCGACCGTTCCGGGAGCTGTGGAGCAGGATGTCCGTATCATGGACAACGTTCTTCGTTTCTTATGCGTGAAGAAAGACGAAGCATAGAGCAGACGATAAGGAGATTGTATGAATAAGGTAATACTGATGGGAAGGCTGACCAGAGACGCAGAGATCCGCTATTCACAGGGGGAGAATTCCAGTGCGGTCGCGCGGTACACGCTCGCGGTTGACAGACGGGTGCGCCGCGACAGCGCGAATGGCGACCAGACGGCGGATTTTATCAGCTGTGTTTCCTTTGGACGGACAGCGGAGTTTCTGGAGAGATTCGGGCGCAAGGGCACGAAGTTTGTGGCCGAGGGCAGGATTCAGACCGGGAGCTATACAAATAAGGAGGGGCAGCGCGTATACACGACCGATGTGGTGGTGGAGAATGTCGAGTTCGCCGAGAGCAAGAATGCCAGCGGCGGCGGGGACAGTTACAACGCGCCGGGTATGCCGTCTCCGGGTGATGCTGCGGGGGATGGTTTTATGAATATTCCGGACGGAATTGATGAGGAATTACCATTTAATTAGTTGGGTATGAAGGAGGTAACAGACATGGCTTACAATAAAGCAGCGGGCGACGGCGCTTCCGCAAAGAGAAGGCCGATGCGCAGAAGAAAAAAGGTATGCGTATTCTGTGGCAAGGACAATGTCATTGATTACAAGGATATCAACAAGCTTAAGAGATACATCTCTGAGCGGGGCAAGATTCTTCCCCGTCGTATCACGGGCAACTGCGCAAAGCATCAGAGAGCTCTTACAGTAGCGATTAAGAGAGCGCGTCATCTGGCGATGATGCCCTATGTTTGCGATTGATTCATTGTGTATAAAAGAACCGGAGGCTTTTGCCTCCGGTTCTTTTTTGATGCCGGTCAAATCAGGGAAGCCCCAGCCTTTTGCTCTGTAAATCAGGTCAGGGAGGCCCTGGCCTTCTGCTTTGCGGCGGCGCGCTCGGCCTTTGTGGGCTTTGCGGGCTTCTCCTTCTTAGCCCCGGACTTTTCGAAAAGACTGTGTTTTTTGCGGATGCTGCCGCGAATCGCGGCGTCCAGCTTCTTAAAACGCTCCTCCTCGGCTTCCTCCTGCTCACGGAAAAGGTAATTCATCTCCTTGAGCACAGTCTCGTGCACCTCCTGACTGATGTTCTGGCTCAGCTCCTCATTGTTCTGCGAGATAGCACGTCCTACAATGTCGCTCATCAGCTCCCGGAACTGTGCCATGCGCTCCTCCGCACTGAGGGAGGACGCTGGCTGGGGCTTGTCCCCGGAAGCAGGGACAGTAACCTGAAGTGTTTGGGAAGGCGCTGTCTTTGCGGGCAGCGGTGTAGCGCTTTCGCTTTTCGGCGCCGCCATTTTTCCGGCAGGAGCCGGGGGCGTCTCCCCTTCATTATGTAAGATCATGCGGATTGCTTTGAGCTGATAGCCCTGCTCCTTCAATTCTTTGATCTTTTGAAATTCCATTATATTTTCTCTTGTATAGTATCGGTGTCCCATCTCGTTGCGCGGAATGGTCAACTCGAGTTCATCTTCCCAGTAACGTAACACATGGCTCTCAACACCGGCCATCGTAGCGGCGTCAGAAATCATGTAACGCACCTTTTCCACGGACATGTCCTCCTTTCAGATTTGCGGTTACCTTCATTATACGGGTATGGGGACAGGACTTCAAACATTTTTCGTCGTCAAATTTCGACAACCGTTCAAACGGCACGGAAAATGCATAAGAGACGGAAATCCTTGCTGCAATTGCGGGCGGCGGAGGGCGCGAAGTGAATTTCAAAGCTGTCTTTGTGGCGGAAAATTGGATTTTCTTAGTGTTCTGTACAAGAATCAGCGATTGCGGGACATGGACGTCCCGTAAAGCCCGCACTGAGCCACGACGGCGAATTGCGGGCGGTCGCGTCGGAGAATGCAGTCTTTTCAGAACATTTAGAAAATCCATTTGACAGAGCAGACAGCGTGAATTCACTTCGCGCCCTCCGCCGCCCGCAATTGCAGCAAGGATTTCTGCACTCATTTCCGTGCGCAAAACGAATCCTGAATTGACTTGTCATTTTAACTATTATATAATAGAAAGAAGTGTAAAAAATGTGCATTACAGATGGTGAGGCATATGGAGACAAAGATTAAAAAGATTGATCTGCAGCAGATTGACGAAAATGCAGTCGGTGAGGCGGGCAGGCTGATTGCAGAGGGAGAGCTGGTAGCGTTCCCGACAGAGACAGTTTATGGACTGGGGGCGGATGCGCTTCGGGCGGAGGCAGCGGCGAAGCTCTATGCAGTGAAGGGACGCCCCTCCGACAATCCGTTGATCGTGCATATTGCAGAGCTTGGGGATCTGGAGCGGATCGCTTTCGTGCCGCCGGAGGCAAAGAAGCTTGCCGACGCTTTCTGGCCCGGCCCGCTGACGCTGATCCTAAAGAAGAAGGGGGCAGTTCCATACACGACGACCGGAGGTCTGGATACGGTTGCGGTGCGGATGCCCAATCACCCGGTCGCGCTGGAGCTGATTCGAAGGAGCGGCTGTCTGATTGCGGCGCCCAGCGCAAATACTTCCGGACGGCCGAGCCCCACGGAGGCAACGCATGTGAAGGAGGATCTCTCCGGCAGGATTCCGATGATTTTGGACGGAGGCCCGGTTGGCATTGGGATCGAATCCACGATTTTAGACTTGACGGAGGAGCAGCCCATGATTCTCCGCCCCGGTTATATTACGCAGGAGATGCTCGCAGAGCTTCTTGGCAGGGAGGTCGGACTGGATCCGGGGATTATGGGAGACGGCGGCGGAAGAGGGCCAAAGGCTCCGGGCATGAAGTACCGGCATTATGCGCCGAAGGCGAAGCTGGCAGTTGTGACAGGGCCGAGGGAGGCAGTCACGGCCAGAATCAATGAGCTGGTGCAGAGAGATCAGAATATTGGAAAAAAGGTGGCGGTCATCGCTTCGGAGGAGACCGTGGAGTGCTACGATGCAGCCGCGGTTTTATGCATCGGCAGCAGAGAGGACGAAGAAACGATCGCACAGCGGCTGTATAGGATTCTTCGGGAGTGCGACGAGCTTAAGGTGGGACAGATTTATTCGGAGAGCTTTGAGACGCCCCGCCTCGGGCAGGCAATTATGAATCGCCTGTTAAAGGCGGCAGGGCACACCATGATTCATGTATCATAGGAGTATCAGTGCATGGACATATGAGAAAGGATTTCTATGATGTACGATAAAATCATTTTTGTATCCCGGACGGGAACCTGCAGGGAAGCCATGGCCGCAGGCATTCTGCGGGACCTTACCCTGCGGCATCCCGCCGAGATACTCTGCAGGGGAATGGTGGTGCAGTTTCCGGAGCCTATGAACCAGAAGGCGGAGGCGGTGCTGATCAGCAACGGGATCGACACCGCGGGCTTTACCTCCGTGCAGCTTAGCGAGGAGGACTTAACGCCCGGTACGCTGGTGCTGACGATGGAGGCGGCACAGCGGGACAGGCTCACGGAGCAGTACGAAAATGCTGCGCAGGCGGATGTCTTTGTGCTGACGGAGTATGTGGGGGACGAGCTGGAAATCTTAAATCCATACGGCGGCGCGCTTCCGGCATACGGACTCTGCTATGAGACTCTGCGCAAGTCAATCAAGAAACTGGTCAATCTGTTAAACGAAGGAGAGTAGGCATGGGAAAAGTAGTAGTGATGGATCACCCCCTGATTCAGCACAAGATTGGGATTATGAGAAGGCTGGAGACAGGCTCGAAGGATTTCCGGACGCTTGTCAGTGAGGTGGCGATGCTGGAGTGCTATGAGGCAACCAGAGATCTGGAACTGTCCGACGTGGAGATCGAGACGCCCATCTGTAAGACCACGGCGAAGGAGCTAAAGGGCAAAAAGCTTGCGGTAGTGCCGATTCTAAGAGCCGGACTTGGCATGGTGGACGGAATGCTGGAGATGATTCCGGCGGCAAAGGTGGGACATATCGGTCTTTACCGGGATCCGGAGACGGCGGAGCCCATCGAGTATTACTGTAAGCTGCCGGAGGACTGTGCGAACCGGGAGGTGTTTGTGGTAGACCCGATGCTGGCGACCGGGGGCTCCGCGGTGGCGGCGCTCACCATGTTAAAGGACAAGGGAGTGAGGAGCATACGCTTTATGTGCATCATTGCCGCCCCGGAGGGTGTGAAGCGTCTGACAGAGGCGCACCCGGACGTGGATCTCTATATAGGGGCGCTGGATGAGCGGCTGAATGAGCACAAATACATTGTCCCGGGTCTTGGGGATGCAGGCGACCGTATTTTTGGGACAAAATAAGGGGAGACTGAGCATATGAGTACAAAGCGGCAGGATTACATTGGTTGGGACGAGTACTTTATGGGAGTGGCGATGCTCTCCGCCAGACGTTCAAAAGACCCGAATACGCAGGTGGGAGCGTGTATTGTCAGCGATAAGCACAAAATCCTTTCCATGGGCTACAACGGGCTTCCCATGGGCTGTTCGGACGATGAGTTCCCCTGGAACAGGGAGGGGGAGGACAACAAGTATTTCTACACGACCCACAGCGAGCTGAATGCGATTTTAAATTACCGGGGCGGGAGCCTCGAGGGCGCGTCGATTTATGTCACGCTTTTTCCCTGCAATGAGTGTGCAAAGGCCATCATACAGTCGGGAATCTGCGAGGTGGTCTACGCGGACGACAAATATGCGGACACGGCGATGGTGCGCGCCTCCAAGCGGATGCTCACGGCGGCAAAGGTCAGGGTGCGGCGGTATGAGCCCAGCGGAAGGGAGATAACCTTAAGCCTATAGCCAAAAAATGGAATTTGTATATTTGATTAGCGCATAAATGTGCTATAATAGTATTGTTATGAAAAAAGAGAACAGTCAGATCATGCGTGCGCTGATTCTGGTATTTCAATTTGGAATCAATATGCTGGTGCCAATCTTTATGTGTTCCCTTGCGGGTATCTGGATTGGCAATAAGACCGGGATTTCCTGGATGATGATCCCCTTCTTCTTTGTGGGCGCCCTCGCGGGCGGGACGAATGTCTACAAGATGGCGAGAAGGGAATGGAAGGAGCCGGACAAGGATGCGAAACATGCTAAAAAGAATTAACGACGCCCTGCCGGGGCTGGTCGGGGGAATTCTGCTGTATGGAGTGTGCCTGCAGCTTACCGGCGTGTGGTTTGCCAGCGACAGGCTGGCGTACTCTGTGGGGCTGTGGTTTGGGGCTGCCGTGGCGGTGGGACTTGCGGTTCATATTGCCACTGTGATCTATGATTCGGTCACACTGGGGGACGGGAAGAACGCCAGCCGGAGGATTATCGCGCAGTCTGTGCTCCGGTATGCGGTTGTGGCCATTTTGTTTCTGTTATATGGCTATTTTGAGCTGGGGAGCCTGCTCATGGCATTTATAGGGGTGCTGGGGCTTAAGGTTTCCGCTTATCTTCAGCCGCTCTTTGAAAAAATCGGTAACAAATTGCACGGGAGAGGTGATGCGGCTTCCGGCGATAAAATTACGAATATTACAGATAAGGAGGTGATATAGTGAATTCATCAATCTTACTGGCAGGTAATGCAGACAACATTGACTTTATGATACACGGTATTTTCAGTGTCAATTTCTTTGGACATCAGGTGTGGATAACCACCAGTCATGCGTGTATCCTGATTGTCATGGCGATCATGGTGATATTTGCGGCTGTTGCAAACCGCAAAATGAAAAAAGCTACCGATGTACCCGACGGCTTTCAGAATGTCATCGAGCTGATCGTTGAGATGTTGGACGGTATGGTGAAGAGCACGATGGGCAAATGGGCACCGGGGTTTGTCAATTATATCAGCACAATCTTTATATTCATTCTGCTGAGCAATATCTCGGGTCTGTTCGGACTCAGGCCGCCGACAGCGGATTATGGTACGACCCTTGCGCTTGCGCTCATCACATTTTGTATGATATGGTTCAACAAATTTAAGCATCAGACGGGCAAACAGCTCTGGACAGATTTATGTTCTCCGCTGCCGCCGTGGCTGCCAATCTGGCTGCCGATCAATGTGGTCAGTGAGCTGGCGATCCCGGTATCGTTGTCGCTGCGTCTTTTTGCCAACGTACTGTCCGGGACAGTTATTATGGCCTTAGTATACGGTCTGCTTCGGGTGATCGCTCTGGCGTGGCCCTCTGTGCTGCATGTATACTTCGATTTGTTCTCAGGAGCAATTCAGACCTATGTATTCTGTATGTTGACCATGACCTATGTAACGCAGGCATGTGATACGGACGAATAACGTTATAATCTCAATGCTTCCGCAGGAGGCATTACATGAAAAGGAGGATCTAACTATGGATATCAATGGACAGGATTTAATCAGGGCGTGCTCTGCAATCGGTGCAGGACTGGCGGTAATCGCCGGTATTGGACCTGGTATTGGACAGGGTATCGCGGCAGGACACGGTGCAGCGGCAGTGGGACGCAATCCCGGGGCAAGGGGACAGATCATGTCTACCATGCTTTTGGGACAGGCAGTTGCCGAGACGACCGGTCTGTATGGTCTGGTTGTCGCGCTGCTCTTACTCTTTGTGCATCCGCTCGGATAATGAAGGAGAAGCGGTGGTGAATGCCACAGATTAAGAAAGGAGAGTAAGAGATTGTTATTAGCAGAACAGACGTTTTTATTCAATCTTGACGATCAGCTTCTCTTTGATGCAATTTTACTTGCTGTTGCAGTGTTTTTCCTGTTTCTTCTGATGTCGTATCTGCTGTTCAATCCGGCCCGCAAGTTCCTAAAGGACAGGCAGGAGCGGATTGAGGGAGATATCAGCAGTGCTAAGGAGGACAAGGAAAGCGCGGCAGCGCTGAAAGCCGAGTATGAGGAAAGGCTTAAGGGCGTGGACAAGGAGGCGGAAGCGATTCTCACCGAGGCGCGGCAGAAGGCTGTGAAAAACGAGGCCAAAATTGTCGCGGAGGCGAAGGAGGAGGCAGCCCGCATCATTAAGAGAGCCCAGGAGGAGGCTGAGCTGGAGAAGAAACATGCGATGGATGACATGAAGCAGGAGATGATTGTGATTGCGTCCATGATGGCGCAGAAGGTCGTTGCCGCTTCCATCGATGCAAAAATCCAGAGCTCGCTTGTGGATGAGACATTGAAGGAGATGGGTGAATCGACATGGCTAAGCTAGTATCCAAGACATACGGGGATGCATTGTTTGCGCTGGCTGTGGAGGAGAATTCGCTGGATCAGACAGCGGAGGAAGTGAGGGCTGTCTGGAAAGCGATGCAGGAGAACGGCGATCTGGCCAGACTTATGAATCATCCGAAGGTTGTCAAGGAAGAAAAGATTAAACTAATTGAAGACATTTTTGCAGAGCGGGTCTCCAGAGAACTGGTGGGCCTTATGCGCATGATCGTGGAGAAGGATCACTACAACGAGCTGGAGGAGGTATTCGCCTATTTCATCGACCGGGTGAAGGAGTACCGCAATATCGGGACGGCATATGTCACCTCCGCGCAGGAGCTGAGCGGTGAGCAGAAGGCGGCCGTGGAAAAGCGCCTGTTAGAGACCACGAGATATGTTCAGTTTGAGATGCATTACAGTGTCGATGCCGGGCTGATCGGCGGAATGATAATCCGGATCGGGGACCGCGTAGTGGACAGCAGTATCAGGTCTAAGCTGCAGCGGCTGACCCGTGAATTATCAAAAATACAGTTGAAGGTAGGTGAGTGCGCTCCATGAATTTGAAACCAGAAGAAATCAGCTCTGTGATCAAGGAGCAGATTAAAAGATACGCTTCCCAGCTTGAGGTGGCGGAGGTTGGTACCGTCATTCAGGTAGCAGACGGAATTGCCCGTATCCACGGCTTGGAGAATGCGATGCAGGGCGAGCTCTTGGAGTTCCCCGGGGAAGTATACGGAATGGTGATGAACCTCGAGGAGGACAATGTAGGCGCTGTGCTTCTCGGTTCCCAGAAGAATATCAACGAAGGTGATACTGTAAAGACGACCGGGCGGGTGGTAGAGGTTCCGGTAGGCGACGCTATGCTTGGGCGTGTCGTGAACGCGCTGGGTCAGCCGATTGACGGCAAGGGTCCGATCACGACAGACAGATTCCGTCCGGTAGAGCGTGTAGCGTCCGGCGTAATTTCCCGAAAGGGTGTGGATACGCCGCTGCAGACGGGTATCAAGGCAATTGATTCCATGGTGCCGATCGGGCGCGGACAGCGTGAGCTGATCATCGGCGACCGTCAGACCGGAAAGACGGCAATCGCCGTCGATACGATTATTAACCAGAAGGGGCAGGGTGTGAAGTGTATCTATGTGGCTATCGGCCAGAAAGCTTCCACTGTGGCAACCATTGTGAGGACGCTGGAGGAGTACGGTGCGATGGCTTATACCACAGTCGTTGCCTCCACGGCGAGCGAGCTTGCGCCCCTGCAGTATATTGCTCCCTACGCCGGCTGCGCGATCGGTGAGGAATGGATGGAGAGCGGGCAGGACGTGCTCGTGGTATACGACGATCTGAGTAAGCACGCGGCGGCATACCGTACCCTCTCCCTGCTCTTGAAGCGTCCGCCAGGGCGTGAGGCTTATCCGGGAGATGTATTTTATCTGCATTCCAGACTTTTGGAGCGGGCGGCACGTCTGTCCGACAAGCTGGGCGGCGGCTCCCTGACAGCGCTTCCCCTGATCGAGACGCAGGCGGGCGATGTATCTGCTTATATTCCGACCAATGTAATTTCCATTACAGACGGTCAGATTTATCTGGAGACGGAGATGTTCAACGCAGGCTTCCGTCCTGCGATCAATGCCGGACTGTCGGTGTCCCGCGTGGGCGGCGCAGCCCAGATTAAGGCGATGAAGAAGATTGCGGCGCCGATTCGTACCGAGCTGGCGCAGTACCGCGAGCTGGCGGCATTTTCACAGTTTGGCTCCGAGCTGGATGCCGATACGACAGAGAAGCTGGCGCAGGGCGAGCGCTTAAAAGAGATGCTTAAGCAGCCCCAGTACCAGCCGATGCCGGTGGAGAAGCAGGTTATCATCATCTATGCGGCTACGAAGAAGTATCTGATGGATATTCCGGTGGAGGATATTCTGCGCTTTGAGCAGGAGCTGTTTGAGTTTATTGACACGAAGTACCCGGAGATTACGGGCTCGATTGCGGCCACGAAGGTGATCGACGACGAGATTGAGCAAAAGCTTGTCAGGGCGATCGAAGAATGCAAGAAGTCGTTTAAGTAAGGGGGGATGAGATATGGCCTCCATGAGAGACATTAAACGAAGAAAAAGCAGTATTCAGAGTACCCAGCAGATTACGAAGGCGATGAAGCTCGTCTCCACGGTTAAGCTGCAGAAGGCGAGAGGCCGCGCTGAAGCGACAAATCCGTATTTTAACTATATGTATCAGACGGTGAGCTCGATACTGGAAAAGAGCGGCAGCATCAATCATCCGTATCTGCGGGGCGGCGACTCCGACCGTAAGGCAGTGGTGGTCATTACCTCGAACCGGGGATTAGCGGGCGGCTACAACTCGAATATTGTTAAGCTGGTGACGAGCAGCGGGCTGGCGAAGGAAGATGTGGATGTCTATGCTGTGGGAGGAAAGGGCGTGGAAGCGCTTTCCCGCAGGGGCTACCATATTGTGGCGGACGATTCGGAGATTATCGAGTCTCCCACCTATACCGATGCGTCGGCGCTGTGCAATAAGGTGTTAAAGGCTTTTACCGATGGAGAGATCGGGGAGATATATCTCGCCTACACCCATTTTAAGAATACGGTGAGCCAGGAGCCGAAGCTGATCCGGCTGCTTCCCGTGGAGCTCGACCCGGAAAAAAGTGTGGAGAGCTCGAATGTGCTGATGAATTATGAGCCGAATGAGGAGGAAGCATTAAGTCTGATTATTCCGAAGTATGTGACCAGTCTGTTTTACGGGGCGCTGGTCGAGGCGGTTGCCAGCGAGAACGGAGCCAGAATGCAGGCGATGGACTCTGCGACCAGCAATGCGGAGGATTTGATCAGCGATCTGTCGCTCAAGTATAACCGGGCGAGACAGGGATCTATTACGCAGGAGCTCACGGAGATTATTGCGGGAGCGAATGCGATATCGTAAGAACAAATATGTAAGGAGAAATGAAATGGCAGATAAAAATGTAGGTAAGATCACACAGATTATCAGTGCCGTCCTGGATATCAAATTCCAGGAGGAAAATCTGCCTGAGATCAACGAGGCGATCAATGTTCCGCTGGCGGACGGCAGGCGGCTGGTTGTCGAGGTGGCGCAGCATCTGGGTGATGATACAGTGCGGTGTATTGCCCTGGGGCCGACGGACGGACTTGTCCGCGGAATGGATGCCATTGCCACCGGCGGGCCGATCAGCGTTCCGGTCGGGGAGAATACGCTTGGCAGACTGTTTAACGTGCTGGGAGACCCAATTGACGAGCTTGATCCGCCAAAGACGGACGAGCACTGGCCGATTCACAGGCCTGCGCCCACCTTTGAGGAGCAGGCGACCTCTCAGGAGATGCTGGAGACAGGAATCAAGGTCGTGGATCTGCTCTGCCCCTACCAGAAGGGTGGTAAGATCGGACTTTTCGGCGGAGCCGGAGTGGGAAAGACGGTGTTGATCCAGGAGCTGATTCACAATATCGCCACGGAGCACGGCGGATATTCTGTGTTTACCGGAGTTGGAGAGCGTACCCGTGAGGGTAACGATCTGTACTATGAGATGAAGGAGTCCGGCGTTATTGACAAGACCACGATGGTGTTCGGACAGATGAATGAGCCTCCGGGGGCGCGTATGCGTGTAGGTCTGACGGGACTTACCATGGCGGAGTACTTCCGTGACCGGGGCGGCAAGGACGTGCTGCTGTTTATTGACAATATTTTCCGTTTTACGCAGGCGGGCTCTGAGGTATCCGCCCTGCTGGGACGTATGCCGTCCGCCGTTGGTTATCAGCCCACGCTGCAGACGGAGATGGGTGCGCTTCAGGAGCGGATCACTTCCACCAAGAATGGCTCCATCACCTCCGTGCAGGCGGTATATGTGCCTGCGGACGACCTGACCGACCCTGCGCCTGCGACGACTTTCGCGCATCTGGATGCGACGACGGTGCTGGACCGTTCGATCGTGGAGCTCGGTATCTATCCGGCGGTAGATCCGCTTGGCTCGACCTCCCGCATTCTCGACCCAAGAATCGTGGGCGAGGAGCACTTTAAGGTTGCCCGGGGTGTGCAGGAGATTTTGCAGAAATATAAGGAGCTTCAGGATATCATCGCGATCCTTGGAATGGACGAATTGTCCGAGGACGACAAGCTGGTGGTGAACCGGGCGAGAAAGGTGCAGAGATATTTATCCCAGCCCTTCTCCGTGGCGACGCAGTTTACCGGAATGGAAGGAAAGTATGTGCCGATTGCCGAGACGATTCGCGGTTTCCGTGAGATTCTGGAAGGGAAACTCGATGATGTTCCAGAGAGTTATTTCTTAAATGCAGGAAGCATCGATGAAGTACGCGCCCGCATGAGCTAGGGGGTGTATATATGGCAGAGGGAAATAATTTATTTAAGGTAGAGATTGTTACGCCCGACCGTGTGTTTTACACGGGGGATGCGGACATGCTGGAGTTCAATACGATTGACGGACAGATTGGCGTGTACAAGCATCACATTCCGATGACGACGGTGCTCGAGCCGGGCGTAGTGATCATCCACGAGGCTGGAGAGCAGAAGATTGCGGCTGTCCATGCCGGCTTTGCGGAGATTCTTGGTGAGAAGGTCACGCTTTTGGCAGAGGTGGCAGAATGGCCGGAGGAGATTGACTTAAACCGGGCGGAATCTGCCCGCGACCGCGCCGA
Source organism: Blautia sp. (assembly GCA_023663685.1). Taxonomy (GTDB): domain Bacteria; phylum Bacillota; class Clostridia; order Lachnospirales; family Lachnospiraceae; genus Roseburia. Next base: position 30,485 of record JAMPHB010000001.1, read on the forward strand.
GGAGAGAATCTCGGCCAAGGCGGAAACTACCGATTTGAAGCGCGCTGAGTTTGCACTTCACAAAGCGCTGACCCGCATCAATGCGGCGGGCTATAAGTAGATATGTAGGACGAAAAAGAGGGCATTCCCTGCCATGGACATGTGGCCGGAGATGCTCTCTTTTTATAGGCCGGGATAGTCCTGCATATGGAATTTAGGCCGGAGGAAAATAATGACTGGAAAAAAGCTTTTAATAGTAGATGATGATTTGGATTTGTCCATGGTAATAAAAGACATGCTGGAGAGTTACGGCTATGGGGTGGACTGTGCGCCGGACGCAGACCGCGCGTTTGAGCTGTTGTCAGACGGACGCTATGACCTGATTCTTCTGGATATCAATCTGTCCGGCGCCACAGGTTTTGAGCTCTGCAGGGAGCTTCGGCGCGTGTCCACGGTGCCGGTGATTTTTGCAAGTGCGAGAAGCAGCGAGAGTGACAGGATTGCGGGTTTTGATCTTGGAGGGGATGACTATCTGCCAAAGCCCTATTCGATGAAGGAGCTTTTATCGAGGGTCAACGCGCTGATCCGCAGAACCTACGGCTACAGTGGGCAGGAGGAGGCAGTAGCCTTCGGGGATGTGGAGGTGCTGCTTGCGGCGCGCACGGTGCGAAAGGGCGGAAGAGAGCTGCCCCTCCCGCTCCGGGAGTTTGACCTGCTGGCGTGCCTGTGCCGTCACAGGAATACGGCGGTTGCAAAGGAGACCCTGCTGTCAGAGGTCTGGGGCGCTTTTTCTATGGTGGAGCCCTCCACGCTGACTGTGCATATCCGCTGGCTCAGGGAGAAGCTGGAGGAGGATCCGGCGAAGCCCAGATATATTAAGACGGTGTGGGGCGTCGGATATATGCTGGCAGTGGAGTGAAGCGGTGATACGGTATACGGGAAGCGGAGTGTGCGGGAGGTAGCAGAGTGAAAGGGCGTATATTGCGAATCGGTGCAGGTTTTGCGGCAGTTTTGCTGCTTTTGGCGTTTGCCTGTGTGTGGCTGGGCGGGCAAAAGCAGCCGGAGGAAAGTCTGGCGGATCAGATTGTGGCGGTCAATGAGATTGAGCAGCTTGCCCGGGCAGGGGAAGCGGAGGAGGCCGCACAAAAGGCCGCTGTTTTAAAAATGGAGCTGGAAGGTGGTACGGGAAACGGGGCTGTCTCTGTCTGGTTATTTTGCGGAGTCTCTCTTGTGTTTCTGGCGGCGGTGCTGGGATATGTATATGCGGCAGTTTTGCGCCCATTTGACAAGCTGAAAACATTTGCGGAGGAGATTGCGGGGGGAAATCTTGATCTGGCGCTCGACTATGAGCGCGCCAATTATTTCGGAGCTTTTACATGGGCCTTTGACAGTATGCGCAGGGAGATTACGAGGGCAAGAGCCTGCGAGCGGGAGGCCATTGAGAACAATAAGACGATTATCGCCACGCTTTCCCACGATATCAAGACGCCGATTGCCTCGATCCGGGCCTACGCGGAAGGGCTGGAGGCGAATCTGGACAGCACGCCGGAGAAGCGGCAGCGCTATGTCTCTGTCCTAATGAGAAAATGTGATGAAGTATCCCGGCTGACGAACGATTTGTTTCTGCACTCTCTGGCGGATCTCGATAAGCTGCAGCTTAATCTGGAGGAGTTTGAGCTTGTCGCATGGGCAAAAAGTGCCGTGGGTGAGCTTGCCGGGGATAAGGAGTGCGTCCGCTTTTGTGAGCAGGAGCTTTCCGCGAGAGTTTTTGCAGACCCGAACCGTCTGCTTCAGGTGCTGGAGAATCTCATCAGCAATGCAGGGAAGTACGCAAAAAGCCGCATCGATGTGGGAATCCGGCACGGCGGAGCGGACGTGGAGCTCTATGTCCGCGACTACGGCGCAGGAATACCGGATGAGGATATGCCTTTTATTTTTGACAGGTTTTACCGGGGAAAAAACAGCGGCGGGGAGCAGGGCTCCGGGCTGGGGCTGTATATTGTCCGCTATATCATGGAGAAGATGGGCGGCACGGTCACACTCTGTAACCGCCCGGACGGGCTGGAGGCGGTCGTCAGCCTTCCGGTTCTGGAGGATACATTCTAGGGATATTTCTTAGAAAAATGCCCCGATGTATTTGTTCAGTTTTTTGTCAAAGCTGAACACCTTTTCTTTATTGATTTTGTTATATGCGACTAATAGGCAATCCACAAAATCGAGGGCAACATCTGCATATAAGTTTAGGGCATACCGGACACTCTTTTCTTCGGAACAGAAAACCAGATCAAGTATTTGGTTAAGCATAGCTTTGATTTGCTGGCGTTGTACGGAATAGACCTTTTGCAACACATAGACAACCTCTGCTATGATTTCAGGTTTTGTGTAAGCACCATTGTTAATAACTTTTATGGCTTGTTCTGTCATTTCAGGATAATCGTCCAAAATGCATCGAAGTATTACATTGGCATCAATCAATTGCATGTTTTTCGACCATTGCATTAGCGAACGCCTCCTTTTCTAATGATATCATATCGGTGTTGGCATATTGTTTAGCCAGCCCAGCAATAGAGCTTGCATCCTTTTTCGGGGAAGATGCTTCTTCTGTCTGTGCGTTCACAAAGCGTACATACATATAGACGGCTTCAAGCTTTTGCTCTGGCATTTCCTGCAATAGGTTAATGGTTTTTTCCAAGGTTGACATATCATTCTCCTTATTTAGAATTGAGTTTGTAGCATGGCACGATTTAGTTTTAATATCTACTGTAACATAACGATTGGTAATTGGAATGAAAATATTGTAACTTAGTTTATAAAAGGAGTCAATGCACCTTAAGGACTTCTTAATATCTTTTTCGGTAGAATTGGGCTAACATATAAGAGAGCATATACGGAGGAAAGGAAATAAGGATGAAACAGACAATTCTATCGGCGAAGGGACTGTGCAAGAGCTTCGCCCACAACGGCGGACAGCTCCATATTCTCTCCCAGGTGGAGCTGGAACTCTACGAGGGAGATTTTACAGTTATTATGGGAGCCTCGGGCTCCGGGAAATCTACGCTTCTCTATGCCTTGAGCGGCATGGACCGGGCCAGCGCGGGGACAGTCATGTATGATGGCAGGGACATTGTGTCTATGAACGAAAAGGAGCTGGCGGGATTAAGGCACCGGGATTTTGGATTCATTTTTCAGCAGATGCATCTGGTCAGCAATCTTTCACTTTTTGAGAATGTGGCTGTGCCGGGATATCTCAACAAAGAAAAATCCGCTGCCGAAGTCAGGGCAAGGGCAGAGGAGCTGCTGGAACAGATGGGGCTCACAGAGGTGCAGACGCACATGCCCTCGCAGGTATCCGGCGGAGAGCAGCAGCGGTGCGCCATTGCAAGAGCAATGATCCACACGCCGAAGCTCTTGTTTGCAGACGAACCGACCGGGGCGCTGAACCGGAAAAATACGCTTGAGGTATTGAACCGGATGAGCGCGCTGAACGGGGAGGGACAGAGCATCCTCATGGTAACGCATGACCTGCGGGCAGCCCTGCGGGCGACACGGCTTCTGTATCTCGAGGACGGAAAAATCATCGGGGAGCTGACGCTTTCTCCCTACCGCTCCGGGGAGGAAAAGAGCCGGGAGGCACAGATCAACGCATGGCTGGGCTCCATGGAATGGTAGGGGGTGGCAGTATGGATATTCTGGTATTACTGAAAGCAAACATTCGAAAGAAAAAGGGAACCTTCCTTTGTATTGTGCTTCTTACCGTGATTATTGTGGCGCTGATGCTTGCCGCCCTGAGTGTGAGGGAAAATTTTGACCGTGCGGTGGAGAGAGCCTATGCCGCGACGGACAGCGGTGATATTGCCGCATTTATAAAAGAACATGCACTGACGGACAGCCTGCGGGAGTCCGTGGAAAACCATGAGCTGGTGGAGCGCGTGAAATATCTGGACGCAATCTGTGCGGACTCCGCCCGCGTGGGGGACAAAAGGGACGGAAACGGCTGGTATCTCATGGAGCTTCGGGAGGGAATCTTTCTCTACAACGAGAAGCTTGACGGCTTTCAGGAGGAGATTCCGGAATTGAAGGAAGGGGAAATTTATTTACCCTTAGGCATAAAGTCCAAGATGGGATGCGCGGAGGGGGACACCCTTACCCTGCAGTGCCTGGACGGGGAACATAGCTTTTGCATCAGGGGCTTTGTGCAGGAGCCGGTCACGGGTTCAGAAAATATGGGCTGGAAGCAGGTCTTTATCAGTGGGGAGGATTTTAACAAAATCCTTGAGAATTGCGGTGATCAAAAGGATGAGGCGGGAATGCAGCTGATGCTGATATACAAGGCGAAGGACTGTGGGCTGTCCGACATGAAATTCCAGAGGCAGCTGAATCTGGACACAAAGATCATCGCGAAAGCTCACGGGTCGCTGACAAAGCAGCAGTCGGTAAACTATACCGGGCTTCTGCAGAATATGTTTGCCTATGTGCTTTTAGTATTCGGCGGCTTTCTCTTTGTGATTGTACTTATTGTTATGAGCCACAGCATCTCCTCGGAGCTGGAGACGGACTATGTCAATCTGGGAATCTTAAAATCGCAGGGATTTACAAGAGGACGTATCCGGGTGGTGCTCGCGTTGCAGTATCTGCTTGCGGAGTTTTTGGGTATTGTGGCCGGTTGTATACTGGCGTATCCGCTGGAGAGGGGCTTTTGCCTTACCATGATAGGCAATACGGGGATTCTTCCGGTCAGCGGAGTCTCTGTTCCCAAAAGTGCGGCGGTCGTCGGGGTAATCATAGTGTTTACAGTTGTTATGATTTATCTGCGGACGGGAAAAATCGGAAAAATCTCCCCAATCCGCGCAATTGCGGGGGGAAGGGAGGAAATCTGGTTTGACAGCCGTATACATTTGCCTGTATCAAAGCGGCTGCTCACCCTAAGCCTGTCATTCCGCCAGTTTACTTCCAGCAAAAAGCGGTATGTGGGGACAATCTTCATTGCGGCGATACTCATGTTTTTTCTGCTGTCCGCCCAGCTGATTGGAAATCTGATGACCTCGAGAAACGCATTGTCCGCGATGGGAATGGATATCGGCGATGTGGAGGTGGTCTGGAAGGACGAAACCCAGAAGGGAGAACGGGCAAAAGAAATCGAGGATTTTGCGGACAGCGTGACGGAGGTGGAGAAAAAATATTTCGCAAGCGTTGTCTATATGTCTGTCAATGGGGAAAATCTGCGGGGGAGCTGCTACCAGTACCCGGAATATATCCATCCCATTTTAAAGGGCAGGGCGCCTCTCTATGACAATGAGATTGTGATTACGGAGATGGTGGCGGACGCTCTTGAGACAGGGATGGGGGACGAGGTCACTGTGGCGTACAGAGACGAGGAGGTACACTATCTGGTCTCCGGAATCTACCAGAGCGGCAGCGACAGCGGCATGACCTTTGCCCTCTCTATGGAGGGAGCGAAACGCCTGGGGATCGACCATGTATCTTATATGGATTTTTCTCTGGCGGATCCATCGGAAAGCGAAGCGCTTGCCAGCGCAATTGAGAAAGAATTTGGGGATCTGGTCGAGGCGGAGACCTTTACCCTGAATGTGTACCTTGGGGACTCCGTGCAGCAGGGCGTGCTGGCGATACAGATACTCATCTACGGTCTGTCCGTTCTGTTTATTCTGCTGGTGGTTCGAATGGTGTGCGCCAAGAATTTCGTGCAGGAGCGCACAGATATCGGCATCTACAAGGCGATAGGTTTTACCGTGGGAAAGCTCCGTCTGCAGTTTGCCCTCCGTTTTCTTGTTGTGGCGCTGATCGGGGCCGCGCTGGGGACGATCTTAAGCGTTTTGTTCTCCGCGCCGCTGCTGGGAGCGTTTTTAAGCATGATCGGGCTGTCTACTGTCAGCACAGAATATACAGCCGCAACCATTCTGCTTCCCGTCGCTGTCATGGGGATATGCTTCTTTGTCTTTGCATGGCTGTCCGCCCGCCGGGTAAAGAAGGTGGAGGTTCGGGAGCTGATTGTAGAATAGAAAAAGCCTAAAGCCTGCCCTTTTTGCGGAAAGCGAGATAGACTGTCACACAGATCAGTGCCGACAGGAGCGAGCCGAGGGGGGCGGCCATACCCATGGGGAGCAGGGTATCGGGAAAGAGCTTCGAGGCATAGTAAGAGCCGGGAATCCGCACCAGAATAATGGAAGCGATATTGTGGAAAAAGGATACCATGGAGTATCCGTAGGCGCAGAAAAATCCGCTAAAGCAGAAATGGATTCCCGCGAAAGCGCAGTCGAACGAGTAGGTGCGCAGATACTGTGCTCCCAGCCGGATCACGTCAGCGTCGTCCGTGAACAGTCCGATGAGCGGTTCGGTGGCGAGGTTGCACACGAGGGCGAACAAAAGTCCGCAGCCGAGGGCGATTGCGGTGGCAAAGCCGAGCGTTTTTCTGGCGCGGTCATGCCGGTTCGCCCCGACATTCTGTGCGGCGATGGCGGACACGGAGGAGAGCATCGCCGAGGGTATCAGAAAGAGAAAACTGATGATTTTTTCCACGATTCCCACGCTGGCGGCAATGGTGACGCCCCGGCTGTTGGCAATGATGGTAATAACGATAAAAGAAACCTGAATAAGCCCGTCCTGCAGCGCCACGGGTACGCCGACTTTCATAATTCTTCCCAGTATGGCACGCTGGGGACGTAAGTCCGCGCGCATAAGGGAGAGGTCACTCCTGCGGGAGGTGTGCCGCAGGGCGGCAAGGGCACAGATTACACTGATGGTCTGGGAGATGACCGTGCCGAGGGCGGCTCCGGCGGCTCCCATGCGAAATCCTCCCATAAACAGCACGTCCAGCAGGATATTCGAGACGCAGGCAATTGCAATGAAATACATCGGCGTCCGCGAGTCCCCGAGTCCCCGGAAAATACAGCTGATAATATTGTAGGCAGTAATAAAGACAATCCCCCCAAAGCAGATGGCGAGATACATGCGGGTGTCCGCCACCGCCTCCGCGGGCACAGACATGATACGGATAATTCCGCCAAGGCACAAAAGGGCGAGGATAGTAGCGGCAATTGCCACGGCGAGAAAAAGCGTGACGGTATTGCCGACGGCAAGCGACGCCTCCTTTTGCCTGCCTGCGCCGACGGCCTGACTGATCAGCACGGTGGAGCCCATGGCAAGCCCTACAATAATAACTGTCACCATGTGCATAATCTGGCTGCCGGTGGATATCGCGGTAATGACCGCCTTGCCGCAAAACTGTCCCGCGATGAACAAATCGGCCATGCCGTAAAAGGTCTGCAAAAAGCAGGACAGCAGGTAGGGCAGGGAGAAATAGATTAAATTTTTTAAAATGCTTCCTTTTGTCAAATCCCGTTTCATGGGAAATATCATAACACATAACGCCTTTTCTTGACAATCCTCTATAAAAATGGTTTAATTTTGATGGTACTATAGGCTGCTTTGGTACTGTAAAGTGGCAAAATTTAGAAATAAGGAGAGTATGAGATGAAGAAGAAAAAGTTTTTAGCGGCCCTGATGGCTGCGGCTATGGTAGTTTCTCTTGGAGCCTGCGGCTCAAATGATTCTGCAAAGAGCAGCACGGAGAATGGAGACGGGGGGGCAGATGGAAAGGTTTACAATGTCGGCATCTGCCAGCTGGTACAGCATGACGCGCTCGATGCGGCGACGCAGGGCTTTCAGGACGCCCTTAAGGAAGAGCTCGGTGAGGAGAATGTGAAGTTTGATCTGCAGAACGCGCAGAATGACTCCAACACCTGTGCGACAATCGTAAACGGCTTTGTATCCTCGAATGTGGATTTGATCCTCGCGAATGCGACTCCTGCCCTGCAGGCGGCTGCGGCGGCTACGGACACCATTCCGATCCTTGGAACTTCTGTGACGGAGTACGGTGTTGCCCTTGAGCTCTCCGAGTTCGACGGGACAGTGGGACGCAATATTTCCGGTACATCCGATCTGGCGCCGCTGGACGAGCAGGCACAGATGTTAAAGGAGCTGTTCCCCGATGCACAGAATGTAGGACTTTTGTATTGCTCTGCGGAGGCGAACTCCCAGTATCAGGTGGATACCGTGAAGGCGAGCCTTGACGAGATGGGCTATGCCACACAGTATTACTCATTTTCCGATTCCAACGATCTTTCTTCCGTAGTGACGAAGGCGGCAGAGGAGTGCGATGTGCTCTATGTTCCGACAGACAACACCTGCGCGAACAATACAGAGATCATCAAGAATGTATGTATGCCGGCAAATGTTCCGATTATTGCGGGCGAGGAAGGCATCTGCGCCGGCTGCGGCGTGGCGACTCTGTCGATCAGCTATTACGATCTTGGCGTAGCGACCGGAAAGATGGCGGCGAAGATCCTTAAGGGTGAGTCCAGCATCGAGGAGATGCCCATCGAGTACGCTCCGAATTTCACCAAGAAGTATAACAAGGAGATTTGCGACGGGCTGGGAATTACAATCCCGGACGGATACGAAGTAATCGAGTAGTCATAAGCAGGAGAAAAGACTATGGACGTTAGCAGCTTAATCTCCGCCCTGCCGGGAGCGGCAGCGCAGGGGCTGATTTGGGGAATTATGGCGATTGGCGTATATATCACCTTTCGCATTCTGGATATCGCCGACCTCACGGTGGACGGCACTATGTGTACGGGGGCGGCAGTTTGTATAATGATGATGCAGGGCGGGGCCAGTGTATGGACAGCCCTGCTTGTGGCGACGCTTGTGGGAATGCTTGTCGGCTTTGTCACCGGCTTTTTCCATACGGTGATGGGAATTCCGGCGATACTGGCGGGAATACTGACACAGCTCGGCCTGTGGGGCGTCAATCTAAAGATTATGGGAAAGTCCAATCAGGCAATCAATGTGGACAAATATAATCTTCTGGTTTCCCTGCGCTATGTGAAAAATGCATTACTGGACAAAAATACAATTTTTGTCGTATTTCTTTTTATCATTGCCATCATAGCGGTTCTGTACTGGTTCTTCGGGACGGAGCTGGGCTGCAGCCTGCGGGCGACCGGCTGTAATGAAAATATGGCGAGAGCGCAGGGCATCAACACAGACCTCGGCAAGGTGCTGGGGCTTATGATCTCCAACGGCCTTGTGGCTCTTTCGAGCGCGCTGCTCGGACAGTATCAGGGTTTTGCGGATATCAATATGGGAAAGGGTGCGATTGTGATCGGCCTTGCGGCGGTAATTATCGGCGAGGCGGTCTTTGGCCGGATCTTCAAGAATTTTGCGCTCAAGCTCTTCGGCGTAGCGCTGGGCGGCGTAATCTACTATATCGTGCTGCAGATCGTAATCTGGTGCGGCATAGACACGGATCTTTTGAAGCTGTTCCAGGCGCTGGTGGTGGCGGTGTTCCTTGCAATCCCCTACTGGAAGGGCAAATATTTTTCCCGGGTAAAGACCGGAACGGCTCCGGGGAAGGAGGCGGCGTAGTATGTTAGAGCTTAAGAATGTATACAAGACCTTCAACCCGGGAACTGTCAATGAGAAAATGGCGCTTAAGGGACTCTCCCTCACTCTGGAGGACGGCGATTTTGTTACCGTTATCGGGGGCAACGGCGCAGGCAAATCCACGATGCTCAATGCCATCGCGGGCGTCTGGCAGGTGGACAGCGGCTCCATTGCCATCGACGGGATGGAGGTGACAAAGCTAAAGGAGTACAAGCGGGCGCGGTTTTTGGGGCGGGTATTTCAGGATCCGATGACCGGAACCGCCGCGACAATGGAGATTGAGGAGAATCTTGCCCTCGCTATGCGAAGGGGGAAGAGCCGTACCCTGCGCAGAGGCATCCGGGAGAAGGAGCGGCAGCAGTATAGGGAGATGCTGGCAACCCTCGGACTCGGGCTGGAGGACAGGATGACCTCGAAGGTTGGACTTCTTTCCGGCGGGCAGAGGCAGGCGCTGACGCTTCTCATGGCGACGCTGAAAAAGCCGAAGCTTTTGCTGCTGGATGAGCACACGGCGGCTCTCGACCCCAAAACGGCCGCGAAGGTGCTGGAGACCACGGACATGATTGTGAACCGCGATAAGCTGACAACGCTGATGATCACCCACAACATGCGGGACGCGATCGCCCACGGCAACCGCCTGATTATGATGATGGACGGCAAGATTATTTTAGATATCCGGGGCGAGGAGAAAAGTAAGCTTACCGTGGAGGATCTGCTTCACAAGTTTGAGCAGGCCAGCGGAGAGGAATTCTCGAGCGACAAGGCAATTTTAGGTTGACAAGGCGTGAATTGGCGGCTATAATTAGTGTCAAATTCATACAGATACAGGCTGTGACGGGAAGAAGTACATTTTGTGGAACAGACAGAGAGCTACCGGCTGGTGAGAGGTGCATGGAAAGCAGACTGGAATTACATCCCCGAGCTTCGTTTTTGAAATGGCTGACAGAGTAGGAAGCGGCGGAGTGGCGCACGTTATAGAGGCTGGAGTTTGATAGAACTCGCGGAGGCATACTGTGTGAGCAGTGTGCGAACTAAGGTGGTAACACGGGAATCCCCCCTCGTCCTTATTTTAGGACGGGGGGTTTTTTATCGGATAGGAGGAAAAAGAAATGACATTGTACGATGAACTGGTTGCCAGGGGTCTGATTGCCCAGGTGACGAACGAGGAAGAGATTAAGAACATGATCAACGAGGGAAAAGCGACCTTTTATATCGGCTTTGACTGTACGGCGGATTCCCTGACCGCAGGACATTTTATGGCGCTGACCCTGATGAAGCGTCTGCAGATGGCGGGGAACAGGCCCATCGCCCTGATTGGAGGCGGAACTACGATGATTGGAGATCCCTCCGGCAGGACGGATATGCGCAGAATGCTGACGAAGGAGGACATTGACCACAATGCGGAATGCTTCCGGCGGCAGATGGAGAAATTCATTGATTTCGGCGAGGGAAAGGCCATGATGGTAAACAACGCGGACTGGCTGCTGGAGCTGAACTATGTGGAGCTGCTCCGGGAGGTGGGCTCGTGTTTCAGCGTCAACAATATGCTGCGGGCAGAGTGCTACAAACAGCGCATGGAGAAGGGCTTAAGCTTCTTAGAGTTCAACTACATGATTATGCAGAGCTATGACTTTTACATGCTGTTCCAGAAATACGGCTGCAATATGCAGTTCGGGGGAGATGACCAGTGGAGCAATATGCTGGGCGGCACGGAGCTGATCCGCCGCAAGCTGGGGA
>JAMPHB010000001.1:41765-151335 GCA_023663685.1 Blautia sp.
TGATAGAATGGCGGAGCAGCATAATCAGTTCTCAGAAAAAATGGGGAAAGTCAAAGGTAAAATTGATTGACAATTGGGGGGGTAGTGTATAATGGTATACAAGTAGTGTTTTTTGGTGCTACTAATTAAGGGAATGGAGGATAGGAACATGAAAAACACATGCAAGAGACTGCTTGCAGCAGCACTGGCGCTTCTTCTTGTGGTCTGCTGTCTGCCCGTGACAGAGGCGCAGGCGGCGGCGAAGCCGAAACTGTCTGCGACAAGCAAAACCATGTATGTCGGGGACTCGGTGACTCTCAAGGTGAAGAATCAGCCGAAGGGTTCCACCGCGACATGGTCAAGCAGCAAGAAGACAGTGGCAACGGTGTCGAAGAAGGGCGTTGTCAAGGCTGTCAAAGCGGGAAGTACCACAGTTACCTGCAAGGTAAAGACCAAGGCGGCAAAGACCGCAAAGGCAAAGACCTACACCTTAAAGTGCAAGGTCACAGTCAAGGGAACCAGCAAGACGGTAGCGACGCAGTCCGCATTGACGTCAGCGCTTAAGAACAAGAAACTGACCAAGATCACGATCAAGACAGACGCGGCCGGGAGTTTTACAATTCCGGCAGGCACCTACAGCAAGGTAGCGCTCGTGGTGGACGCACCGAATGCAGATGTGGTGAATAACGGCGTATTCAAGAGCATCACAGTAAAATCCATTAAGCCTGAGACATTTACCGAGAAGGCAAAAGGGAATAAGATTAAGGTAAGCGCGCCCAACGCCCGCATTATCGTTGACGAGGGCGCACAGCTTTCCGGCGTTACGGTTACAAAGGCGAATGCAAATGTAGCCATTGTCGTAAAGGGAAGCGTTGACACAGTAGCGGTCAGTGCAGCCGCGACAGTTTCCGTTCAGGCGGACGGAGAGGTAAAAGCCGTGAATGTGGAGGCGGCAGCGACACTGGACATCACCGGCGCGGCGAAGGAGATCGCTGTTACAATTACCTCTGATGCGGCAGGAGCGAAGCTTACCACCGCAGTAACCATTAAGGTGGAGGCTGCGGCAAACGCGAAGATTGAGCTTGCAGCGGGAGCCGAGGGAAGTACAGTCAAGACCACGACCACAAGTGCTTCCGTTGACGTGAAGAACGATACCACCGCTAAAGTAGAGGTTACTACGTCTGCCGGAACGCAGAGTGTAGAGGCAGGTAAGGAGCAGACCGTTACAGACAGCACGGGCGGTACTACCACCGGTGGAGAGACAGGCGGTACAACGGGCGGAACGACCGGAGGAACCACAGGCGGAACGACCGGAGGAACAACGGGTGGAACGACCGGAGGCACCACGGGCGGTACAACTACACCAAGTACCAATGTGACGATTGTACTCAGTGTGTCAGAGGTTACTACTGGCGGTTCTGTGACCTTAACAGCGACAGTGACAGGAGTAGATAACCCCAATCTTGCGTGGTATGAGAATGATGACCCTTATAGTGTTGAGGTGGCAAATCCTATTTCTTCAGCAGTTGCAAATGGGACGACTTGTACAATCAGCTCTCTGACGTTAGAGACTCATTATTACTATTGCACAGTAGAGACTGGCTCTGGTACTAGCATAAATTCGAATATTGTGACAATTTCCGTGACAAATGACGGTGTTTCACAAGAATGGCTGGAAATTACAAAAAATACTTCCGGTACAACCGTTACATTAACTGTGGCGGTACCGGACTATATCGCCGCAGAAGCGGTTCGCTATGAATGGTCTAAGGAATATGAGATGGATGACATAGAAGCTGCGATAACGGATACCCCCACAGTGACGATTACATCTGCTGGTACCTACTTTTGTGTGATATACAATAGCGATGGTGTTCGAATAGGAGGTTCGACGTTGTGCTCTGTTTCCGATCAGGATCTGGGCATCAGCAGCTAGTAACACTGTACTCCGGGTGATACCGAAGGCGATAATGACAACCAAGGCGGAGAGCCGGCTTTTGCCGGCTCTCCGTTGCATTTGAGGAAAACCTTGTTGCCGGAAAACTCTCTGTTTCCGTATTTACGGAATTGTGATAGAATGACAACAACAGAATATTTTGGATAATGATATGGGGGGATTTTATGTTACGCTTCGTTTGGAGCAGGCGCAAAAATGGTGCAAAAAGTATACTTTTTTTATCACTCCATGACCTATCGGCTGATGCGGGATGGCGTCTCAGATATGCATTGTATGAGCGACGAATATCTGGCGGAGGATTTGGAGGAGGAGCTTTTGACTCAAACCTCACAATAAAAGTTGTAAAACGGCTTCTTTTTGCTATAATAAAAAAAGAAGCTGTTTTTATGTTGAGAAAAATGAGGAAAACCAATGAGCACACAGAGCAATACAGAAAACGTTATGCGGAGCCTGCATGTACTGCTGTCCAAGAGCGAGCCATATGTCAGGGATCCCGGCAAGGTAATTGTAGATAAGCAGCAGATGCTGCAGCTGTTGAGCGAACTGAACACTTGTATATATCAGATCATGGACGATTATGAGCTGACAAAGAGCAGCCGGGACAAGGCGGAGCGGGAGTTTCAGAAGCAGGCAGACCAGATTATCTGGGACGCCAGCCGCAAGGCAGAGGATATCTATGCGGCCTCCGTGCTGTATATGGACGACGCACTCAACGGCATCCAGAGTATCATGCGGGACTCCCGCGCCTCCGTATCCAAAATCTACACCGATATGGAGGAAAAGCTTAAGGAGGAAGAGCTGCGCATCCGCACAAACCAGTCCGAGCTCAAGAGCCAGCTGCAGGATCTGGTGGATACCGAGAAATATTTAGGCCTGATCGAGGAGCGCAACAAGGAGCGGGAGAAGCAGAAAAAAGAGGGCAGACCCGCGCCCCAAAAGCCCTCCATCTACGCGAACAGGCAGACGGAGATCAAGGTCAACCAGGAGTACTTAGACAGGCTGGGCTTAAGTGTGCCGGAGGAGGAAGAGCCGGAGGAAAAGGAAAAAAAGACCATCGAGGAGCAGGTGCTGCAGGCGGAGATCAAGGTGGATCTCGACGCTGATTATTTCAAGTGGAAGAAAGGCAAGGAGAGCAAATGACGGTTCTGGTATGTGACGACGACAAGGAGATTGTGGATGCGATTGAGATATATCTGATGCAGGAGAGCTATGATGTGGAAAAGGCCTACAATGGGGAGCAGGCGCTTCGCATCCTCAGGGAAAAAAATATTGATCTTATGATCATTGATGTGATGATGCCGAAGCTGGACGGCATCCGGGCGACCTTTCAGGCGCGAAAAAGCAGCAGTATCCCGATTATTATTCTGTCGGCAAAGACCGAGGACACGGACAAGATCTTAGGGCTTAACGTGGGGGCGGACGATTATGTGACGAAGCCCTTCAATCCGTTAGAGCTGGTGGCAAGGGTCAAATCCCAGCTCCGGCGTTATACCACACTGTCCCAGCCCGTTGCAGGGGAGGCGGTCTACGAGGCCGGGGGGCTTATGATCAACGACGAGCTGAAAAAAGTGACCGTGGACGGCGAGGAGGTCAGGCTGACCCCCATCGAGTACAACATTTTGCTGCTTCTTATGAAGAATAAGGGAAAGGTGTTCTCCATCAGTCAGATTTACGAGGCCATATGGAACGAGGACGCGATAGGCGCAGACAATACCGTGGCGGTGCACATTCGGCACATTCGGGAAAAAATCGAAATCAATCCGAAAGAGCCCCGTTACTTAAAAGTGGTGTGGGGTGTGGGTTACAAGATTGAGGAATAGCGCGGCGGGGTGCAGGGATGAAAGAGTATTCAAGCGGAATGAAGGGCGCGGCGATCGTCGTCCATCAGATGTTTTTTATAGTGATGTTGTGCAGCCTGTACGGTGCGGGCTATGTGCTTAAGGAGCACTCGGAGGGGATGGGATATCTGAGCCTTCTGGCGGTGATCGGGCTGGTGGGGAGCTTTGTGCTTCTGGCCTATCTGACAAGTGTTGCGGGGAGACGCTCGGAGGAGGATGAGGCCATCTATCTGAATGCTGTGGATTATGTGTATACCGACGTGCAGCTTGTGCTGTTCGTCGCTTTTGTGTATCTGGGCACATACATGGGGAGGGGGCTGCGTGAGCTGGATTTTGCTTTCTCCGGCCTTCTTGTGACCGTGGGGACAGTGGGCTATCTGGCGGACGCCGTGTTTCTCATTTTTTATCTGAGCATGGTTCGCCGCTCGAAGACACACACCCTGCTGACACACAGCCTGTGCTATAAGCTCTGCCATTTTCTGGGGCAGATTTTTATCGGGAGACAGAAGCCGGGGCACAGCACGAGAAAGGGAAGGGAGCGCTACGAGATTCAGCGGGCGATTGAGTCCATTGCCGCGGGCGCACTGGATACACATCTCGAGGAAGCACAGTTCCACGGGCAGGAGCGGGACATCGCGGCGGCGGTCAATCATATCCGGGAGGGCTTGAGCGATGCGGTTTTGGAAAAGACCCGCAACGAGCGCATGAAGGCGGATCTCATTACAAATGTGTCCCACGACATTAAGACGCCCCTGACCTCCATCGTCAATTATGTGGATCTGCTAAAAAGGGAGAATCTGCAAAATGAAAAAGCGCAGGGCTATATCCGCATTCTCGATGAGAAATCCCAGCGCCTCAAACAGCTCACAGAGGATCTGGTGGAGGTGTCCCGGATCAGTTCGGGAAATGTGAAGCTCGATATGCAGGACATAGATCTGGTGGAGCTCATCTGCCAGACCGGAGGAGAGTTCAACGAGCGCTTTGAGGAGCGGGAGCTCACCATCGTGACGAAGCTGCCCCACAGAAGCGTGATGGTGCGGGCGGACGGCCGCCAGCTCTACCGCGTGATCGGCAATCTTTACACCAACGCTGCCAAATACGCGCTGGAAAAGACAAGGGTGTATGTGGAGCTCGAGGAGGCGGCAGGGCAGGCCGTTTTTTCCATAAAAAATATCTCTAAGACGCCGCTGCCGGAGGATGCGGGGAAAGAGGATCTGACGGAGCGCTTTGTCAGGGGAGAGACCTCCCGAACCACGGAGGGAAGCGGGCTGGGATTGTCCATCGCCAAGAATCTCACGAATCTCATGGGAGGAGAATTCAGGCTGAAGCTGGATGGCGATCTGTTTATAGCTACAATTTCATTGCATTGTATAGGAGGAAGCACATAGATTTTGGCAAAACACCTTGATTTTAAGGGCTTTAAAAGCTATAATTTTAAAAGCATGACAGCACGATAAGGAGAGAATTATGAAATTATATCAGGACGGAGCATACCTGCTTCGCGGCAGCGAAGTGATTGTGGATTCCCCGGAGGCGGCGGCCGCCGTAGCGGCGAAGACCGGGAAGGAGATCCCGCAGGAGGAGGCGAAGCAGCAGACCATTGCCTACAGTATTTTAAAGCAGCACAATACCTCCGGCAGTATGGACAAGCTCCAGATTAAGTTTGACAAGCTGACCTCCCACGATATTACTTTTGTGGGAATCATTCAGACAGCCCGGGCGTCAGGGCTTGAAAAGTTCCCGATACCCTACGTTCTTACAAACTGTCACAACAGTCTGTGCGCGGTGGGTGGCACGATCAATGAGGACGACCACATGTTTGGACTGACCTGCGCAAAGCGTTACGGCGGCGTTTATGTTCCGCCGCATCAGGCGGTTATCCATCAGTACGCCAGAGAGATGCTCGCGGGCGGCGGCAAAATGATTTTAGGATCTGATTCCCATACCCGTTATGGCGCGCTGGGCACGATGGCGATTGGCGAGGGAGGGCCGGAGCTGGTGAAGCAGCTTCTGAACAAGACTTATGATATCGACATGCCGGGCGTCGTCGGCGTGTATCTGACCGGGACGCCGGTGAAGGGCGTGGGACCGCAGGACGTGGCGCTTGCCATTATCGGCGAGGTATTTGCAAACGGCTTTGTGAAAAACAAGGTGATGGAGTTTGTAGGCCCCGGCGTTTCTAATCTGAGTGTGGATTTCAGGATCGGCGTGGACGTTATGACCACCGAGACGACCTGCCTTTCCTCCATCTGGAGAACCGACGAAAAGGTGAAGGAATTCTATGAGATCCATGGCAGGGAGAGTGATTACAAAGAGCTGAATCCGGGAGAGACGGCGTACTATGACAGCTTTATAGAGATTGATTTGAGCGCGGTCCGCCCGATGATCGCAATGCCCTTCCATCCCAGCAATACCTATACTATTGAAGAGCTGAATGCGAACCTCATGGATATTCTTGACGATTGCGAGAAGCGGGCGAACGTCAGCTTTGACGGCAAGGTGAAGCTCGATCTAAAGAGCAAGGTAAAAGACGGCAGACTCTATGTAGATCAGGGAATTATCGCGGGCTGCGCGGGAGGCGGCTTTGAAAACATCTGCGACGCGGCGGATATCCTGGCGGGCTCCTCCATTGGGACAGATGAGTTTACCTTAAGCGTATATCCGGCCTCCACCCCCATCTATATGGAGCTGGTGAAAAACGGTGCGGTGGCGAAGCTCATGGCGACCGGGGCGATTGTAAAGACCGCCTTTTGCGGCCCCTGTTTCGGAGCCGGGGACACACCTGCGAACAACGCGTTTTCTATCCGCCACTCGACAAGAAACTTCCCGAACCGGGAGGGCTCGAAGGTGCAGAACGGGCAGATTTCCTCTGTGGCGCTTATGGACGCCCGCTCGATCGCGGCGACCGCGGCGAACAAGGGCTATCTGACGGCGGCTACGGACATAGATGTGGATTATACGAAGCCGAAATATTACTTTGACAAGACGATATATGAGAACAGAGTGTTTGACAGCAGGGGCGTCGCGGATCCGGACGTGGAGATCAAGCTGGGGCCGAACATCAAGGACTGGCCTGCGATGAGTGCGTTGCCGGAGAATCTGGTGCTCAAGGTGGTATCTGAGATTCACGACCCCGTCACCACGACGGACGAGCTGATTCCCTCCGGCGAGACTTCGTCTTACCGCTCCAACCCGCTGGGGCTGGCGGAGTTTGCACTTTCCAGGAAAGACCCGGAGTATGTGGGGCGCGCCAAGGAGATCCAGAAGGCGCAGAAGGCGGTGGAGGCTGGTTCCTGCCCCGGCGATGCGCTTCCGGAGGTCCACGCGGTGATGGATGCCATTAAGTCGCAGTTTTCGGATGTGAGCCGTGCCAATATCGGTTTTGGAAGTACTATCTTTGCGGTGAAGCCGGGAGACGGCTCGGCAAGGGAGCAGGCGGCTTCCTGCCAGAAGGTGCTGGGCGGCTGGGCGAATATCGCCAACGAGTACGCGACCAAGCGCTATCGTTCGAATCTGATTAACTGGGGTATGCTTCCCTTCTTAATTGACGAAGGTGAGCTGCCGTTCCACAATCTCGATTATCTGTTCCTTCCGGGTATCCGCGAGGCGGTGAAGAACGGGCAGACAGAGTTTAAAGCGTATGTGGTCAGGGACGGCGCACTCTCTCCCTTCACTCTGCGCATGGCGGAGCTGACAAAGGACGAGAAGGATATTATTTTAAAGGGCTGCCTCATCAACTATTATCGTGGTTAGGAGATATTATGTCGGAAGTAGATACTAAAAAAACAAAAGAACAGATGCCGCCGCTTAAGGCGGCGGGGCAGGAGACACCGTCGGCAGGCCGCCATGAAAATATCTGGCTTGCCAAGATCGGCCTGATGATTTTTATCACCTTTGCCTGCTGTATCCTTTTTTTCTTCGTACTATTTCGCTATGAGGGCTTTGCGTCCGGCTGGAAAAAGATAATGAAGGCGGCGGAGCCGATTATTATCGGACTGATTTTAGCATACCTGCTGAATCCGATTATGAAGATTGCGGAGAGGCAGCTGATGAAGCTTCTTGCGCCGCGAATGAAATCGGAGCAGAAAGCGAAAAAACTGTCCCGCGTACTGGCAGTCGTCATTTCAATTCTGTTCCTGCTCGTGGTGATTGCCCTGCTGATTGCGGCTGTTGTACCGTCCGTGATTTCCAGCATCTCAGGCCTCATTGATTCTGTGCCGGTCTATGTGCAGAATTTCACCGACATGGCGGAGAAGGGTGTGCTGGGGAATTTCGAGGTGACGGAGGTCGTTGCCGACTATCTGACGAGGATTATGGAATATGCCGAGGACTGGGCGAAAAACACGCTGCTTCCGCAGGCGCAGGGCTATGTGGTACAGATTACCAATAGTGTAATCTCCGTGGTCAAGGCCTTACTGAATTTTGTCGTCGGAATTATCGTGGCGGTCTATGTTCTGATGATTAAGGAGGAACTGATCGGCCAGAGCAAAAAGCTTGTCTTTGCAACGTTTCGTCCGAGATGGGGAAATATTGTGATTGAATTTTTCCGCAAGGCGGACGAGATTTTTGGAGGCTTTATTATCGGGAAGATTACAGATTCCGCAATTATCGGTGTGATTTGCTATTTGGGCTGCCTGATCCTGCGTATTCCGGATGCGCTGCTTGTAGCGGTGATCATCGGCGTGACGAATATCATTCCGGTGTTCGGCCCCTTTATCGGAGCTGTTCCTGCGCTGCTTCTGGTGGTGATCCAGAGTCCGTGGCACGCGCTGTATCTGCTGATATTCATCATTGTGCTGCAGCAGGTGGACGGCAACATTATCGGCCCGAAGATTCTCGGAAGCTCTACGGGACTTTCCTCTTTCTGGGTCATGTTTGCAATTCTGATTGCCGGCGGAATGTTTGGATTCCTTGGAATGCTTCTGGGCGTACCGATGTTTGCAATGGTCTACTATGTGATACGGAGACTTGTGAACCGGAGTATCCGGAAAAAAGGTCTGCCCTCCCAGACGGAGAGCTATGTCCGTGCCTCCGGTGTGAATGCCTCCACGCGTTCCATGATTTACCAGGAGGAACCGAAGAAGAAAAAACGGAAATGACACGCACGATTTTTGACATCTCTTGTCGGCTATGGTACACTTAGGTGAATAGAAACCGGGGATTTTGAGGTGACAATGGACAAATACGAATACAACCTTAAGCTGGATCAGATGAAAAGCCTTATTGCGGACGAAAAGTATCAGGAAGCGGCGGAGATCGCGGACACTGTGAACTGGAATAAGGTCAAAAATCCGACGGCTTTGCTTAGGGCGGGAGAAATCTATGAAAAAGTGGAGCGCTATGAAGAGAGCCGGAATGTACTCCTGATGGCATATGACCGTTCTCCGATCGGGCGGGCGATTATTTACCGGCTGGCGGAGGTGGCTGTCAGGCTGCGGGATTTTCAGGCAGCGCAGCAGTATTATGACGAGTTTGTGGAGATTGCGCCCCACGACAATTTAAAATATGTATTAAGCTATGATATCAGGAAAGCGCAGGGAGCGCCCCACCGGGAGCTGATTCCGATTCTTGAGGAGCTCAAGGAGCAGGAGTACACGGAGGAGTGGGCTTATGAGCTGGCCTATCTGTACCACAAGGCAGGCATGAGCGAGAAGTGTATTGACGCCTGCGACGAGCTGATATTGTGGTTTGGGGACGGCCCGTATGTGGAGAGGGCGCTGGAGCTGAAAATGCTCTATCAGCCTCTCACAAAGGTGCAGGAGGAAAAGTACCGTTCTTTCCGTCAGGCGAAGGACGGTTATACGCATATTGCAATTGATGAGCTGCAGCAGGCCGGGGAATTTGCGAGAGAGGCGGTGGCGATTCCCCCGGTTCAGGTCAGTGCCGAGCGTTACAATACTGTGAATCTGCAGGAGGAGATTGCCCGGGGAATGCAGCAGATTATGGCTGCCACTGAGAAGTCGGCGGTGACGGATACGCTGGAGACCATCAACAAGATGGTGGAGGACATCCCCTATTTGAAGCTTCCCAGGGAGGCGCAGGAGGAAGAAATTTCACACATCGAGACGGACGAGGAGATCGACGGCTCTCTCAAAATCAATTTTCAGGAGATGCTGGGCGAGGAGCTTGACGGGCAGATGAGCCTGATGATGGATGAACACTCGCAGGTTGAGCGGCAGATTACGGGACAGATTACCATTGAAGAGGTACTGGAGGAGTGGGAGCGCACAAAGCGGGCGGCAGAGTCGGCGCTTTTAGATGCCGAGCAGCGCAAGCTTGAGTCGGCGAAGGCGAGAGCCCTGCAGGAGGCCGGAAATATTATGGAACGGCTCACGGACGCGATGCCGAAGCTGGATGCAGGTGTGACCCCGCGGGAGCTTCTGGAGGAGGAATATTTGCAGGAGCGGCCGCTGCCGGGCGCAGTTACGGAAAAGCTGTTCACCGTGGCGGCGGATGTGCTGCCTACGCAGGAGGATATGCTCACGCAGGAAAGTTTTCCGCTGCAGGAGGATATACTGGTACAAGAGGAGCTGCCCGTACAGGGAGAATATCCGCTGCAGGAGGAGTCCCATGCAGATATCGAGATAATTTCAGAAAATGAGCTGCTGGAGAATGGGCGTGATTCCGAGGATGCGCTCGACCAGCTTTTGGATGAGGCCGTGCAGGAAGAGATTCAGTCGGCCAGAGAGCCGGAGATAACGGCGGAAGAGTTTGCGGGGATATCGGAAGAGTTTTTGGCCGGAGAACCCGTGCCGGGGGCAGAGATGATCGCAGAGGAGTTTTTGGCCGGAGAGCCTGCAGCCGGGGAGGCGGAGATTTCAGCCGGAGAGCCTGCAATTGGAGAACCCGTGCCGGAGTCAGAGATGATCGCAGAGGAGATTTCGGCCGGAGAGCCTGCAATTGGAGAATCCGAGCCGGAGATAACGGCGGAGGAAGCCGTGGCGATATTGGAGAAGGCCGTGGCGGAGGAGGCTGTGCCGAAGCAGACCTTTAAAAAGCAGGCGACAGAGAAATTTAAGACAGAGCGCTGGAAGGGTAAGACCGTGCGCCTGCCAAAGATTCAGGAGCCGGAGGATCTGGGACGCCCGGATGGCGGTGCGGAGCCAGAGACCATTGAGAAGCTTACCGATGAGCAGAAGAAGATATTTTCCTATTTTATTCCGGTGAAGGGCATGGAGGGTCAGCTCTGCAGGGCGCTCACGGGAGTGACCCGTCATCTGACAAAGGATTCTAAAGCGACGACCGGGAATCTGATCGTGCAGGGTGGTCAGGGCTGTGGCAAGACGACTTTGGCGACAAGCGTTATCAAGGTGCTGCAGCAGGAGACCGGACGGCCGAACGACAGGATTGGCAAGATCCACGCAGAGGCGCTGAACCGCAGAGATGTGGGGGAGCTTCTGGAGAAGGTCAAGGGCGGCTGCCTGATCATTGAGCAGGCAGGAGAGCTGGAGAAGCAGACAGTTGCGGCGCTGGCAAAGCTTTTGAAGCAGAATGACAGCGGGCTTTTGGTGATCATTGAGGATACCTCAAAGGGAATCAAAAAGCTTTTATCGCAGGACGACAGCTTTGCGGAAATGTTCACAGAGAAAATTACGGTGCCAATCTTTACAAATGACGAGCTAGTCTCATTTGCAAAATCTTACTCAAAGGAGCTGGGCTATGAGATCGACGAATTAGCGGTGCTCGCATTGTACAAGCGGATAAGCAGCATTCAAACGCTGGATCAGGCCACGACGCTTACAGAGGTGAAGGACATTGTGGACGAGGCGATTCAGCGTGAGGCCAGGGGCGGCGTCAAGAAATTTTTCAGTATTCTGACGGCGAGCCGTTATACCGATGATGACTGCATTGTACTAAATGAAAAGGATTTTGAATAAATTATAAAATATATGGAGGAGCTAGTATGAGTAATTTTACAGAAATGGATTGTTACTTGTTTGGACAGGCAACGCACTACGACATTTACCGGAAAATGGGCGCGCATGTTATGACACAGAAGCGTAAAAAAGGTGTATGCTTCGATGTCTGGGCGCCCCATGCGAGTCAGGTGTTTGTCATCGGTGATTTCAATGGCTGGAATGAGACCGCCCATGAAATGAAGCGCGTAGAGCCGGAGGAGATCGGCGTATACGAGCTGTTTGTCCCCGATGTGGATTACGGAGCGATGTACAAGTATCTGATCATCGCGCAGGATGGGAGCAGGCACTACAAGGCCGATCCTTACGCCAACTATGCGCAGCTGCGTCCTGAGACAGCCTCTGTCGTGGTGGATATCGACCATTTTAAGTGGACGGACGATGCGTGGATGAAGGAGCGCGCGGCGCTGACGCAGGAGACGCTCTACAAGCAGCCCATGGCAATCTACGAGGTACATCCGGGATCGTGGATGCGCCATCCCTGCCGGGAGGACGAGGGCTTTTACACCTACCGGGAGCTGGCGAAGTCGCTGGTTGCCTATGTGAAGGAGATGGGCTACACGCATGTGGAGCTGATGGGAATTTCCGAGTATCCCTTTGACGGCTCCTGGGGTTACCAGGTGACGGGGTATTACGCACCGACCTCCCGCTACGGAACGCCGGAGGATTTTGCATATCTGGTCAATGAGTTCCACAAAAATAAGATTGGCGTGATTCTCGACTGGGTTCCGGCGCATTTTCCGAGGGATGCCCACGGACTTGCGATGTTTGACGGCACGCCGACTTATGAATATGCGGACACCCGCAAGGGAGAGCATCCGGACTGGGGTACCAAGATTTTTGATTACGCGAAAAATGAGGTCAAGAATTTCCTGATTGGAAGTGCCCTGATGTGGGTGGAGAACTATCATGTAGACGGTCTGCGCGTGGATGCGGTGGCGTCTATGCTCTATCTGGATTACGGCAAGCAGGACGGACAGTGGGTACCAAATATCTACGGCGGCAACAAGAACCTCGAGGCAATCGAGTTTTTCAAGCATATCAATACACTGATTGAGGGACGCAACCATGGTGCGGTGATGATTGCGGAGGAGTCAACGGCATGGCCGAAGGTGACGGGGTCAGTGACGGACGATGGACTGAATTTCAGCTATAAGTGGAATATGGGCTGGATGCATGATTTCCTGGATTACATGAAGCTGGATCCGTATTTCCGCAAGGACAACCACAACCGCATGACATTTGCGATGAGCTATAATGAGAGCGAGAAGTACATTCTGGTGCTCTCCCACGATGAGGTAGTGCATTTGAAGTGCTCCATGCTCAATAAAATGCCGGGGCTGGAGGGGGACAAGTTCAAGAACCTCATGGCGGGCTATGCGTTTATGATGGGTCATTCCGGCAAGAAGCTTTTGTTTATGGGACAGGAATTCGCGCAGGTGCAGGAGTGGAGCGAGGAGCGTGAGCTCGACTGGTATCTGCTCTCTGACCCGAAGCACAAGCATATGCAGGACTGGGTAAAGGAGCTGCTTCACATTTACCGGAAAAACCCCTGTATGTACGAGCTGGACGACAGCTGGGAGGGCTTTGAGTGGGTAAATGCCGACGATAATGAGCGCAGTATTTTCAGCTTTATCCGAAAGAGCGCAGATGGCAAGAACAATCTGCTGTTTGTGATTAACTTTACTCCGGTGGCGCGGGACGATTACCGGATAGGAGTGAATAAACGCAAGACCTACAAGCTGATCTTAAACAGTGAGGACGTGAGATTTGGCGGTTCCGAGGCGAATCGTCCGACCTCCTACAAGCCGGTCAAGAAGGAGATGGACAATCGGCCATATTCCATCGCATATCCGCTTCCGGCATACGGTGTGGCGGTGTTTAAATTCTAATTGCACATGCAAAAGCCCGGGCGGCGGTAGCTGCCCGGGCTTTTATTTTCCATTCGGCGGAAGATTTTCTTTGAAAATTATCAGAATAGTGTGGTATAATGTATATATATGTTCTTTATGTCAGATAAGGAGGTGTGTAATGTTTGATGTTGGAGATTATGTATTCAAAGCAGTGAACGGTATCTGCCGCGTGGAGAAAATCGGACACCCCGACATGGGCGGGGCGAATCCCGAGAAGTTATATTATTTTCTGGTTCCCGAGAAGGGGAGCGGAGGCCGCCTCTATGTGCCCGTAGATGTGTCGGAGACAAAACTTCGGAGAGTGCTGAGCGAGGAGGAAGCGTGGGCCCTGATTGGCCGGATGTCAGAAATTGGGGATATGCTTGATCCCAACCGGAAGACCCGGGATCAGGAGATGAAGAGTATAGTAAACGGCGTGAATCCCGAGGAGCTGGTGAGGGTAATCAAATTTTTGTATTTGGATAAGGTAAAGAGACAGCAGGATGGAAAAAAGCTGCCGGTATCCGAGGAACGGTATTTCCGTGCGGCGGAGGATCAGCTGTATGGAGAGCTGGCATTTGCCATCGGCCGCGCGGTTGAGGAGATGCCGGAGATTATCAGGGAAGCCATCGGGCAATAGGGATCGCCCCTGCCAGTCGTTCAAAGCAGGGTAAGACACTGAGGAAAGGAGAGGGTGTATATGTTGACGGACTGGAACAAACCACAAATCCCGGAGAGAGAGGAGCTGGAGGCCCGGCTTGCCGCGGCGCGGACGAAGCTTGCCGCCTGCCAGACCCAGCTCAAGGAGAAAAAGCTGCCGGTGCTGGTGCTCATGGAGGGCTGGGGGGCTGCCGGAAAGGGCAGTGTGCTCGGCAAGGTGATACGCAATATTGACCCGCGTTTTTTCAAGGTGGCGACAATGGATATACCCACGCCGGAGGAGAAGCGCAAACCGTTTTTATACCGGTACTTTGTGAAGATTCCGGAGGCGGGAAAATATATGTTTCTGGACGGCGGCTGGATGGACGAGATTACGGCAGACCGTCTTTCGGGTACTATTGACGAAGAGGAGTACAAGAAGCGCATAGAGAGTGTGCGCCGTTTTGAGCGCCAGCTCACGGACAACGGCTATCTTGTAATGAAATTTTTCTTCCACATTAGTGCGAAGGAACAGAAAAAGCGGCTGAATGCGCTGCTGGAGGACAAGAATACCGAGTGGCGGGTCAGCGAGAAGGATCGTATGCAGAATAAGTACTACGGGGAGACGATGGAGGTGTTTGAGCAGTATCTGTGCGATACGAACCAGTCCACGGCTCCGTGGTATTTAATTGACGCGAAGCGGAAAAAATGGGCGGAGCTCCAGGTCACGGAGCTTCTGGTCGAGGGAATTGGAACCGCACTTAAAAACAGCAGTATCGCTGTGCCGATCCTGCAGAATTCTTTTCCGCTTGTTCCCCTGCCAAAGCTGGAGGAGATTGATCTGGACAGAACGCTCACCGAGGAGGAGTACCGGGCGCATCTTGACAGATACCAGAGCCGCCTGAGGGAGCTGCACAATGAGATCTACCGCGAGAAGATTCCGGTCATCATTGCCTACGAGGGCTGGGATGCGGCCGGAAAGGGCGGTAATATCAAGCGAATTACCGGCGCGTTAGACCCCAGAGGCTATGAGGTGCATCCGATTGCAAGTCCCGAGCCGCACGAAAAAGCGAGGCATTATCTGTGGCGTTTTTGGAACCGCCTGCCGAAAACGGGCCATGTGGCGATTTTTGACCGGACATGGTATGGTCGTGTGATGGTCGAGAGGCTGGAGGGCTTTTGCAGTGAAAACGACTGGCAGCGGGCATACAATGAGATTAACGAGTTTGAAAAGGAGCTGTACGACTGGGGAGCGGTTATCCTCAAGTTCTGGGTGCAGATCGACAAGGACACACAGCTTGCCCGTTTTACGGACAGGCAGAATACCCCGGAAAAGCAGTGGAAAATTACAGACGAGGACTGGCGCAACCGGGAGAAGTGGGAGCTTTATGAGGATGCGGTGAACGAGATGCTGAAAAAGACCAACAGCACATATGCGCCGTGGCATATCTTAGAGTCCAACGACAAGCGTTATGCGAGAATCAAGGCGCTGAAAATTGTGGTGGATGCGATGGAGAAGGCGCTGGGACATAGCTGATGGCGCGTGATAAAATGCGGAGCAGCACAGTATATATTTGAATGTTTGCTCATACACTGAATATGATGAAGCACCCATGGAATGATGTGTATGAAGCGTTTGAAAAGGCAGCGGTTAATTATTTTAATCGAGCTCATTATACTGGCTGTGATACTGGTGACGGGAATTGTGTGCTATTTTTCGCCGGGGGCGAAGGTTTCCGGCGACGTATACCGGGAGTCGTCAGAGCAGAAGGAATATATTAAGTGGGTGGATTTCAATGTGACCAAGGAGGCCATGCAGGACGCCTACGAATATGATGTACAAACCTACGGGCAGGAAGTGCATTTGGACTGGATCGCGCTTCTTGCCCTGCAGGCGTGTAAAAACGGCGGAAATTTTAAAAGCTACAAATCCGGGGATCTGGAAGAAACAGCGCAAAAGCTGCTCAATGGCAATGTCACTCTGAACAAACTTACAAAAGATTTACAGTATTACAATTACTATTACGAGGCGTACAGCGCCGTACTCGGCGGACTGGTCGGAGAGTATGAGATTCAGAGTGCCGCGGGAGAGACAGCGGATGCGCAGGAGTCCGCGGGGGAGACAGCGGATGCGCAGGAGGAGGGGACATGGGAGAAATGTTACGGCCTTAAAGGATTTCTTCCGCTTGCCAAAAACTTTCCCTACACGGACTATGATGATTTCGGCGCGTCCCGCTCCTACGGATATAAGCGCCCGCATCTCGGACACGACATGATGGGGCAGACCGGAACTCCGGTGATTGCGGTGGAGTCCGGCTATGTGGAGGCCATCGGCTGGAACCAGTACGGCGGCTGGAGGCTGGGGATTCGAAGCTTTGACAAAAAGCGCTATTACTACTATGCGCATATGCGTCAGAATTTTCCTTACTGTAAATCGCTGGAGGAGGGCAGTGTAGTCACCGCCGGAGATGTGATCGGCTATCTCGGGCACACCGGCTACAGTACGACCGAAAATGTAAACAATATAGAAACGCCGCATCTGCATTTCGGTCTGCAGCTCATTTTCGATGAGTCGCAGAAGGACGGCTCCAACGAGATATGGGTCAGCTGCTACGAGCTTACCCGCTTTCTGTACCAGAACCGCAGCGAGGCTGTGAAGAACGAGGAGACGAAGGAGTGGGTCAGGGTGCGGCAGATGCGCGACCCGGCCGTGGAGGAATATAAAAAAGAGCGGTAATCACCGGATTACCGCTCCTTGTTTTATAGCTGTTGAAGATTGTTCAGAAAGGCGTTGTAAAAGTCGCGCTCTTTCCGGTAAAGCCTCTGAAAGTCTTCGCTTGTATGCATGTTGGAAACCAGCGGCTGCTCTAAGCAGCACAACGCCTTTTTCACGGCAGCTGTTGCTGTCTCCACAGAATCTCCCAAAACATTGCCCGCATCCGGATTGCCCTTGTACCATGCGACCATTCTCTGAACCTGCAGCTGGGAGATATATCCGGAAGTTCCTTCCGGAAGAAATACCAGTCCATTGCAGCCGGTTGCTTCCGCGGCCTCCATCCACGCCCGCTTCACAGCCTCCGGCGCGTTTGCCCCGACATAATCCCACGCCTTCTCATGGCATTCCGTGAATTCAGCTCTCTTTGAAGAAATCAGATTGCCGAGATCCGTCGTGTAGCTTTTACTGGCATAATAAGAAGCATTTGGTTTGGCAGCTAAATTTGAACTCATATCATATACCTCCGTGTACATGCTGTTCGATTTCCCTTCACATATTTTATCGACTTTTTTCGTAAATACTTTATATAATTTGAAAATTTGTACAGCTTTTTTTGGGAAAAGACGGTTTATAGTTCCAAAAAAATGATTATAGATAAGTAAGATAAAGATTAGTAAATTATGGTTTAGTAAATTACAACTTAGTAAATTATGATTGACTAAATGAAAATAACATGATAGAGTATAGTTAGATGGAATGGAGGTGGGTTTATGTTTATCGGCAGAGAGCGCGAACTGGCATCCCTCAATAAATTATATGCATCAGACAAATTTGAGTTTATAGTGATTTATGGACGTCGCCGTGTGGGCAAGACCGCACTTATCAACCGGTTTATCAGCGATAAAAAGACGATTTATTTTATGGGGGTAGAGAGCAACAACAAACAAAATCTGGAGAATTTCAGTAAAAGTATTATGGAATTTGGAACGGATATTCCGGCGGAGATGGCGTTTGCTTCGTTTCAGGCGGCTCTGGAGTATACCTTTAAGCTGGCGGAAAAAGAGCGCCTGATTCTGGTGATTGATGAGTATCCGTATGTGGCCCGCGCTTCCAAGAGCCTTGCCTCTACTTTACAGCTTTTAATTGACAAATACAAAGATAATTCGAAACTAATGCTGGTGCTCTGCGGTTCCTCGATGTCTTATATGGAGGATCATGTGCTGGCATACAAAGCGCCGCTTTATGGCAGGCGGACATCGCAGATGAAAATACTTCCCTTTGATTTTGCGGATACATGCCGGTATTTCAATCATTTTTCCAGTGAGGATAAAGCCATGATTTACGGCATGGTGGGAGGGACGCCGCAGTATTTATTGCAGATGAATGACGGACAGAGTGTTGAGGATAATATTAAGAATACATTTCTGAATTCTACATCTGCACTTTTTGAGGAGCCGGAAAATTTGCTAAAGCAGGAGGTTCGGGAGCCTGCGCTCTATAATGCGATTATTACAGCCATTGCAGGGGGCGCTTCCCGCATGGCGGAAATCTCTACAAAGGTCGGGGAAGATACCAGCGTTTGTGCCGGATATCTGAAAAACCTGACAGCGCTGGGGCTGGTTCAAAAGGAAACGCCTTATGGTGAAAAAACCTCCCGCAAATCCATTTATGTCATTGCGGATAATATGTTTCGGTTCTGGTACCGGTTTGTGCCGGAGAATAATTCCATTATTGGCCGTGGAGCGGCTGATTTGGCCTATAAGCGAATCGAACCTTACTTGTCGGATTACATGGGGAAGGTATTTGAGGAAATATGTAAGCAGTATCTCTGGAAGATGCTGCTGAGAGGCCGGTCTCCTGTGGAGTTTCAGGAGCTGGGGCGCTGGTGGGGGACTGATCCGGCCGCCCATAGCCAGACAGAGATTGACATTATGGGGGAGCAGGATAAGGATACCGCATTGTTTGGCGAGTGCAAGTGGACAAATGAGAAGGTAGACACAGGCGTTTTGGAGACACTGGCAAGGCGGAGCAGTCTGTTTCATTATAGTAAAGTGCAGTTGTATGTTTTTGCAAAAAATGGATTTACAAAGGGCTGTGAGGAGGCCGCCGGCAAGATGGGAAATGTTACACTGGTATCATACAAAAATCTTTTAGAGGAAATAACAAAATGAGTCTGGCCAGACTACGCAGGCATGGGCATATCGGGGAGGGATTCCATCTATCCCCGATATGCCCGGCCATGAATAGTTTTAGTTTTCTACAGATTCTGATGGTAATATTACTTCACAAATTTTCGCAGCACATCCATAAATACATTCATATCGAGCGGTTTCGCAATGTGTGCATTCATTCCGTTTTTCAGTGCCGCCTGCTTGTCCTCCTCCAGCGCATTTGCTGTCATCGCGATAATTGGCAGGGTTTTCACATCTTCCCTTGGAAGTCTGCGGATTGCCCGTGTGGCCTCATAACCATCCATAATGGGCATTTGTATATCCATTAAAATTACATCATAATAATTTTCTTCAGCCTTTTCCATCATAGCCACCGCATCCGTTCCGTCCGGCGCGGAGTCAACAAGGAAGCCCGCCTCTTCCAGAATAAACTGTGCGATTTCGCGGTTCAGCTCAATATCCTCCACCAGGAGAACCCGCTTTCCGCTGAAATCAGCCAGCGTCCATTCCGGGGGTTCCTCCTTCTTTTCAAGCATATTGTTTGCGGCCAGCAGCGCCATTTTCAGGTCGGAGAGGAACAGGGGCTTTGCGCAGAATGCGGTAATGCCTGCTTCCTTTGCCTCTTCCTCAATGTCTGACCAGTCATAAGCAGTCAGGATAATAATCGGCGCGTCTTTGCCAACGGAATCCCGTATCTTTTTAGCTGTTTCCACACCGCTGAATCCGGGCATTTGCCAGTCGATGATGAAGGTATGGTAGGAATCCTTTTCCTCGTGGGCGGATTTGGCGCGGTACACCGCATCCCGGCCGGAAGTCGTCCATTCTGAGCGGAGTCCGATTTTTTTAAGCATCTTGCAGACACTGTCGCAGGTGTTAAAGTCATCATCAACCACCAGTGTACGCAGACCTTCCAGCTCCTTGATCTGTTCCGAGGTTTTTTCCGTATCCTGCAGCTTTAGTACCAGTTCCACGGTAAATGTGCTGCCCTTGCCCGCTTCGCTCTCAACGCTGATTGTACCGTTCATCATTTCTACAATGTTTTTAGTAATGGCCATGCCAAGGCCGGTTCCCTCTATGCCGCTCTGTGTCACTGTGGATTCCCGTTCGAACGGCTCAAAAATGTGTTCCACAAACTCCGGCGACATGCCGATTCCATTGTCCTTGATGATAAATGTATATTCGCCGTATCCATGCCGGAAAGTGGTCTTTTGCATGATACGGAATGTGACGGAGCCTCCGGCCGGTGTATACTTGACCGCATTGCTCAGGAGGTTGATAAATACCTGATTCAGCTTTAATGGATCTGCAATCACATCTTCATTTACCACCTCAAAGGTATCAATAAACATTTCCAGCTGCTTGGCCTTAATCTGCGGCTGGGTAATGTTTATCAAATTATGTATCAGCTCCGAAATATTACACTCCTGCTCCTTAATCTGCACTTTTCCGCTCTCGATTCTGCTCATGTCGAGTACATCATTGATCAGACTGAGCAAATGATTGCTTGAAGAAAGAACCTTCTGCAAATTGTCCAGAATCAGGCCTTTGTTGTCGATGTGGTTGATCGCAATTGTGGTAAAGCCAATAATTGCGTTCATGGGAGTGCGAATATCGTGTGACATATTAGACAAAAATGTGGATTTTGCATTGTTTGCATGCTGAGCCTGAAGCAGTGCATCCTGAAGCGCCTGCTTCTGAGACTGTTCTTTTTGGATTCGCAGCTCCTTTTCCTTTAATTCTGTGATGTTCTGGCGAATAAACAGAACTTTGGAAACTTTGTCATCTTTTCTTTCCAGACAGATGATATTGAGATGCTCCCATTCCTGGCGGCCGTTAATGATTACACAGCGCTCATAGCGCAGATCATTCTGCTGGGCCATGGCCGTAATAATGGCATCCTTGTCCATATAGTCAACGAAATTCTGCCGGCTGTCCTCTGGTATAGACGCCGCCAGATGCTTTACGATATCAGGATATTTCCCATGATCCGCGATGTCTGTACCCTCTGGCTTTGTGCCCGCCAGATACTGATAGGAATCCTTTTCAAGGTCAAACATGGCAAAGCGTGAAAACAGTGTGTTGACGCCTGCTGTAATGTAACCCATCTCCCGGTTTTCTTTTTCCAGCTTCCGGCGTTTGCGCACGGAGTGAAGCACGATAATGACAATATAGATGGCAAAAAGGACGATCAGCATAATTTCCAGCTGAATTCCTGCCATGTTTTCTTCCGCAATCATATGTTGTGTCACATTTTTTGGAAATGTCTGCACAAGCACATAATTATTATTCGGCAGATATGTAACACAGATATTGTCTATATCACTGGAAGAATCGCATATAAAGGTTTCGGTTCCCCCATTTTCAAAAATCCCCTGGGCATGACTGGCGGTGGCCTCATCAATCACTCCGGTTTGTGTCAGATTATCCAGTAAATTCTGGTCATAGCTTCCGCCGTTTGAGCTGGCAATCACTCTGCCGTCCGGCGCACAGAGGAACACCTGCGCGTCCTCTCCAAAATAGGAAGTACTAAGCATATTCTTCAAATATTCTTCTGCCAGAAAAGCGCCCCGCAGCACGCCGATGATGTTCCCCTCATAGCGGACGGGTGCATAAAAGCATGCCATTGTCTCATCAAAAAAATGAGGATCAAATACAATTTCGATATCGCTGTTTCCGGCAATACCGTCTGTATAAAAATGCCGCCATGCCATCTCGGCGGTTCTCCCGTCGGAAGTAGCGTCTGTGCCGTCTATATCTGTAAACATAATTGCGTCAAACTGGGAATGCTCCTCCATCGTGCCAAGCATATCTGCTGTAACGGTCGGCTCTGTCAGACTTTCGCCGACAAAATACGCGTAGATATTGATCTGGCTCAGGGCGTTGCTCAGTTCGTTGTCAATATGTTCTGCCTTCAGCCGCGCAGAATCTGCCGCGTAAATTCTGTTCTGCTCCTCTGTCCGCCTGCTGTTTTGCGAGGTAAACCGGAAGAACAAAAGAATAATAGCTGCAAAAAGAAAAACAACAAAAATAACCACTTGTAAAGATATTTTCCTTTTCATATTCAATTCCTCACTTCACCTTTGTTTTTTGTACAATGAATCAGACATTGTATTCTCTGCCCGCACAATGCCATTATACTAAAGGGATTTCTTTTTTTCAAGGTATAACGGAATCGTGCGGTTCAGTTGATTAAACCGTTCGTGAATTATTATTCTGAATGGTTTTTCCACAAGATAAAGGAAGGAATTCGTTTCCGCTGACAGAGTTTGATTTTTCAGAAAACCAAATGAAATCTTAGCGGCTGCGGGTCAGGGCTGTTCCCGCTTTGTTCAGTCCGTATCCGTAGGGAAAGAGCACAAGATCCCCGTTTCCGTCGGCGTGTTTTTTGTCGATGTCGTTCATATCCTTCATCCATGTGTAGGACAAGGTTCCGGTGAAATCGTATTCGCCGAAAAGCACGTCCGCGACGCCCGCGCCCTCCGTGCCCGGCTGCCATGCAATGATTACGGCGTCAAACATGTCCATATACTCGGTAATGTTGATCGGGCGGCCGGTGATTACAATTCCGATCACCGGAATCTCGCTGCGGCCAGGCATTGCGTCGAGGTTAGCGCGCAGCGCGGTCAGCATTTCGATATCGGATGCGGCGGGCTTTAGGGAGGCCGCCGGGGAGTCTCCGTTTGTCTCCGCGTAGGGCACCTCGCCGAATACCGCGATCACCGCGTCCGCGCCCTCCTTGATGCTGCCGTCCACATTGTGCGAGAGGGTGACATTCTCGCCTACAGCCTTGGAGAAGCCCTCTATGAGGGTGGTTCCCTGTGTGATCTTCCCGGAGCTGCCCTGCCAGCTGATTGTCCAGCCGCCGCACTGGGAGCCGATATCATAGGCCTTTTGGCCGGATACGGAAATACTGGCGGCATTTGCAAGCGCCTCTGTTGCAGTGGAAGAGCCCACGGTATCGTTCTTTAAGAGCACAAGACTCTCGCGCACGGCGCGCCTTGCAATTTCCCGGTGCGCGTCGTTTCCAAAGTCGGAGAGACACTGCTGCTCTGTGGCGCCGCCCACTTCCTCCTCGAAAAGTCCCGCTTTGAATTTCACTCTGAGAATACGGCTGACCGCGTCGTCGATGCGCTCCTGCGTGACGCCGCCCTCATCCACCAGCTCAATCAGATATTTCATAACGGTTTCCCATGTGGTGACCTCCATACACAGATCCACCCCGGCATTGACCGCATTGGCAATCTGTTCCTTGTAGGAGGCGCCGGAAACCTGCTGGATGCCATTGTAATCGCTGATAACCAGCCCCTCAAAGCCCAGCTGATCCTTGAGGAGATCCTGAACCAGATGCTTGTTTTCGTGGCATTTTAGGCCGTTTACGCTGTTGAAGGATACCATCACCGTGAGCACGCCCTCGTCGATTGCACCGGTGTAGGGATCCAGAACCCCGGCGTTTAGAAGTGCGTCAAACTCCTCGGGCGACATGTCTACATTTCCCTGATTGACGCCGTCTGTGGTGTAACCCTCGCCGATATAGTGCTTGGCACAGGCAAGAACCCGGTTGCCTGCCAGGTAATCCCCGGTATCCTTTGCGCCCTGCAGTCCCTGGATGTAGGGGTTGGACAAGGTGGGAATTTCCTCTGCCCGCTCGCTGAAGCACTCGTAGGTTCTGCCCCAGCGCTCGCTCTGGGGATTGCCGAGAGTGGGCGCGAAGGTCCACTGCACGCCGATGGCGCGTACCTCGGACGCGGTCAGTGCGCCCAGCTCTTCCATCAGCTCGGGATCATTCGCCGCGCCCAGCGCGATGTTGTGGGGAAATATCGTTGCGCCGTAGACGTTGTTGTTTCCATGGACGGCGTCAACCCCGTAGAGCAGCGGAATCCCCAGACGGCTGTCCAGTGCGGCCTGTTTTAATTCGTTGATACGGTTCTGCCAGTCCGCCGCAGTGTTTCCGCTGGCGGGTGCGCTGCCGCCGCCGCTTAAGACGGAGCCGATACCGTACTCCGTTACCCTAGAGACGTCAAGCCCGGCCTGTTCCGGCTGAACCATCTGCGCGACCTTTTCCTCAAGGGTCATCTGTGCTAAAAGAGCCGCAATCCGCTCCTCCACATCGGCGTTAGGATCCATATAGACGGATTTGTCCGGCTCGCCGGAAAGCGGGCCGCCTCCGTCGCTGACAGATTCCTGTGAGCTTTGCGTGTTCTCGTCCGGCGTCTGCTTTTCGGCTGGTCCGCAGCCGGATAGAAGCATGGCGGCGGCCAGAAGGACGGACAGAAACTTTTTGCATGTACCAGATTTCATTTCATTTCCTCCTAAATTGTGTACTGGTTTTGCCGGCAGAAAAGTCCGGCTGATTAAAAGTGTACCGCATGAAAAAGGCAAATTCCATAGATGGTGAAAATCGGATACCTGAAACGAAAAAAAGGAACCCCGGGCAAAAAAAGAGAGTTGTTGCCGGGTAAAAATAATGATACATAAGGCAGCTGCCCCGCCTGCAACGGTGCGTGCTATACCATCACAGATATGCATTTTATCGGAGATATCAGAACGCCATGTGAAATCTGCAATGGAAAACGGTATCGTCGGGGAATCCTATACGGGGCAGTTTTTGCAGAAAAGTCCGTGAAAAATGACTTGACAGATTCGGCTCCGGCAAGTATGATAAAAAGAAAAATAGCACAACACTTAGAAAAAGAGAGTACATGCGGGACGCCCTTACAGAGAGCTCTCCACCCGCGGGGCGGGACGCTGCGAGGAGAGGGGGAAGAAGGCATGGAAGATGGCTTTGGAGTGGCAGAGCTGAACGCATACGACCCTGGAATGGCGGAGGATTGCGACAAGCTCTGACGGGACGCCCGTTATAGCGGAAGGTGTTATGCCATGCAGATTTTTGTGGAAAGAAGCGCACGATTGTCTGGCAGGGGACACCTGCAGAGGCAGGCGCTGTGAGGCGTCGGCGAACAGAAGTGGTAACATGGGATATTCTCCCGTCTTCTATACGAAGGCGGGAGTTTTTTATTGCGGGCAAAGCCCGCGGGAAGGAGAGCTATGAGCAGCAAAGGAAAATATTATATGACGACGGCGATTGCCTACACGTCCGGCAAGCCGCATATCGGCAATACCTACGAGATTATTCTGGCGGACGCCATCGCCAGATATAAGCGGGCGGAGGGCTATGACGTTTACTTTCAGACCGGAACCGACGAGCATGGGCAGAAGATTCAGGAGAGAGCCGGACAGGCGGGGATTACCCCGAAGGAGTATGTGGATCATATTTCCGGCGAGGTAAAGCGTATCTGGGATCTGATGAATACCTCTTATGACAATTTTGTCCGCACTACGGACAAGGATCACGAGCGCTGCGTACAGAAGATTTTTAAAAAGCTCTACGATCAGGGCGATATCTATAAGAGCTCCTACGAGGGGCTTTACTGTAAGGAATGCGAGTCCTTCTGGACAGAGTCCCAGCTTGTGGAGGGCAGATGCCCGGACTGCGGCCTCGAGGTCAGACCCGCGAAGGAGGAGGCGTACTTTTTCAAGATGAGCAAGTATGCCGACCGGCTGATCGAGCACATTAACACACACCCGGAGTTTATCCAGCCGACCTCCAGAAAGAACGAGATGATGAACAATTTCCTGCTTCCGGGGCTGCAGGATCTGTGCGTATCCCGCACCTCTTTTGACTGGGGAATCCAGGTAGATTTTGACGCAAAGCATGTGGTCTATGTGTGGCTGGATGCGCTGTCGAACTATATCACAAAAATCGGCTACGACCCGGACGGCTCCTCGGAGCTTTTTCAGAAAAACTGGCCCGCCGAGCTGCATTTGATTGGAAAAGATATCGTGCGTTTCCACACCATCTACTGGCCGATTTTCCTGATGGCGCTGGATCTGCCGCTCCCGAAGCAGGTGTTTGGGCATCCATGGCTGCTGCAGGGAGGGGAAAAGATGAGCAAGTCCAGGGGCAATGTCATCTATGCTGACGATATTGCCGGACTGTTCGGCGTGGACGCCACCCGCTATTTTGTCCTGCATGAGATGCCCTATGAGAACGACGGAACGATTACATGGGAGCTTTTGCTGGAGAGGTTTAATTCGGATCTTGCGAATATTTTGGGGAATCTGGTCAACCGCACCATCTCCATGAGCAACAAGTATTTTGACGGTGTGGTAAGGCACGGCGAGGCCGGGGAGTTCGACGAGGATTTAAAATCTGTCGTGACGGCGGCGAAGGCAGGACTGGAGGATAAAATGGAGAAGCTCCGCGTGGCGGATGCAATCTCCGAGGTGTTTACCCTGTTCCGCCGCTGCAATAAATATATTGACGAGACGGCTCCATGGGTTTTGGCAAAGGACGGGACAAAAAGGGAGCGTCTGGCGGAGGTGCTTTACAATCTGACGGAATCCATCTCCATCGGGGCAAGCCTTTTGCATCCATTTTTGCCGGAGACGGCGGAAAAAATTGTGGCGATGCTAAATACCGGACTTCGCGATTTTGACGGGCTTGACCAGTTTGGAGTTTACCCGGATGGCAATAAGGTCACGGGCGAGCCGGAAATCTTGTTCGCAAGGAAGGATGCAAAGGAGATCATGCCGAAGGTGGAGGCGATTCAGCAGGCGCAGAGAGCCGAGTATGAGGCGGAGTTGAAAAAGCTTGGACTGGCGCCGGAGTCCGGGGAGGCGGAGACCGTCATCGACCTTGAGGCAAAGGCGGAGATCACCTTTGAGGACTTCTCCAAAATGCAGTTTCAGGTGGGAGAGATCATCGCCTGCGAGGCGGTGGAAAAATCCAAAAAGCTTCTGTGCTCCCAGGTAAAGATCGGAAGCTCGGTGAAGCAGATCGTCTCCGGCATCCGCAAGGATTATTCGCCGGAGGAGATGGTGGGGAAGCAGGTGATGGTGCTTGTAAACCTAAAGCCTGCGAAGCTGGCCGGAGTTTTGTCAGAGGGAATGCTTTTGTGTGCAGAGGACGCAGACGGTACGCTGGCGCTTATGGCGCCGGAAAAGAAGATGCCGAGCGGAGCGGAGATTTGCTGATATGGAATATTTGGATATAGTGGATGAAAACGGTAATCCTACGGGAGAAGTGATTGAGCGCACGGAGGCGCACCGCACGGGGGCGCTCCACAGGACTTCCCATGTCTGGATTGCGCGCCGCAGGGGCAGGAAGATTCAGCTGCTTCTGCAAAAGCGGTGCATGAATAAAGATTCCTTCCCCGGCTGCTACGATATCTCCAGCGCCGGACATATTCCGGCGGGGGACAGCTTCCTTGACTCTGCCCTGCGGGAGCTGAAAGAGGAGCTTGGTGTTGAGGCAGACCCTGATATGCTGATTAAATGCGGGCAGAAGCGTCTCGACATGCAGGGACATTTTCACGGAGAGCCTTTTCTTGAGAGGCAGGTCAGCCGCGTGTTTCTGCTCTGGCTGGACAGGGATGCGAAGGATTTCACCATCCAGAGTGAGGAGATTGACAGCGTGATGTGGATGGAGTTTTATGCCTGCAAGGAGGCTGTCATGCAGAATACATTTTTAAACTGTATCGACATAAAAGAGCTGGAGATGCTGGAGAAATATTTTTAGAAATGGAGCGACATATGTACAATATGCTGACGGAAAACTCCTCTCTGGAGGAGCTGCGGAAAGGTTTTGCGGAGCTGAACCGGAAGATGGAGGAGCTGGAGAAAGCGGAGCCTGAGGAGGAGAACGCCGCGTATGAGGCGTGGGAAAAAGAGTGCGAACAGCTTGCGGAGCGCTCGGAGACAATTATGACATGGATTGACCAAAAGATGTGTGGCCTGCTATGATTTTTGAGACACATGCGCATTATGATGATGAAAAATTTGACGGCGACCGTGAGGAGACGCTGGCGCGGGTACAAGACAGCGGCGTTTTCCCGATTATCAATGTGGGGGCTTCGGTGGAGTCTGTCAGATCAACGCTAAAGCTGGCGCGCACGCACGATTTTATCTATGCGGCCGTCGGCGTTCACCCCAGCGATATCGGTGGGCTGAACGAGGAGACCTTCTCATGGCTGCGTGAGCAGACCGCTTATGAAAAGACCGTGGCTGTCGGGGAAATTGGGCTGGACTATTATTGGGACAAGGAGGCAGAGACTCAGGAGCGTCAGCGCTTCTGGTTTGCGCGTCAGCTTATGCTGGCGCGGGAGACGGGGCTTCCGGTGATTATCCATTCCAGAGACGCCGCCGGGGATACGCTGCGGGTGCTGCGGGAGAACGGGGCGGACGGGATTCCCGGCGTGATTCACTGTTATTCCTACTCCCCGGAGCTGGCGCGGGAGTTTGCAGAGCTGGGATATTATATCGGCGTGGGCGGCGTTGTTACGTTTAAAAATGCGAAAAAGCTGGCGCGCACCGTGGAGGAGCTGCCGCTTGAGCGGATTTTGCTCGAGACGGACTGTCCCTACATGGCGCCGGAGCCGCACCGGGGGACGCGCAATGATTCCGCAAATATTCCCTATGTAATCGCGAAAATCGCAGAGCTGAAAGGGATAACGCCCGAAGAGGTTGAGGCGGTGACAGAAGAAAATGCATACAGGCTTTTTACAAGAGTGCCCAGATTAAAAGCCCGGCGGTAAGCCGGGCTTTTTGTAAAGGATTAGTTGCCGGTGGGAATGTATGGGCGAACCGCACCCGCAAGCTGTGCTACCGGCATACTCTGCAGCCAGACCTTGCCCGGCCCGGTAACAACGGTGTTGAAAAGTCCTTCGCCGCCAAAGAGGACATTTTTCACGCCCGGCACGGTCTGGATATCTACTGTGCAGGTCGGGGACATCGCGGCGAGATAGCCGGTGTCGATGATGATCTGCTGTCCCGGCGCAAGCTCATATTCTTTGATATATCCGTCAAACTCTAAGAATACAACGCCGTTTCCGGAGAGCCTTTGCATGATAAAGCCTTCGCCGCCGAAAAGGCCGGATGCAACGCGCTTCTGGAAAAATACGGACAGCTCTACGCCTGCGGTAGAGGCAAGAAATGCGCTCTTCTGGGCGATAATCTCCTGCCCCGGTGCGATGTTGAATGCGCGGATAGAGCCGGGGAAGCTGGAAGCAAAGGCGATCATGCCGTTGCCGTTTCTTGCGGTGTAGCGGTTCTGGAACATGCTCTCGCCGGAGAATGCGCGTCCGAACATTTTGCCGATGCCGCCGTTGCTGGTGGTCTCCATCTGCATGTTCGGAGACATCCAGGACATAGCGCCCTTCTCGGTAATCATAGTCTCGTTGTCGTCAAGGTTGCAGATGACTGCCGGTAACGGCTCGCCCTCGATTGTGTAGGTCATAAATTTTCCTCCTTTATGTATAAACATTTTTAACGTATGATTTATTATAACAGTTATTCAGAGAAAAAAATAGTAGGAAATGAGATAATTATGTATAGAATGGAAGCGGCTTTTTTGGAAAACCGGTCTCTTGTTTTTTACTGACTGCATCGAGATTTATTCTGTCAACGCAATAGACATACCATCTGTTCCGGGATATTCAGATTGTCAGCATTATGGAAACAAAGGAGAAGGTCAGTTCCATATAAACAATAATTCCATATGTTTTCATCGAAAGAATTATTTTAATAAGGTACTGACCTACAATGAGTTGTTCAATTTATTTCATTCCAATTAAAGGAACAGGTTTTCCCCGGCCATGGATGATTTAATAATATGATAATCTTCAACACTTAGATTATAAAAATCAGCTATTTTCTCGTCCAGTTCATCATATAGCTCATGTATAAGGAGACTATCGGCGCTTTCAAGAATGGAATCAACTGCGCTTACGATTTCATCTTGTGCCGCTTTTTCTATTCCGGGAATTGGAATTTGCTCTATGTGAGACCGTAATACCTTCACAGAGTTAAATTTCTTTTTAAAGTAAAACTGAGCGATTCGGGAATTAAGAACCGCCATAATATATTTTATACTTAAATCCGGAATTTCAGGGATCAGTATATTGCAGCTATTCAATGACAGTGTTTGCGCATTGTCATATGAGAAGACGAGCTGGTTGCAAATGAATCTGTAAAGCAGCTTTTCTGGTGCGCGATAGTATTCTGTCGGGGCAATTTGTTGAAAGGACTCTGGCTTAAAGGCTATATAATTTGAAGAAGGTTTATACCTAAACTTACATAAATCCGATCCTTTCAAAATCATTTCGTTACTGGAGGTTTTTATCTGAGTGATATATTCTTTGTTATTTCCGGTAACAATGCCTAATGCAAAGCGGGCGTTTCCATATAGTGTCATTTTGTTATTCAAAGACTCTATTTTCTCCATCACCTGATATTCTTCATCCGTCATAGAAAAACTAATACATTCAGCGTCGATTTTTCGACTTGTATGGATAGTATATTCCCGGGAAGCATCAGATATTCGCAAGCCAACACTGCTAAATCCGGCATTGGTAAAAGCTGTTTGAAGGATAATACATGGACACTGAACCTTGTCGAAAGCATTTCCTAAAAACTCTATATACTGAAAGCTGCTATGATTCAGAAGCACTTTTCGTATTGGAGTATGGGTTTTTACATTCAAAATTGCCTCTGGCAATACATATGATAATAAGCCTCCCTCTTTCAGGTTAGATAGTGCCTGCTCAACAAATACATCATACGATTCTATATTATTACTTGTAGCAGATACATATTTTTCCCTTAATTGTGTTTTCTGGGAATCATTAAAACTGTATCCCCAAGGTGGATTACCTATAATATAGTCAAATTTTCTGTTTTCGCTGAATGAAAGATAATCCTTTTCTGTGATATGTGCATACACTGTGTCTGCGTCGCGGACATCGTATTTCAGGGCATAGTTCAACCGTGCAATATATACGCTCATGGTATCAATATCATTTCCATATACATTGTCAAATCCGATTTCTGGAGGCAGCTGAAGAATAAAGTTTCCAGTTCCACAGCAAGGGTCAAAAACGTCTTTTCCAATGGGAGTGTTCATGTCAAAAAGTTTGCCGCATAACCTTTGAACGATTTTAGTCGGCGTATAATAGGAACCGGTTGCTTTTCTACAGCCAATATTGTTCAAAGAAATATACAACAGACCCAATATATCTTCGGATTGCTCATAAACAAATTGATGGTCAAAAAGCTTAGGATATAACTGTATTATGTTTTTAACGCCTGGAGAATCAGCGATTAAATCATCAATCAAAAACCAAAATCCACTCGCTGGTAAATCTTTTTGGATATACTTTAACAAGCTGTTCGAAAACGTATCATAGTTGTTTTTTT
The DNA here is from genome assembly GCA_023663685.1 of Blautia sp. Lineage (GTDB taxonomy): Bacteria > Bacillota > Clostridia > Lachnospirales > Lachnospiraceae > Roseburia. The sequence continues at coordinate 73,126 of JAMPHB010000001.1, forward strand.
CTAGTATCAACTGAACAGCACATTCTGCAACTATAGCGCATAGCACATCTTTTGTTAATTCAATATTATTTTCTTCAATAAAAGATATGATTTGTTGAACTGTATGTATATTTTTTGATGTACCTGAAACATACGATTGGTATACATTATTGCCGGATATATATTTTTTGTTGCGTCTGCTTTTTAAAGATGAATTTCTGCCGCTTTTAATATTCCCTTTTAATTCTGCAACATATTCCCGGCTAAAAAAAGCCGAGCTTTTAATGATACTGCTGGGGGTAATTTTCTCCAGTTTAAGCCAGTTGCGACCGGTTGCGACGGATATAGATAATTCTTTACATAAATCCGAAAGTGATACTAAATCAGAATCACCAGCTATAAGCCTTTCGTCTACAGGTTTTAAGGATGTGCTTGGAATCACCCAAACATTGCTGATCATCTGGGCACCATCAATTCTTCCCTCTTCACAGAGCTTTTGGACTCTGCGTTCAGAAATTTTGAATCTTTCAGCGGTTTCTTTAACAGATTGCAGCTGCATATAAAAGTCTCCTTGAAGTTAAATTATAATATGCATTATATGCGAGATAACGAATAAAGTCAATATTAATGTCTTATGACATATTGCTGAAAATCGAATTGACTGATAAAGTCTGCCGGATTAAAATATAGGCGTAGCAGAAAATTTGATGGGAGGAACATCTGGAAGCGTAGCAGACAGTCAGGCAGCTAAAATGCAGATTTGAGGACTGTCAGGCAATAATGAGACAGATAAAAAGAAAGCCTGCGATAACATGAAAAAGAAGTTATGATTTTGAGGGGGAGGAAAGATGTTCTATTTATACTTAGTTCTCCATATACACGCGCTTTGCAGACAGCTGCAATTTTATCCAGGGAGTTAAACGCTCCCATTGTTGTAGAAACAAATCTCCATGAATGGCTGGCAAATAAGAATTACATATATGAAGAAGATATAAGAGCCGAGCAGGCATACCTGGGTTACACCTTCAATCATGGAAGTTACCCGGAGAATAAAGAACAAATCTGGGAAGATGCAAACTCTATAAAAGAAAGAGTTTTGAATGTTCTTAAAAAATATTCTGGTTATAACAAGGTAATAGTTGCCGGTCATGGAATGATAATTCAGGCAGTAACAGGGACTGAGAATCATCCAACAAATGGTGAGATTGTGGAATTTAACTTGTATGCGGAGTGAAATGTCCGAAAATGATGCGGTTGTGTTAGTAAAAGCTGAACGGAATAAACATTTCAATGATTATAGCGAAAGCAATGGCAATTCCTGTCATACCTATTGTTTCTTTCATGGATTTGCGTAAAACAAATATTCCCAATAGCAGCATCAGGAGGTTAAGCCATGAGCGAATATCTATATAAAACATTCCATACGAGAAAGCTGTGTTCAGCAGAACAGCTATTATGCCCGAGGAGAGAATAAGAGCAATAAAACCTGTCCCGTTTGCATACCAGCTTAAAAAAGCAAGAAAAGGAGAGGCGATTGTAAATGCAATCCAAATAAAAGCATAACTTCTTGGAAAGAAACCCGCCACAAAATTACTGTATATATAATAACTTGCTACAAATCCCGAAAAAAAGAAAAAGACATTGGCCGCAGCTCTGACAGGAGTATGACTGTATACCGATATACAGACCGCAATGACAATCCACGGTGCAAATCCGCCTAAGAAATTATGGAGATCCAGGATATGATCAATCATCTGCAATAGTGCCGGAAGTTCTGCCTGCCGATAGTCTAAAAGCTTAGAGAACAATCCCATACAAACTCCAAAAAGCAAAATACCTGTCGTAATAATGACTTGCCTTTTGATAGAATTTGATTTTTGGGGTGCTCGTATTTTATCTAAAAAATCCATCTTCAAATCTCCTGTAAATCCCGCTGCCATATTCTTATCCCAAACTTATTTTTGACGTTCAATAATCTATTGTAAGATATATTATATATAAATTGCCGCTATAAAACAACTCATTTTTGCGGAAGGCTTTAAAGAGTTGAAGTAAGATGGTAGATATGGTAAAATAGCGTTACTACAAAAATCATATGAAATTAGATTCAGTTATGCAATTACAAAATATAAATCAGATGATGAAGGGACAATTTAATAGTTATCCGGTAAGTACGGTTATGATTTTTCATTTACATAATAGGTTGTTTTATAGCTAGAATTTGCATATAATATAACTGAAAGAGAGGTGTACTTAAAATGACAATAGATACAAATACGATGATTTCAATTACAGAAGCGAATCAAAATTTTTCAAAAGTAGCAAAAGTAGTTGATGAACACGGAACAGCGGTTATCCTAAAAAATAATGTACCCAGATATCTTGTTATTGATTTTAGCAGAGCAGAAAATTTTTCCTATGAGGGAAAAGAAGAAGTTGCATTCTCCCTTGTTTCGATATGATAAGGGCAAAAACAAGGGAAAACAGTTGATTTTCTGATATATAAGGATTGGGATTATCGGAAAAAAGGTTTTGCAGAGCAGCTTGAGGAGGCGTATATGGCGATATTGGGAAATCCCCGGAATACAATCGGGATCATACGGAAATACGACTTTCATTTTCAGAAAAAATACGGCCAGAATTTTCTGATCGACACGCATATCTTAGAGGCAATCGTCGAGGCCGCCCAGATTACGAGGGAGGATTTTGTGCTGGAGATCGGGCCGGGAATCGGAACCATGACCCAGTATCTGTGCGAGGCGGCGGGGAGCGTGGCGGCGGTGGAGATTGATTCGCAGCTGATTCCCATTCTGGAGGAGACGCTTTCCCCCTACGATAATGTAACTGTGCAAAACGCCGACATTTTAAAGCTGGATATCCACAAGCTGATTGCGGAATGCGGCCGGGAAACGGCGAAGGTGGTTGCCAATCTGCCCTACTACATTACAACCCCTATTATCATGGGGCTGTTCGAGAGCCATGCCCCTATCGAGAGCATCACGATTATGGTGCAAAAGGAAGTTGCGGACCGTATGCAGACGGGCCCGGGCACAAAGGACTATGGCGCGCTTTCTCTCGCGGTGCAGTACTATGCGAAGCCCGAGGTTATGCTGCAGGTTCCCCCGAGCTGTTTTATGCCGCAGCCAAAGGTGGGAAGCACGGTGATCCGTCTGCTTCGCCACAGTGAGCCGCCGGTTTCAGTGAAAAGTGAGAAGCTGCTGTTTCAGATAATCCGTGCTTCCTTCAACCAGCGCCGCAAGACGCTGGTGAACGGGCTTGCCAATTACGGCGCGTTTTCTCTTCCGAAGGAAGAACTTGCCCGGTGCATCGAGGCGCTTGGCGTGCCTGCAAATGTCCGGGGGGAGGCGCTTACACTGGAACAGTTCGCCGCACTCAGCAATATTTTATACGGCAGAGCGCAGTAATTTTTCCGGAATCATATTTTCGTTTGCCATATATAAGGATAATTTAATGATTTTTGTACTTCTGCTGTCAGAATGGAAAAGCTGACAGTTGCAGGAAAATTGAAACCGAAAACTTCCTTAACGTATATTCCTCACATAATGCTTCACATTTTTTAGGTACTATATTTGTCGGATCAGATAATGAATTTTCATCGTCGGGTTCCGCATACATTTCGATTATATGAATACATTTCATATTACAGTCCGTTTCTATTCTGATGATTTTATCCGTATCAGACACATTTACCACCTTTACAAAAAGTTTATTTCCCGCTGTGCTTGCGGATATTTTTAAATCGCTGTCAATGCATTGTGTTTTAACAGCGGTATCGCCTGTATTTTCTGAAAACAGTTTTTGAATATAATAACTTGGTGTACCATAAACATTGTTATTATCAAACCATATCAAATTAGGCTGCCACTGATTATGATTGATTTTAGCTAAAAGAGGCGCGTAACAAGTCATTGTAACGTGGTCTGCGTTGCGTTCAACTCCCGTTAAAAACGCCGCTTCGCAAAGAGCCGCATACCAATTATTCTTTCGGTCTTTTATCGGAGAATTTTTATCTGCGCCTAAGTGTGCCGCCCATTCTCCAATAAATACTTTAGGCAGACTGCGGTCATAATTGTCATATCGGTTTATATTGTCCAAAAACCATTCGGGCTCTTTATAAAAATGCTCGTCAACTGCATATGCCTTGTCCTTATTTTTATCTAACCAATCATATGCAAGGTCAAATTCCCAGCCGCGGTCTTTCCAGCCTGCACTTGTAATCAGTTTTATATCAGGGTATTTCTGAACAATTTTCTCTTGAAACAGCTTGTATCGTTCGAAATATTCCTTACCCCACTGTTCGTTGCCTATGCTGATATATTCAAGGTTAAACGGCTCACTATGTCCCATTTCCGCACGTTTTTTGCCCCATTCACTGTTAATATCACCGTTAGCAAATTCAATCAAATCGAAAATATCCTGTATATATGGATTAAGTTTGTCGGTATCTACAAGTAAAGCTTCATGCCATTGACAAGTCATACCACAATTTATAACAGGGACGGGTTTTGCTCCTATGTCTTCACAAAATTGAAAATATTCAAAGAAACCTATACCGTATGACTGGAAGTAATCAGAAGCGTCAAAGCCTAAATTTCTATATTCTTCCATCTGCCAACGGTTATAGTTCGTCTTGCGCTCTTCAACCCTGCCGATTGTGTCTTTCCAATTGTACATATTGTCAAAACTGCGTCCTTCGACTATGCAACCGCCTGGAAAACGCATAAATGAAGGCTTTATATCTGCTATCATTTCCGCTATATCGCGGCGAAAACCGTTCTTGCGTCCCTTGAATGTATCGTTAGGGAATAATGATATAAATTCAAGATTTACAGTGCCCGTTTCGCATAATACGATTTCCAAAAATGTATTTGTGCAATTTCCGTTTACGGTAATAGTTTGCTCATGCTTTATCCATTTGTTTGAATTTACCACAATTTTAGTATGTCCGTACACAGTTCCGTCTTTAGATGCGATACGCACGGATAATTCTGTTTTGCTGTCCGACATAGCATAAAAACTTAAATTAAATTTTTCATTCTGTTTTACAGAAAAACCCTCTTTGCAATAGCCTGTATTACATATTCCGTCGTCCTGCGTTCCTTTTAACTCAGCATAATTTGTATGAACAGCATTTAGCGGACGGTCAGATTTAATATTAAACTCAGCATTTCCGATTGTTTCCCAGCATAGTTTGCATTTATCAACTTTCCCGTCCCTGTCATAATATTCAAAAGAGCGGTTTGCGATAAGCTCAGCGTACAGTCCGCCATCGCCGCCGTAATTTATGTCTTCAAAAAACACGCCGTATAAAAGCGGACTGATAATGTTTGTTTTCTTTTTCGTATCAATTTTAATAGTATTTATTTTCATTTTTATAAATCCTTTCTCGGAACAACAAAGATTTACATACAGTGTTTTTAATTATATTACGCTGGGAGTTATAAAGTCAATCAAAGCGCTGGAAAATAAGTACTTTGATTTCCGCGAGAAACAATTTTATACGACAGCCTTGACTTTTGAATAGAGTTAGTATATACTAACTCTATAGGTTAGATATGACTAACATAAAGAAAGTGAGGCCTGTTATGTTTTTAGAAATCAGCAATCTGCGAAAGTCCTTCGGGGAAGGGGACAACCGGGTGGAGGTTTTGAAGGGCTTAAATCTTAAGGTGGAGAAGGGGGCGTTTGCCGTGCTGCTGGGTCCCTCCGGCTCCGGGAAATCTACGCTTCTCAATATCATTGGGGGCATTGACGCGCCTGACTCCGGCGATATCACGATCGGCGGCGAAAAAATGGCGGATATGAAAGAAAAGTCCCTGACGAATTACAGGAGAAAGCATCTGGGGTACATTTTTCAGATGTACAATCTGATTCCCAATCTGACGGTGCGGGAGAATATTGAGGTGGGGGCATATCTGAGCACGTCGCCCCTTCCGGTAGATGAGCTTTTACATACGCTGGGACTGTATGAGCACCGCAACAAACTTCCGAACCAGCTTTCCGGCGGGCAGCAGCAGAGGACGGCCATCGGCAGGGCCATTGTGAAAAATCCCGACATTCTGCTCTGCGACGAGCCGACGGGCGCGCTGGACTACAATACCTCGAAGGAGATACTCGCCCTGATTGAGACGGTGAACAAACGTTATGGGAATACCGTCCTTATGGTGACCCACAACGACGCCATCAAAAATATGGCCTCCCATGTGGTGCGCCTGCGCGACGGAATGATTCGCAAGGATTATCAGAATGAAGAGCGGATCTCGGCGGAAGAGCTGGACTGGTAATGGAGGTGTGAGATGAAGAATCCTTTGCGGAAGCGCTTTCTTAGAGAGCTGAAAAGTGAATTTGGAAAATACCTGGTAATTTTTTTGCTGATGACGGGTTCCATTGCCCTTGTGAGCGGCTTTGTGGTGGCAGGGAAAAGCCTGCTTGCCGCCTACAATGAAAGCTTCGAAAAATACAATGTCGAGGACGGGCATTTCCGCACGGGCAAAGAGCTGGACGACGTCCAGAAACGTGCGGTGGGGAAGGGAATTTCCCTCTGTGAGCTTTTCTGGGTCGAGGAGGAGATGGAAAATGACAGTACCCTTCGGATATTTGCCGACCGCAGGCAGATGAATACGGTCTGCCTTCTGTCCGGTGAGATGCCCGGGGAGGACTGGGAGATTGGTCTGGACCGCATGTATGCCGAGAATAATGACATTCAGGTGGGAGACAGGCTGTCGGACGGCACGCACAGCTTTACCGTCAGCGGTCTGGTGGCGCTGCCGGACTACAGCTGCCTGTTTCAGGACAATTCCGATTCCATGTTTGATTCCGTAAAATTCGGTGTTGGCGTGGTGGCTCCGGAAACCTTTGAGGAGCTTGCGGACGATGGCGTGCGCTATGTCTATGCGTGGAAATATGACGAAGCGCCGGAGAATGAGACGGAGGAAAAGGAGCAGGCGGATGCGCTTATGAAAACGCTCGCCCGGGAGACAGAGCTTAAGGATTTTGTGCCGCAGTATCTGAACCAGGCCATCAATTTTACGGGGGAGGATATGGAAGGTGACAGTACCATGATGGTCTGGCTTCTCTATATCATCATAGTGATCCTCGCCTTTGTGTTTGGCGTGACAATTGCCAATACCATCAGCCGGGAGGCGGGCGTAATCGGAACGCTGAGAGCCAGCGGCTATACGAGGGGAGAGCTGATCCGCCATTATATGGCGATGCCGCTGCTTGTAACGCTAGTAAGCGCTCTGGCGGGAAATCTTCTGGGCTATACGGTGCTCAAGGATTATGGAGCAAAGCTCTACTATGGAAGCTACAGCCTCACCACCTATCAGATGCTCTGGAGCCCGGACACCTTTTACAAAACGACCCTCGTGCCCCTTGTGCTGATGCTGCTGGTGAATTTTGCGGTTTTGAGTCATAAGCTAAAGCTCTCGCCCCTGAAATTTCTGCGCAGGGATCTGTCCGGGAAAAAGAGAAAAAAGACGCTGCATTTGACGCACCGGATCGGCTTTTTCACACGGTTCCGGCTGCGGATTATTTTTCAGAATATGAGTAATTATCTCGTGCTTTTTGTGGGAATACTCTTTGCGAACCTGATTCTGTTTTTTGGTAAGATCTTCCCGTCGGTGCTGGAGCATTACAATGCGACGATTGGAGACAATATGCTTTGTGAATACCAGTATCTGCTGGAGGCTCCGCTGGAGCTGGCCGCCGGAGAGGAATCCATGGAGACGCTGGCCGCGCTGCTTGCTTTTTCCGAGGGCGTGGAAACGGAAAATGAGGACGCGGAAAAGTTTTCTGTCTATACCTTAAAGACGCTGGGAGAGGAGTTTCCGGCGGAGACAGTGACCCTGTACGGGGTGGAGCCGGACAGCCGCTATCTGCAGGCGGATTTTTCGGAGGGAAAAATCTATATTTCCTCGGCCTATGCGGAAAAATACCGGTGGACAGAAGGTGATATTTTCACCTTAAAGGAGCCCTATGGGGAGGAAACCTACGAATTCCGGGCAGATGGGATTTACGACTATGAGGGCGGGCTGAATATATTTATGAGCCGGGAGAAGCTGAATGAGATGTTTGATTTTCAAGAGGAGTATTTCAGCGGATATTTTTCAGACAGTGAGATTACGGACATAGACAGCCAGTATATTGCCACGGTGATCGGCTATGATGAGCTGACGAAGATATCAAGACAGCTCACCGTGTCCATGGGCGGAATGATGAAGCTGGTGGAGGCATTTGCCCTGCTGGTGTTCGTGGTTCTGGTCTATCTCCTGTCCAAGGTGATCATTGAGAAAAATGCCCAGTCCATCTCCATGGCAAAAATACTTGGCTACACCCTCGGGGAGATTACACGGCTTTACGTTCTCTCTACCTCCATCGTGGTGGTGCTCTGTCTCCTTGTGAGCCTGCCAATCGAGGTGATGATCATGGAAATTCTTTTCCGGGAGGTCATGCTGCAGATGATATCCGGGTGGATTGCCTTCTGGCTGGATCCGATGCTGCTCGTAAAAATGTTTGTGATGGGCGTGGCCACATATATGCTCGTGGCGGCGCTGGAATACCGGAGGGTGCGCCGCGTGCCGATGGAGGAGGCACTGAAAAATGTGGAATAGGGAGAAAAGGCATTGCTTTTCTCCGACAGATTGCATATAATAATGCTATATGACAGCGGGGGCAGAAAACTGTTCCCGCTCTTGTTATTTTTACGGTCGCATACAAAAATCAGAAAACGGAGAGATACAGTGATGGTGGGAAACCGAGAGAATATAGAGGCGCTTCTGGGGAAAAATAATTTAATCACGGACGGCGCTTTTGGCACTTATTACGCAGAAAAATATCACACGCAGGAGATGCCGGAGCTGGCGAATCTTCTCTATCCTGCGCGCGTCAGGGAGATTCATGGGGAGTATGTGCAGGCGGGAGCGGGCCTGATCCGAACGAATACCTTCGCCTCTAATACGGCGGCTTTGCAGACCTCATGGGAAAATGTAGAAAAAAATATACGCGCCGCCGTGGAGGCGGCGGGGGCTGTCGCAGAACAGGAGACGCGGAATATACTGATTGCCGGGGATATCGGACCCGTTTCCCGTATGGATGGCATGGAGCCGGAGGAAGAGCAGCAGGAGTATGAGCGGATTGTGGAGGTGTTTGCGGACTGCGGTGTAGAGATTTTGGATTTTGAGACCTTTTCGGAGCTGGAGAGCATTCTGCCTGCGGTTCGCAGGGCGAAGGAGAAGTATGGTATGTACGTTATGACCTCCTTCTCGGTGAACCAGTATGGCTACAGCACCGTGGGGCGTAGCGCAAAGCAGCTTCTCCTCGCGGCGGCAAAGGAGCCCTGCATCGACGCTGCCGGATTAAACTGCGGAATGGGGGCGGGGCATATGCAGAATGTGTATGGACAGCTGGCACTCCCGGAGAATATGCTGCTGATGGCGCTTCCCAACGCCGGATATGCGACCCTGTCCCGCAACAGGGTTCGCTACAGCGGCGCTCCCTCCTATTTTACAGAGAAGATGATGCAGCTTGCCGCTCTCGGCGTGCAGATTCTGGGCGGCTGCTGCGGCACGGATCCGGACTATATCCGGCATATGGCGGCGTGCGCGGAAATTACGAGAAAGCGGCCGTCCCATGTATTTTCCGGCGCAAAGCAGGAAAAGGAGAGAACTGTCCGCCGGGGCTTTCTCTATGATGAGGCGGGGGAGCGCAAAAAAAAGAAGCTGATTGCCGTAGAGCTGGCGCCGCCCTTTGACGCAAATGACGAAAAGCTTTTAGAGTCCGCACGGCTTTTAAAGGACGCCCATGTCGATGTGCTGACCTTTCCCGATTCCCCCTCGGGGCGGACGCGCGTGGACTCTGTGCTCATGGCGGAGAAGGTGCAGAGGGTGACGGGCATGGAAGTTATGCCGCACATCTGCTGCCGGGATAAAAACGGGCTGGCGATCCGCTCGCTGCTCATGGGGGCGAAGGTCAATGAGATTCATAATTTCCTGATGATCACGGGAGATCCGCTGCCCACCATGGCACGCCAGAGCGTAAAGGCCGTATTCAATTTCGATGCGGTGGGAATGATGAAGCTCGCGCAGGAGATGAACGGGGAGATTTTTGCGGGCGGCCCGCTCTGCTACGGCGGAGCTGTCAATCAGGGGCGCAGAAATATGGAGGTAGAGCAGCGGCGGGTGGAGAAAAAGCTGGAGGCAGGCGCGGAGTTTTTCCTGACGCAGCCCGTGTTTACGGAGGAGGACGCCCGCAGGCTGCGAAAGCTTAAGGAGGATACCGGAGCCTGCATTCTCTGTGGGATTATGCCTCTTATCAGCCGCAAAAACGCGCTCTTTATGCGAAACGAGATTGCGGGGGTCAATGTGACGGACGAGATTGTGAACCGCTATCCGGCAGCCTGTACGAGAGAGGAGGGGGAGGCCGTGGGAGTTGCGCTGGCAAAGGAGCTCCTTGCCATGGTGGAGGATTTTGCGGACGGCTATTACTTTTCCTTCCCCTTTAACCGGGTGTATCTGCTAAAGCAGCTTCTGGAGGGAAATAAAATCTGCCGTTGACAAGTGTGTAGATAAATGTTAAGATTCGTGGAGAATGAAATGCATAGGAGGAGTTCATATGCTTGCAAAGACTTATGAGAGGGTGGAGGCACTGTCGGCCAGGTATCATGGATACATCAATACCAGAGAGCTGCTGCGGGAGGGAATCACGAACCGTCAGATTGCGATGCTGGTGGACGAGGAGTGGCTGGAGCGTGTCTCCCACGGGCATTACTGGCTGGAGAGAGCTCCCTATGAGAAGCCGTCGGATTACAAGGCCATTGAGATCTGCACCTGCAACCGGGAGGCCGTAATCTGTGCGGAGAGCGCCTGCTACTATAACGGTCTGATAGATTTCGAGCCGAGATCGGTCGTGATTGCGACCCGGAGGACGAACCGCGGAAAAATCACGGTAAAATTTCCCTTTGTCCGTCACTATTTTGTAGACAGCCTTTTTGAGCTGGATCAGAGGAAGGTGACTACCGACTTTGGGGAGTACACTGTGTATAATACTGAGCGGAGCATTTGTGACTGTATCCGGCTTCGGAGTAAAATAGACGTGAATCTGTTTTCGCTGATCATGGACAATTACCGGAAGAGTGAGGATAAGCAGACCGGCCGTCTGATGGACTATGCGAGGCTGATGCGGGTGGAAAAGCAGGCGCGGGATCTTTTGGGACTGTAGTCAGGGTGTTTTGCAAAAGTTTTTTTGCGGATTTAATCAGAATAATTTGCGTAAGTCGGGAAATACTTACATCAAAGAAAAAAGGATGATGGAGGTAGCCCGATGAGGAAACAACAATATGTAGCCGCAGTTGCCTGCCTGGTGGCGGGAGCGATCGGCTTTGCAAGCGTATATGCGACAGAGAAGGCGCAGGAGAAGAAGGAGCTGGCGCAGCAGGAGAGTATAGAGCAGCAGCAGGAGGAGCTTTCACCGGCTTCCCATGAGCTCAGTCCCCAGCCGGCGAAGCAGACGGAGAAGACGGTGAAGGAGCCGGAGGTAAAGGTGAAGGAGCAGACGGCGAAGAAAGAGGAGCCGGAGGACGAACCGGAGCCGCAGCCGGAGCCTGAACCAGAACCGGAGGAAGAGCCCGCCGTGCCGACAGCGGTGGTGGATACCCTGCATTTTCAGCCGGAGGACGGAATGCTCTGGCCCATCGAGGGAGCGGTGCTTTTAGATTACAGTATGGACGCCACCATATATTTTCCTACGCTTGACCAGTACCGGTACAATTCCGCAATGATTATTTCCGGCGCGGTCAATGACAAGGTATTTTCCGTGGCGCGGGGCAAGATTATCGAGGTGTTTAACAGCGAGGAGACCGGCTGTACCGTGCGTCAGGATCTGGGAGACGGCTATATTGCCAGCTATGGACAGCTCAAGGAGCTGAACTTTGATGTGGGGGATATCGTGGAGAGCGGTCAGGTGATCGGCTATGTCAGCGAGCCGACAAAGTACTATTCCGTGGAGGGGACGAATGTATATTTCTCTCTGCAGAAGGACGGCACGCCCGTGGATCCCAGGGAGTATCTGCCGATGGAGAGCATAGATACTCTGGAATAGATACCGCGCGTATGTTTTCCTGCCTCCCTTTTGTGGGAGGCAGTTACATATATATAACAGGCAGTGTAAATTAAATTTTATAATGGAGTGAAGAGATGGAAACATTACGATTTGAAGAACTTGGACTATACCCGCAGCTTTTGCGTGCCATCAGGGAGATGGGCTTTGAGGAGGCGACGCCGATCCAGAGTCAGGCGATTCCCGTGGTGATGAGCGGTGTGGATGTGATCGGGCAGGCGCAGACCGGAACCGGGAAGACGGCTTCCTTTGGAATACCGCTTCTGATGAAGGCGGATCCGAACAATAAAAAGACACAGGCGCTCGTGCTCTCCCCCACGAGGGAGCTCGCGATCCAGAGCGCGGAGGAGATTCGCCGGCTTGCAAAATATATGCACGGGATCAAGGTGCTGCCGGTGTACGGCGGTCAGGATATCGGGCGGCAGATTAAGGCGCTCAAGGGCGGCGCGACCATTATTATCGGTACGCCGGGGCGCATCATGGATCATTTGCGGCGCAAGACAATACGCTGCGACTATGTAGATACCGTGGTGCTGGACGAGGCCGACGAGATGTTAAATATGGGCTTCCGCGAGGACATTGAGACAATTCTCTCCTACATACCCAATGAGGAAAGACAGACGGTGCTTTTCTCTGCGACCATGCCAAAGCCGATTTTGGAAATTACGAGAAAATATCAAAGGAACGCGACCACGATACGGGTGACAAAGAAGGAGCTCACGGTGCCGAGCATCGAGCAGTATTATTATGATGTGCGCAGGAATGACAAGGTCGATGTTCTGACGCGGCTGCTGGATTATTACAATCCAAAGCTGTCGCTGGTATTCTGCAATACAAAGCGCAGGGTGGACGAGCTGGCGGCGGAGCTGCAGGGGAGAAGCTACGCGGCGGAGGCCATTCACGGCGACATGAAGCAGCAGCAGCGCGACCGGGTGATGAAGAGCTTTCGGAGCGGGCGCACGGATATTCTGATTGCGACGGATGTGGCGGCGCGTGGTATCGACGTGGACGATGTAGAGGCGGTCTTTAATTTTGACCTGCCGCAGGACAATGAATACTATGTGCACCGGATCGGCCGGACGGGACGGGCGGGCAGAACGGGCCGTGCCTTTAGCTTTGTGAAGGGCAAGGAGGTCTACAAGCTCAAGGAAATCCAGCGCTATTGCAAGACGAAGATCATGGCGCAGCCGATTCCCTCCACGGATGATGTGGCGGCGATTAAAGCGGAAAAGGTGCTGGATGAGATTGGAGGAATCATCGAGGACGGGCAGCTCAAGGATATGATCAATCTGATTGAGCAGATGGTCAACACGACGGATTACACGGCGATGGATATTGCCGCCGCCTTTTTAAAGCAGGCGATTGGCGGCGTGGAGCTTTCGCAGGAGGAGCGGGAGACGGAGGATCTGCTTTCGCTCGACACCGGCGCCGAGGAGGGCATGGTGCGGCTGTTCATCAATATTGGAAGGACACAGCATATCCGTCCCGGAGATATCCTTGGAGCGGTGGCAGGAGAAGCCAAAATACCCGGAAAGCTTGTGGGGGCGATTGATATGTACGACAATTACACCTTTGTGGAGGTTCCGATTGAGTACGGCAGAGAGGTGCTGTCGGCGATGAAGAATGTAAAAATCAAGGGAAAATCCGTAAATATTGAACCGGCACATGCATAAAAACGATATATATTTATTGTAAAACAATAAAAAGCTATTGACAAACAGAATATGAAATGCTACGATACCTCCATGAAGGATACAGATTCCGGAAATGGAGGTATTTTTTATGAAACAGACACGGATATCATACTGGCTGAAAGGCATCGTGATCGCCCTGGGCATCATGGGGATTTTCTTTTTTGGCGCGCTGACATGGTATGGTTTTTACCTGAAGGGAGAGGAAAATCCGCTTTGGGGCTGGGTAGTGTTCAGCTGGTATATCGCGGCTCTCTGCTATGTGATTCTTTTTGAATTCTGGCAGGTGTGCACACAGATTGGGAGGGATAATTCTTTTTCCATGGAAAACGCGAGAGCCTTTCGCCGGATGGGGCTCTGTGGAGCCTCGGCAATTCTGGGCTTTGCGGGGAGGCTGATTTTTATCTGCGTAATAGATGCGCTGGATTTCGGAAGAGTGATTTTTATTGTGGCGGAGATTATGCTGGCGGCGATTTTTGCGATTCTCTGCGAGGCGCTGAGCCGGTTAGTACAGTATGCCTACGAGGTAAAGCGGGAAAATGAGCTGACGATATAGGGGGTGGTATCGAATGATTGTGATGAATCTTGACGTGATGCTTGCGAGGCGCAAGATGAGCGTGACGGAGCTGTCGGAGAGGCTCGGAATTACAATGGCAAATGTGTCGATTTTGAAGAACGGGAAAGCGAAAGCGATACGGCTGGAGACGCTGGATAAGCTGTGCGGTATTCTGGACTGCCAGCCCTCGGATCTGCTGGAATATGTACCGAATGAGGAGGCAGGATGAATATGAATGAAAATATGAATACGAATATGAATACGAATATGAATATGAATGCGGCAATGAATGCGAATGAGATTGCAGAGAACCAGCGAAGAATGAATGCGAAGGCGGCGGAGACTTTCCGCAGGCTGGGACTTCCCACGGGAGTTTATGCGCTGCTGTATACGGTATGTCTGTATAATAATTTTAGCAGCATCACTATGCCTGTATTTGTGGTGATTACCTTTGGGTATGTCTTTTATCTGTACCGGAATCTGCGGGATAAGATTTTTTCCGTCTTTTGCATGGCCGGGATGCTTTTGCTGGGAATCTCCACCGCCTGCACAGGGAGCACGGCTCTGCTGTGGATGAATAATGCGGGCATTTTTTTACTGCTCGTGACGATGCTCCTGTGTCAGTGCTGTGATACGAAACGCTGGACGCTCTCGAAGGGTTTTCTCGGTATTGCCCAGGTGGTGTTCGGTGCGGTGGGAGAGATTGGGGAGCCTTTCACTGATATGTCCTGCTACCGGAAGGCGCAGGCAGGAAAGCGCAGCTCAAAAACGATCTACATACTTGTCGGTGTGGGGATCTCGGTGCCGCTTCTGGCGGTGATTCTTGTCCTTTTGTATTACGCGGATGCGGTGTTTGCGAACCTGATTGATACCGTATTTTCGCCCGGCGCTCATGCGGGGACAGCCTTTGGCGTGGCGTGTACTTTTTTCTATGCCTTTTTTGCGGCGTATTGCGGTCTGCGCTATCTGCATTTGGGAAAAATCTCCAGTGAGTGCAGGGATTACCGCCGTTTTGAACCGCTGGTGGCAAACACAGTGCTTACGCTGGTGGCGGCGGTGTATCTGGTTTTCTCCCTGATTCAGATTCTCTATCTCTTTTGGGGCGGAATGGAGCTTCCGGAGGGCTATACTTATGCGGCCTATGCGAGGGAGGGATTTTTCCAGCTTCTGTTTGTGTGTATCCTGAATGTGGCCATCGTGCTTTTCTTCATGGGCTGTTTTCGGGAGAGCCGTTATAAAAATGTGATGCTGACGGTAATCTCGCTCTGTACCTACATCATGCTGGCGTCCTCGGCTATGCGTATGTGTCTGTATGTGCAGGCGTACCAGCTGACTTTTCTGCGGATTTTTGTTTTGTGGATGCTGGCGCTGCTTGCGGTTTTTCTGATTGGCGTTATGGCGTCCATTTACCGGAAGGATTTTCCGATTTTCCGCTATACGGTGATTGTCGTGACCGTGTGTACGCTGTGCTTTACATGCGCGCATCCGGATTACTGGATTGCGAAATATAATCTCGCGGGCGGAGAGGTAAGGGACGCCTGTTATCTGACGCGGCTTTCTGCGGACGCGGCGCCTGCCATTGCGGGGCAGGAGGGCGAGTGGGTCACAGAGTATGCCGGTGAGCTGGAGGATGAGCTTGCGGCAGGAGGTCTGCATTACAATTTTTCCAGGGCGCGGGCGGGGAGGCTGCTGGCAGGTTATCTGGAGGAGTAGAATGATATAACGCAGCATTCTGTCAGGGAAATTGGATAATAATATTTCTGAGGGAGATATGTATTTTTTTCTTGATAAAATTGGCGGGTTTTACAAAAGGACTTCCGGTTCTCATCGAATGTATGGATTTGACGGCATTCCTGAGCAGGTAAACATGCAGCCTAAAGATGGGAAAATTAAAAGTTTTGAAGTCAGGCAAATAAGAGAATTGGCACGGAAGTATAAGCTTGACAGAAAGGAGGATTAAGATGGGATATAACAAATTTTTTTACTGGAGCAAAGAGGATAATGCATACATTACCACTGTCCCATCGCTTCCGGGTTGTATGGCAGATGGCGAAACGATTGAAGAATCGCTTGCAAATGCGGATATAGTTGCAAAAGAATGGATTGAGGCGGCAAAAGAATGGGGAAGGGAAATCCCCTATGAGGATTATACGGAAATGGAGTCGTCAAATCCATCTACGATTGATGTAGCAGCATATATTCTTGCGTATTTCAAAGCAGTCGATACATGGTTTTTGCAAAAAATAGTATATTATTGTCAGGCATGGTGCCTTGGGATATACAAAGCTCCCTTTGTAAATGATACGTTTGAGGATTATGCAAACGGGCCGGTAAATAAAAAGCTGCTTGATAGTCATAGGGGTAAGCGTGTGGTCAATAAAAAAGATTATCCCATTACTCACACTTTTACTTTGTTTGAGAAACGTCATATGAATAATGTGATTGCCACTTATGAATTTATGGACGGTGAGACTTTGCGCGAATACACACATCAGGAGCCGCCGTGGAAAATTACAAGAGGTAATTTACAAGATGGAGCACCAGATAACAGGGTCATTGCGAATGAACTTATGATGGAATATTACCATAATTGAGTCAGGATCAGATATCGTGCTATAGAAAAGTTGCGTATTTTGGACTTTCTGATCAGGAATGGCGAGAGGGATAAAGTATAAATTATAATGAAAAAGAAATCGCCACTTATTGCAGGTGGCGTTTTTTATGATTTAAAAAAATAAGGAATAGATTACACGAAATGATATGCATTTGTAGTTGAATTTTGAGAGAATTTGTGGTAATTTTAATGGGAATCTATACTGACCTGCAGAAGGGAGTGACTTTCGTGAAATTGTGGTATCGCCGGGGTACGGCTGTGGCTGCTTTATGCGCGGTGGGACTTGCCATTGCGTTGATGGCGCAGATGTATTTTCGATATATATCTCAGCAGGTTTATGAAGAATGTGCCGACCATCTCGTGGAGGTTTACAGCCAGGTCAATCATAATTTTGCTTCTTTTTTGGAGAAAAACTGGGGAAACCTTGATGATTGGGTACATCATATCCAGATTGAGGACGAAGAGGGCGTTTCAAGATTCCTTCATGGAAGACAGGAAAACTGGGGTTTTTCTGAATTTTATTTTCTTTCTTCCGATGGGCGGGGTTTCACGCCGGAGGGCGGAGAGGAACAGTTCCGGCTGGAAGGTGTCGACGACGAGCTTTTTCGCCAGCAGGAGCGTGCCATGTTTATGGAAACCCTGTCTTCCGGGCAGACGGTCACTTTGTTTGCCATTCCCGTGGAGCAGGGAACCTACCGCGGGTTTGACTACAACGCTATTGCCGTCAGTTACTCCAATGCCGATATTGTTGCGTCTTTGGATTCCGACGCATTTTCCCACCAGTCCATGTGTCTGGTGCTTTACACGGATGGCAGCGTACTGTTATCAACCCAGAAAAGCGGCAGTGCGTTCGGAAATTACCTCTCTTATCTGAATGCCGGTTCCGATCTGGGGACGGAAGGCCTGGCGGCAATGCAGGAGGACTGGGAAAACGGTGCTTACGGCGTGGTTCGCTGTAAAATCGGCGGTGTCAGCCACTTTATCTCCTACCAGCCGGTGGGCTATGAGGGCTGTGTCCTGCTGGGCGTGGTGCCGGAATCGGCGGCCTCTGCCAGTATGCTGGAGATTCAAAAGGCAACGGTAGATGTTCTGATCAAGGTATCTGTGCTGCTGGGTGCCCTGCTTGTGGTATGGATTGTCCACAGCTACCGCCGGAAAACGAAAAAAAGCGCCCTGGAGCTGCAATACCGGGAGCGCATGTTTGATATACTTTCCAACAATGTAGACGATATTTTCCTCATGCTTGACAGCAAAACCCTGAATGTAGATTATCTCAGTCCCAATGTGGAGCGTCTGCTGGGCATTTCCCATGCCGGAGTATTGGAGGACGTCCGTCTGCTGGGGGACAGCTCTGCCGATCAGGAACACAAATTTACCATCGGGGAGCTTCAGGCTATACCCACCCATGGCAACGAGTATTGGGAACGGGAGCACGTTCATCAGACTACCGGGGAACGGCGCTGGTTCTATGAAACGGTATACCGGGAAGACATTCAGGGCGTGGAGAAATTCGTGGTGGTCATGTCCGACCGCACCAGAGAGCGGAACATGAACCAGAGTCTGGAGGAGGCTCTTGCCGCCGCAAAAAGCGCCAATGAGGCCAAGAGCCATTTCCTTTCCAATATGTCCCACGATATCCGCACTCCAATGAACGCGATTGTGGGCTTTACGGTCCTGCTTGCCAGGGATGCGGATAATGCAGAAAAGGTGCGGGAGTATACCCGGAAGATTACCGCCTCCAGCCAGCATCTGCTCAGCCTGATTAATGATGTGCTGGACATGAGCAAGATTGAAAGCGGAAAAACGTCTTTAAATGTTGCTGTGTTCCATCTGCCGGAACTGATGGAGGAGCTGTATTCCGTTCTTCTGCCCCAGGCCAGGGCGAAGAACCAGAGTTTTGAGTTCCGCACCAGGGGGTGTCCTGCAGAGCAGCTGCTGGGGGACAAGCTTCGTCTCAACCAGATACTTATCAACCTGCTTTCCAACGCCATTAAGTACACCCAGACCGGCGGCGAGATCACTTGTACGGTGGAGGAGCTTGCGAGGTCATCGCCCCAGTTTTCCAAGCTGCGGTTCGTGGTGGCGGATAACGGCATGGGAATGAGTGAGGAATTTGTAAAAGTCGTATTTGACCCCTTTGTCCGGGAGCTCAACTCCACTACCAGCGGTATACAGGGAACCGGCTTAGGCATGGCGATCACCAAGAATCTGGTAGATCTTATGGGTGGGGTTATCAGCGTATCCAGCCGGCAGGGCGAAGGAAGCGTATTTACGGTGGAGCTGTCCTTTGCCAGGCCGGAGCAGACCGGTGAAGAGGATTTCTGGGAAAGCTATGGGATTTCCCGGGTGCTTGTGGTGGACGACGAAGAAGATATCTGCCTGGAGGTTCAGGCGATGATGCAGGACACCGGCGTGAAGGTGTCCTGTGAGACAGACGGGGTGGCTGCGGTAGAAGCTGTGGTGCGTGCCCGGGAGAATCACGAGGACTTCCATGCGGTTCTGCTGGACTGGTTCATGCCGGGGCAGAATGGCGGGGAAACCATCCGCCAGATTCGGGAAAAGGTATCGGCGGATATTCCGATTCTGGTGATGACCTCCTATGATCTGAGCGATATTGAGGACGAGGCGAGAGCGGCGGGGGCGAACGCCTTTATGCCGAAGCCGTTCTTTGTCTCTACCTTCCAGCAGGCGCTGGCAGGCTTGTATGCAGAACGGAAAAAGGAAGAAGCGGATTCCGGCATGGATCATGCTCTGGAGGGGATGCTGTTTTTGGTGGCGGAGGACAACGAGCTGAACGCCGAGATCCTGTTTTCGCTGATGGAGATGGAGGGCGCCCGGTGTGAGCTGGCAGTCAACGGGCAGGAGGCGGTGGAGATGTTCCAGCGTTCTGAGCCGGGGTATTACGATATGATATTGATGGATGTGCAGATGCCAATTATGAACGGATATGAAGCCACACGGAAGATCCGCGCCTGCGGCCACCCCAGGGCGGAGAGTATTCCCATTGTGGCGATGACTGCCGACGCTTTTGCCGAAGATGTGCAAAACGCTCTGGAATCCGGCATGAACGGGCATTTATCCAAGCCTTTGAATATGGACGCTGTGAAGGCTCTGTTAGGCCGTCTGCACCAATAGGCAGGAGGGATAGAATTATGAGAAAAAGAGGACTCATTTTATTATTTGCGGTATTATTTCTGTTTTCGGCGTGCGGTACGGCGCCTGCAGAACAGGATGACGGGAAGACCACGCTGACGCTCATGGGCAGAAAAGAAGAAATGGAAAAAGATTATATGCAACGGATTTTTCAGTTGTATGAACAGAATGGAAACTGCCGCCTTAATGTCATCGCTGTGGACGATGCGACGGATGCAAGCTATGACGAGGCCGTGCAGGAAGCGTTTTCCTCCGGGAATGCTCCGGACATTCTCTTTCACAACAATAATTCCGGGCTGCACGCGCTGAATGAAAAAGCTCAGTTTGTCTGCCTTGACGAAGAAGCGTGGGTATCAGACCTGACCGATGGCGCAAAGGCATACTGCCAGAACAGCGAGGGAGAGCTGATAGGACTTCCCTTTTGGGAGAATTCCCTCTCCGGCTGCTACTACAACAAGACGATTCTTGATTCTTTAGGTTTGCGCCCTGCCGCCACGCAGGAGGAATTTGACGCCCTGTGCCAGGCGCTGCAGTCCATCGGATACACGCCCATGTGCTGGTCTTTCCGCCGCTGCAAATGGAACTATCAGTTTGCCCTGGATCCTATTTTTGCCGATGACCCGGAGCTTCTGCGGCGGCTGAACAAAAACGAGATTACCTATGCTGATATCCCGGAGGTGCGGGATATGCTCGAATGGCTTGTCGATGCGGATAAAAAGGGCTGGTTCGGGGAGGATTATGCCGAGCGTGACTGGGAAGACATAAGCCATGCCCTGGTTTCCGGCGAATGTGTTATGATCAATATCTGGGATACCTGGTTTGACACGGATCTGGAGGAAGGCGGCACTTATTCCAAGGAAGATTTTGCACTGATGCCCGTGTTTATGAATACAGAGCCTTCCGGTACTTATGAGGGCGGGAACCTGAATATGATGATGGTGAACAAACAGAGCGGCCATGTGGAGGAGGCGCTGGAATTTTTGTCCTTCTGCGCCCAGAGCGACAATTATAACCAGGCGTTTGACGGCATTTCCACTGTGAACTGCTTCAAGGGGCAGACCACCAATATACAGTCCAGGATGGTGACGGATGCGCAGGAGTCCATTGCCCTCCATGAACGGGCGAGCACGGCAAACCCGAAGATTCTCGGTTATTCGCAGCAGGCGATGGCTGAGGCAGTGCAGAAGCTGCTCGAGGGTGAAGTGGACGTGTCCGGCTGCATAGCGCTGATGGACGAATCCCGGATTGCAGCGGCCAGGGAATTGGGCGCTGAGGGATTTTAAGGGCGATCTGCTCATAGCGGGGAATTCAAAGAGAATCAGATCAAAAAGGCGGGCACACCGTGGAAAACGGTGTGCCCGCTTTTTTGTGTGCGTCCGCCGTGAGGTGGAATCTGAAGGAAGGTGGAGGCAAATCTCTGCTCTGACGAATAGGAATCATATATAAGGCTCGGAAATATGGATAAGTCTGCTAAAGGAGATGAAGCCCGGAAGCTGCCGGATGTACGAGTAAATGTGACGAAATGTGGCATTTATTTATAAAAATATGTGATAAATATAGGAGTAAAAATACAAAAAATGCTATTTTCAGATAAGTTTTGCCATACGGGTCGATTTTACTTGCAATTACAAACAATCTGTATTATGATTCAACTACATATAGGGCAAACTTATGGAAACGTAAGGACGCAAAGCTTGAAGTCTAAGTAGCGGAAATATCTTCTGCTATACTGGCGGTTCGGTTGCAGTGAGGATTCATTGCAACTTTTTTTATGGAGTGAAAAAGGTAGTAGATTCAATTTTAAGGAGGGAAGCATGACATTTGACACAGCGTTTAAGCATCTGTACGCAGAGGAACTGGCACCGTATGGGTTCAAGAAAATTAAAGGAAGGAGGGCGCATTTCGCGCGGATGGTGGGAGATGAGATTGTTCAGATCATCACATACCAGAACCGGCCGGGATTCCGGCCATACAGAGATTTTATAATCGTATGGGGAGTGGCGACGGTCTACCGCAGGAAAATGGATTTGCAGGCGAGTCTGTATAATGAGATTTGGATGAGAGGAGTTAGACCAGCAAAAGACAAGGTGTATTTTGAATACCGTGATGAGAGCCTTATTCGGGAAAGGGGGAATGCATTTGGAGGAAATGACGTGGATATGATGGAGGAGCTTCGGTATTCCGTGGAAGTAACCAAAGAGACGGTGCTGCCGCAGTTGGACAAGATCAGGACGTTAAGGGACTGCTGGGAGGCAATGATTAACTCATTTTACATTGACGATTTTGAGATCAATGGGTTGGAGGAAGATGAGGGGATGCTGAATTTTATACTGTTTGATTTCGAGGAATTTGAGGCGGAAAGGAGAAAGGTGATAGAAAACATAGACGACGAAGACCGGGACAGGGAGCGGGAGATTCGGATAATGAATGAGCAGATAGAGCTCTTCCGGAGATATACAAAGGATGAAGACTATAACCGCAGGGCGAAAGAAGAGCTGGAGAGGCGAAAGATTCAGAATCAGGAAATACTGAGGAGCTATGGATTAGAATTTTAAGGAGGGAAGTATGACATTTGACACAGCGTTTAAGCATCTGTATGCAGAGGAACTGGCGCCGTATGGGTTCCGAAAGGTTAAGGGAAAGAGGCCATATTTTGCGCGAATGGTGGGGGACGAGATTGTCCATGTAACCACTTATCGAAACAGCTGGGATTTTCGGCCATACAAAAGCTTTGAGTTAAGGTGGGGAGTCGCGACGGTCTATAGGGGGAAAATTGACTTTGATGAGAATCCGCGTGGAACGACCTCGTGGACAAGGTATGCGCCGGGACATCAGAAGTTCCAGTATCGCGAGGAAATCCCCATGGAGCAGGGGAAAGCGTATGCAACGGATGGGAATAACGTGGATATGATGGAAGAGCTCAGGAACTCGATGGAAGTAACCAAGCGGGAGATACTGCCACGGCTGGATCAAATCAGAGAATTAAAGGATTGTTGGGCTTTTCTGAGAGATACTGCTTATTATGTTTATGATCTTGATAAGTATGAGGATGAAGACAGGGAGGGGATGCTAAATTTTATACTGTATGATCCTGGTGAGCTTGAAGCGCGCGCAAGGAGTGTAATAGAAAAGCTTGATAGGAAAGACAGAGATTGGGAACGCGACATTCGGATAATGAATGAGCAGATAGAAATTTTCCGAAAGTATGCGGAGGATGAAACTTATCACCGCAGAGTGGAGGAGGAGCTGGAGAGGCGAAAGATTCAGAATCAGGAAATACTGAGGAGCTATGGATTAGAATTTTAAGGAGGGAAGCATGACATTTGACACAGCGTTTAAGCATCTGTATGCGGAGGAACTGGCGCCGTATGGGTTCAAGAAAATTAAAGGAAGGAGGGCGCATTTCGCGCGGATGGTGGGAGATGAGATTGTCCAGATCATCACATACCAGAACCGGCCGGGATTCCGGCCATACAGAGATTTTATAGTGAAATGGGGAGTGGCGACGGTCTACCGTAAAAAGATGGATTTGCAGGGAAGTTTATACAATGTGCTTTGGTTGCATTGTGTCAAACCTGCAGAAGGTAGGGTGTATTTTGAATACCGTGATGAGAGCCTTATTTGGGAAAGGGGGAATGCATTTGGAGGAAATGACGTGGATATGATGGAGGAGCTTCGGTATTCCGTGGAAGCAACCAAAGAGACGGTGCTGCCGCAGTTGGACAAAATCAGGACGTTAAGGGACTGCTGGAAAGTATTGGGAGTTACAGCTGTTTATGTTCAGGATCTCGATATGTATGAGGATGATGAGGATGAGGGGATGTTGAATTTTATACTATTTGATTTCAAAGAATTTGAGGCACGCAGGAGAGAAGCAATAAAAAATTTAGACGAAGAAGACAGAGACAAGAGACGGAGGACAAAAATTTTGAATGAACAGATAGAAATTTTCCGAAAGTATGCGGAGGATGAAACTTATCACCGCAGAGTGGAGGAGGAGCTGGAGAGGCGAAAGATTCAGAATCAGGAAATACTGAGGAGCTATGGATTAGAATTTTAAGGAGGGAAGTATGACATTTGACACAGCGTTTAAGCATCTGTATGCAGAGGAACTGGCGCCGTATGGATTTAAGAAAATTAAAGGAAGGAGGGCGCATTTCGCGCGGATGGTGGGAGATGAGATTGTCCAGATCATCACATACCAGAACCGGCCGGGCTTCCGGCCATACAGAGATTTTATAATCATGTGGGGAGTGGCGACGGTCTACCGCAGGAAGATGGATTTGCAGGCGAGCTTATACAATGCAGCTTGGCTGCGGAGTACAGGACGAATAAAAGAAAGGACGTATTTTGAGTACCGCGATGAGAGCCTTATTCGGGAAAGGGGGAATGCATTTGGAGGAAATGATGTGGATATGATGGAGGAACTACGGTATTCCGTGGAAGTAACCAAAGAGACGGTGCTGCCGCAGTTGGATAAGATTAGGACGTTAAGGGATTGTTGGAAGACAATGATGCACTCATTTTACATTCACGATTTTGAGATCAATGGGTTGGAGGAAGATGAGGGGATGCTGAACTTTATACTGTTTGATTTCGAGGAATTTGAGGCGGAAAGGAGAAAGGTGATAGAAAACATAGACGACGAAGACCGGGACAGGGAGCGGCGGATTCGGATAATGAATGAGCAGATAGAGACTTTCCGAAAATATACGAAAGATGAAGACTATAACCGCAGAGCGAAAGAAGAGCTGGAGAGGCGAAAGATTCAGAATCAGGAAATACTGAGAAGCTATGGATTAGAATTTTAAGGAGGGAAGCATGACATTTGACACAGCGTTTAAGCATCTGTACGCGGAGGAACTGGCGCCGTATGGATTCCGAAAGGTTAAGGGAAAGAGGCCATATTTTGCGCGAATGGTGGGGGACGAGATTGTCCATGTAACCACTTATCGAAACAGCTGGGATTTTCGGCCATACAAAAGCTTTGAGTTAAGGTGGGGAGTCGCGACGGTCTATAGGGGGAAAATTGACTTTGATGAGAATCCGCGTGGAACGACCTCGTGGACAAGGTATGCGCCGGGACATCAGAAGTTCCAGTATCGCGAGGAAATCCCCATGGAGCAGGGGAAAGCGTATGCAACGGATGGGAATAACGTGGATATGATGGAGGAGCTCAGGAACTCGGTAGAAGTAACCAAGCGGGAGATACTGCCACGGCTAGATCAGATTAAGACTCTAATAGATTGTAAAAAATTTTTAGGAGGAGCAGCGGATTATGTTTGTAGTCTCGATTCGAATGAAGCTGAAGAAAAGGAGGGGATGCTGAATTTTATACTGTATGATTTTAATGAATTTGAGGCAGATGCGAGAAGAGTGATAGAAAACTGGGATCGCGAGGACAGAGGTTGGGAGCGTCGAATTCGGATAATGAATGAGCAGATAGAAATTTTCCGAAAGTATGCGGAGGATGAAACTTATCACCGCAGAGTGGAGGAGGAGCTGGAGAGGCGAAAGATTCAAAATCAGGAAATACTGAGGAGTTATGGATTAGAATTTTAAATCAAAGGAAATGGAGGAAATATTATTATGAAGATGAAACAGAGATGGAAGCAGTGGATTGCCATAATTTTGGTAATTACAATTAGCCTGACTTCTGTGCCGGTGACACAGGTGCAGGCGCAGACGACCGATAGCCAAGCTATTACAGATATGCTGCTGGAAGAGGTTCTTGAGGCGATGGAGGATGCCGAGTCTTCCGAAGTACAAAAAAACAAATGGAATAAAGCCATCTATAAGGACTATCTGGCGTGGAATTATTTTCATATAAAGGTGCAGAAACAGATATGTGCGGACTATGGAGATATGGTGAAAAAAGAAGTAGAAATACAGTATAAAGATGAAACGGGAAATCTGACGGGCAAAAAGGGCTTTGCAGATCTTGGGATAACTACTGAAGAGGACGGTAAAACTATTACATATTTATGGGAGGTGAAGCCGCAGTCTTATAGGAATAGCCCGGCAAAGAGGCTAAAGGCGCAGGCTCAGCTGGCAAAATATGTAGGGGCTGATACGAATTTTGAAACAGGCGGGCATCAGATTGAAAGTGGAGTTGCTGAAAGCAGTTTTACGTTGGATAGGGGAACGTACTATGAAGATATCCACTATAAAATTCCCTATACAGTGGAGGACGACGGACTGATTTTTTATGAATTTGAACGCACCTCAAAAAAGCGGGACAAAGAAGATAAAGATGGAGTGGCGCTGGGCAAAGAGCAGGAAAAGGATAAAGATAATGATAAAGATAATGATAACGATCAGAATAATTCTTCTAAGCCGCCGATTAAATTTCCGGGAAAAGATGAAGCTTTAGATGATGTGGCAAGTAGTGAAAAGCCAGGGGTGGATATTGGCGAGGATATTTTAACGATTATTCTTTTATGTGACTTAGCAGTCGGCATAAAGGCGGCTTGTGATGTGGTGGACAGTAATCCCAATACCGCAAATTCTGCCTCCACGACTATTTCGCAGATGTGCGTGCCAATTATTACGACACTGACCTTGTATTTGGCGAATCCGGAGCAGGTGAGTGCCGCGGAGGTAGATTCTGCAATCTATGATCTCTCCCTGCTGATTGATGTTTTTGGCGGGGACGAGGCCACAGAGCTGTTAATGCAGATGTTTGAGGAAAATGACGAGGAGATGATCGAAGACCTGATCCGGCTGCTGCAGGGGGAGAATGCCGAGTATGAGGAGGCGGGAGAAGCACAGCCGCCGCGTGATCCGCTGATTATTGATCTCGGAGAAAAGGGTATCCGGCTTCACAATGTGAAGAATGGCGTTTATTTTGATCTTGACAGCAACGGGTTTGCAGAAAAAACGGCATGGATTGATACGGAGGATGGATTTCTCGCGCTGGACAGAAATAAAAACGGAAATATTGACGACGGAAGGGAGCTGTTCGGGGATCAGGTGATTCTGCAGGATGGGACAACCTCTGCTTCCGGCTTTGAGGCACTGGCGGAGCTGGACGAGAATCAGGATCAGGTGGTGGATGCAGAAGATTCTGCTTTTGCGAGTCTTCTGGTGTGGATCGATGCAGACCATAACGGAAAGTCCGAAGCCGGGGAGCTTCATACGCTAAAGGAGCTGGGAATTGTATCCATCAGTCTTGCGCACGAGGAAAAGGATATTGTCGATGAGGAGACGGGAACGCGCATTGCGGAGAGCGCAGCTGTGATTCTGCAGACGGCGGAAGGTAAGCAGGGGGTGACAGAGATCAGCGAGTTTTGGTTCCCGGTCAATTCGTCGGATACCACCCATGGAGGCAATGTGACGGCGGGAGATGTGCCGGATCTTGGCACTGCAATACAGCAGGACGAGAGCGGTGAGCTGTATGCGCTCTGCTGTGCGTTTGCGGAATCGGACGATATTGCTTACAGGCGTTTCTGCACAAAGGAGATTCTGTATTATCTGACCGGCGCGTCAGATTTAAACCCCGACAGCCGGGGAGGTAATATCGACGCGCGGGATCTGAAGGTAATTGAAAAGTTCATGGGACGGAAATTCGAAGGTGTGGGAGGCACAAATCCCAATGTCAATGCGGCTTCTATTTTGAAGGGAATCTATGCCCGTATAGAGGACGATTATTACAATATTTTAAATCAGTACGCTAAGTTCGGAGCTTATTTAAAGCTTACATTCGAGTATGAGGATGAAAACGGGGATACAAAGCTGAACTATCAGCCCTTAAGTCTCCTGATTCAGAGGAAGCTGGAAAATGGAGGGAATGCAGATGCGCTGATTTACGACCTTGGCATGTATCTTTCGGCGTATGACAGCATCCACGGGACAAAGTATTATGATGAATTTAGCAGGGAGTATGCGGAGATATCCGGGCATTGCCGCGATATTGTCAGTCTATCGGCTTCGGGATTTACTTACATGGGAACAGCGGATAACGATTCCTATATAGGAACGGGCGCGAATGAATTTGTATCCGGCAGGGACGGAGATGACGTCTTGAGCGGAGGCGGAGGAACGGATTATCTGTCCGGCGGAAATGGCAATGACACTTATATTTTTACAGTTGGATCCGGACGCGATACGATTACGGATGCCAGCGGACAGAACACCATCTGTTTTCAGGGGCTGAATCCCGGGGATCTTCTGGTAACGGGAACACGCGGGAATGATGTGACAGTTCGCATTAAGGGGACGAATGACGCTCTTACGATTCAGGACTTCTGTGAAGCGGAAGAGTATCAGGATTTTATACTCGAATTTTCGAAGGTGCGTCTGCATGTCTGGGATTCCGACAGTCCATTCCGCTATATTTGCGGAGAGGCAGGGGACGATACCCTCAAAGCGGTGCTGGACAATTCTGCTGTTTACGGCATGGACGGAAATGATACGCTCTATGGCAAAGACGGGAATGATGTGCTCTATGGAAATGGCGGAAGCGATACGCTTTTTGCAGAGGGCGGAGATGACGTCCTTTATGGAGGTGAAGGTGATGATCTGCTGGATGCGGGAAGCGGAAGGGATTTTCTGTACGGCGGAGCCGGAGATGATACCTATATATTTGACAGGGATTATGGCTGCAATGTTGTGTCGGACGAAGAGGGCGTGAGCATTGTCCGGCTGGCGGAGGAGCTTACAGAGGACGATATTGACGTTGTTTTACTGGGTGAAAATGCTGTCATCTCTGTCCGGGATACGCAGGATAAGATGATTCTGACCGGCTACCGGAATAACCCGGAAGCGTTTCTGCTCGAGGCAGGAGAACAGAGGAGCTATGTGCGCGACCGCGTGACAGAGGCCGGAGAGGAATATCTGACGGGAACTGTGCAGGGGGACTACATGGAAAACAATGGAAGTCTTTTTGTGGCAGGAGACAGTGGCGAAGATCGCATAATTGGAACAGACGCGGATGAGTGGATCTTCGGCGATGCGGGCAATGACCAGCTTCTGTCAGGAAATGGAAATGATGTTATATTTGCAGGAAGCGGAGACGATTATGTAAACGGTGGAGATGGAGATGATTTCATAGACGGCGGAAGTGGACATGACTTTTTGGACGGTGGAAACGGAAATGACTGTTATAGCTTTTCTGTAGGCGCGGGCATGGATTCTGTTAAGGACAGTCAGGGAAATAATGCGATTATCTTTGGCGAGGGTCTGACAGTTGACACACTTACGGTAAAGCACTCCAACTGGAATGATTTGAAACTGATTTTTGACAGCGGGGATACACTCACCCTGAAAGACTACTGTGTCAATGAGGAAGCGAGAAGCTATATACTTGTATTCGCGGATGGAACGATTGTAAAGGCGGCCGCCCAAAACAGCCCATTGAAAAATATTCAGGGCGAGGACAACGGGGAGTACATGGACGATATTTACGACGATGGAGTGAGCCTGAATGGAGAAGATGGAAATGACAATCTGGTCGGCGGAGATACGGGGGATCATCTGTCCGGCGGAAAGGGCGATGACCGTCTGATTGGAAATGCGGGCGACGATATTTTAGATGGCGGTGAAGGAAATGATTATCTGGAAGGCGGAGCCGGGAATGATACATATATTTTTGGAAGCGGATACGGTACGGATACAATTAGTGATGGGGAGGGAATGAATACCATTATGATCCATGATTATTACCCCAGCCAGATTAAAGCGTACCGCACGAACTGGAATAACATTACCATCACCTTTGAAAATGCCAAGGACAGTATTGTGATTGAGGGCTTTTGCGTGGCAGAGGCAAACCGGAATTATAAGCTGGTATTTGACAATGGGGCAAGCTTCTACGCAGATGCATACCAGAGTCCTTTGCGCACCTTCTACGGAAATGATGAGGCAGAGTCAATTTTCGCGATGGACGACATGGGAGTTACCATTTTCTCCGAGGGAGGAAACGACTATGTCAGCGGAGGAAACGGAAATGACATGCTGTATGGCGGAGCCGGAGATGACCAGCTGTGGGCAAACGGCGGTGATGATATACTGGACGGAGGATCCGGAAATGACATGCTGTACGGCGGAGCCGGAGATGACACCTATATCTATGACAGTGGATACGGTGTGGATAATCTGATTGATTCGGAGGGAATCCATACACTTTCCTTCGGCGCTGGCGTGACCGCAGACCAGCTGGCATTTGAACGAACCAACTGGAATAATCTCACCATTACCCTCGCGGGGACAGATGGAAGGGATCAGATTGTCATATGGGATTTCTTTGTGAATGAGAATTGCCGCGCATGGAATATCACGTTTGCAGACGGCACGGAGTTTGCGTATGACAGCGAAGAGAATCCGCTGGTATCCGTATATCTGGAAAAGAAAAATTTAAACCGCTTGTAATAATTGCACAATGAAAACTGTATATTGTAATTGCCTGACACGGAAATGTGTGCTATACTCCATTCATGGAAAACCATAGAGCCAAAGGCGGCTTTACCCCTCTTGTTTTTTCGGAGGGTTCAGGCAGCCCTCCAGACGAAAGAAAGGAGGGCGATGCAATGTACGTTACATATCAGGATTTAATCCAGATTGGAATACTCATTGTTGCCCTTGCTAATTTGATTTATCAGGTTTACAAGGGAAAAAGGAAATAGCCGCCACTATTCGGAGTAGTGACGGCTTGACATTGTAAAATGTCGTAGTTTGTTATTATGATGGGTAGAGCCGCTTCTATGGCTTTCCCTTTTCTGTCTATAATATAGCATATCCGGCAGCAGAGCGCAAGAGAAAAACGCACGTTTCTTCTACGCTGTTTTTCTTGATAATCTTAATCTATTGCTTTCAGTGGAAGCGGCATTCCTTTGTGAGTTCACAAAACAGTGCTTCCGCAGTCCAGAATACATTGCTGGGTGTAATGACCGCCTTGCGTCCGACAGGACTTAGGGCGGTCTTTTTGTATGCGTCGAGAAAAGCATCTACCTGATTAGAATTCATGCCGGAGAAAACCAGCATCTCTGCAGAAAAGGGCATAGAAGCGCCTGCTTTTTCACGGGAAAAGCCCTGCACGCCTGCGAGGTAGCCGAGTTTTTGGGAGTAATCCTTCGGTGAAATATTTTTTCTTTGGATGCCAAGCTGCACGCAGATTTTTTGTACGGCAGCGTCTTTTTGGGGATCCAGCTGAAAGGTCAGTATAATCTGGCTCATGTGCGCTCCTTTGCCGTAACAGCATATTTATTCTGCAAACAATCTTCAAAACCTATAAACTCACTTATCTCTTTCATCAAAACATCTCTCCCAGAACTCTGCCGGTGTCAAAATCTCTGGCTTTTCAACATCGACATCCATAAAATCAGTATCTCCAGTTACAAGTATATCCACATCTTCCAGTATTGCTGTATAAAGAACCGGATAATCTTTCACATATTCGCAATTATTCCACCGTTTTTTCCTTCCGTATCTCCTTAATCAACGCCATGACATCTGCATCTGTCTCTAAGCCAAGCCTCTCCGCTTCTCCTGCAAATGCAGTTTGAGCTTCTCTCAGAGCTTCCATAGAAGAATTTGTCAAATATACTCGTCCCGATTCCTCCAAAAAAAGAACTTTACTCCCCTCTTTAATGCCTAACTTTTTTCTAATCTCTATTGGTATTGTAATCTGTCCTTTTGATGTAACCTTTGCAAGTTCCATAAAACAACCTCCATTCAGCACATTCCTTACCTGCTTTTATTATAGCTGTTTTTCTTCATACTATCAATTTTCTTTTGGTAAAGTATATCCTCATTGCTCTTTCAACATTGTTTCAAATAAAAAATCTTCTTCTATTCCCGTGCTCTGGTATTGGACATTATTATCGCTGCGTTGATCTATGGCGCTGGAAAGCTGCGAGACCTTGAAAGCAATCACAATAAATTCTGCCAGTGCAAGCGGAATACACAGCAGTACTATCCCGACGATAAGTCCGGCTTTTTTGGGCGGCATCCCCCGCTTTTTCGCGGCGTGTCTTTTGACGAGGGAGACAATTAAAATAATGAGCCCGGTCAGGGCAATCACACTTAAAATACATATACAAATCAGTAGAAATATAGTAAGATACACAAACAGCATGGATACAAGAGCCATACAAATCCTCCTTTGTGCGCTTTACGCTTATTCTACCATAATCCCGGCTGTCAGGCTATAGTAATTTTGCATTCATAAAGTTTTGTATTGTCTTATAATGCTTTTAAAAGTATAATAGTGGATAAGAAACGAGTAAATAAAATAAAAAAATCACAAGAGCAGATAGAAACAGAAGAAGAATTGATGTTTTGTTAAAGAAAACCTGGGAGATAAGCGTATGAATTCAATTGTGTTTGTAGATACAGAGGTCAGTCCTGCAAGCAAAGAGGTGCTGGATTACGGAGCGGCGTTTGACCGCCGCATTCAGATTCATACGGGGTCTCGGAAGGCGTTTACGGAATTTATCTCCCGCAACCGCTCCGGCGATATCTGCTATGCCTGCGGGCACAATATCGTGCACCACGATGCCGGATATATCGGCGGGGATCTGATTGCCGCCGGTGTTGCGGAGCTGATCGACACTCTGTATCTGTCGCCGCTTTTGTTTCCCAATAAACCGTATCACGCGCTGGTGAAGGACGATAAGCTTCTGACCGACGCGCAGAACAATCCATTAAATGACGCCATCAAGGCCATGGAACTATTCTATGATGAGGTCAATGCCTTTGCGCAGCTCGACGAAGTCCAAAAGGACATTTATGCCGGCCTCCTCTGTCAAAAAGAAGAGTTTCAGGGCTTTTTTTCATATGTGGGGTACAGTCCGAAGGGGGATGCGGCAGATGAAATTTGCCAGTATTACCATGGGAAAATCTGTGACTACTGTGATGTAGAGGTTTTGAGAATACTGTATCCGGTGGAGCTGGCATACGCGCTGGCGATGCTTTCCGCAGAGGATCAGACCTCCATTATTCCCCCGTGGGTGAACCGGAACTATCCGGCCGTGCAGACCGTGATTGCGAAGCTGAGAAATACACCCTGCGGCCATTGCAGCTATTGTGAGAGAGAGCTGAACATACATAAAAAACTAAAGCGGATTTTCGGTTACGATTCCTTTCGCACTTACGATGGGGAAAAGCTGCAGGAGGAGGCGGCGCAGGCGGCCGTGAAAAATGAATCCCTGCTTGCCATATTTCCCACGGGCGGCGGAAAGTCTGTCACCTTCCAGCTTCCGGCCCTGATTGCCGGGGAGGCGGCGCGGGCGCTGACCGTTGTGATTTCCCCGCTGCAGTCACTGATGAAGGATCAGGTAGATAATCTGGAGAAAAGGGGGATTGCGGACGCGGTGGCCATCAACGGCCTTTTAAGTCCGATTGAGCGCGCGGAGGCGATCGAGCGGGTGGAGAGCGGACTTGCGACAATTCTCTACATATCTCCGGAGTCCCTGCGTTCTTACACGGTGGAGCGGCTTTTGCTGAAACGCAGTATTGCCCGTTTTGTCATTGACGAGGCGCACTGTTTCTCTGCATGGGGGCAGGACTTCCGGGTGGATTATCTCTATATTGGGGATTTTATACGGGAGCTGCAGGAGAAAAAGAGGACAGGGCAGCCCATTCCCGTATCCTGCTTCACAGCGACAGCGAAGCAGAAGGTGATCAGTGATATCCGGGAGTATTTTCAGGAAAAGCTGAATCTGGACTTAAAGCTCTACGCCTCGAAAGCAAGCCGCAAAAACCTGCGCTATGAGGTGCTCTTTCGGGAGACCGATGAGCAAAAATATTTGACCTTAAGAATGCTGATTGAGCAGAAAAACTGTCCGACCATTGTCTATGCATCCCGCACCGGAAAGACAGAGCAGCTCGCGAAAAAGCTGCGGGATGACGGTTTTTATGCGCTTGCCTTTCACGGGAAAATGGAGAAGGATGAAAAACTGGAAAATCAGGAGGCGTTTATCCGGGATCAGGTGCAGGTCATGGTGGCGACCTCCGCCTTTGGCATGGGCGTGGATAAGCCAAATGTGAAGCTTGTCATTCACTATGATATATCGGATTCCCTGGAAAACTACATGCAGGAGGCGGGACGGGCAGGCCGGGATGAGAGTTTGCAGGCGGAGTGCTATGTGCTCTACAACAGCAACGATCTGGACAAGCATTTTATCATGCTCAATCAGACGAGACTGAGTATCCATGAGATTCAGCAGATCTGGAAGGCGGTCAAGGATCTCACGAGGCTTCGCCCGGAGGTATGGTGCACCGCCTACGAGCTGGCGCGGCAGGCGGGCTGGGACGAGAGGACGCCGGAGATAGACACGCGGGCACACACCGCTATACAGGCGCTGGAAAATGCGGGCTATTTAAAACGTGGGAAAAATTCCCCGAAGGTTTTTGCGGACAGCATTTTAGTGCCGGGTATGCTGGAGGCCTCCGCGCAGATTGATGCGTCCCCGAGGATTGCGGATGCCGACAAGCTGAATGCCAGAAGAATTGTCGAAAAGCTCATATCCGCCAGAAGCCGGGCAAAGGGGTCAAAAGGCGGCGGAGAGTCGCGGGTGGATTATATTGCCGACCAGCTGGGAATGACCCGCTTTGATACCTTCCGGCTCGTGCAGCTTCTGCGCGAGGAAAAAATTCTTGCCGACACGAAGGATCTCACGGCTTATATTCAGGCGGCGGACAAGGAAAATAAGTCGGCTGCTGTCATGCGCAAATACACGGATATTGAGGAATTTCTGGTAAAGAATCTTGCGCCCGGAGGCCAGTGCATCAACTTAAAGGAGCTGAACGACGCAGCCGTAAACAGCGGCGTCAAAAGTTCCTCGGTCAACGCGATTAAGACTATTTTTTATTACTGGACGATTCGGAAATACATTAAAAAAAGCATCGAAAATACCACAGAAAAAACCATCATTATGCCGGAGCTTTCGTGGGAGGAGCTGTGGCAGAAGCGCACAGAATGCAACCGTATCGCAGACTGTATTATCAAATATTTATTTCAGAAATATACAGAAGACCCTGAGGCAAAGGCGCATGGTCTGGTGCTCTTTTCCCTGCTGGAGCTAAAGGAGGAATATAAGCGTTCCAGCGGCCATGAGGCGACGAATGTGCAGACAGAGGACGCCCTTTTGTATCTGTCAAAAATTGGGGCGTTAAGGCTGGAGGGCGGTTTTCTTGTGCTCTATAGCGGGATGCAGATAAAAAGGCTGCAGCTGGACAACAAAATTCGTTACAAGGCGGAGGATTATAAGCAACTGGACGCCTTTTACAAGCAGAAAATGCAGCAGATCCATATTGTCGGGGAGTTCGCCAACATGATGCTGCAAAACTACGACGACGCCCTGACTTTTGTAAATGATTATTTTTATATGAACTACAAAGCTTTTATTGCCAAGTATTTTAAGGGAAACCGGAAGGACGAAATCAACCGGAATATTACCCCGGAGAAATACAACCGGCTGTTCGACGGTCTGTCGGATGCACAGAGAGAAATTATCGACGACGACAAATCAAAATATATTGTGGTGGCGGCGGGGCCGGGGAGCGGTAAGACGAAAGTGCTGGTACACAAGCTGGCATCCCTGATTATGCTGGAGGAGGTCAAGCATGAGCAGCTCCTTATGGTGACTTTTTCCCGGGCGGCGGCGACGGAATTTAAAAAGCGTTTGTATGACCTGATCGGCAATGCGGCGGCTTATGTGGAAATCAAGACCTTCCACTCCTACTGTTTTGACCTGCTGGGAAGGATTGGGGATTTGGACAGCTCGCAGACCGTCGTGCAGGACGCGGCGGCCATGATTGCGGGCGGCGAGGTGGAACTCGGGAGAATTACGAAGAACGTGCTGGTCATCGACGAGGCGCAGGATATGAGCGCGCAGGAATTTGCGCTTGTGTCGGCGCTGATTGAGAAAAATGATGATCTCCGGGTGATTGCGGTGGGAGATGACGACCAGAATATCTATGAATTCCGCGGCTCAAGCTCCGCGCATTTTAAGTCCTTTTTAGAGAGGGAGGACGCAAAGATGTATGAGCTTTTGGACAATTACAGGAGCGACCAGAATATCGTTGCTTTTTCCAATGCCTTTGTAAAGACGATTGGCAATCGCCTGAAGAATAAACCGATTTTGGCAAAAAGGCAGGAGCCCGGCGAGGTGGAGCTGGTGAAGTGCCGCAGCTGTAATCTGGAGGAACCGGTGACGGAAAAAGCGCGTGCGCTCTGCCAGAGGGCAGGGGATTCGGTGTGTATTCTCACGGGGAAAAACGAGGAAGCGCTGCAGGTGATGGGGCTGTTAAAGTATAAGGGCGTGCGGGCGCGGCTGATTCAGGGCAACGATAGGTTTGACCTCTGCCGTATGCTTGAGCTCACATATTTTAAACAGCGGCTGGAGAAAAATCTGCACTCTCCGCTTATCAGCGAACGGGAGTGGGAGGAGGCGCGGGAGGACTTGCGGAGAAGGTATGCAGACAGCGAAAATCTTCCGCTGTGCCTAAATCTTTTGGATGCCTTTGCCATAGCGTATCCCAAAAAATATAAGTCGGATTTTGACATTTTTCTGCAGGAATCCCGTCTGGAAGATTTCTTTTCCAGTGAGGAGAGCGAGGTCGTGGTGTCCACCATTCACAAGGCTAAGGGGAGGGAGTTTGACAGAGTGGTCATGCTGCTGGGGAGCTATGGTGCGGACACGAATGAGGCGAAGCGCGCCCTGTATGTGGGTATGACGAGGGCAAAGCACGGACTGTATATTTACTATAATGGCAATGTGCTCGATGCTTTTCCTGCGACGGGGCAGGATGATAATAATTACGAAAAGCCCGGGGAGCTTCTTGTCCAGCTCTCGCATAAAGATGTGAACCTTGGATTTTTCAAGGATAAAAAGGAGATAATCCGCAGGCTGTGGGGCGGGGCGAAGCTGAACCCCGAGGAGGACGGTCTGTCCATTTCCTTTGGAAGCGGGAGGCATAAAATTGTGGTATTTTCTAAACGCTTTCTGGAGGATGTGATTGAGAAAAACAGAGCGCGGGGCTATGTGATGGCCGGCGGGAAAATCCGGTTTGTGCTGGGCTGGACAGACCAGAAGGAGGGAAGGGAGTATCCGGTTGTGCTCCCGGATATTTATCTTATAAAGAAACGGTGAGGTGGAAAAATGGATAAAACAGATAAAATCAAACAGTCAGGGCAGACGCCGGCGCATATCAGGGTGCGGGGCGCGCGGGTACATAATCTGAAAAATATTGATGTGGACATTCCGCTGCACAAAATTGTAGGAATTGCCGGGGTTTCCGGTTCGGGAAAATCTTCGCTGGCATTGGGGATTGTGTATGCGGAGGGGTCGAGACGCTATCTGGAGTCTTTGTCCACATATACGAGAAGGCGCATGACGCAGGCGGAGAAGGCGCAGGTGGACAGTGTGCTGTATGTTCCGGCGGCACTGGCGCTGCGCCAGCGTCCCGGAGTTCCGGGAATCCGCAGCACATTCGGCACGGGCACGGAGCTCCTGAACAGTCTGCGGCTCATGTTCTCCCGTCTGGCCAGTCATCGCTGTCCCAACGGACATTATCTAAAACCCTCCCTGCGTGTGGCGGCGGGGCAGGATCTTGTCTGCCCCGTCTGCGGGGAGAGCTTTTTTGCCCCGGGGGCGGAGGAGCTGGCGTTTAACAGTCAGGGTGCGTGCAGGCGCTGTGACGGCACCGGAATCATTCGCACCGTGGACGAGTCCACGCTGGTGCCGGACGAATCCATCAGCATCGACGAGGGTGCGGTGGCGCCGTGGCAGACCCTGATGTGGTCGCTGATGAAGGACATTGCCCGCGAGATGGGCGTGCGGACGGACATACCCTTTTGCGAGCTGACGGAGCAGGAGAGGGATATTGTATTCCACGGCCCGGCGGTGAAGAAGAACATCATTTATCAAAACAAAACCAGCGGCGCGGCGGGCGATATGGATTTCACCTATTTCAACGCCGTTTACACTGTGGAAAATGCTTTGTCCAAAGTGAAGGATGAAAAAGGCATGAAGCGGGTGGCAAAATTTTTAAAGGAGGACATATGCCCGGATTGCGGCGGCACGAGATTCAGCGACGCCGCCCGCGCCCCGCTGCTGCAGGGAATCTCTCTGGCGGAGGCGTGTACCATGACGCTGGCGGAGCTTGTGGACTGGGTGGCGAATGTTCCGGCCGCCCTGCCGGAGGAGATGAGACCCATGGCGGAGAGCATCTGTGAATCCTTCCAGAGTGCGGCAAAGCGGCTGATGGAGCTGGGACTGGATTATTTGACGCTGGATCGCGCGGCCTTCACGCTTTCGACGGGAGAGCGGCAGCGGATGCAGCTGGCCAGAGCAGTGCGAAACCGCACCACCGGCGTGATGTATGTGCTGGACGAGCCGTCGATTGGTCTGCATCCCTCGAACATTGAGGGACTGGCTGGCGTGATGGACGATCTTCTTGCCGACGGGAATTCCATTCTTCTGGTCGATCACGATACAAATATTTTATCGCGCGCGGACTGGCTCATTGAGCTTGGCCCGGAGGCGGGGGCGGGAGGCGGCACGGTTATTGCGCAGGGAAGCCTCCCGGAGATTGAAAATGATCCGAGCTCCCGTATCGGCGCATTTCTTTCCGGGAAAAATGTCATTGATCTGCGTCAGCCGCTTTCTGCCTATGAAATATTTATGCTGGGGACGATACACCTGTCAACTTCACAGATCCACACGGTGCAGCCGCTTGCGGCCGATTTTCCCAAAGGGCGGCTGATTGCCGTCACCGGCGTTTCCGGCTCCGGTAAAACGACGATGATTCTGGAGAGCCTGATACCTGCGCTGGAGGCGTTCATCAGGGGAGAAAAGCTTCCAGAGCATGTACGCGCCATTTCCGCGGAGGGCATCGGGAAGGTCAAACTGATTGACGCGACTCCGATAGGCATCAATGTGCGTTCCACCGTGGCCACCTATGCCGACATACATGATGAATTGCGAAAGGTGTATGCCCGAACGCCGGATGCAAAGGAACGCGGATATAAGGCAGGCTGTTTTTCCTACAATACCGGCAGTCTGCGGTGTCCCGTCTGTGATGGAACCGGCTCGATCAGTCTGGACGTCCAGTTTCTTCCGGATGTGGAAATTCCGTGCCCGGAATGCGGCGGCTCCCGCTATGCAAAGAATGCCGGCCTGATCAGGCGTGTCTCCAAACAAAGCGGGCAGGCGTATTCCCTGCCGGAGCTGATGGATATGAGTGTCGATGAGGCTTTGGAGGCCTGCGCGGATCTTCCCGCTGTGGAAAAGAAGCTGCGTGTGCTGCATGATTTAGGTTTGGGATACCTGACACTGGGAGAGGAAACGCCCAGTCTGTCCGGGGGCGAGGCACAGCGCCTGAAACTGGCCAGCGAGATGGGGCGGGGGCAGTCAGATTCTGTCTTTGTTTTCGACGAGCCTACCATCGGCCTGCATCCTCTGGACGTGCAGACGCTGCTGCTGGTATTTCAGCGGCTGATCCAAAACGGGGCGACCGTCATCGTGATTGAGCATGATCTGGACGTGATCCGCAATTCGGATTATATCATTGACATGGGACCCGGCGGCGGGATTCGCGGAGGGAGGATCGTTGCGGCGGGGACGCTGGAGGATATTTGTCAATGTGCGGAAAGCCAGACCGGGAAATATTTAAAATAAGGTGGAGGTTTTATTATGATGTTAAATAAGAGGAGAGCAGAAATGATGAAAATAAAAACCCGAAAAACCCGCTTTTTCCCTGCCGCCCTTACAGTTGTGATTTTGGCGTTGCAAACAGCGTGCGCCCCCGGCGGGGAGGCAGGACAGCTTGCAGACATGGCTGGCGCGTGGAGGCTGGATTTTGACCGAGTAGACCCCTCCCTTTTCGGAACCGGAATACAGTATGGAAATGATATGCAGATTGCAGAGGATGGGGCGTTCAGCTATTACATTGGAATCGGGATTGGCGGCACGGGAGAGTGCGTGGAGGAGGACGGCGCAGTGACGGTAGAAATTGAACCCTACGAAAACCTCAGCCCGGAAAAAGAAATACTCTCGCTTACTTACCACGATGAAAACAGCGCAGAGTACATAGAGATGCTCCGGTACGACGAGACGCTGTACTGGCTGCGGGACAGCGGCGGGACGGCGGAAACGGAATAGAAATTGTAATTTTATACCTACAGAATTCAAAAGGCGCTGCCGATAATATAAATGACAAGGATGTCAAATACATGTCATATTCGGCTGAGACAGGGAGTCCGCCGGATATATGGGAGAATTCGTGTATATCGAGACAAATCTGTGGGAAAATGTAGACCGCAATGTAGATAAGAAATCCATGGGAAAGGGCATTGCCGCTTATCAGAGCTATATGCCGGAGAGCAGCAATGCTTTTGCTGTGCAAAAAGAAAAGTACGAAAAGCTGGCAGGCGTTTCCGCAGCGGGAAATGTGAATATGGCGGACGCCACCTACCAGAATCCCATGAACGCAGAGCAGGACAAAACCGTGGCGGAGGAGATTCAGAGCAATGAGGGACAGTCTGCCGAAAGCCGTGCGAATGAGATGGCAGTGATTGCCAATACCACCTCGCCGGAGGATTTAAAGCAGATGGAGGAGCAGGGCTTTTCTGCTTCGGCCACCGACAGTCATACGATTATCACCGTGACAGATAAAATCAAGGCGGTTCTCGCCGAGGCGGGGGTGGACATCTCCGTGTACGGTGACACCCTGACAAGGGAGCAGCTGGAACAGATTACCGGAAATCCCGTGGTCGTGAACCAGATTATGCAGACGCTGACCGCCAACGATCTCCCGCTGACGGAAGCGAATGTGCAGGAGAGTGTGGCTGCGCTGGAGCAGGCGGCAACGCTCACCGGCGTCAGTGAGGACGCCATGGGGTATCTGCTGAAAAACGAGCTTGAGCCCACGATTCACAATGTCTACACCGCAGAACATGCGGGGACTGTGACGCAGGAAAACAGCGTGGAGCTTGTCACGCCGGAGGATCTTGCGGCGCTGGAAACGCAGATTGCGGCGATTATAGAGGAAGCAGGGCTGACTGCGGACGCCGAGACCGTGGAAAACGGAAAGTGGCTGGTGTCCCACCAGCTTCCGGTGACAAAGGAAAACCTTGTCTATATCGGACAGTTAAAGGAGCTTTCCACCCAGCTTTCCACCGATACTTACGACTGGAATGCATTGACAGATTCCATGGCCAAGGCAATTACCTCCGGGAGACGTCCGGAGGACGGCTATATGATTACAGCCAGACGGAAGCTGGAGGAGACGCGGCTTATTATGACGACGGAGGCGAGCCGCGCCATGGCGAAGCATGGCATCAATATCGACACAAAGCCGCTGGAGCTTCTGGTAGAAAATTTGAAGCAGCAGGAAAGGCAGTTTTACCGTGGCCTGCTGACTGGGGCAGGAATAGAGGCGACGGACAAAAATATAGACATATTTGCGAGGACGGAGGAAACCTTCGCAGACATGAAGAGTGCTCCCGCCTATACGCTTGGGCAGGTCGGAGACCGTGATACCGTGGAGATTATCCATGACGTCGGAGAGACGCTGCGCGGAGAGTTTGCGGAGAGGGGCGAGAGCTATGAGCCCATGCAGGCGGCACAGGCAGCTTCGGGCGGGGAGTCTGGGCAGAATGTTTCAGATGGAACGCGCGCGCAGGGGGTTCCAGACGGGGAGAGCGCGCAGGTGGTATCAGGCAGAGAGTTTGAGCAGGCAAATGACCGCTACGAAACCATGCAGACCGCGCCCCGGAAGGATATGGGAGACAGCATTCAGAAGGCATTCCGCAACGTGGACGACATTCTCTCCGATATGAATTTAGAGACCAGCGAGCCGAACCGCCGTGCCGTGCGGATTCTTTCCTATAATGAGACGGAGATTACAGAGGAAAACATTCAGGCGGTGAAAGCGCGCGACGAGGAGATGCAGCGGGCGTTTAAAAATATGACGCCGGCCGTGACTCTTGAGCTGATTCGCCGGGGTGAAAACCCGCTGGATATGACCATGGAGGAGCTGAACCATACCGTGGAGCAGATTAAGGCGGAGACTGGAAACGAGGAGCAGGAGCGGTTCAGCAAATTCCTATGGAAATTAGAGCAGAATCAGGAAATCTCCAGAGAGGAGAGGGAGAGCTATATCGGGATTTACCGCCTGATTGCCCAGGTGGAAAAGACGGACGGTGCGGCGCTTGGTTTTCTGATGAATCAGGGCAGCGAGCCCACCATGCGCAACCTTCTCACCGCCATGCGTTCCGCGAGAAAGAGCGGCGGAATCGACTATACGGTGGACGATGATTTTGAGGGCGTAGAGAGTACCGCGAGCGGGCCGAGAATCGACGAACAGATTCAGGCAGCTTTCCAGCAGAACTGTTTAAAGGATGTGCTGGACAATGTATCGCCAGATAAGCTGGCGCAGCTGGGAAGCGAAAGATGGGAGAATATGACGCCGGAGCAGCTTGCGGCCGCCCTTCAGGAGATGGAGACCTCAGAGCAGGAGACGCAGGCGCAGGAGGCGTACATAAAGGAACAGCTTGCGGCATACCAGCAGGTTCTGGAGACCTCGGAGGAGGTGTACTCTTATCTGGAGCGCTACGATATGCCCAACAGCGTGATCAATATTATGGCGGCGACGGAGCTTTTGCGCCACCCCAACAGTGT
The DNA here is from genome assembly GCA_023663685.1 of Blautia sp. Classification (GTDB taxonomy): domain Bacteria; phylum Bacillota; class Clostridia; order Lachnospirales; family Lachnospiraceae; genus Roseburia. Next base: position 115,879 of record JAMPHB010000001.1, read on the forward strand.
CATGCAAAAACTCTGGAAAAAGGAAGGATTCTCGAAGGATTCCATGGAGCTGATCGCAGAGTTAAAGGACAAGGTTCTGAAGGATTTCGGGGAGTCGCTGAAAAACCCCGAGGAGCTGGCGGATGCGCAGGAGACGCTGGCAGATGTAGCAGAGCATGTCATGGACACGATGCTGGTGGAGGATCCATCCGTGCGCTCGCTGGATATCCGTGAGATGCGGCAGATGACGAGTGCATTTGCGCTCTGCGCGAAAAAGGCAAAAGAAGAGAGCTATATGGTGCCGGTGCAGACCGGCGACTCAGTCACGGGAGTCTCCCTAAAAATTGTCCGTGGGACAGAGAAAAAGGGAATGGTAGATATTCTGTTTGACAGCCCGAGGCTTGGCAAGGTTGCGGCCTCCTTCCATGCAAAGGAGCAGGGAATTTCCGGAATGATTGCGGTGGAGGATCAGAAGAACAGAGAGATGCTGGCGAGGAATCTCGGCTCCCTGGTGTCTGCATTAAAGAGCACGGGAGCAGAGACTGGAAAAGTAGATATCCGGGTGACGCTTGCCAAAAATCTGTCTCTGGAGCACTATGAGATGGCTGGAATCCAGCGTGAGGAGAAGCTGGCAGCCGCAGGTGAGCTGGCGGAGGAGAGGACGGACACCGTTCAGACCACCCGGCTGTACCATATTGCGGAGAGTTTTATTCAGTATAGCAGCAAATTTATGTAAAAAATGTGTCAGGCTTCCGTGCCGGAGCTCTCTGTGGAGAGAGTCTCCGTATCGGGAGCCGTATTTTCTGTGGAGGGAACGAGTCCTGTACCGCCGCTTTCAGTAGAGGGAACGAGTCCTGTACCGCCATTTTCAGAAAGATAGGTGCAGACGCCGCTATAGATTGCCCGGGCCAGCTTATTCTGGTAAGCCTCATCGGTCAGCTTGGCGGCTTCTTCCGGGTTACTGAGGAAACCGCACTCCACGATTACCGTGGGACTCGGTGTTTTTTTGAGTATATAATAGTCGTCGTTCGATTTGGATACCCGCTGCTTCGGCGGATCAAGCTGCTCATTTAAAGCTGCCTGAATCGTTGCGGCAATCTGCTCGCCCTCCGGGGACTGATCATAGAAAAAGACCTGCGGGCCGGAGATGGCGGGATCCGTATAGCTGTTCTGGTGGATGCTGATGGTCATAATCGGACTGGCCTTTTCAATGAGTGCCACCCGGTTGCGCATATCCTCCACCTTGAGCGCCTTGGAGTTGTCGGACACCAGCGCCTTGTCATCGGTGCGGGTCAGCACCACCTCAAAGCCCTTATTTTCAAAGAGCGTTTTCAGCTTAAACACAATTTGAAGGTTCAGATCCTTCTCCAGAATATCATCTCCCCCGACCTTGCCGGGGTCTGCGCCCCCATGTCCGGCATCCAGCACAATGCACGGCTTGTCGCTGGAGCGGTTTGCTACCAGCGCCGCCCCTGCGCGAGCCAGAAGGAAAGAGCTCACAAACAGGCAGGCAACCATAAAAATCTCGAATTTTTTCTTCATAAAAAACCCCTGATAGATTGAAAATAAAAGCTGTTATTCCAATCTATGCAGGGGTTTATCCAAATATACTTCCTCAGTTGATATACTTGATTACGGTATCCCAGATATCCGGCGTTTCAAAGCCAAGCTTCCAGAAGGAAGCCCCGGCCAGCTCGTATTCGTCCAAAAGCTTTAAGCGTTCCTCAGCGGAATCGGCATCCTCCAGCCATACCTTACAGACCGCGCCGTCTGCCTCGTACTCCGCATAGTGCTGTCCGCTTTCCTCCAGCCATTGCGTCTCCGCGCCATAGGTGGATAAGAGACTGGCCGCCGCACGCATCCCGTAAGCTCTGGAAGAAACCTCGTAGTTCATATCAGTGTCGGAATCCTCTTGCTCCGCAGTGGGGGTGAGAGTCCAGATCCGGGTGTAGAACGGCATTCCGAGAATGACCTGGCTGGAGGGAACCTCCGCGAGAGTATTGACCACACCGTCGCGCACCCAGCCGAGAGAGGCGACAGAGCCCTCGTCAGAGCCGGCATAATGCTCATCATATCCCATGATTACAACATAATCCGCATAATTTGCCTGTTCGCTCCGGTTATAGAAAGCGGTATAGTCCGTGGGCACATAATTGTCGATGGAGAGCACAATGCCGTTGTTCGCGCATTTAATAGACAGCTCCCGCACAAACTCGATATACGCGTCTCCCACCTCGTCCGGGCGCAGAGCCTCAAAATCCAGATTGATTCCGTCTAAGTTATACTGGATTGCCATGGAGACAATCTGGTTCACCAGATTCTGTCTTGTGCTGGTGCGGGTCAGCACAAGGGCAGAGTCCGCATCGCTGTTTTCCAGATTACTGACAAGAGCCCACACCTCTATGCCCTGGGAGTGGCAGTAGCTCACATAGTCATTGCTTGCGAGATTGGCAAGATTGCCCTCGTTGTCGTTCAGGTAGAACCATGTGGGGGAAATCACATTGATTCCCTTTGTGCTGGCGAGCACAGAGGCCACATCGTAGTTCGCGGAGGTGTTTGTCACCTGATGCCACGCCATACAGATTTCAAAATCCTTTGTGATATGGGCAAAGGTCTCCGGCTCAAAGTCGCTCGCTCTTGTTTCCGTGGTAGTGTCCGACAGCTTTTTCGCCTGCACATAGCCCACAATTCCGTCAGCCGTCATTACCTTCGTCCAGCTCTCCCCCTTTTCCAAAACAGACACCGTGTCTTTCTCGGCAACATCCGCAAGGATCGGGCTCTTGATACCGCCTTTGACGCGGACGTGGGTGGCGCGCTTTAGGGAAGCAACCTCGTAGTCCCCCCACACATTTGTCATAATGATGCGGTTCGGTTCGGAGGCATATTCATAGGTGAAATCCGAGTATTCCTTCACAAAATCCAGATCCACACAGGCGGAGTCGGCGGTCGCCTTTACCACGGGACGCCCGAAGTCTACCGAGGACTTGGTGATGAAATAGCTGTTGCTGTCCGCCTGCGCCGAGATCAGCTCCCGGGAGGTGGCGTACAGCAGGACATTTTCGTTCGCATCCCAGTAAAACCGGGGATTGATCCGGTCGTGGAGAAAATGGTAATCCACATATATGTGACCGCCAATCATTTTGGCGGTGGTTTCAATGACTTCGTTATTTAAAACGATGGCGACCTGATCCTCCGAGGTAATGTGGTAATATTCATTCAGATCCTGACGCTCCTTTGAGGGTGTATATTTTTTGATCAGCGTGGTAATGCCTGTAATTGCGACGATAATGACGATCAGCGCTGCAACCACGAGAACCGGTAGTGCTTTTTTCTTCATGTAAGACCCTGCCTTTCTGTAACTTGTGGGATATTAGCTATTATATCATAAGCATGTGCGTTTATTCAATTCTAATATCAAAATACGGAGCCGCCCAAGGCGGCCCCGTCCCCATTTCTTTTTTTCATCTGATTTTACGCATATTGTGCTACAGATTATAAATTTTTTGTTCCATACTTAATATAGAAGTAACCGCATCAAGGCCCCTTCACTAAGAATGGTTTGTTTTAAAGTGACAATAAAAACAAGGCTTATTTTTTTCTGTGATCACCTCCTCCCGTTGCGGCAGAGGCCAGGCGCTCCTGCCGGGGAGCGATTGACACATACAGGCCGCGATAGTCCTGTGGCTTATATTCAATAAGCAGCGGTAAATTTGTTTTTTTCATTGTGATGTTCCTTTTGTGTGATAACTAATGCCTCCTTCTCAAAATATCCTCAAAAAAGCCAAAGTATGAGGAAGCAACGTGAAACGGATCGGAAAGGTAGGGCATGGGAATCACCCTTGCACCAAAAGCATGCGACAGTAGTTCTATATCGTTCTTACACCCCATAAAATTACCAATGTATAAGTAGTCCTCCTCTCTGTATGGATTGTTGATTGTATGTTCGACAAACTTCCGGTACTGCGTTGCCTTCCATGCGCCTGCACAGCCGATGATCAGCCTGTGGTCGCATTTGTCAAACTCCCGGAGCGTGTGGGGACCGGGACAGCCGAAGTCCAGCACATAGTATCTGTAATGGCCAGCCAGAATTTTCTGCGCATAGGACAGTGTCATGTCCGGATAGTACTCGATCCGCTGGTGGCGAAAGCTGCTTCCATGATCCGGTCTGCCCGCCAGGGCCCGGATCTCATGGCTTGCATTCATCTCCAGATAAGCGGTGCTGGAGTAAAATTTGCTGCACAGATAGTTGGCGATTGCAATGCACAGATGCGTCGTGCCGACGCCAGCGCCTGCCCCGCATACCCCTATTGTTCCCGGAGCCGGGATATATGGCTTCGCATGTGTGAAAATAATTCCCTGCCTCCTTTCTGGTAAGACAGCCATTCGGCAAAACGCCTTTTTCCCTTGTCCGCCTCAAAGGGTTCGGGATCAAAGGGATACAGATACACCGGGGCGTCCAGCCGTCTGGCATAGTAGATGGCAGCCTTGCGGTCACACAGATTAGCGACTACCCGCAGGCGTTTCTTAAGAAGCCCGGGCGGAAGAGCCGGCATAACGGTCTGATCCCGATGCCATGCTCCGCCGCCGCAGACCAGCAGAATACAATCTGCCGTCAGCGCAGGGGGTGGCCCGCAGCCGTAATCCACGACGGAAATGTCAGCGGTTCGCCGTGTGAGCGCGATGCCCTCCCCGTACCGGGGATAACCTTTGAAACACTTGTAGAGGTAGCAGCCCTCCCTCTCACTGACCCCGTGCAGATGGGGGATTGCTTTGCGCAGGCTGTCGGAGTAATTCTCCTCGTAATACACAGCCTTGTGCCCCATTGCGCCGAGGGCGCAGGTTAAGGAAGCTGCAATATGTGTGGCTCCGCAGCCCGGATAGCTTCCAAGTACTGCGATGGTCTGCCTGAGATGCATCCTGCCGTTATTATCATTTGCCTGTTGTAGTGCAGAACTTAGCCCGTCTGCCGTTTCATACCGACGGGCAGGGTCTGCACTGGTTGCTTTCTGGATAATAGTCAGGATATTTGGGGAGAGTGCGGGATCCACATAATCAGCCATGTATTGCATAATCCGGCCAATGCTGTAGATATCGCTGGCCCTCGTCACATGGCTGCTGGAAAGCTCAGGTGCGCTGAAGGCCGTATTCCCAAAATGTGGAAGGTCATTTCCCGGATCCGCGAGAAAAGAGGAGACGCTAAAGTCTATGAGCTTTAGCTGCAATCCGCATATAAGAATGTGCTCCGGCTTGAGATCCTGATAGAGAATCGGACTGGGACACAGTGTATGCAGATATCCAAAAATCTCGCATAGCTGTTCGCAAAATTGAAAAAACAAGCTTTGGGAAATTGACTGCTGATGAAGCAGAAACTGTGATAAAGACTCGCCGCGGATATATTCTTCCACCAGATAGTAATTGTGTTGATCTTCTTCAAAATCGTAGATTGTGGGAATACCCGGATGCTGAATCGTCTTTAGGACATTTGCTTCCGAAATAGCGAAGAGTGAAGCGGAACCGGCTTTCTTGGGAAAAACCTTGATGGCTCGCTCCAGCTCTAAAGAATGATGTCTGGCCAGATATACGGTTCCATCGGAACCCTCTCCGAGTTTTTTAATAAGCTCGTAGCGGCCGGACATGATAAAATTGTTTTTAATTGTCATATGCTCCTCTGGGGCAAAGGATGCATCTCATGCATACACTTATAACACAAGTATTTTGTTTTTGCAAGCATTTTTTATAATTTTTTTATGAGCACGAACTTTACAAGCCGTGTGTATTTGATTATAATATCTGTAACCTACAGTTCAATATGATGAGGGTGTGAGTAAATGAAGCTTGAGAAGTTAAATGATAATCAGATCCGGTGTACGCTGACGAAGCAGGATCTGGCAGACAGGCAGATCAATATACGGGAGTTCGTCTATGGGTCGGAGAAAGCCAAGGGGCTCTTTCAGGATATGATTCAGCAGGCGAACTATGAGTTTGGCTTTGAGGCAAACGATCTTCCGCTGATGGTGGAGGCGATTCCGTTGTCCTCGGAGTCACTGATTCTTGTAATTACGAAGGTGGAGTACCCGGAGGAGCTGGATACCAGATTTTCCCAGTTCTCTGAGCCTGGCGAGGATATGCTGTTTGAGACGTCCGCGGGAAGCGCGGAGGCGAAGGGCGCGGACGATATCTTAGGTCTTTTCAATAAAATCAGGGAAGAGCAGGAGCGGCTTCACGAGGGTGAGGAGCAGCAGGCGCAGGGAGCCGTATCGCAGAAAGAGGCACAGCCGGTTGGCGTGATGACAGACCTCACAAAGATGTTTGAGTTTTCCGCGATGGAGTCCATCGAGCGGCTGAGCCATGTGCTGACAGGCTATTACGATGGTGAGAATGATTTATACAAGAATGAGAAGAAAAACCGTCTCTTCCTGATGGTGCACAAGAGCGGCCACACGCCGGAGGAGTTTAACAAGGTATGCAACATGATTTCCGAGTATGGCCAGCAGCGGAATTACACTGCGGCAGTAGGCGCTTACTACGCGGAGCACTGTGCCCGGATTCTGCGGGGGAATGCGCTTCAGGTCATTGCCGCAATATAACATTTGCATATAAAGGGACTATAAAACAGCCATGACGTGTGTCATGGCTGTTTGCATTTAAACATGCATATCAAAAAACTACCTGCATATCTTATCTCCGTATGTTCACACATAAGTCAACCGCTCTTTCGCATCACAGGCAGCATGGCTGCCTATGATAGAAAACTGTCCGGAATACAAATTCGCTTCATGCTAAGCCAGATCGTGCTCCAGAAAATCATTGATGTCATTCACCAGATCGTCCGGCTCGATGCCATGCACCTGGGCGGCCTCTGCAATAGTCTCCATCTGGGACGACGGGCAGCCCAGACAGTGCATACCGATATTCAAAAGCATCGGCGCAATGTTCTCGTCAATCTGAAGAAGCTCGCCGATCATGGTCTCTCCTGTAACCTTAGCCATAGAAAAATCCTCCTTTAAGTTAATTTGTAAGCTGTTCCCCATTATAATACGTTTTCCCATGAAATGCAAATTATACTTGCCCAAGGGTTAAATTTTTTTGTCAAAGGTCGATATATAGTTCAGATGAGATGACAAGGATGGTCAAATCAAAGGGCAGGGACGCTCGATAAAAATTTGTTAGGGGAAGGACTCTATATGAAAATCAATCGAAATATGTCCGCTGTCATTACGAATAATCAGATGCTGCGCACCGAGAACCGGCTGACCGCATCCATGGAGCGTCTTTCCAGCGGTCTGAAAATCAATAGCGCAGGCGATAATCCCGCAGGCATGGCAATATCCAACAAAATGAAGGCGCAGATTGACGCTTTGGATCAGGCACAGTCCAATGCCACCGACGGCAAGTCGGTGCTGCAGATCGCGGACGGCGCCTTAAATGAAGTCAGCAGTATGCTCCAGCGTATGCGCGAGCTCAGCGTTCAGGCGGCGAACGGCACAAACTCTTACAACGACCGCAAGAGTATCCAGGCGGAGATTGATAAGCTGACAGAGGAAGTAGACCGTATTTCCTCAGACACCGAGTACAATACGAAGGCGCTTTTAGACGGCTCCTCCGATGTGCGCGTATACTCCAGGGAAGCGACAAGGCTTGCAGTGTCCGACCGCGTTTTGCCGGATATGTATAATCTCACGGTGAATGCGCCTGCGGAAAAAGGCCGGTTTACACTTCCGGCGCCTTCAACAAGCAGCGTTTCCGGTACTGTGACCATCAATGACGTGACCTATGAGTACTACAAGGGCATGGACGAGGAGGCATTTTACGAGCAGCTCAGGCAGGCGGCGGAGCAGGCAGGCTGTACCGCGGTGCGGGCAGATGACGGCAGCTATACACTGGAGACCGGCGAGTACGGCTCCAATGCGGAGATGGTGATTGAGGTCAGCAAGTCTCTGGCGGAGTCCATGGGCATGGCGGACGGTGTAGACGGTGTAAGCTTCAACAAGGAGACGGGCAGCTACGAAGTGAAAAAGGCAGGCAGGGACGCCGACGTTACGCTGGATACCACCGATGGTTTTTCCAAATCGGCTACCGCGCTGGTGGATGGATGCCGGGTAAAAGTGACCGATGTGGGCGGTTTTTCCATGGATTTTCTGCTGAACGAGCCGGTTGCCGAGGGAAATGTAACGACCTTTGAGGCGAGCGTTTCCATCGAGGTAACGGATATCGGCGCGATGACCATTCAGATCGGTGCAAACCAGTATCAGGAGATGGATGTACGAATCCCGGAGGTATCTTCCGAGAGCCTTTATTTAGATAAAGTGGACGTGACGGTGAAGAAGGGGCCGGAAAAGGCGCTGAATACGCTGGACGATGCGATTGCCACCTTAAACGAGGTTCGCTCAAGAATTGGTGCGTTCCAGAACCGGCTGGAGTATGCGGCGAGCAGCCTTGCGGAGACCGAGGAGGATATGACGGCCGCTTACTCGAACATTCTGGATACGGACATGGCGGAGGAGATGACTGAATACACCCAGCAGAGCGTGCTGGATCAGGCTTCAATCTCTGTATTGTCTCAGGCGAACGACATACCGCAGCAGATATTGTCGCTCTTGCAGTAGGGGGTGCGGTATGGATAACAGTTTGAAGAGAGATTTTACGAGACGGCTCAGCCAGTGTAATCAGGGCGAGATGATTGTGATTATATACGATATATTTTTTGCTTATACCAACGATGCAGAGCGGGCGTTTGCAGTGGGCGACCGGCAGGCGGTGAAGGAGGCCGTCCGGGGGGCGCAGCGCACCCTTGACGAGCTGATCGGCGCCCTGGATTTTTCCTATGAGCTTTCCAAAAATCTGTACGCGCTCTATGTGTTCTGCAAGAATGAGCTGGCGCGCACCCTTTATCAGAACAGCGATGAGGGGCTTGCGGAGGCAAAAAAGGTGATGGGGAAGCTCCACGGCTCCTTCATCGAGGCGGCGAGGCAGGACAGAAGCCGGCCGCTGATGAGAAACACACAGCAGGTCTATGCGGGAATCACATATGGCCGGGCTGTCCTGAACGAAAGTTATATGGATATGGATACTCAGAGAGGGTTCTTCGTGTAAGAGCCCTCTAATTTTTTTGCGCATTCGAGCAGAAACTTGTAGCGCATCTGGACGGCCTTCGCCTGATAGATGTAATAGTCGATTAAGTCCGGCTCTACTACATTTTCGAGATTTTCGTAGGCGTTGCGCAGATCCGCGGTGGTGCGCGCAATGTCATTCAGGAGCACGGTGTAGCCGTCGGGGGGGTCGGGAACTGTCTTAAAAAACTTCATTTTTTCACCTGCCTTTTTTGCTGCCCTTTTTACAAGTATAAGCGGAACTGGAAAAGTTATACAAAAAAATTGCTTGACAAATAAATTTCTACTTGCTATAATCCGATTTACAACAAAAGAGGTGATGCATATTGAACGCGGTGCAGCTGGCATCGGAGCTGACCCTGTATGCGGTCGTAATCGTGGCAGTGGTTCAGGACTACCGTTCCATGAAGATCAGTAACCGGCTGATTCTCACGGGACTTGTACTATCGCTGGTGTTTGGAATTATTCTTGGGCGGACATCAGAGCTTATCTATATTCTTGGGAATATATTCTTTCCGGTTATCCTTTTATATCTTTTGTATCTCATCGGCGTGCTGGGAGCCGGAGATATCAAACTTTTTTCCGTAATTGGTGGATTCACAGATGTAAGGACTTTGACGAGGTGCATTTTTGCGGCTTTTATAGCGGGCGCAGTCATTGCAGTAGTCAAAATGCTTGCAAATCACAACTTAAAAAGCAGTCTGTGGAGGAGCTTTGCATATCTGCAGGCACTGGCAAAGGGGGAGCGTGTTTCTTACCGCGGGGGCTGCCCGGAGGAAAATTTGATGCATTTTTCCGTGGCGATACTGATTGGGCTTTTGGCGGCGAAGACAGGCATACTCCCATAGCAGAAGGGAGGAACTATGAAACGTGTACGTCTGGGAGTATATATCCCGGACCGGGAGTATGGGGAGCGGTTTACGAGCTGTCTCGTGAACCATTACAGACAGCAGCTTGAGCTGCATATATTTACGGAGCGGGAAGCGCTTTTGGAGGCGGCAGGCGGGCTGGACGTGGTTCTGGTGGAGCTGGCGGGGCTTGCAGGGACAAAGCTTCCCTGCCCGGTGGTCTGTCTTTACGACCCGGAGGTGGAGCAGAAGGAAAGGACAGAGCAGGGAGAAGGAGGTGTGTGTCTGGTGGAAAAATATCAGGAGGTCAACCGGATTGTAGACGAGATTCTTAAACAGATTGGGGAGGAAATCCGGGGTGTGCAGCAGGGGAAGGAGTCAGAGCCCATGCAGATGCTGGCGGTGTATTCCCTCTCCGAGAACGAGTATCAGCTTCCGCTGGCTGTGACGCTGGCCTCGATTTTGAGCGAGAAGGAGTCCGTGCTGCTTCTCGACCTGCAGGAGAACAGCGGGCTGTCGCAGTTGGGAGGCGAGCCGCAGAGTGCCGGACTTGAGGAGCTTTTAGTCATGGCGGAGAGCGGAAAGTTTGCGCTGGGACGTATGGTGTCCTGCATTGGACGGCTGGATCAGGCGGATTATGTCTATCCGGCGGAAAACACGGAATGCCTCTGCGAGGCCGGCGGAGAGGTGTACCAGAGGCTTATTCGTGTGCTGGCGCAGGAGAGGGGATATCGCACGGTCATATTGAATCTGGGTTCCAGATTCGTGGGATTTTTCGATATGCTCAATGACTGTCAGCATGTGTATCTGATGAAAGGCCGGGGAGGGCTCGGCCAGTGGAGACAGAAGGAATTTTTGCATGAACTGGAGAACCATGGTTATCTGCAGGCCGAAGAGAGGCTTCACGAGATCGAGCTTCCCGTGCTGACGGGGCCGGTCGTTTCCTGCGAGCGGCTGGTGGAGCAGTGGAAATGGAATGAGTTTGGCGACAGCATCCGCCGCATGATGCCGGGGGTGGCGGTCTGTGGATAATTACAGTGCGCAGATTCGTGAGAGGGTGCTTTCCCAGATGGATCTCTCGCGCGACATGAGCGATGAGGAGATAGAGGCGCTGATTGGAGAGAACGCAACACTTGTCCTGCGGGGCTGTCCATTAAGCATCCGGGAGAGGGTATATATCGAGAGACAGGTGTTTAACTCCCTGCGGAAGCTGGATGCGCTGCAGGAGCTGGTGGACGACCCGGAGGTGTCCGAGATCATGGTCAACGGGCCGCGAAATATTTTTTATGAGAAGGAGGGGCGGGTCTACCCGTGGAATCAGGGCTTTGCCAGTGAGGAGAAGATGCAGGATGTGATCCAGCAGATTGTCGGGAGGCACAACCGGGTGGTTAATTTGTCCAATCCTATTGTGGATACCCGGCTTGCCGACGGCTCGCGGGTGAATATCGTGCTCTCCCCCATCTCGCTGGACGGCTCCTCTATCACAATCCGCAAATTCCCGGAGCACCCGCTGGACATGGAAGCGCTGATGGAAAAGGACGCCATTAGCCGGGAGGCGGCAGAACTTCTTGCCCTGCTGGTGGAGGCGCGCTACAGCATTCTAATCTCCGGGGGGACGGGCTCCGGCAAGACGACTTTTTTAAACGCACTTTCCCAGTATATCCCGCGGGAGGAGCGGGTGATTACCATTGAGGATTCGGCAGAGCTGCAGATTCTCGGCGTGAAAAATCTGGTTCGTCTGGAAACCCGCAATGCCAACATGGAGGGTGTGCTTCCGGTCACAATCCGGGATCTGATCCGCACGGCCCTGCGTATGCGGCCGGACAGAATCGTGGTGGGGGAATGCCGGGGAGCGGAGGCGTTTGACATGCTGCAGGCATTAAATACCGGACATGATGGGGGCTTGTCCACGGCTCACGGCAATTCGGCGGGGGACATTCTAAGCCGTCTGGAGATGATGGTGCTTATGGGAATGGAGCTGCCCCTTGCGGCCATACGCCAGCAGATTGCGTCTGGCATTGATTTGATTGTCCATCTGGGGCGTTTGCCGGACAAGAGCCGCCGGGTTTTGGAAATTACAGAGCTGGACGGGATAAAGGAGGGGGAGATTTTGCTGCATCCGCTGTATCAGCTCATGCAGCAGGAGGACGGCTGGGAGCTTGTGTGTGTGGATTCGCTGCGCCATAAGGAGAAGCTGGCGCAGGCGGGGCTCACAGAAAGGCTTCCCGCCAGCCGGAAGGCGGGAGGTGGGGATGAATTATTGTAAATACCGGCCTTCTCTCAGGGAGCGGTTAAAATGTATCGGCATGACGGTGCTTTTGTCAGTTGTCATTGCCTATCTGTTTTATGACAGTGTCTGGGGGCTTTTGCTTTGTCCCGCAATCTATCTGGTTCTACAGAGGCGCAGCATGGTGCTGGGGCGTGGGAGGCTTCAGGAGCAGATGGGAAGGGAGTTTCTGGACGTGCTGCGGACGGTGAGCGCCGCCCTTCTGGCGGGAATGTCCATGGAAAACGCATGGCGGGAAGCCGGCAGGGAGCTTGTTAGTTTATATGGGGAGGCCTCCGTTCTGGGGCGGGAGCTGGCCGGTATCAACAGCCGCGTGGAGCTGAACGTCCCGCTGGAGGGGCAGCTGGAGGATCTGGCGAACCGCTCGGGAAATGCAGACATTGCCAGCTTTGCGGAGGTCTTTTCCTTTGCAAAGAGAAGCGGCGGAAATTTTGTCACGATTCTGGAGGGCACGGCAGAGCATATCCGCGCCCGTTTTGAGACAGACCGGGAGATTCAGGTACTGGTAGCCGCAAAAAAGCTCGAGCAGAAAATTATGAATTTTGTGCCGCTTTTGATTTTGGCTTATTTAAAGCTTTCCTCCCCGGGGTTTTTGGATATCCTTTACGGGAACGTGGCGGGGATTCTCTTTATGAGCGGCTGTCTTCTGGCATATGCCGGGGCAATTCTATGGTCGGAGAAGATTTTAAAGATTGAGATGTAGGGGGGAATATGGAACGGAAAAAGGTGATGGAAGCCGGCGTGGTCTGTGTGCTGCTTTTGGTGCTGGCGTGGTATATAGAGACTGGCGATTACCAGATGGATGCCGAGGGGAAAATCGCCCGGGGAAAACCGGGCGAAGGGAGCACGGACGTAAAGCTGACATTGAGTGCGGAGGGGCTTTTTGAGGACTATGACTATCCGCTTACAGTGACGGAGACGGCCATGACAAAAGAGGAGGCCGAAGGATATTTTGCGCAGGCGAAAGAGGAGATTGATGCGGGCTTTTTTGGTGAGGAGGAAGCTGGTCATGTTACGGCCGATGTCTCGATGCAGGAGAGCTATGCCGATGGAATGGTAAACGCAAGCTGGAGTCTGGACAACTATCGGGTGATGTCTGTGGATGGGAGGGTCGCGGAAGCTGTTCCCGATGCAGGAGAGCTGGTGAACGCCACGGCCGCCCTCTCCTGCGGTAAGTATCGGGAGGATTACTGTTTTGGCTTTATGGTGTATCCCCGGGCGCAGACAGAAGAGGAGGCACTGCTGAGCGCGGTGGGGACGGCAATTGATAAGAGGCAGGAGGCCGAAGGAGAGGAATACCTTGCGCTTCCCCGGACGGTGAACGGTTATCGTCTGCACTGGGAGGAGACAAGGAAATATCTTGTCTGGAAAACGCTGTTTTTCGAGATTGTGGTGCTCATTCTCCTGCATTTTGTCAGGCAGGAGAGGGAGAGGGAAGAAATTCGGCGGCGAAAGGAACAGATGAGCCTGGATTATGCGGAGGTAGTGAACAAACTACTCATTTTACTGGGCTCCGGCATGTCCTTAAAGCAGGCTTGGAATAGAATTTCCGCTCGATATTCTGAAAAGAGGGGAAAAAGAGATACCGCGCCGCGCTTCATTTACGAGGAGATGCTTCTTGCGAGCCATGAGATGGCGGACGGTGAGAGCGAGCGTCTGGCCTATCAGAATTTTGGCGAGCGGACAGAGCTTGGAGCGTATAACAGGCTGGTGCGTATACTGGTGCAGAACCTGCAGACGGGAAGCCGCGGCCTCTGCCGGCTTTTGGAGCAGGAGGCACAGACGGCACTGGAGGAGCGCAGGGCGCTGGCGAAAAAACTTGGGGAGGAAGCGGGAACAAAGCTGCTTTTTCCGATGATACTTATGCTTGTAATCGTAATTGCAATAATTATGGTTCCTGCAATGCTTTCATTTAATGTGTAAAGGAGAAAAATTATGTTAGGATTTAAGAAATTTATTTTGGACGAGGACGGAATTGGTGTGGTGGAAATGATACTGATTGTGGTGGTTCTGATCGGTCTGGTAGTGCTTTTTCGGGACAAATTGACCGAGCTGGTGTCCGATATTTTTTCGACAATCACCGACCGGGCGGGAGAGGTTTGAGAATGCGGCGGCGCAGAGGGAGCATTACAGTGTTTGCAGCCCTGTCCCTCATGCTTGTGGCGCAGCTCATCTTTACGCTGCTTGAGGCGGCGCGGAATGCAGAGTATGGCAAGGTGCTTCAGATGAATACGGATGCGGCGCTGGAGTCTGTCTTTGCTGAGTATGTGTCACCACTATGGGACAATTACCACTTGTTGGGATTTAGCGCGGAAAATGGAGATAATAAGCTTTCTTTTAACAATCAGGAAGCGGAAATGAGGAATTTAAGCTGTGCGAATCTGAGCAGCAGGGGGAAAACACGGGTACTGGCAGGAAGCAGTCTTCTGACTGCGGATATGACGGACGCGGAATTCACGTCATACATGCTGATGACCGACCAGCAGGGGAAGGTATTTCAGGCGGCGGTGGTCTCCTATATGAAAAACAATCTTGCCTATGAGACCGCCCGCTCGGTGTATGACGGCTATGAATCTGCGAAGGAGCTGAAAAAGGATTATGGCGACGGGGATGCCTCTATTGGAAGTGCACTGGATGCGCTGGAGAGCATAGAGGAGTCCTCCGAAGGAGCGCCGCAGACAGCTGCGGGCGGTTCCCGGAAGGGCATTTCCCGCAAGGACAGTGAAGGGGAGTTTTCCGAAAACGGCTCCGGGGGCACAGAGGAAAATCTGCTGACGACTGTGGTAGATACTAAGCAGAAGGGTGTACTTTCCCTTGTCCTGCCAGAGAGCGCAAAGGTCTCCGGGGCGCAGGTGGAGCTGGCGCAGACCGTCTCACACCGTAAGCTGCAGCAGGGGACGGAAGAAAGGGCTTTGTCCGGTGACTGGTATGACCAGGTGCTTATGAATCAGTACCTGACACACTATCTGGCAAATTATACGGACAAGGCAGTGGATCGCGGATTGAACTATGAGCTGGAATACCTGATTGGCGGAAAGAGCAGCGATGCAGAGAATCTAAGGCTTGTAGTGGCGGAGATACTTGCCATGCGGGAGGCTATGAACCTGGCAGGCCTTGTGGCGTCTCCCGCAAAGCAGGCGGAGGCGCTGGAGCTCGCCCTGCTCCTCGCCGGAGCGACAGTCAATCCACTGATTATCGAAGCTGTAAAGTATGGGATTCTGGCGGCGTGGGCATACGCGGAGAGCATTTTAGACCTTCGGACGCTTCTGGCGGGCGGAAAGGTTGCGATGTTGAAAAGTGATGCGGACTGGACCTCGGATCTTCATGCAATTCCGGCACTTCTGACGGGCTTTAGTCAGGCAAAGAGCAGTCCGCAGGGGAAATCCTACAAGGATTATTTGAGCCTGCTCCTATTCTTCCACAGTGAAGAGACGCTTGCCATGCGGGCGATGGATGTGCAGGAGGCGGCGGTTCGGCAGAATGCGGGTTATGAGGGCTTTCGGATGGATTGTGTGGTCTGTGAGGCCGAGGTGCGCGCCGCCTATTCCTATGTACCGGTTTTTCTGGGCTTTGTCACGCTGCTGGGGGAGGAGGCGCAGACGTTTTGTATCCGGCGAACATCCCGCTACAGCTATCTGGAAAATCGGAATCAATGACAGAGAAAGGCAGGTGCAGGAGTGTGTCTCTTTGCAAACACAAGCATAATGTGCGAAAGCAAACAGCTCTCCCAGAGCACGCACAGATTAAAAAAATAAAAGAAACGCAATCGCGCATTAACTCCCGGCATGTGCGCAAGGGGGCACGCTCATGTACCTGCTGTAAGGGCTCCTACACGCTGGAGGCGGCAGTCATTCTGCCGCTTCTGGCAGGTTTTTTCACCTTCTTGCTCTTTTTCTTCCGGGTGCTGCAGGTACAGACCGGAGTACAGACGGCGCTCTGCTATGCGGGACGAAAGACAGCCTGCATAGCCTGCACGGTGGATTCAGCTCCCGCGCTTTACGCCTCGGCAGAGGCATATTTTCTAAAAGAGGCTGGAAAATATGAGGTCGTGGACAATTATGTGGCAGGAGGGAGCCGTGGAGTGTCTCTTTTACTCTCGGATTTTTCTGGAGAGTATGTAAACATTGAAGCGAATTACTATATTAAATTACCAATTAACTTTTTTAAAGTTGAGAAAATCGCTGTTTCACAGGGTCAGAAAAGTCGAAAATGGACGGGAGACTGGGAAAATAGTGCGGAGGAAGACTATGTTTACATCACAGAGCACGGCAGTGTCTATCATCGGAGCCGGGATTGTCATTATCTGGATTTGAGTATTCGGGCAGTGGATTTTGCACTGATAGATAATATAAGAAACAAAAGTGAACATAAATACTACGCGTGTTCTGAATGCGCGGAAAGAAAATCAGGCGCTGGAATTGTGTATATAACGGACTATGGGGTCTGCTGGCATACCGATTTGTCCTGCAGCGGGCTGAAACGGACAATATATCTGGTTCCCCTCTCGGAGGTGGGGAGCAGAGGACCCTGCTCGAAATGCGGGCAATAAATGGCGTGTGCGCACAATAAAGCAGGCGGGGAAGAAAATAGACAGAAATCAGACAGAAAGCAACGCAGATAGAAAATGAAACGGACAGAAAGAGGAACAGAATGGAAGATATGCTGCAAATGGGGAGAACAATTGTCGGACTGGCAGGACTGGGGTATCTCAGTGTGGAGGATATCCGCAGGAAGGAACTGGCAACCCTGCCAATCCTTGTGGTGGGAGTCGCAGGGCTGGCCTTGTCTCTTCTGGGAGGAGAGTGGCGGGAGCTTTCTGTGCTGATCCGGTTTGTTCCGGGATTGCTGTGCCTGCTGCTGGCCTGTGTTAGCAGGGAAAGTATCGGCTACGGAGATGGGCTGGTCATTTTATGTATGGGCGGCTATTTGTCGATAGCACAGCTTCTGCAAATGTGCATGACGGCTCTTACGCTGGCCGGTCTTGCGGCGCTCTTTCTTCTTCTTGTGCGCCATCGGGGGAGAAAGACGACCCTGCCCCTGATTCCGTTTTTGCTGGCAGGCTATGTGCTGGCGCTGGCGGGCGGGATTGTTTGATACGGCTGGCGTGAGGCAGGAGTGCATGAGAGAAGGGGAAGACGGAAGTGAAAAAATTTTTAAAAGACCGGATAGTATGGAGAAAATGGAGGGCGGGCTATACCGTGGAGGCCGCATTTATTGTACCGCTGGTTCTTTTTGCCATGGCGTTTGCGATGAAGCTGGGAATCTCCATGTACCAGGAGGTTGCGGCGGAAACGGAGCAGGAGAGTATCGCGGATATGTGGGAGGTCGAGGAGTTTTATAACTGGCAGACAGTGAGAGAGGTGTTAAATGATAAATCGTGAAATAATTTATGAGAGAAATGTAACGGGAAGCTGTATGAAGATTCCCGAGGGACCAAATCCCGGACTGGACGAGAGGCTGATGCTTAAAGGAAAGCTAAAGGGGACGCTTCCGGTGGAGAAGACCTATATCGACGGTGGCGGTCAGTACTGGTATAACATATCCGGAAAGCAGTCGCTGGATAGCTATTGCCGTATGAAGCAGATCGGGATTTCCTTTGTAGAGCGGCTGGTAATCAGCATTTGCAGTGAGCTGGAGATCTTAGAGTGGAATCTGATTCACACAGGCTGTCTGATGCTGGATCCGGAGCTCGTATTTATTACCAACAGCAACAAGGAGTTTATTTTTACGCTTTACCCCGGAAACAGCTCGCCAATCGAAACTGAGTTCCAGCAGCTCATGGAGTATCTGCTGACAAGACTCGACCACAAGGACGAGGCGGCAGTGCGCGCCGCCTATGGAATCTATGAGAGGACGCTGGAGGAAGGATATTCCATCATGGATATCCGGGATTTTATCGTGCAGACAAAGGAGCAGGAGCAGACAGACGCAGAATTGCCTGCGGCGGGGCGTGAAAATGCAGGCAGACGGCAGGAAGCGTTCAAAAAGCCGCAGGAAGCGCTCAGGAAGCCGCAGGAAGCGCTCAGGAAACCGCAGGAGAGAGGCGAGAGGCAGACGGCAGGAAGGCGGGGGAGCCCGCTGGGAAAGGGGAGTGCACAAAAGCGCGAGCGCGTGCACAGAAAAGAGTCTTCACAAAGGAAAGATGGTCTGCTGCAGAAGCTGTGGGAATATGTGAAAGGTCAGGCTGGCGGTGGCGAAAGAGCCGTTTTGGCGGAAGCGCCCGTGGTGTACCCGCAGGAGGAAGTCTATATCCCGCAGGAGGAGATTTACCCAACGGTATGTTTAAGCAGCTTTCAGGGCGCGCCGAGAGGAATTCTGCTCTATCAGGGAATGGAGCAGTTTGAAGATATTCCGCTGGCGGAGCGGGTGGTGAAAATTGGCCATGGCCGGGAGGCGGACGCCCGGATTGACCGGGACACCATCAGCCAGCTTCATGCCAAAATCGACCGGGACGGGGATTGTTTTTATATTGAAGATTTAAACTCCACGAACGGCACCTGCGTAAATGACGAGGCGCTGGTATATAAGGAACGGCGGAAGCTCAAGGTCAATGATATCGTGCAGTTTGTAGATGTGCGCTACCGGTTTTGTTAGAGAGCGCTTTCTGCTACTGTATAATAATAAGCCGGTTTTTTAAATGCTCATACAAGCGGTGGGAGATAGAGAGTACTGTCCGGTTCTTTGAGGCATTCTGCAGAGCGTTTAAGACCTTAAGCTCTGTCTCGGCGTCTAAATTGGCAGTGATCTCATCTAAAAGTAAAATAGCAGGATCTGCGGCGATGGCGCGGGCAATCGCGAGAAGCTGGCGTTCTCCCTGAGAAAACAGACTGTCCGCATAGGGCGTTTGATAGCCGTGGGGCAGTGCGGCAATGGCATCGTGGATACCGGAGAGTGTAGCGGCTTTTTGAATGTCCTCATCGGACAGCGTCCTGTCATATACCGCTATCTGCTCCCGCACACTTCCGGATACCGGGACAAAGCGTTGTTCTACATAGCCAAAAAGTCTGCGCTTGTCGCTGTCTGGAATTGTGTCTGCCTCTGCGCCGAAGATTTTCACACTTCCCTTCTGTGGGGAGTAATAACCCAGCAGGAGCTTAAAAATAGTGCTCTTTCCGGCTCCTGTGCGTCCGGTAAAGGTGACGGTTTCTCCCCGTTTTACCGTGAAGAACAGGCCTTTGAGAACCGTCTGCTCAGCCATGTAGCGAAAATCCACATCGGTGAGGCAGACCGCGGGCGTGCGGCTTGCAATAAGCTCCTGCGCGCGGAGGGATTCATCCGCGCGGATCCGCTCCGGCTCATTTAAAAATTCCTCGATGCGCTTTATGCCGGCAACCGCAGATTGGATGCTTTGCACCTCCATGCCGATGCTGTCCAGAGGCTCAAAAACCTTGCTTACATAGGAAATAACCGCAACCGCTGTACCGACGGACATGCCAAAAAAGCGCTGCATAACGCCGCCAGTGGAGGCAAGCGCCATCATTATGGCAACGACGCCTGCGCTTGTTACAAGAATGACCGGGGAATAGACGGCATCATAGAAATTTGTGCGTTCGAGTGCATCATAGCTCTCCGCAATCCGCCGGTCGTATTTTTCTTCAAAATAGGACTCTTTGCGCAGAGTGCGGATCATACGGATATTGCGGATTGTCTCCGGCAGTTGTCCGCTTATTCTTCCGATTGCCGCGCGATTCTGCAGCTGGGCGGAAAGCATCCGCTTTTGTATCATTCGCGTGAAGCGAAAGAGCAGCGGGGTGACAATGAGCATGAGCAGACCCAGTCCGGGACTCTTGATAAAGATTACGGCGAGGATCCCCACAACCCTGCAGACGTCCGCAAACATGCCGATGACGCCGGAGCCGAATAGCGTTTCCAGCGTATCCACGTCGTTGACAAAGCGGGAGACGATTGCGCCCGGCTGGTTTGTGGAAAAATAGGAGGCGGGCAACCGGGAGAGCTTTTGGCACATCGCGCTCCGCATATTGTGTGTAATTTTTTGACCGTAAACCGTGATCATCATCTCCTTTAAGGCGTCGAAGAGCCCGGAGAGTGCCAGCATGACGAAATATAAAAGCGCAAGTGAAAATGAAAACTCCATGCCTGTGGCGAGCTGGTTTATCACGCGCTCCAGCGCAAGCGGCGGCAGAAGGGCAAAACACACAGAGCCGGTAACGTAGAACAGAAGTCCCGCTGTCAGAAGGGGGAGAGAGCGAATCGTATGCATTATTATAGAAAAAATGCGGCTGTGTTTCATGCTTTGTCCTCCTTTTCCTGAATCTGTGATGCGTACAGTCTCCGGTATTCTGCGTTGATGGTCATCAGCTCTCTGTGGGAGCCCGCTATGGTGATGCCGTGCCTCAGCCACAATATCTGATCCAGCTCGGGAAAAAGCTGCAGGCGGTGGGAGATCAGGAGTACGATGGAGTCTGAGGCAAGCTGCCGCAGATTTGCCATCACCGCCCGTTCCGTGGCTGTGTCCAAAGAGGCAAAGGGATCATCCAGAATCAGCAGGGGCTTTTGGTGGAAAAGCGTCCGCGCAAGGGCAATGCGCGCCTGCTGTCCGCCCGAGAGACGAAGCCCCCTGCTTCCGATGGGCGTAAGGATATCGTTTTCCATTCTCGATACCTCCCGCTCCATGCAGACGGCCCGAAGGAAGGGGCGTACATCCCCGGTGTCTCCGAGTAAGATATTTTCTTCAATGGTGCCGTTTATAAGCTCGGGGTCATGCCCCATATAGGAAACGACCGCGGTGCGCTCTGCCTCGCTCATGTCCGAGAGCTCCCTGCCGCCCCAGCGGATAGAGCCGCCATAGGGGCGCTCGCAGAGAAAGGCTTTCCCAAGCGTGGATTTTCCACAGGCAACGGGTCCCGTGATTCCGATAATCTGTCCCGGCTTTGCCGAGAAGGAGACATTGCGCAGTACATAGTCATTGCCATGGTATGCAAAGGACAGACGATCCACCGTAAGGGTGGCGGCTGGCTGCGGAGGCAGAGAGTCGTCCTCTGGTACGGCGTGCAGGAGGGGGCGGATCCGCTTCCATGATACCTTTGCCTTCTGCACAGCGTTAAAGAGCTTTGCCGCCCTTGAGGATTTTGCGGCAAGCCTGGTAAAGCAGGATAAAAAGGTGGTGAATGCGGCAATATTCCAGTCTGCATACCCGGTTCCCAGCACATTTTTTGCGCCAAACCACAGAATGAAGAGAACACTGGCCATGGAGATAATCTGATACAGAGGCTGCATGGCTGTCTCCAGAATTCCGGCACGGACAGATTTTTTCTCGTAGTCGGACAAGTGCGCCCCGTAAGCATGATCCCGGTCCGGTTCAGCGCCGAAGATACGATAGGTCATGGCGGCGGAGATGCGGTCGAGAGTCGCGGAGTACAAGCGTCCGGCGCTCTCCCGGCGGTCGGCAGTTCGCCGCGTGACGATTAACTTGAGCCGGTCAGCAAGCACATAGGCGCATGGCGGAAAGATACAGCTAAGAAGCGTCAGCCGCCAGTCGTAATGAAGAAGCAGAGCCAGATAGGCAATCATCACGATTCCCGTGTCGAAAATTTCCGTGGTGAATTTGCGCATACCTTCAACGCACGCATCCACGTCTCCGACAGCCCTTGCTATGAGATCTCCGGACTCCTGCTGTTCCAGCCCGGCAGGATTTTTGTGGGTCAGACAGCGGTAGAGAGAATGCTTCATGTCAAAGCCCACATCGTTTGCAAAGCGGCGCACATAAAAGCGCTTCGCAAAACGCATGGTCTGGACAAATAAAATAACCAGCACATACAGTCCGGCAAGGCGCAGCATGTCCTGAGGTGTTTTGCTTTTCTGCATGACGTCCAACAGTCTCTGGGCGAGCTGACCCTCAAACCATGGGCCGGCCGTCATGCCGATATTGTAAAGAATTCCCGTTATGGTCACAATGAGAAGCGGGAACCACTCGCTGAGAAAATAGGAGCAGATGCGGTCGGGCTTCTTTATGTGGGTTGGTTTCTTATTCTTCAAGATGCTGCCTCCAATCTGAAAACAGTATAGCACATGCCATGATAAAATGCTTACCTTTTCTAAAATAAGTTTAAGAATTACAAGGAGTATGCTATAATCCTATATAAGGAAGGGAGTGTGAACGAAAATGATAAAGGAAGCTATTGTAAAAATTGTGGATAAGCAGGATCTGACCTACGACGAAGCCTATGCGGTGATGAATGAGATTATGAGCGGCGAGACCTCGCCGACCCAGAATGCGGCGTTTCTGTCAGCACTTTCCACAAAGAGCGCGCGGGCGGAGACTACGGATGAGATTGCGGGCTGTGCGGCCGCCATGCGGGATCACGCCACGAAGGTGGAGACAGATATGGAACTGTTT
Source organism: Blautia sp. (assembly GCA_023663685.1). Lineage (GTDB taxonomy): Bacteria > Bacillota > Clostridia > Lachnospirales > Lachnospiraceae > Roseburia. The sequence continues at coordinate 138,460 of JAMPHB010000001.1, forward strand.
GAGATTGTGGGAACCGGCGGGGATAATGCCCACAGCTTTAATATTTCCACCACCTCCGCGCTGGTGATTGCCGCCGGGGGCATGAAGGTGGCAAAGCACGGGAACAGGGCCGCCTCCTCCAAGTGCGGTACGGCAGACTGTCTGGAGGCTCTGGGAGTCAATATTGAGCAGAGCCCGGCACAGTGTGAGAGGCTGCTTAAGGAGGTGGGGATGTGTTTCTTCTTTGCACAGAAGTACCATTCCTCCATGAAGTATGTGGGAGCCATTCGAAAGGAGCTGGGGTTCCGCACAGTCTTTAATATTTTAGGCCCCCTCACCAATCCCGGGAGCCCGAAGCTGCAGCTTCTGGGGGTTTACGACGAATATCTGGTGGAGCCGCTGGCGCAGGTACTGATCAATCTCGGGGTACAGCGTGGAATGGTGGTCTATGGGCTGGATAAGCTGGACGAGATTTCCATGAGCGCCCCCACGAAGGTCTGCGAGTTTCGGGACGGCTGGTTTCGCACCAGCATCATTACACCGGAGGAGTTTGGCTTTGCCCGCTGCAGCAGAGAGGATCTGGCGGGAGGGACACCCGAGGAGAATGCGGCGATCACCCTTGCCATTTTGAAGGGAGAGCAGGGACACAAGCGCAACGCAGTGCTTATGAATGCCGGAGCAGGACTTTACATTGGCGGAAAAGCAGCCTCCATGAAGGAGGGCGTTGCCCTTGCGGCAGAGCTGATTGATTCCGGCAGGGCGCTGGAGGTTCTGCAGAGTTTTATCGAGAAAAGTAATCAGACGGAGGCATAGGCTATGGAATTTATAGAAGTGATTCAGAATCGTTTCTCCTGCAAGCGGTATGACGGAAGACCCGTGGAGAGGGAAAAGCTCGAGGCAATTTTAAAAGCGGCGCAGGCGGCGCCCACCGCAAAGAATCTGCAGGAGCATCATATTTATATTGTAGAATCTGCGGAGGCGCTGGTGAAGCTCGACGAGTGTACGCCCTGCAGATACGGGGCGGAAACAGTGGCGATCGTCACCTACGACAAGAACCGCGTGTTTACCTATCCCGGGGAAAAGCTGGACTCCGGCATGGAGGATGGCGCCATTGTGGCCACCCATATGCTTCTGGCCGCTGCCAATGAGGGTGTGGACAGCTGCTGGATCAACCGCTTTGACCCGGAGCAGGTGTCCCATGCCTTTGGTCTGCCGGAAAATGAGGTGGCGTTCATGCTTCTGGATCTCGGCTACAGGGCGGAGGGAACGGGGCCGCTGGAAAATCATTTTAAGCGCAGGGAGCTCTCCGAGACCGTGACCTATTTGTAGGCCTCAAAAAGAGATTTTAGTAGATTTTAGTGAAGGAATCGTGTATAATAGTCCCATGATGCACTTTTTTAATAACAAGGGGAGAAGGGGGTTAGAAAGTGGTTGAGTACATTTTAGGGAATTATCTGGTAGAAAAAGGGACGTTTACCAGCGCCCAGCTGCGGGAGTCCGTGGAGAAGATGGATCAGGTCAGGGTAAAGCTCGGACTGATTGCCGTTGCAGAAGGGATGATGACGAATGAGCAGGCGGAGGAGGTGAACCGGCTGCAGTCCACCATGGATAAGCGTTTCGGCGATATCGCGGTGGAGAAAGGCTATCTGACGGATGAACAGATTGGCAATCTCTTAAAGCAGCAGGGCAATACCTACCTGGCTTTTGCGCAGGTGCTGGTGGATTCCGGCTATGTGAAGATGGAGGATATCGACGGTGTTCTCGAGGACTTCCGCAAGGAGAATGGCTTTAGCAGGAGCGAGATGGAATGGTTAAAGTCTGACGAGGCAGACCGCATTGTGCCCATGTATCTGCCCCCGGAGGCGGCGGATTTTAAGGAATTAGTGGGAGTGGCGGTGCGCACGATCATCCGCTGTGTAGACCGCCATGTTTACATTGGAAAGGCCTCTATGACCGAAGAGCTTGCGCTGTGCAGCGCGGCAATGCAGGCGCTGGAGGGAGAGAGCGGCGTCACAGCTGCCTTTTTGGAGGGCTCCGGAGGTCTGCTGCAGCTGGCAAGCGTGTTTGGCAGGGAAGAGTTTGATGCGATCAATGAGGATTCCTTAGATGCGGCCGGAGAATTTCTAAACTGTGTCGATGGCCTGTATGTATCGCCCCTGAGCCAGCGTGGGGTTAAGCTGGAACTCATGCCTCCCGAGCTTGTCACAGAGCAGAGAACTATAAAGGGAAAGGTGTGCAGAGTACCGGTTTTTGTGAACGATAAAGAATTAGAATTTGTGGTTATGGAGGAGCAGTAATGGCGCGGATAATGATTGTAGATGATTCCAGGACATCGAGAAAGGTTCTTAGATCCATTTTGGAGGAGTGCGGGCACGAGGTGGTATTCGAGGCGACGAACGGCGAGGAGGGATACCTGAAGTTTAAGGAGCTTAAGCCGGATTTGGTAACGATGGATATTACGATGCCAAAGATGGACGGGATTGAATGCCTGAAGCTGATTCATCATGCGGACGAGAATGCGAAGGTCATTATGGTGACGGCTGCGGGGCAGAAGGATAAGGTGATGGAGGCTGTCAAATACGGCGCCCTGGAGTTCCTCTCCAAGCCCTTTGACGAGGAGGCCATCAAAAAGACCATTCAAAAAATCATTCAGTAGTATTTATTTCCGGCTGTTCAGTTTTATGGGCAGCCGGTTCTGTTGAGAGATATCTTGTAGTTATATGATTTGGAAAGGCTGGATTGGATATGCATATGGCGGACGCTCTGTTATCGCCGTTGGTCGCGGCGACCATGTACGCCTGCTCGACGGCTGCAGCGGGACATTCGGTAAGAAGGGTGAAGCTTGTGGAGGAAAGGGAAAAAGTTCCGGTCATGGGCGTGATGGGGGCATTTGTGTTTGGCGCGCAAATGATCAATTTTACGATTCCTGGGACGGGCTCCTCGGGACACCTCTGCGGCGGAATGCTTCTGTCGGCGGTACTGGGGCCGGAGGCCGGTTTTCTTACCATGATAGGGATTCTTCTGATTCAGTGTCTCGTGTTTGCGGACGGCGGGCTTTTGGCGCTGGGGGCGAATGTCTGGAATATGGCATTTTACGGCTGTTTTATCGGCGGTTTCTTAATATGGAGAGGAATTATGAAAAGGGGAGTGAGCAAAAAACGTATTTTTGCGGCTTCCATTTTAGGCTGCATCCTCACGCTTCAGCTTGGAGCTTTCTCGGTCGTGCTGGAAACGTCGGCATCCGGAATTACAGAGCTTCCCTTTGGGCTTTTTGTCGGCGTGATGCAGCCGGTTCACCTTGCCATCGGACTGGTGGAGGGGCTGATTACGGGGGCGGTTTTAGTGTTCCTTTATGAGGTGCGGCCGGAGCTCCTCTGGGGCACGGGAGAGATAAAGAGGGAGGCGCGCTGGTCTGCGAAGACGGTGGTACTTTCTCTTGCGGGAATTACCGTGGTAGTTGCGGGCTTTGTATCGCTGTTTGCCTCTGCGTTTCCAGACGGGCTGGAGTGGTCGATTGAGCGGGTGACGGGCGTGACAGAGCTGGAACGCACCGGGGGCGTTTACAGTCTTGCGGAGCGGCTGCAGACAGCGACCGCTGTTTTGCCGGATTATTCGGTGCAGGGACTGGATATGGCGGGGACAAGCATTTCCGGTATTGTTGGCGGCGCAATCGTGGTTCTTTTGTGCCTGCTGTTTTGCAGCGTGTTAAAATGGATGCGGAAGCAAAGACGAAATGAATAGATTAAAGCGGGCGATTGCTGTCATACATGAGATGGATCTGGAGGCCATGACGCGGAGGAGAAAAAGCGCTTTGCCGGACGTGGCAAGGCTTCTTGTCACCCTCGGCTTCCTTTTTACAGTGGTATCCTTCGACCGCTATGATTTGTTCGGACTTGGCGCGCTTGTAGTGTTTTTGCTGGTACAGTCGGCATGGGAGGACATATCCCTGCGCAAGGGCATCCGGCGCTTTCGGTATGCGCTGCTGTTACTGTTTGGCGTGGGGATTGCAAATCCGTTTTTGGACCGGCAGGTGTATATGACCTTTTGGAATATACAGATAAGCGGCGGCGTACTTACCATGTGCACACTTTTTCTAAAGGGGCTTTTTGCCGTCTGCGCCTGCTATTTTCTCATTGTACAGATTGGAGTGGACGGGATCTGCCACGCCATGAAGTCTCTGCATGTGCCCGATGTGTGTATCACGATGGTGATGCTGATCTATCGCTACATCATCGTGTTTCTGAAGGAGATTGACCGGATGCAGACAGCCTATCAGCTTCGGGCGCCGGGGCAGCGCGGCATTCAGCTTCGGAGCTGGGGGGCTTTTCTGGGAAATCTGCTGCTGCGGAGCATGGACAGGGCGGCTGCTGTGTATCAGTGCATGGAGCTGCGGGGCTACGACGGCTCCTATGTGGCGAGGACGGCGGGGCGCGCAAAGTCTGCGCATAAAGGCGTGATTTATGTGCTTTGCTGGTGGAGCCTGTTTTTGTTTCTCAGGAAGGTTCCGGTGTTTGTGCTGGTGGGAAATCTGGTGAGGTGATGAGATGATCGAGGTGTCGGGGCTTACATATACCTATGAGACACAGGGGAATAATCCGGTCTTGAAGGGAATCAGCTTTCAGGTGGAGGAAGGGGAGTGCGTCGGAATCATAGGCGCAAACGGCGCAGGAAAATCCACGCTGCTTAAGGTTCTCGTGGGACTTTTGACAGATTACGGCGGAAGCGTGCGGGTACTGGACTGTCCGGTAGAGAAAAAGCGTTTGCGCGAGCTGCGGAAATCCGTGGGCTATGTATTTCAGGACTCTGACAGTCAGCTTTTTTTGTCCACGGTGTATGAGGATGTGGCCTTTGGACCAAGGAATTACGGTTACGGAGAGCCGGAGGTGGAGGAAAGGGTCATGGCGGCGCTTCGCAAGGTGCACATGGAGGAACTGTCTGACCGTCATGTGTACCGCCTGTCCGGCGGACAAAAGAAGCTGGCCTCAATCGCAACGGTGCTGTCCATGGAGCCCCGGGTGCTGCTGTTTGACGAGCCGACGATTGCGCTGGATCCCAGAAACAGGAGAAATCTGATCCGGGTTCTGGGGGAGACGCCGGGGACAAAGGTGATTGCGAGCCACGACCTGGACATGGTGCAGGCACTCTGCAGCCGGGTGTTGCTGCTGGACAGTGGAGAGGTTGCTTACGATGGAGAAGCGCGGCCTGCCCTGCAGGACAGCAGGCTCCTGGAAGAACATGGGCTGTAGCGGCGGAAAATTTGTCCGCCGTTACAGCCCGTTTGGCGTTTGTTCATTATTATGGCGGGTTCGCCAGTGAGTGTCTGTAAGAATAGTCAACTGATAATCGGGTGGGTCACAGCACAGGGACAGCATATAGCCTGCGTGCTGAAAGGTAATAAGCCTTGCGTCGCTTGTCACGTCGAAGGAATTCAGCGCGACCGTCAGTCCGCTTCCCGTGTATTTCGTGTAGGCCTCCTTTCGCGTCCAGAGCTCGCAAAACCGGGTTCCGCGCCCATGGTCGGCCTGCAGCACATAGGCGGCCTCTTTTTCTGTGTAAAAGCGGCGGGCAAGTTTTTCCGCATCACCCCGGGGCGGACAGTACTCAATGTCGATTCCAACAGGTGAGCCCGCGACCGCGAGGGCGAGAGCGTCCTTCGTGTGCGACCAGTTGAAATGAAAGCCCTCATGGCCGCAGAGATAAGGCTTTCCGTGCTCCGATTTCTGAAAGTGCAGGGAGTCGTTTTCCACGGCAAGCTGTCTGCAGGCAATGCGGCGGAGCAGAAGCTCGGCGCAGAGGCTCAGTATTTTGTTCCTGTCCGAGGGCATATCTGCAATGCGTGCCTGCCGCTCCATGGAAATCTGCGGGAGCAGGGGGGCATAGTCAGCCCAGCCGGCAGAGTCCGGTAACTGGTAAAAATATATGTCTGTCATAGGAATAATTTAGCATATGGCGCTTTTTTTGTATAGTGAAAAGTATCGTGAGAAAAACATTTTTTTCTTGACAACAAAATAGAAAACATATATAATGTCCTAGCATGTGTTATTTGTGCTTTTTTTGCGTACAGTAATACATGGCGGAAAATAATACAGGAGGTGAAATCAATGCCAACATTTAACCAGTTAGTTAGAAAGGGACGTCAGACGGCTGTAAAGAAGTCTACCGCACCTGCGCTTCAGAGAAGCTACAACTCTCTGCAGAAGAGACCGATCAATACTTCTTCTCCGCAGAAGCGTGGCGTATGTACGGCTGTTAAGACAGCTACCCCTAAGAAGCCTAACTCCGCTCTTCGTAAGATTGCCAGAGTTCGTCTTTCCAACGGAATTGAAGTGACCAGCTACATTCCGGGCGAGGGACACAATCTTCAGGAGCACAGTGTTGTTCTGATTCGTGGCGGACGTGTAAAGGATTTGCCTGGTACACGTTACCATATCATCCGTGGTACGCTTGATACCGCTGGTGTTGCGAACCGGAAGCAGGCCCGTTCCAAGTACGGTGCCAAGAGACCGAAGGCTTCCAAGTAAGCCGCGGCTCGACAATAGTATCACAATTAGAGCTAGTAGGTTAGTGTTGGGATTTATTTCATTTTTGAAATAAGGAGCACTACACATTAGACACATGTGAGTACCGTTGATCTAATTATTTAGTTAAGGAGGGAAGTAACGTGCCACGTAAAGGACATACTCAGAAAAGAGACGTATTGGCAGATCCGTTGTACAATGACAAGGTGGTAACCAAGCTGATCAACAATATTATGCTGGACGGCAAAAAGGGTGTTGCACAGAAGATCGTTTACGGCGCATTTTCCAGAGTAGAGGAAAAGACTGGAAAGCCTGCACTCGAGGTATTCGAGGAGGCTATGAACAATGTTATGCCTGCCCTTGAGGTAAAGGCAAGACGTATCGGCGGAGCTACCTATCAGGTACCCATCGAGGTTCGCCCGGAGCGCCGTCAGGCGCTGGCTCTTCGCTGGCTGACCAATTTTTCCCGCGCGAGAGGTGAGAAGACGCAGGAAGAGAGACTGGCGAACGAGATCATGGATGCAGCGAACAATACCGGCGCAGCCGTGAAGAGAAAAGAAGATATGCACAAAATGGCAGAGGCGAACAAGGCCTTCGCGCATTACAGATTCTAATAGGAGGAAAAAACCTTGGCTGGAAGAGAATATCCACTTGAGAGAACCAGAAATATTGGAATTATGGCTCATATCGATGCGGGTAAGACCACATTGACCGAGCGTATTCTGTATTATACTGGTGTGAATTACAAAATTGGTGATACTCACGAAGGTACTGCTACCATGGACTGGATGGCGCAGGAGCAGGAGAGGGGTATCACAATCACTTCAGCCGCAACTACTTGTCACTGGACATTAGAGGAGCAGACGAAACCGAAGGCTGGCGCGCTTGAGCATCGTATCAATATTATTGATACTCCCGGACATGTAGATTTTACGGTTGAGGTAGAGCGTTCCCTCCGCGTATTGGACGGCGCCGTTGGTGTCTTCTGTGCGAAGGGTGGTGTGGAGCCGCAGTCAGAGAATGTATGGCGTCAGGCTGACACCTATAATGTGCCCCGTATGGCGTTTATTAACAAGATGGACATCCTTGGGGCGGACTTCTACGGAGCTGTAGACCAGATTCGTAACAGACTGGGCAAAAATGCAATTGTTCTCCAGCTGCCAATCGGCAAGGAGGATGATTTCAAGGGCATTATTGATCTGTTCGAGATGAAGGCCTATATCTACAATGATGAGAAGGGCGATGATATTACAGTGACCGATGATCTCGGCGATATGGCGGATCAGGCGGAGCTGTATAAGACGGAGCTTGTCGAGAAAATTTGCGAGCTGGACGATGATCTGATGATGATGTATCTCGAGGGTGAGGAGCCCTCTGTGGAGCAGATGAAGGCTGTTCTGCGCAAGGCGACATGCGAGTGTACGGCGGTTCCGGTATGCTGTGGTTCTGCGTACCGCAACAAGGGCGTCCAGAAGCTTTTGGATGCAGTCCTCGAGTTTATGCCGGCTCCGACGGATATCCCGGCTATCAAGGGTGTGGATCTGGACGGCAATGAGATTGAGCGCCACGCTTCCGACGACGAGCCGTTTTCTGCTTTGGCATTCAAGATTATGGCTGACCCGTTTGTGGGTAAGCTGGCATTTTTCCGCGTGTACTCGGGAACCTGCAAGGGAGGCTCCTATGTATTGAACGCGACAAAGGATAAAAAGGAGCGTATCGGACGTATCCTGCAGATGCACGCGAACAAGAGAGAGGAGCTGGATATAGTTTATTCCGGCGATATCGCGGCAGCCGTAGGCTTTAAGTTTACGACGACCGGCGATACGATCTGTGATGATCAGCATCCGGTAATCCTTGAGTCCATGGAATTCCCGGAGCCGGTTATCGAGCTGGCGATTGAGCCGAAGACGAAAGCGGGACAAGGCAAGATGGGCGAGGCTCTCGCAAAGCTTGCGGAGGAGGATCCGACCTTCCGTGCGCACACCAATCAGGAGACGGGACAGACCATTATCGCAGGTATGGGCGAGCTCCATCTGGAGATTATTGTGGATCGTCTGCTTCGCGAGTTTAAGGTCGAGGCCAATGTAGGCGCTCCGCAGGTTGCATACAAGGAGACTTTCACGAAGCCGGTGGATCAGGAATATAAGTATGCAAAGCAGTCCGGTGGACGTGGACAGTACGGTCACTGTAAGGTTCGTTTCGAGCCGATGGACGCCAACGGGGAGGAGCTGTACAAGTTCGACTCCGAGGTGGTCGGCGGTGCGATTCCGAAGGAGTATATCCCGGCAATCGGCGAGGGTATCGAAGAGGCGACCAAGGCGGGCTCGCTTGGAGGATTCCCGGTGGTTGGCATCCATGCGACTGTGTATGATGGTTCCTACCATGAGGTCGATTCTTCTGAGATGGCCTTCCATATCGCAGGTTCCATGTGCTTCAAGGAGGCGATGCAGAAGGCTGCGCCAGTGCTCCTGGAGCCGATTATGAAGGTTGAGGTGACCATGCCTGAGGAGTATATGGGCGACGTTATTGGCGATATCAATTCCCGTCGCGGCCGTATCGAGGGTATGGATGATCTGGGCGGCGGCAAGATCGTGCGTGGCTATGTACCACTTGCCGAGATGTTCGGATATTCCACAGATTTGCGTTCAAAGACGCAGGGGCGCGGTAACTACTCTATGTTTTTTGAGAAGTACGAGCCGGTGCCGAAGAACGTGCAGGACAAGGTTCTTACGGCAAGAACGAAATAAGGCTTGAAAAATAGCGGATTATTATATATAATCAAATCAGTCGTTTATTAACAAGAAAAATATTGCCCGAACAAAAGGGTATAAAAATGAAGGAGGATGTTTCAAATGGCAAAGGCTAAATTTGAAAGAACAAAACCACATTGTAATATCGGTACCATTGGTCATGTAGATCATGGTAAGACTACTCTGACAGCAGCAATTACAAAGGTGCTGGCTGCGCGTGTTGCCGGTAACACAGCTACAGATTTCGAGAACATTGACAAGGCTCCCGAGGAGAGAGAGCGTGGTATCACAATTTCTACCGCTCACGTTGAGTATGAGACTGAGAAGAGACATTACGCACACGTTGACTGTCCTGGACATGCTGACTACGTTAAGAACATGATCACTGGTGCGGCACAGATGGACGGCGCTGTCCTTGTAGTGGCAGCTACAGACGGTGTTATGGCGCAGACAAAGGAGCACATCCTTCTGTCCCGTCAGGTAGGCGTTCCGTATATCGTTGTATTCCTGAACAAGTGCGACATGGTAGACGATCCTGAGCTGATCGAGCTGGTTGAGATGGAAGTTACCGAGCAGCTTGAGGAGTACGAGTTCCAGGATTGCCCGATCATCAAGGGCTCTGCGCTGAAGGCTCTGGAGGATCCGAGTGGCGAGTGGGGCGACAAGATCATGGAGCTTATGAGCACGATTGACGAGTATATTCCGGATCCGCAGCGTGAGACAGACAAGCCGTTCCTGATGCCAGTAGAGGATGTATTTACGATTACCGGTCGTGGTACTGTTGCAACTGGTAGAGTAGAGCGTGGTACACTTCACCTCAACGAGGAGCTTGAGATTGTAGGTATCAAGGAAGATACGATGAAGACGGTTGTAACCGGTATCGAGATGTTCCGCAAGCAGCTGGACGAGGCTATGGCTGGTGATAACATCGGTGCTCTGCTTCGTGGTATCAACCGTGACCAGATTGAGAGAGGTCAGGTTTTGGCTAAGCCGGGTACTGTTACCTGCCATACCAAGTTTACCGCTCAGGTATACGTTCTGACAAAGGACGAGGGTGGCCGTCATACACCGTTCTTCAACAACTACCGTCCGCAGTTCTATTTCAGAACAACTGACGTAACGGGTGTCTGCAATCTTCCGAGTGGCACAGAGATGTGTATGCCGGGCGATAACGTAGAGATGACGATTGAGCTGATTCATCCGATCGCTATGGAGCAGGGACTTACCTTCGCTATCCGTGAGGGTGGCAGGACTGTTGGGTCTGGTAGGGTTGCTACGATTGTTGAGTAATTGGTAGAAATGCAGTAAAATCAAGGGTTTCGGAGATTTTTCCGAAACCCTTTTTACATTATAAAACAATTCCAAAATGGTCTGTGGTTCTAAAATGGTTCTAAAAAATATGTCCACTAGGACAATATGTGAAAATACTCACTAATAGTTTTCAACAGGAATATTAAATGAGTTCATCAGACTGTCTATCCATATATTATATTCATCAGTATCAATCTGTTCACTTTCAAGTTCTTTGTTTAATTCATTCCAACGAGATACAAGGGATGCAATCTGTGGACTTTCTATGTTGATGGATGCTACCAAACGTCTGGTAGCTGTGTTGACAGAAGTGGAACATTCTACAGAAATCCCTGCTTTTATTAATTCCATTATCACTTTTAAAATATCTGAGTATGTGTTGATGCTTAATTCTTTGCTGGGTTTAATTGTATATCCAAAAAATAAATCTTCCTTAATACCAATAATAGAACAGAATTTTTGAATTACTTCTATGGGTGGCTCACTGTATCCGTTTTCATAATTAGAATAGGTTGGAACGGATAATTCTAATTTAGCAGCCATTTCTTTTTGGGACATATCAGCCTCCATACGAAACGACTTTAAACGCTTATCTACATGTAAATAATGTGCTATCCGCATCTTCTCACCTCACGTCGAACTTTTAATTATTATACCACAATTTCAATGATAATAAATAGAAATATCCAAATTTTAATATTTTTGCTTGACATATCTAAAAATAAATAATATCATAAAAATACAAGAAAATAAATATTTTTATTAAAATTCAAATTGCAAGGAGGTCATATGAAAACGAGTTATATGATGAGAGCAGAGGATGTAGCTGCAGAATTAGGTATTTCTAAAGGTCACGCTTATAAAGTGATTCGACAGCTCAATGATGAATTGGAAAAATCCGGATTTATCGTAGTGGCAGGAAAAATTCCCAGAGCGTTTTGGGAAAAGAAGTTCTATGGCTATCAAACGGTGCAGACAGCATGAAGGGAGGAAGATGTAGATGCCGGCATATAAGGATGAAAAAAGAAATACTTGGCTTAGCCTGTTTTATTATGAGGATTGGCAGGGGAACAAGAAGAAAAAGCAAAAACGTGGGTTTAAGACAAAGAAAGAGGCATTGGAGTGGGAAAATAACTTCAAATTATCTGCTAATGCCAATATGGATATGACATTGGGGGCATTTGTTGAAATTTATTTTCGTGATAAAGAGGGCGAATTAAAAGAGCGTTCTATCAAGAATAAGAGATATATGATTGAAGCGCATATCTTGCCATATTTTGAAAATAAGAGGATGAATGAGATTACTCCGTCAGATATTATCCAGTGGCAGAATATAATAAGGGGAAAAGGCTATGCGCAGACTTATCTTCGCATGGTACAAAATCAAATCACTGCATTGTTTACTCATGCAAGCAGTATTTATAATTTGTCAAATAATCCATGCAAAAGGGTTAAGAAGATGGGAAAGCCTGATGCGGATAAGCTGGATTTTTGGACAAAAGAAGAATATGACAAATTTATAAGTACGATTGAGGTTGGAAGTCGCTATTATGTGATTTTTGAAATTTTATTTTGGACAGGCTGCAGAGAAGGCGAGTTACTTGCCCTGACAAAATCTGATATAGACTTCCAAAATAACCGCATGAGCATTACAAAGACCTATTATCGGACAGAAAGGCGAGATGTCATTACCGCTCCCAAAACAGAACAATCAGTGCGAATAATCGAATTGCCGGAATTTCTGACACAGGAAATAAAAGAATATGTAGATAAATTATATGAATTACCGGATGACGAACGCATATTCCCTATCGTTGCAGAGGCGGTTCAGCATAAGCTAAAACGACAGGCAGAAAAGGCAGGAGTAAAAAAGATACGAGTCCATGATATTCGCCACAGCAGTGTGGCGTACCTTATCAATCAAGGTGTGCAACCGTTAATTATCAAAGAACGGTTGGGGCATAAGGATATTAAAATCACATTGAATACTTATGGACATTTATATCCGAACCAACAAAGGCAGGTGGCGGATATGCTGAATCAGCAGAAAAAAATAAGCCCCAACAGCGGCAACTGCTAGGGCTGTGATAACTGGGAAACCTCTGTTATCAATAATCACAATATAAGTATAACAGAGGTTTCTTCCAGTGACAATAATTTTTCAGAATTGGAGACATTTATGGAAGAAATGAAAACAGAATTGCAGATGATTAGGATGTCTGATATAGATTTTGCGGAGATGAATGTTGCAAGGCTGCAAAGAGTATAGACATTGCATTGTTGCGATCTTGGAACATCGTGAAGCGACATTGACAAGG
>JAMPHB010000001.1:151435-279464 GCA_023663685.1 Blautia sp.
AAATGGCTGGCGGCGGGATGTAATGCTTTAAAAAATGGGGAAACTCAAATTTTAAGTATATGGTGTTCGGCTCTTGAAAAAATCCCCCGGTCTATGAGAATTCCAAAAGCAATAATGACGAGCATGACGGTCATCACCTGATTGATGTCTGCGAGATCCCTGCCTAAAATCAGGGTGTAGCCCAGCCCGACGGAGGCGGACATGACTTCGCCGGACATCAGGGCGCGCCATGCGAACGACCAGCCCTGCTTGAGTCCGCTGACGAATGCGGGCAGCGCCGCAGGGAAGATGACCTTGCGGTAGAGGGCGGCGCCCTTTACGCCCATGGTCTTTGCCGCCTTTATGTAGACCGGGGGCACGCTTCGGATGCCGCTCTCCACGGAGAGGGCGATACCGAAGGCGGAGCCCATGACCACCACAAAGATGATGGAGCTTTCGCCGAGGCCGAACCAGAGGATGGCGAAGGGAACCCAGCAGATGCTGGGCAGCGTCTGGACGCCCAGCATCAGGGGCTTCAGGCAGCGGCACAGAAACTCAGAGTTTAAAATCAGCACACCGAAGAGGATGCCGAGGATAACGGCAATCACAAAGCCTGCGGCCGCCCGCAGCAGACTGTGACCGGCAGCCGCAAGAAGCGCGCCGCCGGACAGCAGGCGCAGGAAACTGTTCCAGACTCCCACGGGATTTGGGACGGCGTAAGACTTTACAAGGTGCAGCCATTCGGTTCCGGCGAGATAGAGCAGCTCCCAGAGGAGCAGCAGGCCGGTATAAAATGCAATGCTGCTGAATATTTTTTTAGTTTTCATGTTTTTCCTCCTGCTCCGGGCTGTCAAACTCGGACTGTATGCTTTTATTTACCCCGTCCCGCACGCTCTGCAGGATCTGCCGGCGAAGCGCCACGAAGGCTTCGTTTTCCAGATGCCTGGGACGCTCAAGGCTGACCGGGATAATCTCCCGGATGCGTCCGGGATTTTCGGACATGACCACGACCCGGTCTGCAAAGTAGATGGCTTCCTCGACGCTGTGGGTCACATAGAGTATGGTCTTGTGCGTCTGCTCCCAGATTTCCTCCAGCTCCTCCCGCAGGACGTTGATGGTCTGCTTGTCAAGGGCGGAAAAGGGTTCGTCCATGAGGAGCAGCCTGCTGTCCATGGCAAGGGCGCGTGCGAGGGCGGTGCGCTGTTTCATGCCGCCGGAAATCTGGTGGATGGGATAATCCTTGTAGTGCCAGAGCTGAACCATGCGCAGATATTTCTCGGAGAGGGAGAGCTGTTCGGTTTTGGAATGTCCGGCGGCCTCCAGGGCAAACATGACGTTCTGACGCACATTCAGCCACGGGAACAGTGCTGCCTCCTGAAACATCATCACCCGGTCGGGGCCGGGTTCTGCCACGGGCTCTCCCTCTAAAAGAATGCTTCCGCTGGTGGGGGCGAGAAGCCCGGCAACCAGATTGAGGAGGGTGGATTTGCCGCAGCCGGAGGGGCCGACAATGCAGACAAACTCCCCCTTGCCGACCTCCAGGGAGATGTCGGACAGGCTCTCTTTGTCCGTGTTCCCAAAAATCTTATTAACGTTCTGAAGCTGTAAATACATCTTTCTCCTCCGGTATCTGGTCGATAAAGCCCTCGTTTTTGCTGATTTCGGCAAACTGCATGACGGCATCCCGGTTCAGCACGGTCGTGATGCTCATGCGGGAAAAGGCGCTGTTTATGACGCCGTCCTCAAGGCGTTTGCCGGTGGCCTCCTCAATCTGGGCATTGACGATGCCGGCAGCCTCCTCAATGTGTCCGTTGATATACACAGTGGCCTCCTCATGGGCGGCGAGAAAATCCTCCACAAGGTCAGGGTGGGCATTCAGAAAGTCAACGCTTACAACGACGACCGCGGTAGGATAGTTTCCGTCCAGAAAAATTTCATCGTAGTCCAGCAGAAGTTCTGCGTTTTCGCTGCTCTCGATCGTGGTTCCCCAAGGTTCGGGAACCAGCGCGGCATCGACGGTGCCGTTGTCCATGAGGTTTAAGATATCGGCGTTCGCGCTGGCGACAACCGTGACATCCCCGCCCTCGTCGGCTGTCTTTAGTCCGCAGTTCTCCAGAAGGTTTAAAAGGCACAGATGCTGTGTATTTCCAAGCTGGGGGACGGCAATCGTCTTTCCTGAGAGGTCTGCGGGGCTTTCAATCCCCGCATCCTTCCGTTTCAGCAGGACGGCCCCTGCGTCCGTGCTGTTGGAGAGGATCTGTATGTCCCCGCCGGATTTGGAGCAGGCGCTCACGGCGGGAACCGGGCCGATATAACCGATATCGACTTCCCCGGCAAACAGAGCCTCGGTCTCCGCAGGGCCGGCGTTGAAGGAGATCCAGCTCACGCTGCAGGAGTCGCCCCACTTTTCCTCCAGAGTCCGGTTATTCTTTAAAACCAGTGCCTGCGAGTGGGTGATATTGGGAAAGTAGGCAATCCGCACCTCAGTGGCGGAACCTGCTTTCTGCCCGTTGCCGCAGCCGGTCAGGCAAAAAAGCAGAGCCATGACGCAAAGGAGAGGACGAGCCCTGCGGGACATACGGCCTAAAAGCGTCTGGAGAGGATGCCGGAGCTTGTTTTTGAAGGCTTCCAGATTCTTTTTCTGTGAAGCAATCTCCCTGCTCAGCTGCTCATTTTGCTGTTGAAGCTCCAAATTGGCCCGGCGAAGGTCTATGGATACCGCAGAGAAAAAGCGGATGACATCCTCCGTCAGACAGGGATTGTCAGGCTTCCACTTGGGGAGTTCCTCTATCTGCCCGGAAAAGAGAGGTCTGCTGTCACCGATATAGGTTTTGGCAATATAGTCGTTTCCGTTTTCGTAGTTTTGCAGAAGCTCGCGGGTCTCCTGAACAGAAAGCATACTGCTGGGATAGAGGCTGTCGGAGGCATCGGAGAGCTGCCGCAGGATATTGCCGAGGTATGTCTTTTCTTCTGTGGAAAAGCTCTCATCTTTGTTGATGATCCGCTTGATCTCACAGGTATTTCCCCGGAGGCCTGCGTTGGAAAATTTTTCCGGGAAAGCGAAGTCAGAAACAGAAGGCAGGCCGAGACAGTCCAGAAAGTCGGACAGAATGGAGCCGTCTTTCCAGTCGGAGGGCTCAAAGCGGCGGACAATCAGGTTTTCCTCCCCCAGCTCTTTTGCCAGCTTTTTTAATTTCCATGCGTAATCATAAATTCGCTTCTCCTTTTGCAGGGTAGCCTCCATATATTCCGGGAAGGGCAGGCTTTCCGCCAGGGTAGCCTTGACTGCCTGACTCCAGCGGGAAACCAGAAACTGATCCTGCCTGCGCAGATATACGATTACTTTTATCTGGTACTGACAGCTCTGCGCGTCCGCCACAAGCTCCTGAAACAGGGTCTTTTTCTGATAGGTGGAGGCGTGCCAGAGGGCTTCGTCAGAGAGAATGACGTTCCCAAACTTCTGCAGGCAGGTGTGAAGCTGCTGCATTCCGGCCGCGCGAGCCTCCTTTTCCGCCTCCTTGTCCCTTTCACCGTCCTTGTCATACAGCTTGCCAATCAGAAAGTGCGCGTTCCGGCTGGCATTCTTATCCGGGTATTTTGCCGGTGACGGGGGGAAGCAAAAGCCAAGCGTTTCCAAGGTTTTGCTGTTCATTTGCAGAAACCTCTGAATGGAGGAGGTCGCGGTCTTGGGTGTTCCGATGTGTAAATATAATGTATTCATATGTGTAATCCTTTCCTCTATAATTCAAGCTGTGCAATCAGCTGTGCAACGCATTCGGGGATCGTCTGCCCGCTGGTGTCAATCGTGATATCCGCGTGCTCCGGCGCTTCGTAGGGGCTGGAAATCCCCGTAAAATGCTCGAGCTGTCCGGAGCGCGCCGCGGCGTAGAGTCCCTTTACGTCCCGCCGCTCGCATTCCGCAAGGGGCGTGCTCACATAGACCTCCACCATACGCTCCCCGATAATCTCCCTCGCATGTCTTCTGTCTCTGGCGTATGGGGAGATGAAGGAGGTGAGGACGATGAGCCCGGCGTCGTTCATCAGCCGGGAAACCTCTGCAATCCGCCGGATATTTTCAATGCGGTCCGCCTCGGAAAAGCCGAGGTTCTGATTCAGCCCCATGCGGATATTGTCCCCGTCCAGAAGCATGGTGTGTTTTCCCATGGAGACCAGCTGTTTTTCCAGAGCGTTGGCCAGTGTGGATTTGCCGGAGCCGGAGAGTCCGGTAAACCATATCGTCATGGCTCTCTGGTTTAGCTGGTTTTCGCGGAATTCCCGGGTGATATCCATGGTATGCCATGTCAGCTTCCGGTCAAGGGAGGCGGTAATGACGCCGCAGGCGGCGGTGGCATGGCTCACCCTGTCAATGAGAATCAGGCCGCCCAACGCCCTGTTTTCTTCAAAGGTATCAAAGACGAGCGGGGAGGAGACGGAAATGTCGCACTCCGCAATCTCATTTTTGTAAATGGTGTTTGCAGGCACTTCCTGCCCGGTATTCACCTCCAGCTTGTGGCGGATGTGGAGTACTGTGGCAGGAATCCTCTGTGTGCCCGCTTTCAGCAGATAATTTTTCCCCTCCACCAGACGGACATCGTCCATCCAGAGCAGGGTGGCGGAAAACATAGTGTTGATACAGAGGGACGGCTTTTTGGTGAGGACGCAGCCCCGGGAGACGTCGATCTCTGTCTCGAGCCGGACAGTCACCGGGCGGCCTGCGCCGGAGGATTCAACCATTCGGCTGCCCTCATAAACGGCCTTCACCCTTGAGCTCTCCCCGCTGGGAAGCGCAGTGACGGCGTCCCCGACAGAGAGGCTTCCGCTCTCAATCTGTCCCTGAAAACCGCGGAAGCTGTGGTTTGGACGGCAGACCCTCTGCACAGGCATAACAAATTCTGATTCCCGTCCCCCCAGATCTACATCTACTTCCTCGAGATAGCTGAGAAGAGCCGGTCCCTTGTACCAGAGCATATTGTTTGATTTCCGGGTGATATTGTCCCCCTCCGTGGCGGATACGGGTATCAGCTCGGCACTGTCATATTTGAATTCGGACAGGAGTATGTGAATCTCCCGGCAGATTTTCTGAAAGCTATGCCTGCTGTAGTCGATCAAATCCATTTTGTTTACGGCAAAGACAATGTGCCGGATCCCCATGAGGGCGCAGATTCTGGTGTGCCGTCTGGTCTGTGTCAAAACGCCCTGGCTGGCGTCCACGAGTATAACGGCAAGATCTGCAAAGGAAGCGCCCACGGCCATATTCCTTGTGTACTCCTCGTGTCCCGGGGTGTCCGCGACAATGAAGGAGCGGCGCTCCGTGGTAAAGTAGCGGTAGGCGACGTCGATGGTGATGCCCTGCTCACGCTCGGCCATAAGCCCGTCCAAAAGGAGGCTGTAGTCAATCCGGCCGTCGTTGGAGCCTATCTTTGAATCCAGCTCGAGAGCTGCTTTCTGGTCTGCAAACAAGAGCTTTGCATCATAAAGCATATGGCCGATGAGGGTGGATTTACCGTCGTCCACACTTCCGCAGGTGATAAATTTTAGTAGTGAATTCATTAGAAATAGCCCTCCCGCTTTCGTTTTTCCATGCTGGCGGAGCCGCCGTCCTTATCTATGATGCGGCTTGTCCGCTCGGAGGACACCGCCCGCAGGGTCTCTGCGATGACAGCGTCTACCGTGTCCGCATCGGATTCAATTCCGCCGGAAAGCGGGTAACAGCCAAGTGTGCGGAAGCGGACCTTTTTCATGGCAGGAACTTCCCCGGGAAGGAGGCGCATACGCGCATCGTCCACCATGATGAGGCTGCCGTCGCGCTCCACCACCGGGCGTTCCGCCGCAAAGTAGAGGGGTACAAGCGCAATGTTTTCCCTCTTGATGTACTGCCAGATATCCTTTTCCGTCCAGTTGGAGATGGGGAATACCCGGATGCTCTCCCCCTTGTTGATTTCCGTGTTAAAGAGCTTCCACATTTCCGGCCGCTGGTTTTTGGGATCCCATGCGTGGTCCGCGTTGCGGAAGGAGAAGATGCGCTCCTTTGAGCGGCTTTTTTCCTCGTCGCGCCGTCCCCCGCCGAAGGCGGCGGTAAAACCGTATTTATCGAGCGCCTGCCGCAGCGCCTGCGTTTTCATAATATCCGTGTAGGCGGCGCCGTGGTCGAAGGGATTGATCCCCTGCGCGAGTCCCTCTTCATTGATGTATTCCAGCATTTCAATCCCGTATTTTTCGGCAACGCTATCCCGGAAGGCAATCATTTCTTTGAATTTCCATGTCGTGTTGACGTGGAGAAAAGGAAAGGGCGGCTTTTCCGGGTAAAAGGCCTTGAGTGCCAGATGCAGCATGACGGAGGAATCCTTGCCGATGGAGTAGAGCATGACCGGTTTTTCACATTCGGCGGCGACCTCCCGCATGATATAAATCGCTTCTGCCTCAAGCTTCTCTAAGTAATCCATAAAATTCTCCTTTTTCTTACAGCTTTTTCTATAATAGAGAATATTCCTTGAATTAAGCTTGAAATGATAATCCAACAACAGGATTGCTTTTGTGTAAAGGTAAGGATAAGGTTGCTGCCGGGGCGGAGACACTTTAATGCAAGGATAAACTAAGATGTAATAATTGACATTACAACACGGCACTGTTATAATAACGGTGTGGAATACCGTTGGCAGAGGAGGCTGATCGTATGCAGATTTCAAGCAGATTTACAATTGCAATACATGTTTTTGCCTGCATTGATACATTTGAAAAGGAACGCAGAATTACAAGTGATTTTTTGGCGGAGAGCGTCAATGTCAACCCCGTGATTATCCGCAGGCTGTTGTCCCAGCTAAAGGCGGCGGGGCTTGTACATGTACAGAGGGGCAGCGGCGGAGCGTCGATTGCGAAGCCCTTAGAAGAAATCACCCTGCTTGATATCTATCAGGCGGTCGAGTGTATTGAAAACGGTGAGCTTTTCCATTTCCATGAAAATACGAATCAGGATTGTCCGGTGGGGCGAAATATCCACCGCATTCTTGATGATAAGCTGCAGCGGGTTCAAAAAACCATGGAAGCCGAAATGGAAAAGATTACGCTAGCAGACGTGATTTGTGACATGCAAAAAATTATCCGGGAAGAAAAATAATGGATGTGTATATTCTGCAATTCTGCCCATATTTTGTGTACAGTTTGATCAATAGTGTATCAATATTGATTTTTTCCATGTGGCATTAAGGTTTTATTTCCGGAGTGAAAAGAGACATATCCACTTTTTCCAGCAAGTCAGAAGGGAGACATTTTTTTGTAATATTTATACTGTTGCTTCGGAAAGTAAGCTCGTTATAGATTTCCTGCCGCACTGCTTTACGGAAGATGGCAAAAATTTTCCCGGGAGGCTTGGGAGTAATATTGCGGATATCTTCTTTCAGGATAGTATTTGGTATGTAGCCATTACCACGCAGGATCAAACCTAAACAGGCGGTGGTGGTGCCGGTAACTTTTTCGGTGTAAAGGTCAAGATGTACACTGGTATAATCGCCGATCATTCTGGCAGAAAAAGGAATGTCCATGATGTTTTGCAGGATTTGTAATTTCAATTCCGTTGTGTGATTATTCTTAAATTGAATATCAGATTCTTTCAAGCGGTTATCAAGAGCGTTTCGATAAAAGGCATTGGCTTTGAGACTGCTTTTAGAGTCAACACCGGTAAAGTGCATGAAATTGTTAGAACGGAAAGTAACTTCAACAAATCCAGTCTGGTTGTTGCCATCCCGGTAAACAAATGCAAGCTGTCTGTCGCAGAGATTGGCAGCATACAGTTTGGCACATTTGCTGATGATGGATATTGCTTCGTTTTTAGTCATTGTATTTCTCCTATGAATATGTGAACAAAATAAGACATTCACATGGAAATTTGAAAAGGCGGTCTATCTACCGCAGCAGATAATCCCGCCTTTTCGTGACTGATTTTTCCGTTGTCCGCCAACCGTCCGGCGCCCGAAGTCCGGAATGAATATCTGGTTTTTCCGTTGCCAGCCAACCGTCCAGCGCCCGAAGTCTGGAATGAATTTCGGATTGATTGTGTCAGCCCACATGATAAGCATATAGCTCATCCATTGCTTATAGTATACACAGAAAGAGAGAATTATGCAAATGTTTTTTGATAACATATTCTTTTTGCTCCAGGCAAAATCGTTGCATATAGCATGGAAAACGGGTATTATTGTGGAAGGAACCGGGACATCATGGGCTTTGATGAGAGATAAAAAATTTTTGATGTAACGATTGAAATTACAACAGAAATATGGTATTCTTTTCAGCAAAAGGACGCGATGCAGCTGGCAAAGTAAAGAGTGCATCAGCGTTGTGAGAAAATAGAAAGGGAAGGCTTAAATGACACAGAAGGAAAGACGGCTGTTTTTAATAGAGGAGCTGCTTTGTGAACAGCCCGAATACCGGAATATGGACATTCCGGTCGATACGCAGGAGCAGAAGAGGCTGCTCCGCTCGTTATTCAATATTCGTATGCCGCAGCCCGTAAGTGAAGAATTTTTAAAGGTGCAGGACGAGTATCTGCGGGAGCTGAGTGCAGAAAAAGGGATTACCGATCTTGCGGAGCTGACGCCGGTGCAGGAGGATATATATATCTGGCAGGGCGATATTACAACGCTGAAATGCGGCGCCATTGTCAATGCGGCGAACAGCCAGATGCTTGGCTGTTTCTGCCCCTGCCACGGGTGTATTGACAATGCAATCCATACCTTTTCCGGTGTCCAGCTTCGCCTTGCCTGCGCCGGGCTTATGCAAAAGCAGGGACATGAAGAGCCCACGGGAGGGGCGAAAATCACACCGGCCTATAATCTTCCGTGCGAATATGTGCTGCATACCGTGGGACCGATTGTCCGGGGCAGGCTGACGCAGAGGGACGAGGAGCTGCTCGCCTCCTGCTACCGCTCCTGCCTGATGCTCGCGGAGGAAAACGGCGTGGACAGTATTGCCTTTTGCTGTATTTCCACCGGCGAATTTCATTTCCCAAATGAACGGGCGGCGGAGATTGCAGTGGAGACGGTAAAAGAATACAGACACAAAAAGGAATGAAGGTGATATTCAATGTTTTTAAACAAATTGATTATGAAATCTACCGGAGCCTGCTCGGATAGCGCGGGGGAGCAGGATGCGCAGAGCGCTTTGAATCCGATACAGCGGCTCAGGGAGGAACTGGAGGATGCGGATGCCATTCTCATTGGGGCGGGAGCAGGCATGTCGGCATCTGCCGGGCTTACCTATTCCGGCGAGCGCTTTTACCGCTATTTTTCCGATTTCCATGAGAAATACGGCATAGATGATATTTATTCCGGCGGATTTTATCCCTATGAGACGCTGGAGGAATACTGGGCGTGGTGGAGCCGCCATATATATTATAACCGCTACGATCTGTCCGCAGGCAGGCCTTACACGGATTTGCTCACGCTGGTCAGGGATAAGGATTATTTTGTCCTGACCACCAATGTGGATCACCAGTTCCAGCTGGCGGGTTTCGATAAAAAACGTCTGTTTTACACGCAGGGCGATTATGGTCTGTGGCAGTGTCAGGAGCCCTGCCATCAAAAAACCTACGACAATGAGGAAACGGTTCGGAGGATGCTTGCGGAGCAGGAAGATATGAAGATTCCCACTGAGCTTATTCCGAAATGCCCGGTCTGCGGCGCGCCGATGACGATGAATCTGCGCGCGGACAGCAGCTTCGTGCAGGACGAGGGCTGGTATGCGGCGGCCGGGCGATATGATGATTTTGTTCGCCGGCATGAAAATATGCATATTCTTTATCTGGAGCTCGGAGTCGGGGCAAATACGCCGGGCATCATTAAGTATCCGTTCTGGCAGATGACGGCGGAGAATCCGAAGGCGGTTTATGCCTGTGTCAACCATGGGGAGGCGGCTGCACCAGTGGAAATACAAGGCCAGTCTGTCTGCATAGATGCGGATATTGGGGAGGTGCTGGATGCTTTGTGTTGCAATATGTGATGATGAAGAATATTTCAGAATGCGGGAAAAGCAGCTGATCGAAAAATACATGAACGGGCGGGGACATGCCTGCCAGATAGATTTATATACTGACGGCAAAGAGATACTGGAAGATCCGGCGCTTGTTTTACAGTATGATGTCATATTTCTTGACATCAATATGGAAGAAATGGACGGCATAGAGACCGCCGGAAAAATCAGGGAACTGTCCGGTAGCGTCTGTATTGTGTTTGTAACGGCATATATTACCTATGCGTTAGAAGGTTATAAGTTTGACGCGGTGCGTTATTTGTTAAAAGAAGATAAAAGTCTGGAAAGCGCACTAAAAGAATGTCTGGACACGATTCTAAAAAGAATGGACAGCCAGACGGCCGTCTGTGAAATAGATTTTCAAAATGGCAGAAAACGTATTCCGGCAGATGCGATTCTTTATGTAGAAAGCCGTCTGCATAAAGTTATATTTTTCGTGGAAAAAGAGGGAATAAAAGAGTATTCCAAATATGACAGACTGGATGCTGTGGAGAAAAACCTCCGGCAGTACGGGTTTTATCGCGTACACCAGAGTTTTCTGGTAAATATGAAATATGTGAAAAACGTTTCGAGGTATAAAATAACGCTGGAAAATGGAACAGAGGACGGCAGGTTTTTAACGACCAAGAACGGAGAAGTCGGAGAACACGGGATAGGCATTCGCAATATCGTGGAGGTAATTGAAAAATACAACGGCAGATATGTGATTGATTATGATGGGGATTTTTTTCAGATTGTAATTCTGATACCGGATTAAGAAGCTTTCTTTCCAATTCTGCAAAAGGATTTCCAATTCTGCAAAGAGAGGAGAATTTATTTTCTGTTTGTGATAATATGGCTATTATTGCAGAAATTGAGGAGGAAAGAAAATGAAAAGGACTAAAAAGTTTTTAAATTTGACATTGGCAGTCAGCCTGTCTGTCGGGAGTTTGTTATTAAATGGCTGTGGCAAAAGTGAAACTACCAGCTCCAGGGTACCGGAAGATAATTTAAGCACACCTCTTTTTTCGGAACCGGAAAGTTCGGTAATACTGGAAGAAAGCACCGAAAACAGCGCCGCGATGGATGCAGGGGATGTCCTGAAGGTCAGTCTTGAAGGCGATGACAGTGAGCAGCTAAACGGCAGACTCAGTTCCATGATTCTGGCGGATACCAACTGGATCATGGCTGTCACGACGGAGGGAAAGCTGTTTTTATTACAGCCTTTTCCTGATTTTTATTTTCCGGAGAATTCCGAGGTAAAGTATTGCGGGATTGCAGAGGGATGTAAATTTGATAATGTCAGTTATGCAAGCCAGCACTTCGCATACGGAGACGGACATCTGGTATATTTTGAAATTATTTCGGAATATGCAGATAAGGATATTTACATGCTGGATTCCCTTGAGCTTCCCGAAATGGTCTACACCGCTGAGAATGTGAAGCAGACCGACCTGCAGGGGAGCAGGAGCCTGCTACTGGTAAATGATGAAGCGAAGTGCTGCGTTTATGTGGATGCGGACGGGAATGTGTGCGCTGCTTATGGCGATAGCGTTGATTCGGACGTGGAATTTGCGGTAGACGATGCCAGGCGGGGGCAAATGCTTATTCAAAAAGGAATTTACCGGTTTGCTCTGACAGACAGTCAGGAACTGTTATATATCAATCGCATGAATGCCACTGGGAATCTGAGTGGAACGGAGCAGGAGATTTCGCTTGACAGCATAAATCTGACCGGCCGGATCGAGGGTAAAGTTGTAGACATATACAGCTGCAGGAATTATGAAGACAGCTGTTATGCCGTAGACGAAGACAACAATATTTATTATATCGAGAACAGCTGGCTGGAAGATGATGTAACCGTAGAACTGATTACCCGGTTTGAAAATGGGAGCATTACAGACATTCAGGGTTTTTCCGGTGAACATGAAGACATACTGATTCAGGCTGACGGAGATTATTATTATCACAATACATACAATGGCATACAGAAAATAAAGCTGTCGGGGCAGAACTATAAAAGTGTAGTATTGCTTATGGACGGAAATATACTTGCGCTGGGAAATGATGGATTTCTCTATATGGTTCAGAATCCGGCGGCGTAATAAGAGGGATTCCTATTTTCAGAATCTTAAGCCGTTCCTGCAACAGAACAGGATAAAAGAAGATAGCAAAATCTGATTGAAATGCGAGTGTCCTTGTGGTAGTATAACAATACTGAACAATTCGTCAAACCGGGCTTTAAGGGAGGAAACATGAACGGGTACAAATACTGCACATTAAGAGAACTGCCAGAATTTAAGGATATAGCAGCCGAATGGTTTCACGGCAAATGGGGAGTGCCTAAAGAAGCTTATCTTAACTGTATGACAGCTTACCTTAACCATGAGACGGAGCTTGGGTGGTATCTGTGTCTTGAGGATAACAAAATTATAGGTGGAATGGGAGTTATTGAAAATGATTTTCATAACAGAAAAGACCTTACACCTAATGTCTGCGCAGTATATACGGAGGAAGAATATCGTTGTAAGGGAATCGCAGGCCGCTTACTTGATATGGTTGTAGACGACATGAAATCAAAGGGAATTACACTTGTTTATCTTGTCACAGACCATATAGGGTTTTATGAACGATACGGGTGGGAATTTTTATGTATGGTGCAAGGCGATGATGAACCCAATATGACAAGAATGTATATTCACAAATAATCTTTTCGGAGATACAAAAAATGAATAATGCTTACTTGTGGGAGAATATTTTACGCTATGGAAAAGGGGATTGAGATGGGAAGGAAAAATACCAAAAATGACAATGAAATATCTGAATTGTTAAACGTAACACTTGGCGGATACGGGCAAAAGATATTGATTGAAGGTAAAAGTAAAGAATTGCCGGTGGTGCTGGCTTTACATGGCGGACCGGGTACGCCAATCCCCTTTTCTGTTGGCTGCAGAGGATTATTTCCGGAATTTACAGATAAATTTATTATGGTTTGCTGGGATCAATTCGGATGTGGAATTAACAACCACATTATAACAGATGATTTCTCGATAGATAATTTTGTGCAAATGACAGAGGAATTAGTAATTGAAGTGAAGAAACTGTTTCCTGATAATAAATTATTGGTTTTTTCTACCTCGTGGGGATCTATACTAAGTGCAATGCTTTTGGACAAAAACCCGTATGCAGCTGACGCAGTTGTTGCGTGTGGACAAATTATAAAAAATGTTTGTTTTTGTGATGAAGTGGTTAAGACCCTGACGGATAGCAGGATACCAGGAAAAAAGCTTGAACATATTAAAGCGGCAACGATTGAAAATTATACCGGAAAAGATTTGCAGCTTATCTTCAGTTCCCTAAAAAAATATACAAATGCATATGAAAATAAAGATGGGGAAAAAGCCCCAATGGGCAAAATGATAAAAGGTCTGTTAAACAGCCCGGATTACAAATTCAGGGATTTTATGGCAGTTGTTGTTAATGGTTACAGGAAGAACAATTCGTTGTGGAAAGAAATATTGAATCTGGATTTGTCAGATCAGCTGGCAAATGTAAAAGTACCGTACATTATTTTGCAGGGTGATACAGATATTGTAGCATCTACCAATACGGTAACGAAGTTAGTCTCTGAATGCGCAAACCCCAATTTAAATTGTACGGTTGTAAAAAATACGGGACATCTTCCCGGAGTTGAAATGATGGATAAACTGTTAGACGTATTGGAAGCATACAGCCGCTGATTTAATAAATGCTGATTTTCAAGGATTATTCAAGGTTTATTCAAGCTCCTGATTTTAAAATGTTTCTAAAATAAAGTTTGGAGAATAAACATGAGAATACTATTGATAGAGGATTCTGTCCGTCTGGCGGATACGCTGACAGAATCACTCGAAAAGGAACAGTTTGTGGTGGATGCGGTGCATGACGGCGGGCACGGATACGAGTACGCCTCCTCGGGAATCTATGACCTTGTAGTTCTGGATCTCATGCTTCCGGTGATGGACGGCTATGAGGTTCTCAGGCGTCTGCGGCAGGAAGGAAATGAAGTGCCGGTATTGATTTTGTCGGCAAAATCGGAGCTGGAGGATAAGGTTGAAGGATTTCGGAGTGGCGCGGACGACTATCTGACAAAGCCCTTCGAGATACAGGAGCTTGTGATGCGCATTCTGGCCATCGTGCGGCGGCGGGGAGGCCGGGAGATTGTGTATCTGCAGGCAGGAAATCTGCGGCTGGATACGGGAAACTGTCTTTTGGAGAACACGGATACCGGGAAATCCATGGAAATCAGAGGCAAGGAGCTGCAGCTGTTGGAGCTGTTTCTGAGTAATCAGGGGCTGGTGCTGGAGAAGGAGCTGATTGCGACGAAAATCTGGGGCTATGAGTCAAATGCCGAGTATAATAATGTGGAGGTATATGTCTCTTTTTTAAGACGCAAGCTGAATTATCTGCATACGAATATCCGGCTGCGGGCGGTTCGGGGCGTGGGCTATGCGGTGGAGGTGTGCGATGCTTAACCGTTTAAAAAAGAATATCAGCCTGCTGCTGCTTTTGCTGGTCGGGGCGATCTATATTGCCTGCCTGACTGCCTTTAACTGGATCAATTACCGGGACAATGTGGATCAGCTGAAAATTGATGTGCGGGAAGAGATTCAGGAGATGGGCTGGAAGAGCTTTCTGCTGGGAGAGGACAACAGCCTGGAGATGGAGGGAATCGGTTACTGTATATTCCGGCTGGAAAAGGGCGGCGGAATAGAGCTTAAGGTGAACGCTTTTCCGGGGAAATCCGAAGAGCAGCTCGGGGAATATGGAAAATATTTTGTGGAGAATACGGGCAAGCCTAAAAGCTATACGGATGTGACTTATATTTTTAAGAAACATAATACTCTGGGATCGTATGTGATATTTGTCAGCAAAAAACCGGCGCTATATGCATCGTTTCCCGTAATGGGAATCAGCGTGATAGCCGCGATTCTTGGAATTCTGGCGCTCCTCGAGGTGGCGCGTCTTTTGACCCGTTGGCTGGTGCGCCCGGTGGAGAATATGCTTTTTTCTGAGAAACAGTTTCTGTCGAACGCCAGCCATGAGCTCAAGACGCCCCTCACGGTAATCGGGGCAAACGCGGAGCTTTTGGAGAAGGAGATTGGGGAAAATAAGCATCTGCTTTACATTCGGCAGGAGGTAGAGCGCATGACCGCGCTGGTGAACCGGATGCTCACGCTGGTGCGGCTGGAAGATCCGAGCCAGAGAGAGGCGTTTGAGTGCTTCCCCGCAGAAGAAGCGTTTTTCGATGTGATCTACCCGATGGAGAGCGTGGCTTATGAGAAGAAGCTTACGCTGTCCGTGGATATCGCCCAGAATCTGTATCTGAACGGAAGCAGGGAGCAGCTAAAAAGCCTCATGTCTATTCTTCTGGACAATGCCATTGCATACACCCCGGAGGGTGGGAGTATTTCCGTCCGGGCATTTTTGCGTTCCGGCAGGCTCTGGCTGAAAGTAAAAAATACCGGGGAGGAGATTCCGGAGAGAGTGCGCGCACAGCTCTTTGAGCGCTTTTACCGTCAGGACGACGCCCGAACCGGGGACAATCATTTCGGGCTGGGGCTTTCCATTGCCCAGAGTATTGTGGCGAACCACCACGGACAGCTTAAGGTGGAGAGCCGGGACGGGGAAAACTGTTTTACGGTGACACTTCCCGCCGCAGGAAAAAGCATTTGACAAAATTGACAAAATTTGTAAGGACTCTTGCGTGAAAATCTGCATGGATGTAAAATATAAGGGATAAAATAATGAGGAGGGGGCGCCATTCGCGCTGAGTAAGGAGAGAGCATGAGAAAAACAAAAATTATCTGTACCATCGGGCCGGCGAGCGAGAATGAGGAAGTGCTTACGAAAATGTGTGAGGCCGGGATGGATGTGGCGAGACTGAATTTTTCCCACGGAACCCATGAGGAGCATCAGACAAAGATTGATTTGATTAAGAGGGTGCGGGAGAAGCTGGATCTGCCTATCGCGATAATGCTTGACACCAAGGGACCGGAGTATCGGATTAAGACCTTTGAGAAGGGAAAAGTGACACTTGAGGAGGGTGCGGATTTTATCCTGACGACCGAGGACGTGGTGGGAAATGAGGAGCGGGTTTCCGTGACCTACGAGCACCTGGTTGAGAACCTTCAGATCGGGGACAGAATTCTCATCAACAATGGACTGATTATTTTAGAGGCGAAGGAGCTGAAAGGCACAGAGGCTGTCTGCACGGTGCTGGCGGGGGGCGAGCTGTCAGACCGCAAGAGCATGAATTTTCCCAACAAGGTGATGAATCATGCCTACTTGAGCGAGCAGGATAAGCAGGATCTGCTCTTTGGCATTCAGAATGAGGCGGATTTTGTGGCGGCATCCTTTGTCTCCACGAAGCAGGACGTGGCGGATCTGCGGAGCTTTCTGGACGAGAACGGCGGGCAGGATATAGATATTATCGCCAAGATTGAGAATCGTTCCGGGGTGGAGCATGTGGAGGAGATCTGTGAGATCGCCAATGGCATCATGATTGCGAGAGGCGATCTGGGAGTGGAGATTCCGGGCATGGAGGTTCCGGCCATTCAGAAATACCTGATCAATACCTGCCGGATGCTCGGCACCCGGGTAATCACCGCTACCGAGATGTTAGAGTCCATGATCCACAATCCAAGACCCACGAGGGCAGAGCTGTCCGACGTGGCCAATGCGGTGTACGACGGCACCTCTGCGATTATGCTCTCCGGCGAGTCTGCGGCGGGTAAGTATCCGGTGGAGGCGGTAAAAAATATGGCGCAGATTGCAGAGTACACCGAGAGCCAGATTGATTATGGCAAGCGTTTTGCCTCCAGCGAGTTCCAGATTAACAATGTGCTGGATGCCGTTTCCCACTCCACCTGCGCCATGGCGATCGACGTGCAGGCGAAGGGAATCGTGGTCAGCTCCTTAAGCGGACGGACAGCTCGCATGGTCAGCCGCTTCCGCTGCCCGGTGGACATTCTGGGCATGACGACTTCGGAGAAGGCGTGGCGTAAGCTGAACCTGAGCTGGGGCGTGACGCCGGTGCACTGTGAGGAATACAGCTCTATGGAGGTTATGTTCTACAATGCGGTAAAGCGGGCGAAGGAGGTTCTCCATCTGGAAAAAGGCGATAACGTAGTTCTGACCGGAGGCCTGATCAACGGCCAGACCGGCAACACCAACGTAATCAAGGTAGAGAGAATTTAATACACGAAAATTGAAAAACCCCTTGCATTTTTCAGCGTATGTGGTATGATGGACGCACCCCATTTTTTTGGCGGTGGAATTCTGCCGCATACGCTTCCCTTTTATTCGAGAAGAATAGGGGGGATTTTATGAAAAAGAATCAAAAGCGTTTACAAGCTGTAATCGCATTCCTATGCATGATTTCCATGCTGTGTTTCCAGACTGGTAAAGAGACGGTATATGCAGGCGCAGGCTACTCGTTTGTGGTGCTCGACTCCTATGCAAAAACTGTGGATATTGGAGAGGAATTCTATCTCCTCGCCCTTGCCACCGACGGGGCAAAAATCACCTTTTCCTCCGCCGACACAAAGGTTGCATCGGTGAGCTCCTATGGTTTAGTGACCGCGAAGAAAGCGGGGACAACGAAGATTCGGGCAAAGACAAAAAATGCAGAAGCGTACTGTAAAGTCACTGTGAAGAAAACCACGATTTCCTTAAATAAAGCGAGCGTTTCCATGGAGAACGGCAGTGTATTCCGGCTCAGGGCGACCGTCTCAAGCGGGCATGAGCCGGCCTTTAAGTCCTCGAAGCGCAGCGTCGCCACGGTGGACGATCAGGGCGTGATTACGGCGATAAAGCCCGGCGAGACAGTCATCACGGTCAGGGCGG
This sequence comes from Blautia sp., assembly GCA_023663685.1. Classification (GTDB taxonomy): domain Bacteria; phylum Bacillota; class Clostridia; order Lachnospirales; family Lachnospiraceae; genus Roseburia. Next base: position 169,304 of record JAMPHB010000001.1, read on the forward strand.
ACAATGCGGAGGCGGTCTGTAAGGTTCGTGTGAAGCAGCCCGTGGTGACCATAAGTAAAAGCCGGGCGACTCTCTACCGTAAGGGGGAGCTTGTACTTTCCGTCACCTCCACCTCAAAGAGTACGCCCAGGTGGAAAAGCAGTAAATCCAGCGTCGCCACGGTGGACGAGAAGGGAAAGGTCACAGCCATAAAGCACGGCACGGCCATCATCACGGTCACGGTGGACGGCGTGAGCAAAACCTGCGAGGTGACGGTGAAGCAGCCGACCGTAAAGCTGTCCCCGGGAAATCTCTGCCTTGCACAGGGGGAGACCGGGCAGGTGAAGGCTGTGGTGTCTTCCGGCAATACGCCGGTTTTCTCCAGCTCCAACACCAGTGTCGCCACCGTGGACGAACACGGCTGTGTGACCGCTGTGAGTGCCGGAAAGGCATACATCTATGCCTCCGAGGACGGGATAAAGGCAAAAATAAAAATTACAGTCACTGAAAAATAATTTTTAACATTTCGTGAGGGAAGCGTTGCGGCAGAATTCAAAATTTCTATGAATAACTTGCCTTCATTTACAGATACTAACAAAAAGTATTTTAGACAATGGAGGACCTTAAGATATATGAAAGCAACGGGAATTGTGAGAAGAATTGATGATCTGGGCAGAATCGTGGTGCCGAAGGAGATCCGCAGAACTCTCCGCATCCGGGAGGGAGATCCTCTTGAGATTTTCACGAACCGGGAGGGAGAGATCATGCTGAAAAAATATTCGCCGGTCGGAGAGCTGGGAGAGTTTGCCGCCAGCTATGCCGAGGCTCTGGCCAAGGCGGTGGGCGCGCTGGTGTGTATCACAGACCGCGATTATGTGATTGCGGCGGCGGGAAGCGGCAGAAAGGATCTGGAGGGAGAGCATCTGAGCAAGGACGTGGAGGAGCTCATGGAAAAGAGAGGAACCTTCACGGTGGAGGATGTGCACAGCGAGCTGCCGATTGTTACCAAGGAATGGCAGAGCGACCACAAGGAGGCGGTGCTCTCCACGATTACCTGCAACGGCGACTGTCAGGGGTCAGTCATTATGATGGGACAGAAAGAGAAGTCTGCGGGGCTGGAGGTGCTAAAGGCACTGGCGCTCTCCGCAGCGGGATTCCTTGGAAAGCAGATGGAGCAGTAGGCATTGGCTTCATAGAATTTTAAACATCTAAAAGCAGTGAACCAGGTTGTTATGAAAACGGCTCGCTGCTTTTTTACATTCAGCTTTTTTGAAATTTCTGTCTGCTAAAAATGTCTGTTTTATTGACAAATGGAGATAATTTTTTATATAATGAAAGTACGAAAATAGATACAAAAAAATGTACATATTTAAAAAGGAGATGTGATCATGTTAGCAGTAAAATCTGTAAATGTCCGGGATCATTTCAAAGAATGGTGTGATAAAATCAGTAAGGGAGAAACCGTTGTTATATCAAGACCACGAAACCAAAATATTTATATGATAAATGAAGCGGAATATAACGCATTGCAAAAAGCAAAGAGAAACGCAGAATATCTTGCAATGCTGGATAAGTCAGATGAAGAGCTGAAAGCCGGAAAAGTAGTAGTTAAGACTATGGAAGAACTTGAGGCTATGGAGAACTAAGAGCATGAACCTTCTATTTACAGATACCGGCTGGGCGCAGTACACAGAATGGCAGGGGCAGGATAAAAAGACTATAAAGCGGATAAACCAGCTGCTAAAAAGTATTGAAAGGGACGGAGCATTACAGGGAATTGGCAAGCCGGAACTGTTGAGGCACGACAAATCAGGTTTGTACAGTAGGCGGATAGATGCTGCAAACCGCCTTGTATATCAAATATCTGAAAATAATTTAATCATTGTGAAGTCTTGTAAAGGGCACTATGAAATCTAATTTATCCTTTTTGTCTTAGGAACGGTAAAAAATTTAAGAAAAAGATAATTTGCATATAGGGAGCAAAAGCGATAAAATACCCATATATTATGTGCGGCGTGGGTGCGCACAATTGACTTATGGGGAGACTTTATGGCAGGCAACACCACCGATACTACGAAGAAAAAGAAAAGAAGAAAGAAAAAAAAGCATCGTCTGTTCTGGTTTATGATCAAGCTGCAGATCGTTCTGATGCTGGTCGTTGTGGCCGCGTTTGGCTATTATTGCTTTGGCGGCTACGCGCAGGAGGTGCAGCAGCTCAAGCATGAGGCGGCTACCAAGGTGGCCGCCTCGGACGAGAGTCTTTTTGTGCCCTCCCAGACCAGCGAGGTCTACGATACAAACGGGAATCTGATTTCCGAGCGCAAAGGGGAGAAGGACGCCCAGTATTTGTCCTATGAGGACATACCAAAGGACTTTGTTGCGGCTATGATCAGCATCGAGGACAAGAAATTTTACAGTCACAGCGGAGTGGATTTTAAGGCAGTGGCAAGAGCCGCGAAGGCCTTTGTGAAGGCAAAGCTCAACAAGACCACCTCCTCGCAGGGAGCCAGTACAATCACCATGCAGCTTGCGAAACTCATGTACATGGAGCCGGATAAGACCTGGCAGTACAAGGTGGAGCAGATGTTTCTTGCGATGGAGCTGGAGAAGCGTTACAGCAAGGAAAAAATTATGGAGTTTTATCTCAATAATATCTATTTTTCAAATGGATATTATGGAATTGAGGCTGCCTGCCACGGCTATTTTAACTGTGAGCCCGGCGAGCTGAATCTCTCGCAGGTTGCCTTTTTGTGCGCGATTCCCAACAGCCCTTCCTATTATGATCCGCTAGTGAACTTTGACAACACGATCGGGCGGCGGGACAGAATTTTAAAGAATATGCTTGACGACGGCAAAATCTCGCAGGAGACCTACTATGAGGCGGTTAAGACGGATATTGAGCTGAACCGCCCGCAGGAGAGCTCCGGGTTCTTGTCCAACAACTATGTGGACACCTATACTTACTACTGTGCGACCCGGGCGCTGATGGAGCAGGAGGGATTTGTATTCCGGAACTATTTCGAATCGAACGAGCAGCAGGAGGCCTATGAGGAGGAGTACAACGAGCTGTTTGCGGCCTGCCAGAAGAGACTTTATGCCGGAGGCTACAAGATCTATACCTCCATTGACATGGACAAACAGAATGAGCTGCAGGCGGCGGTGGACGACGCGCTTGCGGGCTTTACGGACACCTACGAGGACGGCGCATACGAGATGCAGGGCTCCGCAGTGTGCATCGATAATGAAAGCGGCTATGTGGCGGCAATCGTTGGAGGCAGGGAGCAGGATCTTGGCCCCTACACGCTGAACCGGGCCTATCAGAGCCACCGGCAGCCCGGCAGCTCGATCAAACCGTTGATTGTATATACGCCGGCTTTTGAGCGGGGCTATGACCCGGACACCATTGTGGACGACCACGAGCTGGAGGACGGCCCCAGCAATTCCAATGGCGCATACGCGGGGGAGGTGTCCCTGCGCTACGCAGTGGAGCAGTCCCTGAATACGGTCGCATGGCAGATTTATGAGGAGCTGACTCCGACGGTGGGGCTGTCTTACCTCAAAAATATGGGCTTTACCAATATCGTGGATGCGGACTACATACCGGCGACCGCGCTGGGCGGCTTTACCGAGGGCGTGTCGGCGCTGGAGATGGCGGCTGCTTATGCGGCGCTGGAGAACGACGGCATGTACCGTTCGCCCACCTGTATCAAGTCCATCATTGATTCCGACGAGAACATTGTCTATGCCTCCCAGCAGGCGGCAGTAGTGGTCTATGACAAGACGGCGGCCCGCATGATGACGGACGTGCTCACCTCCGTGATGCAGAAGGGCACCGGAAAGAAGATGAATCTTAAAAATATGCCTTGCGCAGGCAAGACGGGAACCACCAACGACCACAAGGACGGCTGGTTTGTGGGTTACACCCGCTACTATACCACCAGCGTCTGGGTGGGCTGTGACTATCCAAGGGAGATTAAAAATCTGAGCGGAAGCAGCTATCCGGGGACGATCTGGCGGCAGTTTATGACGGCAATCCACGAGGGGCTGCCGGAGATGGAATTTTTGCCTTACGCCCAGCTCTCGGAGGAGTTTATCGACCAGCAGCAGCAGGAACAGCAGGAGCAGCAGGAACGCCGGGAGGAGGGACAGCAGGATACTGACGGTCAGCCGGAGGAAAACGAAAGCGATGCGGGCGCGAATGCAGACGAACCCGCCAACGATAATGAAAACGGCGGCGGTCAGGATACAGACGGAGCGGGAGAAAACGGAGGAGAGAATGCAGGCGCGGACGTAAGCGGAGACGCCGGGGGAGAGAATGCAGGCGGTGAGAACGAAGGAGAAGAAAACGGGGGAGGAGAAAATACGGGCGGCAATACAGGCGTGGACGCCGGCGCAGATACCGGAGACAATGTGGGCGGCGGGGAGAATGGCGTGAGCCCGGAAGCTGAAAACTGAAATACCGAAAAATTCCTAAAACAAAAAATCCGGTTGGAGTATGTCCGTGAATGTGTTACAATTGACACAGTAGTATTTTAGCAAAGCGGAAAAAGACAGAGGAGGGTATTTGAGTGAAGAAGTATGGATTTGGTGTAGATGTGGGTGGAACTACGATTAAGGTGGGTTTTTTCGATACGGATGGAAAGCTTCTCGACAAGTGGGAGGTCAAGACGAACACAGAGGGAGGCGGCAGCGGCATTCTCCCGGATATCGCACAGGCGATCGACAATAAGCTTGCGCAGGAGGGTATCAGCAAGAATGACGTGCAGGGCATCGGCATCGGCGTGCCGGGGCCGGTCACCTCGGACGGTGTGGTGCATAGCTGTGTGAATCTTGGCTGGGGCACTGTCAATGTGGCGGAGCAGCTGGGAAGCCTTACGGGTCTGTCCGTGCAGGTGGGGAACGACGCGAATGTGGCAGCGCTCGGTGAGATGTGGCAGGGCGGAGCCAGAGGCAGCAGGGACGTGATCGTGGTGACTCTCGGCACCGGCGTGGGCGGCGGCATCATTGTGGACGGCAAGATTGTGGCCGGTTTCAATGGCGCGGGCGGTGAGATTGGGCATATCACGGTGAACAATGACGAGATTGAGCCGTGTAACTGTGGCCAGTATGGCTGTCTGGAGCAGTATACCTCCGCGACGGGGATCGTGCGCATGGCGAAGCGGAAGCTGGCAAAGACGAATGCAGATACGAGCCTTCGGGATTTTGGCGAGCTGACAGCCAAGGACATTTTTGACGAGGCGAAAAAGGGCGATGAGGTGGCGGCCGGTCTTGTGGACGAGCTGGGAGAGATTTTAGGCGCGGCGCTTTCGAATATGGCGTGCGTGGTGAATCCCGAAGTAATCGTAGTCGGCGGGGGCGTATCTAAGGCGGGACAGATTTTGATTGATACGATCCAGAAGCATTTTATTGAGACGTCCTTCCACGCGTGCAGGGAGACCCGGTTTGCCCTTGCCACGCTGGGAAACGATGCGGGGATGTATGGCTGTATGCAGATGATTCTGGCATAGACAGTCAGGGATTTTTTATGATGTGGCGCAGGTTTTTGTTAAAAAATGCAAATTTTACAGATAAAAATGACAAAAAGGATTGCGAATATACAATTAGGCTGATATAATAAGCGTGTTGGCGATGCTAGACATATTTATTAAGGAGGAGAAGGATTTATGAGACCAAAATCAACGGAGACGGATTTAAGTACATGTGAAAAGCCCATTATGAAGGTTATATGGGGCTGGGATAATGATATCGCAGTACAGGAGCTGATTGTTCAGATGCGTGTCCAGTTTGAGAAGGACTACGCGAGGACGACCGTGGTTACCTTTTTGAAAAAGCTTTCCGACAAGGGTTATGTGAAGACCTACCGCGTGGGCAATGCGGCTTTTGTAAAGCCGGTAATCACGGAGGAGAACTATCAGAAGATGCTGGTAAAGAAGGAGTGCGATTTCTGGTTTGACGGCAAGCCCTCGAAAATGCTGTCGGCGCTGATGCAGTCGCCGGAAATGACGAAGGAAGAGCTTCAGACAATGAGGGAGATGCTTGAGGCATAGAATCTCTGCATTATTTTTTGGTGAGCATTGAAGCGCATCCGGATAGTGTTTTATATGCGAGGGTGGGGTGGTAAAGCATGAGACAATTTCGGAAAAGCATGGTGCTTCTTGTGCTGATGGGCTTTGTATGTATGGCTTGTGGTACGGATGAGAAAAAAATGGAGTCGTCCGGGGAGGAGGCACAGGTGATTATTTCGGACATTGCCTATAATAAAGAGACGATGTCCTACTGCATAAGTGCAAAACTCAATCCGGTGGCGGCAGACCACGATTTTCTGGCGGCGGGAGCAGAGCGTACAGAGCTTGAAAAGACAGAAGACGGCAATCAGATACGCTGGTACGGATTTTACAATGACGAGAGCGATTTAGAAGCACCGAAAATATATACGGGCGAATTTTCCTCTCCCCATGAAGATAATGCATATGAAAATGTGGTAGTTTCAGCCACACCCACAGAGGAAACAGCGGTTAAGAGTTTTGAGACAGAGTGCAATGGTGTGCTGGTTCCGATTCGAATAACGGCATGTGCTGTGTCAATTGATCCTGCAGAAGAGTGGCGGGCTGAGGGAATGTTTTACAACGTAATTGCGACCGACGCGGATGGGACGGACTATCTGGTTTGCCAGCTTCCCGGAATGGATGACCGGAAACCATCCGAGAGAAAGGAGACACCGCTGGGAACTGGTCTGGAAGATGCGCCGGAGTGGCTCGGCGGAGGATATGAATCTGCTCTGCAGCAAGAGTTTTGCGGGCTGCGTTTTATTATGAGGGAGGACATTGAGTTAGACAAAATCGTTTCCGCCCGAATTGAAAAAATGAATTAAAATGGAGGAATTTAGATAACGGGAGACAGAAGCTCATATGAGCCGCTGTCTCCCATTTCTTTTTACGCTTTTTCCTCGACCGCCTGCCGCCTGACGTATGCCAGCGCTTTGGCGATGGGGGGGATACTGATGATGATCAGTGTGACAACAGCCTCCGGGACGATGTAGGTCGCGTTATAGCCGAGGGAGTACACCAGCGGGTGCATACCCTCCGGGGCGTATGAACCGAAGAATATGAAGCCGGAGATAACCGCAAATATGTAACGGCCGATGACGCCGGCCACATAGCCGATCTGCAGACCCCACTTCTTTTTATAGAAGAAGCCGGACAGCCCCAGTGCGCCGAACGCCAGCGGATAGTCCGTGAGCATCTGCGGGACAGTGTAGAAAATCGGCTCCATGACAAATTGCAGCAGCCCGTAGGCGATGCCTGTCATCAGTCCCACATAGGGGCCGTACCAGTAGCCGATCAGTACGATGAACAGCATGGAAAACAGCGTAATGGAGCCGCCCATCGGCAGATCTGCAAACTTGATCATGGAACAGACGATGGCGAGAGCCATGGCGGCAGCGGAAAATACAAGCTGCTTTGTGGTGAGCTTTGCCTTTTTCTCCGACTTGCGCTGGCGCAGCACAGCGGCGACAATGATGAGGGCGAGAATCAGTGCGATCACGATTGCAATACTCAGCGTGGTCATGCGCACAGAGCCGTCGTCCCATGCGCCCTCGGTGGTGACAAATAGATTTGACATAAAAAATCCTCCTTTGGTATGTGCATACTACTAGGAGGACTTTACAAAGATTGCGCAATCTTATAAAGTAAAAACGTTCGCTTCCTTACGCCGGTATTATCCGGTTCAAGTTATGAGGGATCTACCATATGCGATGCGCATACAATAATCTCAGCCAAAGCACCCCTAGCTATTGTCATATTCACAATGTGGATATGACCTGCGCAAATCGCTGGTTTCATGCGATTTGCTCCTTATTCAGTTCCAACACATCATATGCCCTTTTTTCCCGCATGTCAACCCACAATTAAAAACTGTGACTTTTTTCCCATATGGAATATATTGACAATCATAGAAAATCGCGGTATTCTGTCAAAAGAAAATAGTTTGATAATCAAATTATTTCGGAAGCAAACAAATTTTAGAAAAGAAAAGGAGATACCACCATGCTGGAGAAGATGAAAGAGATTATTGCGGAGCAGTTGAGCACAGATGCGGATTCTATCACCGCGGAGTCAAGATTCAAGGAGGATCTGGAGGCGGATTCTTTGGATTTGTTTGAGCTTGTCATGGCGCTGGAGGAGGAGTACGGCGTTGAGATTCCCTCCGAGGATCTGACGAACCTTCTGACTGTGCAGGATGTAATGGATTATCTGAAGGATAAGGGTGTTGAGGACTAATATGGAGACGAGAGTGACAAAGCTGCTCGGGATCGAGTATCCGATTATTCAGGGCGGTATGGCATGGGTGGCGACCCATGAGCTGGCGGCGGCGGTGTCAAATGCCGGAGGCCTTGGAATCATCGGCGCGGGCGGCGCACCGGCTTCCTGGGTGCGGGAGCAGATACAGGCCGCCAAGAGTGAGACGGACAAGCCCTTTGGCGTGAACCTCATGCTGATGAATCCGGAGGCGGACGGCATTGCGCAGGTGCTTGTGGAGGAGCAGGTAAAGGTGGTTACTACCGGAGCCGGCAATCCTGCGAAGTATATGGAGATGTGGAAAAAAGCCGGGATACGGGTGATTCCGGTGGTTGCCAGCGTCGCTCTGGCAAAGCTGATGGAGAGAGGCGGCGCGGACGCTGTCGTGGCGGAGGGAACCGAGTCCGGCGGACACATCGGAGCGGCAACCACCATGACACTGGTGCCGGAAGTGGTGGATGCGGTAAATATCCCGGTGATCGCTGCGGGCGGCATCGCGGACGGAAGAGGTCTTGCCGCGGCCTTTATGCTGGGAGCCGAGGCTGTACAGATGGGGACGCGGTTTGTCGTTGCGACCGAGTCCACGGTACATGAGAACTATAAGGAGCGCATCATTAAGGCGAAGGATATCGACTCTGAGGTGACCGGACGCTCGACCGGGCATCCGATTCGCGTAATCCGCAACAAGATGACCCGCGAATATCTGCAAAAGGAAAAGGAGGGCGCGACGCTCGAGGAGCTGGAGCAGCTCACGCTGGGGGCTCTGCGCAAGGCTGTGACGGAGGGCGACGTTATGTACGGAAGCGTTATGGCGGGACAGTCCGCCGCTCTGGTGAAAAAGCAGGAGTCCTGCGCAGAGATTATCGCAGATGTGATGGAGGGTGCAAAAAGGCTGGTGCCTGAGCGTTTTGCATAAGGTTTCGGGATAGAGGAGAATGAGAATGAAGCGAGTATTTATGTTTCCGGGGCAGGGCTCCCAGTATGTAGGCATGGGCCGGGAATTTTACGACGCCATGCCGGAGTGCAGGGCTGTGTATGAGCTGGCAAATGAGGTTACCGGGCTGGACGTGGCGGCTCTCTGCTTCGAGGAGAATGAGAAGCTGCATATCACCGAGTATACGCAGATTTGTATGCTGACCACCGAGGCGGCCATCTATACCGCATTAAAGGAGCGCGGAATCGACGCGGACGTTACAGCAGGCTTAAGTCTGGGAGAGTACGGCGCTTTGATCGCTTCGGGAGCAATGACCATGAAGGATGCCTTTTCTGTCGTGCGCAAGCGCGGGATTTACATGCAGGAGGCATATCCGGTGGGAGGCGCAATGTCCGCCATTTTAGGCCTGGATGCGGAGAAGATTGCTGCGGCCTGCGGGGAGGCGCAAAAGGACACCGGCAAACCGGTGTCGATTGCAAACTATAATTGTCCGGGACAGATCGTGATTACCGGAGAGGCTTCCGCGGTGGAAGCAGCCGGGGCAAAATGCGGGGAAGCCGGAGCTAAGCGCGTGGTTCCCCTAAAGGTCAGCGGGCCGTTTCACTCTGCGCTGCTTGCGGAGGCGGGGCAAAAGCTTGAGGAGGCTTTGGCGGAGGTGGAGATTCACTCCATTCGCATTCCCTATCTCACGAATGTGACTGCGGATTATGTGAAGGAGCCGGGCGAGGTGAAGGAGTACCTGGTGCGCCAGCTTACCTCCTCTGTGCGCTGGCAGCAGACCATTGAGAGACTGATTGCCGACGGGGCGGAGGAGTTTGTGGAAATCGGACCGGGACGTTCGCTCTCCGGTTTTATGAAAAAGATCGACCGTGGCGCGGCAGCCTTTAACATTGATAAAATGGAGGATTTTGAAAAATATGTTGACCGGTAAAAACGCGCTGGTGACTGGCGCAGGCAGGGGAATCGGCAGGGCAATTGCCATGGAGCTTGCGGCGCAGGGAGCCTATGTAATTATCAACTACAACGGCTCGCAGGCTGCCGCTGAGGAGACGCTTGCGGCGGTCAGGGAGTCTGGCGGCGAGGGAGAAATCTATCAGTGCAGCGTGGCGGATTTTGCGGCCTGCGGAGCGATGGTGGACGACCTGATTAAGAGGCTTACGCATGTGGATATTTTGGTGAACAATGCCGGAATCACAAGGGACGGCCTTCTTATGAAGATGAGCGAGGAGGACTTCGATGCGGTGATTGGCACTAATCTAAAGGGCTGCTATAATACAATCCGCCATCTGTCCCGCTACCTTTTAAAACAGCGTTCCGGAAAAATCATAAATATTTCCTCCGTGTCCGGAATTCTCGGCAACGCGGGGCAGGCGAACTATTCCGCCAGCAAGGCGGGGGTGATCGGCCTGACGAAAGCGGTTGCAAAGGAGCTGGCAAGCCGCGGCATCTGTGTGAACGCTGTAGCTCCCGGCTATGTAGAGACAGACATGACAGGCGTGCTCTCCGATGGTGTGAAGGAGAAGCTTTTGGGGCAGATTCCCCTTGGCAGACCCGGCAGGCCGGAGGATATCGCGAGGGCGGCTGCATTTTTAGCATCGGAAAATGCGGACTATATCACGGGACAGGTGCTTTCCGTAGATGGTGGAATGACCTGACATAAGGGTGTCCCGATATGCATAAGGGTGGTCAGCATTGTCTTAAGGTGTCAGCTTCGCTGACGGATTCCTTAAGACCGGATATTATGGTAGGAGGAATAAAATGAGCAGAAGAGTTGTTGTGACCGGAATGGGAGCCATCACCCCGATCGGTCTGAGCGTAGAGGAATTCTGGAAAAATGTCAAGGACGGAGTCATCGGCTTTGCCGAGATTACAAGATTTGATTCCAGTGAATATAAGTCCCACATGGCGGCGGAGGTCAAGGGCTTCAACGCAAAGGATTTCATGGATCCCAAGGCGGCGAAGCGCATGGAGCTTTTCTCCCAGTATGCCGTGGCTGCCGCCGCCGAGGCCATAAAGGATGCGGGACTTTCGATGGAGAATGAGGATCCCTACCGCGTAGGTACGGCGATCGGTTCCGGCGTGGGAAGTATGCAGGCTATGGAGCGTGAGCACGCGAAGCTGACAGAGAAAGGGCCGGGACGTGTGAATCCCATCTTTGTGCCCCTGATGATCTCCAATATGGCGGCGGGCAATGTGTCCATTCAGTTTGGGCTGAAAGGTAAATCCATCAATGTGGTAACAGCCTGCACCAGCGGAACCAACAACATTGGCGAGGCGTTCCGCAGCATCCAGTACGGAGAAGCGGACGTGATGGTGGCGGGCGGCTCCGAGGGTGCGGTCTGTCCCATGGCTATCGCGGGCTTTACCGCGCTGACGGCTTTATCCACAGTGAACGATCCGGCAAAATGCTCCCTGCCCTTTGACAAAAACCGCAGCGGTTTTGTGATGGGCGAGGGCGCGGGCATTGTCGTTCTCGAGGAGCTTGCGCACGCAAAGGCGAGAGGCGCGAAAATTTATGCGGAGGTAGTGGGCTACGGCTGTTCCTCCGACGCTTACCATATCACTTCCCCGCAGGAGGACGGCGGCGGCGCGGCGCGGGCGATGACCAACGCCATGGAGGACGCGGGCGTAACGCCGGCAGATGTGACATATATCAACGCCCACGGCACTGGCACGCATCACAATGACCTTTTTGAGACAAGGGCAGTGAAGCTTGCCTTTGGCGACCATGCAAAGGACGTGAAGATTAACTCAACCAAATCCATGATCGGACATCTGCTGGGCGCGGCGGGCGCGGTGGAGTTTATCACCTGCGTAAAGGAGCTCGAGGAGGGTTACATTCACCGCACGGTCGGCTACGGGGAAGCGGATGAAGAGATGGATTTGAATTACTGTAAGGAATCCTATGAGGAGACTTTAAACTACGCCCTCTCGAATTCCCTGGGCTTCGGCGGGCACAACGCGAGCCTTCTGGTGAAGAGATATTGTGAATAGGCGGATTTGCATCCGACAAGGAGATAATAATGGCAGAGAGCAAATTATCGACACAAGAGATTATGGAGATTCTTCCCCACCGGCAGCCGTTTCTGCTGATTGACACGGTGGAGGAATTAGAGCCCGGCGTGCGTGCGCTGGCGAAGAAAAACGTGACATTCAACGAGCCGTTTTTTGCAGGTCATTTCCCCGGGAATCCGGTGATGCCCGGCGTGCTCATTATTGAGGCGCTGGCGCAGACCGGAGCGGTGGCGATCCTGTCACAGCCGGAGTGGAAGGGAAAAACGGCATATTTTGCCGGGATCGGGCAGGCAAAGTTCAAACAGAAGGTGCTGCCCGGGGATACCCTGATGCTGGAGACAGAGATTATCAGGGTGAAGGGACCCATCGGGGTCGGAAAGGCTGTCGCCCGGGTGGACGGGAAGCTGGCCTGCTCTGCGGAGCTGACATTTGCGATTGGATAGGTTATCTGTAGAAGGAAGAGAACAGTATGTTTAGAAAAAACGACAATAAAGAAGCAAACGGCGCCGCATCAAACCAGCAGGCGGCAGAGGCAGCGGAGACAATCGTATGTCCGTCCTGCAAGCGGGAGCTTGACAAGAAGCTTGTGGTGAAAAAGAAGTATGTCTGCTATGAGTGCGGGTACTATTTCCGTGTCCGGGCGAAAAACCGGATCAGGATGGTGGCAGATTCCGGGAGCTTTACCCCCTGGAATGAGGAGCAGGAGACCGGAAATCCGCTGGATTTCCCGGAGTACGAAGAAAAGGTGGCGGCGACGCAGGAGAAGACAGGCCTGAAAGAGGGCGTTGTCATTGGCAAATGTACGATCTACGGAGAGGAGACGGTGCTGGGAGTGATTGACGCCCGTTTCCTGATGGGAAGCATGGGACATGTGGTGGGGGAGAAGATTACGCTTGCCATGGAGAGGGCGACAGAGGAGCGTCTTCCTGTGATTCTGTTTTGCTGCTCCGGTGGCGCGCGGATGCAGGAGGGCATTATCTCCCTGATGCAGATGGCAAAGACCAGCGGAGCCGTGAAGCGCCATTCCGACGCGGGACTTTTATATGTGCCCGTGCTCACGGATCCTACCACTGGAGGCGTGACAGCGAGCTTTGCCATGCTGGGTGACATTATTCTGGCGGAGCCCAAGGCACTCATCGGCTTTGCGGGTCCCCGGGTGATTGAGCAGACCATCGGGGAGAAGCTGCCGGAGGGCTTTCAGAGAGCGGAGTTTCAGCTAAAACATGGCTTTGTGGACGCCATTGTAGAGAGAGAGAACCTGAAACTGTACCTCCACCAGCTCTTAAAGCTACATGAAAAGAGAGAGGGCTTTGCGAATTTCAACCCCCTGCGGGAGGACGATAACTATGAGCCCACCGAGCTTATGAAGGAGCGGAACGCCAAGGCGAAGCTTTTAGATGCGTGGGACAAGGTGATCATGGCACGGCAGATGAAGCGTCTGGCTTCCGTGGATTATATTGATGCGATTTTTGATGATTTTATTGAGCTGCACGGCGACCGGTATTTCCGGGACGACCCGGCGATCGTGGGAGGCGTCGCCTATCTGGACGGACAGCCCGTGACCGTAATCGGCGTCCACAAGGGCAGAGATATGCGGGACTGTGCGAAAAGGAATTACGGTATGCCCTCCCCGGAGGGATACCGCAAGGCTGTTCGCCTGATGAAACAGGCGGAGAAGTTTGGCCGTCCGATCATTACCTTCGTGAATACCTCCGGCGCATATCCGGGCAGGGAGGCGGAGGAGAACGGACAGGGAGAGGCGATCGCGAGGAATCTTTATGAGATGTCTGCCATTCAGGTGCCGATTCTCTGTCTGATGATCGGTGAGGGAGGAAGCGGCGGCGCGCTGGCGCTGGCAGTGGGCAACGAGGTGTGGATGATGGAAAACGCAACCTACTCGATTTTGTCCCCCGAGGGCTTTGCCTCTATTCTCTGGAAAGATGGCAAGCGGGCAAAGAGCGCGGCGTCTGTTATGAAGCTGACTGCACAGGATCTAAAGGAGCTCCATGTAATTGAGGATATTATCCCGGAGTACGGCGGGGCGGACGAGGACGCACTCATCTCCATTGCCCGCTACATGAAGGGCAACATGAAAAAGTTTTTGAAGGCGCAGGAGGGAAAGAGCGGCGAGCAGCTTGCGGCAGAGCGGTATGAGAGATACAAAGCATTCTAGCTGCTCCATAAAGGGGGACGTATGAGAATATTAGGAACTGGAAGTGCGCTTCCGAAGAAAATTGTGAGCAACGACGATCTGGCACAGGTCATGGATACCTCAGATGAGTGGATACGCACCCGCACGGGAATTGTAAACAGGCACATCGCGGTGGAGGAGACGACCACCTCGCTGTCCGTGGAGGCGGCAAAAAATGCGCTTGCGGCGGCGCATGTGTCCGCGTCGGAGATTGATTTGATTATTGCGGCTACCGTTTCGCCCGACTATATTTTCCCGACGCTCTCCTGCGAGGTGCAGGCAGCGCTGCAGGCCACGGAAGCGACGGCGTTTGATATCGGTGCGGGCTGTTCGGGCTTTCTCTTTGCCATGGGGACGGCGGACGGCTATTTCCGCACGGGCCGCTACAAAAAGGCGCTCATCATCGGCGCGGAGACGCTCTCGAAGATGATGGACTGGAGCGACCGCAGCACCTGTGTCCTCTTCGGGGACGGAGCAGGAGCGGCGGTGCTCTCCGCAGAGGGAGACCAGCTTAAGGCGATGACGCAGGGCTCGGACGGAGCCGGGGGCATGGCGTTAAAATGCGATAACCGTCCGGTCAACAATCTGTACCGCCAGCTTGGGGCAAAGACCTATTCCTTCACGGAGATGGACGGCCCGGCGGTGTATAAGTTTGCAGTGCGCACGGTGCCAGCCGCTATCAGCAGGGTGCTGGAGCAGTCTGGGACGCCTGCGGACGATGTGAAGCTTTTTGTGCTGCATCAGGCGAACCGGCGCATCATTGAGGCGGTGGCAAAGCGGCTCGGCCAGCCCATGGAGAAGTTCCCCATGAATATGCAGGAGTGCGGGAATATCTCCGCCGCCAGCGTGCCGATTCTGTTGAACCAGATTATAGCGGAGAACAGAATCATGCCCGGGGACAAGGTGGTGCTGGCGGGCTTTGGCGCGGGACTGACGTGGGGAGCCTGTGTGCTGGAATGGTAGGGCGGAATCGAGGAATGCGCAGATGACGATAGGAGAGAAATTAAACGAGACGCTCAATGAGCTTTTGGTCAGGCTGTTCAAGGATATTCTGGAAATTGAGGAAAAGTGCCTGATTACGGAGGAGTTCAAGGATATCACAACCAATGACATGCATATCATAGAGGCGGTCGGGGTAGAGGAGCCGAAGAGTATGACGACAGTGGCAAAGCTTATGTCCGTCACTACCGGAACCCTGACCAAGGCTATGGATGCACTGGGGGAAAAGGGCTATGTGGTGCGGGAACGCAGCACAGAGGACAAGCGGGTCGTGAAGGTGCGCCTTACGGACAGAGGAAAGGCGGCCTACTATCACCACGAGCAGTTTCACCGCCAGATGATTCAGAATATCTCCTCCGAGATGTCGGAAAAGGAGACGGAGGTGCTGGTCTACGCCCTCGCCAAGATGGTGGATTATTTTCAGATCAATTACTATGACACGGATGAGGAATCCGAGTTTATCGACTGGAGCAAAATCCAGCAGAGGGACTCAAAATGAAAGTTTTGAGTTCCTCTGTTGCGTTTTTGAAGAAAAATCCCTTGTAAAATTGCACAAAATTGCAGCAGAGACGAATTTCTTATTGTATAATCATGCATTTTCCAGTAGAATAAAGCTGTTGATGTATACGAGCTATAATAGAAAAGGAGAATCAGAAATGGGATATGTTGACGAAGTACTTGAGAATTTAAAAAAGAAGAATGCCAGTGAGCCGGAGTTTTTGCAGGCGGCAGAGGAGGTTTTGGAGTCTCTGCGCCCGGTGATCGAGGCGAATGAGGAGTTATATAGGAAGGAAGCTGTTTTGGAGCGGATCACAGAGCCGGACCGCCAGTTTATGTTCCGTGTGCCGTGGGTGGATGACAAGGGTCAGGTTCAGGTAAACCGCGGTTTCCGCGTACAGTTTAACAACGCGATCGGACCATACAAGGGAGGCCTTCGCTTACATCCTTCTGTAAATCTCGGCATTATCAAGTTTCTGGGCTTTGAGCAGATTTTCAAGAACTCTCTGACAGGCCTGCCGATCGGCGGCGGCAAGGGAGGTTCTGACTTTGATCCGAAGGGAAAATCTGACCGCGAGGTTATGGCATTCTGCCAGAGCTTTATGACGGAGCTGTGCAAGTATATCGGCGCGGACGTGGACGTGCCTGCTGGCGATATCGGAACCGGGGCGCGCGAGATCGGCTATATGTTTGGCCAGTATAAGAAGATCCGCGGAAGCTTTGAGGGCGTTCTCACCGGAAAGGGTCTGACCTACGGCGGTTCCCTTGCCCGCACGGAGGCGACCGGATACGGCCTTTTGTATCTGACTGAGGAGCTGATGAAGTGCCACGGAGAGTCCATGGAGGGCAAGACGGTATGTATCTCCGGCGCAGGCAATGTGGCAATTTATGCAGCACAGAAGGCACAGCAGATGGGTGCAAAGGTGGTGACCTGCTCGGATTCCACCGGCTGGATTTATGACAAGGACGGCATTGATGTAGAGCTGTTGAAGGAGATTAAGGAAGTGAAGCGTGCGCGCCTCACGGAGTATGCGGCGGCAAGACCGGGCGCAGAGTACCATGAGGGCAGGGGCGTATGGCAGATTAAGTGCGATATCGCGCTTCCCTGCGCAACGCAGAATGAGCTTCTGATCGACGATGCAAAGCAGCTCGTGGCAAACGGCTGCAAGGCAGTCTGCGAGGGCGCAAATATGCCTACCACGCTGGACGCTACCAAGTATCTGCAGGAGAGCGGTGTGTGGTTTGTCGGCGGCAAGGCGGCCAACGCGGGCGGCGTGGCAACCTCTGCGCTGGAGATGTCCCAGAACTCTGAGCGCCTGAGCTGGACATTCGAGGAGGTAGACGCAAAGCTGCAGCGCATTATGGTAGATATCTACCACAATATTGATGACGCGGCGAAGCGCTACGGCAAGGAGGGCGATTATGTGGCAGGAGCCAATATCGCAGGCTTTGAGAAGGTCGTAAACGCTATGCTTGCGCAGGGCGTTTGCTAAATAATATTTCACAATGTAAACAAGCCACCTGTCTCTTAGCCGGACAGGTGGCTTATTTTAAGCATCTTACCAGGCCTTCGCCTTATCTTTTTGGAAAATCCCATGATCAGGTGATTGAATTTCTGTGTGAGAAGTGTTATAGTTTTAAAAACAAGAAAACTTGTATTTTTATTCGGATAGGATTCGATTTACGGGTATATAAGTGTACCGATGGATTATATGATTCATATCGTTGATACGGATGTGTTTCAAAGATTGCGGAGGATAATTCAGACGAGTTATGCTCCGCTTTATTCGTCGGCGGTTCACAACCGGTTTGTGCACACGAGAAGAAACAAATAATGTAGGGAAGGAGAGGTGCGGGTATGTATCAGAAAAATGCCGGGGGCTGGATGAAGCATCTGGATTTTATGGTGCTGGATATCTTATGTCTGCAGGTCTCCTTTTTTCTGGCGTATTTAATTCGCCACCAAAGCTATGAGATTTACAAAAACAGTATCTATGCCAATCTCGCGATCGTGCTGGTGTTCATGGATATCATAGTGCTTTTGTGCATGAATACTCTGAAAAATGTATTGAAGCGTAACCATGCGATGGAATTTATTGCCACTTTAAGACAGATGTGTGTGCTGGAGCTTTTGGCGGCGCTGTATCTTTTTTCTGTGAAGGATGCAGAAGACTTTTCCCGCATGACATTTTACCTTATGGGTCTGCTCTACACATTTATTACCTACGGGGTCAGGATTCTCTGGAAAAAGCATGTGCTGCGGAAGCTGAAACGCGGATTGCAAAAATCGGTAATCATCATCACGGATCAGGTGCAGTATCCCAGGGTGGAGCATGACATCCGCAATAAAAGCTATGAGATGTTTCAGATATCGGGAATCGTGATATTAGACGTAAAAGAGCAGGGAATCCAGGTGGGTGATCTGGTCGAGGGAATCCCGGTGGTGGCGGACGGCCGGAGTATGCTTGAATATATCTGCCGGGAATGGGTGGACGAGGTGTTTATTGACATTCAGGCAAAGACCGCATTCATGGACGTGCTTGTGAACCAGCTCATGGAGATGGGCGTGACGATTCACATTAAGCTGGTGGAGCGCTTTGCACTGAACAACCGCAAGCAGTTTGTAGAAAAGATGGGCAAGTACACCGTGCTCACGACCAGTATCAATACAGTCTCCGGTTCTGAGTACTTTTTCAAGCGTTGTCTGGATATTCTGGGTGGGTGCGTTGGCTGCGTGATTACAGGGATACTCTTTATTTTTCTTGCGCCGGCGATCTATATCCAGTCGCCGGGACCGATATTTTTTACTCAGACCCGCATCGGGCGCAACGGCAAAAAGTTTAAGCTCTACAAGTTCCGCAGCATGTATCTGGATGCTGAGGAGAAAAAGGCTGTGCTGATGAAGGACAACCGCATCGAGGACGGTAGAATGTTCAAGCTGGAGTATGACCCCCGGATTATCGGCTGCAAAAAGCTTGCGGACGGGACGATAAAAAAGGGGCTTGGCAACTGGATGCGGGAGAGGTCTATCGACGAGTTTCCCCAGTTCTGGAATGTGCTCAAGGGAGAGATGAGCCTTGTGGGTACGCGCCCCCCCACGGAGGACGAGTGGGTGAAGTATGAGCTGCACCACAGGTCGCGGCTGGCAATCAAGCCGGGGATCACGGGCATGTGGCAGATCAGCGGGAGAAGCGATATCACAGAGTTTGAGAAGGTGGTAGAGCTGGACCGCTACTATATTATGAACTGGGATCTGGGGCTGGATATGAAAATTATCTGCAAGACGGTTCCGATTGTATTTGGTAAAAATGGGGCGATGTAGATTTGGAAAAGTGCAGAGAGATTGAGGTGACGGACAGTGGGAAGCAGGCGCGGCGCAGACGAACCTATTCGTGTTCTCTGTGCGTTGAACCATATGGTATACGGAGGAATAGAAGCGGTCGTTATGAATTATTACCGCTTTATGGACCGGACGCAGATCCAGTTTGATTTTGCTGTGTGTGAGGATTCATCGTTTCCGCAGAGAGCCGAGCTTGAGAGATTGGGAAGCCAAATTTATCTATTGCCTAAGATTACCAGTTTGGTGAAATATATAGCAGAATTTAAAAGGATTGTCAGGTGTGGACATTACCGGATTGTGCATTGTCATATGAGCACACTCAGCGTATTTCCCCTTTATGCAGCATGGAGAGGCGGAGCAGGGGTTCGGATTTGTCATAACCATACGACCGCTTACAGGGGCGAGGGGATAAAGGCATTGGCAAAATATCTCCTGCGGCCGTTTTGCCTGGTATTTGCGACAGATTATTTCGCCTGCAGCGAATATGCCGGACGATGGATGTTTGGCAGGAAAGCTGTAAAAAGCGGCAGGGTATATGTAATGAGAAACGGGCTTGATACGATGCGGTTCCGTTACGATTCTGCAGTGAGGGAAAGGCGGCGCGCAGAGCTCGGAGTAGAAGAAAAGTTTGTGGTCGGCAATGTCGGCCGGTTCGTATATCAAAAAAATCACATTTTTTTAATTGATATATTTAATGAGCTGCACAAAATAAAAAAAGATGCAGTGCTGCTTATGGTGGGGGAGGGTGAATTACAGAATCAAATCCGAAAAAGGGTAGAAGAATTGGGCTTGAGTGCTTGTGTGATTTTTTATGGAACCAGCAATGGGGTTAGCGAGTTGTATCAGGCGATGGATGTTTTCTGTCTGCCGAGCTATTTTGAGGGGCTTCCCGTTGTGACAATAGAGGCACAGACCGCCGGGCTTCCATGCATCGTATCATATGCGACCTCGGAGGAAGCCGTGGTGTTAGGAAATTGCAGAAGGCTTGCGCTGCAGCAGGGAGCGAAGGCATGGGTCAAAGAGATACTGTGTGCATCCGGAGGGGAACGGAGTGAAGCAGCAGAAAAGATAAAGGGCAGTGGATACTCGGTTCAGGAGGGAGTAAAAAAACTCACTGTCAAATACAAAAATCTGTATGAAGTTGCCAGCATAAAGGCTTGGGAAAAGGAGGCCGAATGGAGGCGTTAGTTTCTGTAATTGTACCTGTGTATAATGTAGAGCAGTATCTGCCAAGATGCATCGACAGTATTTTGGGGCAGACATACAAAGAACTGGAAATATATTTGGTCGATGACGGATCGACGGATGGGTGCGGAGAAATCTGTGATGAGTATCAAAAAAAGGACAGCCGGATACGGGTGATCCATAAAGAAAATGCAGGGCTGTCGGAGGCGCGGAATACAGCGCTTGACGTTATTTCAGGACAGTATGTTACCTTTGTGGACAGCGACGATTTTATATCAGAGTTTTATGTCGAAAACCTGTATCGGGCGCTGAAAACGGCGGGGGCAGATATGGCTGTCAGCAGATTTGTTAATTATTATGCAGGGGACAGGCTGCCTGCCTTTGCATGTATAGATGGCGCGGAGGTAGAAGCATTATCCAGTATCCAGTGTATGGAACGGCTGTTTTATCAGGAGAACATGGATACTAGCGCATGGGGGAAGCTGTACCGGGTGCAGGATTTTCAGAATATAAGGTATCCCAGGGGGAAATGGTATGAGGATATCCTTGTTACATACCGCATGATCAAGGCCTGCGGGAAAGTAGCGTTTGTTTCCAGCGTTGATTATCTGTATTTTCAGAGGGAGGACAGCATCCAAAATGTATCCTTTCAGCCGAAAAAGCTGGAAGCGGTAGAGCAAATGCATGATTTACAATATGAGGTAAAAAATACATTTCCTGAGCTGGCAGGAGCCGTTGACTGCCGCTGTTTCAGTGCGGTATGCAATATTTTGTTCCAGATACCTTATGGGCAATACCCGGAATATAAAGAAATGCTCTGGTCAGAGTTAAAGCATTTGCGCAAACGTGTGCTTTTGAATTCCAGGGCAAGAAAAAAGGCGAGGTATGCCGCCATGTTGTCGTATCTGGGATATGGAGCGGTGTATCGGGTTTATCATATGCTGGATGCCCGCGGGAGGGGTGTGCATAAAAAGAAATATGGGTAAAAAAATAACAGTATATGTTGCTACACACAAAAGGGTGAATTATACATGTAAAAGCCCCTATCGCCTGATTGCGGTTGGGGATAAAAGAAATGTTACAGGGATGCCGGAGTGTGTGGGGGATCATACAGGCACAAATATAGCGGGAAAAAATAAAAATTATTGTGAGCTTACGGCGCTATACTGGATTTGGAAAAATGACAAGGCATCGGACATTGTCGGGCTCTGTCATTACCGGAGATTTTTAACGAAAAATCTTTTCCGCAATTCCATGAAGGATATTTTAGATGAAAGGGATATACAGAGGATTTTTCGCAGGGGATATGATATTATACTTCCCTACAAACCAATTGCCAGACGGACGGTGGAAGAAATCTATTGTGATTTTGGATTTAAAAAGGATTTGAATTTGCTGCGGGAGATTCTTTTGGAAAAATATCCCGAGTATCTTTCAGAATATGACCGGCTGTTAAAGAGGCATTCCAATTATGTGGCGAATCTGATGATTTTATCAGAGGCTAAGCTGAATCAGTATGCAGAATGGCTGTTTGATATACTATTTGAAATGGAGAAAAGAAATGATATTTCTTCGTACAATGAGCAGGAGGCAAGAATATACGGTTATTTGTCGGAAAGACTTCTGGATGTATGGGTGAGAAAGAATCACCTGAAAATCAAGCATTTCCGCATGATGAACATCGAGGAGGAACAGACCGTCAGAAAGTTTTTGCTGGACTGCGGGAGTGTCGTGACGACATGGATGAAAAATTATTAGGGGTTTGAGATGATTTATCTTATTATCTTTGGAAGTTCCTGTTTCTTTATAAAATTATCAGAAATGAGACTGAAAAACTGTCCGGAGTATATGCGAAGGGCTTTTATTGTAGTGGGGCTGCTTCTGCCAACGCTTCTTGCTGCGGCGAGAAGTGTGAATGTGGGGACAGATGTAAGGGTTTATGGCTACAGTGTTTTTAATATCGCATCCAATTCCACCCACTTTTCGGACATGGATTATCTGGCTGACTGGTATCAGATTGAATTTGGATACCGTCTGCTCAATTTTCTGGTGTCAAGGCTTACACACAATATTTTCTGGCTGTTGGGGGCAGTACAGCTTATTATACTTGTGTGTGTATATCAGGCACTGAAATTTCACCAGAAGAATATAATGCCGGACCTTGATATTGCATGGGGACTGGCGGTATTTTACTTTTTGTTTTACAATGAGACGCTCAATCTGATTCGGCAGAGCCTTGCGATTGCAATCATACTGTATGCGTTTCGATATGTTTATCAGAGGCGGCCGTTTTGGTACTGTTTCTGGGTAGTGCTCGCCATGCAGTTTCATATTACGGCTGTCATTGCGATAGTCATATATCCGATTTACTATTTTGTTGTGGTAAAACGGCAAAAAATCGTGTTTTATGGAATCGTTATAGGCAGCATTTTCGGGGGAAGCATTCTTCCCAGGCTGATTAGTATTGTTATCCGTTCAGGAATACTGGGGAGTAAATTTATCCGCTATCTGAATATGGGGGAGGGAGATTTGTCCTTGTCGCAGATGGTCATACGGATTCCCTTTGTGCTTATACTGTATTATTGGGCTAAGAAGCGGACGATAGACGAGGACTGGGCGGATTTTTGGATAGCTGTGCTGATGCTTGATTTTGCGTTTGCGGAATTGCGGAGCGTGTTAATCTCATTATATAGAATCAGTCTGTATTTTTCATGGTTTAAGATGGCGGCCTATTCGGAAGTGTTGCGCGGAATAAGTGCCAAAAACAGAAAGATTGTCGCATGGGGACTTCTCGCTTTCTTTATGCTGCTGTGGTGGTATCAGTCGATTCATATGGGAAATAATGACACATATCCGTATTCGGCGGCATGATATGCGGTTTTATTGTGATGTCTGATACGGAAGAGGCAGTCGGATAAGGGGAAGCTTGTGTGGGAAACAAAGAGTCGGTATTAAAAAAGAATTTTATATACAGCACATTTTATCAGGTTCTTTGTGTCATTACGCCTTTTATCACAGCACCTTACCTCTCCCGGGTGCTGGGAGCGGACGGAGTCGGAATCCAGAGCTTTACAGGTTCGGTACAGTCCTATTTTTTACTGTTTGCCGCTCTTGGGACTGGCGTTTATGGACAGAGAGAGATTTCCCGGAACCGGGATTCCAAGGCAGAGTATAGCAGGCTGTTCTGGGAGATTGAGGGCATATCCGTCTTTACGTCACTGATTTGTATTCTGGCATGGCTGTTTGTAGTGCTGTCGGGCGGGCCGTACCGGGTCTACTATATTGCAAGTATTCCCAATCTGTTTGCAGTCATGTTTAATATCTCCTGGTTTTTTGCCGGGCTGGAGCAGTTCAAACGAACCGTAATGAGAAGTGTAATTCTCAGGCTGCTGGGGATTCTGCTAATGTTTCTGTTCGTGAAGGGGAAGGAGGATCTGGCTCTTTATATTGGGCTTTGCGCCCTCTCTTCGTTGTTGTCAAATCTCTCGCTCTGGCTGGAGCTTCCGGGGTTTTTAGAACGGGTGGATATGCGCAGGCTGCATTTTAAGGTGCATTTAAAGCAGTCCTTTGTATATTTTATACCGACCATCGCCACCTCGGTATACACCATGCTGGACAAGACGCTGATCGGGCTGATCACAGGCTCGAATGCACAGAACGGTTACTATGAGCAGGCGGAAAAAGTAATCGGGATTGCCAAGAGCCTCTCCTTTACCTCGGTCAATGCGGTGCTGGGCGTTCGTATGGCATATTTGTTTGAGGGGAATAAAGTGGAGGAGATACGGGCACGCATCTATGATTCCATGGAATTCATCATGTTTATGGCGATTGGGTGCGGCGCTGGAATTATAGGGGTGGCAGCAAATTTCGTACCGTTTTTCTTTGGAGACGGATATGCGCCGGTTATTCCGCTGCTCTATATATTCAGCCCCATCATTCTGATTATTGGTGTGAGCAATTGTCTGGGGGCGCAGTATTATACGCCGAGCGGGCGCAGGGCGCAGAGCGCAAAATATATCGTGACCGGCGCCGTTGTAAACTTGTGTCTGAACCTTCTGTTAATCCCGGGATTTGGGGCGACGGGTGCGGCGCTTGCATCGATTATCGCGGAACTGGTGATTACAGTTTGTTATGTGCATTTTAGCGATGGGTATATGTCAGCGGCAAAATGGGCGGGAATTTCGTGGAGAAAGCTTTTATCCGGAGCCGTCATGGCTGTGTGCGTTATGGGTATCGGCTGTCTGCCGGTTCATAATATGGCGGTGCGTTTAGTGGTTCAGGTACTGGGCGGTGTATTGATTTACGTTGTTCTGTTGCTGCTGTTTCGCGACCCGTGGTGTGGGAAGCAGCTGAGAGATATTTGGAGAAGAGGAATTAGGAGAAATGGTGAAATTAAAAATTGAGCTGCCGGAGGGCTTTTTAGAGGAGGAGGAGCGCAGCGGATATCTGGTGTCCCCGGATATGAAAAAAGTGTGGGCGGTTGAGCTGGATCTGCTGGCTGAGTTTGACAGAGTCTGCAGAGAGAATGCGATTAAATATGTCATGGGAGGAGGCAGCGCCATAGGGGCAGTGCGGCATAAGGGCTTTATCCCATGGGATGATGATATTGATATTTACATGCTCCGCGCAGAGTATGAGAGGCTTTGTGAGATTGCAAAAGAGGCCTTTTTGCCTCCCTATTTTTGGCAGACAGAATATACAGACATAGGAAGTCTCAGAGGTCATGCGCAATTGCGAAACAGCGATACCACAGGAATCATAGAGTTTGACAATGGAAAAAACCGTCCCTTTAACCAGGGGATTTTTATTGATATTTTCCCGGAGGACAATGTGGTGGAGGATAAGGCAAAGCTTGCGCGCCAGATAAAACAGATTACGTTTTTAAAGAGAATATCATGCAAGGTTGCCGGGGCGACGAACTCGTTTGATGAAGAGAAATACAGGAATAATTTTGCGGCAAAAATGTTTCACAGAATTGCCGTCCCGCTGTGTAAGGTTTTTGATTTTGAACGTTTCTTTTATCATAAAATGGAAAGCGTATGCAAAAGATATAATAAACAGGAGGATACAGTTTATGTGAATGCCTTTGGGTTTGTTCCGGATGCTCCGCGCAATTATCACATAAGAAAAGGTATGGAAACACCGGTCTATGTAGATTTTGAATTTTTAAAAGTACCGTTGTCAGGCGCGTATGATGAGGACTTAAGGCGCTGTTTTGGGGATTATATGATTTTTGTAAAGAGAAGGCCATACCATGGCTCGACTTTTTTTGATACTGACAGGCCGTATCTGGAATACACCAAATCAAAATAACCCTGAGAGAAAAGTTCTGCCAATTTTCCCTCAACGATTGCACAAAAAATGCCGATATAGTATAATAATATAGAATTGTACCCTAGGAGAACTATGCCCCAATGATAGACATTCACTGCCACCTGCTCTACGGAGTGGACGATGGCGCAAGAACAAAAGAGGAGGCTCTGCAGATGCTTCGGATTGCAGGGCAGCAGGAGATTACCGCGATTATTTTAACGCCGCATTACCGGCATGGAATGTTTTCCCATCCGAATGAGACGATAGAGGCGCATTTTCTGGAGCTAAAGCCTGAGGCGGAGCAGCTTGGAATCACGCTGGCGCTGGGGACGGAGTACCATGTGAACAGCCGGATTGAGGAAGCGCTGGCAAGCGGGCGATGCCGGACGCTGGCGGGGTCACGCTATGTACTCAGCGAGTATTCGCACGACAGCGAGTATTCCTACATCTATCAGATGACGGAGGAGCTGACGAGGCATGGATATATTCCGGTGCTCGCCCATGTGGAGCGGTATGCCTGCCTGATGCAGAACATTTCCCTGGCGGAAGAGCTGCGCAGGCTCGGGGCGTGGATACAGCTGAATGCGGACGCAGTGCTGGGGCTGGAAGGCAGGGGTCCGAAGAGGGATTGTAAAAGGCTTCTCACAGAGGGGTATGTAGATGTGATCGCCTCGGACAGTCACGGGGTAGAGCAGCGTGGATGCCATCTGCAGCAGTGCAGGGACTTCCTTGTGAAAAAGTTTGGCGGGGAAGTCGCAAAAAAACTTTTGCAGGAGAATCCCGCAATGATTTTAAATGATGAGTAGCGGCTGTGTGGAGCACGGCAGAGGATGCAGGAGATTTATATGGACAACCGGTCAGAGATAAATAACGAAATAGAGATTGACCTAAAGGACCTGTTTCTGGAGCTTGTGGCGTTTTGGCGTCTGATTCTTCTGGCGCTGGTGCTGGGGGCTATGATTGCCTATGCCATCAGCAGGTTTTTCATGGTTCCGCAGTATGAGTCCACGTCAGAGCTGTATGTGCTCTCGAAAAGCACGTCGATCACCAGTCTGGCGGACATTCAGACCGGAACGAACCTCACCAACGACTATATGGTGGTGGTCAAGGGGCGTCCCGTGCTGGATCAGGTGATTGCGAATCTGGGACTGGATGAGACCTATGGCTCCCTTGCGGGGCGGGTGACGCTCGCGAACCCTTCCAATTCACGAATTCTGATGATTACGGTGAGGGACGAGAATCCCCTGATAGCCAAGACCATCGCGGACGAGATTGCGGAGGTGGGAGCGAATTTTATCTCGCTGAAAATGGATCAGGATCCGCCGACGATCATTCAGAGCGGATATGCGGACGGAAGCCCGGTGAGTCCGAACACCATGAAAAATACTATGATGGGAGCATTTGTCGGCGCGCTGCTGGCGGTGGCGGTCGTGGTTCTCTCCTATCTGTTTAACGATACGATTATGAATGCCGAGGACGTGGAGCGAAAGCTGGGGCTGAATGTGCTTGGTACGCTTCCGCTGGAGGAGGCGGAGAGTGACGGAGAAAGCCGTTCGCCCAAGAAGAAGCAAAAGTCCCACAGAAGGGCCGGCAGTAAGAAAAGAGGCAGACCGCAGGAGAGAAGACCATGAAGCTAGTGAAGTTCGGAAGGCTGAAAAATCAGAATTACTCTATGAAGGAGTCGCTCCGCGCGCTAAAAACCAATATTCAGTTTTGCGGAGATGATATTCGGACGATTGCGGTGACGTCTGCGCTGCCGAATGAGGGGAAGAGTACGGTAAGTCTTGATCTTGCCCGTTCCCTCTCGGAGTCCGGTAAGCGGATTCTCATTATTGATACGGATATGCGCAAATCCGTGTTTGTCGGGCGGCTGCGGGCATCTGCGGCGGATGGCGGGGAGCTTTACGGTCTGTCCCATTTTCTTTCGGGACAGAAGCATCTCGAGGACGTGCTCTACGGGACGGAAATCCCCGGTCTGTTTATGATTTTTGCGGGGCCGTCGGTGCCGAACCCTACCGAGATCCTGGAGAAAAAATATTTTGAAGAGCTGCTAAAGTTTGCGAGCGAGCATTTTAATTATGTGCTTTTGGACTGTGCGCCCATCGGTGCGGCTATCGATGCGGCGGTAATCGCGAAGCACTGTGACGGCGCAGTGCTTGTAGTCGCGCAGGGCATGGCCAGCAGCCGTATGATTTTGTCCGGGAAAAAACAGCTGGAGGCTTCCGGCGTCCGGGTGCTCGGCGCGGTGCTGAACAAGGTGAAGGTGAAGAAGACCAGCTACGACGGCGGCTATTACGGCGGCTACTACGGAAGCTATTACGGAAATAATTATGACAATAATAATGGAGGAGGAGATGCATGAGACGTTTGCGGGAACCATCTCCGAAACTGAATAACGCACTCTTTTTTCTGGCAGGAGTTATGACGGTCGTGCTCGTGTTTATTCTTGTGGCGGGCGTGCAGACCAAGGCGCAGCAGGGAGGCCGCGCCTACGGGGGCGAGCCTGCACCCGCGACAGAGCGTGTGGAGCCCGGGCCGGTGCAGGAGGAGACTCTGGAAAAATGGCAGGAGGGTGTGATCGAGTACAAGGGAAAGAGCTACCGCTACAATTCAAATCTCCGCACATACCTGATCATGGGCGTGGACAGTGACGATCCCGTGGAAGAGGCGAAGGACGGCGTAAGCGGCGGGCAGTCGGACGCGATGTTTTTACTGGTGGCGGATTCTGAAAAAAGGCAGCTTTCTGTTATCTCGATCAACCGCAACACCATGACGGATATCGACATCTATGACGAGGAGGGCTATTCCCTCGGCAGCCTGCAGGGGCAGATCTGCCTGCAGCATTCTTTCGGGGACGGGCGGAAATTGAGCTGTTCCCGCTCTGCCGATGTGGTGGCGGAGCTGTTTGGAAATATTCCGGTCAGCGGATACATAGCCCTGAATATGGGAGGAATCCCGCTGATGAATAATGCGGTCGGCGGCGTGGAGGTGACTGTGCTTGCAGATATTCACGATCCGGCAAGGGGAGTGGAGCTGTGCGAGGGCGATACAGTGACCTTAAGCGGCGAGGAAGCATACAGTTATTTAAAAAGCAGGGACGTGACAGAGTTTGACAGTGCATCCCAGCGTCTCCGGCGGGAGGAGCAGTACATTATCGGTTACATGGATAAGCTGCGGGAGATGGCCGGGGATAATACCTCCATGGTGGAGGGGGTCTATGACTCGGTTGCGGATTATCTGGTGACAAGCGTGAACTTCACGAATTTGCTTACGGAGCTTACGAGCTATACGTTCGACGAAGAGCATCTGTACACGGTTCCGGGTGAGACCGTGATGGGCGAGGAGCTTGAGGAGTATTATGTGGAGGAGGAGGCCTTTGCAGATTTAATTTATGAGGTCTTTTATATTCCATTGTGATGGCGTAGGCAATGCTCACTTGCGTGAGCATTACAAAATGAGCCATCACATGAGAGTCCACTTCGTGGGGTGATGGCGTAGGCAATGCTTACGTTCGTAAGCATTACAGGTGGTATCCAGTGCGCGCGCACTTGATATAGATTTTGTATGTCGAGTATAGGGAGAAAGGAGGTGTATGTCGATGAAAAGGAGATTTGCAGGAGTGCTTGCGGCACTTTTGATCCTCGTTTTGGGGACGACGAACGTGTTTGCCGCAGGCTCTCCGACGCCGGATAAGCTGCTGGAGCAGAAGGTCAGTTCTTTGAACAGCGCGATTACAAGCGTGAAGGTGCAAAACGCAACCTTACAGAATGGAACGGCTGAAGTGCCCAAGGAGGTTTATCAGGAGGCAAATAAGAAAAAGAAGGATGAGAAAAAAGATGTTATCGTTGCAATGACCGATATCACGGGTATTTCTGCTGATGGCAACAGAGTTACCATCACCCTGACGGTGCCGCGGACAGAGCTCATGTATACCGATAAGGCATATGTGATGCACTGGAATGAGGAAAAAGGGAAGTGGGAATATTTTGACCCGGTGATAGGAGTAGACAAAAATGGTGATACGACTGTCACCGTGACGATGGATTCATTTTCTCCCATCTTTATTGTAAGGACGCCCAACAGCACAAATTCGGGTTCAGGTTCAAGTTCGAGCTCGAGCTCGGGTTCAGGCTCTTATGTGCCAACTCCGCCGGGTTCGACTCCACCGGGAACGACCCCGCCAAATCAGGATCCGCAAAAACCGGACACACCGGATACGAAGCCGTCAGTAGATGATGGTAATAGCGGCAATGATGGCGATGAGTATGATGACGGATACAGTGACGGTTATGACGACGGTTATAACGCGGCGATAGAGGACAACAAGGATTCCTCCTCCGGGAACGCTGGCACAAGCACAGGCACCGGCGCGGGTACGACAAAGACAAAGACCACAAACAAGACGAAGACCTCTCCGAAGACGGGAGCGGCTTTGCCGGCTTTGCCTTTCGTGGCGGTACTGGCAGCGGGACTTACCGTATGCGGAAAAAAATCCCGCAAAAATGAGCAGTAATACATTACATGCAATATCCGCCGATACGGACATTACACTGGGCAATATCCGCTGACGCGGACATTACACTGGATACAGCACAGACATATGAAACTATAGGGAGCCTCCAAACGGGGAGGGCTCCAGCTACAGAGGGCAGGTGGAACGGAATCCGCCGCCCTTTGTGGTTGAAGGAAAGAAGAAAAAAGTGAAAGAAAAGTCGAAAAAAGGAACAATCAATATATATAAGCCATTATCCATTATTCTGGCGCTTGCACTGGCAGTCGCGGTGGGATTTCTAATCTACAACTGGTATGTGGCGGATCAGGCAGACAAGCAGTACGAGGAGCTGGCCGATCAGGTGAACCGGCTGAATAATGCAGGCAGCGGCAGCCGCGTTTATTACATGAATCCTTCGGGGGAGACAGAGAACCCGGAGGCTGTGGAGACAGAGAGCCCGGAGGCAGTGGAGGCAGCAGGAGAAGGAATACAGATTGAGATCCCGGAGAAAAATATGGACTGGGACGCCATTCATCAGGTCAATGAGGACATCTACGCGTGGATCTACATTCCGGGGACAGAGATTGACTATCCCATTCTCCAGCATCCGACGGACGACAGCTATTATCTGACCTATAATATGAACGGGACAAAGGGATATCCGGGCTGTATCTACACGGAGCTGGTGAACAGCAGGGATTTTACAGATTTTGAGACGGTAGTGTACGGGCACAATATGAGGGACGCTTCGATGTTTGCCACTTTGCACTACTATGAGAGTCAGGCATTTTTTAACAACTCCCCCTATGTCTTCATCTATGTGGGTGATGAAGTGCTGGTGTATGAGGTATTTGCGGCCTATACGGGGGACGACAGGCATATCATGTATGCCAATGATTTTTCCACGGAGAGCGGGCGGGCCGCCTATTTAAGCGACGTGATCAATAGCGCGGAGGAAGACGGCAGGCTGCGGGAGCTTTCATTGGAGACGGACAGCCACATTCTGACCTTGTCCACCTGCATCAAGGGACAGAGTGATAAACGGTATCTGGTGCAGGCAATGCTGTTGAATGAAGAAGCGTTAGAAAGCGTTGGACGGGTAGGCAATGAATCAGGCAAAGATTGAGATAGACAATTCCAATATGATATCGCTGATAGCAAGTCCTGATTTTTATGGAGACGAGGATGTGTATTTGCGGGAGCTTTTGCAGAATGCCTATGATGCCTGCATGACCAGAAGAGCTTTTGAGATGAGCTGGGGGACAGAGTTTCTGGAGTACAGCGAGGCCCATGCACTTAACTCTATCCGCAAGCTGTTTGAGCCGAAAATCTCCATCAGCTACAGTTCCCTGTCACAGAGGCTGACTATTGAGGACAATGGAATCGGCATGAATGATCACGATATGGAGCGCTATGTCTCCAAGGTTGGCTGCAGCTATTATGCCAGCGAGGAGTTTGCACATCAGCAGCTAAAGTATGAGCCCGTGGGACATTTTGGAATCGGGCTTTTGTCCTGCTTTATGGTATCCCGCGGGATTATGATTGAATCGAAAAAGGACACATGTGTAAACACAGCGTGGAATATTTCCTCCCTCCAGTCCTTAGAGCCGATTACGGCAAAATGGTTTGAGAATACGGGGGAGGTGGAATACATCTACTCCAACAAAGAGGAGTCGGGTTCAAGGGTCACACTGGCGTTAAAGCCAAAGTATGCGGCGCGCGTCAGCCAGCAGGGGCTTGTGCGGCTGGTGCGCAAATATATGCTCTACCAGCCCTTTCCCATTGAGATTGACTTTGACGACCGCAGGACGGTTCTGGAGGAGCGCAATACGATAATGGACAACCCCTTTGCGGACGTGCTGGGGATCGTGTCCATTCCCCTCGCAGATGAGGATATAGAAGGATACATCTGGCTTTATCCGTCGAAATACCGGGACATGTTCGGAATCTCCCGTCTCTACCAGCAGGCCTTCTGGGTGGCGGACGAGCTGGAACTAAAGCCGGAGTGGGTGAGGGATATGACCTATCAGCTTCATATAAAGACGCGTTTTTTTACGCTCCGGGCGTCGAGAGATAACCTGGACTGTGAGAGCTTTCGCGGGCTGAGGGAGCTGATCGGGCAGAAAATCGTGGATCATTTTGCAAGGAATCCCATCGGGCTGAACCAGTATCTGAGCAGCGGAAAGAGGCCGGTAATCTCAGAATATGAGGAGGAGGCAAAGCTGCTGGCAAAGGCTGTGATGGTGGATGTATTTCTAAAGGGCAGGGAGATATCCCTCTCCATCGAGACAATCCTTCACGGCTTTCGCGGAAAAGTGGTGCGCATCGCCTTTATTCCCAAGGCACTCTTCGATCACTACAGTAAAAATTATTTTTCGGAATTCCGCAGATTTCTAAAGGAGAACAGACTGATTGTTTTTGACAGGAACCGCGATATTTTCTGCCAGTTTTTAGCACCGTACCGGAAAACCCAGCGCTATGTCATCAGCGAGTATCCGGGCATCATCTACGAGGATATGGTAGCGGATTTTCAGATTGAAAAGAATGTGATTCTGTACCGCAATTCTTACAGCCTGCGGCCGCCGAAGCTGGGCTATGAGGATATTTTCTGCATCGTGCTGAATCAGAAGAGCGAGACGCTGCAGCTGCTTGTCAACGAGGAGCACCGTCTGTATCAAATGCTTGAGCCGGTGATGTATGAGCCGAAAGTTCACCGGATGCTGGAGGTCATTCTGGAAAATATCAAGCAGCGCATCTTAAACTCCCAGAAGGCATGGGATAAGATCGTAGATTTCGGGGGCTCCATTGTGGACGAGTGGAACCAGACGCTGGTTCCGAGCGTACAGTCGGTGTGGTGTCTGGAGTCTGATTTTGCGGTCTCCGTCAATGAATTTATCCTAAAGCAGTTCAGCAAAAAGGAGCTGGTGGAGCTGGGACTGGTGGGGCTGGAATTCCACCGGGACGATTTTATCAGCTGGTGGTATATGCCGAAGGAATAAAGATTCTGGTGGTGTATGCCGAAAGAATAAAGAATCGTGGTTGTTGGAAAAGCCCTTTTATACTATAATAAAAGGATAGTAAATGAGAGAGAATATAGGTGGACAATGAGTGAGGATAAGATCAGGGTCTTAGATTTGGATCAGGAAGCGATGGAAGAGGCGCCGGAGGGCGGGGAAGAGAATTCCGGGGAGGAGCAGGAGAGCAAAAGGAAATCCCGGAGGGTAAATTACCCTGACGACGAGGGCGGGGAGACGCCGGAGGAGGAGCTGAAGAAAAATTCGCCCCTCCGGGAGGCTGTCAGCTGGGTGATGACCTTTGTGGTTGCGATTTTAGTAGCACTCGTGCTCAAGAATTTTGTGATTATAAACGCCACAGTACCCACAGGCTCGATGGAGAATACCATTGAGCCGGGAGACGATCTGTTTGGCCTGCGTCTGGCATACAGCTTTTCCGAGCCGCAGAGGGGAGACATTATCATTTTCAAGTTCCCGGACGACGAGAGCGAAAAATATGTGAAGCGTGTCATCGGCCTGCCCGGGGAGCGTGTCACGATTGACGGCGGTAAGATTTACATTGACAATGCGGATACGCCGCTGGAGGAGGATTATCTTAAGGAGACATGGGAACGGTGCACCGGACCTTATGATTTTCAGGTGCCGGAGGACTGTTATCTGGTGCTGGGGGATAACCGGAACGATTCCTATGACGCCAGATACTGGAACAATACTTATGTGACAAAGGAGGCCATCATCGGCAAGGCCTACATGATCTATTATCCATTCTCAAGACTGGGAAGCTTATACGATAAGCAGAGGGAGGAATAAAATGCCAGAAAATGCAAATTGCAGCGGGGCGGCCACCTGCTCGAAGGAGAGCTGCGAGGGCTGCAGCAGCAATCCGAATGCGGCTATTATGAAGGAGCCCATGAACCGGTATTCCAGTATCCGCCATGTGGTTGGCGTGGTCAGCGGCAAGGGAGGCGTCGGCAAATCCTTTGTCACTGCAGCGCTTGCGGCGCAGCTTGCGAAGGCGGGCTGTGCGGTGGGCATTATGGACGCGGATATCACGGGTCCGTCGATTCCCAAAATGTTTGGGGCAAAAGGCCAGCTTGTCGGGGACGAAAAGGGGATGTATCCTTATGTGACCCCGGAGGGTCTTAAGCTCGTCTCCATCAATCTGCTGATGGAGGACGAGGAGGCTCCGGTGGTGTGGCGCGGCCCGGTGATTGCAGGGGCGGTGAAACAGTTCTGGAATGAGACAGTCTGGGGAGAGCTGGACTATCTTTTTGTGGATATGCCGCCGGGAACCGGCGATGTGCCCCTCACGGTTTTCCAGTCCCTTCCGGTGGACGGGATCGTGGTAGTCACGTCCCCACAGGAGCTGGTGCAGATGATTGTAAAGAAGGCATTCCGCATGGCGGACATGATGCACATTCCCGTGCTGGGGCTGGTGGAGAATTTTAGCTGCTTAAAGTGCCCGGACTGCGGGAAGGAGATTAAGCTTTTCGGGGAGAGCAATATCGACGCCACGGCGGAGATGCTGGGGACGAGGGTTCTGGGGAAGCTGCCACTCGACCCGGAGTACGCAAAGTTTTCGGATGCGGGGAGATTCTATCAGCTGGATATCCCATATCTGGACACGGCGGTCGGGCTCCTTAAGAATTTCATTAACTTATAGTGCGCAGGATTTGACCGGATAGCGGCGAAAATTAACCTCTTGGTGTAAAACTGTTTACACCGGGAGGTTTTTTGTATAGGATAGTCATTGTAAGGATAGGCGTGAGCATTACAGAAGGAAAAGCATGAAGATTCGAGTGGAGATTGACGACAATTTAGCGGAGGAAGAAATCTTAATCCGATGCCGCAGGCTGGACGAGGAAGCGCTTGCTATTCAAAAGCGCATCAACGAAGCCGTGAATGCAGGACTTAAGCTTGCGGTGACACGGGGCGGGGCGGAGTATTATCTCGGTCTCCCGGAGATTCTATTTTTCGAGACGGGGGATAACGTGGTGGCAGTACACACGGCGGGCGAGATCTACACCACGCGGCTTAAGCTCTATGAGCTGGAGGAGCTGCTTCCCGGAAGTTTTCTGCGGGCATCAAAATCTGCAATCATCAATACTGGAAAGGTGCGCTCCCTTCGCAAAAATATTGCCGGAGCCAGCGAGGTGGAATTCTATGGGAGCAGCAAGAAAACTTTCGTGTCGAGAAGTTATTTTAAGCTGCTGATGGATAAGTTAGAGGAAAAGAGGTTGAAGAGATGAAAAAAAAGAGTATTGCATGGGCACTGGTGTTGATTCTGCTGGCGGTCTATCTGATTGTGAGCCGCATGGGCTTTGCTCCGGCGCTTCCGTTTTTTACGCTAGTATTTACGCTGCTGTTTTTCTACACGGCACTTAAAGGCTTTATCCGGCTGCATTTCTTTGAGGGATTTCTGTCGCTGGCGATTTTAGGCTGCATTCACGATGAGTTTTTGGGAATCACTGCCATCACACCGTGGACGCTTCTGCTGGCGGGAGTCCTTCTAGGCATTGCCTTTGATATGATCTTTAAGGGAATTAGAAAAAATAAGAGGGACGACGAAGCGTTTACCTATACCTGCCATTCCGGCGGTGAGGGCTATGAGGCGCGCGTGGAGAATGTGCAGGACAGTGAACATGTTCATGTGAAAAACAGCTTTGGCGCGCTCTGCAAATATGTGAATTCCGAGAGTTTTTCCAGTGCACAGGTAGAGAATTCCTTTGGCGAATGCAAGGTGTACTTTAACAATGCGCTTCTTGCGGGGGGAACGGCAAGACTCCGGGTGCATAACAGTTTCGGCGCCACGCGGATCTACCTGCCGGGCACATGGCGCGCCGTGATTCGTAAGGACTGTATGTTTGGTAATGTCAGCTTTCAGGGAAGAAGTGCGGACGGGGAGGGCGCCCCGGTCATCGAGCTTGCGCTGGAGTGCAGCTTCGGGGAGATTACGGTAATCTTTGAATAGAAAAAGGGGGCTGTGAAAAAGTCCCCTTTTCGTGTATTCTATTATTTCATCTCAGAGGGCAGCGCGTCTTCTGTATCCTGCACCGCCTCTGTGTCTGACGCCCGGTAGGTGAAAGCGTTGGAGCTGCGGAAAATGGTGCTGCTGGAACCGAGCAGGTTGACAACAAGCTCGTCGCCGTCCGCAATGCCTTCCCGGCTGATGGTCAGACAATCATCTGCGGAGAAGGAGGTGCTTACTTTTTCCCCGTTCACATATACCCGGCTCCACTTCGTAAAGCCGCTTCCGTAGAGGATTACTTTGTCACCGCTGACGGAATCCACAACATTTTCGATTGTGACCTCGTCGATGCCCATGACAATGTCCGTGGCGGGATATCTGTCCTCGCCATCATAACAGTAACGGTCGCCGTAGAGAATGTCATACTGCAGGTTTTCAAGACCGCTCAGGTAATCCGGGCTGTCTGCCTGCGTCTGGTGATAGCCGAGAACTGTTCCCTCATGGATCCCCACAGAATCTGTGATGCTGGCGAGCAGCTGGTAGGCGTAGAGGTCGGCGTCCTGTTTTTTCAGTCCCATGTTATTCCATGTCACATAGTTGGTTTTATAGATATCGCCGGAAACCATATCCTCGTCAGTTAAGCCCATGGTGGGGAGATGGTCGCCGAAAAATACGATAACGGTGTCCTCGTTGCGGCTGTTCACCTTGTTGATGAGGTCAGCCATAAAGGTATCCACCTCGTTAAGCTGGTTCACATAGTAAGTCCACTGGTTGGCAGCAGCCTCGTCCTCCACACCGGAAATCACATACTTTGGGGGGGTTATAACAGGCTCCTTCGGGTAATCTCCGTGAGTGCCGACCGTGATTGTATAGGTAAAGTCCGGCGTATGGGGAGTCGCATCCAGCGTTTTGATAGTCTCATCTACAAGAATACTGTCGTCCGCCCAGCTTCCGTTCGGCGTATAAAGCTGAATGTTCATCAGTTCCTTGCTGGTAAAGCTGTCAAAGCCCATCATGGAAAAGGCGTTCACCCGGCTGTAAAAATTGCCGCCGTTGTTGTGTACCGCGTGGGTGCCGTAGCCGATGGCGGACAGATCGGAAGCGATACTCTCACAGTCCGTCTTTTTCAGGATTGTTTTGTAAGGATATTCCCCGGTGCCGAAATACTGCATACTCATGCCGGAGAGAATCTCAAACTCAGTGTTGGCGGTACCCGCGCCCACCACCGGAACTGTCAGGTAACCAGTGGAGAAATTCTCCTCCAGATAGTGGAAGGTCGGAACCGGATCTTTTTCATAGTTCAGAAATTTAATCTCGTCCGGGTCACAGAAGGACTCCAGCAGGACGCAGATGATATTTGGCGCATTTTCCGCCGTGACGGCCGTCTCTTCCTTTGTGCGGTTCACTTCATCGACGGTGGCTGTAACCGTTTCTTTGGAGTAAGTCTCCGGCTTATCCATACCCCTTCCCATGACACTGGAGGAAAATCCATAGATAAACCCGTAGTTCTCATAGCCCTGCGCGATATTGGAGAAGTAGCTGGCAACTACATTGGCGCTCTGCGCAGCGTTCGTTGTCACCGGAATACCGATAAAAAGCACACATACGATGGCGCAGAACACGACTATTTTATGTATCTTTCCCTGATACTTCGGCCCTTTGATAAAGAGCAGGACACAGCAGAGAGTGAAAAGTGCGAGTCCGATTACGACCAGCGTAGCCTCTTCGGCGGTGAAGTAGTTCGTATTGTTCATGGCGAACAGGTCGTTGATACATTTTAAATCGGTGAAGCCGAAGGGCGTCACCCGGTTGGAAAGAATACAGCCGTTAATCACTCCCAGAATGATCCAGAAGCCGCTGATGATGGTTCTCGCGAACAGCCGCCGCCGGAATAAATACACCAGACACAGCGACGCGAATACGATAAATGCATTATACAAAAAAGCGCCCGTGTGCCATGCGGCAAAGGTGCAGGCGGAAAGGAAGCTCCTCCGGGAGATCATTTCCACTACAAATACAATCACGCAGGAAATCAGCGCGTGGAACAGTAGAGAATATTTGTTAAAGAAAGCCGTCCGGCGCAGATAGGCCTCGGAGTGCTCCTTCTCAGTCTTTGTAAACAGTTTTTTGATTAGATTCGAAAGTCGTTTCATATGCTGCCTCATGCTCCTTTTCTTCTATTCTCCAATAATTTAATAAAAATTTTGTACAAAAACAAGAGGTAATTTTTATAAAAAACTGCCAAGAAAAGAGTCCTTTTTATATGTTATGAACAATATGTGAACAAAATGTGAATAAAACGGCTTTTTATGCGGAAACAGACTGCGGATTTATGAGCCGGAGGGCTTAGAACAGGAGATGTCCCCCAGGGCCTGGCGTTTGCCGGATACCCCTGGAGGACATCAGGTTTGGAGGTAGTTTTATCGTTATAACAGCTGCCTAGCGGTTTGAGCGCCGCCAGATGTGCATCTTTTCCGCCTCGGCAATCAGGTCGTCGCGGAAATCGGGGTGGGCGATGGAAATCAGGGCTTCGGCTCTCTGCCAGCCGGAGAGACCCTTTAGGCATACCATGCCGTACTCCGTGACTACATAGTGGGTGTTGGGGCGCGTGTCGGTGACGATGGAGCCCTCGGTCAGCGTCGGGCGGATTCTGGAATGCATCTGTCCCTGCTTGTCCGTGAAGGTCGCGGAACAGCATACAAAGCTCTTGCCGCCGCGGCTTAAATATGCGCCGAGTACGAAATCCAGCTGTCCCCCTGCGCCGCTGATCTGCTTGATGCCGGAGGATTCGGAGCTGATCTGGCCGAAGAGGTCAATGTCCACACAGTTATTGATGGAAATAAAATTGTCCAGCGCGGAGATGGAGCGGATGTCATTGGTGTAATCGACAGGCGCGCTCATCAGCTCCGGGTTGTCGTCCAGATAATCGTACATTTTTTGGGTACCCGCGCCAAAGGCATAGACCTGACGGAAGCGGTCGATGGACTTGCGCGCGCCGGTAATCTTGCCTGCTTTTGCAATGTCCACAAAGGCATCTACATACATCTCGGTATGTACGCCCAGATCCTTCAGGTCGGACTCTGCAATCAGGGAGCCTACGGCGTTGGGCATACCGCCGATGCCAAGCTGCAGGCAGGCGCCGTTGGGAATCTGTTCGACAATGAGCTGTGCCACTTTTTTGTCTACCTCTGTGGCAGATCCGCCGCCACCCAGCTCACCGAGAGCGGGATTTTCTCCCTCCACGATGTAATCAACCTTTGAGATGTGTACGCCGCACTCGGTGCCGCCTAAGCACCGGGGCATGTTTTCATTGACTTCTACGATAATCTTCTTCGCCGTCTCGCAGACCGCGCCGAGGTGGGAGGCGTTGGGACCAAAATTGAAGAAGCCGTGGGAGTCCATCGGGGCCGTCTGGATCAGCGCTACGTCGTCAGTGAAATCCAGATCCCGGTAATAACGCGGAAGCTCGGAATAGCGGATCGGCGCATAGTAGGAGCAGCCCCGTGCGATCAGCTTTCTCTCGTAGCCTCCCATGTGCCACGAATTCCATGTAAAATGCTCTCCCGCATCCTCGCGCTCAAATACGGCCAGCGGCTTTAAGAGAATTCCGCCGCGCAGATTCACATCTGTAAGCTCG
Source organism: Blautia sp. (assembly GCA_023663685.1). Classification (GTDB taxonomy): domain Bacteria; phylum Bacillota; class Clostridia; order Lachnospirales; family Lachnospiraceae; genus Roseburia. The sequence continues at coordinate 209,169 of JAMPHB010000001.1, forward strand.
TCCGTGCGCCTTGCCAGCGCCTTGTCCAGTGCGTCTGGCGTGCCCGTGCACCAGCCGTAGTCCACCCAATCACCGGATTTGATTACCTTCACGGCCTCGTCCGCCGTGACCAGTTTCTGTCTGTATTCCTCTGTGTAACCCATAAGACCCTCCTTGTTAAAATATTATCATAGCTGTATTTTAACACCAATTACAGGTAAATACAATTATTGTTTTGGCGTTTCCGGCCGGATATGTTAATATAAGGTATGAGTTCGCAAGCATTACAAAATGAGCCATCACATGAGAGTCCACTTCGTGGAGTGATGGCGTAGGCAATGCTTACGTTCGTAAGCATTACAACTAGGAAAGGACGGGAAGGGATATGACGCTGACACAGCTCATCTATGTGGTAAAAATCGCGGATATGAAATCCATGAACAAGGCAGCGGCCGAGCTGTTTGTATCACAGCCTGCGCTCTCGGAGGCAGTCCGGGAGCTGGAGGAGGAAATTCACACGGAGCTTTTTTTCCGCTCAAACCGCGGAATCGTGCTCACCACAGAGGGGGAGGAGTTTTTGCAGTATGCCAGGCAGATGGTAGAGCTAAACCGCATGATTGGTGAACGGTATGTAGAAAAACAGCAGTCCAAGAAAAAGTTCAGCGTTTCTATGCAGCACTATTCCTTTGCTGTCGAAGCCTTTATTGAGCTGGGACGGCGTTTTTCCATGAGTGAGTTTGAGCTGGCAGTTCACGAGACGAAGACGCATGAGGTGATTGACAATGTGAAAAATTTCAGAAGCGAAATCGGGGTGCTTTATCTCGACGCTTTTAACGGGAAGGCATTAAATAAGATTTTTGCGGAGAGCGGGGTGGAGTTTGTGCCGCTGTTCGACTGTGGTATTTCCGTATATCTGAGTAAAAAGCACCCGCTGGCGGGGCGGGAGCGGATTCGCTTTGAGGAACTTTCGGATTATCCGTGCCTCTCTTTTGAGCAGGGAGAGAGGAATTCTTTTTATTATGCGGAAGAGGTACTGAGCACGCTGGACTACCGGCAGATTATCAAAGCGGACGACAGGGCGACCATGTTAAATCTGATGGACGGCATGAACGGATACACGCTCTGCTCGGGTTTAATCTGCGAGGAGCTAAATGGCGGCAGCTATGTGTCGGTTCCGCTGGATACGAAGGAGACAATGACGATTGGATATATCAGGCGCAGGAATATGCCCTTAAGTAAGCTGGGGCGCGAGTATATTGAGATTTTGAAGAGCTACGGCGGGGAGTGAGAGATGGAGAATCATACAATTGTTACGTTAAAAAAGGGAGAAGGCAGATATGTGAAGTCCGGCGGACTGTGGATCTACGACAATGAGATAGATACGATCACCGGGCGTTTTCACAATGGAGATGTGGTGGCGGTCAGGGATTTTGACGGTTATCCGCTGGGGCGGGGCTATATTAACCAGAATTCGAAAATACGGGTACGGATGCTGACCCGGCGCATGGAGCAGGAGGTAAATGAAGAGCTTTTGCGCGCGAGGGTGCAGAGGGCATGGGCTTACAGGAAGGACGTGCTGCGCAGGAGCCAGCCTCCGGCACTGGAGGGGAAGCTGGAAGAGATTCTGCGAAAAGGACTCGGAAGTCTTGGCATGGAGTATATGGACGTGAGCGCCTGCCGCCTGATTTTCGGGGAGGCGGATTTTTTGCCGGGGCTTGTGGTGGACAAATATTCCGATGTGCTGGTGCTGCAGTGCCTGACGCTGGGAATGGAGCAGTTTAAGGAGCAGATCGTCGCGCTTTTGAAGGACGTGCTTGCCGCCGATGGGATTCTGGTGCGGGGCGTGTACGAGCGCAGCGACGCCAATGAAAGAAAGAAGGAGGGGCTTTCAAAGCGCAAGGCTTATATCGGCGAGGCCTTTGACACGCATGTGGAGATTGTGGAGAACAATATCCGCTATCTGGTGGATGTGGAGAACGGGCAGAAAACCGGATTTTTCCTCGACCAGAAATATAACCGTCTGGCCGTGCAGAGACTCTGCGCGGGGAAGCAGGTGCTGGATTGCTTTAGCCACATGGGCACCTTTGCGCTGAACGCCGGGGCGGCCGGAGCGGCCTCGGTGCTCGGGCTGGACGTTTCTGAATATGCGCTTATGCAGGCAGAGGAAAATGCGCGCCGTAACGGACTTGCAGAGACGGTGAGTTTTCGCTGCGGGAATGTGCTGGAGGAGCTGCCTGCGCTGGCGGAGTCTGGAGAGGACTTTGATGTGGTGATACTCGACCCTCCGGCGTTTACGAAATCCCGGGAGGCGACGAGAAATGCCATTAAGGGCTATAGGGAGATTAACCGGAAGGGTCTAAAGCTGGTGCGCCCCGGCGGTTATTTTGCCACCTGTTCCTGCTCCCATTTTATGACGCAGGAGCTGTTTGCAAAGACGATCAGGGAGGCGGCAGCGTCCGTTCATAAAAGGCTCCGCCAGGTGGAGTTTCGGACGCAGGCGCCGGATCACCCGATCCTGTGGGCGGCGGAGGAGAGCTATTATTTGAAATTTTATATCTTTCAGGTGGTGGATGAAAAATAGAGACTGGATTATAATGGCGGATTGCAGGCATAATATAGTATGAAAAGCAATTGATTTTGAGCTGGGTATATGCTAAGATGTAGCCACAGAAAGCATACAGAAGGTTTTGCGTGTTATGTACCTGGTTGTGAAAATGACTGAGGTGTATGATATGAATGACGAAAAAAGTGGAAGAGAGGTGAATATCATGCCGACTGTTGATTTGATTGAGTGTGAAAGAGTAGCCTATGTAAAAGAAATGCAGGATTATCTTCAGGAATTGAAGCGGATGAACAAAATGGATGCCCAAAAAAAGTCTTTTGAAAATTTGGTGCAGAGTGAAATAATTTGTGAAAATGGTGAATTTACAGATCATTATGAATATACGAAGATAATGCTGCAAAAGAAGGGATAATACAATGTACAGTATTTTGCCTAACTTAGTATTGGGATTTCATGGATGTGATATAGATACATACAATAAAGTCCTGCATGACCATGAGAGTTTATTGCCGAGTAATAATTCATATGACTGGCTTGGAAATGGAATTTATTTTTGGGAAGATAGTGTTGATAGAGCACAACAGTGGGCAGTGGATTCCTGTGAAAGATATAACAAAAAGAATCCGGATAAAAAAGCTAAACTTCCAGCGGTGGTTGGAGCAGTTATTTCATTGGGGAATTGCTTGAATCTAACGGATTATAAAAGCTGTGATATTCTTAAGACCGGCTATGAAATTTTGAAATATGAACTCGAAATTAATGGAAAGGGATTACCGGTAAATAAAGATATTAAGGGGAACACAGATTTACTGTTTAGAGACTTGGATTGTGCTGTTATACAACGCATCCATCAATATAATAAAGAGAATAAGAAGAGAGATTTTGATAGTGTCAGGGGCGTTTTCCTTGAAGGGAATCCAATATATGAGAATGCGGGAATAATGGAGAAAACGCATGTACAGTTGTGTATTGTTAATCCTAATTGTATAAAAGGTTATTTTAAACCATTAGAGCCAAAAGCGGATTGGGTAATAGTATAAGCGAAATGTGGATATGATGCATGATATAATTTAGATTGTCAAAAGTGTAATGATTGAAGTTATGGGGAATAGGATGAAAAGCCAGTACAATAAAACAATCACGGCCTGCTTTGTGGGATATATTGTGCAGGCCATTGTCAATAATTTCGCGCCGCTGCTGTTTCTGACCTTTCAGAAAAACTACCATATACCGCTCTCGCAGATTACGCTGCTGGTGACGGTCAATTTTGGAATACAGCTTTTGATTGATCTGCTTTCGGTCGGATTTGTGGATAAGCTCGGATACCGGGCGTCTATGATTCTGGCACATCTCCTGTCGGCGGGAGGGTTGCTGCTTCTGACAATCCTGCCGGAGCTGTCAGCCTCTCCCTTTGCCGGCATTTTGATTTCCGTCATGGTGTATGCTGTCGGGGGAGGTCTGCTGGAGGTTCTTGTGAGTCCGGTGGTGGAGGCGTGTCCCTCCGAAAATAAGGAGCGTGCGATGAGTATGCTGCATTCCTTTTACTGTTGGGGACATGCGGGGATTGTGCTGCTCTCCACACTGTTCTTTCATGTGGCCGGAATACAGAACTGGAAAATACTGGCGGTAATCTGGGCGCTGGTTCCGATCGGCAATGCGCTTGTATTTTTAAGGGTTCCCATGGCATCGCTGATTGAGGAGGGAGAGAGTGGGCTTCGCCTGAAAGAGCTGTTTCACATCAGGGCTTTTTGGATATTATTTGTTATGATGCTGTGTGCCGGGGCAAGCGAGCAGGCGGTGAGCCAGTGGGCTTCTGTATTTGCGGAGAAGGGACTGGGGATTTCCAAGACGGCGGGGGATTTGGCAGGGCCGATGGCGTTCGCAGTGTTTATGGGAACAGCGAGGGCGTTCTATGGAAAATACGGCGGCCGTATCCGTCTGGAGCGTTTTATGATTTATAGCTGTATCCTGTGCATTCTCTCTTATCTGGGAATCTCACTTTTGCCCATTCCGCAGCTTAGTCTGGCGGCCTGCATGGTCTGCGGCCTTTCGGTCGGTATTATGTGGCCGGGCACTTTTAGCAAGGCATCGGCGGCGCTGCCGAGGGGAGGTACGGCTATGTTTGCCCTGCTGGCGTTAGGCGGCGATATTGGCTGTTCCGGGGGACCGACGGTGGTCGGAATGGTGTCAGGTGCCCTGGGGGACAATCTGAAAGCGGGGATTCTGGCGGGAATTGTCTTTCCGGTATTGCTGCTGGCGGGAGTTTATCTGTGCAGGAAAAGTGGGCAGGGGGAGAATAGTAAATTGAAAAAGAGAGAATTTCTAACGAAACCGTGAGAACTATTGATTTTTTCGGCAGGAATATGCTATTATACAGACAACCCATTTTTGTATTTTATGACTTTGGCAATATGGAGGTAATAAGGTGGCTGTTTGCTATAATAACTTATGGAAACTTCTTATAGATAGAAATATGAATAAAACGGAACTTAAAGAGGCAGCAGGTATCAGTTTCAATGTAATGGCCCGGATGGGTAAGAATGAGACGATTTCATTTGAAAGCATTGAAAAAATTTGTGCTGCACTACAATGTAATGTAGGTGATATTGTAGAAGTTGTTCAGGAAAATCAATCGGTTTCAATACCAAAGCTGTTTACTACAATAGAACTTTTCGCCGGTGCGGGTGGATTGGCTCTTGGAATTGAAAGGGCTGGATTTGATACATTGGGTCTTATTGAATTTGACAAGGATGCCGCTGACACTCTGAGATGTAATCGTCCAAATTGGCGTGTTATTAACGATGATATAGCAAATATCTCCTGCCTTGATTTGAAAGAGTATTTTGGACTTGCCAGGGGCGAGCTTGATTTGCTGTCCGGTGGCGCTCCCTGCCAAAGTTTTTCTTATGCTGGAAAGCGCTTAGGTTTAGAGGATGCCCGTGGAACTCTTTTTTACCATTACGCAAAGTTTTTGGAGCAGTTACAGCCTAAAATGTTCTTATTTGAAAATGTAAGAGGATTGCTTACACACGATAGAGGCCGTACATATAAGACGATTACAGAGATTTTTGAAAGTACGGGATATACCATACAGAAAAAAGTACTGAATGCCTGGGATTATGGAGTGGCTCAAAAGCGAGAACGACTGATTACGATAGGTATCCGCAATGACTTAAAAGATAAAATAGTTTTTGAATTTCCCGTACCGCATAAATATAAACCTGTGCTTCGAGATGTTCTGCCTGACTGTCCGAAAAGCGAAGGCACTCCATACTCTGAGTATAAACGAAAAATATTCGAGCTGGTTCCTCCCGGTGGATACTGGCGTGATATTCCCGAAGATATTGCGAAGGAATATATGAAAAGCTGTTGGTATATGGAGGGGGGAAGAACGGGGATTCTGCGTAGATTAAGCCTTGATGAACCTTCGTTAGCTGTGCTGACATCGCCCAGTCAGAAGCAGACAGATCGGTGTCATCCGTTAGAAGCCCGCCCATTTACGGTTCGGGAAAATGCAAGATGTCAGAGTTTTCCTGATGATTGGCAGTTTTGTGGCAGCGTGGGTCAGCAGTATAAACAGGTCGGAAATGCCGTTCCTGTAAATTTAGCTTATGATATTGCCGTAAAAATAAAAGAAGCACTGGAGAGTTTGTAATGTGGAACTTATCTTTTATAAGTAAAGAAGATTTTACCAGTCATGTTAAAGCCACGATTGAAAAATATGGTGAAAAACTGGAGTCTTATGACTTGAAGCGTTTTAACAAAAACATTATTGACCCGATAAAACTGATTTTTGATAAAACTGTTTACCAATCCTCCTGGGAAGAAATTGTAAGCAATGAAATTTTCCGTCAAAGGGATAAATCGAACAATAACGATATTGGGTATTTTCATCAGCGGATTTTTCAGTACATAAAGAATTGTCATGTCCCGCCGAATGGAGAAGAAGGCGGATGGGATGTCATATACGAAAATGTGAACGGAATTGCTATACCTGATGCAGGTAGTGTTCATACGGTTTATGTAGAAATGAAAAACAAACATAACACTATGAATTCTGCCTCGGCTGGAAAAACCTTTATAAAGATGCAAAATCAGCTTTTGAATGATGATGACTGTGCGTGCTTCTTAGTAGAAGCTATCGCACAACGCTCTCAAAATATCAAGTGGGAAACGACAGTTGATAAGAAAAAAGTTGGACATAAGCTAATTCGCAGAGTAAGCCTTGACCAGTTTTATGCACTTGTAACAGGAGAAGACGATGCCTTCTATCAGATGTGTATGGTATTACCGTCTGTAATAGAAAAGGCGGTAAAAGACCTTGAGGGAGCGATTGTACCTCACGATACCGTTATTGATGAACTAAAGGAAATGGCAGCAAAGCAGAATATCGAATCTGAGAATTTAGCAATCGCAATGGCGGCGTATATGCTTGGATTTGGAAGTTATAACGGTTTTTTAAGATAGTTTAAGAAATGCTGCGCCATTTCTGTTGAAATTCGCAAGAAATGATGGTATTATATATAAATAAAATACAATCAACGACAAAGGAGTCGGCAATATTTGTTGCTGTCTCTTTTTTTATTTGGAAAACATGGAAGAGCAGATGCATGAGCGGAGTTTTATACATAGGGACATCAGTACGGTCAAAAATGTATGGAGGTGTGGATATGGCGGCATTTGAAAGAATTTTATCAGGAATACCGGAAATGGACAGGGCATTGGATTCTATCCGGCTGGGTGACAATGTTGTATGGCAGGTAACAGGTCTGGAGGAGTTTACAGTATTTATGAAGCCTTATGTAAAACAGGCGGTGTGTGACGGAAGAAATCTGATTTATATTCGTTTTGCGGATCATGCACCTTTGCTGGAAGAGCAGGAGGGGCTTCGCATCATCCATGTTCCGCTTTCGCACAGGTTTGAAACATTTACGGTGGAAATCCATAATATTATTGAAAAGGAAGGAAAAGATGCGTTCTATGTCTTTGACTGCCTTTCGGAGTTGCAGACGGCATGGGCAACTGACCTTATGATGGGGAATTTTTTCAGCCTTACATGCCCGTTTCTGTTTGAATTGGATACAGTGGCATACTTTCCGGTTATCAGGGGGAAGCATTCTTTTGAAGCTGTTGCCAAAATACGGGATACGACACAGTTATTCTTGGATGTGTACAGCGGGCAGGAACTGTATTATGTGCGTCCGATGAAGGTGTGGAGACGGTATTCTGAAACCATGTTCATGCCTCACAGATATGATGAAAAAAACGGAGCATTTCTGCCTCTTACGGATGGGGTGCAGGTAAGTCATTTTTATCAAACGGTCAACAAGGGAAAGAAAATGGACGCAGCCCGGAATATGGACAGCTGGGACCGTTTTTTTGATTTGACAGTGCAGATGCATGAGCAGGGAATGGATGTGGCGAAAAACTGTGACCGGATATGTAATATTATGATGAGCAGGGATGAAAAGATGCGCATGATGATCAAGAAAAATTTTAAGCCGGAGGATTATTTTGAAATTAAGGACAGAATGATCGGAACGGGCCTGATCGGAGGAAAAGCCTGTGGAATGCTTCTGGCAAGAAAGATTATCGAAAATACCCGGACAGACCTTTTCCAGAGGTTAGAGCCGCATGATTCTTTTTATATCGGTTCTGATGTATTCTATACATATATTGTATATAACGGTTTTTGGGATCTTCGGATTAAGCAGAGGACGAAGGAAGGTTATTTTGCTTATGCGGATGAATTTGCAGGGAAGATTATGGAGGGCAATTTTCCGGCGGCAGAAAAAGAAAGTTTTTGCAGATTATTAGATTATTATGGTTCTAATCCAATCATTGTCCGTTCCAGCAGCATATTGGAGGATGGCTTTGGAAATGCTTTTGCCGGAAAATATGAATCCGTATTCTGTGCAAACAGCGGAACGCTGGAGGAACGTCTTGCAGATTTTGAGCAGGCATGCCGGATTGTCTATGCGAGTACAATGTGCCAGTCTGCCCTTGATTACCGGGCGCGCAGGGGAATGGATCAAAGGGATGAACAGATGGCGCTTTTAGTACAGCGCGTGTCAGGCTCGTTTTATGGGGATTTTTTCATGCCATGTGCGGCAGGAGTGGGATATTCCTACAGCCCTTACAAATTCATTGAGTCCATAGACCAGAGTGCAGGGATGCTGCGCCTTGTCATGGGTCTTGGAACCGGTGCTGTTGACAGGGTGCAGGGCTCTTATCCAAGACTTGTGGGTATGGACAGGCCGGAGCTCACGGTGTGCCATTCCGCCGGCGAGAAGCATCAATATTCCCAGCGCAAAGTGGATGTGATTCATATTCCGGCGAAACAGGTAGAACACTGGGATTTTGAGAAAATCAGGGAGCGGATTCCGGCTTATATGTTAAGACTCTTTCTGGAACATGATTTTGATGCGGAGCGTATGTTTCGTGAACGGGGGCAGAACAGAGAGATTTTATTTGTTTCCTGCGAAGGGCTGGTTCGAAATGAAAGCCTGATGGGGATGATGAAGGATATTTTATCAGAAATCCAGAAAGAATATGATTATCCTGTGGATATAGAGTATACCATTAACGTAGCTGCGGATGGAGAATTTGTAGTAAATTTATTGCAGTGCCGCCCGCTGCAGATTGCAGGCAGTTCGGAAAACATATCCCTGCCCGATATCCGCAGAAAAGAAGATATTCTGTTTGAGTGTGTGGATTCTGCGATGGGACTCTCATGTGAAATTCCCCTGGATCTGATTGTTTTCATTGATCCGGTAAAATATTACGAAATGCCGTATAAGGATAAATACCGGATTGCAGGCGCTGTCAATAAGATTAACTGGAAATACAGGGAAGAGAAAAAACATATGCTGCTAATGGCGCCGGGAAGAATCGGAACCTCTTCACCAGAGCTTGGCGTACCCACATCTTTTGCCGATATCAGTGAATTTGACGCAATCTGCGAGATTGCAGAAAGCAGGGCGGGGTATATGCCGGAGCTTTCTTTTGGAAGCCATTTTTTTCAGGATCTGGTGGAAGCGGAGATTACATATATTGCCGTTTTTGGAAATGAGAGGACATTGCTGTTCCAGCCTGAGCTTTTGAATGGATGCGAAAATATTTTTGGCGGGATTGTAGAAAACGAAGGGGAACTGGAGGAAGTGATTCAGGTATATGATGTTCGCGGTGTCCATGCGCATCTTTACCATGATATCAGCAAAGGAAAAGTATTGTGCATATTTCATGGTAAACAGAAAATGATTCAATGATAGTAGAAAAACTTGACACCTCATTCAAAAAAGAATATACTGTACTTGATTTTAAGGACAAAGGCGTTCTGCGGTAAGCAGAGCGCTTTTTCTATTTTAAAGGACTTACATGAAAGGAGGAACCGCCATGCGGCAGTTGGAATTATTAAGGCATACGGACAAGATCAACGAACTGTTGGCGCGCTACGGAGTAAAGTTTGGCATTTATAAAGATCATGTTTTCAAAGAACAGCTATTTCCATTTGACTCCATACCGAGAATTATTAAACATGATGAATTTAGCTTTTTGGAAAAAGGTTTAAAGCAGCGGGTGATGGCTCTGAATTTATTTTTAAAGGATATCTATAGCAGGAAGCAGATCGTGAAAGACGGGATTATCCCGGAGGATTTTATTTTTGCTTCCAGCGGTTATATGGCAGAGTGCGAAGGGACGGCCCCGCCCCGGGGGATTTATTCCCATATATCCGGCATTGATCTGGTAAAGGGGAAAGATGAAAACTGGTACATACTGGAAGATAACCTGCGGGTGCCCTCCGGTGCATCCTATCCCATGATTGCGAGGGATTTGTGCAGGAGAAGTTCCCCGGATACTTTTCGTGATTACCGGCTGGAGGATAATCGGAATTATGCGGATTTGCTGCGAAAAGCAATGGACTATGTGAATCCGGGCGGACATACTGTGATTTTGACGCCGGGCAGGTATAACGCCGCATATTTTGAGCATTCTTATCTGGCGGAAAAGACGGGAGCGCATCTGGCAACCGGTTCGGAGCTGATTGCGGAAAATGATATGCTGTACTATATTTCATCCGGTGGAGCGAAAGAACGGGTGGGGGCTGTATACCGCAGAATATCGGATGAATATCTTGATCCGATGAATTTCAATCCGGAATCTCTGATTGGCATTCCGCATATTTACGAAGTGTTTCGCAAGGGAAATGTGGCACTCCTGAATGCGCCGGGGAATGGCGTGGCAGATGATAAGGGAATTTATTATTTTGTTCCGAAGATGATCCGCTATTATCTGGGTGAGGAACCGATTCTAAGTAATGCGCCGACATATCTGCCTTTTTACGAGGGGGATATGAACTATGTTTTGTCCCATTTTGATGATCTGGTTCTGAAAGATGTGGCAGAGGCAGGGGGATATGGTGTTGTTTTTGGAAATTCCATCACCAAACAGCAAAAGGAGGATTTTATCGCGCTGCTAAAGAAAGAGCCGAGACGCTTCATTGCACAGGAAGTCATTGATTTTCAGGATCTGGACATTGTAGACGGTGGGGAGATTGTACCAAGGAAAGCAGACCTTCGGGCTTTTGTGTTAATGGCGGAGGAGCCGATGGTGTGGAAGAGCGGTCTGACACGGTTTTCCAGAAATACGGATTCGTTTATCGTGAATTCATCACAGGGAGGAGGTTTTAAGGACACATGGGTATTATATCAGTAGAACAGGCAGACCATTTATTTTGGCTGGGAAGATATACGGAACGTGTATATACCACGCTCCGCCTCTATTTTCTGAGATTTGACAGCATGATTGATGAAGCCGCTGACAGTTATCAGGCATTTTGTGAATCCGTTGACATCCCGAATATTTATCTGTCAAAGGAAGATTTTCTGAACCGCTATCCTTTTGATGCACAGAATCCGGATTCTATTATCAGTAACCTGAACCGGGCGTATGATAATGCGATTGTACTCAGGGAGAGCATTGGATCTGAAACACTGTCTTATATCCAGCTTGCGGTTTATGATATGAATAAGGCGGCAGTCAGCCAGGCGCCCCTGATAGAGCTGCAGTACCTTCTCGACCATATTTTATCATTCTGGGGAGTTGCGGATGATCAGATTGATTCGGAGCAGGTGCGGAATATGATTAAGGCCGGGAAACGGATTGAGCGCATTGATATGTATGCGCGGCTGAAGAAATCACAGGAGGAGCTGGTACGGGAGGTCTGCCGTATGATTCCGAGGGTGGAGAGGAGCGGGCTGACGTATGACAGGGACAGGCTCGAAGAAGTGAAAAGACTTGTGGAAAATCCTGATTTGGATTACTATAAAATTGTATCAAATGTTGAGGCAATTATATAGTTTACAGGTTAGGAGTGATTTCATGGCGGTGCTGCATTATGAATATAAGATGGAAATAAAATATGAGGAATATGTCGGCAGGTGTTATTTTACGATCAAGTGCATCCCAAGGGAAGATGCGAGACAACATTTACTGGAAAAGAAAATTTCACTGTTGCCGGAGACAGGATATTCATTCGGAGAGGATTCCTTTGGAAACAGCCAGATTTATGGATGTGAGACCAAGCCTCATAAACAGTTTGTTTTCCAGACATCCGGTGAGGTGGAAATTCTTCAGACAGAGTATGAGGAGGAACTTAAGGATGAACTGACCGGGGTTTTTCGTGTTCCTCATGGAAAATGCATACCGGGTTCCGGGATTTCAGAATATTATCAATCCTGTGACTTTACAAAATGCGGCGGCCATTACGATATATGCATGGCATGGATGCATCGGCTGCATCAGGATTTTTCTTATGTGCCGGGTGCCACGCAGGTACAGACCACGGCAGAGGAAGCGTGGGAGCTTGGCAGGGGCGTCTGTCAGGACTATGCGCATATTTATGTCACCCTGCTCCGTATGGCGGAAATCCCTGCCCGTTATGTGTGCGGGCTGATTATTGGCGAGGGGGCGAGCCATGCGTGGGCAGAGGCGCTCTGTGATAACCGCTGGGTGGCATTTGACCCGACGAATGACTGTCTGGTGCTGGATCATTATATAAAGCTTGGACATGGGAGAGATGCAGCAGACTGTGCGATTAACCGCGGGCTTATGTGGAACAGTGGGGCACAGTCACAAAAGATAGACGTTTTGGTAAAAATGGTTTGAAACTGTTTGTACCGCTGATACAAAGGGCGGTGGAATGGAGAGTAATATGATAAAAACGATAGCATCCGTAGGGCTTCCGGTGGATGAAAAGCTTGAGATTAAAAAGAACCGCATTCTCCCTGAAGAAATCACGTCATCCATAGATAGTATGAAACGCATCAGTATTGTTACAGGTATTCATGGGGATGAGCTGGAGGGGCAGTATGTCTGTTTTGAGCTCCAGCGCCGTATCGGGCAGAACAGGGAATGTCTTGCGGGGATTGTGGATATTTACCCGGCAATGAATCCATTAGGGATTGATTCCATTACCAGGGGAATCCCGGCGTTTGATCTGGATATGAACCGCTTGTTTCCCGGAGATATCAACGGCAGTATGATGGAATATGTGGCAGCCCGGATTATGGAGGATGTGGCAGGCTCTGACTGTGTATTGGATATCCATGCCAGCAATATTTATCTGACAGAGATACCGCAGATCCGCATCAATGAGCTGCATCAGGATACTCTGGTGCCGGTGGCAGAGGCCGCCAATGTTGATTTTATCTGGGTGCATGGAGCAAGTACTGTGCTGGAGGCAACCTTTGCGCATAGTTTAAATTCCATGGGGACGCCGGTGTTAGTCGTGGAAATGGGCGTGGGGATGCGGATTACACAGAGCTACGGAAAGCAGATGGTGGATGGGATTTTCAATTTGATGAAAAAGATGGGAATCTGGACAGGGGAAGTGAATCCGGTCAGAAAACCGATGATTTCCCGAAATCCGGAGGATGTCAGCTATTTGAATGCCAGTGTTGGAGGCGTGTTTATTCCGTCTGTGCAGCATGGCGCAAGAATGAAACAGGGTGAACGGATTGGGTGTATTGTAGATCCGTTATGCGGGGAGGTGCTGGATGAAGTGTGCGCGCCGGAAGACGGTATGCTGTTTACAATAAGGAACTATCCCATTGTTGTCGAGGGTTCCCTGATGGGACGGCTGCTGAAAAAGGAGGTGTGCGGATATGAATAAAAGAAGCATTTATGAACTAAAGGGATTATACCGGGACACTTTCCGCGTGGTCGGCTATGAATTTGGGACAGGAGATCCGTCTGTCTGTATTGTGGGAAGTACCAGAGGAAATGAGGTACAGCAGATGTATTGCTGCTCTCATCTGGTGCGGAAAATGAAGCAGCTGGAAGAAGAGGGAAGAATCACAGAAGGCCATAAGATTTTGATTATTCCTTCTGTCAATCCCTACTCCATGAATATACACAAAAGATTCTGGTCAACCGATAACACAGATATCAACCGGATGTTTCCGGGCTATAATCTGGGGGAAACCACCCAGAGAATTGCGGATGGTGTTTTTAAGGAGATTTCAGAGTATTCGTTTGGAATACAGTTTACCTCTTTTTATATGCCGGGAGATTTTGTTCCGCATGTGCGGCTGATGGCTGAGGGATACAGCAGCCCTGAAACAGCGAAGCAGTTTGGCCTGCCCTATGTGATTATCCGCAAAGTAAGGCCTTATGATACGGCAACGTTAAACTATAACTGGCAGGTATGGGATACACAGGCATTTTCTTTGTATACGACGACTACGGCACGGATTGACAGGAACAGCGCCGGACAGGCAGTTTTGGCAGTTATGAATTTTTTGTCCCGGCAGGGAATGATAAAATACAGCATACCGGACAGCTTGGATTCTAAAGTGGTATATGATGACGACATGATTTGCATAAAAACCGCAAAATCAGGGATTTTTGAACCGATGGTAAAGGCGGGAGAGGAAGTCAGCGTCGGACAGCCTCTTGCCAATATTCTGGATCCTTATGAGGGGAATATAGTAGAAACGATTTATGCCCCCTTTAACAGAGTTGCCTTTTTTGTGCATAATGAGCCGCTGACCTATGCGAATACAGCCGTGATTAAGCTGATTGAGAAGCTGTGAATGAAAAGCCGGCACAATAAAGCAGCTACAGCCCGCCTTGCGGGATATATTGTGCAGGCAATTGTCAATAATTTTGCGCCCTCCCCGTACAGAAGTATTTGCTATCTCACAGAAAATGGATTATAATAGGAATGATAGAATGCATTTTACGATGTGAGGATAGTACAGATGAAGAAACGATTGCAGATCGGTAAAAAAATTGTAGACGGGGATCTTTCTTTCCATGAGGACATAAAATATCTTCTGCTGGTGGCGGCGGCCTCGGTGGTGCACTTTTGTTTTACGCTGATTTTTTTCTGTTGTCATGCGTATGTTTTGGCAGTCTATAATATATTTGCTACATTATTTTATATATACCACAGTGCGGTTTCCGTGAAAAAGAGGCGTTATGTCCTGATGTACCAGTCCTCCCTGCTTGAGATCCTGTTTCATTCCGGGTTTGCGACCCTGCTTCTGGGGACGGACTTTGGTTTTATGATCTATACGATTTCCTTAGTTCCACTGGCGTTCTATTTGCCCTACACCATACCAAAATACCGGAAAAATATCAAAATTCCGGTGATTACCTCAATTTTAATCGTTGTGTACTATTTCGTGATTACCTTTGTGGCGACAATCGTTCCGCATTTCTATAGTGAAAATTTTGGCGATGCGTTTAAGGGGCTTTTTTATTATGTGAACAGCTTTATCGCCTTTGCCCTGCTGATATTTTTCTCCCTCATTTTTATGATTGAGATTTATCAAATGCAGGCGAGGCTTGAGCAGGAGAACCATTCCCTTGGACGGCTTGCCAATTACGACCCGCTCACCCATCTGCTCAACCGCAGGAGCATGAACAGCTATCTGCAGAGGGCATGGGAGGATTGCCGCGAGCAGTCGGACGTCTTTACACTGATTATGTCGGATATTGATGATTTCAAGCATGTGAATGATACCTATGGACATGCCTGCGGCGATGAGGTGCTTAAGGCGGTCAGCCGGGTGGTAAAAAAGGACGTCCGTTCCCATGACAGCATATGCCGCTGGGGAGGCGAGGAGATTCTGATTTTAGTACATGCGGACAGAGAGGCGGCAGTTTCGATTGCCAGGCACATATGCACAGATGTGGCGGAGAGAGCTGTGCGCTTCAATGGTCAGGACGTGAGAGTTACCCTGACCCTCGGCATCGCCTCTTATCACGGACAGCCGGATATCTCCACCATTATTGCGGAGGCAGATGCGAATCTGTACAAGGGAAAAACGAATGGAAAGAATCAGGTGGTCTTTTAGAAGGCCATCTGTTTTTTTATCATTAGGAAGGCTTTGTCCTGAACAAAAACGGGGATTTTGCATGTATACGCAGATATAAAAACGGGGATTTTGTGCAAATATACACAAACAAAAATGGGGATTTTGCGAATATATTGCTTGATAAAAACGGGGATTTTGCATATAATAGGTGTGAAAGCGAGGTCTGCGTATGTTTAAGAGGAAGATTTATGACAAGCTCGTACAGTGGAAACTTCCAGCTGCTCCCCGGAGATAAAAAATCTGTTCCTGGATATGTCGGATATGAACTATTTCTTTTTACAGTTACAGCTATACTGTCATGTGGATCTGGTGGAGAGGGACTCTCTGATTATTTTCGACGAGGTGCAGCTGTATCCCCCGGCGCGCCAGGCCATCAAGCATCTGGTGAAGGACGGCAGATATGACTATATCGAGACCGGCTCGCTGATTTCCATTAAGCGGAATGTGGAGGGAATACTGATTCCCAGCGAGGAACGGCGGCTTTACATGCATCCCATGGATTACGAAGAATTTTTGTGGGCGATGGGAGACGAGGCGACTCCGGGGCTGCTGCGGCAGCTCTGTGAACATCCAAAGCCTCTTGGGGACGAGGTAAACCGGAAAATGATGAGAACCTTTCGGCTGTATATGCTGATTGGGGGAATGCCGCAGGCGGTTGACCGCTATCTGCAGTCGAATAATCTAAAGCATGTAGATTTGGTAAAACGGGATATCCTGAATCTCTATGAAGAGGATTTTCACAAGCTGGATTCCACCGGGAAAATTTCCCTGCTTTTTGATTCCATTCCGGCGGAGCTTAACAAGAACGCGGCCCGCTATCAGGTGTCGAGCGTGCTTAGGGGTGTGCGCGCGGAGGGTTCACTTGAGCTCATTGCAGCATTAAAGGATTCCAGAACTGTCAATGTCGCCTACCATGCCAACGACCCGGGGGTGGGAATGGCGAGTAACCGGGATTTGGGAATGTTCAAGCTGTTTCTCGCGGACACCGGACTGTTTACGACGCTGGTGTTTAAGGATAAGGATTTTACCGAAAACCTGATATACGAAAAGCTGTTAAGTGACAAGCTTTCCGCGAATCTGGGCTATCTGTATGAAAATGTAGTCGCACAGATGCTCACGGCAAGGGGAGACGAACTGTATTACCATACCATGAAGAGCGATACCTCGAACCATAATTATGAGGTAGACTTTCTGGTGTCCCGCAAAAATAAGGTCTGTCCGATTGAGGTAAAATCTTCCGGTTACCGGACTCACAGCTCACTGGACAGGTTTGCCGAAAAATATTCGGCGCGGATATTAAACCAGTATGTGGTGTACACGAGGGACTGGAAAAAGGACGGGGCAGTTACGCTGCTTCCGGCATATATGCTGCCGTTTGTGGTGTTGTAGAGAAGGGGAACAAGTACCAAAATCAAACAAAATGGGGAAATTTGCGGTCTGCCTGTGCAGAATTCTTGTAAATTTGTAAAAAGCGGGACTTTGGTACTGTAAAAAATGTATATTTTTTTGCTTGAATTTTCGTAAAGTTTATGCACACTTATTCGGCAGTACATGCTATTATAATGACTGTAAAAACCCCCCAATACATTATATAGTTTTTACTATACCCCATAGTAAAAATACCTTCTCCTAAAAAAGGCAGCTTGCAGCTGTCTTTTTTACATATAGAAAAGTATACGGATGGAAAATGCATATGAGCTGGAATAAAGTATATGAGGACAGCGCGCTGGTTGTCTGCTATAAACCGGCGGGTATCCCCACACAGACAAAGCATATAGGCAGGCAGGACATGGTGAGCCTTCTAAAGAATGACCGTGCATTGCACGGCGAAGCTTCTTATGTCGGACTGGTGCATCGGCTTGACCAGCCGGTGGAGGGGCTGCTTGTGTTTGGAAAGACGAAGGAGGCGGCTGCCCATTTGTCGGGGCAGGTGCAGGCGGGGAGCCTTGGCAAATACTATTACGCGCTTGGGCAGGGAAGCGGGCCGGAAGCTTCCGATAGGGAGAAAATATTCTTGATAGATTATATTTTGGCAGACAAAAAGAAAAATACCGCCGCTGTCGTGCCTGAGGGAACGCGCGGGGCGAAAAAGGCAGTGCTGGAGTACCGGGTCATTGGGAGCGAGGGAAAAAAGACATGCTTTGACATTACATTGCACAGCGGCCGTCATCACCAGATTCGTCTGCAGATGGCTCATCATGGCTGGCCGCTTTTGGGGGATCAGAAATATGGTGCTGGAAATGAGCAGGGACAGCAGCTTGCACTCTGCGCTTACCGTATCGTTTTTGAGCACCCCGTGACGGGAGATACCATGGATTTTTCCATCCAGCCCCAAAATCCGGCGTTCGCGCCGTTTTGCGCCCGGCCTTTGCAATAAAAAATGGCGCATCATTTTCATATGATGCACCTTTTGCCCTGCGATTTTAATATTAGCCGCTTTCTCCGATTACACTAATTGCATAACCTCGGCTTCAATTTCTTTCAATTCATCAAATGACAGTGAAGAGACACAATCGGCAATTTCTTCAAGCGTCATTTTTCCCTTTCTGATCAACTGCTCCGCCATTGCCTTTTCTGTATCATGCTTTTCGCTTTTAATATAAGATTTCATTATCTGCTCATCATCAAATAAACTCATCATAATCGTTACCACCTCCACTTCCCTGCTGCTTAAATACTGTTTTAATATATTTCTGTCCTTACAAATACGGATTGTTGCTGTAACCGCCTGCCTTGTCATTCCATATTTATTAACTTGTTCGTTAAATACTTTGCAAAAAACAATTTACGTCTGCCTGCCTTTAATTATATATAAAAAAAAATTGTGTTTACAATAAGATTGCGTTAAATTTCTTCCTCAAGTCTTTTACGGCAGCAGCTCCACGAGAAACACCGCGGCGCAGGCGCAGGCGGCGACCACCGTGAGCCCCATGCCTTTTAAAGAAAGGACGATTGCGACCACGAGTCCTGCCAGCGCAGACAGCGGATGGCTGGTGGCGTAGAAGATTGCCGGAAGTGTCATTGCGGCAAGCACGGCATAAGGAATATAGTACAAAAAGGACTGAATAAAGCGGTTTTGGATTTTTTCGCGTATGGCAACAAAGGGTATCACGCGAATCAGGTAGGTAGAGCCGGAAAGAACCAGCAGATAGCAAAAAAACTGTGTGTTATCCATTGCATGTGTCCTCCTTATTTTCGACTGGAAACAGAACCGCAGCCAGCGCGGCGGCGGCCACGGCGCAGACGGTGATGGCTATGCCGTCCG
The DNA here is from genome assembly GCA_023663685.1 of Blautia sp. GTDB lineage: Bacteria > Bacillota > Clostridia > Lachnospirales > Lachnospiraceae > Roseburia. The sequence continues at coordinate 228,361 of JAMPHB010000001.1, forward strand.
ATACATGCCCAAGAAGCGGAATATAGGTAAATCCACAGCGGCAGAGGGAAGCGATGACCACGGCGAACACGACGGGGCGTGATTTTTTCATTTCCGGTATCACGATTGCGACAAACATACTGTAGATGGCAATGCCAAGGGCGCTCATCAGGCGATCCGGCAGCACGTTGCCCAGAAGAGCCCCGACGAGGGTGCCGACAGACCAGCCGAGATACGGCAGTAAAGAAAGTCCTGCGAAAAAGCTCCGGCTTACACGATCCTCCTGACTTGCGACCGCAAAAATCTCGTCCGTCATCATAAAGCCGAAAATCCAGCGCCAGATTCCGCGAAAGCCGGTATCTGTTTTCTGGGAGAGGGATATCGACATAAAGGAGTAGCGGATATTGATGGTGATCTGCGCAATCAGCATCTGCACATACTGACCCGGAGAGAGCATGGTCGTAAGTCCGGCAAACTGTCCGGCGGAAGTGACCGTGCACATGGATACCAGCGTCGCCTGCCACCAGGAAAGCCCGGCAGATACCGCCATAATTCCAAAGGTAAAAGAGACGGACAGATAGCCGAGTCCGATTGGAAGCCCGGCTGTCACTCCGCGCATAAAATTTTTCATAGGTACTCCCCCATTTCTTCTGGATGCCTGCTCTACCTATTATACAACCCTTCCATAAGATGTCAAACGGGGAATATTACAATATGCCCAAAAAGAATTTTGTGTTTTTCAACAAAAAAAGCACCGCTTTTTGTCCTATTTTTGCCATAGGAATTTCCAGAAAATTCAACTATAATAGAAAGTACGAAAAAACACGAAACCAAGTAACTGGAAGTGTGGAAGAAAAGGAGAGGATTGTATGGTCAGGAAACAAAAACTTACGAACCGGCAGCATGGGCGGCTAAAGCGATTTCTTAGCGTAATGCTCGCGCTTGCCATGGTACTCACCCTGATTCCGTTTGGGGGGGGTAGCTGCTAAGGCGGCAGACACGTCGGAGGACACTGTTTATGTAAAGGTCAAATTCATAAACCAGTCCGACACAACATTTGATAATCTGGATATCCACGTTTGGGGAAGCAGTGTGATATCAGATGCCGACTTAAAGTTTACTGGAGAAGACAGCGAGGGCAAATATATCATTCTGGCGGCAAAACCAAGTGATGAGCTGGGATTTATTATACGCTGCTACGGCGATTGGAGTGATGGAAGCAAGTTTGTGGAGGCGGATGTAAAGCCGGATCTTTCAAACGGCAATCTGGAGTATACCGCCACGATTGCGGCAGATGGGGAAAGAACGCTTGAGACGCGTGAGCCCAAAGATGCATTTGATTCCGTGACGCTGCGGGTGCATTATGCGCGTCTGGATAACGATTATACCGGCTGGGATATCTGGTCATGGCCGGGAACTTCCCCGACAGATTTCAGCGGTACGGATGATTTTGGCGTTTACGGGGATGCCATTGTGGGAGAGCTGGAGTCGGGCACACAGGTGGGAGTTATTGTTCGTAAGAACGACTGGTCGGACAGGGAAGCGACAGACCTTAATGGCGGAGACCGTTTGGTAGACACGTTTTTCTTAGATGCAGATGGGAATGGTGAGATTTATGTAGTATCCGGCCAGAAAGAAACTTATTTTCTTGAGGCAGATGCTTCCGCCGTTGTGGAGGCTCTGAAAAACCCGCGTGTGACCTCCGCAGTGATTGATTCCATGACGGAAATCAACTTTGCGACAAACCAGCCGGTTACCCTGGAGGAGGAAAATGCGAATGTTTCCGTTGTGGCTTCCGACGATACAGTGGCAGAGATTTCTGATGTCGTGCTTGCAGCTGACGGGAAATCAGGAACCATAACGCTGGCAGGCAATCTGGATTTAAGCAAGACCTATAGTCTGGCCATTACCGGGCTGGAAGGCGCGCAGCTGTCGTTTGGCAGAATCTATACGAGCGAAGCCTTTGAGCAGCTGTACACATATGATGGCGAGCTGGGCGCAGTCTATAGCGCCGCAGGTACAAAGTTTGTGCTGTGGTCTCCGTCTGCGACAAGCGTGAAACTTGCATTATATGGTACAGATGGAAGCGATTACACCTCCGCCGCGGCGCAGACGCTGAATATGGAGCGCGGGGAGAAGGGCAGCTGGACAGTGACCGTGCCCGGGGACTTAAATGGAACTTTCTACAACTATCTTGTGACGGTTGGTGGACGTGAGAACGAAGTGGTAGATCCCTATGCGAAAGCGGTCGGCGTCAATGGAGACAGAGGCATGGTCATTGATCTGGACACCACTAACCCGCAGGGCTGGGCGGCAGATGTGAAGCCGGCGCTGGCGAATGCTACGGACGCCATCATTTATGAGATGCACATTCGCGATTTTTCCATCGACGACAGTGCCGGAGTGTCTTCGGCCAATCAGGGAAAATACGCGGGTGTGTGGGAGTCTGGGACAACAATCCCGGGAGAGCAGACAAGCGTATCGACCGGAGTGGATCATCTGAAAGAACTGGGCGTCAATGTGGTTCACATTTTACCGTCCTTTGACTATGCGAGCGTGGACGAGACAAATCTGGAGACGCCGCAGTTCAACTGGGGATATGATCCGAAGAATTACAATGTGCCGGAGGGCTCCTATTCCTCTGATCCCTACGCGGGAGGCGTCAGAATTGAGGAATTTAAGCAGATGGTGATGGAGCTTCACAAGGCGGGAATCCGCGTCGTGATGGACGTGGTATATAACCATACGGCAGCATCTAACGATTCTAATTTGAATCTGGCTGTTCCGAATTACTATTATAGGCAGAATGCCGCAGGCGGATTTTCCAATGGCTCCGGATGTGGAAATGAGATGGCTTCCGACCGTTCCATGTGCGGCCGTCTGATTGAGGATTCCGTATTATACTGGGCACAGGAATACCATATTGACGGATTCCGTTTTGATTTGATGGCAGTGCATGATATTGATACACTGAAAAGTATCCGTGCCAAACTGGACACAGTAGATTCCTCCATACTGATGTATGGAGAGGGCTGGACAGGCGGCGACTGTGCGCTGGATTCTGAATTGCAGGCGACGAAGGCCAACACCGTAAAATTTGACAATCTGCAGATTGCCGCGTTCAGTGATGACATTCGCGACGGCATCAAGGGACATGTGTTTAACGCGGAAGGTCAGGGATTTATCAGTGGCGGAGAGGACTACGAGGAGACTGTCAAGTTTGGAATCGTAGCGTCCACGAGAAATGACCAGATTGATTATTCAAAGGTGAAAAACGGGACACAGCCATGGGCAAACCAGCCATACCAGACCATAAGCTATGTGTCGGCGCATGACAACCTTACCCTTTGGGATAAGCTTCATACAAGTAACAAAAGCAACAGCGAGGAAGAGATTCTTGCCATGAACAAGATGGCCGCGGCGATTGTGTATACCTCTCAGGGTATTCCGTTTATGCAGGCAGGCGAAGAGCTGGCCCGCACCAAGACGAATGCGGATGGATCATTTAATGAAAACAGTTACAATTCGCCGGATTCCGTAAATGCAATCGACTGGACGAGAAAAATAACCTACAGTGATCTGTATGAATACTACAAGGGTCTGATTGCCATGCGAAAAGAGCATAAGGCGTTCCACATGAATTCAACAGCGAATATACAGGCGGGCATTCGCTTTATGGATGCGCCGACGAACGTGGTTGCTTATACACTGGACGGTTCTGTGGCGGGAGATTCATGGAGAAATATCGTTGTAGCGTTTAATGCCAATCCAACAGCGGCGAGCCTGACGATTCCGGCCGGAAGCTGGATTGTCGTTGTAGATGGCGACAGGGCAGGTGTGGAAGAGCTGGCGCGCGTCGAGGGCGGAACAATTGAGATTCCTGCCCGGACATCCTATGTTCTTGTTGATAAGAACAGCTTCCGTGCCCCGGCAGCCGGAACCGGTGACAGCAGCAGTACGACAACAAGCTCGAATAATCCTAATAAGGTGACTGTAGATAACGGAGACGGTACGGTGACAGAGACTGTGACGGAGAAGTCAGTAAATGCTTCCGGCAAGCCGGTGGAAGTATCCACAGCGGTTCAAAAGGATGCCTCCGGTGCAGTTTTGTCTACCACTGTGACGACAACAATTGCAAAGGCCGCAGAAGATACCTCTGCGACAGTGACGGTCGAAAAGGATGCGGCCGGAACGGTGACAGAGGCAGAGGCGGATGTCAGCATACAGACGGCTTCGAAAAAGTCGGCGCTCACCTCAGATGTGGTGGCACAGATTGAGGAAGCGGCAGGACAGAAGAATGTTAAGATTAAGATGACGGCGCTGACAGATGACGGCGAAATCCGGTATACGGTAGAGCTGGAGACAAAGGATCTGACCGCCGGCAACGAGCTTTACATTTATAAGCTGGATGCAAAGACGGGCGAATATGTGATGGTCAACGCCAAGACCTATAAAGTAACCGGAAATGGCAGCATGTCCATATCCATTACGAATAAGGCGGATTATGCCCTTGTGGGCAGCGTGGAAGCGAAGCAGATTAACAATGCAATCAAAAAGACGGTTGCGCCTGCGAAAGCATCTGCTTCTGTGAAGAAGGGCAAGACAAAGCAGTTTACGCTGAGCAGTGAACTGAACATGAAGAATGTGAAGTCCATCACCTACACCACGACTAAGCCTTCGGTGGCTACCGTGACGAAAAATGGCAAGATTAAGACCGTGAAAAAAGGAACGGTGACAATTAAGGCAAAGGTGACGCTTAAAAATGGAATGACAAAGACCATCAAGATGAAAATTACGGTCAAATAGAGAACTGAAATGCACTCTGAAAAAAGCTTCCGGGAACTGTACTCCCGGGAGCTTTTTTGCAAGCATTCTTGACAACTTCCCGTAATTAGAATACTATGAAAATGACAAATTGTATAGTAAGGAGAATAGAAATGGCGAAGGAGAAAAAGCTTGTAGAGGCAATCACCTCCATGGAGGAAGATTTTGCCCAATGGTATACCGATGTGGTGAAAAAGGCGGAGCTGGTCGGCTACTCGTCCGTGAAGGGCTGTATGGTGATAAAGCCTGCCGGGTATGCCATCTGGGAAAACATACAAAAGGAGCTGGATAAGCGGTTTAAGGAGACGGGAGTACAGAATGTATACCTGCCGATGTTTATCCCGGAGAGCCTTTTGCAGAAGGAGAAGGATCATGTGGAGGGCTTCGCCCCCGAGGTGGCATGGGTGACGCATGGCGGCGGCAGCCCCCTGACAGAGCGGATCTGTGTCCGTCCCACCTCAGAGACGCTGTTCTGTGATTTCTATAAAAACGATATTCAGTCTTACCGGGATCTGCCGAAGGTGTACAACCAGTGGTGCTCGGTAGTCCGCTGGGAGAAGGAGACAAGACCCTTCCTGCGCTCCCGCGAGTTTTTGTGGCAGGAGGGACACACCGCCCACGCCACCGCAGAGGAGGCCGAGGAGCGGACAATCCGGATGCTGAACGTGTACGCGGACTTCTGCGAGGAGTTTCTGGCGATTCCCGTGGTGCGCGGCCAAAAGACCGAGAAGGAGAAGTTTGCGGGGGCAGTGTCCACCTACACCATCGAGGCGCTGATGCACGACGGCAAGGCGCTGCAGTCCGGGACAAGCCACAACTTCGGAGACGGCTTCGCAAAGGCATTTGAGATTCAGTTTACGGACAAGGACAACCAGCTGCATTATGTACATCAGACCTCATGGGGCGTTTCCACCCGCATGGTCGGCGCGATCATCATGGTGCACGGGGACGACAGCGGGCTGGTGCTTCCGCCGAGGGTGGCGCCCACGCAGGTTATGATCATACCGGTTCAGATGCATAAAGAGGGAGTGACAGAGAAGGCAAAAGAGCTGGAGGCGCGTCTGAAAAAGCTGTGCGCTGTGAGCCTTGACGATACGGACAAGAGCCCGGGCTGGAAGTTTGCCGAGCAGGAGATGCGCGGCATACCCTTAAGAGTAGAGCTGGGGCCGAAGGATATCGAAGCCGGCCAGTGCGTGGTCGTGCGCCGGGACACGGGAGAGAAGCTTTCCGTGCCGCTGGATACCATTGAGGAGAGGATTCCTGCACTTTTAGAGCAGATGCAGCAGGAGATGCTCGAGCGGGCGAGAGCCCACAGAGACGCGAATATCCGGGACGCCCACAATTACGAAGAGCTTAAGGATACGGCGGAAAATAAAGGCGGCTTTATCCGGGGCATGTGGTGTGGGGATCAGGCATGTGAGGATAAGATTAAGGAGGAGCTGGCAGTGACCAGCCGCTGTATGCCGTTTTACGATAAAGAGAGGATTTCAGAGACCTGTGTCTGCTGCGGCAGAGAGGCACATAAGCTGGTGTACTGGGGAAAGGCGTACTAGGACTTTGCAGGGGGTGTGGAGATGGTTGAGAACTATTATAACGGAGTGATCGAACAAGTCTACAACAAAGTGGGAAAAGCGGACCGCAACATTGTGATGGCGAGATACAGCAATGAATTTTCCATTCGTCATCTTGAAAATATTACCCGCTATTCCGAGGAGGAGGGGGATGTATTCTTTGCGTGGAAGGATTTCTGGCACGGCGTCCTGCCCGGAGCCTATGAGCCGTTTTTAGACACCATCTGCGCCATGTACCGCAAATATGTAAACGGCGACTTCGCGGAGTTTTTGCAGGAGTGCGGCGTGTATGAGCTGCAGCGGCCGCTGCTTTTAAGCTACTATGAGACCGGTGTGTGCGAGAGGGAGGAGCATGTGCTCCTGAACGAAGTGGAGTACGAGCAGTGGAGCATGACAGAGGCCATGGCGAATATGCTCTTTCATATCTCCAAAAAGCATCCGGTAATGATCGTAATCAATCGTTTCCAGAGGGCGAGCAGCAGCACCATGAGGCTTGTGCTCAAGCTGATTGAGCAGCCAAGCTGCAACATCGGCATGGTGCTGGGCGTGAATGAGGCACAGCCGGGGACGGAGGAGGCCGGGCAGATCTATGACAAAATTATAGAGCGTCTGGAGGACTGCAGCCAGCTCTGCCATATTGGAAGCGGAGGCAGGAAGCGGGACAACCGCGTGTCCTCCGAGGCCGGGCCAAGAGACTGTGCCGGTGAGCTGGTGAATGTGCGCAATATGTTTGGCCTGATGGACTATGAGCAGGCGAGATTCTATTTCCAGATGGTGGAGCACCAGATTAAGTTCGAGGATATGCGTATCTGCGATGAGACAAAGCTGGAGATCTATCTTCTCTATGCGAGAACGTCCATTCTGCTGGGCGATATGGCCAAGGCATTAGAGATGGTGGCGGAGATTAAGAAGCTGCAGATGGAGGAAAAGGTGAAGGGGCTTGCCTCCGAGTGCGCCTACCTTATGGCGACCTGCTACATGTATCAGGGAAAGCTGGAAAATGCCATATCCTACGCGCGGATGGGGAAAGAGGAGGCACAGAAGGACGGGGATGAGCGCCAGATTTTCAAATGCGAGCTTCTGATGGCGCAGGCGCAGATGTCCGGCTGGTACAATATCTTTTTCTGCGTGCAGGATATAATGATCGACGAGGCGCTGATTGAAAAGATGATGCGCTACAATTACCGGAATCATCTGGCGCATGTCTATATATATGCCTATGACAACCGGCCGGAGATGGTGGCGAAAGCCTACCGCACAGAGGCGGCGCTGTTCTATTTCAGCAAGGGCGTGGCTCTGGCGAAGGAGATTGGCAACAACGAGCTGGTGTACGATGCTTATCAGAAAAATACCATGATTGCCGCCACCAACGGCATGAACGAGATTGCCCTGCTCTATCAGGTGCGCGCCTATCAGTTTGAGTGGTGCAGGAACCGCTACGAGGGCAGGCTGCTCACCGGAATCGGCTACAACTTAAGCGCCATGGGGCATAACGCGCAGGCGAAGATGTATTACGATCGGGCAATCGAGCTTTTGTACGGGCTTCATATGCCGGAAGAGATCGCCGAAGTGTACTACAACCGCGCGCTGAATGGCATTATGCAGGGGGAATTTGCAGGGGCGGAGCACGATCTGCAGATGACCATGAAAGTCGTTGAGAAGCTTCATCTAAATAGTATAAAGGTCTGCAATCTCTCCAAGCTGTACGCGCTTCTGGCCCTGTCCTGCATCCTGCAGGGGGACCGCTTCGGGTGTGAGCGGTATCTGTTGAGCTGCCGACAGTTTTTGAATTACATTATCGAGAAGGAGAAGGAGAACCGGGACGCAGAGGTGATCCACGATTACGCCATCTGTGACGACGATATGTTTCTCTACACCTTCTCCACGGCGCTTCTTGAGGAGCTGAACGGAGAGGACGAAGCGGCTTTCTCCAATATGGAAAAGGCGGAAAAATTCCTCAAAAATTCCGAGGGCAATCAGTTTTTTGTCTACCGGATATACAGGCAGAACCGTCTGGAGCTGTTTGAGCGGCTGGGACGCACAGAGCTGTGTGAGTTTGAGAAACACACCTTAGAGCAGAGAGAGGAGCTGGATGAGCAGATTAAGGCCGCAGTCTCCATGGACATTCTCGCGGAGGTGGATTTCGGGGATTACGCCGGAGTGTGCCGGGTATCCGAGGAGGAGATCGAGGCGCTGATCAAGCAGTGCGGCATCACGAAGGATTATTTAAATATTCGCAGCCAGATGGATTTTATTTCCGCGTGGCAGAAACTGATCGACACCAGCGCGGGCGATATTTTCTCGGTAGTCAACACCGTTATCAGGAGCTTTGCGAACCGTTTCAGTCTCGACAGAACGGTATATGTGCGCTACAGCGGCGGCCGGGCGCAGATTTTGTATAACGATACCGGGGTGGATATGGACGGCGGAGTGCCTGCGGACATCGCACAGGCCTTAAAGGAATCCCCGCAGGGCATTGCCGTGTCCAAGATACGGGAGAGCTTTTTCGAGCATCAGGACATAATCTCCTATTTCGGCGTGGATGATGTGTGCTCCTTCGTAGCGATTCCCTTTATGAAAAACGGGGAGCTGACGAGCTTTCTTATTACCTATGTCCGCATGAAGGACAACTGGCACGGCTCTATCGAGCGGTATATGCTGGGGGAGGACGACCTGCATATTTACCAGCTTTTGTTCCGCGAGCTGGAGTACGCCATCAACCGCATGGAGACGAACGAAAAGATTCGGGAGATGAACAGTAAGCTGCAGGCGGCGGCCGTGACCGACGTACTGACCTCCATCTACAACCGGGCGGGCATGTACGAGCGGATTCGCCACATGGCGGAGGATCTGGCTCAAACCGGGCAGAGCCGGGCGATGGGGCTGATGTTTGTGGATCTGGACAATTTCAAGCATTACAACGACACCTACGGCCATGATATCGGGGATCTGATTTTAAAGGAGATGGCTTCCATCTTCCGGGACGTTTCCGAGGGAAAGGGCTTCGTCAGCCGTTTCGGAGGAGACGAATTTATTCTTATTTTAGATACCAGCGACCGGGACGAGCTCGAGAGTATCGCAAAGGAGATCTACCGGCAGATTCATGCGGCCAACGGCTTTAAGGAGCGGATCGAGGATTATCTGGGACACGGGATTGAGGTGGACGAAAAGCGCCTGATCACCTGCTCCATTGGCATCGCTGCCATGCCTGCCGTGAGGGAGGAGGAGGACGTCAACAGCCTGATCCGTATGGCGGACGATAAACTCTACTCTGTCAAGACCACAGAAAAGGGGCATTACGCATTTATATGAGAATGAACTTGCCAGCACCAGTCAATCGAGTGATCCACACCCTGCAGGGGGCGGGCTATGATGCCTATGCCGTGGGCGGCTGTGTGCGGGATACCCTGCTGGGGCGTGAGCCCGGGGACTGGGATATCACCACCTCTGCGGCGCCGGAGGTGGTGAAGTCTTTATTTCCCCACACCATCGACACCGGGATACAGCACGGTACAGTTACCGTGATGCTCGAGCACGTCGGCTATGAGGTCACGACCTACCGGATTGACGGAGAATACGAGGACTGCCGCCATCCGAGCGGGGTCACCTTCACCGACAATCTGCTGGAGGACTTAAAGCGGCGGGATTTCACAATCAATGCGATGGCATACAACGACGACCGGGGGCTGGTGGACGCCTTCGACGGGGCGGGCGATCTTGCGCGGGGGCGGATCCGCTGTGTCGGTGAGGCAAAGGCGCGCTTCTCGGAGGACGCCCTGCGGATGCTGCGGGCAGTCCGCTTTGCGGCGCAGCTTGACTTTTCCATCGAGGAGGAGACGGCGGAGGCCGTCAGAGAGCTCGCACCGTCGATCGGGCGGGTCAGTGCGGAGCGGATTCGCATGGAGCTCATAAAGCTTCTTGTCTCGGAGCATCCGGATGCGCTCAGGACAGCGTGGGAGCTGGGGCTTACCGCAGTCTTCCTGCCGGAGTTTGACCGCATGATGGACACGCCCCAGCACACGAAGCACCATTGCTACAGCGTGGGCGAGCATACCCTGCACACGCTTTCGCATGTCCCGGCGGACAGAGTCCTGCGGCTTGCAATGCTGCTGCACGATGTGGCGAAACCCGTGTGTATCTCGGAGGATGAGGAGGGCGAACATTTTTACGGGCATCCGCAGCTGGGGGCGGATATGGCAAAAGATATCCTGCGGAGGCTCAAGCTGGACAATGACTGTATCCGCAGGGTCTGCGGCCTGATTCGCTGGCATGATGAGCGGCCGCCCCTGACAGAGCGCAGCGTGCGCCGTTTTGTGAGTAAGGTCGGGCCGGAGAATGTGCCGGAGCTTCTCGCGGTCAAGCGGGCAGATATTTTAGGGCAGAGCATGTACCGCAGACAGGAGAAGCTGGAGTACGTCGGGCAGCTGGAACAGCTCTATGTCCGTATGCAAAAGCAGAACCAGTGCCTGAAAAAGAGTGAACTGGCAGTCAACGGGCGGGATCTTATGGCCATAGGCATAGCGCCGGGGCCGGGGCTTGGGGAAGTGCTGGATAAACTGTTTTCGCAGGTGCTGGACGATCCGGCGCTAAACACGCGGGAAAAGTTGCTTGCTCTTGCACATAATTTCGCAAACCCTTCCATATGATTAGATGTAGTCTATTCATATGGGAGGGGTTTTTTGTATAATCAGCCGGAAGCAATATTGGAACAGTATGATCTGGAGATCAATCAGATTACCAGGGGAAGAGGCGCATACATCTGCGATACAGGCTGCGGAATGAAGCTGCTTGTGCCCTTCCGTGGATCGAAGGAGCGGGCAGCATTTTTGCTCGAAGTTCTGAAAAGACTGGAGGAGGCGGGTTGCGCGGTAGAGCAGATCGTCCCCACGAAAGAGGGGGAGCCGCTGGCGGAGGACGAGACCGGAGGCCGCTACTGGCTCAAGACCTGTGTGACGGGGAGTGAATGCTCCACCAGCAGGGAGAGCGATATGGTAAAGGCTGTGCGTCTGCTCGCCGGGCTTCACACGGCAATCGAGGCGTGCGCCTTTGAGGTGCCGGATTTCATGGTGAACGACAGGAACGAGCCGGGACAGATCTACGAACGGCATTACAGGGAGCTGGCCAGGCTGAAAAACTATATCAGGGGGCGCAGGAGCAAAAACGCCTTTGAGCGGAGCTTTCAGGAGCAGTATCCCCGCTATATCGAGGAGGCGGCGCGTGCGCTGGAGCTGATGGGACAGCAGGACGTACCCTACCGGCTCTGCCACGGGGATATGAACCAGCACAATGTTGTGCGCACGCCTGCCGGGCTTCGGATTATTAACTTTGAAAATATGTGCTGGAATCCGGCAGTATCGGATCTTGCGAATTTTTTGCGGAAGCTGCTGGAAAAAAACAACTGGAACAGCGGGCTTGGAATGCGTCTGCTTGCCGAGTACCGGAGGCTGCGTCCCCTTGCGGGGGAGGAGCTTTTCCATCTTTACCTGACGCTGCTTTTCCCGGAAAAGTTCTGGAAGATCGCAAACCACTACGCCAATTCCCACAAGGTGCTTTCCGGGAGGGATATGGAAAAGCTGGACAAAGTGATTGCCCAGGAGGGCGCAAGGAGCATTTTTTTAGAAAAGCTATTTTCAATTGTGTGAGAATCCTGTATACTAGGGGTATGGAAAAAAAGCTTTGGACACGGTTAATTACATATATGCTGCTGCTCTCTCTGCTGGGGGGCTCCCTCGCAGGCTGCAGCGCGGCGGATGCGCCTGCGGAGCCCTATTCGCAAAGCTCCCCGGGCGTGCCTGAGAGTGCGGAGACAGAGACGGATGCGCCTGCGGAGACGGAACAGGCCGCAGAGGGTGAGGAGCTGTATCTGGTTGTGGAAGTTGACCAGATCGAGGAAAGCCTGCGTCTGTACCGCTACGCCAACGAAATGGAGTACCGCTACTACTACGGGAGCGGTACGCGCTTCCACGACAAGTACGGGAACCGCACGACGATAATGAATTATCCGGTGGGCTCCGTGATTACACTGGGAGAGGTGGACGGCGAGGGAATCCTCAGAGAGGCGCAGATCAGCGATGCAGTGTGGGTCTACGACGGGATCACCCGCTTTTCCGTCGAGGAGGAGCGGAATGTATTTGAGATTGCGGACAGCCGTTACCGGTATGATGAGAGCACCTATGTCTTTTCCGGGGAGGAGCGGGTCTCCATGGGGGACATCGCAAAGGGGGACACGCTCTCGGTGGTAGGGCTGGACAAGCAGATTCTGTCGGTGAATGTCACCACGGGGCAGGGGGTGCTCGCGCTCCGGAATACAGAGCTTTTCGAGGGCAGCTATCTCCAGCTCGGCACGCGGATTTTTGCGGAGATCATGCCGGACATGCAGCTTTCCGTGGAGGAGGGCACTTACAACCTGATCGTTGCAAACAACGGCTGGGGCGGCAGCCGCGAGGTCACTGTCACCCGGGGAGAGACGGTCACAGTAGATCTGGACGAGCTTAAGGGAGACGGGCCGAAGCGGGGAAAGATCCAGTTTCTCATAGACGTGGAGGACGCGGTGCTGATCATAGACGGCGAGGAGCGGGATTACTCGAAGCCATTAGAGCTCACCTACGGGGAGCATTCGCTGGGAGTCGTCGCCAGCGGTTACGACGTCTGGGTGCGGAACCTCTTTGTGAACTCGGAGGAGGCCACGATCGTGATTCAGCTTATGGACGAGGGTGTGGACACGGGCACAGTGACCACGACAGTGCCATCGGACGACGGAGCAAATAGCGGAAACGGCGGAAACAGTGGAAATAACAGCAGTGGAAACAGCGGCAGCAGTGGCAGCACGGGAGGGAGCGGAAGCGGCGGAAACAGCAGCAGCGGAAGCGACGAAATTGTGGACGCAATCCGCGAGCTGATCCAGTCCCAGCAGCAGCAGAGCCAGCTCGATGCCATACGGGATTTGCTCACCTCATCCGTGTTTTAAACCCGTTTCGTGACATATTGACGATTTTCGGGGCGAAATTTTGGTTGTTTTTAATTACCAAAAACTCCCTAAATATGGGTTTTTACCTTGACAAACCATAAAAAAACAAGTATAAATAGATTTGTAATAATTTGAGAGAAGGACTCAAGTTATAAATTTATGAACAATCCATAGGAGGAATTTGGACATGAACAAAGCAGAATTAGTTGCAGCAATCGCTGAGAAGGCAGGAATTTCCAAGAAGGACGCAGAGGCGGCAGTTAAGGCATTTACCGAAGTGGTTACCGAGGAGCTTAAGAAGGGTGAGAAGATTCAGTTAGTCGGATTCGGTACCTTTGAGGTATCCGAGAGAGCTGCAAGGGTTGGACGGAACCCGCAGACGAAGGAGGAAATCAAGATTCCGGCTTCTAAGGCGCCGAAGTTTAAGCCCGGCAAGGCTTTAAAGGATGCCATTAACTAATTGATTTCGTTCATTTAAGGGAGCGCTGTATGCGCTCTCTTTTTTGCAGAAAAAGGAGGGAGAGACATGCGGCTGGACAAGTTTCTTAAGGTGTCACGGCTCATCAAGCGCCGGACAGTGGCGAACGAGGCGTGCGACGCGGGCAGGGTGATGGTGAACGGCAGATCCGCCAAGGCGTCCGCTACGGTAAAGGTGGGAGACGAGATCGAGATACTTTTCGGGCAGAAATCCGTGAAGGTGCGGGTGCTTGCGCTTATGGACACGACCAAAAAGGAGGAGGCGAAGGAGCTCTACGAATATATATAGAGTTCTAAATCCTGCCCTTTCCTCATACATTAAAGGTAGCAGAGTATGATAGTGTATAGGAGAGCAGAGTATATGGAAGAAAAGACCATCAGCAAGCAGCACAAAGTCGTAATGAATAATCGCAAAACCGGCAGTTTTACGGGGATACTGGACGTTCTGTCCTTCGATTTGACAGAAATCCTCCTGGAAACAGAGCTCGGAATGCTTCAAATCCGGGGGAAGGATCTTCATGTGAACCGGCTGAATCTGGAAAAGGGAGAGGTGGATCTCGACGGCGAGATTGAGTCCCTCACCTACTCGGAGGTGTCGGGTCTCGGAAAAAAGGGCTCGGTGTTCGGGAAGCTGTTTAAGTAGTGGAGATTTTTTCGGCGATCCCTGCGGAGCTTGCGCTGCTGAGGGGGGCGTTTTTCATGGGGGCGGGACTGTTTGTCCTCTATGACTGTCTGCGGGTCTTCCGGCGCATTGTCCCCCATGGGATTTTCTGGATTTCACTCGAGGACGCCCTGTACTGGATTGCGGCCGCGGGCTGGTTTTTCCTAAGACTCTGTAGGGATAACAATGGGATTATCCGTTTTTATGTGCTTTTTGCCATGGCGGTGGGAGCTCTTCTCTATTATGTGCTGCTGGGGCGTCCGGCAATGAAATATATAAGCCTTTTGCTTCTTACAATAAAAAAACAATTGAAAAAAGTGAAGAAAGCGATTACAATAGAGCTAGAAAAACGTGGAAAGCACGAGGATGAAGTATGAGAGGGAAAAAGCGGAGACGTAGAAGCGCGGGAACCATCAGCGTTATATTGATTGTGATAGCCTTTATGGCGGTTATGGCAGTGCAGCTGGCCCGCTTAAAGGAAAAGGATGCAAGGTACGCGGCCAGGGAGCAGGAGCTTTTGATGGAGGCGGAGCAGGAGAGGCTGCGCAGCACGGAGTTAGATGAGCTTGAGGATACCGTAAAGTCCTCAGAGTATATAGAATCTATTGCCAGGAGCAAGCTTGGTCTCACGAAGGATAAAGAGAATGAGATCATCTTTAAGGAGATAGAAGAGGAATAGAAGAGGGAGAGCCCGCGGAAGGGTTCTCCTTTTTGTATAGGCTGTAGGAGACTTATCTAGCTTCCTCGAATCGCGGTGGAAGGAGGTTTTGGCGAAAACTTTTTTTGGGCGGGGCGCGATTTTGACAAGTATTTTTATCCCGCCGTCCTATAATCCTTGATTGACTACCCCCGGGAGGAGCCCGGAGGGAATAATTGAGGAGGCGAACTATGAACACAAAAAGAAACTGGACGGAAATACTGGGAAAAGGGGGCTATGCACTCTTAGGCGCGATGAGCAGCCTGCTGTGCGTGATGGGCTGTTACCCGCTGGTGCCTGCGTTCTACGCGGCCTGCTGTCTGCAGAGGAGAAGGAGCGTGTTTCTCTACATAGGCCTGTTTGCGGGCATGGGGCTGTGTATGCCGGTGAGCGCAGCTGTGAAGTATCTGTTTATCATACTGGTGGTGTCTGTGGGAATCCGTTTCTATCTGTGGGCGAACCGCCGCTGCAGCGGCTGGATGGCGGGGATGATTGCAGGACTTTCCACCGTTGCGATGAATTGCAGCGGTATGGCGCTCACAAGAATGGACCAAAACGAGCTGATCTTAGGCGTCAGCGAGGGCGTTGTCGTGTTCGGCACGGCTGTGCTGTTCTACTATATCCTGCAGATGCTCACTGAGCTGGGGCGCAATTTTGCCGACAGCAGGGACGGGGAGCAGACGCCCCAGCAGGAGTTTTATGACAGGGGGCGCATGAGTGCCTTTGCCGAGGCGGTGGACGAGCTGTCGGCAGTGTTTTCCTCCATGGGAAGAAAGCAGGAGCTGACCGGGCACGAGAGCGTGTCCGCCCTCGAGCGGGAAATCACCGGGAAGCTGTGCGCAGCCTGCGACGGCTGTGCGCTGTGCTGGGAACAGCCGGGCAGTAACCTCTCGGACAAAATCCAGAGGATGCTGCAGGCAGTCATCGCCCACAGACCCAAAGAGGATATCCTAAGACAAAACTATATGGAGGAGTGCCCCCGCTACCCGGGGATGGTGGAGGAGGCCATCTGGGCGTTCTCCCGCATGGAGCTGAACGAGGCGTGGTACAGGAGGCTCCAGAACAACCGCAGGCTGATCGCAGACCAGCTCGACGCCATGGCAGACCTCATGCAGGACTGGACGAAAAAACGCCGCTGTCTCGACGGCACGAACCGGATGCTTCTGGCGCGCATCGGCTTCGAGGCAGGGGAGCGGGGACTGATCGCGGAGCATGTCCACATCTACGAGGACGAGGGCGGGCACATGCTGATCACAGCGCAGGTCTCGGGAAAATGGGGCGGCGGCATCCCCAGCAAAAATTATGTGCGGGCGCTGGAGAAGGCCAGCGGGATGCGCCTGCGGCTGGAAAAGGGAGCGCGGAGCATACTCACAAAGGAGCCGGTGGCAGTGACCGTCTATGAGGACAGCCGATATTACGCCATGTCCGGCGTCTCCGGGCAAAAGCAGGACGGCGCATCAGTCAGCGGCGACAATTTCTCACTGTTTACACTGGAGAACGGGCAGTATGAGATCTGTCTGTCCGACGGCATGGGCTCCGGCCCCGCAGCCGCCAAGGAGAGCGAGCTGGTGGTGGAGCTGATGGAGAAATTCATGGAGGCTGGCTTTTCGCAGGAGACGGCAATCCGCATGATGAATTCCGCCATGGTCATGCAGGGGGAGGACGATTCCTTTTCCACCATGGATCTGGCGGCCATTGATCTGCACACCGGAAGGCTGACCCTCACAAAAATCGGGGCGGCGGCATCCTTTCTGCGCAGCGGCGGGGAGACGGAATGCTTAAGCTGCCCCTCCCTGCCTGCGGGATCTGTGACGCAGACCGCGCCGCCGATGGAGAGGCATATGAAAAACGGAGATTTCCTTGTCATGGTGACAGATGGTGTGCTAGAATATCTGCATGTGAAAAATCCCGAGGAGAAGCTGACCGATATTATCAGCGAGGTGCGGACAGAGAATGCGGGGGCGATGGCGAAGGCCATCTTAGAGCGCGTCATGCTCTTTACGGGCGGTCACGCCCTTGACGATATGACAGTGATCGTGACGTGCCTCTGGGAGCAGGAATAGAGAGGCGGATATGCAAAAGAAGGTGCGAAGGTTCATGGAACAGTGGAATATGGCAGAGCCCGGGGAGAGTCTGCTCGTGGGGCTGTCCGGGGGAGCGGATTCTGTCTGCCTGTGCCTGGTTTTGCAGGAGCTGGCAGCGTCCATGGGCTATACCGTGTGCGCGGTGCATGTGGAGCACGGCATCCGGGGGGAGGAGAGCCTGCGGGATGAAGCGTTTGTCCGCGCATTCTGCGAGGCGCAGGGGATTGCGCTTACCGTGCGCCATGTCTGCGTGCCGGAGTATGCCAGGGCTCACCAGCTTGGGACAGAGGAGGCGGCACGCATTCTGCGGTATGGGATATTTGCGGAGCTTGCGGGGGCAGGTCACCGTGTGGCGCTGGCGCACCACATGGAGGATAACGCAGAGACAATGCTCATGGCGCTGGCGAGGGGCAGTGGCTTAGACGGGCTGTGCGCCATGCCTCCGGTGCGAAGGGACGGGGAAACCTGCTATATCCGCCCGTTTCTTAGCGTCAGCAGAGGGGAGATAGAAGCGTTTCTGGCAGAGCGGGGGCAGAAGTATTGTGTGGACTCCACGAACGAGGAGACAAAATACACAAGAAATTACGTCCGCTCGAAGCTTTTGCCGGAGCTTGCGCATGTGAATCCCCAGGCAGTCGTTCATATGAACCGGACCGCGTTCCGGCTCATGGAGCTCAGGGAGTACATGGAGCAGGAGACAGAGGCGGTGTACGGGCGGATTGTCCGTGTGGCATCCGGAGGAGGCCTGCGGCTTTCGGCAAAGGAGTTAGGGCAGCTTCCCCGCGCGCTGCAGACGCGCGTCATATACCGTGCCCTCGGGGAAGCGGCGGGCGCGAGGCGGGATCTTGCGGCCGTCCATGTGGAGGCGGTGCTTGCACTTTTAAAGAGGCAGTCCGGGCGGCGGATCAGGCTGCCCGGGAACCTGCTGGCGTACCGGGAATACGGGGACATCGTGGTCAGCCCGGCGGCGGACGGCAGGCAGCTTTCCGAGATTATTGTCACGCCGGAGCAGATAGCGGCGCTTGCCGCAGACGGCGGGACGCTGGTGCTCCCGGCAGGGGAGGAGGGCGGCACGCTCACGCTCACCACCTTTCCCTACGGGGGGAAAAGCGAAGAAATTTCCACAAAAATGTATACGAAATGGTTTGATTGTGATATGATAAAAGATGGATTTTCCATACGCGGCCGGAGAGCGGGCGATTTTTTCCGGCTGGGCACAGGGCACCGCAAGAAGCTGAGCGACTATTTTGTGGACGAGAAGCTTCCCGCGGGGCAGAGGGATCAGGTGCCGCTTCTGGCAGCTGGTTCGGAGGTGCTCTGGCTGATCGGCTGGCGCATGGGAGCAGGCGCGATGGTAACGGAGCGCACGAGGACAGTGCTCTCCGCCACATATGAAAAGGGAGAGACATGATGGACGACCGCAGGGAGCATAAGATATCCGTTTATCTGACCGAGGAGCAGCTGAACAAAAGGATCGCGGAGATTGGAGCGGCGATCACGGAGCGTTTTTCGGGGGAGTCCGTGTATCTGGTGTGCATTTTAAAAGGCTCAGTGTTTTTTGCGACGGAGCTCGCAAAGCGTATAGAGCTGCCGATGACGATGGACTTTATGTTCGTGGAGAGCTACGGCGCGAGCACCCACTCCAGCGGTGTGGTGAATATCAAAAAGGATCTTGAGCACTCCATCGGGGGAGAGAATGTGATTCTTGTGGAGGATATCATTGATTCCGGCAATACCTTGAGCCGCCTGCTGACGCTTTTTTCACACAGAAAGCCCAAAAGCCTCACACTCTGTACGCTTTTGGACAAGCCCGGCCGGCGCGTGGCGGAGGGCATACATGCAGATTACACCGGATTCGTGGTCCCGGACAGGTTTATCGTAGGCTTCGGTCTGGATTACGATCAGAGATACCGCAATCTCCCGTATATCGGGTTTATTGAGGGCGAAGAAGATTAGGTAAGGAGAGAACACAGTGAACACGAATAATCGTAGTAATTTCAGAGGATTCGGCATCTATATTGCGCTGATCCTTATTGTCGTACTGATCTGGTACTGGCTCAGCGAAGGCGGCGTTACAAGCAACTATTCCAGGGCGGAGTTTGTGGAGGATCTAAAGGCGGGGAATGTCACCTCTGTGACGGTAGTGCAGAACCGGGAGATTCCCACGGGAAGCATTCTGGTGACGCTTAACAGTGGAGCGCAGCAGTCGCTGTATACCTCGGACGTCAATGAATTGCAGAAGCTGATGGAGGAGAACGGCTACACGGATTACATTCTCGAGGATGTGCCGCGGGAGAGCTGGCTTATGACGCTGCTCCCCTATCTTTTGATCTTCGGAGCCATTTTTATACTTTTTATCATACTGAACAACAATGCGGCGGCGAACAACGGCGGCGGCAAGATGATGAATTTCGGCAAAAACCGGGCGAGGCTCGCGACCGAGGAGGACAACGATACGCGCTTCGGCAACGTGGCGGGGCTCAAGGAAGAAAAGGAAGAGCTGGAGGAGATCGTGGATTTTTTGAAGGAGCCGCGCAAGTACACGAAGCTCGGCGCAAGGATTCCCAAGGGCGTGCTTCTCGTGGGGCCTCCCGGAACCGGTAAGACGCTTCTGGCAAAGGCGGTCGCGGGCGAGGCGGGAGTTCCTTTTTTCAGCATCTCCGGCTCGGATTTCGTAGAGATGTTTGTCGGCGTCGGCGCTTCCCGTGTCAGGGATTTGTTTGAGGATGCAAAGAAAAATGCGCCCTGCATTGTCTTTATTGACGAGATCGATGCGGTGGCGAGACGCCGGGGGACCGGCATGGGCGGCGGCCACGACGAGAGGGAGCAGACGCTGAACCAGATGCTCGTCGAGATGGACGGCTTTGGCGTGAATGAGGGAATCATCGTCATGGCGGCCACGAACCGGGTAGATATCTTAGACCCGGCCATTATGCGTCCGGGTCGGTTCGACCGCAAGATTGTGGTGGGACGTCCCGACGTGGCGGGCAGGGAGGAGATTCTGAATGTGCACGCGAAGAATAAGCCCATCGGCGAGGACGTGGATCTAAAGCAGGTGGCGCAGACCACCGCAGGCTTCACCGGGGCGGATCTGGAGAACCTTTTGAATGAGGCGGCGATACTGACCGCAAGGGAGGGCAGGGCGTACATCACGCAGCCGGACGTCCAGAAAGCGTTTATCAAGGTGGGTATCGGCGCGGAGAAGCGGAGCCGCATCATCTCCGAGAAGGAGAAGCGGGTCACGGCGTTCCACGAGGCGGGACATGCGATTTTGTTCCATGTGCTTCCCGACGTGGGGCCTGTGCACACGATTTCCATCATTCCCACAGGCACAGGGGCGGCAGGCTATACCATGCCCCTGCCGGAGAAGGATGAGATGTTCAATTCCAAGGGACGGATGCTGCAGGAGATCGTCGTGGATCTCGGCGGACGTGTGGCGGAGGAGCTGGTCTTTGACGATATCACGACCGGGGCCTCGCAGGATATCAAGCAGGCGACAAGCCTTGCGCGGGATATGGTGACACGCTATGGAATGTCGGAGAACATTGGCCTGATCTGTTATAAAGACGACGATGACGAGGTGTTTATCGGAAGGGATCTTGCCCACGCCAGAGGCTACAGCGAGGGCGTAGCCTCTGCGATAGATATGGAGGTAAAGAGCATTATCGACCACGCGTATGCAGAGGCAAAGCGCATCATCGGCGAGCACCGGGATGTGCTGGATCGCTGCGCTGAGCTTCTTCTGGAGAAGGAGAAAATCACCAGAGAAGAGTTCGAGGCGCTCTTTACCGCTTAACCCTTGTGGTGGATTCCCGCTCAATCAGCCGCGGGCGCAGGAGCGTCCGGCTGATGGAGATATGGTGTATCAGGGAATTCAGGATTACATAGGCGCATTTTCCGAGCTCATTGCGCTCCTGGCGGATCGTGGTCAGGGGCGGATTGAAGGCGGCGGCGATTGAGATATCGTCAAAGCCGACGACGCTGATGTCCTCCGGAACCTTAAGCCCGCGCCGTGTGCATTCCTCGATCACGCCCTGCGCAATCAGGTCATTGCCGCAGACGATGGCGGTGGCTCCGGCCTCCAGAAAGCCGGGGACATGGTACTTCGCACTGTCGGCGACATAATAGCCTCTTGCCATGAGCTTGTCCTCAAGGGGGAGCCCGAGCGCCCAGAGCGCATTCTCAAAGGCGGCCTGCCTCTGGTCAGAGACCATGGAATACAGAGAACCGTTTAGAAAGGCAATCTTCCGGTGGCCTAAGGTGTGCAGATGGTTCACCGCCATGGAGATGCCCTCGTGGCTGTCGGTGCCAAGATAGCAGACCCTGGGGTTGCTGGCAATGTAATTGTCGAAAAGCACGGTGGGCATTGTCGTGTTCTCCAGCTGCTTCATCCACTCGTCATGGAGGGCAAGCCCCACGAGAAAGGCGCCGCAGTAGCCGTGCTTCAGCAGATATGTATCGTATTTTTCCTCCTCCTGGAATTCGGGCGTGATGGGCATCACGTCTACATCCCACTTGTGGCGGAATGCATTCTGCTTAAAGCCCAGCACAATGTCGTAGCCGAATTCGTCGATGGATTTGTAGCTCATATTCTCTACAAAAATGCAGAGCTTGCGGTTCTCCTCTTTTCTGGAACGCTTCGTGGAATACCCCATTTCCACGGCTGTATCCAGCACGACCTGACGAAGCTCCTCACTGATATCGCTGGCGCCGTTGAGCCCCTTGGATACTGTGCTGACAGATACCCCCAGCCGGTTCGCAATGTCTTTGATTGTAGCCATAATACTTCTCCTAAGTTATCTTATTTATTATAACCATTATAATCCACCCGGGAGTGAGATGCAATTCTTTCCCGATTTTTTTCGAAAAACGTAAGCGAAATTCTTGTAAATATGTACAAACTATGACAGTAAATTCCGTATAAAGTGGAAAAAAGCAAGTTTGGGAGGGTGAAAACGTTGACAAAGCCTGACGTAAATCTTAAAATCATCTTGTTGATGAAGAAATTGAAAAAAAGTTGAAAAGAACAACCGATTGCGCTTGCAAAATGCCGAAAAGTGTTATATAATACAAATATGTTTTGGGGATTATGCCAAGTTTACCCCTTGTGTTATGGTCAAAATTACGATATAAGATGCGGAAGCATTTTATATAAATTATTTAAAAAAGGAGAGGAAAGAGATGAAAAAGAAAGTATTATCAGCGTTACTCGTTGCGGCGATGACTGCTACCATGTTTGCAGGCTGCGGCAGCGGAGATGACAGTGCATCGACAGGCGGTGGCAGCGATGCAGCAGACTCACAGGCACCGGCAGACGACGGGGGGGCAGAAGATGACGGCTCTTCCACACCGGAGGTCATTGACTACGGCTCAGGCAACATCACCATCTGGGTTGCAGAGGAAGTTTCCGAGTTCACCCAGCAGAAGGCTGAGGAGTTCCTTAAGTCTGACGAGGCATATTCCGGATACACTGTATCCGTTGAGCCGGTAGGCGAGGGCGATGCTGCCGGAAACATGATCACAGACGTTGAGGGCGGCGCAGATATCTACGGTTTCGCGCAGGATCAGCTGACCCGTCTGGTTTCTGCAGGCGCACTTCAGCCGGTAGTTGGCGAGTATCAGTCATGGATTGCAGAGAACAATGACGAGGGTTCCGTGAGCGCTACACAGGTTGGCGACATGACCTACGCATTCCCGATGACCAGCGACAATGGATATTTCCTGTATTATGACAAGAGCGTTATCACAGATCCTACATCTCTTGAGCAGATCGTAGCAGACTGTGAGGCAGCTGGCAAGAACTTCTACTTCGAGATCAATTCCGGATGGTATCAGCCGGCATTCTTCTTCGGTACAGGCTGCACGTTTACCTATGACACTGACGCAGACGGCAATTTCACTGCCTGCAACATTGATTACAACTCTGACAAGGGTCTTGTAGCTCTTAAGGAGATCATTGAGCTCGCTTCCTCCAAGAGCTTCCAGAACGGCTCTTCCATCGACAAGGCTACCAATATGGCGGCAATCGTTGACGGTACATGGGATTCCGGCGCAGCTAAGTCTGCTTTTGGCGACAACTATGCATGTGCAAAGCTTCCGGGCTTTACCGGCTCTGACGGCAGCACTTACCAGCTTGGCGGCTTCGGCGGATTCAAGCTTATCGGTATCAAGCCGCAGACAGAGGAAGGCAAGCTTGCTCTCTGCTACAAGCTGGCACAGTATCTGACCAGCGAAGAGGTACAGACCGCACGCTACGAGTCAGTAGGCTGGGGTCCGTCCAACAAGGCGGCTCAGAGCAGCGACGCTGTACAGTCTGACGAGGCTCTTTCTGCACTGGCAGAGCAGCTTGCAATCTCTATCCCGCAGGGACAGTACCCGGGAGATTACTGGACACTGGCTACATCACTTGGCGATACCATTATCTCCGGTGATCTGAGCACCTCTACCAGCGACGACGACCTTATGAAGACTCTGGAAGACTTCCAGAACAGCTGCATAGGTTATGCGCAGTAATTTCTGAGCGACAATTTTACAGTCAGGATAAGGGGAGATATCTCCCCTTATCTATTCTGTTAAAAGCTTTGCATATCGGAGGGGACTATGAAAGAAAATAAAAAAGGGGCTGGCAACCCGGTTGCTCGCTTTTTTAAATGGATTGGGAGAGACATCGCTGACATTGGCGTGACTTTTAAGGAGGGTGACTGGAAGACCAGAGTATCCTTCCTCATCATGGGGTTTGGTCCCCTGATGAGAAAATTATACGCCAGGGGACTTGCATTTCTTGTCCTGGAGGCTTTATTTATCTATTATATGATCGCGTTTGGCGCAGGTTATCTGGCAAAGTTCGGCACGCTGGGCACAGTGGCGACCGGATGGAACGACGCCGGTATCCGTGTATACGGCGACAACAGCTTTCTGATTCTGCTGTACGGCCTGCTCACCATTATCTTTATTCTTGCTTTTATTCTCTTATGGCGCATGAATGTGCGGGAGAACCGGAAGGAGGAGCTGCGGCTTAAGGAGGGGCATCCGCTCCCGACCAACCGTCAGGATTTTCATTCCCTTCTGGATTCCAATTTTGACAAGACGCTTTTGGCATTACCCTGCATAGGTATCTTTATCTTCATCGTATTGCCGATCATCTTTATGATCTGCGTCGCGTTTACGAATTACGACTATAATCATCAGGCACCGGCAAAGCTCTTTACATGGGTTGGCTTTGAGAACTTTAAGAACCTGCTTTCCTTCGGAAGTGCAGGCTTCGGCGGAACCTTCTTCAGAGTACTGGGCTGGACCTTGATCTGGGCATTCTTTGCAACTTTCCTGAACTATTTCGTAGGTATGGCTGTTGCAATCCTGATCAACAAGAAGGGCGTTAAGTCTAAGAAGCTCTGGAGAACAATCCTTGTTATGACGATTGCTGTACCGCAGTTCGTTTCCCTGCTGTATGTGTCCAAGATGTTTGCGAACGACGGCCTGCTGAACTCTTATTTTATGAAGTGGGGCTGGATTGATTCACCGATTCCGTTCTGGACGAATCCGATGCTCGCGAGAGTTACGATTATCTTGATCAACCTCTGGGTAGGTATCCCCTACGTTATGCTGATCACCACCGGTATTCTTATGAATATCCCGGAGGATCTCTACGAGAGCGCGAGAATTGACGGGGCGAACGCATGGCAGATGTTCCGCAAGATTACGCTGCCCTATATGCTGTTTGTCACCGGCCCGTATCTGCTGACCAGCTACACGGGCAACCTGAACAACTTCAATATTATCTATCTGCTGTCGGGAGGCGGCCCGCAGAATATGAAGCTGACCGGCGGTGCGGGAGGTACCGACCTTCTGGTAACATGGTTGTACAAGATGACGGTCAACGACACGAACTACAATATGGCTGCTGTCATCGGTATCATGGTATTCGCTGTGACGGCAGTGGTTTCGCTGGTTGTATATGGTATCTTACCATCAGTTAAAGACGAGGAGGGATTCCAGTAATGGCAGAGGAAAAGAAATTACACTATCAGCATAGGACTGCCAGTAATGTGGCGGCATATATTGTGCTAATTCTAATCAGTATTATTTGGCTACTCCCGTTCGTGTTTGTGGTTCTGCAGAGCTTCCGCTCCTTCGAGCTGGAGGCAGGCGGAATGGTGGAGTACCTTGTACCGAAGACGTTTTCGCTGGACTCTTACAAATGGCTGTTCAGCGGCGACAGCCAGTTTTTCCGCTGGTATGGCAACACGCTGATCATCGCGTTCTTTGTTGCCCTTGGCAATACAATCATGGTGCTTATGACCAGCTACGCGCTGTCGAGAATGCGTTTCAAGGGACGTGAGCTTCTGATGAGAATCTGGCTGATTCTCGGAATGTTCCCGGGATTCCTTACCATGATCTGTCTGTACTTCCTGCTCAAGAACTTTGGGCTGACGCAGGAGGGTGCAATTCCCGGTTTGATTTTGATCGGTGTTGCAAGCTCCGGTATGGGCTACTATGTATGTAAAGGATTTTTCGATACGATTCCGAAGTCTCTGGACGAGGCGGCGAGAATCGACGGAGCTTCCCGCGCGAGAATCTTCCTCACCATGACGATTCCGCTCTCAAAGCCGATTATCATTTATACCGCTTTGACGGCATTCATGGGACCGTGGTGTGACTACATTTTCGCATCTTATGTGGCGTTTGGCTACAGTGACAGCTACAATGTGGCGGTCGCTCTGTACCGTTGGGTAAATACCAACGATTATCAGGGATACTTCACCAGATTCTGTGCTGGCGGTATTCTGGTTGCAGTTCCGGTTACGATTTTGTTCATGTGCTTGCAGAAGTACTATGTAGAGGGAGTTACCGGTGGTGCTGTAAAGGGCTAGAGATAGCTGATGTTGAATCGGCAGCCATGTGCGTGGCTGCCGATTTTTGAAATTTCTTTGGGGAGAGAATGATATGAGAAAGCGTCTGGTTAGCGCACTGGTGGTGCTTGCTTTACTTGCAGCGCTGTTTCCGGCCTGCGGGATGCCACAGAAGGGGCAGGGGGACGGCGGGAGCGCCTTTGTGGACTACGAATATGGGCAGGAGCTCAATATTATTGATGATAATTACCGGAATTATTACGAGATTTTTGTTTACTCCTTTTATGACTCCGACGGCGATGGAACCGGAGATCTGCAGGGAGTGATTCAGAAGCTGGACTATATTGAGGAGATGGGCTTTAACGGAATCTGGCTGATGCCAATTATGCCCTCTCCCACTTATCATAAATATGATGTGACGGACTATGAGAATATTGACCCCGTATATGGGGATTTGGAGGATTTTAAGCAGCTTACAGAGGCTTGCCATGAGCGGGGAATCCGGCTGGTCATTGATCTGGTGATGAACCATTCTTCCTCGGAGCATCCATGGTTTACGCAGGCATGTGATTACCTGATTTCCCTCCCGGAAGGGCAGGAGCCGGATCTGTCTGTCTGCCCCTATGTGGACTACTATCATTTTACCACGGAGCAGGTGAACAGCACCTATTACGGCGTGCCGGGGGTAAACTGGTGGTACGAGGGAGCCTTCTGGTCGGAGATGCCGGATCTGAACCTTGAGAGTGAGGCGCTGCGCGCGGAGTTTGAGAAGATTGCGGATTTTTGGATAGAGCTGGGGGTAGACGGCTTCCGCATGGATGCCGCCCTGCACTTTGAAGAAAATGATACGACGGCAAATAATGAGATATTACACTGGCTCTACAGCTATTGCCTGGAAAAGAACCCGGACTTTTATATGGTGTCCGAGGTCTGGGCGAATGCCGCGACGATTGCGGACTATTACGGGAGTGCTACGCCCAGCATGTTCAACTTCGACGCAGGAAGCGCGGAGGGCAAGCTGATTTCTGCCGCGAGAAATGGCAAAATGTCGAGTCTTGTGCAGGCGATGCTGGACTATCAGGAAGATTTTTCTGCCGAAAATCCGCAGTATATTGACGCACCCTTCCTCACGAACCACGATATGGGCAGGGTGGCCAACAGCGTGGTCAGCGACCCGGATAAGCTCAAGCTGGCGGCAGGACTTTTGATGATGATGAACGGAAGTCCCTTTGTGTACTACGGTGAGGAGATTGGAATGAAGAGCTCCGGCACGGAGGATGAGAACAAGCGTCTTCCCATGTACTGGTCGGATACCGATACCACGGGCATCACGAAGGGACCGGCAGGATCGGTCGGCGCGCCGTTGTCTTCGCTGCCCTCATGGGAGGAGCAGAGGGCGGATACGGACTCGCTTTTGAACTACTACGAGAGGGCTCTGCGGCTTCGCAATGAGAACCCGGAAATCGCCAGAGGCACGGTAGAGAAGGTGGAGAGCCTTTGCGATGGAGCGCAGGCGGCGATTACGAAGAACTACATGGACAATACCATAGGAATAGTGTATAATGTAAGTGGGGAAGAAATTACAATTTCATTGGAGGGGACTGTGCTTTCAGACATGTCGATTCGCGGATATTTGACATTACATCAGGAAAAGGTGTCACTGGAGGGACAGAAGCTCGTTCTTCCGCCAGGTTCCATCTGTATTTTGAAATAGCAGGATATGAATGCAGGCGTCGGGGAGAGCATAGGAGAACGGATATGGGTAAGACGAATAAAGCGGTAAAGCAGAAAGTGAAAAAGGAGCAGGCGCCAAAGCCGAAGAGAGAGCCAAAGCCGAAGAAGAATCCGGCGGCGAAGGGAGAGCCGAAGCCGAAGCGGTCTGCGCGGGAGGGAGCGGAGGTTCCCTTTTACAAGAGTATATCCATGAAGCTGATTGCCAGCTTTTTAGTGCCGGTGATCTGTATCATTGTGCTGGGCGTGACCTCCTACCAGCGGGCGGCGACTGCGGTGGTAGGCAGCTACAGGAGCTCTGTGGAGCAGACGGTCAGCATGATGCAGCAGTATATTTCTCTGATTATCAGCAGCGAGAAGGATGAGTTCAAAAATTATCTGACGGACGCCACGCTCAAAAAATATTTCGGCGGTCTGATGTCCGATGTGGAGGTGGGGCCGGCCAGAGGCGATTATCAGGGAAAGC
The DNA here is from genome assembly GCA_023663685.1 of Blautia sp. Lineage (GTDB taxonomy): Bacteria > Bacillota > Clostridia > Lachnospirales > Lachnospiraceae > Roseburia. The sequence goes on from JAMPHB010000001.1 coordinate 256,667, forward strand.
TCCGCACCAAGATGTCGCTGGACAGGAAGGTGAAGGGCGCATACTTTTTCGCGGACAACAGCATGACGCTGGACTATTCCGAGTCGGTGACCGCGGGAGATATGTACAGTGCGTATATAGCTACGGCGCAGGGTGAGAAGGCGATGGCCAGCGGCGTCAGCTGGTTTGTGTTCGGTCAGGATCCGGATGCGGACGCGGCGCTGAATATCGACACGGAGGGATACTGTATCCGTATAGCAAAAAAGTATAACGATTATAAGGTGGCGATGGTCATTGATATCGATGCGCCGACGGTGCGCAGTGCCATGCAGTCCCTGGATCCGGGAAGCGGCGGCTATGTGTCGCTGATTACGGAGGACGGCGTGGAATTTTACTCCGACGAGACGGCGGAGCCGCAGGGGACGCTGATTTACGGCACGGACTTCTACCAGCGCGCGCTGGAGAACGATGAAATCAGCGGCAGTGAGACGGTCACAGTGTCGGGGACGGAATACCTGTTCATCTACAGCAAGCTGCAGGTCGGGGACAATACGATGGTGGCGGCGCTGATCCCGCAGGCGCGCCTTCTGGCACAGACATCCGAGATCAAACGGCTGTGCGTGATTCTGACGATCGTGGCGGCAATCATTGCGCTGGTGCTTGGTATTGCTATCTCTAACAGCATGTCGGGGACGATACGCTACATTCTCCGCCAGCTCAGAAAGGTGGCGAAGGGAGATCTGACGGTGCATCTGTCCACGAAGCGGAAGGATGAGCTGGGGCTTTTGTGCGGCGGTGTGAATGACACGGTGGAGCACATCAAGCGGCTGATTGTCAAGGTGAACGAGGTCAGCCAGCAGGTGGGCGAGTCGGCGGCCTATGTGGCGTCGGCGTCCGGGACATTTATGGAGACCTCGCAGGATATCCAGAGTGCGGTATCTGAGATTGAAGTCGGTGTGAATAAGCTGGATTCCGGATCCGGGGATTGTCTGAACCAGATGGATTCCCTCTCCGGCAAGATCAATAACGTAAGCTCGAACGCGGGGGAGATTGAGAAGCTGACGAATGCGACCGGAAGCACGATCAATACGGGAATCTCCTCGGTGCAGGGACTGACCAAGAGTGCGGAGTCCACGGCCGAGATTACGAGGAACGTCATTGTCTCTATCGAGGAGCTGGAGGCAAAATCCAAGTCCATCGGCAATATCGTATCCGCAATCAATGAGATTGCAGAGCAGACCAATCTGCTGTCGCTGAATGCTTCTATCGAGGCGGCGCGCGCGGGAGAGGCCGGAAGAGGCTTTGCCGTGGTGGCGGAGGAGATTCGCAAGCTTGCGGATCAGTGTCTGTTGTCCGCCGGACAGATTGCCCAGATTGTAGAGGAGATTGTCGCCCAGACAGGAGATGTGGTAGAGATCGCGAAGCAGGCGGAGACAGTGGTATCCTCCCAGTCCGGCGCGGTGGAGGAGACGACTTCCTCCTTCCGGCTGATCGACAAGCAGGTGGAGGAGCTGCTGATGGCTCTCCAGACGATTTCCAGCAATGTGCAGGAGATGGGCGGCGCAAGGAACCAGACACTGAGTGCAATCGAGAGTATCTCGGCAGTGTCTGCGGAGACGGCGGCATGTTCGACCTCCGTGTACGATGCGGCGGGCACACAGCTAAAAGCCATTCAGGATCTGGATCATGCCTCCCAGCAGCTAGCGGGCAAGGCAGACAGTCTGCTCGAGCTTCTGTCCACCTTCCAGGTGTAAGATTTTAACACATGAAAAACCGCAGCCCCTGCTGCGGTTTTTTCTGTGTATGGGCTGTGTAAGAAGAATAAGGTATTTTTGGGATGGAGGATGAGAAGTATGGCGGAAAGTCAAAATATAGAATATAAAGAGTCGTGGAGAGATGAATATCTAAAATGGGTATGCGGTTTTGCTAATGCACAGGGGGGATGCATCTATATTGGAGTAGATGATAATGGGAAGATTGCTGGTGTGGCTGATTGTAAGAAACTTCTTGAGGACATTCCCAACAAAATTAAAGATACAATGGGCATTATAGCTGACGTAAATTGCTTAGAGCAGAACGGAAAACAATATATTCAGATTATTGTAAATTCAAGTTCGTATCCGGTCAGCTATCGTGGAGAGTATCACTATAGGAGCGGAAGTACAAAGCAACAGCTTCGTGGTTCGGCACTGACAGAATTTCTTGTCAGAAAGACAGGATATCGTTGGGATGCGGTTCCAGTAGACAATGTTTCTGTTGCAGATTTAGATACAGAGAGTTTTGAAATTTTTCGCCGGGAGGCTGTTCGTACAGAACGAATGACGCGTAAAGATTTGGAGTGTACAAATGAGGAATTGCTTAATAAATTGGGGCTGATCGTTGATGGAAAACTGAAACGGGCAGCAGTTTTGCTTTTTTATCGTAATCCGCAACGCTTTTTTACTGGCTGTTATGTGAAAATTGGGAAGTTTGGCATAGGTTCTGATCTTCAATATCAGGATGTAGTTGAGGGATCGCTTATCCTAATTGCAGACAGAGTGGTGGAACTGGTTTATTTAAAATATTTAAGAGCGTCTATATCTTATGATAAAGAGGTGCGTGTGGAGAGATATCCATATGCAAGGGAAGCCGTGAGAGAGGCGGTATACAATGCATTGATTCATTGCAAATGGGAAGATGGTATCCCGATTCAGATTCGGATAGAAGATGAGACTATGTATATCAGTAATGCATGTGTATTTCCAAACGACTGGACAACAGAAAATCTTATGAAAACCCATAATTCCAGACCATATAACCCGGATTTGGCAAATACTTTTTTCAGAGCCGGGTATATAGAATCCTGGGGGCGCGGAATACAGAAGATTTGTGAGGCGTGCGATTTGATTGGTGCGCAGGCTCCGGAATATAGCATTCTTGGAGATGATATTACGGTTAAGTTTACTGCCGTTGAAAACAACAAAGCATTTAATAGGACAAATGATGTCCGAAAAGAAAAAGACATGAATACAAAGGTTTTAGAGCATATAAAAGATCAAACGGACATTTCATTGTCCGAAATAGCTGACCGTTTAGAAGTGTCATATAAAACCGTGCAGAGGGCGGTGGCATACTTAAAAAAGATTGGTGCAATCGAAAGAATTGGAGGAAGAAAAAACGGGCATTGGAAGATAAAAGAAAAGTAAAAATAAATTGGCTTACAGATGGTAAGCCAATTGTTTAGCTCATATTTTTTAAATGTTCCTTTAACATATCCTGAATTACATTCTGGCAGTATGCGCCGAGATGCTTCTGGTCATCTTTTTCCAGCTCCTGCACATGTATGGGGCTGCCGTAGATGAGCGTGACATTTGCGCGGCGAATCCATGGGAAATGGTTTTCGAAGACGTCCGCGGTGCCGAGCAGCGCCATCGGAACGATGGGGCAGCCGGTTTTCTGCGCAATTTTAAAGGTGCCCTCCCGGAAGGGGAGCAGGCTTTCGGGATTTTCCCTGTCTTTATTTCTTGTGCCCTCCGGAAAGACACAGATGGAGATACCGGATTTGACCTTTTCGATGGCTGTCAGGATAACCTTGAGCCCCTGCTTTAAATCATCGCGGTTCAAAAACAGACAGTGGAGGCGGCGCATGACGATGCCAAGGATGGGAACCTTGTTCACGCCGTCCTTGGATATATAGCCGGTCGGCCCCGGACATCTGGCATAGGTGAGGATAATGTCGTAAAAGCTGCGGTGGTTTCCGATGTAGAGAACCGCCTGATTCTTCGGCACATTCTCCTCGCCGATTACTGTGAGCCGGACGCCGGAAAGAAAGCTTACGCAGCGAAAGCCCCACTGTACGATCCGCAGCTGGCAGATATCAGAAAGCTTCGGATTGACCTTGTGGACAAAGTAGTCCACAATCAGCACCGGGATACCCAGTACAAGAAAAAAGAATACATACAGTACGACGAGTACAGTTCTCATGGAATTCTCCTTACAATTGTCAGGTTGACGGGTAGTGCCTCTCAGAAGTGGGATTGCATCCGCGCTTCCCCGGAGACATTACATATTATACCAAAACTTAGAATAAAATCAATCACTCCCGCGTAGGATAGCATAAGACATATTGGGAGTATGTTATGGGACATATAAAGAAAAACAGGCGCTGGATTGCGGGAATTCTTTTTGTTTTACTCGCATTTGGCGTTAGCGGCTGCGTGACGCAGAGGAGCACGGAGAAAACGGCGGATCTTGCGTACACGGTGGTAAAACCGGCGGATATTCCGGCCACGCTCGCCGGCCAGATTGAAGAAAAGAAGGAGGAGGTATTTACACTTACATACAGCGATAACCAGTATCTGTACATCGCCAGAGGCTATGGGGAGCAGGAGACCGGCGGCTACAGCATTCAGGTGGAGGAGTGTTATCTTGCGGAGGATTCCATCTGCGTGAAAACCGTGCTCACCGGGCCGCAGGCAGGGGAGAGGGTAAACACGGCTCCCAGCTACCCCTATATCGTTTTAAAGACGGAGCTTCGCGAGGAAAAAGTCACGGTACTTTTGGCCTATTGCCAACAGTTTGCTACTTTGCTATACTAAAGTTACTAGATATTGTATTTTTCTAGAATATACATCGCAAAATAGAGGAGGGTAATATGGAACAGGCGATCATTAGCAAGGTTCGTGCATCTGTCAACCAGCAGTGTGGAAGCCGGGTCAAGATTCAGCTCGACCGCGGGCGCAACAAGGTTGATATTCAGGAGGGCGTGATCCAGAAGGCATATCCGAGTGTATTTACAGTGCTTGTTGATGACGAGCGCGAGGAAAATCCTCCTCAGTTACTCTCCTTTAGCTATACGGACATTATTACGAAGGATATTCGTATGAAGCTCTGCTAGGGAGTTTGGACGGAATAAGGAATAATAATCCCTGACTTTGCATAAGTATTTCTATACTGAGAGCAAAGTGAGGGATTTTTTCGTGGAATTAGAAAAGCAGCTACTAAGACAGAATACGGTAAAAAGCAGGGCGTTCACACAGATTGCCCTGGACGACGACTGTATTGTCAGGGACAATAAGCCGGACGTGATCAAAATCATACACACCAGAGGGAGCGTGAGCTTTGAGGAGACGAAGGTGACGAACCAGACCGTGTGGGTGACGGGCAAGCTGAAATTCGCGGTGCTCTACCGCAGCGACAGTCAGGCGGGCAAGCTGGAGAGCCTGGAATCGGTCGTGGATTTCGGGGAGAAGCTGATCATGGAGGACGTGGATGAGCTGGATCATGTGCGGCTCACCGGCCAGCTTGCGGATCTTGCCGTGACAGCAATCAACTCCCGGAAGCTTGCGGTGCGCGCACTGGTGGAGATCAGTGCATCGGCGGAGCGCCAGAGCGAGGAGGAACTGATCAGCGCGATTCTGGAGGAGCCGGACGTACAGCAGAGGCAGGAGGAGAAGGAGATGCTGCTGCTGGCAGCCTCGGGGCACGACATTATCCGCACGCACAATGAGCTGACGCTGCCGGGAGCAAACCCGAATATCAGCCGGGTCATCTACCGGAATGTAGATATCCGTGGCAGGGAGGCAGTGCCCGCGAAGGGGCGGATACAGCTCACCGGGGAGGCCTATGTGACGCTGCTCTATGGGGCGGAGGATGGCCAGCTTGTCTGGTACGAGGCGATGGTGCCCTTCTCCGGCGCGATGGAGTGCGAGGGGGAGGAGCAGTCCCTGTGCTGGGTACGCACGACGCCCGCGGAGATTGAGCTTGAGGCGGTGAATGACTATGACGGGGAGATGCGCGCCCTCTCTCTGGATATGGTGTTTGACATGGATATCAAGGTCTGGAATGAGGCGAAGGTGCCGGTGCTGACAGACGCCTACGCGCTGAAACGGAGACTGATTCTAAAACGGCAGTGGATGAAGGCCTGCTCCCTTCGTATGAAAAATGTTGCGAAGCTTCGCCTTTCGGAGCAGATGACGCTGGAGGGCGGGGAGGAGAAGATTCTGCAGCTGTCCGGTTACGAGGGAGATCTGCAGGTGGACAGTGTGGAGGCGGTGGACAACGGCCTGCTGGTGGAGGGAATCCTGCTTTTACATATTCTGTATGCCACGGCGGACGACAGCTGCCCGGTGGGGCATGCCTTTTCGCAGGCGGCTTTCTCCCAGCTCATCGACATTCCGGGACTGGCCGCGGGGGATAAGGACATCACCTATGAGCTGGAGCCGGGAATCGACCAGCTGCAGGTGAATCTGTTAGACAACGACCGCTACGAGGTCAAGGCGGCCATCAGTCTGTCGGCGCTTGTGCTGAACGAGGAGCGCTTTGAAAAGATTGTGGATGTAGAGACGGCGGAGGAGGATGAACAGCAGCTGCAGAGCCAGCCCGGACTGACCGGCTACATCGCACGGGGAGAGGTGACGCTGTGGGATATTGCGAAGCGCTATCACACGACGGAGCGGGAGATCATCGAGACGAATGGCCTCAAAAGCCCAAGGCTCAAAGAGGGGGACAAAATACTCATTGTAAAAAGCGTCGGTTAATGCTATGATAAATGGGTAGTGTTATGAAAACGAAAGAATAAGAGGAGAAAAACATGGATAACAATAATAACCATGGTGATTACAAGTCACCCGAGCCGTATAATCCCGATGCACAGTACGGATTTTCTCAGGATAATTCCCGGCAGGGCGGTACGGACTACACGAACGGCGGAAGCAGTGGAAGCTCATACCAGAACGGTACGGACTACACGAATGGCGGAAGCAGTGGAAGCTCATACCAGAACGGTACGGACTACACGAATGGAGGGAGCGCTTACCAGAACGGCAGTGGCAGTTATGGCAGCCCGTACCAGAACAGCAGCGGCAGCTATGGAAGCCCGTACCAGAACGGCACGGACTATACGAACGGCGGGAGCGCCTACCAGAATGGCAGCGGCAGCTACAACAACAGCGGCACCTATGGCAGCTCCTACAATTACGGCGGCGGGAACGCCTACAACCAGTACAATCCCCAGGGGCCTGCTCCGGTAGATAAGAACGGGCGCACGCTGCCGAATAATTTTGGCATGAAGCTGACATTTGCCATCCTCGAGATTGCGCTGAGCTTAATCACCTGCCTGATGGGCTTTTGGTGTTTTATGCTTGCGCCGCTCGTGCTTTCGGTGATTGCCTGCATTATGGTATGTATGCAGAACAGCGCGTACAAGGCGGGGAACTGGAACAGCTTCGTCTCAAAGAAGAAGGCATCGACCGCGCTGCTGTGGGTTTCCTTTGCCATTGAGCTTTTGATGATCATCCTGCTGGTTGTCCTTGTGGTGCTGGTGATTCTCGGAGTCGGCGTATTCGGAGAGGCACTGGAAAATATGGGATACGACAACTTCTGGGATTATTTTGAGGCGTATGAGGAGAGTGGCGGCGAAGGACTCACCGACGAGGAGATGGACCGGCTCATAGAGAATCTCACGGGAGGAGAGTCTTCGGATACAGACGGCGGTTACAACTATAGCCTGCAGGACGGCGAGCACCTCTATATCGAGGGCTTCAATTCCTTTACGCTGAACGGAGCCGATGTGGAGCTTCCGATGAAGATGAAGGAATTTACCAAGGCGGGCTTTACACTCTATGAGGAGGATCTGGACACTGTCCTTGCGCCCCGTTCCTATGAGGGATTCTCCTACTATACTTCGGATGGATATTATCTGGGCACGCTGTTTGTGTACAATGTGTCCGATGAGGAGAAAAAGGTGTCCAAGGGCATTGTAGGAGGTCTGACAATCAACGACAGCGGTGAGGGCGTGGAGCTTTCGATGGTGAAGGGGATCACGTTTGGCAGCACGCCGGATGAGGCGGTTGCTGTGCTGGGGGATCCCACCGGGATGGATGGCGGAGACAGCTATCTGGATCTGGAGTGGTATATGTACAATGATTACGGCAGCAGTCTGGAGCTGCAGTATTCACAAAACAGGCTGTACGAGGTATGGATTATGAATGACGCCGAGCTGAAGGCGCAGATTTATTAGACGGTAAGGACGAAAGATCCCGGGGAAGCCCGGGGTCTTTTCGATTTTGTGAAAAATCTGTAAATACTAAGAAAAACCAGTAGAAAATCGTTGGTTTTATGCTAAAATAAAGGAGGATAATCAATAGGGAGGTAATTATGCATATGCGTACATATAAAGTTCACAGGAGACTGTATTCTGCCCTGCTGACCGCCGCACTGGCAGTATCGCTCGCGGCGGGGGCAGGCAGCCGTCCGGCCTATGCCACGACAGCGGAGGAGATCCGGGATCAGGCGAGGGACGACCTGGAGGAGACGAACCAGAGGATCGAGCAGATCGAGGGGAATCAGGAGAGCGTGGCCAACGATTTGAAGCAGGCGGCGGCGGATATGAATGCGCTGGTCGCGAAGATGGAGCAGCTGAACAGTGACATTGCAGACAAGCAGGCCGAGGTCGAGGAGGCGGCGGATCAGCTCGTGGCCGCCAAGAAGGTGGAGGCGGAGCAGTATGAGGCGATGAAGCTTCGCATCCAGTACATGTATGAGAACAGTGTGGACACGTCCATCTGGACGGCGATACTGGAATCGGACGGAATCAGCGAGATGTTAAACCGTCTGGAGTATGCCAACGACCTCTATCAGTCTGACCGCGATATGATGGCCTCCTATCAGGCGGCGGTGCAGGTCGTGGAGGACTGGAGCAGGCAGCTTGCACTTGAGATGGAGGAGCTGATGGCTCTGCAGGATACCTATGAGGATCAGAGGGATGAGATGAAGATTCTGATCGCCGCCCTGCAGCAAAAGAAGGCGCAGTATGCCGAGGAGCTTGCGGGGGCGCAGGCGGCGGCGGACGAATATCAGGACACGATTGACGAGCAGGAGCGCATCATACGGGAGCAGGAGGCGGCGGCGGCCGCACAGAACCCGGACAGCTATGAGGGAGGCGGCTCCGGCGAGGGCGGCCTTGGGGATGCCGCGTATCTGGAGGATCCGAGCTATGACCCGGCATTCACCTCGGGCGTGTCGGGGGACGAGCTGGTGAGCTATGCGATGCAGTTCGTGGGCAATCCTTACCGCTGGGGAGGCAACAGCCTGACGAACGGCTGTGACTGTTCCGGCTTTGTGCATCTGGTGTATGCGCATTTCGGGATCAGCACGCCGCGCTATTCCCAGTCGTTTAAGACGGTGGGAGAGCCGGTGGCATACGAGAATATCAAGGCGGGGGACGTTGTGGTCTACCCCGGGCATGTCGCTATCTATATCGGCAACGGCTGTATCGTGGAGGCACAGTCTACCCATGCGGGAATCACCTGCAACCGCTCGGTAAACTGTCATACGATCACAGCAATCCGCAGGCTTCTGTAGGGAGTGCCGTAATATGGGGCAGAGGCTTCGCAATTTTTACAGAGGAAAAAAATATATGATAACGCTGGTGCTTCTGGCTCTTGCGCTGCTGCTTTTTGTATATGGAGAGCGGGTGTCACAGAGCCGGAGGCCGCTGGATTATGCCGCCTCGCTGGAGGAGGCGGTGGTTCGTGTGAACGGGACAAGCCTGACGCTGCGGCAGCTGGCCTATTATGTGGCGCTGGAGGAGGCGCAGGTGCAGGAGCAGGCGATGATCTACGACCCGGAGGAGCCCTCGAAGTACTGGAATGTGCAGGTGGGCGGCGTCTTTGTGCGCAATGCCGCGAGGAATGCGGTCATACAGATGGCTGTCCATGATGTGATTTTTGCGGAGCTGGCAGAGGCGGAGGGCGTAGAGCTGAGTGAAGAGGAGGAGGAAGCTCTTTTGTCCGCGCAGGAGGCGTTCTGGGAGGATCTGGTGGAGGATGAAAAAGCTCCGCGGCTGGGGGTATCCTTTGAGGATATCGGCGAAAGCATGAGGCGCGCGGCACTGGCCCAGAAGTATCAGGCAGTCTATGAGCTGGTTCGGGGCAAGGAGGCGGGAGCCTATGATTTTGGTGAGGAGGCCTTTGAGGAGCTTTTAAAGAAGCAGGAGTATAAAGTAGACAAGGAACTATGGCGGCGCGTGGACTTTGGCCATGTGACGATCGTGCAGGAATAAGAGGGAATACAGAAAGGCAAGAAATATGAAAGCAGGAAGACAGTCTGGCGGCGGCTCTAAGTGGGGATCGGCATCCCGGGTGATGAATGGTATGCAGGCGAGGCCGCCGGTGGTGAAGCTGGGGAGAAATGATCCCTGCTGGTGTGGCAGTGGGAGGAAGTACAAGACCTGCCACGCCGCGTTTGACGACCGTCTGGCACTTTTAGCCTCGCAGGGACATGTCGTGCCGACGCGGGATCTGATCAAGACCCCGGAGCAGGTGGAGAAGATTAAGGAGAGCGCGAAGATCAACATTGCGGTGCTCGACGCCATCGAGAGGCAGATTCATGCGGGAATGAGGCTGTCGGAGATTGACAGGCTGGTCTATGAGATGACGACAGACATGGGAGGGATTCCCGCGCCGCTGAATTATGAGGGCTATCCCTACAGCGTCTGCACCTCGGTGAACGATCAGGTCTGTCATGGCTTTCCCTCCGAGGGAGTGGAGCTTAAGGAGGGGGATATCGTGAATGTGGACTGTTCCACGATACTGAACGGCTTTTTTTCGGATTCCTCAAGAATGTTCTGCATCGGGGAGGTCAGCGCGGAGAAAAAGCGCCTGGTGGAGGTCACGAAGGAGTGCGTGCGCAAGGGGCTTGCAGAGGTGAAGCCGTGGGGCTTTCTCGGCGATATGGGGCAGGCGGTGCACGACCACGCTTACGACAATGGCTACACAGTTGTGCGGGAGATTGGCGGACACGGCGTGGGTCTGGCCTTCCATGAGGAGCCGTGGGTGGGCTATAACAGTATAAGGGGCACCCAGATGGTGATGGCGCCGGGCATGATATTTACGATCGAGCCGATGGTAAATATGGGGGCTGTGAATATCTATGTAGATGATGAGAATGACTGGGAGGTTTACACGGAGGACGGGATGCCCTCCGCCCAGTGGGAGATCATGGTGCTTGTCACGGAGGACGGGCACGAGGTCTTATGCTGGTAAAATAAAAGAAGGAGAAGGAGAGGAACATAAAAGCGCCATGAATAATTGCATGACAACCTTCACGAAGGTACAGTTTAACACATTTGAACCGGAGGAGGAGAAAATTCAGATTGCGGATATCGCCCATGCGCTTTCGATGATGACGAGGGCAAACGGGCATTTCCCGGAGTTTTTCTCGGTGGGACAGCACTGTATTCAGTGCGCGAGGGAGGCAATCGCCAGAAACTATGTCCCGGAGGTGGTGCTGGCCTGCCTGCTGCATGACGGGAGCGAGGCGTATCTTGCGGATGTTGCAAGGCCGGTGAAGCGGAATATGACGATGTACATTCAGATTGAGAGCCAGCTGCAGGAGCTCATCTACAAGAAATTTTTAGGCTATGTGCCCAAGGGCGAGGAGGCAGTGCTCATCAAGAATATCGACGATGCGTGTCTGTACTACGAGTTTTTGCATTTTATGGGGGAGAAGGTGTACGCCGCAGAGCCGGTGATGATGAGCGCTCCCACCTATGAGGTGCGGCCGATGAAGGAAGTGGAGGAGGAATTCCTCGGGCTGTTCCGGCAGTTTTCTACATAGATGTGCTGGCAATCATAGAAGAAGTTAAAGGGAATAAGAGGTACGATGAATAAAAAAGAAATTGCAGAAATTAAAAGAAGATTTAAAAAAGAATCCGCCACCTTTACCCGGGTGGCAGGCTGTTATGTGGATGGAAACCACAATAAAGTGTGCAAAATTGGCAGCACCTTTCTGAATCTGGAGGAGGAGGAATTCTACAAGTATCTTGAGATTGCGAACAAGGCATTATCCGGCACGATGGGCAACAATCTGCTGGAGCTGCAGTTTCCCCTTGAGGAGGAAGAGGTGGGCGGCCGCCAGCAGATCCTTATGGCGCTCCGCGAGACGAAGCTTTTGGACGAGGCGCTTCTGGATACCTACTACGATCTGGTCATCGACACCTACGACCATGCGGGGAACTATCTGATCCTGCTTTTTCACGACAACTATGATGTGATGGTAAAGACCAGCGACCACAACAGTCTGGACGAGTCGGAGGAAGTGTACGAGTATCTGATCTGTGCAATCTGCCCGGTGGATCTCTCCAAGCCGGGGCTTGGCTATCTGGAGGAGGAGAAGCGCATCGGGCCGAGAATCCGGGACTGGATTGTGGGTGCGCCGGACACGGCGTTTTTGTTTCCGGCGTTTAGCGAGCGGAGCACGGATATCCACGCCACGCTCTTTTACACCAAAAATACGAAGGAGCCCCACTCCGAGTTCATGGCGAATGGTTTAGGCTGCGGCGTGGAGCGGACGGCGACAGAGCAGAAGCTGGCGTTTCACTCGATTGTCCGCAATGTGCTGGGGGCGGAGGACGAGAGCACCGAGGAGACGCTTTTGGATATGCAGCAGAATTTGAGCGAGATGCTGGACGAGTATGAAGAGACCCATGACGGGGAGGATGTATTTCTGCTGGACAAGGAGGCTGTGAGCCGGCTTTTGACGGAGAGTAAGATCCCGGAGGAAAAGGCGCAGCGCATTGAAAAATCGGTTGAGGACGCCTTCGGGGATAAACCTCCGGCGGCGGAGCATGTGATCGACGCGAAGGCTCTCGCGCAGAATGAGCTCAGGGTGGAGAAGCTTGCGCTGGAGGATCAGGTGGGCGATCTGACCCTGCAGCTGGGACAGAAGGAGGACGAGCTTAAGGAGCGCACCAACCAGCTTGCCAGAAAGCAGGAGGAGATTGACAATTACGTCGCGGAGACGAAGACTTATGATGTGGTGCTGCGGGTGAAGCCGGAGAAGGCGGCGCAGATCAAGTCCCGGGTGATCGACGGGCAGAAATGTCTGGTGATTCCCATGGAGGAGGACGAGCACGCGGCGATTAACGGAGTGAATACGATCGTGTAGCTTATGTGCGGCGGCGAAGAAGAATACGACCGTGCAGCTTATGCGTGTTCGACTGCAAAGGAGAACACGACGCCGCTGTCTTTTGGAAAGTTCTCCGGCAGAAAAGGACAGTCAGGCAGATCGCAGACCGCGATGCGCCCGTGATGCGCCATTGCAATTTCCTGCGCGGTGCACAGGCCGAGGCCAAAATGTCCGTGGTCGGTGTGGGCGTCGTCCGCCCGGTAGAAACGCTCGAAGATGCGCGCCTTGTCCTCCTCCGGGATGGAAGGGCCGTTGTCGGCGACCGCAAAGACGGTGCGCCCTTTCGACTGCGTGAGAAGAAGCAGAACCCTGCCCCCCGCAGGGGTGTAGGAGATGGCGTTGTCCACGAGAATCGAGAGGAGCTGCGTGAGGCGTTCTTCATCTGCCGTGATAATCGTATAATCATCGCCAGTCAGTGCGAGCTGCAGGGAAATCTGCTTAGGCAGAGCCAGCGGCTCGTATTTTTCATAGACAGAGAGCAAAAGCTCGTCGGGCGATAAGTCTGCGGGGTGCAGAAGCATACCCCGGGCGTCGGTGTTTGCGAGCAGCAGCATGTCAGAGATCAGATGTCCCATCCGCTCCCCCTCCTGCCGGACGAGGGAGAGGAAATGCTGTTTTTCTTCCGGCGCGTCGGCTTTTTCCATGGATTCAAGGCCGGAGAACATAACAGTAAGGGGCGAGCGCAGCTCATGGGAGGCGGCGGCAATGAATTGCTGCTGCTTTTTTTGTGCGGTCTCCAGAGGCATGAGCATCTGTCCGCTAAAGCGCCACGAAAAGAGAAGCAAAAGCGCAAGCGTCAGGATATCAGCACCAAAAATCAGGAGTGCCAGATTTGTGAGCTGGCGCATCTGGTGGGTTCTGTCATAGAGAATGACGAAGCTGATGCGCCCGCTTCCGCGGGTCAGATAGCCCACGGAGGCATAGTAGCGCGCCCCGCCGTTTCGGTAGGGAAATTCCTCGTGCAGCAGGTTTAAGCCGTCTTTGCTTTTGAAAATATCAAAGCCCGCCTTTTCGATCACGGCATCTGCCGTCACGCCGGAGCTCCGGTCTGCCTGCAGGCGTTCGTAGTAGAGGGGCTCGCCGTTGTCGTAGAGAAAAATAGTGAGATGGCGCTCATTCTGCATCTGCCTGAGCCACTGGTGGGAGATGTAGCCCTGGCTCTGGAGGCTGGTGAGAAGGGAGGCGAGCTCCTTCTGGAAGGATGTGTAGCCGGTCTGGGTCACGGCTTTTGCGGCAAAAAGCAGGCAGAGTATGCTTAAGCCCAGCAAAATGGCTCCGGTAACGGCGGAACAGAATAAGGTCATCTGTCGGTGTAATTTGTGAAACATATGTCCTCCCCGGTGGCTGTCATTGCAGCCGGTATCCGATGCCGCGCACGGTCTCAATGGTGGCGGAGCTTTTTACCTGCTTTAACCGCTTGCGTACAAAGTGCACATAGGTGTCAAGGTTGCTCTCCTCCACCGGAGCGTCGCTGCCCCAGACCCGGGAGAGAAGCACGAGCCTTGGTAAGACCCTGCCGGGATTTTGCACAAAAATCTCCAGCAGCCGTCCCTCCCTGCCGGAGAGCTGAATGCTTCCGCCGGGTCCCGTGAGGCTTCTGAGCTGGTTTTCATAGGAGACGTCCGCGTAGGAAAAAAGATTGTGGTCGTCGTATGCGCGGCTGCGTCTGCCGATGGAGCGTATGCGGGCGGAGAGCTCCTCGTAGGCAAAGGGTTTCACCAGATAGTCGTCGGCGCCGCAGTCCAGTCCCTCGATGCGGTCGTAGAGCTCGCCGAGTGCCGTGAGTATGATGACCGGAGTTAAAATGCCCTGACTTCTGGCGCGCTGTAAGACCAGCAGGCCATTCATGGTCGGCAGCATCCTGTCCAGCAGGACAAGGTCGTAGGCGTCCTGCAAAAACAGATCCAGCCCGTCGCGTCCGTCCCCGCAGACCGTGACACTGTGGCGTTCCTTTTTAAGCTGAAAGCAGAGCGTATCGCAGAGCTTTTTATCATCTTCAATCAGTAAAATTTTCATGGCATGAAACATCCTTCCTCCTGTCCGGCTGCTAACAGTATAACAGAAATATCTTAAAAGAATCTTTAAATAAATATGAAAATTAAAGACTCACTTAAAGAAAGCTTAAAGAAAGCTCTGGTAGAATACTCCTGAAGATATACGAGGGAGGTTTCGGATATGAGAGTTCATGGAAGATTAAAGAGAATGCTTGCGCTGGTATGCGCCTGTCTGTGTGTAAGCCTGCTGCCGGGCTGTAGCCGTGCGGCCGGCGGAGGCGCAGGCAGCACGGAGACGGCCGGCGGTGTGGAGAGAGAAAACGGCGGCGCGCAGCAGGAGGACGGCGGCACGGAAAGCGCAAGGGGGCGTTTTCTGGAGACGGAAATTGCCCTGCCGGAAAAAATCAGTAATGTACTGGGCGTGAAGTGCTGTGAAGACGGCTCTGTGGTGCTGGTCGGCTACGATGAAAATTATGTCGGGCTGTTCAGGGAATGCTCGAAAAACGGAGGCGAAGACTGGGAGGAAACTGCGCTTAACTCCGGGGATTTTTTTATTGCGGCAATCGACGGGACGGGGGAGACTGCACTGATCGGCTACCCCTCGGAGGGAGATTTTTCGATCACACTGGCGTCGGCGGACGGAAGTGAACGGAAGCTGCCCATAGAGATGCCGGAATATAAGGGCGGTACGGACAGTGTGAATTTTATTATAGGCGCGGGCTATGCGGCAGGGAAGCTGTTTGTGGTGGACTTAAACCACATGATGTATGAGGTGGATATGGAAAGCGGCACGCTTTCGCCATGCACAAAAATTACGGAGTCCGTCTCCGGCGTGATTTCGCTGGGCAAGCGTCTTGCGGTTCTGATGAGAAACGGCGTGAGGCTCTGGGATGCTGAACAGGGGGAGCTTCTCCCGGAGGACGCGGGTCTCAGTGAGGCCGTCGGCGTGCTGGAGAACCATTCCGATACGCCGGTCTATCCCGTGATGCTCGCCGCAGGCGGGAAGGAGGAGGAGCTGTACTATGTCAGCCACGGCGGTATTTTTTTCCACAGAGAGGGCGCAAGCACCAGCGAGCAGCTTGCCAACGGTGAGCTGATCAGCATTGGAGACGGAAGCATGAACTTCCGGGAGCTTGTGCGGTTTGACGATGAGCGGTTTTTAGTTTTTGCGGTGGATTCGTTGGGAAATGAGCGGTGCTACAGCTATGTCTATGATGAGAACGCCTCCGCTGTCCCGGAGAAGCAGCTGAATGTCTATGCGCTTGAGGATTCCATTATCCTGCAGCAGGCCATCAGCGTGTTCCAGAAAAACAACCCCGATGTATTTGTAAAGAAGAGAATCGGCATGTCGGGGGACAACGGCGTGACGGCGGAGGATGCCATCAAGACATTAAATACCGAGATTATGGCGGGAAACGGGCCCGATGTGCTGGTGCTGGACGGACTTCCGGTGGAGAGCTATATCGAAAAGGGCATCCTCTCCGATATCAGCGGCACGGTCGATGCGGTGGAGAAGGAAGAGGGACTTTTTACCAATATTACAGACGCGTACCGAGAGGATGGCGCGCTGTACCAGGTGCCGCTCCGGTTTTTCTGCACGGCCGTAGAGTGGGAAGAGGGAATGGACGCGCCCGCCGGTGCGCCGGAGGAGCTGGCGGAATACGCAAAAAGCCTGCAAAACGGGGATACTCCGGTGCTCTCGAATTTTCCTGCGGAAATGCTCCTCTATGCGTTCTACGATGCGTACAGCCCTTCCTGGAAAACAGAGGACGGCATGGATGCGCAGGCGCTCAGAGGAAGTCTTGAGGCGTTAAAGACGCTGTATGAGCTCGACGGCTATACGGAAAATGAGAGATATTCCTACGGCGCAGTGTATTCGGACAGCATCTATCAGAATCAGATTATCTTTGGCACCTTAAATTCGGGAGCCAGCGACCGTCTGACAGGACGCGCCCGGATGGGCATTGGAACATTCTGCGGTGTAGGCAGGGCGCGGGATCTGTATGGACTCGAGAGCGCGGCACCGGGGAGTTTTGGTCTGCTTTACGCCGGGGAGCAGAGGGTCTTTGGCGGGGCGGTCTGCCTTGGCGTGGCAGAGTCGGCGAAGGAGAATGAGACGGCTTATGCCTTTGTACAGTCCGCGCTCTCTGCGGAGGGACAGCGTCTGATGACGAACTATTTCCCCGTCAACAGAACTGCCTATGAGAGCGAGTGCGACGTGGATCAGGCGTACTCCATCGGGGGGAGCGATGAGAACGGCGTCATGTTTGGCTATGAGGTTGTCCCCTTAAATGAGGAGCAGAAAAAATCGCTTACCGAAATGCTGGAGAGCCTGAATACGCCCATGTGGAGCGACCGGGTGGTGGAGGAGCTTTTTATCAGCGAGGGCAAGCGGTATCTGCAGGGGGAACAGTCCTTAGAGGACGCCGTCGCCGCCATTACCAGAAAGGTACAGCTCCATGTCTCGGAGTAGAAAAGGGGCGCGCCCTGCGGCTGAGGGCAGAAGGAGGCATAGGGTGTTTGCGGACAGAAGGAGGCGCAGGGCGTTTGCGGGTCTTGCGTTTCTCGCCCCGGGCTTTCTGGGAATCGCGGTGTTTTATCTGATTCCCTTTGTGGACGTCTGCCGCCGTTCCTTTCTGCAGACGTCCACCGGGAGCTTTTGCGGGCTGGAAAATTACAGGCGGGTGCTGGGCAATACAGCGTTTGTGCTTGCGGCAAAAAATACCGCCCGCTTCGTCCTTGTCTGCCTGCCGCTTCTGCTTTTGCTGTCGCTGTGCCTTGCGCTTTTAGTCAACGGGCTTTCCGTTAAGGCAAAGGCGCTGTTTAAGAGCGCCTTTCTGCTGCCAATGGCGATTCCGGCGGCATCCGTCGTGCTTCTTTGGAAGCTTCTGTTTGATGTGCACGGTTTTGTCAACGGGCTTTTGCAGAGGTGGGCTTTGCCCGTGGACTGGCTCAATACCCGCGCGGCCTTTGCGGTTCTGGTGTTCAGCTACATATGGAAAAATCTGGGCTACACGCTGGTTCTGTGGCTGGCAGGGCTTTTGTCGGTGCCGCAGGAGGTCATAGAGGCGGCGCAGATTGACGGGGCGGGAAGAGCTGCCCGTTTTTTTAAAATCACCCTGCCCCTCATAAAGCCGATGATTTTTACCATTGTGGTGCTCTCGCTTTTAAACTCTTTTAAGGTGTTCCGGGAGGCGTATCTGGTGTGCGGGAATTATCCGCAGGAGAGCATCTATCTGCTGCAGCATCTGTTCAACAACTGGTTTTTAGGGCTTGAGGTGGACAAGCTGGCGGCGGGCTCCGTGCTGCTTGCGCTGGTCATCGGCGGCTTTGTGGGGCTTTTAGCACATTCGTGGGAGCGGTAGGAGGAGGGATATGAGGAGAGCTTTTGCTGTAGTTTTGCTGGCTTTTTTTGCCTTTTTGACGGTGGCTCCGCTCTTTTTTCTGTTTTGCGGAAGCCTGATGGGAAAGGGAGAGCTGGATGTGTATCTGGGGCCGTTTCTTTTTCATACGCAGGGCTGTGCGCACTGGCGGCTGTTTCCGCTCTACCCGACCCTGCGGAATTATGTCCGGCTGGCGCTGGATTCGCCGGAGTTTTTCCGCATGTTCTGGAATACCATGGCGATTACCGCGGGGACGCTTGCAGGCCAGCTTTTCTTCGGGCTCCCTTCGGCGTGGGGGCTGGCGCGCTACCCTGTCTTTGGAAAGCGAATACTCTATATGCTCTGTATCCTGCTGATGATGCTGCCCTTTCAGGTGACGATGCTCTCGGAATATCTGGTGTTAGACAGGCTGGGGCTTTTGGACAGTCTTAGGGGAATCATCGCGCCGGGAGCTTTTTCCACTTTTTCGGTGTTTTTGATGTACCGGTTTTTCTGCGGGATACCGGAGGAGATGCTGGATTCGGCGAGAATCGACGGGGCGGGGGAGCTGCAGATTTTTTTACAGGTGGGGCTTCCGCTCGGAGCGTCGGGGATTTTTTCCGCGCTGGTGCTGCAGTTTCTGGAGTGCTTTAGTATGATTGAACAGCCCCTTGTATTTTTACAGACAAAAAGCCGCTGGCCGCTGGCGCTCTATCTGCCGGAAATCCGGGAGGAGGAGATGGGCTTTGCGCTGTGCTGCTCCTTTGTGGCGCTGCTTCCTTCGCTTCTGGTGTTTGGCATGGGGCAGCAGTACCTCGAGCAGGGCATTATGGCGGGAGCGGTGAAGGAATAGCGGGATTAGGAGGAAAACATGGGAAAGCTGGGAAAAGCGTTTTGTTTTTTGCTTGCGGTCATGCTGCTTTTGACCGCAGTATCGCGGGCGGCGGCGTCCTTTACCGTCGCGCAGGTGCTGACGGAGCAGCCGCAGGCGCGGAGGATCGTGCACACGGTCACGGGAGAGGGAACGGTGGAAAAAATGGGAGAGAGGCCGGTGTTTGCGGTGGCGGGTGTGCTGGTGGCGGAAATTGCGGTGCGGCAGGGGCAGAATGTGAAAACGGGGGATGTGCTGGCGCGGCTGGACATGGACAGTGTGCAGGAAAAAATGGATGCGCTGGCATCCGAAATCGAGGCGCTGCGCCTGCAGAATCAGGAGCTGGAGGCGAGAGCGCAGAAGGAAGCGCAGAGCCAGAGCCGTGAGGAGGCCAGAGCGAGGGAGGATTACAGCGGCACGCTTTCCCAGGGCAAAGAGCAGGAGAAGGATGCCGGGAAAAAGGTGGAGGATGCCGGGGCATATCTGGAGGAGGCGAAGGAGGATGCCTACGAGAGAATAGAAAAGGAGCTTTCCAGGGCCGCGGAGGAAGCGGAGGATGCCTATGCGCTCGCCGTGGAGGAGGCTGAGAGCGCGGTTCTTCTGGCGAAGCGTGCCGTGGAGGATGCGCAAAAAGCCCCCGCGGAGGATTATGACACGGAGATCCTTGGGATAGAGCTTGCCGAAAAACAGCGGAAACTAAAGGCGCTGTACTATGACACATGGATGGGGGATGAAATTTATGAGCAGATCCGCGCGCTGGAGTCCGAGATTGAGATTTTAAAGCTGCAGATTGAGGAGAGAAAGAGCGCGGCAAAGGCGCAGGAGGAGGAGCGGAAGCAGACGCTTCTGCGGGCGCAGGAGGACTACAATGCCACGGTGAAAAAGCAGGAGCGGCTTGTGGCGGAGGCGAAGGAGAAATGGGAGGAGGCGAAGGAGGCACTTTCCGATTTTTATGAGGATGCGAACGCGGCGGTTCTGGAGGATGCGCTGGTTTTGGAGGCGGAGGCGGCGCTTGCGGAGGCGAAGGAGCAGGAGAAGGAGACGAAGCGCGAGCAGGAAAATCTAAGGCAGCAGGCAGAAAGGAGGCTGGAGGACGCCATGGACGGCGGTGTTACGGATACGACAGCGGAGATCAACCGGATTGCGATAGAGGAAAAGGAGAGGCAGCTTTTAGAGCTTTCCGCCGTGAAGGAAAAGGAGGGGGAGATTGTGGCATACATGGACGGGACGGTGACGCTGGTCTCCCTTGCGGTCGGGCAGAGAACGGTGGAGACAGCGGCATTTTTGATCTCGGACACCTCCGGGGGCATGAGCTTCACTGCGCAGGTGGACAGTGGGGAGGTAAGGTATGTCATGGCGGGGGATCCGGTAACGCTCAAGGCGGCGGATAAAAGCTGTGAGGCGCTGTCGGTGGTATCCGTGGAACCGCTTGCAGATGGAGGCGCGAATGTGACGGTCTTTGTGCCGGAGGGCACGCTGGCGCTGGGGGAGCACGCGGCGATGGAGCTGACGAAGCAGTCAAAGGAGTACAGCATAACCGTGCCGGTTTCGGCAGTGCATACGGAGAATGAGAGGCATTTTGTGTATATCATGGCGGAAGAGGATACGGTGCTCGGAGGACAGTACATGGCGCAGCGCATGGACATAACGATTGCGGAAAAGAACGGCTTTTATGCGGCGGTGGCTGACAGCAGCCTGACGGCGGAGAGCATGGTGATTGTAAGCTCTGACCAGATGCTGTCCGCAGGGGAGCGGGTGCGCTTAAAGGAGGGCACATGAAGAGGAGGACGGGCCTGCTTTTTGCGGCAGGTCTGCTTCTTGTGGCTCTTGGCATGGATATCTGTGCCCGCCGGGCGGGAAACCGTGCAGATGCGCTGTGGCGCACAACATTCTGTCTGGCGTCGCCCATGTGCGGGGAGGACGCGCGGACGCTTTTTACGCAGGAGGAGGAAAATTCTCTTGTGGTGTGGGGGGAGTTACAAAACCAGACACTGACAGACCCGGATATGGGACGGCAGGCGCGGGCGACGGCAACGGTGCTCATGGGGCCGGCCGAGCTGGCGTTTCCCACAGTCACGGCTCTTGCGGGGGAGGATGCGGACGGCTGTCTGCTCGGGGAGCAGACGGCATGGGAGCTGTTTGGAAGCACGGGCGTTGTGGGGGAGGAAATCTGCGTGGGAAACGAGAGGCGCACGATCCGCGCGGTGGTAAAACAGCCCGCAGGCGGGGTTATACTGACAGGGTATGGGGAGGGCTTCACCTATAACCGGATTACGCTGGAGAGCCGGGAGGCGGCGGAGTCCTTTCAGCTGCAGAGCGGCCTTAAGGGACAGCTGCTGCGGCTGGACTATTTCCGGAATCCGGGCTGGCTGCTGGAGCTGATTCCCGGCAAGTGGTCGGATTTTTCCGGCTGGAAGGAGAATATCGGGCAGAAAAAGGAGGATTTTGCGTTTCTTTTCTCGGCGGAAAAAACGGCGCCGGAATGCCTCTATGAGGAGCAGTGCTTCATTTACTGGTGCTGCCGGGGGGTGGAGGTTTTGTGCGCTGTGCTGGCGGTTTGGGGAAGTAGTGTTTTCCGTGCGCGTATAACCTGATTGACATTCACACATTACTTATGTATAATATAATGTGTGATAGGCGAGGTGATATATATGGAAAGCAGAAATACTGTAAAAGCATTGTTGAAATCGTCACCCAGCGGAACAATTACAGCACAGCAGGTAACAGCGCAGGGGATACATCGTGGTGTATTGCGGGAACTGGTGGAAAGCGGAGAAATATACCGCTATGGGCGCGGACTATATGTGCAGAATGATGTATGGGAGGATGACTTTTATCTTCTTCAGCAAAAATATGGGAGAGGAATATACTCCCATGATACCGCTTTATATCTGTTGGGGTATTCAGACCGGGCTCCTGCAAAGTATACTATGACTTTTTTGAAGGGATATAACACGCCTTCTCTAAAGAGGGAAAATATTATTATTAAAAGAGTGATATCGGAAAATTATGCATTTGGTATTATAGAGATGAAATCGCCATGTGGGAATCCAATCAGGATATATGACCTGGAGAGGACGCTGTGCGATATTGTGCGTGGAAGTGGCAGTGACATCCAGATTGTCAATGCCGCAATGAAACGCTATGCAGGATCAAAAGAAAAAGACATTCATAAACTAATGAAGTATGCGGAACAGTTACGGGTAAAACCCAAAATATTACATTATTTGGAGGTGCTGCTATGATAACAAAAAATTCTATGCAGCTCAAAGCTTTTATAAAAAAGAAAGCGGCAGAAAAAAATATTTCAGCGCAGCTTGTCATGCAGAATTATATGCTGGAACGATTGCTGGAAAGAATTTCATTGTCTCCATATAAGGATAATTTTATCTTAAAAGGAGGTTTCCTGATTTCAGCGATTGTCGGGCTGGATACCAGAGCAACAATGGATCTTGATACAACTATAAAGGGATTTACCCTGACACACGATTCCATTAGAGAGATTTTTTCCAAAATCTGTGCAGTAGAGATAGAAGATGATGTGACTTTTTCAATTGTTGATACAACGGATATCAGGGAAACAGACGATTATCCCGGAATCAGGGTTTCGTTGAAAGCGAATTATGAACCGATAAGCGTTCCAT
>JAMPHB010000001.1:279564-300388 GCA_023663685.1 Blautia sp.
GCAATCAGTTCTACAGTTCCACATACAGCCTGCAGAACATCGAGTTTGCGGACGGAACGGCATGGGGGCTGGAGGACTTAAAAGACATGACATACACGATCCGCGGGACGGAGGGAAATGACAGTCTCGGCGGATTCAGGAGTTTTTATGGTTATGAAGGCAATGACGTGTTTTACGGTGGAGCCGGGAATGACAGCGTCGATGCATCCGACGGAAATGATACGGTATACGGAGGAGAGGGAAACGATACCATTTATGGCGGAAGCGGTGAGGATGTGCTCTACGGCGGCGACGGAAACGACACCATATACGGAGGAAACGGGAATGACATACTCTACGGCGGCGCAGGCAATGACGCACTGTGTGGCGGCACTGGTGCGGATGTCTACCATATCGGTGCAGAGGACGGAAACGACACCATAGACAACTATGACGCTGGAACCGACCGTAAGAAAGACAAGATTGTATTCGGTGAGGGAATCCGCCCGGAGGACATCGAGCTTCTGCGCGAAGGCTATGACCTTGTGTTAAGGAATAAGGAGAGCGGCCAGGAGACGCGTATCTGCAATCAGTTCTACAGTTCCACATACAGCCTGCAGAACATCGAGTTTGCGGACGGGACGGCATGGGGGCTGGAGGACTTAAAAGACATGACATACACAGTCCGCGGAACGGAGGGAAATGACAGTCTCGGAGGGTTCGGCAGCACCTACGGTTATGACGGCAACGACGAGATATACGGGGGAGCCGGGAACGATATTTTAAGCGGAGGAGTCGGTGAGGATGTCCTTTACGGTGGCGACGGAAACGACAGCCTTGACGGAGGAGCCGGGAATGACATCCTGTACGGTGGCACCGGAAACGACGCCCTCTACGGCGGCGCGGGAAATGATACCTATGTGTTCAGCAGGGGAGACGGGGCAGATATTATTCAGGATTATGATACCACTTCCGGCAATAAGGACACCCTGATCATGGATTATGGTTTTCAGGATCTGAAGTTTGAACAGAGCGGTGCGAACCTGCTGATTTCCGCAATTGGTTCCACGGATTCCGTCACGGTGGAAAACTGGTATCAGAATAACAGCTATAAAATTGAAGAGGTCTGTGCAAATGACGGCTATACACTGTCGTGCAAACAGGTTGATTTGCTGATCCAGTCCATGGCGTCATACGAAGCGGCCAGCGGCATGTCGTGGGAGGAAGGGCTCTGCACAAATTATGACGAGGTAAGCAGCATTGCGCTGCAGGCATGGATCAAACCGGAGACAGAGTAAGGAAAATACAGATGAGTGAAGCGATGGACGCGGCAAAGGAAGGAACCGAAGAAAAGAAAAAAAGGTATGCGGGCATACACTGCCTGAACACGGTGGCGGTTTACTATGGGATTTCGGTAGACGTGGAAGGGCTGGTGCACAAGCTGGGACTTGAGGGAAAAAGCCTGACGCCGCAGGATATTCTGCGGGCCTCAAAAGAAATAAAGTTTAAAAGCCGGCTGACAAAAGTAAACCGCTATGCACTGGAAAAGATGACAGTGCCAGCCATACTGGTCACAAGGGACGGCGGCTATGTGATCCTCGCGAAAGCGCAGCCGGATAACGTGCTGCTGGTATACCCGTTTAGCCAGAGGCCGGCCGTATTGCCGTATGAGGAGCTGGAGGACATATGGGACGGGGATATCATCCTGCTGATTCCACGTTCCCACAAAGACCGTGATATAAAGTTTGGATTTCGGTGGTTTTTGCCATCCATACTAAAATACAGGCGGCCGCTGCTTGAGGTACTGCTGGCGGCGTTCATCATACAGATTTTATCCATATGTTCGCCGCTGATCACACAGTCCGTAATTGACAAGGTGCTGGTGCATAACAGCTTATCAACGCTGGATGTACTGTCCATTGCCCTGATTGCTATGCTGGTATTTGACATGATTCTGTCCATTGCGCGCAATTACATTCTGGTGCATACAACCAGCAAAATAGACGTCATGCTGAGCAGCCGTCTGTTTGACCACTTATTCCGGCTGCCGCTGCGGTATTTTGAAAGCAGAAGGATCGGGGATACAGTGGCAAGGGTCAGGGAGCTTGAGAACATCCGCCGTTTTCTGACCGGTGTGCCGATGATGACGCTTCTGGACTGCGTGTTTCTGGTTCTCTATATCATTATCCTTTTTAGCTATAGTACAATACTGACATGGATCGCACTGGCGGTTATTCCGCTGCTTGCTTTTGTATCGGCGGCGGTAACGCCTGTGCTGCGGGAAAGGTTAAATAACCAGTTCAACTGCGGGGCGGAATCCCAGTCATACATTGTAGAGGCCGTTACAGGGGTTCAGACAATAAAATCATTTGCAATTGAGCCCACAGTACAGAAAAAATGGGAGGGGCTCCTGGCGGACTATACGCTGGCGGGATTTAAAACCACTATCTTATCAGGAACGGCAGGAGCCGTTGCAAAATTCATCCAGCGTTTATTTGATGTGATCATTTTGTGGTATGGGGCAAAGCTGGCGATGAAAGGCGCCCTGACAGTGGGACAGCTGATTGCATTCCGAATGCTGGCGGCAAGGGTCAGCGAGCCGGTCATGCGTCTGGTTCAGTCATGGCAGGACTTCCAGCAGACATCTATTTCTGTCAGCCGGCTGGGAGATATTTTTAACAGCAAGCCGGAGAAGAATGCAATGGGCGTAAATACCAGACTGCCATCCGTGCAGGGGAATATACAGTTTCAGGCGGTCAGCTTCCGCTACACGGTGGAGGGGCCGGAAATTATAAAGGATATGAGTTTTACCATAAGGCCAAATACAGTTGTCGGCATTGTCGGGCGGAGCGGTTCCGGGAAAAGCACCATATCCAAACTGATCCAGCGCCTCTATCTGCCCGAGGGCGGGAAGATTCTGATCGACGGCGTGGATATCTCCTCCGCAGACCCGGTCTGGCTGCGAAGACAGATCGGTATCGTGCTGCAGGAAAATTTCCTTTTCAATGCGTCCGTAAGGGAAAATATAGCATTGCATAACCCGGCGGCTTCCATCGAAGAGATTGTGCGTGCCGCCCGCATTGCCGGTGCGGATGAATTTATTACAGAGCTTCCGAACGGTTATGATACGGTAGTTGGGGAAAAGGGCGTCGGACTGTCGGGAGGGCAGAAACAGAGGATTGCCATTGCGAGAGCCCTGCTGTGCAATCCCAAAATCCTGATTTTTGATGAGGCGACCTCCGCACTTGACTACGAGTCAGAGAGCATTATCCAGCGGAATTTAAAGGATATCTGCAGGGGAAGAACCGTGCTGATTATTGCACACAGGCTGTCCACCCTCCGGGACGCGGATGCAATCATGGTAATTGAAAAAGGAAAGCTTGTGGAATATGGCCCCAAACAAAAGCTTATAGAAGCAAAGGGACTGTTTTGGCACTTACTGCAACAGCAGAGCGGAGTCTGATAAAGCTATGAGAAACACAGGACAAAAAGTAAAAGTATATATAGAAAAACGCCGAGCGGCCGGGCAGGAAAAAATGCGCCGGGAATTTCTCCCGGAGGCGCAGGAGATCGTTGAAAAGGCGCCGTCGCCGATCGGGCATTTTGTAATACTGACCGTTGCCCTTGTGGTGATTTTTTTCACGCTGTGGTCGGTCATTGGAACCATGGACGAGGTTGTCACCGCCCGGGGAAAAGTGGTAACGGTCAGCGGGGTACAGAGCATTCAGTCACGGGATGCCGGACTGGTGGAGGAAATCTGTGTAAAGGAGGGCGAGCATGTTTCGGCGGGACAGCCCATCGTGCTGCTGGATACATCCATCAGCAGCCTCACCATGCAGAATACGGAGGAGAGCCTTGCACTCTTAAAACTTGAGAATGAACTTTTATCTGCTGTTCTGGAAGGTGAGGATATATCCGGGCGGCTGTCCGGGGAAGAAGATGCGGACAGAATACAGATGATCAATTATGTACTGGCAATCCAGACAGAATACCAGAGCCGGAGAAAAGAGCTGGACAGTGCCGTCAGCCAGGCACAGTCGCAGATAGAGCTCGAAGAGGAAGCACTGGAAAAAATGAAGGAGAACATCGCCTTTCTTGAGACAGAGAGGGAGGCGCTGGCGGAACTGCTGAATTATTCCAACGCAGAGGAGTGGAATGCAGAAAAGATACAGTTATCCATTGCCTACAAGGAGGAGGAGCTGGAATCATACCGGAAGCTCTACGAGCTTGGCGCATTGTCAAAAGCGGAGGTTGCGCAGGCCGAACTGGAGCTTGAACAGCTGAAAAGGGATTATGAGAAGCAGAAGGGGCTGGTGGTTTATGAGGATTCTGACAACAGCCTGCGAATGATTGAAATAGATAACCAGCTGCTTGCCGGGCAGAGAGACTGCAACAGCCAGGAGATGGTGATTGTACTGGCAGAGCAGAAATACCGGCAGGCTTTGGGCAGCCTGGGTACTTTAGAGGCAGAGTTCCGGGAAAAGATCGCGGGTCTGCTTGTTGAAAATGAAAACAGAATCAGCGCGCAGGAGGGGGACTACGAAAAACAGCAGATTTATGCTGAGCAGCAGAAAATCGTGGCGCCGGTAGACGGAATTATCAGAACACTGGACGTAAACACGAAGGGAGCCGCTTTAACAATGGCACAGCCGGTCGCGGAGCTGCTTCCGGATGGCGGGCAGATGATCGTGGAAGTGACGGTGCTGAATCAGGATATCGGCTGCATTCAGGTGGGACAGCCGGTTGCCCTGAAACTGGACGCATACAATTTTCAGGAATACGGAAAGCTGGAGGGGACAATTGTTTCCATCAGCCCGGATGCGCTGCCGGATGAACAGAGGGGCTGGGTCTATCAGGCAAAAGTTGAGATTGACGATGAAGCGTTTCGGGAGAAAAACCCGGATGCAGAAATCGGCACAGGACTGGAATGTACGGCAGAGGTAAAGATTGGAGAGCGGAGGATCATAGACTTTTTCTTAGAGCCAATTGTGGAGCATTTTGACGGAAGCCTGAAAGTGCAATAGAAGAGTATCTGAAAACATAACGGGGGGAGGCGGCTGCCTCCCCCGTCATGTCACGCCCGCGCGTCGTAGGACTGCGGCTGCGGCTCCGCCTCCCGCGCCCTCTCGTGGGCTTTTCTTAATCCCTCCCGGAACCGGCTGGTGAGTTTCGTCAGCTCCTCGTCCGGCACAAACTGTTTGATGGTTTCCTCATCCACCTTGATCCGGTTGTCCATGGTCTTCATAATGTCCACGATCTGGATCTCCCGGTGAACCCGGAAAATACTCAGGTCGTAGATCTGATTGTCCGAAAGACGCAGGATTACCGGGCGGAGATAGTCGTCTGTGTTCTCCACGAGGACGATGCCCTTGTCACCGGTCGAGAGATCCACGCTGGCGGCCTTTGGCACGATATGGATGCACTCCGCGAGTGTAGAGACAACGTCCGGGTGATACAGACCGGGAGAATTCTTTAGCTGCTGCATGGCCATGATCTCGGAGATGGGCTCATAGCCCACATTCATCGCGGTAATCTGGTCGAACTGCACCGCGACCCTGAGCATGTCCACCATGTACTGCAGATCCTTGTCAGGGGCGGCGGAGAGCTTCTCCGGATGGTCAGCGAACACAAAAGCCTGAATCAGCGCCAGCGCGCGCGGGAAAAAGTCATAGCTGCCCGCATACATGGAGAGATACTCAAGCCCCTGCTCGAGACTCTGCTGAATGAGCTTTTTATCCTCGGCGGTGCGGTTCGGCCCCTTTTCCAGCGTGGCCTTCGGCACATACTGATAGCCGATATCATAGAGCAGGGCGGCTGTCACCATCGTCATCTGCTTGGGGACAGAGTAGTGCATCCGGCTGGTCATCATCGCAATCAAAATCGCGGTGCTGATGGCATGCTTGTACATGAAATCATCCCCGCTGCGCAGATTCTGGTTAAAATTCACCCGGTGGTCGAGGGAACCGTAGTGCTTAAGAATATCCTGCAGAAAGGAGTAGAGAGGCTCCAGCTTTTTGCGCTGCAGGATCAGATCCACACACTCCCGCAGCTTAAACATATATACCGTCTGGAGCTGTTCGAATTCTAAGTCCTCCCGGGTAAGGGGAGGCACAGGTTCCGCGGGCTCCAGGATATAGATTCCGAACAGTCCAAAATTATTGACACTGGCAATGCCTGCCTCCGTGAGCTGGGAATTGCGCTCGTAGAGCAGGACTCCGTTTTTGTTGTAGATAGGCTTGGCCAGACGCATGCCGGCCTTCAAGTTCTCCGTTCTGATAAAACGCATATCGTCATTTCCTCCTGAAGTACCCAAATATAGAAATATCTGATAGATTTAAGATACCACATTTTTACAGATTGTTCAATCAGCACAAGAAAAAAGTCCACATTTTTCTTTTCATACCAGCATTTTACATAAATTTTCATTGCTTTTACAAGAAATATGTGGTAAAATATCTTCGTTAAAAAATTAACAGCGCTTTAAGGCGCAGCTTGAAGTTAAAGGAGACGAAGCAAATGGCAAAGAAAGTTGTATTAGCAGGTGCTTGCCGTACCGCAATCGGCAAAATGGGTGGAGCATTGAGCAATACTCCGGCAGCAGATCTGGGAGCAATTGTAATCAGGGAGGCTCTGAACCGGGCCGGCGTGAAGCCGGAGCAGGTGGATGAGGTCAAGATGGGCTGTGTGATCCAGGCGGCGCAGGGACAGAACGTTGCGCGTCAGGCGGCCATTAAGGCAGGACTTCCGATCGAGGTTCCGGCGATCACCCTCAATGTGGTGTGCGGATCAGGACTTAAGTGTGTCAACGACGCGGCTACCATGATTCTGGCGGGAGAGGCGGATATCGTAGTTGCGGGCGGTATGGAGAACATGTCCATGGCTCCCTATGCCATGACCAAGGCACGTTTTGGATACCGCATGAACAATGCGACGATCATCGACACGATGGTGAACGACGCTCTGACGGATGCGTTCAACCACTATCACATGATGATCACGGCTGAGAATGTATGCGATAAGTACGGCATTACGAGAGAGGAGCTCGACGAGTTCTCTGCAAACAGCCAGCAGAAGTGTGAGAAGGCTATCGCCGAGGGTAAGTTCGACGATGAGATCGTTCCGGTTCCGGTTAAGGTTAAGAGAGATATGGTAGACTTCGTGAAGGACGAGGGTCCCCGTGCAGGCACGACCAAAGAGTCTCTGGCGAACTTAAAGTGCTGCTCCGGCAAGGAGGGCGGACTTGTCACCGCCGGCAATGCATCCGGAATCAACGACGGCGCGGCTGCGATCGTAGTGATGAGCGAGGAGAAGGCGAAGGAGCTGGGCGTTACACCGATGGCTACATGGGTAGCAGGTGCGCTGGGCGGCGTAGAGCCTGAGATTATGGGCGTGGGTCCGGTAGCTTCCACCAGAAAGGTGTTTGCAAAGACCGGCCTTACCATCGACGACATGGATCTGGTAGAGGCAAACGAGGCATTTGCGGCGCAGTCCATCGCGGTTGCCAGGGATCTGAATTTCGATATGTCCAGGGTGAACGTCAACGGCGGAGCCATCGCGTTAGGCCATCCGGTAGGGGCCAGCGGCTGCCGTATTCTTGTTACCCTGCTTTATGAGATGAAGAAGCGCGGCGCAAACCGTGGACTTGCGACGCTGTGCATCGGCGGCGGAATGGGCTGCTCAACCATCGTTGAGAAATACTAAAAAACAGAATCTTTGCCAAAGAATGATAGTATAAAATTTAGGAGGAATTAAAATGAAAGTTGGTGTTATCGGCGCTGGCACTATGGGTCAGGGAATTGCCAAGGCTTTTGCACAGGTAGACGGATATGAGGTTGCACTCTGCGACATTAAGGAAGAGTGGGCGCAGGGCGGAAAGGACAAGATCTCCAAGGGCTATGCGAGACTTGTGGAGAAAGGCAAGATGACGCAGGAGGCGGTAGACGGCATCCTCGCCAAGATTACCCCCGGCCTTAAGGAGAACCTCTGCGCAGACTGTGATCTGATCGTGGAGGCTGCCTTTGAGGACATGCAGGTAAAGAAGACGACCTTCTCCGAGCTGGACAAGATTGCTAAGAAGGAGTGCATTTTTGCTTCCAATACCTCCAGCCTTTCCATTACAGAGATCGGCAACGGGCTGAGCCGTCCGATGATCGGTATGCATTTCTTCAACCCGGCAGACCGCATGAAGCTCATCGAGGTGATTGCAGGCGTGAACACCCCGGCGGAGACTGTAGATGCGATCAAGAAGATCTCTGAGGAGATCGGCAAGACTCCGGTGCAGGTAAATGAGGCGGCAGGCTTTGTCGTGAACCGCATCCTGATCCCGATGATCAACGAGGCGGCTTTCATCAAGATGGAGGGCGTTTCCGATATCGCCGGTATTGATACCGCTATGAAGCTCGGTGCGAACCACCCGATGGGGCCGCTGGAGCTGGGCGACTTCATTGGTCTGGATATCTGCCTTGCGATCATGGACGTACTTTACAATGAGACTGGCGACAGCAAGTACCGCGCATGTCCGCTGATCCGCAAGATGGTACGCGGCGGCAATCTCGGCGCGAAGAGCGGCAAGGGCTTCTACATCTACAATGCAGACCGCACCAAGACCCCGGTGGACGCGAATTAGTTTTGGGCAAGTATAATAAAAATAATGGAGGAAATGTATATCATGGATTTCACTTTAGACAAGAAGCATGAGATGGCCCGCGAGCTGTTCAGCCAGTTTGCGGAGACCGAAGTAAAGCCTCTTGCGCAGGAGACTGACGAGACCGAGCAGTTCCCGGCGGAGACGGTTAAGAAGATGGCGAAATACGGGTTCATGGGAATCCCGGTTCCGAAGGAGTACGGCGGACAGGGCTGTGATCCGCTCACCTATGTGATGTGTGTGGAGGAGCTGTCCAAGGTATGCGCGACGACCGGCGTAATTGTGTCGGCACACACCTCTCTCTGCATCGACCCGATTATGACCTACGGTACAGAGGAGCAGAAGCAGAAATATGTAGTGCCCCTCGCAAAGGGTGAGAAGCTGGGTGCTTTCGCGCTGACCGAGCCTGGCGCAGGAACGGATGCGCAGGGTGCGCAGACAAAGGCCGTACTGGACGGAGACGAGTGGGTATTGAACGGCTCAAAGTGCTTCATCACCAACGGCAAGGTTGCGGATGTGTACATTGTGATCGCAATTACCAGCGTGACCGAGGACAAGAGAGGCAGAAAGAAGAAGAATTTCTCAGCATTTATCGTGGAGAAGGGAGCTCCCGGATTTTCCTTTGGAACCAAGGAAAAGAAGATGGGTATCCGGGGCTCTTCTACCTATGAGCTGATTTTTGAGGATTGCAGAATTCCGAAGGATGCGCTGCTTGGTGTAGAGGGCAAGGGCTTCCCGATCGCTATGCACACGCTCGACGGCGGCCGTATCGGTATCGCATCGCAGGCGCTTGGCATCGCGGAGGGCGCATTAGACCGCGCGATTGCTTATACCAAGGAGAGAAAGCAGTTTGGACGCTCCATCGCCCAGCAGCAGAATACACAGTTTAAGCTGGCGGATATGGCTGCGAGAATCGAGGCGGCGCAGCTGCTTGTGTACAAGGCTGCAAAGGCAAAGGAGACGCAGAAGGTATATTCTGTGGAGGCTGCAAAGGCGAAGCTGTTCGCTGCTGAGACGGCGATGGCAGTTACCACTGAGGTCGTGCAGCTGTTCGGCGGATACGGATATATCCGTGAGTACGATGTTGAGCGTATGATGCGTGACGCCAAGATTACAGAGATCTACGAGGGAACCTCCGAGGTTCAGCGTATGGTTATCTCTGGTGCATTACTTAAGTAGGAAGGAGAGCAAAAATACATGAATATCGTAGTATGTATTAAACAGGTTCCCGACACAAAGGGCGGCGTAAAGTTTAACCCGGACGGAACACTTGACAGAGCGGCGATGCTTGCCATTATGAACCCGGACGATAAGGCAGGCCTTGAGGCGGCGCTTAGAATCAAAGACGAGACCGGCGCGAAGGTGACGGTTCTCACCATGGGACTTCCCAAGGCGGACGCAGTGCTTCGCGAGGCGATGGCCATGGGCGCGGACGAGGCAGTACTTGTGACAGACCGCGTGCTGGGAGGCGCTGACACATGGGCGACCTCCACGACCATTGCAGGTGCGATCCGCAACATGGATTATGACCTGATCATCACCGGGCGTCAGGCTATCGACGGAGATACGGCGCAGGTTGGCCCGCAGATTGCAGAGCATCTCGGACTTCCGGTAATCTCCTATGCAGAGGATATCAAGGTAGAGGGAGACTCCGTGATCGTAAAGCGTCAGTATGAGGACAGATACCATGAGCTTAAGGCGAAGCTGCCCTGCCTGATCACCGCGCTCTCCGAGCTGAATGAGCCCAGATATATGACTCCGGGCGGAATCTTTGAGGCATGTGACAAGGACGTGACTGTATGGGGCCGTGCGGATCTTAAGGATGTGGACGATTCGAATCTTGGTCTTGCCGGATCACCGACAAAGATTGCGAAGGCTTCCGACAAGGTACCGAAGGGAGCTGGCGAGAAGGTCAACCTTGATCCTACGGAATCAGTAAACTACCTGATCGGCAAATTCAAAGAGAAGCACATCATATAGTAAAGAGTATGGAGGAAAAAATGGGTTTAGAAGAATATAAGGGCGTATATATCTACGCTCAGCAGGTAGACAATAAGCTCAGCTCAATCGCGTTTGAGCTGATTGGAAAAGCTAAGGATTTAGCGGGAGATCTGGGAACCGATGTGACGGCTGTTCTTCTCGGCTCCAATGTTAAGGGACTGGCGGACGAGCTGGGAGAGTACGGTGCGGACAAGGTGATCGTAGTAGATAACCAGGCGCTGGAGACTTACCGCACAGAGCCCTATGCACAGGCACTTTCCGCTGTTATCAATGAGTACAAGCCGGAGATTATGCTGGTGGGTGCGACGGCCATCGGCCGCGACCTCGGCCCGACCGTTTCCGCGAGAGTGGCAACCGGACTGACGGCTGACTGTACCAAGCTGGAGATCGGGGATTTCCCGCTCAACCCGGTACCGGGCAAGGAGGCGGAGCAGAAGCATAACCAGCTTCTGATGACCCGTCCTGCATTTGGCGGCAACACCATCGCGACGATCGCATGTCCCGACAACCGCCCGCAGATGGCGACCGTTCGCCCGGGCGTTATGCAGAAGCTTCCGAAGGAGGCCGGACGCAGGGCAGAGGTGATCGAGTTCAACCCGGCCCTCGAGGAGAATAACCGCTATGTTGAGATTATGAACGTCGTAAAGGCGGTTGGCAATGTAAAGAATATTATGGATGCCAAGATTTTAGTATCCGGCGGCCGCGGCGTTGGCAGCAAGGAGAATTTTGCAATTCTTCAGGAGCTGGCGGATGTGCTTGGCGGAATGGTATCCTGCTCCCGTGCCGTTGTTGAGAACGGCTGGCTCGCACAGGATTACCAGGTAGGACAGACCGGAAAGACCGTTCGTCCGCAGATCTACTTCGCAATCGGTATCTCCGGGGCGATTCAGCATGTAGCGGGCATGGAGGAGGCAGACCTCATCGTGGCAATCAATAAGGACGAGGATGCACCGATCTTTGATGTGGCCGATTACGGCCTGGTGGGCGATCTCAACAAGATCGTTCCGCAGCTCACAGCCGCACTTAAGGCAGAGATGGGCAAGTAATTTCATTTGCTTCGTAACCAGTGATTCCCCGGGGAATTCCCCCGGGGAATTTTAACCTGTCAAATACAGTCAGTCAGAATCAAAGGGAAATGAATGATGGGACTCATAGCAGTGACGGGGGCGACATGTGCCTGCTGCTTTGGCGGCATACCCTGCAGCCTCAATGTGACCTCGCAGATGACCTGCCTCGCAGACGGCAGACCGGCAGGCACGATCATGGACATGCAGCCGGGAACGAACCTTGCAGGTTTTGGCATGTGTGCTTCACTGGCCAATCCGGCAGTGGCGGCGGCCACCGCGGCAGCTCTTGGCGTGCTGACGCCCCAGCCCTGCACGTTTGCCCCGGCCGGTACATGGATTCCGGCAAACCCAAAGGTTTTGCTGGGTGGAAAGCCCGTTTTGACCAGCGATGCGACACTGATCTGTGCGCTTGGCGCGGGGAATATCAAAATCGTGTCGCCGGGACAGACAAAGGTTCTTGCATAACAACTGAATATTTTACCTTCGGTATCTGGCTGGCAAAATCCAGCCGGAACCAGACCGACTTGGCAAGATATGAAAATATAACTACCAGGAGGAAGTAACAATGATTACGATGGAACATGTATGCAAATCGTACAGGGTTGCAAAAAGAAACGCGGGCTTTAAAGAGGCCTGCAGGGCGCTCGTTCACCGGGAGTACGAGGTGATCCGCGCTTTAGACGACGTAAGCTTCACGATTCACGACGGTGAGATGGTGGGCTACATCGGCCCCAACGGAGCGGGCAAAAGCTCCACAATCAAAATTCTAAGCGGAATACTGACGCCGGACAGCGGGACGGTTCTGGTGGATGGGCGCGTGCCCTGTAAGGACAGAATCAGTCATGTGCGCCGGATAGGCGTGGTCTTCGGACAGCGCTCCCAGCTGTGGTGGGATGTTCCGGTCATAGATTCCTTTACGCTTTTGAAGGATATCTATTCCATTCCAGATGATACCTACAAGAAAAATGTGGACGAGCTCACGGAGCTTCTTGCTCTGGGGGAGCTGCTGCGCTCTCCGGCGAGACAGCTTTCGCTCGGACAGCGGATGCGATGCGAGCTGGCGGCGTCCCTTCTGCACAGCCCAAAGCTTTTGTTTTTGGACGAGCCGACGATCGGGCTGGATGCTGTCTCCAAGCTTGCGGTTCGGGAATTCATCAAAAAGCAGAATGCGCTGCATGGCACCACGGTGATTTTGACCACCCACGATATGCAGGACATCGAGGCGCTCTCCCGGCGCATCATTCTGGTGGGTAAGGGGAGAGTTCTGGTGGACGGCACGCTGGCGGATATCCGGCGGGGAGGCAGCATAGACGAGACAATCGCGGAGCTCTACCGCTCCTATGAGATATAGGAGGGCGGACAGATGAAAAAATATATGGCTTTTTTCAGGCTTCGTTTTTCCATGGGTTTACAGTACCGTGTGGCTGCGCTCGCGGGCGTTGCCACGCAGTTCACATGGGGCGGTATGCTGATTATGATCTACAAGGCGTTCTATGAGGCGGACGCGGCGGCTTTTCCCATGTCCTTTCGTGCTACGGCGTCCTATATCTGGCTGCAGCAGGCGTTTTTTTCTTTTTTTGCAGTGTGGATGATGGAAAATGAGATATTTGACGTCATTGTAAACGGCAATATCGCCTATGAGCTGTGCCGCCCGGTGCGGATCTATAACATGTGGTTTGCGAGGGGGCTGGCGAACCGGCTGGCAAGAGCGGCGCTTCGGTGTGCGCTGATTCTGGTCGTGGCGGCGTTTTTGCCGGAGCCTTACGGAATAACGGCTCCCGCATCTGCCTTTCATTTTTTGCTTTTTTTCGTGACGCTTATACTGGGACTTCTCGTGACGCTCGCTTTTTGTATGCTGGTGTATGTGCTGGCGTTTTTTACCATATCCCCGCAGGGACTTCGCATCGTGTCTGTCTCGCTGGTGGAATTCTTTGCGGGCGCGGTCATACCCCTGCCCTTTTTTCCGGAAAAGTTTAAGGCGTTCATGGAGCTTCTGCCCTTTGCCGCCATGCAGAACGTGCCGCTGCGAATCTACAGCGGGAGCATGACGGCGGGGGAGATGGAGAAAAATGTGGCTCTGCAGGTATTCTGGCTGGCGTTTCTTCTGCTGGGAGGGAGCCTTCTGTGCAGATATGCAGAGCGAAAAGTAACGGTGCAGGGAGGGTGAGAACATGGGAAAAAGAATAAAAAGCGCCATACGGCTTTACGGCCGCTATGTGTCCATCAATGTCCGAAGCATGATGCAGTATAAGACTTCATTTTTTCTGACGGTGCTGGGACAGTTTTTCGTCTCCTTCAATGTATTTCTGGGCATTTATTTCCTCTTTCAGAGATTTCAGAGCGTAAAGGGGTATACCTACAGCGAGGTGCTCTTGTGTTTTTCAATTGTGCTCATGGAAATTTCGCTGGCGGAAATGTTTGCGCGGGGCTTCGACGTCTTTTCCGGAATGGTCAGGGAGGGGAGCTTCGATCTGGTCATGGTCAGGCCGCGAAATGAGATTCTGCAGGTGCTGGGAAGCAAATTTGAGCTCACACGCATCGGCAGAATGCTCCAGAGCATTGTCATGTTCGTCTATGCTGTCTGCCATTGCGGGCTTGCGTGGACGCCTCCGAAGGTGGTGACAGTGCTGTTTATGCTGCTTGGCGGAACGGCCGTGTTTTCCGGTTTGTTTTTAGTGAACGCCGCTCTGTGCTTTTTTACCCTGGAGGGGCTGGAGATTATGAACGTGTTTACGGACGGCGCCAGAGAGTTCGGAAAATATCCCCTTGAGGTATACGGCAGGAGCCTGCTGTGGTTTGCAACCTTTGTCGTGCCCTATGCCCTGATCCAGTACTATCCGCTTTTGTATGTACTGGGGCGCACAGAAAGCATAGTGTATGCCCTGCTGCCGCTGTGCGCCATCGCATTCCTGCTGCCCTGCTGGCTGCTCTGGCGGTTCGGCGTCCGGCATTACCAGTCCAGCGGCTCCTGACTACACCTGCTTGAATGAGAATAAAGGATATTCTATAATTTCCATACGGAAGCCTTAAAAAGAAGTGCGGCCTGAGATGGAGGGATTGACAATGAGCAAAGAGCCGATTATCGAAACAGCCAGGCTTATTTTGCGTCCTATAACACTTGATGATGCAGAAGCCTGTTTTAGTTGGAACAGTGATGAACGAGTTACAAAGTATATGGCATATTCCACGGTTTCTGATATTAGTCAAACTATAGACTGGATAAATTCTACGCTTGTTGATGAAAAAGAGTGGAATTGGAGTAGGATAGAGGGGCGGGGTAACTGCCCCTTTTCTGTATCCAAAGGCAATATCACCTCTGACATATTCATAATCATCTAATTTAATTTCCCTGAAGCCATATTTCTCATAAATATGGAGTGCGGGCTTTAATTTACTGTTGGAAAGGAGTTGAATAAGGCAAGAACAGCTTTGCCGGTAAAGAATGATTTAATTAAAATCTGTTGATAAACCAATACTAAATACCGTATAATAAAATCATAAATTGGAAAGGAAATGATACCATGGCACTTGTAGCACAAGCAATATATGATATTATAAGTTAATAACACTTATTTTGTGCTGCGCACAAATATAAAAGGGGACACTATGAAGAACAGCATAAGTATCGCATACTGTGAAGATGAGGTGGCGCAGGCAAGACGGATCTGTGCCATGATTGAAAGATGGGCAAAGGAACGGCACAGGGAAGTAAACATTATCCTGTTTGAGAGCGCAGAAGAATTTTTGTTTAAAAATGAGGTTTATTCCTATGACGCAGTTTTTTTGGACATCGCAATGAAGCAGATGAACGGTATGGAAGCTGCACATGAGATCCGCAAGGAGGACAAAAACATTCCAATTGCATTTCTGACAGCTGACCGTGAATTTGCGTTGGAGGGATACGAGATCCGCGCTGTGCGCTACCTGCTAAAACCAATCACAACCGAAAAGCTCTGGGAGCTGTTGGATAGACTGCTGGAAGACATAAAAGAAAAAACAAAGGATACAGCCTGCATTATGGTGGAGGCAAAAGGCATGCTTCATCGGGTGGAGGAGGAAAAGATTTGCTATATGGACGTGCTGGGGCATTACACACAGATTCATCTGTCTGATGCTTCTGTAATTCGCGTGAAAGAAAGTCTGGGCAGGATTCTGGAAAAGCTTCATAAAAAGGGGCAGTTTGTAAAATGCCATCGGAGCTACGTGGTCAACCTCATTTATATTGAGAAGATTAGCCGTACGGAATGTATGCTTACGGACGGTGAGATTCTTCCTGTCAGCCGTAATTCCTATCAGGAATTAAATGCCAGTTTCATACAGCATTATCTGCACGGCACGGGGTAATATAAGGGCAGCAAATGGGCTGATGTTTAAGAGGGGGATAAAGGATGCAAATAGTAGTATTTTTTTTGATAGCGGCAGCGGCGTTTGCGCTTCTGGCATACCTGCTGTACCGGATTTACGATAAAATATATGAGAGGCGGATAGCGGCATATCAGAATAAACTGCTCAAAAATGAAATCGAGGAGGTACATAATATTTACCTCACGATGCGGGCATGGCGGCATGATTATCACAACCATATGCAGTCACTGAAAGCGTATCTGGCAATGGACCGGTTAAAGGAAGCGGCGGATTATCTGGATATGCTGGAACGGGACTTGGACGATATCAATCTTTTGTTCCACACCGGAAATATCAACGCTGACGCGGTCTTAAATTCCAAGATCTCGCTTGCGGTCAAAAAGGGGATACGGGTCGATTACAAGGCGACGGTTCCGGAAACCCTTGCCGTGTCGGATATCGACCTCTGCGCCGTGATCGGGAATCTGATTGACAATGCAGTCGAGGCATGCGAGAAGACAGAGCCGGATGAGCGGTTTATCAGGCTTTACATCGGCATCCTGCGCCAACAGCTGTATCTTTCGGTCAGCAACGCGACGAATGAACTGGTTCGGAAGTTTGACGAGGAATATATTTCGGCAAAGCGCGGCAATCACGGGCACGGTCTGAAACGGATCAACCGTATTGTGGAGAAATACGGCGGTTATATCAATCGGAAGAATGAGCCGGGAGTCTTTGTGACAGAGATCATGCTGCCATTGTGAAACATACAAAAGCTTTTCAGGTACGGATTTTTACCATCTGTGCCTTTTTTTGTACAAAAAAAGAGAAAATGTGTTACGGTAACAGCAGAAGAAAGGAAGGAGAACAGTGCAATGAAACATTATTCGGTCTGGAGTAATTACCGGTTTGCCTACGGTCCGCTGTGGAAAAAGAAGAAAAAGATTGTTTTCTGCACGCTTGCGGAAGCCGTATTTTTTGTTTTTGTGCCGGTTGTGGGAACGGCAGTCACCGCGCTGATCGTAGAAGCGCTGGAACGGGGAACTGCACTGCGCGGACTTGTGTATATGATTCTGCTGGCTTTTGCCGGTTACGGCGTGCTCAATATGGTCAAGGCTTATCTGGAGGGCAGGGGCTGGCTTCAGTATATTGAGGCGAGAGCGGAACTGTTTGTCATGCCGCCGATCAAAAAAGATTTGTCGGTTGGCATGGAACAGTTTGAAAGTGTAGAAATCCGCAGGCTAAGAGAGAAGGCAGAGAGCAGTGTCATGTCAAACCTGGACGGTCTGGAGGGCTTTTTCCATGAGAACAGTGACCTGCTGAAAAATGTGCTGGGACTGCTCACCTATTCACTGATCGTCGGTTCCATGAATCCGAAAATCCTGCTGTTGCTGATTGGAATGTCTGCGGTGAGCGCGGCTGTGGGCGGACTGGTAACGCGCTATGAAAGAAAAATCAGAGATTCGCTCGCCGAAGAGGATATGACCATGCATTACATTGACCGTATCGTAGACGACGTGCAGGGCGGCAAAGATATCCGCATCTTCGGGCTGGGAAGATGGATCGTGGGAAAGTACGGCGAGGCAATCGCAAGGCGGCGCCGTCTCACGTTTGGCAGGGATATGCGGGAGTTTGGAAGCAATACAGTGGATGCGGTACTGAATGCCGTGCGGGAGCTGGTCTGCTACCTCTATCTGATTGCACAGCTGGCAAACGGAATGCGGATCTCCGAATTTATATTTTATCTGGGACTGGTCGGAGGACTTTCAAACTGGCTGGGGCTGATCGGAAAATGTGTGGTTGCGGTAAAAAGAGACAGTGATATGATCTGCGACCTGCGTGCTTACCTTGATCTGCCGGTGAGCAGGGATGCGGATACGGCATTTGACTGCAGTGCGTGGACGGATATAGAGATCGTATTTGACCGTGTGAGCTACCGTTACAGCGGAGCAAAGGAGGATACGCTAAAGGATGTCAGCTTCCGAATCGCGGCAGGGGAAAAGCTTGCGCTTGTGGGGATCAACGGCGCAGGGAAGACAACCATAGTGAAACTTATGTCGGGGCTTTATCTGCCGACAGAAGGGACGGTGTATGTCAACGGCATCAGCACGCGCGAGCTTAACCGGACCGGCTATTTTGCGAAGCAGGCGGCTATTTTTCAGGAACCCTTTCGCACGTCGTACAGCATCGGTGAAAATGTGGCGCTGGCAGAGCAGTACGACGAAGCAGGCGTGTGGAGTGCGCTTGCTTTGGCAGGGTTAGAAGAAAAGGTAAGGGGACTTGACGGAAAACTGGAAACCTGTCTCGGGAAGGATATCTCACCGGACGGCATTGAACTCTCCGGCGGGGAACTGCAGAAGCTGCTGCTTGCAAGGGTGATCTACCGCAACGCACTGCTCGTCATGCTTGACGAGCCGACCGCCGCACTCGACGCGCTGGCGGAGACGGGGATTTATGAAAAATATCACATGCTGCTGGCGGACAAAACAGTGCTTTTTATCTCTCACAGGCTGGCTTCCACGAGATTCTGCGACCGGATCGTTATGCTTTCCGGGGGACGCATCTGTGAGCAGGGGACGCATGAGGAACTGATGGAGGCGCAGGGAGAGTATTATAAAATGTTTCAGGTACAGAGCAGATATTACTGTGAAAATATTGTGTCTGAAGGGCAGGACCTGCGGCTCGGCGGAGGAAATGAAGGTTCGCCTGCAGTATAGAGGGGAGGATGGAACATGACGAAAAATATGACGGTAAAAGAAATGTGGCATTATACGGTATTTCAGACAAAGGGTTATCGGAGCGTGCAGGCGGGAATCGTCATAGGCGCGCTCACTGCGGCTGCGGTGCCGTATGCCGGCAGCATATTTTATGCGGCCATTTTGAACCGGCTGATGCTGACAGAATACGGTGCAGCTGCGGGGATGGTTTTGCGGATGACAGCGGTGACCGTGATCTTAAATCTGGCCGCGAAAGCCTGCGACCGTATCGTACAGCACTACTGCAATCTCTGTGAGCCGGAGATCAAAAAGCGCACGGCACAGAAAGCATTTTCCATGGAATATGAGATGATAGACACAGCGGAGGCTCTTGCGGCGTTCCGCAGGGTGCGGGCGGGAGAACAGGGAATGGGAGGCGTGGAGCGTCAGCTTTTAGAAATCTATCAGTTTTTTCGGGAGCTTGCGGGAATCGTTTTTGCGGCGGGATTTATACTGGTGCTTTTTGCGAGTACGGACAGTGAGAAAGAGAATATGACGGTTTCGGTGCTGCTCTTTGTACTGCTGCTTTTGGCACTTGCCGCAGTGATGGCAGTCAGCAACTATTTCTCCAAAAAAGACGGAGAATTTGCAGTAAAAACGGAGCGGGAAAATGAGCGGGTCAATACGCTGACGGCGTATCTGTTCGGCCTGATCGGAAAGGAAGAATATATAAAAGATATCAGGCTGTTTGGGCTGGGGGACTATCTTTACCGGAAAATGAAGGTTTTCCAGTCCGTTGGCAGAGTGTTTACGGAAAAAGGATGCTACACCGGAAAATGTCAGGCGGTAAGTTCTTTTGCGGCACAGATACTTGCAGCAGTGACCTATATCTGCATTGCGGCAAAGGCGCTGGCAGGCAGCATCACAGTGGGAGAAGTGACGATGTATGCGAGCGCGGTCATCGCCATGGCCGCGGGCGCACAGAGGATGCTCGAAAAATATCAGAACATCAATTACATGAATGAATATCTCAACACATACGAGGAATTTATCACACAGCCCAATATGCACTATGACGGCACGCTGCCCACGGAGAAACGGGATGACAACCGCTATCTGATCGAGTTTTCCCATGTCAGCTTCCGCTATCCGGGGACGGAGCAGGATGTACTGCGTGATGTTTCCATTACCTTCCATGTGGGAGAGAGACTGGCACTTGTCGGACAGAACGGAGCAGGAAAGACGACACTGATCAAGCTTTTGTGCCGCCTGTATGAGCCGACGGAGGGAGAAATCCGGCTGAACGGCATCAACATTGCAAAATACGATTACGACGAGTATGCCAGAATTTTTTCCGTTGTGTTTCAGGATTTCAGGCTGTATGATTTCCCGCTGGACGAAAATGTATCCTGTGGACAGCCGGTGGAGGAAGAGCGGCTTAAGGAAGTGCTCATGCTTTCCGGCATGTGGGAGCGCGTGCAGGAACTGCCGGAAAGGCAAAAGACCCTGCTCGGGCATGAAAACGGTCAGGGTGTTTCGCTGTCGGGGGGCGAGGCGCAGAAGATCGCCATCGCCAGAGCGCTGTACAAGGATGCACCGTTTATTATCCTCGACGAACCCACGGCGTCGTTGGATCCGCTCGCAGAAGCAGAGATTTACGAGAACTTTGACACGCTGATAAGGAATAAAACCGCGATTTATATTTCGCACAGGATGAGCAGCTGCAAATTCTGTGACCGGATTGTGGTTTTCGGGGAGGGAAAGATTATGGAAGAAGGAAACCATGAATCCCTGCTGGCGGAAAGAGGGATTTATTACCGGCTCTACAACGCACAGGCAAAGTACTATAAAAATTCAAGGTAAAATCATGTCAGATTTCCGCTCTGTGTGGCTGTTGGTTTTTTGGGGGAGATTGACAAGAGGCGGCATGATTTTAACTCCTATGACAGATCATCATATGATGCATTTACCTCCCTGCTTGAATAATCTGCCAATTTTGGACTAATAAGTAGGTAATTTGAGTTATAAAGATTTTCACAAAGACATTGACATTTTTTGAAAAATTGGTAGAATACTATTAAAGGAGAGTCCTG
>JAMPHB010000001.1:300488-485119 GCA_023663685.1 Blautia sp.
TAAAATGGCTGGCGGCGGGATGTAATGCTTTAAAAAATGGGGAAACTCAAATTTTTTGTGTTACCTGCCAAAATTATTGATGGTAGATGCTGCTATGCCCGTTTCATGTGCAAGCCAATACTGAGATTTAAGTTGTTGATTTAAGGTATTATTCAAAGTTATACGAATTTTCATGGTCATATCTCCTTTGTGTAAGCTTATATTAGATAAAAATATTTTTTGCAATAATGGGTATAAATACATTGATGATTCTGAACATCCTTTTTAAGTTTGTGTTCCTGAAATGTAGCACTTCCAAGCTGGTTAAATTATGAGGCTGAACATGCGGGAATTAATGTATCAAGAGTGTTGCAGGAAGTGTTAATGAATGTGCTAAATGTAAAGAGAAGTATATAATGGATGATTGATGGATTGGCTTTGCCAGTCCATCAATTATATTCAAAGACTTGTGGACTTTTTAAGGATAAGGTATAATGGTTAATATATATTAAAGGTGTCTTGTCAGAATTCTGATGGTTCTATGGCACTACGGTAATGATACACAGATGAAACATAAATATTAAGAAGGAGGAAAGAGGCATGGAAAGAGATATCAGACAAATGATTTCACAGATGACCCTTGAAGAA
Source organism: Blautia sp. (assembly GCA_023663685.1). GTDB lineage: Bacteria > Bacillota > Clostridia > Lachnospirales > Lachnospiraceae > Roseburia. Next base: position 301,116 of record JAMPHB010000001.1, read on the forward strand.
AAGGCCGGGATGTGCTCAGGCGAGGACTTCTGGCATCTGAAAAGCGTGGAGCGGCTGGGAATTCCGTCGGTGATGGTATCGGACGGCCCTCACGGCCTGCGCAAACAGCTGGATGTGGGCGATCATCTGGGAATCGGGGAGAGTATCGTTGCAGTCTGTTTTCCGGCGGCCTGCGCAGTGGCGTCCAGCTTCGATACGGAGTTGATAAATGAGATGGGAAAGACGCTGGGCGAGGAGTGCCAGGCGGAAGATTTGAGTGTGCTCTTAGGGCCGGCGGTCAATATCAAGAGGAGTCCATTATGCGGGCGTAACTTTGAATATATGTCTGAAGACCCGTATCTTGCAGGAAAGATGGCGGCAGCTTATATAAGCGGCGTACAGAGCTGGGACGTAGGCACGAGTATAAAGCATTATGCGGCGAACAATCAGGAGTACAACCGTATGAGCTGCTCTTCCAATCTGTCCGAGCGGGTATTGCGGGAAATTTACCTTCCGGCATTTGAGACGGCGGTCAGGGAAGCACAGCCGAAGACTATCATGTGCAGCTACAATAAGCTCAACGGTGTTTACGCTTCTGAAAACCGGCATCTTCTGACAGAAATCCTGCGGGATGAATGGGGATTTGAAGGTTATGTGATGACGGACTGGGGCGCGGTTGCAGACCGCGTGAAAGGCATTGTGGCAGGACTTGACCTGGAAATGCCGGGAAGCGGCGGATACAACGATGCGAAGATTATTGCTGCAGTAAAAGACGGAACTTTGGATGAGGCGTTGCTCGACGATGCAGTCGAACGTATTTTAAAGGTTATATTTTCCTATACGGATCACCGCCATCCGGAAGCAGTTTTTGACCGGGATGCGGATCACAATAAGGCAGTTAAGATTGAGACGGAGAGCGCGGTTCTTTTGGAAAATAACGGCGTGCTTCCGCTAAAAGAGGGTACAAAAGTTGTATATATTGGTGAATATGCTGAAAAACCGCGTTATCAGGGCGGCGGTTCCAGCCATATCAATGCCAGCAGGGTAGCTTCCGCACTGGAGAGCGCAAGGGCGAAGAACCGGCCGGTATCCTATGTAAAAGGCTTTCCGTTTGACAGGGACGAAGAGAATGGGGAGGAGCTGCAGGCGGCAGTGCAGGCTGCAAAGGAGGCAGAGGTGGCCGTGATTTTTGCGGGACTTCCCGATGTGATTGAATCGGAGGGATACGACAGAAAAGACATGAAGCTTCCGGCATGCCAGAATAAACTGATCGAGGAAGTGGCGAAGGTACAGCCGAATACCATTGTCGTGCTGCACAATGGTAGCCCGGTCGAGACGCCATGGGCAGACAAAGTGGCAGCGATTTTGGAAATGTATCTTGGCGGTCAGGGGGTGGGAGAAGCGACAGACCAGCTTCTTTACGGTGAGGTGAATCCTTCCGGACGTCTTGCAGAAACCTTCCCGCTCCGTCTTGAGGATAATCCGAGTTACCTGAGTTTTCACGGGGATGGAGAGAATGTCGATTATGCGGAAGGCATCTATGTCGGCTACCGCTATTATGATATGAAAAAAATGCCTGTGCGCTGGGCATTCGGACATGGGCTGTCCTATACGGTCTATGAGTACAGCAACCTGAAAATGCCGGAAGGGGCATTGAAGGATGACGCTTGTGTGAAAGTGACAGTTGATGTGAAAAATACGGGAGGCATGGCAGGCAGGGAAGTGGTGCAGCTCTATGTCAGCGATAAGAACGGCACGGTGGGCAGGCCTGTCAAAGAACTGAAAGGCTTTGCAAAGGTTGCGCTTGCCCCGGGTGAGACGAAGACGGTCGAGTTTGTACTGTGTGCAAGGGATTTGTCGTTCTACCATGAAGGACTCGGTGACTGGTATGCACCTTCCGGGACTTATGAAGTGCTGATCGGACATGCGAGCGACGAGATTGCTTTGAGAGGAGATCTTTCGTTTGAGACAGAGAAGCTTCTGCCGATGTATGTAAGCGGGGCGACTACGCTGGGTCAGCTTCTGAAACATCCGGTGACGGCGCCCGCTGTCGGTGAAATGATCAAAGACATGCAGGAAGCCATGCTTTCTCCGGAAGGGGATGCAGAGAGCAGTACAGACGCTCTCGGAACCGGGAGAGAAATGATGGAGGCCATGATGACGGAAATGCCGCTGAAATCCATTGTGAGTTTTGCAGGCGCAGAGGCGGCAGGAAAGATCGAAGAGATGATCGTGACCTTAAATCAGATGCTTGGCAATTGATAAAAACTGTCCTGCTTTTAAAAGCGGCTTCGTTTTTTGTCTGATTCACGCTTGAGGAGGGTATATGGCGCTGCAAAATAAAATGAATATTACAAATTCTGCGGAGCTTGCAAGAGTCGAAGAGAAGATAAGCAAGGCGAAGGCACTTGAGCTATACGAAAATAATATGATTGAGGAATCTGAAATTGGAAAATATGCAGGGCTTGCAAGAATCCACAAATTTCTTTTTGATGATATCTATGATTTTGCAGGGAAACTGAGAACTGTAAATATTGCAAAGGGAAATTTTAGATTTGTACCTGTCATGTATTTAGAAGCTGCGCTAAAGAATATTGATGATATGCCTCAGTCAACCTATGATGGGATTATAGAAAAATATGTAGAGATGAATGTTGCCCATCCATTTCGGGAGGGGAATGGAAGAAGTACCCGTATATGGCTCGATTTAATTTTGAAGAAAGAGTTAAAATTAGTCGTGGACTGGAGCAGTGTGGATAAGGAAGATTATTTACTCGCAATGGAACGGAGTCCCGTCAAAGATGTAGAGATTAAGGCATTGATTCGAGAGGCATTGACGGATAAAATTGAAGACAGAGAGGTATATATGAAGGGCATTGATGTGAGTTATTACTATGAGGGATATAATACCTTTAGGACAGAAGATTTATTTTTTTTTGAAACCAGATGAAAGCAGCAGATGTTGTGGCTGGAAAGGAGCGGACATATGAAGGATAAGGAGCAAAAGCCAAAGGAGGCTGAAAAGGAGCAGGGGCCAAAGAGCCGGGAGTGGGCTACCGAGGCGCTGGAGGAGCTGGATGATTTCATTGAATCGCAGGGGATTTATATCCGCCAGTAGTGGGCTGGCAGGCGGATTGATACTTTTGGGGAGAAAATTTATATTTCGCTTGACTCGGGGGGGTATTGTGATATTTTTGTGGTAAAAAGTTACATATCACAAAGTGTCAAAGGAGAGATATGAAAATGAAAAAAGGAACAAAGAGAACGTTATTATCATTTATGCTGGTGTTGACATTCATGGTGCAGATGCTGTCGTCCGGGATTACAGTAAAGGCAAATGATATGAGAACCGCGACGGAGATTGCTCTGGGAGAGAGGATATCAGGCGAAAGTAATAGTGCTCTATGGTATAAGATATCAATTCCGAAGGATATCCGGGATCAAACCATACAAATTGTGTTTATGCCGAAAGGGAGTGGCTGTTATTTGGGTCTATATAATTATAATGGAATAAATATGGCCGATCCAAGGTATTATGTAGGGTATTGTAATGGTGGCACCAGTGACTATGTCAATGTAAAGATTGCATCGGAAGAAGTACAAGGCTCCTATACATTTGTCAAGGGACATGATTATTATATTAAGCTTGCAAGATATGCTTCTGGTGATGAGGGTTACATAAACTTCGATTTAAATGTAACCGGTGATTATAAAAAAGCCTCCAGGCTTTCAGTCATTGCGAGAAAAGGGAATAATTATGTGTCTGTCAGCACAATCGAGGGTGCTAAAGTTACAATTTCAGTCAATGATGAGATTATCAGGTCTGGGAGCAAGACGGTATCGAAAATTACGAAGAAAGCCGAAAACGGCAAGGTGAAGGTCAAGCTCTCCCGCAAGCTGAAAAAGGGCGATAAGGTTGTAATAACTGTAAAAAAGAGCGGGTACGAAACGAAAAAAACAACAAAGAAGATTGGCAGTTAGAATATGTTTTTTGGCGGAGAAACGGGGGCGAAAGCCCCCGCTTTTTTAATTTTCAGAAAATCTTAAACTTTTTTTGAAAGAAATTAAGAGATTTTATGAAGGAGGTATGGTATAGTTTTTTGAGAGGAAAAAAATAGAAAGGAGTCGGTTATGCGAAAAAGAAGAATTGCCGTGCTGGTGGTTTTGAGTATGCTCATGCTGTTTGCCGGGGCGGTTTGTGCTTACGGGGACGACAAAAAGAAGGATTTCTCCTGCGATGTAGCCTTTCTGAAGCAGGAGGAGGACCGCTATGTGTTTCAGGTGACGGCAGAAAATAAGGGAGAGGATTACGCGGGCACGCTGCGGCTGGTGTTTACCAGTCAGAACTCGGAGGCCTGCGCCTATGATACGGAGATATCCCTTCCGAAGGATGGGAAGAAGCAGTTTACTGTCACCATTCCGGAACAGGCAATAGAGACGACACGCGGAAACTGTACCGCGGCTTTTCTGGACGGGGACGGCGAGACGCTGCAGTCGTTCAACCTGAAAAATGTGCTTGGGGGAAACAAGAGCGGAATCACTGTGGGCATTCTCTCGGACAGGCCCGACGACCTCACATGGCTGGATATGGGGGGCGTGAACCTTAATCTGCAGAACGTTTCTGCGCCGCTTGCGCTTCTGGAGCTGGATGCGGATAATCTGGAGGGCTATCTGGACGGGCTGTACTTTTTAGTCATCGACCGCTTTGACGTGGCAAGTCTCGGCGGGGAGAAACTGGCGGCCATCGAGGACTGGGTGAAAAGCGGCGGATGGCTGATCATCGGAACCGGGGAATACGGCGAGCAGACACTGGGCGGATTTGATCCCTCCTTTTTAGAGATGAGTGTAGCAGCCGTCAGCGAGCCCGGCGAGGAGAACTATGCATCCGACAATGCCCGCAGGAGCGGATACTATTATTCCTATACGGATGCGGGCGTGGATTTCTCGCAGATGGCTGTGGCAAATCTGGTATATCTGGATCAAAATGTCTATTTCTGGGAGAGCTCGGAGTGCCCGGGAGCGTGTGCAAGGGTAGATGACGGCGCAGTGTTTGTGACGTCCGTCTCGCTGGGAGACGCGGAGCTGAAAAAGGGCAGCGGGGGTTTTTTTGAAAATACGTTTTATGAGGTTATGTATGCCTCCAACAGCTACAATCAGTATAGCGGCTATTCCAGCATGGATTACTTTGGACAGCGGGCACTGGCAGTCATTGACCAGGAAAATACAGATGTAGACTTTACATGGTTAAAGATTATCATCGCCATCTATGTAGTGCTGGTCGGCCCCCTGCTGTACCTGATTTTGCGAAAATGCAAAAAAAGTGAGTGGTACTGGATCGGCGCGCCGCTTTTGGGACTGTTGTTCATTCTCGGGGTGTTCGTGTTCGGCAGGGATATCAGAGTCACAAACACGAAAGTATATTCCGTCTCTGTGCAGGAGGCGGGCAGCACGAGGATAGATACCTACTACGACGCCTACCACTCCGGCACGAAGCGCTGGAGCCTTAAGCTGAACGACAATTATGAGGTGGCAGGCCCCGGCTTTACCGGCAACAACTATTATTCATTCGCCAACGGGGATTATCACTATGTGCTTCGCAATGACAGCGAAGGGCTGTCCATAGGAATGAAGCCCACCGAGAATTTTGAGAGCGGTTTTCTCTATGCCAGCGGCAGGGCGGAGGCAGGCAGTGGCTTTTCGGGAGACGGGCTAAAGGGAAAGCTGTACAGTGCGATGAGCGGCAGGGTGACGAATCAGGCGGACAGTGATTTCGCCCTTCTCGCGGTGCGCTGCGACAACTATGTGATGATCTTCTCGGACGTGAAGGCGGGCGAGACGCTTGACATTGCGCAGGCGGTGAAAGACGGCCGCTGTCTTTATGAGTCGGAAATCCAGTCGATAGATGATATGTATTACAATCAGTTCGGTTATTACTATGGGAGCGGCATCGCCTACTCCTCCTCTGCGAACACCTATTCCGTGGTGGCGCAAAAGGAAATCGGAAGGGCGGATATGGCGGCCCTGTTTGTAGGACTTGGCATCGCGGACGAGAAGCGGGAGCAGTCTGCCTATGGTGCGAAGAGAGCCTGCATCGTGGGTCTGGTAACGGATTCTGGCAGGACGGTTGCAGGCCGCTGCGAGGAGACGGCTTACAGCTGTCTCTACAGCTTTGCGGATATTGATATGGAGGAGGTGTACGATGCTGCAAATTGATCATCTGTATAAGAGCTATGGCAAATTTCTGGCGGTCAACAACCTGACTCTCCATATCCCGGAGGGGGATCTCTTCGGCTTTGTCGGGCCGAACGGCGCGGGCAAGACCACGACGATCCGCATGGTCTGCGGACTGATGCCGCAAAATGCGGGCTCCATCACCATCAACGGGGTGGATATCTCGAACCAGAAGGAGATCAAGCGGCAGATTGGCTATGTGCCGGACTTCTTTGGGGTGTACGACAATTTAAAAGTGAAAGAGTACATGGATTTTTACGGCTCCATGTACAGTATGAATTCGCGGGATATCGAGCGCATTGCGGACGACCTTCTGGCGCTGGTGAATCTCTCCGACAAAAAGGAAGTCTATGTGGATACACTGTCCCGGGGGATGAAGCAGCGGCTCTGCGTGGCGAGGGCGTTAATTCACAATCCCTCCCTGCTGGTTTTGGATGAGCCGAATTCGGGTCTTGACCCGCGGGCGAGAGTGGAGATGAAGGAGCTTTTGCTCAATCTGAAAAGCATGGGAAAAACCATCGTGATCAGCTCCCACATTCTCTCAGAGCTCTCCGAGATGTGCAACAGCATCGGGATTATGAACCATGGAAGCCTTGTGGCGGCGGGGCGCATCGAGGACGTGATGGAAAATGTATTCGGCAGCAACGGCCTGGTCATTACCGCAGAGGGCGGCATGGACACGGCGGTGCGCATTGCAAAGGAGCATTCCGGCGTAAAGATTGAGTCTGTGGGGGAGAATGAGCTGAAGCTGACCCACAGTATGACGAAGCCGGAGATTGCGAAAATGATCGGTGAAATGATTGCAAATGATGTGCTGGTGACTGGTTTTCGCAAGCAGGAGGGGAATCTGGAAACGTTATTTATGCAGGTGACGGGAGGTGAAGAAAATGCGAATGAATCCAATCGTTAAAAAGGATATACGGGTACAGTCCAGAAGTATGCGGATCTGCTGGAGTGTGTTTGCCTACGAGGCAATAATGGCGCTGGTGTTCTTTGTCGCCATGCTGGTGATTCAGGAGAACAGCCGTTATTCCGTCAACAATATCTACAACAGCATCATCGGCCTTTACCCGGTGCTGGGCGTGACCCAGCTCATCATTCTCGGGGTGGTGGTTCCGATTCGGACGGCATCCTCAATCTCGGGAGAGAAGGAGAGACAGACCTTTGACATAATGATGACGACCAGTATGACGCCGTTTTCGATTATTCTGGGCAAGGTAATGACGGCCGTCGTGCAGGATGTCTTTTTTGTGGCGGCGTCCATGCCGGTCATGGCGCTGGCGTTTGTGATTGGGGGACTTCCGTGGAGCTACCTCCTCTGGTTCTTCGGGGTGGCGCTTTTAGTGTCGCTCTTTTCCGCCAGCATTGGCATTCTGTGCTCCTCTCTGTGCAAAAAATCCATCACGGCGGTGATTATGTCCTACGGCATCTATGTGGTATTCTTCCTGGGGACGCTGCTTCCGATCGGGATTGCCCAGTATATGTATATGGTATCCGGGTATGCAAGTGCTATGTCAACGGAAAACAGTCTTTCCTATCTTGCCCTGCTCTTAAACCCGGCGGTGTATCTGCTTGAATTTTTTGTTGGTGTTATGACAGGGGAGTCCATGGTGGGAACGCTGGTAAGTCTGGGAACAACGAAGAAAGGCATTATGACCTTCGTGACCTCCGGGCACTGGTGGATGATTCTGTCCACGATCCTCTTTGTGGCAGTTTCTTTTCTGTTTCTGTGGCTGGCTTCTAAGAGAATCAATCCCATTAAGAGGCGGGCGAAAAAGGCGATGCCGCAGAGAATGGAGCCGCCGAAGATGGAGCCGCCGAAGATGGCGCAGGGGAATCAGCTATGATGGATGAGAAGCGGTATCTGCGGCAGCAGATAAACCATTGCAGAAGAAAACTAAATATCGCAAAGTTTTTGGACTCTCTGGTGGTGTTTGCCGCACTGGCAGGAGTGGCGGGGATCGTCTGTGAGCTGGTCTCGGTTTTTGTGCCCTTTTACTATGCCCACTGGCTGGCATTTTTGTTCTTCTTTGCGGGAGCTCTCACGGGATCCGGCTATGCGCTGCTTATGCGGGCAGACCAGAGGACGGCGGCGAAGCGGCTGGATTCCTTTGGATTAAAGGAGCGGATGCTGACAGCCTGTGAGCTTATGGACAGGGAGGACGCCATGGCACGCAGACAGAGGACGGATGCGCTGGTGAGCTACAATGCCGTGCGGGAGCAGGTGAAGCTTCCGGTTCTTCCGCACTGGAAGCATCTTCTGGCGCTTGCGCTCTCCGTGGCGCTTGCGGCAGGTCTCGCCTTTGTGCCCTCGGCGGCAAGAGAGGAGGCGAGGGCGCGGCATGAGCTGGCGCTGCAGGCAAAGGAGGAGAAGGAGAAGGTCAGTGAACTTTTGGACGCCCTTAAGGGCGTGGATATGGACAGTCTCACGGAGCAGCAGCAGGAGGCTCTTCAGGAGCTGATGGAAGCGATGGAGCTCTCGAGGGAGGAGCTGTCTGCGGCGGGCTCCGCAGAGGCTCTGAGCGCGGCGATGGAGCGGCTGGACTACAAGTATGAGCAGGCAGGTCAGAGCCTTGCGCAGCTTGCGTCGCTTTTATCAGACCCGGAGGGTCTTGGCGTTGCAAATGCAGAGGCTCTGGCGAAAGCTCTTGCGAACCAGAGCGGGGAGCAGGTCGCATCCGGCGGCACGCCGACAGGAAGCTCCGGCGACGGAGAGGGCTCCGGTGACGGGGGAGGCTCCGGCAGCGGAAGCGAAGCCGGGGATGGAAAAGCCGGAAATGGAAATGGAGATGGAAGCGGAGACGGCGGCGGAAGTGGAAATGGCGACGGCAAAGGAAATGGCAGTGGAGATGGAAGCGGAAATGGAAACGGAACCGGGAGCGGAGACGGCAGTGGAAGCGGAAGCGGCTCCGGAAATGGAAACGGCTTCGGCGGCGGGCGCGGAACCGGAAGCAGTGACGCCGTCCATGATTATGTGAGCATTCCCAATGCCATTGGCGATGATTCGTCACTGACCGGGGACAAGACCGGAGATGAGAATTCAGATTATTACAGACAGCAGAACGGCTTAAGCTGGGAGGGGGAGCATGTGGACTACAGTTCGGTGGTCGGGGAATATGCAGGCGACGCCTATGAGGGAATTGCAAACGGCAAGTATCCCTCCGGCATGGAGAGTGTAATTCGTGACTATTTTGATATTTTGAATCAGTGAGAGGAAACGTATATATGGAGGAATTAGAATTTTATCAGCAAAAGCTGATTGCCTGCGAGCAGGAAATCCAAAAAGGAATCATCGGACAAAAGGAGATCGTGCGGCAGGCGCTTCTGGCGCTGCTTGCCGGGGGCAATGTGCTCCTTGAGGGTATGCCGGGACTTGGAAAAACTATGCTGGTGCGCACGATCGGGCAGGTGTTTTCCCTGTCCTTTAAGAGGATTCAGTTTACGCCGGATCTGATGCCCAGCGATGTGACGGGAACGAATATTATGGTGAAGGAGGAAGGAAAAAGCAGCTTCCGCTTTGAGCGGGGGCCGGTCTTTGCGAATCTGGTGCTGGCGGACGAGATCAACCGGGCGACTCCCAAGACCCAGTCGGCGCTGCTTGAGGCGATGCAGGAGCACACAGTGACCGTGGGAAATGAGAGCCACGTCATGGAGGAGCCCTTCTTTGTGCTGGCGACACAGAATCCCATCGAGCAGGAGGGAACCTATCCTCTGCCGGAGGCACAGCTGGACCGTTTTTTGTTCAAGCTTCTGGTGGAGTTCCCGGGCAAAGAGGAGCTTCGCGCGATTGTAGGGCTCACGGAGGGGCAGAAACAGCCGGAACTTGCGGCTTTATGCAGCGGTGGGGAGCTTCTTGCGGCCCGCCATCTGACGGCGCAGATTCCGATTGCGGATGCGGTGATGGACTATCTTTTGGAGCTGGTGATGGCGACCCATGGGGAGAACCCGTATATCCGGGAGGGTGCGTCTCCCCGGGCGGCGCAGGCCATGATCCGTACATCGAGAGCCCGTGCTTTTTTGGAGGGACGCTACAACGTGTCCTTTGAAGATGTGAAGGCAGTGGCATTTCCGGTGTTAAGGCATCGGATTTTACTGAGCTTTGACGCTATCTCGGAGGGAATCACCGAGGATCATGTGATTCGGCAGATTTTGGAACAAAAGGAAAAGGGTCTCTATGCTTGATGCGAAGCTTTATGATACGTTATCCCGGCTGCAGCTTGCCGTGAACCACAAGAGCAGCCTCAATATGTCCGGCAACCGGAAGTCTGTGCATAAGGGAATCTCTGCGGAATTTTCGGATTTCAGGGAGTACATGCCCGGGGACGATTTAAGGCGCATGGACTGGAATGTGTACGCGAGGCTGGACAAGCTCTATATCCGCGAGTTTATGGAGGAGAAGGAGGCCGTGGTCTCTGTGCTGCTTGACACCAGCGCCTCCATGGATTACGGCGGGAAAAACAAATCGGAGCTGGCGAAGGATCTGGCTTCGGTGGTGGGCTTTCTTGCACTCAATAATATGGACAGGCTTATGCTCTACGATATGAAGCATATGGGAAATGCATTGTCGGTGAGCGGTGGAAAAAACGGCTTTTACAAGGTGCGCGGCTGGCTGGAGACACTCGACTTTTCCGGGGAGGTGGATATGCTTGCGGCGGCGAAAAGAATGCAGGTGAGAGGCCCGGGGGTGACGGTGATCATCAGTGATTTTCTGCACGGGGATATGCTGGGGGAAAACCGCACCTACGAGAAGCTGATCCAGTATCTCGATTACCGCAGGCAGCGGGCGGTGGTGCTGCAGACGCTGGCCCCGGAGGAGCTTGCCGTGACGCTGGAGGGGGCGGTCAATCTGATTGATTCCGAGGATGAGAGCACGCTGCGGCTGACGGTGGACGCCCGTGCCATAGCCGCCTATGAGAGCCAGCTTGCGGCTCTTGTGGAGCGCCTCAGGCGCGGATGCTTTTCCTATGTGCTCTGCGATGCGGGAAAGGACAGGAACCAGCTTGTATTTGACGATTTAAGGGTGATTTATGATATTTGAGAGTATGTGGCCGCTGGCGCTTTTACTGGCTGTTCCGGTGGTGATAATTCTATATTTGCTGAAGCCGAGGGGAAAGGATTACCGGAATTCCTCCAATTTATTGTGGGAAAAAATATTCAAAAACCAGCAGTCAAAGACCTTTCTGGAAAAATTCATCCACAATATCCTGATGTATGTACAGATTCTGATTCTTCTGCTCATGGTGCTTGCGCTCATGTCGCCCTATCTGCACAGGGAGGGCGTGAGCCGGGGGAATGTGATTCTCGTCATGGATACCAGCGGCAGTATGCAGCACGATGCGGGAGAGGGGAAAAGCAGGCTTTCCGAAGCGGTTGACGAAGCGAAAAACCTGATCGCATCGTCGGAGGAGACTGCTTTTTCTGTGCTGGCAAACGATTGCAGGGGGACACAGCTTTTGGCGGTGGCGTCGAAGGACAAGGGGGGTCTTTACGGCGTGCTGGATGCGCTGGAATGCTGTGACGGCGAGGGAAACCTTAAGGATGCGGAGAGCGTGGTGGACACGCTGCGGGGCGCCCGGCAGGATACGGCGGCTTCTGTCATTGTCTTTACCGACGGGAACGGGGCGGAGCCTGCGATGAGCTTTTCGGAGTATTTTGACGCCGAGGTGCAGATCATGGGGGAGGCCGTGAATAATGTGGCGGTCAATTTTCTCTCCTATGCAGAGCAGGAGGGCTGTGTGGCGGCCGCGAGCCTCACGAACTACAGCGACGTGTCCGCAGATTTGGAAATCAGCCTCTACGCGGGGGAGAAGCTGGTGCAGATCCGGCAGGTGACGCTTGCGGCGGACGAGACGAGTCTGTGCTATTTTGACAAATTTGACTGGGACAGACAGCCCCTGAAGTGCGAGCTGTCCTCGGTGCGCTTTGCGGGCGCAGGCAGCGGGGATTCGCTTGCGGCGGACAATACAGCCTACGCGGTGGCAGATCAGGCAAGCCAGATCGAGGCGGTGCTGATCGGCTCCGGCAACACATACATCGAGAAGGCCTATCAGGCGGCCACCGGAAAAAGTCTGGCAAAGTCTGAGAATGCGGCCGCGGCGGAAACGGATGCCGTGCAGATCTATGATGCGGGCGCAGGCCCGGCGGCAGATGTGAGCCGCATGGTCTTTGCCGACAGTGAGAATGCGGCGGGGACAAAGGAAAATGTGCTGCTTACAGTGTCAGGCTGTGACCTGACGGCGGGGCTGCCCGACTTTACCATCGGGGTCAATGAGACAAAAATTTACGAGGTTCCCGCGTGGGGCACGGGCTTCCTCTGGGCGGGGGAGGAATGCGCCGGATATTACGGTGAGAAAGACGGTGTGAAAATCATTGTCGCGGGCTTTGATATACGGGAGTCGGATTTCCCGCTGACGGCGGAATTCCCGGTGTTCATCTCCAATGCCGTAGCCTTTTTGGGGGATACCTCGCTTTTGGCGGACAATACCTATGAGGCCGGGGAAGAGGTAATATTTCACCCGCAGGCGGACTTTGACGTGAGTGAGCTGGAGGCGGACACAGCAAAGGCGGGGCTCTACGAGGTGGGGCCAAAGGAGCAGAGGGAAGCCTATGTGGTACGCTTTGCCGCCAGCCAGTCGGAGGGACGGCTGACCGCCGGAGGCACGGCCGGCGGGGGGGAGTACAGCAGCAGGCTTGTAAAAAAACAGCTGCGGAATGTGCTGCTTGCCGTGATTTTACTCCTGCTGGTTCTGGAGTGGATTCTTTATGTGCGGCAGATGCGCTATCGGGGAAAATTCTATCTCGCCGTGAGGGCTGTTCTTCTCGTCCTGCTGGTTTTGGCTCTCTGCAATGTGGGAATCCATAAGAGGGAGTCCGCCAACACGACGGTCTTTCTTGTGGATATCTCCAACAGCAACGCGGAGAATCTTTCGGAGATGGAGTCGGAGGTGAAGTCTGCCCTGCAGAAGATGCCAAAGGACAACCGTTACGGCATTGTCACCTTTGGAAAAAATTCGCTGGTGGAGCAGTTTTTGACGGAGGAGAATCACTTTTCGGGGATTATGTCCCTGCCGGATAAGACCGCCACGAATTTTGAGGAGGCGATTTCCCGGGCGCTTGCCATGATTCCGGCAGACGGCGCGGGGAGAATCGTCATTCTGACCGACGGGAAAGAGACGAAGGGGGATATCACAGGCGCTGCCTCCGCCCTTGTGTCCCGCAGGATTGAGCTTCTGGCAAAGACCTACGAGGTGAGTGCGAAAAAAGACGTCTACATGGAAAATGTGGAGCTTCCGAGCTATCTGCATCCCGGGGACGCCTACACGATGACGGTGGCGGTGGAGAGTAATTACGAGACAGACGCCGAGCTTCAGGTCTGGTCGGGCACCATACAGACAGAAGCCTACAGCGTCCACTTAAATTCCGGGACGAACCAGTTCAAATTTCGCCAGAAGGTCGAGGGCGGGGATATGGAGAGCTTTGAGGTCAGGGTGGCGGCTCCCGGGGACGGCTGTGAGGAAAACAACAGCTATCACGCGTATTCGGTCGTGGAGTCCGCGCCGAAGGTACTTCTGGTGTCCGGCATGGACGAGGACAGCGGGCAGTTTGAGGCGCTTCTTAGCGCCGTGAATGTCAAATACAATACAGTGTCTGCGATCAATGCCCCGGATACGCTGGAGACTCTTTTAGATTACAAGAGTATTATTCTGGAAAATGTGTATCTGGCGGATCTGCCGGAGGGATTTCTGGAGAATGTGGAGACCTATGTTAAGGATTATGGCAATGGCCTCATCTGCTGTGGCGGCGAGGACAGCTTTGCGCTTGGAGGCTACAGGGAGAGTGTGCTGGAGCAGGTGCTGCCGGTGGATATGCAGCTGCGGGGCGTAAACGAGATTCCCTCCATGGTGATGGTGATGATCATTGACCATTCCGGGAGTATGAGCGAGGATCTGGGGAGCGGCGCGACTAATCTGGATCTGGCAATCACGGCTGCGGAGACGGCGGTGGATCAGCTGCGGAGCTCGGATTATGTGGGCGTGCTGACTTTTGACGACCGGTATGAGTGGGTGGTGAAGCCCACGCTCTGCGAGGATAAGCAGGAAATCAAGGATAAAATCGAGACAGTGGCGGAGGGCGGCGGAACAACGATCAAGCCTTCCCTCTGGGCGGCGCTTAAGGAGGTAACAGACTGTGAGGCCGATATCCGTCATGTGGTGCTTTTGACAGACGGGCAGGGGGAGACAAGCAACTACAGCGATGTGACGGCGGCTTATAAAGATGCAGATGTGACCTTGTCCACCGTGGGCGTGGGGACTTCTGCGGACAACCGGCTTTTAGAGCAGATTGCGGAGAGCTGCGGCGGCCGTTACTACTACTCGGATATGGCGGAGGATATTCCGAAGATTTTTGCGCAGGAAGTATTCTTAAGCGGCGACACTTATCTGCAAAACGGCGAGTTTGCGCTGGCCGTGAATGGCGGAAATGAGATTACGAGAGGGCTTTTTGCGGAGGGCTGGCCCGTTCTGCATGGCTATGTCAGTGCGACGCCGAAGAACTCTGCAAGGCAGCTCATCGCCTCCGAGAAGGACGATCCGGTGCTCACGGTCATGCAGTATGGACTGGGACACACGGTGGCATGGAACACAGATGTGACCAACCAGTGGACGTCCGGCTTTGCGGGGCAGGAAGATTATGCCGCGCTCTGGAGGCGCATCGTGGATTACAGCACGGGAAACGCCGGCATCGGGGAGGATTCCGCAGATGTGATCACGGCGCACGGCGTGACGAAGATCAGCTACCGGGCGCTGGATTACGGGGAAAAGACGAAGGTGGAGGCGGTGTACACGGACCCGGAGGGCAATACGAACACGGCGGAGCTGACCGCCACCGCGCCGGGACAGTATGAGACGAAGCTGGACACGGATATGAGCGGGGTGTATAATCTGAGTGTGCGCCGCATCGACGATGGGGAGATTAGCAACGCAGTCACCACGGCGGCTGTGGTACAGTACTCCGACGAATACAAGTTCCGGGTCAGCGCGGCGGCATTTCTCAAATTTGTGGAGAATTACGGGAGGATGTTAGAGCCCGGGGAGGATTTCTGGAAGCAGAGAAAAAGCGATACGAGGGAGAGGTATGAGCTGGCAAAATGGCTGATTCTGCTGGCCGTCCTCTGGTTTGTCATGGATATTGCTTTCCGGCGTTTTCATTTCCTGCCGCAGGATACAAGGCTTTACCAGAGTCTTGCGCGCCGGGCGAGGGAGAGAAAGAGCGGGGAAAAGGCCAAAAAGGAGCCGCTGCCCTCTGTGGCGGAGCCCATCGCAGAGGAGGCGCCGCCTGAAAAGGAAAAAAAGCCGCCGAAGGAAAAGAAGAGGGACAAGAAGAAATCCGCGCCCCAGACGCTGGATACCTCGGCGCTGCTGAAAAAGAAGGATCAGAGGCAGCAGTAGAAAGTCCGCCCGGGCGGATGCAGGAAGATACAGGGACAGAGTCCGCGCAGGCGGACACAGGGAGGAAAAGCCAGGATGCTTGGAAGTGCGCAGGGAAAAAGACTGAATAAATATGTAGCGGATTATGTGGTTTTCGATCTGGAGACGACGGGAATCTCGACCGCCACGGACGAGGTCATCGAGATATCAGGAATCAGGGTGAAGAATGGAAGTGTGGAGGCGGAGTTTACCTCCCTCGTGAATCCCGGAAGAAAAATTCCTTATGGGGCGAGCGCGGTGAACCATATTACGGACGATATGGTAGAGGACGCCCGGGCGTTTTCAGAGGTGCTTTCAGATTTTCTTGAGTTTGCGGGGGAGAATATTCTCGTAGGGCACAATATCCACAGCTTTGACATGAAATTTATATACCGGGACTGTCAGAAATTCTACGGCGGGGTGCCCGGCAATGCTTACATAGATACGCTCTGTCTTGGCAGGGAGCTTTTACCCCGGCTTTCCCACCATAAGCTGACAGACCTTGCAGCACATTACGGGATTCCGCAGGAGGGCGCCCACCGTGCGCTGAACGACTGTCGGATGAACCAGAGGGTATTTGAGTGTCTCGGCAGGGAGCTTTTGCCCCAGTAGCGGAAGAAATCGGGAATCCGGCTGTGCGAACGCTGTGGAAGCCCTATGAAGAAGCGGAACGGAAAGTACGGAGAATTCTGGGGGTGCAGCGCATTTCCACAGTGCCGTTTTACAATGCCCGGTTAGGAATCCTGCTCTTCTTTTTCAGGGTCTGCGTGATTGTCCTTTATGAGTCTGTAGATGAAGGTGTAGACCCAGATGAGCGCAGGAATCATCACCGTGGCAACCACAGAGGCAAAGAACACCTGCATGGTGCCGGTGTTGTCTGTGATGGCACAGATGAGGGTGATTATGTAGAGTGAAACTAAAAGCAGAATGCCAATGATGGCGAGTATGCGTTTTCCTTTTTTCATGGCGGCTCCTTTATCAAAAACAGATTGTCCTTATCATAGCGGAAAAGGGGGCTGCTGTCAATGAAGGAGGAATTTTGTATACGGAAATCAATTTTGCTTTTGCACGCTTTGCCGCCTGCAAATGCAAAATTGATTTCCATGCACAAAATTCCCGGCCGAAAGAAAATAGGGCTTGGAAAATGGAGGGGAATTTGGTATAATAGCCATGCGCTTGTGGACAAGCGTAAATTCGTATCTGATAAGGTGGTAGAGACATGGGTATTTTACAAGACTGGCAGGCGATTGCTTACAATGAAAAGGCAGACCGGGGAGAGCTTCAGAGATTTTGGCAGAGGTATTTCCAGCTGGAAAAGGGTGTATATGAGAAGCTGCTGGCGAATCCGGATGAGGTAGTGGAGGGCAGCGTCAGGGAGCTCGCGGAGAAGTATGAGCTGTCCATTTTAGAGATGGCGGGTTTTCTGGACGGAATCAACGAGAGCCTGATCGAGGAGAATCCGATTGAGACGATGGACGAGGAGACGCATGTGAGCCTTGCCTTCGACAAGGAAAAGCTGTACAAGAACATGGTGAAGGCGAATGCAGACTGGCTGTACGATCTTCCGATGTGGGACGATATCTACGATAAGGAGACGCAGAAACGGCTGTATTTAGAGCAGAAGAAGTCCGGCACAGTGGTGGTGGGCAAAAAGGTCGGCCGCAATGAGCCCTGCCCCTGCGGAAGCGGCAAGAAGTACAAGTACTGCTGCGGCAGGTAAGGCTTTTTGAGGATTGACAAATACGGCTTCAACGGTATATAATAAACTTCATTCAGGAGATTTACATTTGAATACAGAGAAAGCGAAGAAGAGACGAGTAGATATGTGGAAAGCGCCAGAGAGGGATGCCCCGGTGTGCCGGGTGGTGTGAGCATTCAGCCGGAAGCATGTTGAAGACCAGCTTGAAGCGGCCCCAATCCGGCACGGTGACTCCGTTATCGTCGAAAGAGTTTCTGTAAGCGTGCTTATGGAAAGAATGTGGGTGGAACCACGGTAACTTTGTTTGTCGTCCCCGGTATCAGTTTTCTGATACTGGGGTTTTTTTATATCAGATGAAACTATTGCATGACAAAAAAGGAGGAAGAGCATGAAAAAAATCAGAGAGTATGGAGAAACTATGTCAGAGATCATCAGCATCACGAGAAAGGAGCAGACGCTTTTACTGATCATTGCGGCGCTGGCGGGCTGTGTGCTTGGAATGCTGATCTCGCCGCGCAGGTTGCTCTGCTGCGGAAACGGCAACGGAGCGTCGCACTATTACGGGGCTGAAGATATGGAAGATGAAGAGTAGACAAGGAGATTTTTGATTATGAGGATTACATTGAAGGACGGCTCCGTAAAGGAGTACAGCGAGCCGAGAAGTGTCTATGAGATTGCGTGTGATATCAGTGAGGGGCTGGCAAGGATCGCCTGTGCCGGAGAGGTGAACGGCGAGATTGTGGATCTGCGGACTCTGCTGGATTGTGACAGCGAAGTGAATATTGTGACAGCAAATGATAAGGAGGGACTCCGGGTAATACGCCACACGGCATCCCATATTCTGGCGGAGGCAGTCAAGCGCCTTTTCCCGGAGGCAGAGGTGACGATCGGACCCGCCATTGAGGACGGCTTTTACTACGATTTCGATTCCGCTCCGTTTTCCAGAGAGGATCTGGATAAGCTGGAGGAGGAGATGAAGAAGATTATCAAAGAGGGGCATGAGATTACGCGCTTTACCCTTCCGAAGGCAGAGGCAGTCCGGTTCATGCAGGAGAAAAACGAGCCTTATAAGGTAGAGCTGATTGAGAATCTGCCGGACGGGGCGGAGATCTCCTTCTACGACCAGGGCGGCTTTGTGGATCTGTGCGCGGGTCCGCATCTGATGAGCACAAAGGGAGTAAAGGCATACAAGCTTCTGTCCTCATCCATGGCATACTGGCGCGGGGATTCTGACAAGGCGCGCCTGCAGAGAATCTACGGCACGGCTTTCAATAAAAAAGATGAGCTTAAGGCGTATCTGGCGAAGCTGGAGGACGCAAAGCTCAGGGATCACAATAAGCTGGGGCGGGAGATGGGACTGTTTACCACGGTGGATGTGGTCGGGCAGGGGCTGCCGCTTTTGCTCCCGAAGGGAACGAAGATGATTATGAAGATGCAGCGCTGGATTGAGGATCTGGAGGATAAGGAGTGGGGCTATGTCCGCACGAAAACGCCGTTTATGGCGAAGTCCGATCTCTACAAGATTTCCGGGCACTGGGATCATTATCTGGACGGCATGTTTGTTTTGGGAGATCCCGACAGCGAGGATGCGATGGCGCTTCGGCCCATGACCTGTCCGTTCCAGTATTACTGTTATAAAAATGAGCAGCGCTCCTACCGCGATCTGCCCTACCGCATGGGCGAGACCTCGACCCTGTTCCGCAATGAGGATTCGGGGGAGATGCACGGACTTACCCGGGTGCGCCAGTTCACCATTTCCGAGGGGCACAATGTGATTCGTCCCGACCAGTGCGAGGAGGAGCTCAAGGCCTGCTTTGATTTGAATTACTATATTCTCTCCACGCTGGGGCTGCAGAATGAAGTGACCTACAGGCTTTCCAAGTGGGATCCGGACAATAAGAAAAAGTATCTCGGCGACGAGGAGTACTGGGAGGGAACGCAGGCGATGCTCCGTAAGATTCTGGTAGAGAAGCAGGTACCCTTTGTGGAGGAGGATGGAGAAGCCGCCTTTTACGGGCCAAAGATTGATATTCAGGCGAAAAATGTGTACGGCAAGGAAGATACGATGGTGACAATCCAGCTTGACTGTGCCATCGCTGAAAATTTTGATATGTATTATATTGATGCGGATGGGGAGAAAAAGCGCCCCTACATCATTCACCGCACATCCCTGGGCTGTTATGAGAGGACGCTTGCATGGCTGATTGAGCACTATGCGGGCAAGTTCCCCACATGGCTGTGCCCGGAGCAGGTGAGAGTGCTGCCGATTTCTGACAAATACATGGATTATGCATGGAAGGTAGAAAAGGAGCTGAAGGCGAACGGGATAGATGTGACTGTGGATACCCGCTCAGAAAAAATCGGTTATAAGATTCGGGAGGCGCGTCTCGATAAGCTGCCCTATATGCTTGTGGTGGGGCAGGAGGAGGAGGCAGACCGGACGGTATCTGTGCGGAGCCGCTTTGCAGGCGACGAGGGCGTAAAGCCGCTGGCGGATTTTATCAGCCAGATCAGCGAGGAGATTCGCACGAAGGCAATCCGTGAGGAGGCGGCAGAACAGCAGGCGCAGTAACAGATACGAATCGTGAATACTCATCGCGAAAAACCGCATACTAAGTGTTGCAGATATTTTGCAACAGGTCAAGGCTGCGAATACTGACAAGGAACACTAGGAGGTAAGCGATGACGGTATTGGATTGTAATGTGGTAAACTGTACCTACAACGATGATAACAGTTGCAGGAGAAGAGACATTCATGTGGAGGGGGTAAAGGCAAAGACCCCGTCGGAGACATGCTGCGGAAGCTATGCAAGGAAGGGATGCGGCTGTAGTGCAAACAGCATGGGCGAGGCTGAGAAGGACACGCAGGTGGCCTGCGAGGCCTGCGACTGCCGGTTCAATGAGAACAGAACCTGCTCTGCCGCACACATCGGTATTTCCGGTGGTCATGCGGATTCCAGCAGAAGCACAGAGTGCGGAAGCTTCCAGTGCTATTGCTAGATAATTCCAAACCAAAAACGGCCGGTGTATACCGGTCGTTTTTATGTGCCCGAATACAAATGGAAAAATTGTAAAGTAAAAATACTTGACACCAGATTTCTTCTGTGGTAATCTATCCAGGGTGATAGAGGTGGATGAAAAGCTCAGGCAGGCATATTTATATGATTTTTACGGGGAGCTCCTTAACGGACACCAGCGTCAGGTCTATGAGGACTTTGTTTTTAACGACTTTTCCCTGAGCGAGATTGCGGAGGAGAGGAGCATCAGCAGGCAGGGTGTCAGCGATCTGATTCGGCGCTGTAACCGGAAGCTTGAGGATTACGAGGCAAAGCTGCATTTGGTCGAGCGTTTTTTGTCCGTGCGGGGGGATGCCGCGAGAATCCGCGAGCTCTCCGCAGACTTTTTGGACACGGGGGACAGAGCGCTGATTGGACAGATTGTTGCGCTGTCCGACCGTATTTG
This sequence comes from Blautia sp., assembly GCA_023663685.1. GTDB lineage: Bacteria > Bacillota > Clostridia > Lachnospirales > Lachnospiraceae > Roseburia. Next base: position 321,951 of record JAMPHB010000001.1, read on the forward strand.
TGAGGAATTGTAATGGCATTTGACAGTCTTTCCGAAAAATTGCAGAATGTATTTAAGAACCTGCGCAGCAAGGGCCGTCTGACGGAGGCCGATGTGAAGACCGCCCTGAAGGAGGTCAAGATGGCGCTTTTAGAGGCGGATGTGAATTTCCGCGTCGTAAAGCAGTTCGTTAAGGACGTGCAGGAGCGCGCCGTCGGGCAGGACGTGATGAACGGGCTGAATCCGGGGCAGATGGTGATCAAGATTGTCCATGAGGAGATGATAAGACTCATGGGGCAGGAGACCACGGAGCTTGCCTTTTGTCCGGGCAGGGAGCTGACCGTCATTATGATGGTGGGGCTGCAGGGTGCAGGTAAGACCACCACTACGGCGAAGCTCGCGGGCAAGCTGAAATCGAAGGGAAAAAAGACCCTGCTTGCTGCCTGCGACGTCTACCGTCCGGCAGCGATTGAGCAGCTGCAGATCAACGGCGAAAAGCAGGGCGTCGAGGTGTTTGCCATGGGCGATACCAGCAAGCCGGAGGATATTGCAAAGGCGGCTCTTGCCCACGCGAAAAAGACGGAGTGCAACGTTTTGATGATTGATACCGCTGGGCGGCTCCATGTAGATGAAGATATGATGGAGGAGCTGACGCGCATCAAGGATGCGGTGAATGTATTTCAGACGATTCTGGTAGTGGACGCCATGACCGGGCAGGATGCGGTGAATGTTGCCTCCACCTTTGATGAGAAGATTGGCATCGACGGGGTCATTCTGACGAAGCTGGACGGCGACACCAGAGGCGGAGCCGCGCTCTCTATCCGTGCGGTCACCGGCAAGCCGATTCTGTATGCCGGCATGGGAGAAAAGCTCTCGGATCTGGAGCAGTTTTTCCCGGACCGCATGGCATCCCGGATTCTTGGGATGGGCGATGTGCTGACGATGATCGAGAAGGCGCAGGAGAGCATGGACGAGGAGAAGGCGAGGCAGCTCGAGCAGAAGATGCGAAAGAGCGAGTTCGACTTTGACATGTATTTAGAATCCTTGAGCCAGATGAAAAAGATGGGCGGACTTTCCAGTCTTATGAGCATGATGCCGGGAATGGGCATGAATATGAAGATGCCGGAGCTCGACACGGACGAGGCGGAAAAAAATATGTCGAGGATTGAGGCCATCATCTATTCCATGACGCCGGAGGAGAGACAGAACCCGAATCTGCTGAATCCGAGCCGCAAGAACAGGATTGCGCGGGGCGCAGGCGTGGAGATTGCGGAGGTCAACCGTCTGGTGAAGCAGTTTGAGCAGACGAAGAAGCTTATGAAGCAGATGCCCGGCATGGGCGGCAGGAAGGGAAAGCGCATGGGCGGTATGTTTAAGGGATTTCCCTTTTAGGCAGTTAGCAGCAGCCAGTGATGGCTTTTGTTATATACATTTTATTTAAGGAGGAAAAGAAATGGCAGTAAAGATCAGATTAAGAAGAATGGGACAGAAGAAGGCTCCGTTTTATAGAATCGTGGTTGCGGATTCCCGCTCTCCGAGAGACGGAAGATTTATCGAGGAGATTGGCACCTACGATCCGACGAAGGATCCCAGCGAGTACCATGTAGACGCAGAGAAGGCAAAAAAGTGGCTCTCAAACGGCGCACAGCCGACTGAGACAGTTGCAAGAATTTTCAAGGCGTCCGGCATCGAGAAATAGAAATGTCCGCAGAGGGCATTACGGATAAGGGGTGAGTGTCAATGAAAGAATTAGTCGAAGTAATTGCAAAAGCCCTCGTGGATCAGCCGGAGTCTGTTCTTGTGACCGAGACGGAGAGCGAGAAGGCAATCGTTTTGGAATTGCATGTTGCACAGTCCGACATGGGTAAGGTGATTGGCAAGCAGGGTCGAATCGCAAAGGCAATTCGTTCCGTGGTCAAGGCGGCTGCGTCCCGGGAGGACAAAAAGGTTATCGTTGAGATTTCAAACGAAGGAGCATAGAGTTTCTCTAAGCTCCTTTTTTAGACGGGGAGACAGTATGGAAGATTTACTTCAGGTCGGGGTGGTCACTTCGCCTCACGGCATCCGCGGCGAGGTGAAGGTGTATCCCACCACCGACGATCCGGCGCGGTATAAAAAGCTAAAGACAGCGCTCTTAGATGATGGGAAAAATCCAAGGGAGGTTAAGATTACCTCCGTAAAGTTTTTTAAGAATATGGTGATACTGAAGCTGGAAGGAACCGACGACAGGGATGAGGCGGAAAAACTCAGGCAAGCGAAGCTTTTGGTAAGCAGAGAGCAGGCAGTAAAGCTGAAAAAGGATGAGTATTTTATTGCGGATCTGATCGGCCTTTCTGTCACGTCGGACGAGGGGGAAGAGCTTGGCGTGATTAAGGATGTGCTGCAGACCGGAGCCAATGATGTGTATGTGATTTCCAGGGAGGGAGCGCCGGAGCTGTTGGTGCCCGCCATCCGGGACTGTGTATGTTCGGTGGACATTGCGGGCGGACGGATGATCGTGCATCTGCTTCCGGGGCTTAGAGACTGAACATGGATTTTTATATTCTGACACTTTTTCCGGAGATGGTGGAGTCCGGTTTACATACCAGCATCACCGGACGGGCAATACAACAGAATAAAATCGCGGTGCATACGGTGAATATCCGGGATTTTACCGAGAACAGGCACGGGCGGGTGGACGACTACACCTATGGGGGCGGAGCGGGGATGCTCATGCAGGCGCAGCCGGTGTACGACGCTTTTTGCAGCGTGCGGGAGCGGATTCCGGCGGGGCATAAGAGCAGGGTCATTTATGTGACGCCGCAGGGACGCCCTTTCACCCAGAGCGTGGCGGAGGAGCTGGCGGAAAATGATGAGCTGGTATTGCTCTGCGGCCATTATGAGGGGGTGGACGAGCGTGTGCTGGAGGAGATCGCGACGGATTACATATCCATCGGGGATTATGTGCTCACGGGCGGAGAGCTGGCCGCCATGGTCATCGTGGATGCGGTGGCAAGGCTCGTGCCCTCCGTGCTTCACAATGAAAACTCCGCAAAAACAGAATCTTTTTACGGGAATCTCTTAGAGTATCCCCAGTATTCCCGCCCCGAGGAATGGCGGGGAAAGCGTGTGCCCTCCGTGCTCCTCTCCGGGAACCGGAGAGAAATCGACCTATGGAGAAAAGAGCAGGCAAAGGAGCGCACGGCAGAGCGCAGGCCGGATCTGTATGCCGCTTACCAGGCGCTGGAGGCCTGCGAGGCCTGTATGCTTTCCGACAAGCTCCACCACATGGATATGATCGAGCTGATCCGCCGCGGGCGGGCAAAGCTTGTGGCACGGCAGGGGAAGGAGATTTTACTGGAGGATAAGGAGAGCCATGTCTTTTTTCACACATGTCTGGAGGAGCAGCGCAGCCATGGCAGAGAAGACAGTGCCCTGCTGCCCCGGCTGCGGGAGCTGTGCGGACATGCCGCGGACATACTTGTGCTTCACCAGCCGGGATCTGTTCCGGTGCTTGCACAGATGGGCTATTGTCTGGATATGGAGTGTCTTACCTGCGTGTACACGAGAAAGGAGCAGCTCCCCATTACCGGGCTCTACGGCGCGGATGGGCGGCCGCTTGCAAACGGTATAGAGATTTTTGCGCTGACGATGGAGGAATTTCCCCTTGTAAAGCAGTGTTATACGATCGAAGAGCCGGAGTATCTGCGAAAGAGAATCGAAAAGGGCATGATGTATGGAGCCTTTATGCAGGGAGAGCTGGCGGGCTTTATCGGCGTGCACGACGAGGGGAGCATCGGGATGCTCTATGTACTTCCGCGTTTTCGCAGGAGGAAGGTGGCTGCTGCGCTTGAGACATATCTGTGCAACAGGCTTATCCGGCAGAAAATGACGCCCTACGGACAGATTGCCATTGGAAATACAGCTTCTGTCTTGCTGCAGGAGAGGCTGGGACTGTGTATGTCGAGGGGACATGTATACTGGATGAGCCTAAAGAGCAGTGAACAAAAAAGTAAATAAATTAAACTATAAGTTCAGTGACAGAACGTAGGTTTTGTGTTATTCTTGTATCATAAGCACATCAATTTATCACATTACAGGCACATGAGATACAAGGAGTGGAAAAATGAATCGGCGACCGGAGTATGATGCAAAGCAGACTGGAAGAAACCTCAGAAGATTGCGGCTGGAGAACGGGTATACGGCAGAGCAGGTGCGGGAGTATATCGGCGTGGGCTCGGTGCAGGCAATTTATAAGTGGGAGCGGGGAGCCGGTTTTCCTACTCTGGACAATTTTTTTGCGCTTGTTGAGCTGTATCACGCGAAGCCCATGGAGGTTCTGGCGAAGTATCCCGGGGATATGCAGCTGTGTCTGGAGAGGGAGTCCTGCGTCAGGCCATCCCTGCGGCATATAGAGCAGTACTGGATTCAGCTTCAGAATAATAACAGAGAATAAAACAGAGGCTGCCGCACACGTTTTTCGTGAGAGCGGCAGCCTCTGAAATGAACTGTCCGGAATGAATTATTTGCTGTTATTCTTATTAAGCTCCTGCAGTTTCATGGCGCGCACCTTTAAGGGCAGTCCGAACAGTGTGATGAAGCCCTCGGCATCATGGTGGTCATAGAGATCGCCCGTGGTAAAGCTTGCCAGGGACTCATTGTACAGAGAATAGGGAGAGGTCGTGCCGGCCTTTATGATATTGCCCTTGTAGAGCTTGAATTTGACCTCCCCGGTCACATACTCCTGCGTGGAGGTGACAAAGGCCTGGATGGCTTCCCTGAGCGGGGTGAACCATTTGCCCTCATACACGACCTGCGCCAGCTTGTTTGCCATATCCTTTTTCACTTCCATGGTGGCTCTGTCCAGCACCAGCTCCTCTAGCTGGTCGTGAGCCTCCATGAGGATTGTTCCGCCCGGCGTCTCGTAGACGCCCCGGGATTTCATACCCACTACGCGGTTTTCCACGATATCTACAATTCCGATTCCATGTCTGCCGCCCAGCTCGTTTAACTTCCTTATGATATCGGACACCTTCATTTTTTCGCCGTTTACGCTGGTGGGAACCCCCTTCTCAAAGGTCATGGTCACATACTCGCCCTTGTCCGGCGCTTTTTCCGGGGAGACGCCAAGCACCAGCAGATGCTCGTAGTTCGGCTCGCAGGCAGGATCCTCCAGCTCCAGTCCCTCATGGCTGATATGCCAGAGGTTACGGTCGCGGCTGTAGCTGCTGTCGGTGGAGAAGGGAAGGTCGATGCCGTGTGCCTTGCAATACTCGATTTCCGCCTCTCTGGAGTCCATGTTCCACTTGTCGTTCCGCCATGGGGCGATGACCTTAATGTCGGGAGCTAAGGCCTTGATGCCAAGCTCAAAGCGGATCTGGTCGTTTCCTTTTCCGGTAGCGCCGTGGCAGATAGCGACGGCTCCCTCTTTTCTTGCAATCTCCACAAGCTTTTTAGCGATGCCGGGTCTTGCCATGGAGGTGCCGAGCAGATACTTGTGCTCATAGACCGCTCCTGCCTGCACGCAGGGCAGGATATAATCCTCGCAGAATTCGTCGGTGATATCCTCGATATACAGCCTGGAGGCGCCGGAGAGACGCGCCCGCTCCTCAAGCCCGTCCAGCTCCTCTCCCTGCCCGCAGTTGATGCAGCAGCAGATAACGTCGAAATCGTAGTTTTCCTTGAGCCACGGGATAATGGCGGTGGTGTCCAGACCGCCGGAGTAAGCCAATACAACCTTTTCTTTCATATGTATGCATCCTTTCTGTTTTAGTTTTACTGTACGGATTTGCATGAATCCAGATTAACTATACAATATCTGTATTTAGAAAGCAAGTGAAAAAATATACATAAATTTGTATAAATATACACAAATTTGTGAATAATTGCTATTTACGGGAGGGACGAGAAGTAATATAGTAGAGTATAGATTTTTATGCTGCAGAAAGGATACATAATTATGATAAAAGCAGGTATTATTGGCGCGACCGGCTATGCGGGGGCGGAGCTGGTGCGCATTTTACTGGGACACCCCGGGGTGGAGATTGCGTGGTTTGGCTCCAGGAGCTATATTGACCAGAACTATGCAGATATTTACCGGAATTTCTTTACGCTGGTCGATGCAAAGTGCATGGACGATAATCTGAGCGGGCTGGCATCCGCGGTCGATGTGATTTTTACCGCCACTCCGCAGGGCTATCTCGCATCTGTGCTCACCGAGGAGTTATTGCGTAAAGTTAAGATTGTCGATCTGAGTGCGGATTACCGGATCAAGGATGTGTCGGTCTATGAGAAGTGGTATGGAATCGGGCATAAGAGTCCCCAGTTTCTGCCGGAAGCGGTTTACGGGCTCTGTGAGATTAACCGGAAGCTGGTGACAGAAAAGACGAGGCTCGTCGCAAATCCCGGCTGTTACACGACCTGCTCGATTTTGACGGCATATCCTCTTGTAAAAGAGGGGCTGATAGATGTGGACACGCTGATCATCGACGCGAAGTCCGGGACTTCCGGGGCGGGAAGAGGCGCTAAAACGCCAAATCTTTTCTGCGAGGTGAACGAGAGCATGAAAGCATACGGCGTGTGCAGCCACCGCCATACACCGGAGATTGAGGAACAGCTTGGATATGCGGCAGGGCGGAGCCTGACGGTGAATTTTACGCCTCATCTCGTGCCGATGAACCGGGGGATCCTCGTGACGGAGTATGCAGGCCTTGTGAAAAGGGAAGATGGCAGCTATCCGTCGGAGCGGGAGCTGCGGGCGGCCTACGAAAAGTATTTTGACGGCGAGCGCTTTGTGCGTCTGCTTCCCACCGGCGTCTGCCCGGAGACGAAATGGGTGGAGAACAGTAATTTTGTGGACGTGAATTTTGTGATTGACGAGAGAACCCACCGGGTGGTAATGATGGGTGCGCTGGATAATCTGGTAAAGGGAGCCGCAGGGCAGGCGGTACAGAACATGAATCTGATGTTTGGATTTGAGGAGGCGGAGGGACTTCCGCTAATTCCCAGCTTTCCGTAGGAGGAGTAGACAGATATGGAAGATAATACTTATATGGTACGCATGATGACTGAGGCGGATTATGATGCGGTATATGTACTCTGGAAGGAGATTCACGGTCTGGGAATCCGCTCCATCGACGATTCGAGGGAGGGAGTCGCACGCTTTATAAAAAGGAATCCTACGACCAGCATGGTGGCGGAGCAGGAGGGCAAAATCGTCGGGGCGATTCTCTGCGGACATGATGGCAGGAGAGGCTGTCTCTATCATGTATGCGTGCAGGAGGCATTTCGAAAGCGGGGAATCGGCAAAGCCATGGCGACGGCGTGTATGCGCGCGCTTAAGGAGGAGGGCATCAACAAGGTGGTTCTGATTGCCTTTAAGAGCAACGAGGTGGGCAACAGCTTCTGGAAGGGGACAGGCTGGACGTTCCGCGAGGATCTGAATTACTATGACTTCACGCTGAATGAGGCGAATATAACAAGGTTTAACGAGTGAGGAGCAGAATATGAGCGAGCAGAGTATGGACAAGGTAATGGAAAAGGCGCAGGTGCTGATTGAGGCGTTGCCGTATATCCAGCGTTTTAACAGAAAAATCATTGTGGTAAAATACGGCGGCTCCGCCATGGTGGACGACGCTTTAAAAAAGAGTGTGATTCAGGACGTGACGCTGCTTAAGCTGGTGGGATTTAAGCCCATCATTGTACACGGAGGCGGTAAGGAAATCAGCCGCTGGGTGGAAAAGAGCGGCAAGGAAGCAGAATTTGTGAACGGCCTCAGAAAGACGGACGCGGAGACGATGGAGATCGCAGAGATGGTGCTGAACAGGGTGAACAAGTCCCTGGTGGCCATGGTGCAGGAGCTGGGCGTGCTCTCCGTGGGAGTCAGCGGCAAGGACGGCGGTCTTTTGAAGGTGGAAAAAAAGCTCTCCGACGGCTGTGATATCGGTTATGTGGGAGAGATACGGGAGGTCAATCCGAAAATTCTTTACGATCTGTTGGAGAAGGATTTTCTCCCAATTGTCTGTCCAATCGGCATGGACGATCAGTATGACACCTACAATATCAACGCGGACGACGCCGCCTGCGCGATCGCCCGGGCGGTGTCGGCGGAAAAGCTGGCCTTTCTCACCGACATCGAGGGTGTATATAAGGATCCGGAGGACAAGGGCACGCTGATTTCAGAGCTTACGGGCACAGAGGCGAGGGAGCTGATTGGCAGCGGCTATATCGGCGGGGGAATGCTGCCGAAGCTGAACAACTGTATTGACGCTATCGAAAACGGGGTGTCACGCGTACATATTTTAGACGGGAGGATAGCCCACTGTCTGCTTCTTGAGATCTTTACAAACAAAGGAATCGGGACGGCGATTTTAGGAGATGCAGAGGAAAAATTTTATACGGCGTAGAATATAAAAGGAGAAAGAATATGAACTATCAGGAATATATGGGGCTTGCAGAGCAGAGACTTTTGCATACCTACAACCGCTTTCCGCTCGTGCTTGACCATGGGGAGGGCGTGTATCTGTATGACACAGAAGGGAAGGAGTATCTGGATTTTGCATCGGGCATCGGCGTCTGTGCGCTGGGCTACAGCAACGAGGGCTACCGGAATGCATTAAAGCGGCAGGTCGATACGCTGCTGCACACATCCAACCTTTACTACAATACACCGACGGTAGAGGCGGCGGAAAAGCTGCTCGCCGCAAGCGGTATGGAGCGGGTATTTTTTACAAACAGCGGTGCGGAGGCCGTTGAGGGAGCCATCAAGGCGGCGAAAAAATATGCTTACACAAGGGACGGCCACGCGGGACATGAGATCATTGCCATGAACCACAGCTTCCACGGGAGAACCATGGGCGCGCTGGCGGTGACCGGAAACGCCCACTATCAGGAGCCCTTCGGCCCCATGATGCCCGGGGTAAAATTTGCGGACTACAACGATTTAGAGAGCGTGAAATCTCAGATTACCGGCAAAACCTGCGCCGTTATTCTGGAGACAGTGCAGGGGGAGGGAGGTATCTTCCCGGCTGACAGGGAGTTTCTTGCAGGCCTTAGAGAGCTCTGCGATGAGCGGGATATTCTTTTGGTTTTGGATGAGATCCAGTGCGGCATGGGGAGAACGGGAAGCATGTTCGCCTGGCAGCGCTACGGCGTGAAGCCGGACATTATGACCAGTGCAAAGGCGCTCGGGGGAGGAGTTCCGGTGGGAGCCTTCCTTATGACGGAGCGGGTGGCGCAAAAGTCGCTGGAGCCGGGGGATCACGGGACGACCTACGGAGGAAATCCCTTTGTGGGTGCGGCGGTGTCCGCAGTGTTTGACCAGTTTGAGTCCCTTGACCTTTTGGCGCATGTGCAGGAGGTTGCGCCCTATCTGGAGAGCCGTCTCGATGAGCTTTTAGCCTCTTATGATTTTCTTACCATGCGGCGCGGCATGGGACTCATGCAGGGACTGGTCTGTGCGCTTCCGGTGAAAGAGGTGGCTGACGCGGCGCTTGCGCAGGGGCTGATTGTCATTACGGCGGGCGCCGATGTCCTTCGTCTGCTGCCGCCGCTGGTGATCACAAGGACGGATGTGGATGAGATGATTGACAGGCTCAGACAAACATTTTTGAATTGCCATTGAAATATACTTGTAATAAATGTAAAAAATCGTTAAAATAGAGAATGCATCAGGGCTCCTTCACAGAGAACCATATGTGAAAGGAGAGCCGATATGAAAAATATCGCAAGAATAAGTGAATGTATAGCAATGTGTGTGCTGCTGGCGGGCTGCGGCCATCGTGGGAGCGCGGAGTTTCTTCTGAATACCCAGCGGGCGGAGGCCGTAGAGGAGGTCACGGCAGAGCAGCAGGAGCGGCAGGAGGCAGAGGCCGTTTTGCTGGTCTATGTCTGCGGGCAGGTGCAGGCGCCGGGCGTCTATGAGCTTCCTGCGGGAAGCCGGATCTGCGACGCGCTTAAGGCAGCCGGAGGACTTACGGATCTCGCAAGCCCGGATTACTGGAACCTTGCCGAGCCCCTTGAGGACGGTGCGATGATATCCTTTCCCACGAGGGAGGAGGCGGAGGAGAAAAGGGCGGCGGAAGAGGTGCAAGCTGTCTCTTCGGAGGCGGGGGATGGCCGGGTAAATATCAACACGGCGGATCTTGCCCGGCTCATGCGGATTCCCGGCATCGGGCAGGCCAGGGGGGAGGCGATTCTCGCCTACCGCAGCGAGCACGGCGCATTTGCGAAGGAGGAGGACATCCTGCAGGTGTCCGGCATCGGCAGCGCGGTTTTTGAGGGCATGAGGGACTATATAACGGTGGATTGAGGTGTGATATGGCAAAGAGAGTTCTTGTAGTGGACGATGAGAAGTTAATTGTAAAGGGCATTCGGTTCAGCTTAGAGCAGGATGGCATGGAGGTGGACTGCGCCTACGACGGGGAGGAAGCCTTAAGCCTCGCGAAGGCCAACACCTACGATATGGTTCTGCTGGATATCATGCTGCCGAAGATGGACGGCTTTGAGGTCTGCCAGGCCATACGGGAATTCTCGGACATGCCGATTGTCATGCTGACCGCAAAGGGCGACGATATGGACAAGATTCTGGGACTCGAATACGGGGCGGACGATTATATCACAAAACCTTTCAATATCTTAGAGGTCAAGGCGAGAATCAAGGCAATCATGCGAAGAACCTCCGGCCCGAAGGAAAAGAGCAGCAGCTCCGCCGTGCTCGAACGTAAGGATCTGCGCATGGACTGCGACAGCCGCAGGCTTTTTATTCAGGACAGGGAGGTGAACCTTACCACCAAGGAGTTTGACCTTCTGGAGCTCTTAGTGCGGAATGAAAATAAAGTATACAGCAGAGAGAATCTTTTAGAGCTTGTCTGGGGCAGGGATTATCCGGGAGATGTGCGCACGGTGGACGTGCATGTCCGCCGCCTTCGGGAGAAGATTGAGGCGAATCCCAGCGAGCCCAAATATGTCCACACCAAATGGGGCGTGGGCTACTATTATTATCAGAAATAGCGGAGAGACTGGCGAATGCACAAGGGTGTTCGATTCTTACAATTTATCAGGAGCTTAAAATTCCGCCTGATTCTTTTGATTATTGTCGTGGGGACAGTTCCGAGCCTGATTCTAAGCGTCGGAATCTTAAACAGCTACGGCAAAAGGGCGGTGTCCATCCGCGAGAGCGAGATACTGAGTCAGGCAAAGATTCTGGCGAACCAGATTGCCACCAGCGAGTATATGCGCATGGGGGGAAAGCTTTCCACCAACACGATTCAGGCGCAGATTGATCTGCTGACTACGATCTACGATGGGCGTGTGATTATCATTGACAACAATTTCAAGGTCTATCACGATACCTACAATCTGGACGACAGCAAGACGATCATCGCGGAGGAGGTCTTTCGGAGTTTTCGGGGGGAGGACGTCATTAACTATGATTCTGAGAATCACTATATAGAAATGACAATCCCCATCAGCGACCCGGAGGATTCCAGCGGTTTTGTCAAGGGCGTGATGCTGGTCAGCGTGTCCGTGGACAATATTATGCTCAACAAAGAATATCTCGGACAGGTGGCCACCATTATCTCACTGATCGTCGTACTTGCGATGCTGTTTTTTGGCATTCTCCTTGTTCTGTATTTCATGCGCCCCTTCGCGAAAATATCCGAGGGTATTGCGGCGGTCAGGGAAGGCTACGATATGGAGGAGCTGAAGGTAGACAATTTTACCGAGACGGCGCAGATCTGCCGGCGCTTTAACGAGATGGTGGGGCGGATGAAGGTGATGGATGCCTCCCGGCAGGAATTTGTCTCCAACGTGTCCCATGAGCTAAAGACGCCCCTCACCTCCATGAAGGTGCTGGCGGATTCCATCAACAGTATGTCGGATGCGCCGAAGGAGATGTATCAGGAATTCATGGAGGACATTACCGGGGAGATCGAGCGTGAGACGAAAATAGTAAATGATCTGCTCTCTCTGGTAAAAATGGACAAGTCGGCGGCGGATTTAAATATTGCCTCTGTGAATATGAATGAGCTGATCGAGCAGATTCTAAAGCGCCTGCAACCCATTGCGGATAAGCAGAGGGTGGAAATCGTGCTGGAGAGCTTCCGCCCGGTGACGGCGGAGGTGGACGAGGTAAAGCTCACACTCGCCCTCACGAATCTGGTAGAAAATGCCATCAAGTACAATAAGACCGACGGGAATGGCTGGGTACATGTATCCCTGAATGCAGATCACCAGTATATGTATGTGAAGGTGGAGGACTCCGGCATCGGGATTCCCGAGGAGTCGCTGGATCAGATCTATGAGCGGTTTTACCGCGTGGACAAGTCCCATTCCCGGGAGATTGGAGGGACGGGGCTTGGCCTTGCCATTACGAGGAACTCCATCCTGATGCACAGGGGTGCGATCAAGGCTCACTCCGTGCTGGGGGAGGGGACGACCTTTGACGTCCGCATCCCGCTGAACTATATTGCGTAGGAGGGGCTATGAGTACAAAAATGCGTATTTTGCTGCTTGGCATTTTCGCTCTGCTTCTGGCAGGCTGTGGCAGCGACAATGAGGAGAGCGGGTATGTGGTCTATTATCTGAATGCCGACACTACAAAGGTGGTGGGGCAGGATATTGCGCTGACCCATACACAGGGGAGCGGGATGGTCGATGAGCTTCTGGCTGCCCTTTCCACGCAGCCGGAGGACTCTGCGCTCAGGCAGACGATTCCGCCCGGTGTCAGGGTGCTGGGATATCATATGATGAGTTATCAGATTACCGTAGATTTCAGCGGGGAATATTATGAGCTGACGCCCATCGAGGAGGTGCTCACAAGAGCCGCGGTTGCCAAGACGCTGTTTCAGGTGGGTGATTACACCTATGTGGCATTCACGGTGGAGTCCGAGCCTCTTGTGAACAGTCAGGGAGTGCCGGTCGGCAGTATGAATGCCGACAGCTTTGTCGAGAATCCGGGGCAGCAGATCAATTCCAGCCAGCAGACGACCCTGACGCTTTACTTTGCCAGTGAGGACGGAGACCGTCTGGTGAAGGAGACAAGAGTGGTGCATTACAGCTCGAATATCTCTCTGGAAAAGCTGGTGATGGAACAGCTCATGGAGGGACCGAAGAAGTCAGGCTCTCTGGCGACAATCCCCACGGGGACGAAGCTCATCAATGTGTCTGTGGTGGACGGAATCTGTTATGTCAGTCTGGATGAGGTGTTTTTAAACCAGAACCCGGAGATTACAGAGCAGGTGGTTCTGTACTCCGTTGTGGATTCCATGACGGAGCTTGCCACCGTGGAAAAGGTACAGATTTCCATCAACGGCGATACCAGTGGAAAATGCCGTTATTCCTATGAGCTTTCCACCTTGTACGAGGCGGATGAAAGCATTGTGGGGGAAAAGGTGGAGTCTACAGAATAACAATAAGGAGTGTATGTGGGGAAAAGACCGTTTCTTTTGCTTGCGTGCATGTTTCTGGCAGGAATACTGACGTGGAAATACCGGGCATGGCAGCTTTTGCTTTTGTCTGCGCTTTCGCTCTGCGTGACCGCAAAAATGGAGAGTGGAAGAAGGCGGTGGCTGCTCCTTAGCCTGATGGTCTTTTGCTTTGTGGCGGGAGCCCTTCGCATGGGAGGCGAAGAACATTTCCGGGGACAGTATCTGCCGAAGCTTCAGGACGGACAAGAGGTTCGTCTGCTGGGAGAGATTACACGGATTGAGGAGAAATCCCGGTGTGTGTACCTGTATCTGACAGACTGTGCGATGGACGTTCCCTGCAACGATGTGCTGGCGTATGTCTCCGGGGGAGATTATTGCGTCGGGCAGGTGCTGGTGGTGCGTGGGAGCGTGTGCCTGTTTGGGGAGGCGGCAAACGAGGGCGGTTTTGATGAGAGAGCCTTCTACCAGAGCCAGAGGATAGATTTTGGGCTGTGGGTGACAAATGTGGAGCAGATCTGCGGGGAGGGCGGGCGTTTACAGCGTTTACTTTTTGCGCTGCGGGAAAGACTAAAGAAGAGCATTGCAGCCTGCGGCGGAAAAGATGGGATTTTGTCCGCCATGCTGCTGGGGGAGAAAAGCGGGCTGGATTCTGCCACAAGGGAGCTGTACCGGAATGTGGGGATCAGCCATATCCTGGCAATCTCCGGTCTGCATGTCTCGCTGCTGGGACTTGGGCTTTACCATCTGCTGCGCCTTGTGCTGGGGCGCGCGGGCGCCGGTGGGCTGACGGCTCTTTTTCTGACGCTCTATGGCGTGATGACCGGGGAGAGCGTTTCCTGCAAAAGAGCCATAGGTATGCTTTTTGTGATGCTCGCAGCGGATGTGCTGGGGCGTGCCTGCGATATGTTAAGCTCGCTGGGGCTTTTGTGCATTGTCCTGCTGTGGGAGAATCCCTTTTTGACCGGCTATTCCGGTTTTCAGCTCTCGGTGGCGGCAGTGCTGGGCGTGAGCGTCGGGCAGGCGCTGGAGGGCTGGGTACTGGAGCCGGAGGACGGGGAGCCGCCGGGGCAGGAGGGACAAAAGGCCGGCTGGCGGAGAAAACTCTTAAGCCAGCTTCTGGTGAGCCTTGGAATCCAGCTTGCCACGCTGCCGCTTGTGCTCTGCCTGAATTATGAGCTTCCGGTGTATGCCCTGCTTTTCAATCTGGTGGTGCTGGCGCTGGTGAAATATCTGCTGGTGCCCGGCTGCTGTGCGGCGGTGGCAGGACTGTGGTCGGTAAAGCTGGGCACTCTGCTGATGACGCCCTGCAACTGGATTTTAGACCTCTACGGGGGGCTGGGCAAATGGACGCTCACATGGCCGCTGGCACAGCTCATTACCGGATGTCCCAGGCCGTGGCAGCTGTGCGTCTACTATGGCGGTCTTGTACTCGGGCTTTATGCGGTACGCCAAAAACCCGGCAGGAATCTCTTCAAAGGCCGTGGAGAAATGAAGCGGGGCATGGCCCTCGCCGCTTTTTGTCTTCTCCTGCCATCCTTTTTTTCCTTTCGTCCGGCGGCTGGATTGAGGATTGATGTGCTGGACGTGGGGCAGGGAGATGGAATCTATATTTGTACAGAGGATAAAACCGCCATGTTCATTGACGGGGGAAGCACGGATGTGTCCCAGGTGGGAAGCCGCCGGATTCTGCCTTTCCTTAAGTACAACGGGGTGAGAAAGATTTCTTACTGGTTTGTCAGTCATACGGACGAGGATCACATCAGCGGCCTCACAGAGGTGCTGGAGGGCGGATATCCGGTGGAGCATCTTGTGTTTGCGGAGGCAGTGCGGCGGGAGGAACAGACGCTTGCGCTGGAAAAGCTGGCAAGGGCGCGCGGCGTGCAGGTTCTTTATATGAAGGAGGGAGATACACTTTCATCTTCCTCCCTCACCCTGCGCTGTCTCTCCCCGAAGGGGGAAGACCGTAGGGAGGGCTGGAGCAGTAAAGAGGAGGGCGTGGATTTAAACGGGCTTTCCCTGGTGCTTTTGCTGGAGGCAGAGGGCTTTTCCGGGATCTTTACAGGGGATATCACAGAGAAAGAGGAGAGGGCGCTTTTGGATGCGGGGCTGTGCACACCGGTGGATTTCTACAAGGCGGCTCACCACGGCTCAAAGTATTCCGGCAGTGAAGAATTTTTGCAGACGCTTTCCCCCACCGTCTCAGTGATCTCCTGCGGAAAGAATAACCGTTACGGACACCCTGCAAAGGAGGCTGTCTGCCGGATCGGGGAGACGGGCAGCAAAATCTATTATACTATGTACAGCGGGCAGCTCACCCTCCGGTTTCGGGATGGTGCGTGGCTTGTGGAGGAGAAAAGAAAAAAGAGCTTCTAAATTCATGCTTACAAGCCCGGCGGTTTGTGGTAAAATAAAACTAATTCTGGAAAGGGCGAAAGGGTATTATGGAAGAGACAGAGCATTTACATTATTTAGAGCAGCTTTCCGATTTATATCCGACAATTGGGCGGGCTTCGACAGAGATCATCAATCTCCAGTCAATCTTGTACCTGCCGAAGGGGACGGAGCATTTTTTGTCGGATATACACGGGGAATTTCGTGCATTTTCCCATGTGCTTCGGAATGGCTCCGGGGCGGTTAGAAAGAAGATAGACGACGTGTTTGGCCATACATTAAGTACGGCGGACAAGGCGGCTCTTGCGACGCTCATCTACTATCCACAGAAGAAGATGGAGCTGGTAAAGCAGGAGGAGCCCGATATGGAAAACTGGTACAAGATTTCTCTGTACCGGCTCATTGAGGTGTGCAAGACCGTCTCCTCCAAGTACACCCGCTCCAAGGTGCGCAAGATGCTGCCGGAGGACTATGCCTATGTGATCGAGGAGCTGATTACGGAAAAACAGGAAGTTCTCAATAAGGAGGCTTATTACGAGGCAATCGTGAATTCGATTGTGGAGCTGGGGCAGACGGAGAATTTCATTATTGCGCTGGCGGAGCTGATCCAGCAGCTGGTCATCGACCATCTGCATATCCTTGGAGACATTTACGACCGGGGGCCTTCGCCGGACCGGATCATGGATCGTCTGGAGCGCTACCACTCCTTTGATATCCAGTGGGGGAACCATGATATCGTGTGGATGGGAGCGGCGGCCGGACAGCTGGCCTGCATCGCCACGGTGATCCGCACCAGCATCCGCTATGGCAATCTTGCGCTCCTGGAGGAGGGCTATGGAATCAATATGGTTCCGTTAGCCACCTTCGCAATGGACGCTTACCGGGACGACCCCTGCGAGCGTTTTGTCCTAAAGGATACCACCGAGGAGGAGCGGAGCCAGAAGGAGACGCTGATGAACCGGAAGATGCACAAGGCAATCGCAGTTCTCCGCTTTAAGCTGGAGGGACAGCTTGTGCAGAAGTATCCGGAATTTGGCATGGAGAACCGCTGTCTCCTGCACCGCATCGACTATGAGAATAAGACGGTGGAGATCGACGGTGAGCGCTATCCGATGACGGACACCTATTTCCCGACCGTTGACCGGGAAAATCCCTACGAGCTGACAGAGGATGAGGCGGCGGTGATGCAGAGGCTTAAAGCATCCTTTGTCCATTGTGAGAAGCTGCAGCGGCATGTGCGCCTGATGCTGAAAAAGGGAAGCATGTACCGCATCTACAACGGCAATCTGCTCTATCACGGCTGTGTGCCCATGAATGAGGACGGCAGCTTTAAGCGGGTGAGGATTTTCGGGAAGGAGTATGCGGGCAAGGCGCTCTACGATGTGCTGGAATCCTATGTGCGCAAGGCCTTTTTTTCCATGGATAAAAAGGAGAGGGATCGCGGGCGGGATATCATCTATTTTATCTGGTCGGCTCCCGACTCGCCGCTGTGCGGACGCAGCAAGATGGCGACCTTCGAGCATTATTTTCTGGACGACAAAAAGATGCACCATGAGAGCAAGAACGCCTACTATCATCTTTTGAACAGGCCGGAGACCGCAGAGAAAATTCTGGAGGAGTTCGGCCTAAGGGGAGACAGGGTGCACATCATCAACGGCCATGTTCCGGTGGAGCGGCTGGCAGGCGAAAGCCCGGTGAAGTGCAACGGCAGGCTGATTCTGATCGACGGCGGCTTTTCCAAGACATACCGGCGCAAGACAGGAATCGCTGGCTATACCTTAACCTACAATTCCTACGGCCTTACCCTCTCGGCGCATCAGCCCATGGATTTTAAGAATTTTTCTGTGAAGGACGAGCTGGACATGGTTTCGAGGCAGGAGGCTGTGGAGTATATGGATAAGCGGATCCTCGTGGGAGACACGGATTACGGAAAGCGAATGATGGCGCGTATCGAGGAGCTGAAAGGGCTGATTGGCGCCTATCAGTCCGGTGAGATTGCAGAGCGCGATGATCGGTAGAGAGAAAAAGCGATGAAAAAAGAAGAGTTAGAGCAGATATTATGCCGGGTACAGTCCGGTGAGATGAAGATTGAGGAGGCGGTGTCGGCGATTAAGCTTGCGCCCTTTCGGGATCTTGGCTATGCAAAGGTGGACACCCAGCGGGAGCTGCGGCAGGGGACGGCGGAGGTAATCTACGGCGAGGGAAAAAGCGCGGGGCAGATCCGGGGAATCGTGCAGGCTATGCGCCGGGAGGGGCAGGAGACCATACTGATTACAAGGCTGTCCGGGGAGAAGGCAGACGCGCTTAAAGAGCTTCCGCTTACCTATTACCGTGAGGCGCGGATCGGCGTGGTGGGCGTGATGCCCGAGCCTGAGGGAGATGGAAAAATCGTGGTTGCCACCGGGGGCACCAGCGACCTTCGGGTGGCGGAGGAGGCGGCGCTTACGGCGGAGACCTTTGGCAACCGGGTCGTGCGCCTCTACGATGTGGGGGTGGCCGGGATACACCGGCTTTTAGCGAATGCAGAGCTTTTGATGGAGGCCGGTGCAGTGATTGTGGTGGCGGGCATGGAGGGCGCGCTTGCCAGCGTGGTGGGCGGTCTGGTGGACTGTCCGGTGATCGCGGTTCCCACCAGCGTGGGCTACGGCGTGGCGGCGGGGGGCTATGCGGCTCTTTTGTCCATGCTTAGCTCCTGCGCCAGCGGCGTGAGTGTTGTCAACATTGACAATGGATACGGCGCCGGATATCTGGCGAGTATGATCAATCGGAGAACCCAGAGGAGATAGTGTAAGGAAAAGGCCGGGATATGGGATACAGGGTAGAAGGATTTACATTCGGGACGGAGGAGGAAGCACGTCTCGCCAAAAAGGAAGCGGAGGGAATTAAATACATTCTCGGCCGCAATGATATGGAGGATCCGGGGACGGTACTCAGGCTGTACAACCGGCTGATTGAGAAGGAGGTCTTTTCGACTCCGGTGGGCTTTCGGTTTTTGGGAGAGCTGCGGAGAGGACTCCTGAAGCTCCCCTATATGCAGGCGGAGCATCTGCGGCCTCTCCCGGTCTATCAGCCGGGGAAGCCCGCAGAGGAGAAAAGAGAGCCGCTGCAGGCACAGACCGTAAAGCGCAGGGTGATGGAGGAAGAGGAGGCGGAAGAGGAAGAGGCAGAAGTGGAAAAGAGCTATTACCGTCCTTTTCTGGCCAGCACCTTTCTTGCCGTGGTCTTTGCGCTGGCGCTGCTTGGGGTTTTCATCATAACGGCGGTGAGTAAAGATAACACGACCATTCTGAACTATGAGAACAGCCTGATAGACAAATATGAGTCGTGGGACAGACAGCTCACCGAGCGGGAGCGGGAGCTGGAAAGGCGCGAGGCAGAGCTGCGAGGCACAGAGCCGGTCACGGAGTCCATGGAGGATACGGCGCAGTAATTCACCACGGAAATTCACAGACTGAACATAAAATTGTGCTATCATTCTAAAAAATAGCAGGCAGTGTCTGCTGGATGACGAGGTGACTCCATGGAAAAGTTAAAGATTCTTGTGGTAGACGATGAGAGCCGTATGCGCAAGCTCGTCAGGGACTTTCTGGTGCGCCAGGACTACGAGGTGACAGAGGCCGGCGACGGGGAGGAAGCGCTGAACCGGTTTTATGCAGATAAGGACATAGCTCTGATCATATTAGACGTTATGATGCCGAAGATGAACGGCTGGGAGGTCTGTAAGGAAATCCGGGAGAGCTCGAAGGTTCCCATCATTATGCTGACGGCAAAGGGAGAGGAGAGCGACGAGCTCATGGGCTTTGGCCTCGGGGTGGATGAGTATATCTCCAAGCCCTTTTCCCCCAAGATACTGGTTGCCCGGGTGGGCGCGATCCTGCGCCGCACCGCAAAAACCGGGGAGGAGGCAGTCCTTAAGAGCGCGGGAGGGATTGTCATGGACAAGACCGCCCATCAGGTTACCATCGACGGGACGCCTGTGGAGCTGAGCTTTAAGGAGTTTGAGCTCCTTGAGTATTTTCTGGACAACGAGGGAATCGCCCTCTCCAGAGAGCGGATTTTAAACAGCGTGTGGGACTACGATTATTTTGGCGACGCACGCACCATCGACACCCACGTCAAAAAGCTGAGGAGCAAGCTCGGGGAAAAGGGCGAGTACATCCGCACGGTCTGGGGGATGGGCTACAAATTTGAGGCGAAGGCATGAGGCGGGGAAAAAGGAGACGCTCCCTGACAGTACAGCTGATTCTGACAATGGCGGGGATCGTGGCAGGAACTGTGCTTGTCTGCTGGTTTTTCAACAATACCTTTTTGGAAAGGTACTACACCTACCAGAAGGAAAAGGAAATCCTGCGGGGCTACAGCAGGGTCAATCAGGCGTGCAGGGAGGACAGCATGGACTCCGGCAGCTTTGATATCATCTTTGAGACCATCTGTGCCAACGGAAATATCAATATCCTAATCATGGATCCGGACGGTTTTCTGGTGCGTTCCTCCTTCAGCGACGCCCAGCGCCTCCGCATGAAGCTCGACGAGCTGGTTTACGGCGTCAGTCAGGGACGGATCACCGTGCTCATGCAGGGGGAGGACTACGTCATGGAGAGGCAGACCGATGAGCGTCTGCAGTCGGACTTTATTGTGCTGCGGGGGAGGCTGGACGATGGGAGCTTCGTGTACATGCGGACGGCGCTTGAGAGTATCCGGGAGAGCGCGGCGGTCACGAACCGTTTTTTTGTCATGGTAAGCGCGCTGGCCATTGTTTTCAGTGTGCTTGTGATTATTATTATCTCCCGCGGCATCTCGAAGCCCATTCAGTCTCTGTCAGGTATTTCCCGGAGGATGGCCAGGCTGGATTTTGCGGAAAAATATCATGGGTCTTTTGGAGTCAGCCGGGAGATTGAGGAGCTCGGCCAGTCGGTGAACGAGCTTTCGGAGACGCTGGAGGATACCATTTCAGAGCTGAAAAGCGCAAACATCAGCCTGCGCAGGGACATCGAGAAGCGGGAGCAGATCGACGAGATGCGAAAGGAATTTCTGTCCAATATCTCCCATGAGCTGAAAACGCCTCTTGCGCTGATCCAGGGATATGCGGAGGGACTTAAGGAGTGCATCAACGACGATGCGGAGAGCCGGGGCTTTTACTGTGAGGTCATCATGGACGAGTCGGATAAGATGAACCAGATGGTGAGAAAGCTTCTGACCTTAAACCAGCTCGAGTTTGGCAATGAGCGGGTGGAGATGGCGCGCTTTGACATCGCAGAGCTGATTACCGGACTGATCCAGTCCTCCTCGCTGCTGGCTGCCCAGAAGGGGATTACGATTGCTTTTGCCAACAGCGGGCCGGTCTATGTATGGGGAGAGGAATTCAAGGTGGAGGAGGTGCTGACCAACTACCTGACCAACGCCATGAACCATGCAGGGGGAGAGAAGCAGATTGAGATTGGCATAGAACAGAGGGAGGGCGTGGCGCGGATCAGTGTCTTTAATACCGGAGAGCAGATTCCCGCGGAAGAGCTCGATAAGATCTGGATAAAGTTTTACAAGGTGGACAAGGCGAGAACCAGGGAATACGGCGGAAGCGGCATCGGTCTGTCCATTGTGAAGGCCATTATGGATTCCTTTCATCAGGCCTGCGGTGTTATCAACCGTGAAAATGGTGTAGAATTTTGGATAGAGTTAGAAAATAACTAAAAATCTATTGTATTGCGAGATAAAGTATGTTACTATAAAACTGTTATAATAGTACGAAAGTAATAGGAGACAAACATGAAAAAAGGGAAGTGTCTGCTGTCGCTTGCGATAATGGCTGCTCTTCTGCTGGGCGGCTGCGGGACTCCGCTCTACGAGCTGACGGACGAGGAGGAGGATCTGATCGTACAGTCAGCGGCGTACATGACCGCAAAGCACAATATTTTTCAGAAGGACGGCATGAATAACGCAAGGCCGAAGGTGCAGGACGATACCGAAGCGTCCTGGCCGCAGGAGACGGAAGCGGCGGAAGAAGAGGATTCCTGGCAGGAAGGCGTGGCAGGCGGATCTGGCGGGGAGTCTTCCGCAGCACAGGGAGGAGAGGTTTCGCTGGCGGAATCTATCGGCTATAAGGATCGCCTTACAGTGGCCTACGAGGGATTTTCCCTGATGGACATCTACCAGGAAGAGGGTTACTTTTCCCTGAATGCGGGGGAGGGAAATACTTTTGTGGTGATGCGCTTTACGCTTAAGAATCCGGAGGACGAAGAGCTTACGGTGAGCAACTTTGGCAAAGGATATGCGTTCTATCTGAGGGATGAGGGTGTGGAGCATATTGCGGAGAAGCAGTCGATCATTGCTGACAGTCTGGCCTCCTTTGAGGGAACAATTCCCGCTAATGGGAGCGCCGAAGCGGTTCTGATATTCGAGATTACGAAGGAGCAGGCGGAGCTGATCAGTGCGCCGAAGCTTACAGTAGAGTATGAAAACACAGCTTATTCGGTTTCTTTATAAAAAAGTTGCACAATTTGTAGAATAATGTGTTATAATCATTTATATACATGAATTCGGGAGGGAACATATGGACACAAATATTCTTTTGGAATCAGGAACCAACGAACTGGAGGTCTTGGAATTTACGCTGGGGGATAATCATTATGGGATTAACGTGGCGAAGATCCGCGAGATCCTAACCTATCAGCCGGTGACTCCGGTACCCAATTCGCATCCGAGCGTCGAGGGTGTATTTATGCCGCGGGATACGATGATCACGGTGGTGAATTTGAAGAACTGTCTCGGCATGTCGAACGGAGAGGAGCGGGGACTTTTTATCATCACGAATTTTAACAAACTGGATATTGCGTTCCATGTGGACGAGGTAATCGGTATTCACCGGGTTTCGTGGGAAGAGATCATCAAGCCGGACTCGACCCTGAACAGTCAGGGCATCAGTGTGGCGACCGGTGTGATCAAGATCAATGACAAGCTGGTGCTGATTTTGGATTTCGAGTCTATCGTATCGGGGATCAGCCCGGAGACAGGACTCCGCACAGCAGATATCGATGCGATTGGCGAGCGCTCGAGGAGCGATTCCCCGATTTTGATCGCGGAGGACTCTCCGCTGCTTAGCAAGCTGATCACAGACTGTCTGCGCAAGTCGGGATACGATAAGCTGATTGTGACGGCAGACGGGCAGGAAGCATGGGATAAGCTCAGTGAGTTTAAGTCGCAGGGGAATGTACTGGAGAAGGTGCACTGTATCATCACAGATATTGAGATGCCGCAGATGGACGGTCACCGGCTTACCAAGCTGGTCAAGACAGATGAGACATTGCAGAAGATTCCTCTCGTTATTTTCTCTTCTCTGGTCAATGATGAGACGCGGCTCAAGGGCGAACAGCTCGGGGCAGATGCGCAGCTGACCAAGCCTGAGATTGGAAGTCTGGTGGATGCGATCGACAAGCTGATCGGGGAACGTCAATAATACATTTTAAGGACGGTAAGGGGTGTGGTGGAATCATCACATCCCTTAATGAATTTCATATTATAGTAGAGTTTATTGGAGATGTTTTATGAGCAATCAATCCTCTGAGAATTATTTGGATCAATTATTAAATTCCGTTGGCAGCAGAGCCGCAGAAAAAAAGAAAAGAGAGCGTAAAAGGGAGCAGGAGCAAAGTCCGATGGATGCCCTTGAGAGGGAGTTGTTTGGAGAACCGGATACACCCGAGATGATGACTGCCAAGGACGAGGAGGCGTTTCTGCGCGAGTTTGAGGCAGAGCTTCTTACCGAGGACATCCCGAATTTCAGCGATGATTTCATGCCTGAGAAGGAAGCACCGAAGGATGGCGGGCATATGATGGAGGCGACGGATGCCTCCATCGAAGATATGTTAAGCCATATGGAGGCTTACGCCGAGGATCCCATACCGGAGCCTGTGGTAGATGAGAAAGCAGAATTTGACGGACAGCTTCCGGGAGAGCCGATCTTCCCCTCCGAGGAGGAGCTGGAGCGGGCGGAGGCGGACGAGCGTCTGGACGCCGCAATGGGTACCTTTGATGAGAATCTGCCGCCGGTGGAGGATATGAATGCCATGCAGATTCCACTGACAGAAGAAGGGGAAGCAGACCTTTCCGGAATGGGTGACAGTGACCTGATGGACATTTTGTCCGGTCAGGAGGGGATGTCGGATCTGGGAGATATGCTTACCGCGGACAGTACGGGTGAAGGGATCGACGGAGTCGATGAGATTGGAAGCTTCGCGGAGGGGGAGATGGCGGCGCAGGCAGACAGCGCGAAGGCAGAGGACGAAGAGGAAGGGAAAGGAAAACGCAAGAAAAGACGTAAGAAAGAGAAAAAGGAGAAAAAAGAGAAGGAAAAGGGTGAGAAGGGGAAACGTAAGCAGTCAAAGCTTGCCAGGCTGTTTTTCGGTGAGGACGAGGAGGAGAAGACCGACCTCTCGATGCTGGATGTCTCAATGGGCGCGGACGTCACCCAGCTTTCAGAGGAGAATATGCAGATTTTAAAAGAGCTGGAGAATGCTGAGGAGAGCGCGCCCGCCGAAGAAAAAGGAAAAAAGAAGAAGAAGGATAAAAAGGAGAAAAAGAAAAAGGAGCCGAAGGAGAAGAAGGAGCCAAAGCCCAAGAAGCCTCCGAAGCCCAAGAAAGAGAAGAAGCCGAAGGAGAAGGACAATACGCCGCCGCTGCCGAGAGGGCCGGTGCTAGCCATCCTCATCATGGTTGGCTCTCTGCTGGGACTGGTACTTCTGGGGGCGGATCTTCTTGGCTACCAGTCGGGAATGAATGAGGCGAAGACGCTTTTTGCGAACGCTTCCTATGCGGAAGCCTTTGAGTCCTTGTCCGGTATGGAGATTAAGGAGAAGGACGAGCTGTTTTACAACAAGCTGTGTACTCTCGCTTCGGTCTCCTCCGAATACAATACCTATCTGATTTTTGCCAGCTCCGGCAGGGACCGCATGGCCTTGGATGCACTGATCTGCGCTTACGGCCGCTATGACTTAAACCGGGAGCGGGCGGGAGAATATGAGTGCGCGGCCGAGCTGGAGGAGCTTGGAAGCAAGGTGTTAAAAAGCCTTTTGGAGGATTATGACATGACGGGACAGGAGGCGCTTGATATATATAACGCCAGAACCCGCAAGGAATATACACTGTTGCTGCGCGAGAAGCTGCAGAGCCTCGGCATGGAGCTGGAGTAGGAGACATCACAGAATGATTGCAATTATTGACTACAATGCAGGGAATCTAAAGAGTGTGGAACACGCGCTTCTTTTTCTCGGGGAGGAGTGTGTGATCACCCGGGATTTTCGTGAGATTGAGGCGGCGGACCGCGTGATCCTGCCCGGCGTGGGAGCCTTCGGGGACGCGATGGCGAATCTTAAGCGCTTCGAGCTCGATAAAGTGATCCGGGAGGTGACGGCGGAGGGGAAGCCCTTCCTCGGGATCTGTCTCGGTCTGCAGCTCCTCTTTGAGAGCAGCGAGGAGAGCCCGGGCATAGAGGGTCTGCATATTCTTGACGGGAAAATTCTGCGGATTCCGGATGCAAAGGGACTTAAGATTCCCCATATTGGCTGGAATTCCTTAACGCTTCAGAATGAGGGACGCCTTTTTGCAGGAATCGGGGAGGATCCCTATGTATATTTTGTGCATTCCTACTTTTTAAAGGCGGCGGAGGAGATCGTTACCGCTTCGACCAGTTACAGCGCGCATATCCATGCATCCGTGGAGTACCGCAATATCTTTGCCTGCCAGTTTCACCCGGAAAAAAGCGGTGCGGTGGGACTTGCGATCCTTTCGAATTTTGCAGGGCTGTAGGAGGTAGGAGATTGTTTACCAAAAGAATTATTCCGTGTCTGGATGTGAAGGACGGACGGGTAGTAAAGGGAATCAATTTTGTAAATTTGCGGGATGCCGGAGATCCGGTGGAGGTGGCCGCTGCATATGACAAGGCGGGAGCGGACGAGATTGTATTTCTTGACATTACGGCTTCCAGCGACCAGAGAAAAACAGTGGTGGATATGGTGCGCTGTGTGGCTGAAAAGGTGTTTATTCCATTCACTGTGGGAGGCGGAATCCGCACGGTTGAGGATTTTAAAGAGATTTTGCGGGAGGGCGCGGACAAGATTTCCATCAATTCTGCCGCCATCAATACCCCGGCGCTGATTGGGGATGCGGCGGATAAGTTTGGAAGCCAGTGTGTCGTGGTGGCCATCGACGCGCGGCGGCGCGAGGACGGCAGCGGCTGGAATGTATACAAGAATGGCGGACGGATAGATACCGGACTGGATGCAGTGGAATGGGCAATAGAGGCAAACCGGCTTGGAGCCGGGGAGATTCTTTTGACCAGCATGGACTGTGACGGTACGAAGGCGGGATATGATGTGGAGCTGACCAGAAGGATCGCGGACTGTGTGTCGATTCCGGTGATTGCATCCGGCGGAGCCGGGACGATGGAGCATTTTTACGATGCACTGACAGAGGGACATGCGGACGCAGCCCTGGCGGCTTCTCTTTTCCATTACAGGGAGATGGAGATTTCAGAGCTTAAGGATTATCTTTCCGGGCGTGGAGTACCGGTGCGGAGAAATTGCTGTTAGCGTTTCCGTGAAGGAGGAATGACAAATGATGTTGACAGATGACTGGGCGCAGGCGATGGCACCGGAATTCAAAAAGCCTTATTACCGTGAGCTCTATCAGTTTGTAAAGAGTGAGTACAGCAAAACTGTGGTCTATCCTCCGGCGGAGGATATCTTTAATGCGATGCACTTCACACCGTTACATAAGGTCAGGGTGCTGATTTTAGGGCAGGATCCCTACCACAATGTGAATCAGGCACACGGGCTTTCGTTTTCTGTGCCGAGGGATCAAAAGGAGATTCCGCCCTCGCTGCAGAATATCTATCAGGAGCTGCACGATGATCTGGGCTGTGAGATTCCGCACAACGGCTATCTGAAAAAGTGGGCGGATCAGGGCGTGCTGCTTTTGAACACGGTGCTGACCGTGCGGGCACATCAGGCGAATTCCCATCAGGGACACGGCTGGGAGCAGTTTACGGATGCAATCATTCAGGCGGTGAATGCGCAGGATCGTCCGCTGGTGTACATGCTTTGGGGACGTCCTGCCCAGAGCAAGATTCCCATGCTGACGAACCCCGGGCATCTGATTTTGAAGGCTCCCCATCCCAGTCCGCTGTCTGCATACCGCGGTTTTTTTGGCTGTAAACATTTCAGTCAGGCAAACGCCTTTTTACAGGAGCACGGGCAGGAGCCCATTGACTGGCAGATTGAGGACTAATGACGGACGCGTGTCTGTAATATCAGTACATTGTTTTCCAGTCTGGGGGGAAGCTGACCTTAATCGTCCTCTTCCTCCTCTGCGGAGGTATTGTAGACCTGACGCTTTCTCGCCATAACGTCGCTCTCCAGATATTCGTCGTAGGTGGAAATTTTGTCAATCATTGTGCCCTCCGGCAGAATCTCAATGATCCGGTTCGCAGTGGTCTGGACAACCTGATGATCCCGGCAGGCAAACAGAATCACGCCGGGGAATTTCATCATACCGTTGTTTAATGCGGTGATGGCCTCCATATCCAGATGGTCGGTGGGCTCGTCAAATAGCAGCACATTGCTCCCCATGATCATCATGCGGGAGAGCAGGACGCGCACTTTTTCTCCTCCCGAGAGCACCCGCATCTTCTTGACGCCGTCCTCCCCGGCAAAAAGCATCCGGCCGAGGAAGCCCCGGACATAGGTAGCGTCCTTAATCTCAGAATACTGGGTCAGCCAGTCCACGATCACATCGTCGGTGTCAAAAATCGCGGTGTTGTCCTTGGGGAAGTAGGACTGGCTCGTGGTCACACCCCATTTGTAGGTGCCTGTATCCGGCTCCAGTTCTCCCATGAGAATCTTAAAGAGCGTCGTCTTGGCGAATTCGTTGCCGCCGACAAAGGCAATCTTGTCATCATGGCCGACGATAAAGGAGATATTGTCAAGAATCTTTACGCCGTCGATGGTCTTGGAGATTCCCTCCACCGTCAGCACCTCGTTGCCAATCTCACGGTTGGGGCGGAAGTCAATATAGGGATACTTGCGGCTGCTGGGGCGGATCTCGTCCAGCTGGATTTTTTCCAGCGCGCGCTTGCGGCTTGTCGCCTGCTTGGATTTGCTGGCGTTGGCGGAGAAACGGGAGATAAATTCCTGCAGCTCCTTGATCTTCTCCTCTTTTTTCTTGTTGGCCTCCTTCATCTGGCGAACCAGAAGCTGGCTGGATTCGTACCAGAAATCATAGTTTCCGGCGTAGAGCTGGATTTTGCCGTAGTCCATGTCCGCGATATTCGTGCAGACCTTATTCAGAAAATAGCGGTCGTGGGAAACGACGATCACTGTGTTCTCAAAGTTGATCAGAAATTCCTCCAGCCATGCGATGGCGTCCAGATCCAGATGGTTGGTCGGCTCGTCCAACAGCAGGATGTCCGGGCTTCCGAAGAGCGCCTGGGCGAGAAGAATCTTGACCTTCACAGAGCCGGGCAGATTCGCCATGGTCTGGTAATGATCCTCGGAGGGGACTCCCAGACCGTTCAGGAGCGTCGCCGCATCGGACTCTGCGTTCCAGCCGTCCATGTCGGCAAATTCCGCCTCCAGCTCACTGGCTCTTATGCCGTCTTCGTCGGAAAAGTCCTCCTTCATATAAATCGCGTCCTTTTCCTTCATAATGTCATACAGCCGCTGATTGCCCATGATGACCGTGTCCAGGACTGTGAATTCATCGTACCTGAAATGATCCTGCTGTAAAAAGGAGAGCCGCTGTCCCGGCGTAATGGCAATCTCGCCGCTGGTGGGTTCGAGCTGTCCCGAGAGGATTTTAAGAAAAGTGGACTTCCCGGCGCCGTTGGCGCCAATTAAGCCATAGCAGTTTCCCTCGGTAAATTTGATGTTGACATCTTCAAACAAGGCCTTTTTTCCAAGGCGCAGAGTGATATTATTTGCACTAATCATTGTGTAACCTCGTATCTCTGTAAATTTGTAACAAAGCTATTAAAACATGAAATAAACGATATTTCAAGAAGAAACCTGTGAAATATTGGAAAAATTAAAAGAAAGTGATATAATCAGTATATCATTTTCGTTTTTAGAGGGGATTATTTATGAGAGGTGCAGATTGGACAGGGGACAGCCTTCTGGTGGCGGCGTCTGTCGTAGAACAGGATGCGTGGCGCATTGTGCAGGGAAACAGAGAATTCTGCCGCCTGCTTGGGGTGGAAGAGCTGCCGGAGGATCAGGAATTTTGCGGGCTTTTTTTAGAGAGTGACAGAGAACAGATCTGTGAGACGCTTGCGCGGGCAGGGCAGGCGGGGGCGGTCTGCGAGGCACGGCTTTTGACCGGGGAAAAGGAGAGCCGCTGGGTGGAGCTTCGCTGCGGCGCGGCCGCTGACGGCCGCCGGACGGTCGTGCTACTGGATCTTGAACAGCAAAAAAAGACAGAGCGTGAGACGCTTATTCTGCAGCAGAGATATGAGATGATGGAGAAGCTCTCCCATGAGTTTCCTTTCGATTTAGATGTGAAAGGACAGCGGATTCTGCGTTCCTCCCGGCTGATGGAGATTTGCGGGAATTATGAGCAGGACGACGCTTACTATCCGCTGGAGGAGGAGGCGCTTTTGCTGCATCCCATGGACAGAGAGCCGTTTTTGCAGGCGCTTGGGGAGGCCTCCCGGACAGAGAAATCCGGAAGCATCGACACCAGGTTTAATGCGGGCACCAGCGGGAAGGAGCCGAAGTATCTGTGGTTCCGCACCTTTTACAAGAGTGTGCCCGACGAGGATGGAAATATCGTAAGGGTCATTGGGCGAAGCTTCAATATTCATGTGGACAAGCTTTTACAGGAGGAGGTAAAGCGCGATCCGCTGACAAAGCTTCTGAATAAGGTAGAGGTGCAGAGGGAGATTACGTCCTTTTTAGAGAGCAGTCCCTCCGGCACCCACGCCATGTTTTTGATCGACATTGACAATTTTAAGGGAATTAACGATACGTTTGGGCATACCTTCGGAGATACGGTGATTACAGATGTGACGTCCATGATCCGTTCCCAGTTTCGGATGAACGATATTGTGGGAAGAGTGGGGGGAGACGAGTTCCTTGTGCTGATGAAGGATACGACGCAGGAAAAGGCGGAGGAAAAAGCGGAGCGTCTCTGCCAGAGCGTTTCAAAGGATTATACCGGCGACTCGGTCAGCTACCATATCTCGGTCAGCGTGGGTCTGTCGATGTACGGCGCTGACGGCAACAGCTACAGCTCACTCTTTGAGAAGGCGGATCACGCCATGTACCGGGCAAAGCAGGGGGGCAAGAACGGCTACGAACTGGCGAAGGTTTCCGATGTGGGGCCGATCAAGAGCGGCAACCGGAGCATCGAGAAGCGGGGGATTATGAGCCGCGAGAATCAGGAGTTTTTAAATTTTGCGGTCAGCCTGATGGCTCACGCCAGAAACCTTGACGGCTCGCTCAATATGCTTCTGAGGCGCATCGCGGAACGCTACGGCCTTGACCTTGTCCTGCTTTTGGAGAACCGGGAAGAGGGGAACGAGGCAGTTTTAACCAACTATTACGGCAAAAACTACGAATTCTATGAAAAGAGCGTGATTCCCCTGTCAAGTCCCCACATTCGGGAGCTCACGGCGGGAGCCTACACGATTTTCACCAGCGAACAGCTCATCGCCCGCCACGAGAAGGCGGGCTACATAAAGAGTGTAAAAAAGCTCGATCCGGAGGAAGATTTTTGTGCGGTGGTGGTCAAGTTTGATTTTATTGGAGATCACACGGGAGAGATGCTGTTTGAGTCGCTGAATTCCAAGAGGGAGTGGCAGGAGGAAGAACTGGACATGCTCCAGGAGCTGACGCGGACAATCTCCGTGTTTGTATCCCTGCGCTATCAGGTGGACGAGAGCAGGGCGCAGATCCAGTATATCCAGAAGAGGGATCAGCTCACAGGGCTGTACAATCTGGAGCCCTTCAAGCAGAGGGCTTACCACATACTGGCGGAGGCGAAGGAAGATAAAATCTACGCGTTTGAGTATTTCGATATCAACAGTTTCGGCTACGTCAATGAGAATTACGGGCACAAGGTGGGGGACGGTATTCTGAAAATGCTTGTCTCTGATGTGATGCAGCAGAGCTATTTTATGGCCGGGTCGCGTCTGTATTCTGATTTTTTCCTCTTTCTGCTGGAGGATGACAGCCGGGAGGCGCTGATGGAGCACATCAGGGGGCGCAACCAGCGTTTTCTGAATATGCTCAATCACCAGTACCCCAACAGCGGAATGGGGATCACGGCCGGGATTTATATTGTGGAGGACACGAGGCACGCGCATCTTGAGAATGCCATTGAGAACGCGAACCTTGCGTGGAAGCACGCCAAAAATGCCGGGATTCGCGACGTTGTGCTTTTTGAGCCGAAGCTGAGACTCCAGAGGCTGGAGGAGCAGCAGGTGGTTGGAGAATTCTTCGAGGCGCTGTACCGGGATGATTTTCAGGTATATTTACAGCCCAAATTCCACTTAAAGGACGGCAGGGTATACGGTGCGGAGGCGCTGGCCCGCTGGAAGAGGCCGGACGGCACAGTGCTTGCCCCGGCGGTGTTCATCGACTCGCTGGAAAAGATCGGCTATATCACGGAGCTGGATTTTTATATCTTTGAAGAGCTTCTTCGGACGATGGACCGCTGGAAAAAGCAGAAGCGCAGAAAGCTCGTAGTCTCCACGAATTTTTCGGGAAGGCATTTCGGCGGGGACGGGGAGGAATTTTTGGGGAGAGTTTCCCACATCCTTGCAAAATACAATGTATCTCCTGCAAATGTAGAGATCGAAGTGACGGAGGGCGTCCTGGTCAAAAATATTGGTACGCTGCAGCGGTGTGTGGACAAGCTGCATGAGATGGGCTTTCGCGTCGCCATCGACGATTTTGGAACAGGATATTCCTCTCTTTCCATGCTGGCGGACATTGCGGCGGACGTGGTAAAGATCGACAAGAGCTTCATCAACAAGGACATGAGCGAGCGCAAGCTCTCCCTGCTCTATGAAATCGGGCGGATGGTGCGCATTCTGGGGAAGGAGATCATCATCGAGGGCGTGGAGACAAAGGCGCAGGCGGAGTATCTGACAAAAGGAGGCTTTACCTGCGGGCAGGGCTATCTGTGCAACCGCCCGCTTCCCCTCGGTGAGTTCGAAAAATTGTATCTTTAAAGTGCATTTTAAAAAATACAAAAATGATGTATGGAAAGCTTGATTTTTGATGCTGTTCATTTTATATTATTTAATTAGAGACATTCTGATTCAATGTCTGGTGAGCGTGTTTAATCATTAAGAAATAGGAGGACTTAACATGAAACGTTCAATGAAAACCATGGATGGAAATCATGCTGCGGCACATGCGTCATACGCATTTACAGACGTGGCAGCAATCTATCCGATCACTCCTTCATCTGTCATGGCTGAGGCTACAGATGAGTGGGCGACTGCGGGGCGTAAGAACATTTTCGGACAGACCGTCCAGGTCACCGAGATGCAGTCGGAGGCAGGCGCCGCAGGTACCGTTCACGGTTCCCTTACCGCAGGTGCGCTGACGACGACCTACACGGCTTCCCAGGGTCTTCTTCTGATGATCCCGAACCTGTACAAGGTTGCCGGCGAGAGACTTCCGGGCGTGTTTAACGTATCTGCCCGCTGTGTAGCTACCCATGCGCTGAATATTTTTGGCGATCATTCCGATGTTTATGCCTGCCGTCAGACCGGTGCGGCGATGCTCTGCGAGTCATCCGTGCAGGAGGTTATGGATCTGACTCCCGTTGCACACTGTGCAGCCATCAAGGGAAGAGTTCCGTTCATCAACTTCTTCGACGGCTTCCGTACCTCCCATGAGATTCAGAAGATCGAGACATGGGATTACGAGGATTTAAAAGAGATGGTGGATATGGATGCGGTGGATGATTTCCGTAAGAATGCATTGAATCCGAATCATCCGGTAGAGCTTGGCTCTGCACAGAACCCGGATATCTTTTTCCAGTCCAGAGAGGCATG
Source organism: Blautia sp. (assembly GCA_023663685.1). GTDB lineage: Bacteria > Bacillota > Clostridia > Lachnospirales > Lachnospiraceae > Roseburia. The sequence goes on from JAMPHB010000001.1 coordinate 354,783, forward strand.
TAACACCACATACGACGAGCTTCCGGGCATTGTCACCGAGTACATGAACAAGGTGAACGAGAAGATCGGCACCAATTACAAGCTGTTTAACTATTACGGGGCAGAGGATGCAGACCGTATTATCATTGCGATGGGCTCTGTGTGCGAGACCATTGACGAGACGATTGACTTTATGATGGGCAGGGGCGAGAAGGTCGGCGTTGTCAAGGTTCGTCTGTACCGCCCGTTCGTGAAGGAGGCCTTAATCGAGGCAATCCCGGATACCGTTAAGCGTATTGCGGTATTGGACAGAACCAAGGAGCCGGGTTCTCTGGGCGAGCCGCTGTATCTGGATGTTGTAGCGGCACTGAAGGGCTCCAAGTTTGACCAGGTGACCATCACCAGCGGACGTTATGGCTTAGGCTCTAAGGATACCACTCCGGGACAGATCATTGCGGTTTACAATAATACAGAGAAGCCGAGATTTACCATCGGTATCATCGACGATGTGACCAACCTCTCCCTTGAGATCAAGGAGACTCCGGTGACCACGCCAGAGGGGACGACCAACTGTAAGTTCTGGGGTCTTGGCGCAGACGGTACGGTGGGTGCGAACAAGAACTCCATCAAGATCATCGGCGACAATACCGATATGTATGCACAGGCATATTTTGACTATGATTCCAAGAAGTCCGGCGGTGTGACGATCTCCCATCTGCGCTTCGGCCATACGCCGATCCGCTCCACTTATCTGATCTCGCAGGCGAACTTCGTGGCATGCCACTGTACCGCGTACATCTACAAGTACAATATGGTGCAGGATCTGGTACCGGGAGGCACCTTCCTCTTCAACACCCAGTGGACGGTGGACGAGCTGGATGAGAAGCTGCCGGGACAGGTCAAGAGATATATTGCAGAGAACAACATTAACTTCTATATCATCGACGGTGTGAAGATTGGTAAGGAGATCGGCCTTGGCAACCGTATCAACACGGTGCTGCAGTCTGCATTCTTCTCCCTGACCAAACTGATTCCCGAGGAGGAAGTTATCAGGCTTATGAAGGATGCGGCTACCAAGTCCTATGCGAAGAAGGGCGATGACGTGGTAAAGATGAACCACGATGCGATCGACGCAGGCGCGACCGCATATGTGAAGGTAGAGGTTCCCGAGAGCTGGAAGAGCTGCCCGGATTCTGATATGTCGCAGACCATCGGCAAGGACAGACCGGAGGTTGTGGATTTTGTCCGCGATATCCAGTCCAAGGTCAATGCACAGCAGGGTAACACGATTCCGGTATCTGTAACGAAAAAGTACGAGACAGGCTGGACGCCCTCCGGCACAGCGGCACATGAGAAGCGCGGCGTTGCGACGGATGTTCCGGTGTGGGATGTGACAAAGTGTATCCAGTGTAACCAGTGCTCCTATGTATGTCCCCATGCATGTATCCGTCCGGTAGCGATGACCGAGGCAGAGGCAGCGGCCGCTCCAGAGGGAATGGCTATGAAGGATATGAACCAGATGCCGGGTTACAAGTTTGCCATCGTGGTGTCTGCGTTTGACTGTACCGGATGCGGCTCCTGCGCAAATGTATGCCCGGAGACGAAGATGGGACGCGCAATCTCCATGGCTTCCTTTGAGGCGAATGAGGACGAGCAGAAGTACTTTGATTATGCGGTGACGCTTCCGGACAAGGAGGATGTCATTGAGAAGTTTAAGATCAACTCCGTGAAGGGCTCCCAGTTCCGTCAGCCGCTCCTTGAGTTCTCGGGCGCATGTGGCGGTTGTGGCGAGACTCCGTATGCGAAGCTGATCACACAGCTGTTTGGTGAGCGTATGTACATTGCGAATGCGACCGGCTGTTCCTCCATCTGGGGTAACTCTTCACCCTCCACGCCTTACACGGTGAACAAGGCAGGCCAGGGTCCGGCATGGTCGAACTCTCTGTTTGAGGATGCCGCAGAGTTTGGTTATGGTATGCTGCTGGCGCAGAGAGCGATTCGCGACCGCTTAAAGAACGAGCTTGATGAGATCGCGGCAAATACAGACAAGGCAGAGATCAAGGATGCAATCAAGAACTGGAATGACACCTTTAATTCCGGTATTGAGAACGGTCCGGCGACAGAGAAGCTGGTAGCGGCTCTGGAATCCTGCGGCTGTGATGCTTCTAAGAATATATTAAAAGAGAAGGACTATCTCGCAAAGAAGTCCCAGTGGATTTTCGGTGGAGACGGCTGGGCATACGATATTGGCTTCGGCGGCGTGGATCATGTGCTGGCTTCCGGCAAGGATATCAATGTCATGGTATTTGATACCGAGGTATATTCCAACACGGGCGGACAGTCCTCGAAGGCCACCCCGGTAGGCGCGATCGCCCAGTTTGCGGCAGGCGGCAAGGAGACCAAGAAGAAGGATCTGGCCGGCATCGCTATGAGCTACGGCTATGTATATGTGGCGCACATTTCCATGGGTGCGGACATGAATCAGTGTGTGAAGGCTCTGGCAGAGGCAGAGGCTTATCCGGGTCCGTCCCTGATTATTGCCTATGCTCCGTGTATCAACCACGGTATTAAGAAGGGCATGAGCAAGGCGCAGACCGAGGAGAAGCTGGCGGTTGAGTCCGGTTACTGGTTCAACTTCCGCTACAACCCGGAGCTTGCTGCGGCAGGTCAGGATGCATTCTCCTTAGATTCCAAGGAGCCGACCGGAGATTATCAGGAGTTCCTTAAGGGTGAGAACCGTTATGCGTCTCTTGCGAAGTTCAATCCGGCAAGGGCAGCAGAGCTGTTTGCAGCTTCTGAGCAGAATGCAAAGGAGCGCTATGAGCACTTAAAGAAGCTGGTTACCCTTTATGCAGGAAAATAAGCGTTAAGTGGCAGTAATAAAAGAACCGTCGGTTTCCGGCGGTTCTTTTTTGCTATAAGGCTTGCATTCCTGGCCTGTCATGGTATAATAAAACATATTTTACAATGGAGGGCGTTATGCGGACAATACGAATGAAGATTATTGTTGCAATTGTTATCTGTTCGGTGCTGACAGCGGGGATTGTAGGGGCGTTCAGCATTCTGAATACCAGAGGCAGCGAGCAGGCGACATCGGTAGAGCAGATGAGGCTGCAGGGCAGCTTAAAGGCGCAGGAGCTAAATGCAACAATCGTGGGGGTGGAGCAGTCTGTGAACACCTTGAGCGATCTTGTGCTGGCTGGATTTGATGCCGCGCAGTTTAAGCGGGATAAGAGCTACGCGGATGTCTATACGCAGGAGCTGTGGAATATCATGGAGAATTTTGCCGTACATACGGAGGGCACGATTACCTCTTATATCCGGTATAATCCGGATTATTCCAATCCGACCTCCGGCATATTTTTGACAAGAAATTCCACAGATGAGCCCTTCGACTCGGTCACACCCACGGACTTTTCCATCTATGATCCCTCGGATGCCGCCCATGTGGGCTGGTATTACATTCCGGTTGAAAATGGCGCGCCGATCTGGATGGATCCCTATCTGAATGAGAATATTCAGGTGTACATGATTTCCTATGTGGTGCCGCTTTTTGCGGAGGACGGAACCTCCATTGGAATTGTGGGTATGGATATTGATTTTGGACAGATCACGGAGCTGGTAGACAGCACGTCGCTCTTTGACAGCGGCTATGCTTTCCTGACAGGTGCGGACGGCTCGATTATGTACCACAGAGATATCGAGATGGGACAAAAGCTCTCAGAGCTTGACAGTTCTCTTGCGGGGACAACGGAGCTTTTGGCGGATGCAGGCAGGGAGGGGAGTAATTATGTCTATTCTTATCAGGGTGTGCAAAAGCAGCTCTCCTGTTATCATCTGCGCAATGGGATGCGACTTGTGACCGCGGTTCCCCAAAAAGAGATATATGCTGCCTCCTCGCGCACGCAGATGATGATTTTTCTGGCAGGGATATTTGCGATTCTGATTTCCGGCGTGGTGGGAGTTCTGCTTGGCAACGGTGTGTCGAAGCCAATCCTGCATTTGACAGAGGTGATTGCGCAGACGACAAGGCTGGATTTTTCTCCCACAAAAAGCGGGGCCAATCTGCGCAGGCTTAAGGACGAAGTCGGGACGATGGCGCGGGAGATTCATAATATGCGGAAAACCCTGCGGGAGATGGTGGGCAGCATCGATGAGGCAGAGATGACGCTTTTGAAAAATGTTGACGACTTAAACGTGCTGATGAAGGAGAACAGCAGCCGTTCGGAGGATAACTCAGCGGCGACGCAGGAACTTGCGGCCGGTATGCAGCTCGCCTCGACAAATGCGTCCAATATTGTGGAGGGGATTCAGGAGGTCAGGAAAAACTCCAGTCTGATTTCCCAGCTTGCGAGAGACGGCAAGGCGGATTCCAGGGAAGTGTCCAGACGCGCGAACGATATGGAGCAGATGTGCAAGGCCTCCAGTGATAAGACCAACGGAATCTATGAGGTGATGAGGCAGAAGACAGACGAGGCAATTGAGCAGTCCCGGGCGGTGGAGCGGATCAATGAGCTGACGGATGCGATTAAGCAGATTTCCTCCCAGACGAATCTTCTTGCCCTGAATGCGAGCATTGAGGCGGCGAGAGCCGGAGATGCGGGCCGGGGTTTTGCGGTAGTGGCTACGGAGATTGGAGATCTGGCAGGACAGACACTGCACACAGTTGAGAATATCAATTCGATCGTGGGAGAGGTCAATCAGGCAGTTGCCAATATGACCGAGTGCATTTCAGGGCTGATGAAATTCCTTGAGGAGACGGTTCTTCCCGATTATGAGTCCTTCCAGGAGTCGGGCGGACAGTATCAGGAGGATGCAAATTCCTTTATCCGGGTGATGGATCAGGTGGATTCTGCGGTATCTGAGCTGGATTCCTACATCAGCAGCATCTCAAGTGCGGTGGAGGATATCAGCGGAATGGTGAGTGAGTCCTCGGATGGCATCGACGTGATTGCCCAGAAATCCACAGAGACAGCACAGACAACGCAGGAGAGCTATGAGCGGTTGCAGGACAGCCGGAATTCGGTGGATGCGCTCAAAGGAATTGTCGAAAGATTTCAGTTTTAAGAGATAATTTAACAGTAAATTTTGTCACCCGGGAAGTTTTTTCCCGGGTGATCTTGTCGAAACATCAATATATTGGGAAAAATTCATAATAAAATGCTTTATCTTGTAGTTTTCTTCGATTTACCCATTTACAAATACAATATGAAATGATACAATGGAACGGTAAGAAAGTGACAGAATGAAAATAGAATACTGGGAGACGATTTATGGCGGGTTTATTGCTGGAACTGCGCAGGCAGATACGTAATAAGCATCGTAAGAATGCGAATAGTAACGGGCAGAAGAAATCCCAGGCCGTGCATCAGCGGACAAGCCCCAGCCACAATACCTCGGACGTGGGAAAGCCTACAGAGGTACCGGAGCCTGCAGAGACGAAGGAGGCTGCTGATACTGTAAAAGAGACAGAGCCTGCGGAGGCTTTGTTCCGGTACACAGATTTCGGTGACGCTGCAGCGTTGTCGGAGGATGGCGGAATGGGAGCGGGAGACATGTCGGAGGAAGCTTCCCCTTCGATGCCGGATTTTTTCCCGGATGTAAGATGGTTGATGCACATTTATGAAAGGAACCTGAGTATCGTGAGTAAAGATGATATTTTATTAAAGCAAATTGATGAGTTCAGAGAGAGAGCACAGCAGCTGCAGGATATGCTGGATTCCAGGGAGACACAGGCGGAGGAGCTGCGCACACTGGTGGATGAGCGCCAGGTGAAGGCGGAGGAGCTGGGACAGATCCTAAAGGAGCGTCAGGACAAGGCTGACGGTCTCACCGCGGCAGTAGAGAGACAGATTGACGCCATGATTGAGAAGGTGGGCGTCCGCCTAGAGCAGATTGAGGCATCGATTCGCGGCGATGTGGGAACGAAGGTGGAACAGCTGGAAGCCTCCGTAAAGAACGATGTGGGCGCCAAGCTTGACCGTCTGGAGACTTCCATGAGCAGCGATGTAGGAGCTAAGATTGACCGTCTGGAGGCTTCCATGGTTACCCTGAGGAACGATGTGGGAGCTAAGATGGACCGCTTCGGTTCGATGATGGGCAACAATGATGTTTCTGCCCGGATGGATCAGCTGGAGATTTCTGTGAAGGAGACGTTAAACGAGGGCAACCGCATGTCTCTCGAGCTGACAAGACAGCAGTCGGCACAGCAGCTGCAGGAGATGAAGGATGCGCTGGAGCAGATTCAGCAGCAGCTTACTACGGCAAAGGGAGAGCTTTCGGATAAGGTTCATTCAGAGACGGTTAAGTGCTACCGCAATGTGCAGGAGCTCTACAAGGGCATGGACGACCGTTTGGAGAAGATCAACCAGATCAATGACGTGGAGGAGACCGTAAAGGGCACGAAAAATTTTGGAGTGCTTTCAGTGGTTTTGTCAGTGGTGTCTCTGGTGGGAATTCTTGGCCTGCTTCTGATGAATATGGGGCTCTTTTAATGGTATGACAGCTTTCTGAGATAAAATGCAATTCCTGATTGCGGGGATTGCATTTTTGTCATTGTGCGAAAGCGGGAGTTTAGAAAAAAGGTGCGGGGAAGAATTATGAGTAAGAAAAAGGTGTGGATTGTCGGACATAAGCATCCGGATACGGATTCCATCTGTGCGGCAATTGCCTATGCAGATCTGAAAAACAGGGCAGATGCAGGGACAACCTACATCCCGAAGCGTGCGGGTGCCGTCAGTGCCGAGACAGCCTATGTGCTGCGGCGTTTTCATGTGGCGGAGCCGGAGCTGATACTGGATGTGGGGACGCAGATCAAGGATATTCAGATACGAAAGACGGAAGGAATCAGCGGCCATATTTCCATGAAGCGTGCATGGGAGATGATGCAGATTTTAAAGGTTGTCACACTTCCGGTCGTCAACGAGAACAACAAGCTGGAGGGTCTGATTGTAACCGGAGATATTGCCCAGTCCTATATGGACGTTTATGACAATCACATTTTGTCTGTGGCGAGAACCCAGTATAAGAATATCGTGGAGACACTGGGGGGACATCTGCTCACGGGAAATGAACACGCCTATTTTGTGCGGGGAAAAGTCGTCATCGGCGTGGGAACAGCAGAGGTGCTGGCCTCTGCCTTAGACAGTGATGACCTGGTGCTGATGGGGGACAGAGAGGAGTCCCAGCTGCTCTCGATCGCCTCCAATTGCAGCTGTATGATTGTCACGGACGGCTACGAGGTGAGCACTGAGGTGGTGCAGGCGGCCAAGGAGCGGGACGTCGTGCTGATCAGCACACCCTACGACACCTTCACGGCGGCAAGACTCATCAATCAGAGTATTCCTGTCAAGTACTTTATGACAAAGAAAGATATCGTTCATTTCCACATGGATGACTATGTAGACGAGGTGCGGGATCTGGTCGGGAAAATCCGGCACCGGGATTTCCCAATTTTGGACGAGAATCAGAATTATGTGGGAATGTTCTCCCGAAGAAATTTGATGAATGCGCAGAAAAAGCAGATTATTCTCGTGGATCACAACGAGAAATCGCAGGCGGTCAACAATATTGATGAGGCGGAGATTTTAGAGATTATAGACCATCACCGGCTGGGAAGTCTGGAGACCATGGCTCCGGTGTATTTTCGCAATCAGCCGCTGGGCTGTACCTCCACGATCATCTACCAGATGTATCAGGAGCAGGGAATCGAAATTGCCGCAGATATTGCCGGGCTGATGTGCGCAGCGATACTCTCCGACACGTTAATGTTCCGTTCTCCCACCTGCACGCAGGCGGACAGAGAGGCAGCCCTGCGTCTTGCCGGGATTGCCGGTGTGGATGCGACAGAGCTGGCACAGTCTATGTTTGAGGCGGGGAGTGATTTCAGCAGCAAGACAGAGGAAGAAATATTAAATCAGGATTTTAAAGTATTTCATGTTGGGGAAATTACCTTCGGTGTGGCGCAGATCAGCGCGATGGGCAGGACGGAGCTGGACAAGGTGAAGCAGCGCGTGATGCCATGCCTTGCACGGATGCTGGGAGAGAAGAAGATGGACATGATATTTGTTATGCTGACAGATATCCTGAATGAATCCACGGATTTGATTTATGCGGGAGAGGGCTCTAAGCAGCTTGCGGCGTCCGCCTTTCATATGTCTCCCCGTGAGGAGGGGCTTATGCTGGAGCATGTGGTATCCCGCAAGAAGCAGCTCATTCCCTCCCTGATGAATGCTTTTGTCGAAGAGTCATAGTGTCCGCTGTTCCCTTGGGGAATGTCCGTAATGCTTCCGGTATGCCCGCAGGAAGGTTGAGTAGTTGTGGAAGCCGCAGGCATAGCAGGCGGAAGTGATGGGCTCCCCGTTGTCGATGAGCTCCTGGGCGTAGAGCAGACGTTTGGCAGTGAGATAGCCGCCGATGGTGTAGCCCGTCTCATCCTTAAAGGTATGCATGAGGTGGTAGCGGTTTAAATAGAAGGTATCCGCCAGTCGGTCGATGGTGATGTCCTCTGTCAAATGTTCATTCAAAAAATTGACGACCTCCAGTATTTTACTGTTAGAGCTTGTGGTCAGATACTCTACCTCGCCTCCGATGGCCAGACGGTTTAGGATTACCATGAATTCCAGAAAAAGGAGGTGGTGGTAGAGCTCCCCGGCGTACTCGTTAGAGTCTGCGGAGCGCTCGAACTCGCGGGTAATCTGGCCAAGCCGGCTTTTTGAGAAGGCCGGAACTCTGAGAACATGGGACTGTTTTTCATGGGCGGTGCGCAGACACCAGGAGAGATCCGCATCCTTTTCGTGGTAGTTTTCCAGATAATCGGTGGAAATATAGATAATGATGCGCTCGTAGGGGCCGTCCGGTACGATGGGGCGGTGCACCTCCCCGGCGGGGACGAACACGATATCTCCCGGGCGAAGTCTGTAGGTGCGGCATTCCACGCAGTAAGACACGCCGCCGGAGAGCACGATCAGTATCTTGTGAAAGCTGTGATAGTGAAAGCCGATGGGGCGCAGTTTCGTGTCTGTGAGGTGAAACATGCGAAAATTTGTGTTGAGGTAGCCGGTCTGTTCATATTCTTCCATAAGTAGCTCCTGCCTTTGTAATCTGTCATAGCAATTATACTCTATGCCCGCACTCTTTGCAATATAAATAGCACTTGTGCTGTTTTTATTTCAAAAAGTGCGGAGTATAGTAATGGTAAAATAAGGAAAGTGAGGGGGACAGGATGAAATTTACAAAGATGCATGGGTGCGGCAACGATTATGTGTATGTGAATCTTTTCGAGGAGACAGTAGCACAGCCCTCGAAGCTGGCGGTGGCGGTGAGTGACAGGCGTTTTGGCATCGGCTCGGATGGGCTGATTACCATCGGGCCTTCTGATGTGGCAGATTTTCGTATGCGCATGTACAATGCGGACGGCTCCGAAGCGGAGATGTGCGGCAACGGAATCCGCTGTGTGGCGAAGTATGTGTACGACCATGGCATGACGGAGAAGATAGAAATCTCTGTGGAGACCGGAGCCGGAGTCAAATACTTAAGTCTTACCGTCGGGCAGGGAAAGGTGTCGACGGTGCGTGTGGATATGGGCGAGCCCATTCTTTTGCCGGAGCAGATTCCGGTAAAGGCAAAAGGGGAGCGCGTCGTAGACGAGCCGATTACGGTCGGGGAAAAGGAGTGGCGTATGACCTGCGTGTCCATGGGCAATCCCCATGCGGTGGTCTTTGTGCCTGATGTGAAGGAGCTGCCGATTGAGGACTACGGCTCGGCCTTTGAGAATCACGAGCGTTTTCCAAGACGAACCAATGTGGAGTTTGTGCAGCTTCACTCCCGGACAGAGATATCCATGCGTGTATGGGAGCGTGGTTCGGCGGAAACATTAGCCTGCGGAACCGGAACCTGCGCATCGGTGATGGCATGTATCTTAAACGGACTGACAGAGAACTGTGTGCTGGTACATTTGCGGGGCGGCGATTTAAAAATTGAGTATGACAGGGACAGCAACCATATTTTTATGACTGGACCTGCGGTTCAGGTCTTTACCGGAGAATACGATTTGCAAGAAATATAATATACATTTAATAAAGCGAAACGAAAAGCGGAAGGGAAGGGCGATATGACAGTTGGACAGCTTTTGAAGGATTTGGACTATGAGCTGATGGCGGGGAGCGCGGATACAGAAATCACAACTCTGGTGTACGACTCCCGGAAAGTGGAGAAGGGCTCGGTGTTTGTGTGTATCGCCGGGACAGTAAGAGACGCCCATGATTTTATACCTGAGGTAGTGCAAAAGGGGGCGGCGGCAGTCATTGTAGAGCGGGATATGGAGTGTATTCCCGGCGTTACTTATGTGAAGGTGGAGAATGGACGGCTGGCTTTAGCCTGCATGTCCGCCGCATATTTTGGTTATCCGGCGCGAAAGCTGAAAACCATAGGAATCACGGGCACGAAGGGGAAGACCACTACCACCTACATGGTGAAGTCTATTCTGGAAACAGCGGGAATAAAAACCGGACTGATTGGGACGATTGAGTCCATTGTGGGCGGGGAGCGGATTCCCACCGCAATCACTACGCCGGAGTCTTACAGGGTGCAGGAGCTTTTTGCCCAGATGGTGGATGCGGGACTTTCTGCGGTTGTCATGGAGGTATCCTCGCAGGCTTTGATGCTGCACAGGGTTTCCGGCTTTACCTTCGATTTCGGGGTATTCACGAATCTGGAGCCGGATCACATTGGAAAAAACGAGCACAAGGATTTTGCCGATTACATGCACTGTAAGAGCCTTTTGTTCAGACAGTGCAAAATAGGAATTTTTAACGGCGACAGCGAGCATTTGCAGGGGATTCTTGCGGGACACACCTGCGAGGTGGAGACCTTCGGCTATGGTAAGGACAATGATCTCGTCGCGGAGAATGTAGAGCTCAAGAAGGAGCACGGCGCGCTGGGGGTGCGTTACCATGTGCGGGGACGGATGGATTTTGAGGTGGAGGTGAATGTGCCGGGAAGCTTTTCCGTGTACAATTCCCTGACGGCCATTGCAATCTGCCGCCGTTTCGGGGTGGGGCAGGAGCAGATCCAAAAGGCGCTTGGCGCTGTCAGTGTCAAGGGGCGCATAGAGATTGTTCCCGTGACAAAGCGCTATACCCTGATGATTGATTATGCCCACAACGCCATGTCGCTGGAGAGCCTGCTCACCACTCTGCGGGAATATGAGCCGGGACGGCTCTTATGTCTGTTCGGCTGTGGAGGAAACCGGGCGAAGTCCCGCCGTTACGAGATGGGGGAGGTATCCTCGAGACTGGCGGATCTTACTGTGGTGACGAGCGATAATCCCAGGGACGAGGAGCCCATGGACATTATAGAGGATATTTTAGAGGGGGTTAAGCGGGAAAAGGGCGCCTATGTGACAATTCCCGACCGCAAGGAGGCCATTCTTTACTGTATGGAGCACGCAGAGGATGGAGATATTGTGGTACTGGCCGGAAAGGGGCATGAGGACTACCAGGAGATACGGGGTGTGAAGCACCATATGGATGAAAGAGAGCTGATCGCGGATATCATAAAGGAGAATCCGCAGCTTGTCCTATAGTCTGAAAAATAAAAAGGGGAGTGGCGAGTATGTCTGTATTCAGGGGTGCCGGCGTAGCACTGGTTACGCCGTTTTGTGAGGATAAGAGTGTCAATTATGGGATGCTTGAGACACTGATTGAACGGCAGATTGCCGGACATACAGATGCAATCATTGTTTGTGGCACTACGGGAGAACCGGCAACAATGACGGAGGAGGAGCGTCTGTCGGTCATAGCTGCGGCGGTGAAATGTACGGCGGGGCGCGTTCCGGTGCTGGCGGGCTGTGGCGGAAACTGTACGGAAAATGTGGCAGCTTTCGCGCAGAAGGCGGAGGCTCTCGGGGTGGACGCTCTTTTAGCGGTAACGCCATTTTATAACAAGGCCACCCAGAACGGGCTCTATGAGCATTACCGTTATGTGGCGCATCGCGTCGGCCTGCCGCTTATTATCTACAATGTGCCCAGCCGCACCGGCTGTAATCTTTTGCCGGAGACGGCGGTACGCATCGCGGGCGACTGTGAAAATGTAGTGGGAATCAAAGAGGCAGGCGGGAATATCTCCCAGGTGGCGGATCTTGCCCGGCTGGCAGAGCTTGCCGGGCTGGAGTTTGCAATCTATTCTGGAAATGACGACCAGATTCTTCCAATTCTCTCGCTGGGAGGCATCGGTGTAATTTCGGTGCTATCGAATATTGTGCCCGAAGAGGTGCATGAGATGGTGGACGCTTATCTGCAGGGGAATCTGCAGAGGGCGAGAGAGCTGCAGCTTGGCTGTCTGGAGCTGGTTCATGCGCTGTTTTGCGAGGTGAATCCAATTCCGGCAAAGGCGGCGCTTGCGATGCTCGGCTATGAGGCAGGGGGATTAAGGCTTCCTTTAACTTCTTTGGAAGAATGCCACCAAGAGCAGCTTCATAAGGCTCTCGTGAATGCCGGCTTACTGCATTAGAAGATCCATCAGATAGGTATAGACTTCCTCGTTCTGTTTCCGCCAGTTATCGCAGACCGCTTCGGCCTGTGCCTTTGTGTGAACCGAGAGTGTGAGATCAATGATGGGGTAATGCTCCACCGAGAGCATACGGGCGTGGACAGCATACTCGTGGTTTGTGGTCATGTAGTAGTCGGCCAGAGCCAGATTTTCCTTCCGCAGCTCATATTTGTGGTCGGAGAGGAACTTGTCCACGTCCTTGCGGATGCTCTCGTTCATCTTGTCGCGCTGCATGAAAAGCGTATCGGTTCCCGCAGAGGTGATAGTGTAGCGGGTGTCCGTGCGGGTGGCCTCCGAGGTGATGAGACCGGCGTCCTCAAGCTCCCAGAGAGCCTCCTCCACATGAAAATAGTAGTAGGTATACTCCAGCTGCATGAAAAAGTTCACGATCTGGAAATTCGTGAGGGGAAGCTCCGTCTTGCTTAAAATATAGAGGATTGTGAGCTTATAGATCGTAAATGGTTTTGCCATAGTATGAAACTCCTGCTTATCCTACCGCTGTATATGCGCGCGCACCGCCTCGCTGACCACATCGGCAACCCGGGGGTCGAAGGCTTCCGGCATAATAAAATCATCATTTAACTCTTCGTCTGATACTAGGGCTGCAAGTGCTTCTGCTGCCGCCAGCTTCATTTCCTCTGTAATCTGTCTGGCATGTCCCTCCAGCGCCCCCCGGAAGATGCCGGGGAAGGCAATCACATTGTTCACCTGATTCGGGAAATCGCTGCGTCCGGTTCCCACCACTCTGGCACCCGCGGCCTTTGCTATGTCCGGCATAATCTCCGGCACGGGGTTTGCCATGGCAAAGAGAATGGAATCCGAATGCATGGAAGCCACCATTTCCGGCGTCACGATATTCGGCGCGGAGACGCCCACAAAGATATCTGCGCCTGCGAGGGCGTCAGCCAGCGTTCCCGTCTTATGCGCGAGGTTGGTGACCTCTGCCATCTTTTTCTGCATCCAGTTCATGTCAGGATAATTCTCTCCAATGATTCCGGCCTTGTCACACATGGTCACATGGGAAAAGCCATAAGCCAGGAGAAGCCTTGCGATGGCAACCCCGGCGGAGCCGGAACCGTTCACCACGACCTGGCAGTCCTCTTTTTTCTTTCCGGTCAGCCGCAGGCCGTTGATGATTCCCGCCAAAACGACAATGGCGGTACCATGCTGGTCATCGTGGAAAACCGGAATGTCAAGCATCTGCTTTAAGCGTTCCTCAATCTCAAAGCAGCGGGGGGCGGAGATGTCCTCCAGATTGATTCCGCCGAAGCCCGGCGCGAGATTTTTGACGGCCGTAATGATCTCCTTAGTGTCCTGGGTGTCCAGACAGATCGGGACGGCGTTGACGCCTCCGAATTCCTTAAAGAGCACACATTTTCCTTCCATCACGGGCATGGCCGCGTAGGGGCCGATGTTGCCAAGACCCAGCACGGCGCTTCCGTCCGAGACCACAGCAACCGTGTTTGCCTTCCATGTGTAGGTGTAGGCAAGGGAGGGATCTTCGGCAATGGCTCTGCAGGGCTCCGCAACTCCCGGCGTGTAGGCGATCGCCAGATCCTCCCTAGAGCTCACCCTGGCCTTTGCGGCCGTCTCCAGCTTTCCGTTCCATTTTCTGTGGCATTCCAGTGCTTTTTCCTTCTGTTCCATATGAAAATATCTCCTTATACTATGTAGATTCTCTCGTTTTCGTCCTATTAAGGATAACACATTCCGGCGCAGCTTGTCAGCAAAATTTTTGAAGCGGCGTAAATTAGTAAAATTGCCAAGAATTGGAGAAAAAATATTGACATTTTTGTGTTTATATGCTAGTCTTTTACCAATGGAGCTTTTCCAAGTTACCGGCGCACTGTGCGTCATAGTTTTTAGAGAAATCGGAGGTTTTTTAGTTATGCATCAGGGAACAGTAAAGTGGTTTAACGCAAAAAAAGGCTACGGATTCATCACAGATGATGATGGAAGCGAGGTATTCGTTCATTTTTCAGCGCTGAATATGGACGGATTCAAGGAATTGAAGGACGGCGAGAAGGTGGAATTTGAGGTTACCAGCGGAGAAAAAGGCCCGCAGGCTGCAAATGTGTCACGTCTTGCTTAGAATTGTATAGATTCCATGTAATAAGAAAGACTATCACTGATGTGTGATAGTCTTTTTCAGTCAGGGCTTTCTAAGGAAGCACTGTATGGTATCAGTGTGTTCCTAAAATATTTTGAATTAAGGGAGGAATCCTATGAGCAGATTACAGGTACCGGAATATGAGATTTTAGAGGAGCGCAGTTTAAAGGACATCTCCTCCACGGGCTACATCCTGCGCCATAAAAAGAGCGGTGCGCGGGTGTGTATCATCGCCAATGAGGACGACAACAAGGTGTTTTCCATCGGCTTTCGGACGCCGCCGGAGGACGAGACAGGGGTGCCCCATATCATTGAGCATACGACACTGTGCGGTTCCGAGCGATTTCCGGTGAAAGATCCCTTTATCGAGCTGGTGAAGGGCTCCCTCAACACGTTTTTGAACGCGATGACCTATCCCGAAAAGACGCTGTACCCGGTGGCCAGCTATAACTGGCAGGACTATAAAAATCTGATGGCGGTCTACATGGACGCCGTGTTTCACCCGAATATTACCAGGTACCGGGAGATTTTCATGCAGGAGGGCTGGCATTACGAGCTGGAATCGGAGGATGCGCCGCTTACCATCAACGGTGTAGTCTACAATGAGATGAAGGGAGCCTACTCCTCGCCTGAGGAGGTGCTGGAGACGGCAATCCAGCAGGCACTCTTCCCGGACAACACCTACGGCAGGGATTCCGGGGGGAACCCCGACCATATCCCGGAGCTTACCTATGAGGATTATCTCGCCTTTTACAAAAAATATTACCATCCGTCGAACGCCTACATCTATCTGTACGGCGATCTGGATATTGAGGAGCGCCTTGCGTGGATGGACAGAGAGTATCTGTGCCATTACGAAAAAGCAGAGGTGGATGCCCGGATTATCCCGCAGAAGCCCTTTACCCGGCTGCTCTATAAGGAAAAAAGCTACCCGGTCACGGACGAGGAGCCGGTGGAGCACAACACCTACCTCTCTTACAGCAAGGTCATTGGCACAGTGCTGGACAGGGAGCTCTACCAGGCCTTTGGCGTGCTGGATTATGTGCTGGTAAGCGCCCCGGGGGCTCCGGTGAAAAAGGCGCTCATCGACGCCGGGATCGGCGAGGATGTGTATGGTTCCTATATGGATGGTATGCTGCAGCCCATGTTCTCCTTTGTGGCCAAAAACGCGGACAGGGAGGACGAGGCGCGCTTTGTCTCCATCATTGAGGATACCCTGCGGGGGCTGGTGGAGCACGGTCTGGATGCCGATGCGCTGCTTGCGGGGATCAACAGTGCAGAATTTCGCTTCCGGGAGTCGGATTACGGACAGTTCCCGAAAGGCCTTTTATACGGCCTGCAGTGTATGGAGAGCTGGCTTTTTGATGATATGCAGCCCTTTTTACATCTGGAGTGTCTGGATACGCTGGATTTTCTGCGCAGGCAGATTGGGACAGGGTATTTTGAAAAATTAGTGCAGGAGTATCTTCTTGACAATCCCCACGGGGCGGTCGTGACAGTTTACCCCGAGCGGGGGCTCAACACGAAGAATGAGAGAGCGCTTGAGGAGCGGCTTGCGGCCCGCAAGGCGGCCATGACGGCGGAAGAGAGGCAGTCCCTTATTGAGGCGACAAGACATCTGCGTGCCTATCAGGAGGAACCCTCCCCGGAGGAGAACCTGCGCAAGATCCCGATGCTGACAAGGGAGGACATGAAGCGAAAGGCAGAGCCCTTTACCAATATTGAGGAGAGACTTGGGGATATTCCCGCAGTGCGGCATGAAATTGCCACGAACGGCATAGATTATGTGACGCTTTTGTTTGAAGTGACAGATATTTCGCAGGAGGAGGTTCCGCTTCTGGGGCTGCTGCGGAGTGTTTTGGGCTATGTGGACACGGCGGAGCACGGCTACGCAGGACTTTCCAACGCCATCAATATCTATACCGGAGGCATCACCTGCGGCGTCAGCGCCTATCCGAATATGAAGAAGGCGGGGAAGATGCCGGTGTATTTTGAGGTGCGGATCAAGGTGCTCCACAGCCAGCTGGAGCAGGCGATGAAGCTTGCGGACGAGATTCTGCGTACCTCCAGGCTGTCTGACCACAAGCGGCTGGGCGAGATTATCGCCCAGGTGAAGTCCCGGTTACAGATGAGCTTAAGCGGCAGCGGCAATGTGGTGGCTTCCATGCGCGCGCTGTCCTATCAGTCGCCCTATGCCTTTTATCAGGACGCCACTGCCGGAATTGCTTATTATAGAATGATTCAGCAGCTGGAAGGGGAGATCGTGCGTGAACCGGAGGCAGTGGAAAAGAAGCTTTGCGGGCTGATCCGGAAGGTGTTCACCCGGGCGCGCCTCACCGTGAGTTTTACGGCAAAGGAGCAGGCGTATAGAGAGGCGGAACCGGTGCTTGAGGAGAGCCTTGGGAAGCTGCCTGAGGGGAGTCCGGCGGGGGAGCCTGCAGTGCTTGTGCTCGAAAAGAAGAACGAGGGCTTTACGGATGCCTCCCAGATACAGTATGTGGCGCGAACCGGGAATTTTAAAAAGCACGGATTCGCGTATACCGGGATTCTAAAAATATTAAAGGTAATTTTAAATTATGACTATCTTTGGACAAATATCCGTGTGGTGGGAGGAGCCTATGGCTGTGGAAGTGCCTTTCTGCGCACGGGGGAGAGCTATTTCTCCTCTTACAGAGACCCGAATCTGGCGAAGACCAACGAGGTCTACAACAGACTCCCGGAGTATATCCGCAGCTTTGATGCGGACGAGAGGGATATGACAAAGTATATCATCGGGACATTCGGAGCCTTAGATACGCCGTTAAACCCGGAGGCGAAGGGAAACCGCTCGATGGCGGCATGGCTGGGAGATCTGGCTTATGAGGATATCCAGAGGGAGCGGGATGAGATTTTATCCGCCACGCCGGAGGATATCCGGGGGCTTGCCGATTTGATCGCCGCGGTGCTAAAGGATGCGTGTCTGTGTGTGATCGGCAACGAGAATGCGATTAAGGCGGAAGCGGATATGTTTGGTGAAATAAGAGGTTTACTGTAATGGAAGAAAAACTTAAATCAGGATTTGTTACTATTATCGGACGGCCGAACGTGGGAAAGTCCACACTGATGAACCGGCTGATTGGACAGAAGATTGCGATTACCTCCAACAAGCCCCAGACGACCAGAAACCGGATACAGACGGTCTACACGGAGCCGGGGAGGGGACAGATCGTGTTTCTGGACACGCCCGGCATCCATAAGGCGAAAAACAAGCTGGGCGAGTATATGGTGAATGTGGCGGAGAGAACCTTAAAGGAAGTGGATGTAATCCTGTGGCTGGTGGAGCCCGGCACCTATATCGGAGCGGGGGAGCGGCATATCGTGGAGGAGCTTGAAAAGGTGCAGATTCCGGTGATCCTTGTCATCAACAAGATGGATACAGTGAAGAAGGAGAATGCCCTTGCGTACATTGACGTTTACCGGAAAATCTATGATTTTGCGGAGATTATTCCCACCTCCGCCCTGCGGGGGCAGAATGTGGAGGACGTGGTGGATTCCATTTTTAAGTATCTGCCATACGGCCCTTTGTTCTATGATGAGGATACGGTGACGGATCAGCCGCAGCGGGCGATCTGTGCGGAGATTATCCGTGAGAAAGCATTACATGCCCTAAACGACGAGGTTCCCCACGGGGTGGCGGTGTCTGTCGATCAGATGAAGCAGCGGGAGAACGGTATGTTTGACATAGAGGCGACGATCGTCTGTGAGAAGGATTCCCACAAGGGCATCATCATTGGGAAAAAGGGGAGTATGCTCAAGAAGATCGGCACAAACTCCCGCTATGAGATTGAGCGTCTGCTGGAGGCAAAGGTCAACCTGCGGCTGTGGGTGAAGGTGAAGAAGGACTGGCGGGACAGCGACTTTCTGATTAAAAATTTTGGATACACTGACGAGGCGTGAGGGCTTTTCCAGTTTTTCACGGGAATAGTTCCGGGAGCCATTGCAGATTCTAAGTACTGTGAGATACATCAGGAAACGAGAGTGAGGAGGGAGCTGCAATGGAGAAAACCTGGGACGATTTTTGGGCGTCGGGAAAAGTTACAGATTATCTGACATATCGGGATGCGGTCGCAGACCGGGAGAAAGCAGGCAGGGAACAAAAGGACAATGGGTCAGGCGGTGCGAGTGATGGGGATGGTACTTTCCGCCATGCCTGTCGGTGATTACGACAAGAGAATAACGATACTTACTTACGAGCGGGGAAAAATCACCGCCTTCGCAAGGGGCGCAAGGCGGCCGGGAAGCCAGCTGATGGCGGTGACAGAGCCCTTTGCCTTTGGGGAGTTTGAACTCTTTGAGGGAAAAAGCTCCTACAATGTGAAAAGGGCGGATATCAAAAACTATTTCAGGGAGCTGGTGGCGGATCTGGAGGCCATGTCCCTCGGCTTTTATTTTATGGAGTTTGCGGAGTATTACTGTCAGGAGAACAATGATGAGCGGGAATTTTTAAAGCTGCTCTATCAGTCCATGCGCGCACTGGAGAGTCCGAAATTTCCCCGGGCACTGGTGCGGGCGGCATTCGAGCTGCGTGCCATGGCGATTAACGGGGAAGGGCCGGATATGTTCTCCTGCATGTGCTGCGGCAGCAGGGAGGCACTTGGATTTTTTTCTGTGAAGCGCGGCGGTATGCTCTGTCAAAAGTGCGGGCAGGGGACGCCGGGGAGGAAGATTTTAGATTCCACCCGCTATGCCATGCAGTTTATTATTTCTACTCCAATCGAAAGGCTTTACACCTTTTCACTGTCGGAAGAAGTGCAGGGGGAGCTGACGAAGATTTTGAAGGAGTATATGGATTTCTATGTACACCATGAATTTAAGTCTCTCGGAATCCATTTGGCGGACAGTGGGAAAAATGGTTGAAATCCTTCTATGAAAAGTGTATAATGTCTTGCATATTGGCATGAATTTTATAGAAAGGAAACAAAATCAGGACTATGAGAAGAATGAAACGTATCGTGCTTGCTGTGCTGCTGTGCGCCGGACTTCTGGCCGGCTGCGGGCAGTCCTATGAGGCGGAGACAAACACGGTGTTTGTACTTAAGGATGGCAGGATTGTCTCTACCGATGTGGAGGCTTTTGACACAGCTGCATATGATGAGGCAGGCCTTAAGGCCTATATCGAGAGCGCCATTTCAGCCTATACCGGGGCGAATGGAAAGGATAGCGTTATATTGAAGGAACTCACGGTGGAGGAGGGGACGGCCACCCTCATCTTAGAGTACGCTTCGGCAGAGGCCTATGCCGGTTTTAACGGAATCGAGCTCTATGTCGGAAGTGTGGCGTCAGCCTTGTCCGTAGGCTATTCCTTCGACGGGGAATTTGCGGCGGTGAAGAATGGGACGCCCACGCTTTGCCAGGTCAGCGAATTTTTGGGGAGCGATTACAAGGTCGCCATCATAAGAGGCAATACGAATGTCTGCGTGGCCGGGGATGTGGCCTATGTATCGACCGAGAACACAAGCTATGTGGACAGCAGCACGATTTCTGTGCAGACGGGAAATTATCTGCTGGGTCAGGCGGCGGACACCGGGAGCACGCAGGAGGAGGCGGCGGAGACCGTAGACGGAACAGAGGCAGTAAGCACCGAGACTGAAGAGACGGAGATTGACGAGTCAGCGCTGTCAGATTCCGATGAAGATCTTCTGGCTGTATCGCAGGAGGAGACAGAGGTAGTCTTTGACTTTGGGGAGGAGACGAAGGAGAAAGAGAGCGCAGGGGAGTTTAGCGAAGTATATACTTATATTGTGTATAAGTAAATACGGTTTGATTTTGAGAGGAGATACATATGGAAAAGACAATGGACAAGATCGTTCAGGTCGCAAAGGCGAGGGGCTTCGTCTATCCGGGTTCCGAGATTTACGGAGGCCTTGCGAATACATGGGACTATGGCAATCTGGGCGTGGAGCTCAAAAACAACGTCAAGCGTGCCTGGTGGCAGAAGTTTGTGCAGGAGAATCCCTACAACGTGGGCGTGGACTGCGCGATTCTGATGAATCCACAGACATGGGTGGCCAGCGGCCATCTGGGAGGCTTCTCCGATCCGCTGATGGACTGCAGGGAATGCCATGAGCGTTTCCGCGCAGACAAGCTGATCGGGGATTACGCCGAGGAGAACGGAATCGAGCTGGAGGAATCGGTTGACGGCTGGACGAACGAGCAGATGCTGGACTATATCAATCAGCACAATATCTGCTGTCCGACCTGCGGCAAGCACAATTTTACGGATATCCGCCAGTTTAACCTGATGTTTAAAACCTTTCAGGGCGTCACGGAGGACGCAAAGAGCACCGTCTATTTAAGGCCGGAGACGGCACAGGGCATCTTTGTGAATTTTAAGAATGTACAGCGGACCTCCCGCAAGAAGATCCCGTTCGGTATCTGCCAGATTGGAAAGTCCTTCCGCAACGAGATTACGCCGGGGAATTTTATTTTCCGCGTGCGGGAGTTTGAACAGATGGAGATGGAGTTCTTCTGTGAGCCGGGGACGGATCTGGAGTGGTTTCAGTACTGGCGCACTTTCTGCCGTGACTGGCTTTTGTCCCTCGGCATCAAAGAGGAAGAGCTCAGGCTGCGTGACCATTCGCCGGAGGAGCTGTGCTTCTACTCTAAGGCGACGACGGATTTTGAGTTTCTGTTCCCCTTCGGATGGGGCGAGCTCTGGGGTGTGGCGGACCGTACCGACTACGACCTGACCCAGCACCAGAACACCTCCGGCGAGGATCTGAGCTATTTCGACGACACGAAGGGGGAGAAGTATATCCCCTATGTGATCGAGCCGTCGCTGGGTGTTGAGCGCATGCTTCTGGCGGTTCTCTGCTCGGCCTACGACGAGGAGGAAATCGGCACGCCGGAGAAGCCGGATGTGCGCACTGTCTTCCATTTTCATCCGGCGCTCGCTCCGGTCAAGATCGGTGTGCTGCCGCTGTCCAAGAAGCTGAACGGGGGAGCGGAGAAAATTTTTGAAAGGCTCTCAAAGAAATACAACTGTGAGTTTGACGACCGGGGAACCATTGGAAAGCGCTACCGCCGTCAGGACGAAATCGGTACGCCCTTCTGCGTCACCTACGATTTCGATTCTGAGGAGGATCAGGCGGTGACAGTCCGGGATCGGGATACGATGGAACAGGAGAGGATAGCAATTGCGGAGCTGGAGTCCTATTTCGAAGAAAAATTCACATTTTAATTACCTTTTTTATGGAAATATTGGTTGATATTTACAGAATTTATGTTAGAATAATTTATGTGCGACTGTTTTTTCGCACCCGGATTGTTCAGTGCGGAAAATCATGGATTTTCCGTTCGAAACAAATAATAAATTAGGAGGAATTAAAAAATGGCGAACAAATGGGTCTATATGTTCAGTGAAGGCGACATGTCGATGCGCAATCTTCTCGGCGGCAAGGGCGCAAACCTTGCGGAGATGTCAAGCATTGGCCTCCCGGTGCCGCAGGGATTTACCATCACTACAGAGGCATGTACTCAGTACTATGAGGACGGCCGTAAGATCAATGACGAGATCATGGCGCAGGCTATGGACGGAGTGAAGAAGATGGAGGAGATCAACGGCAAGAAGTTTGGCGATCTCAAGAATCCGCTCCTGGTATCCGTCCGTTCCGGTGCGAGAGCTTCTATGCCGGGTATGATGGACACGATCTTGAACCTTGGCCTGAATGATGAGGTAGTGGCTGCGATGATCGCGGGCAACTCTGACCCGAAGTTTGAGAGATTCGTGTATGATTCTTACAGGAGATTCATTCAGATGTTCTCAGACGTCGTAATGGAAGTCGGCAAGAAGTACTTCGAGCAGCTCATCGACAAGATGAAAGAGGAGAAGGGCGTTAAGTTTGACGTAGACCTTACGGCGGCAGATTTAAAGGAGCTGGCAGAGCAGTTTAAGGCAGAATACAAGAAGCAGCTTGGCAGTGATTTCCCGTCTGATCCGGTAGAGCAGCTTAAGCTTGCCATCGAAGCTGTGTTCCGTTCATGGGACAACCCCCGTGCAAATGTATATCGCCGTGATAACGATATTCCGTATTCATGGGGTACAGCTGTAAACGTTATGCCGATGGTATTCGGTAACTTAAACGAGGAGTCCGGTACGGGCGTTGCATTTACCCGTGATCCTGCAACCGGAGAGAAGAAGCTCATGGGCGAGTTCTTAAAGAATGCGCAGGGCGAGGACGTGGTTGCCGGTGTTCGTACTCCGATGCCGATTGCACAGATGGAGCAGGAGTTCCCGGAGGCGTATGCAGAGTTTGTAAAGGTATGTGAGATTCTGGAGAACCATTACCATGATATGCAGGATATGGAGTTTACTGTGGAGAACAAGAAGCTTTATATGCTGCAGTGCCGCAATGGTAAGAGAACAGCACAGGCGGCGTTAAAGATCGCATGTGATCTCGTAGACGAGGGA
The DNA here is from genome assembly GCA_023663685.1 of Blautia sp. GTDB lineage: Bacteria > Bacillota > Clostridia > Lachnospirales > Lachnospiraceae > Roseburia. The sequence continues at coordinate 377,870 of JAMPHB010000001.1, forward strand.
CATAAGACAGAGGCGGAGGCAGTTGCCATGATTGACCCGCGTAATCTGGATACGCTGCTTCACCCGCAGTTTGACGCGGCTGCCCTTAAGGCTGCGACTCCGGCAGGCAAGGGTCTTGGCGCTTCACCCGGAGCAGCCTGCGGTAAGGTTGTATTCACCGCTGAGGATGCCGAGGAGTGGGCTGCAAGAGGCGAGAAGGTCGTACTGGTTCGCCTTGAGACCTCTCCCGAGGATATCACCGGTATGAAGGTTGCGCAGGGTATCCTGACAGTTCGCGGCGGTATGACAAGCCACGCTGCCGTGGTTGCCCGCGGTATGGGAACCTGCTGTGTATCCGGCTGTGGCGATATCGCCATGGACGAGGAGAATAAGAAGTTTACACTGGCTGGCAAGGAGTACCATGAGGGAGATTATATTTCCATCGACGGTACGACCGGAAATATCTATGACGGCCAGATTGCTACGGTAGATGCCACGATCGCAGGCGAGTTCGGCCGCGTGATGGCATGGGCGGACAAGTACCGCAGACTGAAGGTGCGCACAAATGCGGATACTCCTGCAGATGCGAAGAAGGCCCGCGAGCTTGGCGCAGAGGGTATTGGTCTCTGCCGTACCGAGCATATGTTCTTTGAGGAGGACAGAATTGCTGCATTCCGCGAGATGATCTGTGCGGATACCGTTGAGGAGAGAGAGGCTGCACTGGAGAAGATTCTTCCGTATCAGCAGGGCGATTTCAAGGCGCTGTACGAGGCGCTTGAGGGCTGCCCGGTTACAATCCGTTTCCTGGATCCGCCGCTGCATGAGTTCGTTCCGACGGAGGAGGCTGATATCGAGAAGCTTGCGAAGGCGCAGGGCAAGAGCGTAGAGCAGATTAAGACGATCATTGCCGGCCTGCATGAGTTCAACCCGATGATGGGACACAGAGGCTGCCGTCTGGCTGTCACTTATCCTGAGATCGCTAAGATGCAGACGAAGGCTGTTATCCGTGCGGCTATCGAGGTACAGAAGGCTCACGCTGACTGGAATGTGAAGCCGGAGATTATGATTCCGCTGGTAGGCGAGGTTAAGGAGCTTAAGTATGTAAAGCAGATGGTTGTTGAGACGGCGGACGCTGAGATTGCGGCGGCTGGTGTGAAGCTGGAGTACGAGGTGGGAACCATGATCGAGATTCCGCGTGCGGCACTTACCGCAGACGAGATCGCGAAGGAAGCAGATTTCTTCTGCTTCGGTACCAACGATCTGACCCAGATGACCTTTGGCTTCTCCCGCGATGACGCAGGGAAGTTCCTCGACGCGTACTACGATGCGAAGATCTTCGAGAACGATCCGTTTGCAAAGCTTGACCAGACTGGTGTTGGCAAGCTTATGGAGATGGCAATTAAGCTTGGCAAGCCGGTGAACAACAGCCTGCACATCGGTATCTGTGGAGAGCACGGCGGAGATCCTTCTTCCGTAGAGTTCTGCCACAAGATCGGTCTGGACTATGTGTCCTGCTCACCGTTCAGAGTGCCGATTGCAAGACTTGCGGCAGCACAGGCAGCGATTGCAAATAACTAATATACAGATACGAATATTTCGTAAAATTCAGGATCTTGCAGGATTTTTTCCTGCAAGGTCTTGTTTCTTTCCCTCAACTTTCAGTATGGAATTGTGCGGTGTTATCTATAGCCGTTTATGCATTTCACCATTCAAAATTGCATCTTACATTTTTTCTGTTGATTTCTTTTCCAGCATGATATATGTTGGATTTATCAGCTAAAACACAAAATGAAAAGAATGGAGAGTTTTTGAAATGGGAGTTATTTTATTTGCGGTATTTACGGTTATGGAGATTGCGCTTACAGTGCTCAGCTTCACAAAATACAAAGGCTTTTGGCACAGAAACAGATTATTTTTCTGTGCAGCTGAGTTTGTACTTATGCTGCTCGTCATGCTTTTGCCTGTAACAGGATTGAAATGGAGATTTACAGGCTGTCTCGTGATCCTCGGAATACGCCTTGCCATATCCTGCCTCGGATATTTTATAAAGCGTGGCAGTACCACAAAAGAAAAAACAAAGGCAAAAGCGATTTTCGGTACTGTTATGAACGTGATTCTTATCACCTTCTCACTTTTTCCCGCTTTTATTTTCACAGACTATTCAGGACTTAAAACAAGCGGCCAGTACGAAGTAAAGGAAACACAGGCAATACTGATCGACAGCAGCAGACTTGAAACAAATGAGAACGACGGTTCTAACCGTGAGATACCTATTCACTTTTACTACCCGAAGAGCGATGCAGAAAATTGTCCTCTGGTATTGTTTGCTCACGGTTCATTTGGTTATTATCATAGCAATTATTCATTGTATGCAGAACTTGCAAGCAATGGTTATGTGGTCGCAAGCATAGACCACCCTTATTACGCTTTCTTTACCAGGGACACAGAGGGCAAAACAATTATTGTTGACACAGAGTTTATGCAGACTGCGATTAATATGCAGTATAGTTCTGATTTTACGGAGACTGAGGCTGATTTTAACGTTATATGTGAATGGATGTCTATCCGTACAGCGGATGAAAACTTTGTACTTGATACAATAAAAACCGCTAAAGACTTAAGGGAGCTTGATACGGCATGGTATATGGAATCCGAAGATGCAGAGGAGGAAATTCTGGGAGTACTTGAAATGACTGACACAGAAAAAATCGGACTTATGGGGCATTCGATTGGAGGAGCAGCAGCGGTACAGCTTGGCAGAGAGCGCGACGACATTACTGCGGTCGTTGACATTGACGGTACAATGCTCGGCGAACAAATAGCATTTCACGACGGAAAGATTAGCTACAACCCCGTACCTTACCCGATACCGGTACTTTCACTTGATAATGCAAGTCATTGGGAGTCTTATCTTAATGAAGAAACAGACTATGTAAACAAATATTTACTTGACAATGCGATTGATGGCAGAGAAGCTCATTTCGACGGTACGGAGCATATGGATTTCACAGATCTGCCGCTTTTTTCTCCCACATTATCGAAAATGCTGGGAAAAGGCGGTGTGGATTCGTCTGAATTCATCCCCGAAATAAATCGTATCATTCTTAATTATTTTAATTATTATCTAAAAGGAGAGGGCGAACCGAATATTGAACCTTGGAATGCACAGACAGCGGAAAATTAGTAAAAATATAACAGACCGGTTCTGAAAACTTCAGGTATATTGTAAATGTTTATAAATATTTCTCAAATAAAAAAAGATGAAAAGGGTGTGCTTGTGATATTTATACTTGTCCACTTAATCAGTATTATGAATGACTATTTTTCTGCAAAACAGCTTACTAAGGAGCTTATGAAGTTTCAGAAAAATATAAAGTTATGAAGGATAGGCGGCATAGCCCATAAAAAAGTAACCGCTGGCTGCGGTTACTTTTTGTGATATTTGGTGTAGTTTACTGTCCGCTGGAGGCGAGAGACTCTTCCTGCAGTCTGTCAAATTCAGCCATACATTCCTCCACGGATGCGCCGTTTAGCAGCTCGCGTACGATCAGGCAGGTGTTGCCCCACTGTTCCACCTTCATGCCCGCGTTGCTGGCAAGCACATAAGTCCCGTCATTTACCAGATCGTTGAGCGGCTGTAAGGCAGGAATGCATTCCGCCTCCACATTTTTTGAGGGAGATATCACCTTGTTTGTCTCTGCATATACCTGCAGCGCCTCATCGGAGAGCAGCTCCTCGAGCACAGCCAGCGTGTCATCGAAGTGTTTGGCATCCTTCACCACTGAAAAACCCGTCATGGACATGACAGGCATCTGTCCGCGGTCGCTCGGAAAGCCGATGACCTGCATATTAAAATCAGGTTTTCCATAAGCCGTATCGGCATTCGCCGCGCTCCAGTACGCCATGACAATTGGTGTCTTCTGCGCCAGAAAATCCGGGCCTTCCCCCTCAATCGCTTCATAGGTATAGGCCGTTTTGGCGTCAATGTATCCCAGGTCGATTAACTCCTTTAGATATGTAAAGCCTTCGCGCATGTAATCGCTGTATTTGCGCTCGCCACTGTTTAGCGCAGCAATCTCCTCCTCGGTATTGCCGCCATTGTAGAGATCCGCATATGCCTGTGCAAAAACAAATGTCTCCAGCCACCAGCGGTTCGCTCCAATCGGCGTCTCTACGCCGTTCTCCTTAAATACCCTGCAGCACTCCAGAAGCTCCTCCGGCGTATTCGGCAGTGTAAGCCCATACTGGTCAAACATATCTTTATTGACAAACAAGCCATAGACAACCACTTCCTGCGGGATTCCCACCAGCTTTCCATCCACGGTATTCGCTGTCCTGACAACCTCCCGCAGATTTTGCGCGCAGGCAAGGCCGGACAGATCCGCCAGCCGTCCTTCCTCACCCATTTTCTGGAGAACGTCCGGGTTCAGCAGATAGAAATCATCCATGCTGTTTTGGATCCGCTCAAGTGCCACGTCATCATAGGATTTTTCCTGATAGTTGTCTGCGGTGTAAGTATTATACTCTACAGTTATGCCCAGTTTTTCTTCTGCCATAATGACGGTCTTGTCAAACGCCGATCTGGCAGCATTTTCAGTATCCGGTTTTGAGCGTTCCATTGGCACATATAGAGCAATGGTTTTCTGAGTGCCCTCCTCCTCATGGATAAGGTTCTCCCCCGGTGTGTTTGTTCGTCCGCACGATGTGGTCATAAGAATCATTGCTGCTGCAAGGAGCAGTGCTGTTAGTTTTTTACAGTTTCTTTTCATGTCTTCCTCCTTCTATTTTAAATACTGGCTGATGGTTTTATTCAGCAAAGAGATATCAATGGGTTTGGCAATATGCGCATTCATGCCTGCATCAAGCGCATCCTTCACGTCCTCTGCAAATGCGTTCGCCGTCATGGCAATTATCGGGATAGATTCTGCGTCCTCCCGCTCCAGGGAGCGGATTTCGCGTGTTGCCTCGTAGCCGTTCATCACCGGCATCTGGACGTCCATCAGGATTGCGTCATATGTTCCCGGCGGCGCCTGACAGAAACGGTCAACCGCCAGCCTGCCGTTTTCTGCAACATCACAGGTGACGTCTTCCATGCGCAGAATCTCACATAGAATCTCCGAATTGATATCATTGTCCTCCACGACGAGGAAATGCTTTCCTTTCAGGCGGCCCTCCTCCGTATCGGCATCAGGCGGACTGTCCCCGTCCTCCGTCGCTTCCGTTTCCGGAATGCGGAGCTCAAGCTCTACAACAAAGCGGCTTCCCGCGCCCATCTCGCTTGTGACTTCTATCGTTCCGCCCATGAGTTCCACAATATTCTTCGTAATTGCCATGCCGAGGCCTGTTCCCTGCACTTTATTTGTGGTGCTGTTTTCTGCCCTTGTAAACGCATCAAAAATCGTTTCCAGAAATTCCGGCGTCATGCCGTATCCATTATCTTCGACTTCTATCCGTATATGCTCATACTGGCTGGTGTGCTGCTTAAGACCCGTGATGCACAGCCGGATATCCCCGCCCTCCTGCGTATATTTGACCGCGTTGGAGAGAAGATTGATCAGGATCTGGTTCAGCCTTGTTTCATCTCCCATCAGACGCTCATGCCCGATTCCGGAAACATTTATGGTAAATTTTTGATTTCTGGCCGTTGCCGCGGGGCGTATGATCGCATCCACCGAGTTGATCATATCCTGCAGTGCAAACTCCCCAATCGTGAGCACGACTTTTCCGCTCTCAATTTTGGATATGTCCAGAACATCATTGATCAGGCTCAGCAGGTGCTGGCCGGAGGCCTTGATTTTTCCTATATAATCTCGCACACGTTCCGGGTTGTCCGCATCCTTTTCAAGCAGCGTGGCAAAACCTAAGATGGCATTCATCGGCGTGCGGATATCGTGGGACATGTTGGAGAGGAACATGGTCTTGGAGCTGCTCGCAATCTGCGCCGCCTGCAAAGCTTCTTTTAGCTGCTTATTGTGATACTCTCTTTCAGCCTCCTGCTCCCTTCGGATTTTATTATGCTGCCGTTCAAAAAGGAAATAGAGTGTAAAGCAGCTGAAAAAAGCGGCCAGCGTGACAAACACAACGATAAAAATATTCTGGTTTACCGCATTTCCTTCCCGCTGTATTGCGTCAACGGGCACATATCCGATCAGGTATGCCGCCCCTTCATTGACAGACCACATGTACACCAGTGACTCCTCATTCAGAATATCGTGGTAGAACATCACGTCTTTTCCAGCCTTCATATGCGCAGCGACACTGGACTGGGTATCCGGATCGTTAATTTTATTGGCATAGTAAAAATCGTCCAGCGTCATGTGTCCCGCGTCGCGTTCCCCGATTCCTTTTGGCTTTAATACAAGCCTTTCACTGGCCGTATCAATCAGGTACAGCTTTGCTTCATCATTATAGAATCTGTCGGGGAGCGCTTCGTCAAAGATATCATAAATGTATTCCGCATAAAGTGTCGCAATCTCTTTTCCATCTTTGATAACCGGACACTTGATCGTGTATGCCCATGTCCCCATACTGTTCACATAGGATTCTGACAGTGGGAGAGAGGCAATCTCCTTTCCAGCCGAAAAATCCAGCGCATCCGCTGTAAACGCTTCGCCGGTATTGGAAATCCCTTCTTCCTCTCCGGATAACAGCAGGGACAGCTTTACCATCGCGTCATTCCCACTGTAGGAACGAATCATATCAGCCGGGTCTTCCTCAAATGCAAGCTCCTGCGCAAGCATTTTCTGAAAATTCACCTGCTGGTTCAAAAGAGTCTCCATCGTATTGCTGATGAGCTCCAGATTTTCACTTAAATTGCTGATTGCCGACTCGGACATCTCCACGGATATCCGTCTTGAGGCTACAAAAACAACAGCCCCTAATACGCAAAAAACAACGATAAAAGGGGCAATCAGCATATACTCTTTATGAATTTTATTTTTTTTCTTCCTTTCCATGACAAGCCCCTGGGTAGTATTTTTATAAATCTGTAATTGTACAGCGCTATTATACTATTATAATTTGAAAATGTCAAAAATAGTTATAAAAAAATATGGATTAGGAAGTTGATGTGTGGCGTGTTTTGTCATATAATGTATAGCGGAATGGCAAATCGTACAGATTAAGAGGATAAGGAGAGACGATGGGAGTGGATAACCGAATTGCGATACCCGCCATACTTAAGGTGGGACCAAAAGCTATAGAGCAGCTTGGAAGCTGTCTGAAAACAGCCGGATTCCACCAGGTGGTCATTTTCTTCGGCAACGGACTGATCGAGCTTTTTGGGGAGAGAGTCATGGAGTCGCTTCGGGAGGAGGAGATTACCGTACTGGAGTATCAGGAGCTGGATACCGTGGAAATCAATGCTGTCATCGGGCTGGCATTTTCCATGCCGGGCGGCGTGCAGGCCATTGTATCCATTGGCGGAGGAAAAGTCATCGATGCGGGTAAATACGCTGCCTTTTTAAAAAATATCCCCTTTATCAGCGTGCCGACCAGCAGCTCGAGCGACGGTTTTTCCAGCGCAAGCGCTTCGCTGCTCGTGCAGGGCAGGCGAACCTCGGTGCCGGCGAAGCTGGCCTACGGGATCGTGGTGGACACGGAGGTGATCAGGACGGCACCGGAGAAATTTATCTACTCTGGAATCGGGGATATGATTTCCAAGATTACGGCAGTCTATGACTGGGTTTTTGAGGCACGGCAGGGCTGCGGTGAGCTGAATGATTTCGCGGTGATGATTGCCAAAAAAGCAGTGAACAGCTTTGTGCGGACGCCCTACATGAGCATCAAAGAAGAGCTCTTTTTAAAGGAGCTTTTAGACTCTCTGGCCATGAGCGGAATCGCAAACGAGATTGCAGGCAGCAGCGCGCCCACCAGCGGGAGTGAGCATCTGATCTCCCACGCGCTGGATAAGCTCTTAGAGGCGCCGCAGCTTCACGGGATTCAGGTGGGAATTGCCACCTACATTATGGCAAAGGTGCAGGATCACCGCTATGAGCGGGTGGATACAGTGCTCACTAAGACGGGATTCTGGGACTATGCGGCTTCCCTGCAGATGCGAAGGGAAGATTTTCTGGAGGCCATCGACCTTGCACCCTCCATTAAGCCGCACCGTCACACTTATCTGCACGAGGAGAAGTACCGGAAGATGGCAAAGGAGCTGGTAAAAAATGACGCGCTTCTTGCCAGAATACTGGTATAGTATGAATTAGAAAAAATCGCAGAAACTATGAGAAAACAAGGGGGAAATTATGTATGACTGTTTGATCGTAGGAACGGGCCCGGCGGGGCTTTCCGTTGCGCTGAACCTTAAGATACACCACAAGAGCTTTTTATGGTTTGGAAGCGAAAAGATGAGCGAGAAGGTGCAGAAAGCGCCGGGGATTGACAATTACCCGGGACTTGCGGGGGTCACGGGGGAGGAGCTGTTTGCGAGCTTTGACGCCCACCGCCGCCAGATGGGGATTGCGATTACGGAGAAGCAGGTGACCAATATTATGCCGGCGAAGGACGGCTATATGGTGCTTGCGGACAACGAGGTGTACGAGACGAGGACGCTGGCATTGTGCACGGGAGTGGTGAACGCAAAGCCCCTAAAGGGTGAGGAGGAATTCCTTGGCCGGGGGGTGAGTTACTGTGCAGTCTGCGACGGGAATTTTTATAAGGATAAGAAAATCGCGGTGTATGCCAGCGCAAAAAAATACGAGCACGAGGTAGAATTTCTCGCGGATCTGGCGAGGGAGGTAGAATATTTCCCGGCTTACCCGGAGCCGGAGGTCGAGAGAGAGAATGTGCGGGTAAGCACAGATTATCCGGTGGAGATCGACGGAGGGTTAAAGGCCTGTGAGGTCACGCTAAAGAGCGGGGCGGTCTGCGAGGTGGACGGGGTGTTTATATTAAGAAATGCCGTTGCACCCTCCGTACTCTTAAAAAAGCTTGCAGTGGATCACGGGCATATCGTGGTGAACCGGCAGCAGGAGACCAATCTGCCCGGCTGCTTTGCGGCGGGGGACTGTACGGGGAGGCCTTACCAGTATGCGAAAGCCGTGGGGGAGGGCAACGTGGCCGCCCACGGGATCATTGCGTATTTAGACATCTGAGGAGGAAACAGAGACATTGAAAAAGACGGACAAAAGAGGAAAGAAAAAAAGATGGCTGATTGGCACCGGCACGACCTTATGCGTGCTGATTGCAATGTATCTGGTGGTGGCGTTTTCCCATATCCCCTTTATTGAGAAATGGCGGACAATCTATATCGAGACGGCGATGACGACGAACAGCCACCAGTGGCTTGCCACCATGCTTTTTCCCAAGAGCGTGATTGACAAGGTGATGGCAGATTATGAAGCAAACCAGAAAGCGCAGGAGAATCTGGCCAGCACATGGGAGGATGATACGCAGCCGCAGACCGAGCAGCCGGATCCCGGGGAGAAGGAGGAAGCGGCCTTCTATCAGAAGTACCGGGAGCTGGATAACGATGTGGTGCGCAGCTATCTGGAAGCGCATATGCAGGCCACGGGCGAGAGCTATGACAATCTTCTGGTGCAGGATCTGGAGGAGAAGCTTGGTCTTGCGACGACGCAGGGAGACCCGCTCCTCGTGCTGGATACGGCGAACGAGCTGATGATCGTAAAGGTCAGCGGGGACAGCTATCAGGGAAAGCTTGCCATCGTGAAGAATCCGGAAAAGGTAGAGATGGTAAAGTCGAAAAATCTGGGCTCCTTCGGGCAGGAGGCCGGGGATTTCGGTCAGCAGGAGGACGCTCTTTTAGTGGTGAATGCCAGCGGTTTTACAGATGTGGGCGGCCACGGAAGCGGCGGACAGGTCAAGGGTTCGCTGATCATCGACGGCGTGGAATACGGCAACCGGGATATCAAGGGCTACTGGAAATTCTGCGGGATGAAAAAGGACAACAAATTTTACATCGGGGACTACTATAATATTTCCGTGGAGGATTACCGCTGGAGCGCGGAATTTTTCCCGGCTCTTGTGGTGGACGGGGAGAGCGTGGTGGACGGAACCTTCGGCATGGGGCTGCAGCCCCGCACGGCGGTGGGACAGGCGCGGGACGGCTCCATGCTTCTGCTCATCATAGACGGACGCCAGGTGGGGCACAGCATCGGCTGTACGGTTGAGGAGTGCAAGAATATTTTGATGCGCTATGACGTATATCAGGCGATGAATCTGGACGGTGGAAGCTCCGCCGTCATGTGGTATGACGGGGATTATATTACAAAGGCCTCCAGCGTATCGGGGCGGGGGCGCTACATGCCCAATGCACTGATTGTTCGAAAAAGCGGCAGTTGATTCAGAAGGACGGGTGAGAAATATGAATGAATACGGACTGACAGAGAAAGAACAACGGACAAATCTGCACAGGTACAATCACGCGCTGTTTCACAATATGGAGTTTTTCCTGGATATGGTCTGGGAGATCAACCTGAACACAGAGACGATATATATTATGCGTGACCGTACCGATGAGAGCCGCGCGCAGACCGAGTGGGCGTACATGGATTTCTATAAGGAGTATGAGACTCTTGTGAAGGAATCTGACCGTGAGCTGTTCCACAGTTTTATGGAGCTGGAGCGTTTGCAGGAGCTCTCCAACGAGGTATCTTTTGACCTGCGAATCTGGGGCAAAGAGGGCTGGCAGCGCCACCGCTTTGTGATGACTCCGGCGAAGAATGGCTGCGTCTACCTCTCCTCCTTAAATCTGCAGGAGGAGATTGAGGCGCAGACAGAGAAGCTGAGGCGCACCAACCGCAGGCTGAAAAAGAGCATCAGCCAGGAGGAACAGTTTCGCCTTGCCTCGTTATCGGGAGCGATATTGATTTACAATATCAATCTGACACGCAACCTTATCGAGGAGGAATTTTACGAGATCGTGGACGGCGAGCGTTATCCCATGCTCGCACTGGTGGGACTGAGTGCACCGTGCAGCTTTGACGAGTTTTGCCGCAGATGGAGCAGGAACAAAATCCCGGAGGAATCAAGAGAGGTATTTTTGCAGAAATACAACCGGGAATACATGCTGCAGGCATATGCCAGAGGTGAAAAAGAGGTAGAGATGGAGTTCGACACGGTGATCGGCCGGGGAATTCCGCTTACACTCCGCAACACGGCGCTGATTATACAGGACAAGTCCAGCGGCGAGCTTTTGGCCACCGTAATCGGCAAGGACGTTTCCTCCCAGCGCAAGGAGGAGCGCAGGGAGAGGGAGGCTTTAAGGGACGCCTATGAGATGGCGATGCAGGCCAATGCGGTGAAGACGGATTTTCTCTCCCGCATGAGCCACGAGATGTTTACGCCGCTCAATGCGATCATCGGCATGACCTCTTTAGCGAAAGAGCGCACAGAGGACGAGCAGATTCTCCAGTGCCTGGAGGCTATCGAGCGGGCGGGAACCGAGCATCTGCATCAGATTTCGAGACTTTTGGATGCGAGCCTGCTGGAAAACAAAATGATTGAGCAGGTGGAACAGGAGGCGGTTCTGTCCAGAATCGCAGAACAGATCGTAAGAAATGAAAAGAAAGAGGCGGGGGAAAAGAATATCACCATAGAGCTGGACACTTCCTCCTTGGTCAACGATCATGTGGTCTGCGACGTATGGCGGGTGGGGCAGCTCCTGCAGTGCTTTGTGGAGAACTCCATCAAATATACCGGTGAGGGCGGCAGGATAAGGGTCAGCGTGGTGGAATGCCCGGAGCGGCACAATTCCTACGTCAAGTATCAGTTTATTGTGAGGGATAACGGGGACGGGATACGGCCGGAGGATCAGGAGCGCATCTTTAATCCCTTTGAGCGCGTGGAGGACAGCCGTATCAGCCGCCATTCGGGCAACGGCCTCGGGCTGTATATTGCGCGCAACATAGCGCGGATGCTGTATGGCGATGTAAAACTGGAAAGTACATATGGCAGGGGCTCCGTGTTTACCGCTACCATTTTCCTAAAGTCCTGCAGCATTTCTGAGGAGGCGAGGACTGAGCCTGAGCGGGCAAAGAGCGGGGAGGAGGATTTCTCCGGAAAACGGATTTTGATCGTGGAGGATAACGATATCAATGCGGAGATTGCGGCGATGCTCCTGGAGGTTTTGGGCTGTGAGACGGAGACTGCGGTCAACGGGCAGGAGGCCGTGGAACGGGTTCTGTCAACACCTCCGGGCTATTATGACATGCTGCTCATGGATATCAAGATGCCGGTGATGGACGGCTATGAGGCCACGCGCGCCATTCGCGGCAGCACGAGAAAGGATCTCTATATGCTGCCGATCGTTGCAGCCTCTGCCAATTCCTACCCGGAGGATGTAGAGAAGTCCTACGCCAGCGGAATGAACGGGCATATCGCAAAGCCGCTGGATAAGGAGCTGCTTGCCTCGGCGATGAAAAAGTGGCTGCTGTAGAGGAAGGAAAGGAGAATAGGAAGATGGCAAAGGTGAGAACACGGTTTGCGCCGAGCCCGACAGGGAGAATGCATGTGGGGAATCTGCGCACCGCGCTGTATGCCTACCTGATTGCGAAGCATGAGGGCGGCGATTTTATACTGCGTATTGAGGACACTGATCAGGAGCGCTATGTGGAGGGCGCGGTGGATATTATTTACCGCACGCTGAAAACCGCGGGACTTCTGCACGACGAGGGTCCGGACAAGGACGGGGGCGTGGGTCCCTATGTGCAGAGCGAACGGCAGGCGAAGGGCGTCTATCTGGACTACGCAAAGAAGCTTATCGAGCGCGGGGAGGCGTATTACTGTTTCTGTGACAAAGAGCGCCTGGAGGGGCTTAAGACGGTGGTTGCGGGCAAGGAGATTTCGATATACGACAAGCATTGCCTGCAGCTTTCAAAGGAGGAGGTGGAGGCGAACCTCGCCGCGGGAAAGCCCTATGTGATTCGGCAGAACAACCCGAGGGAGGGGACGACGACCTTTGCGGATGAAATCTATGGGGATATCACCGTGGACAATGCCGAGCTCGATGACATGATACTCATCAAGTCCGACGGCTACCCCACCTACAATTTTGCAAATGTGGTGGACGATCATCTCATGGGCATCACCCATGTGGTGCGGGGGAACGAGTACTTATCCTCCTCGCCGAAGTACAACCGCCTTTATGAGGCATTTGGCTGGGAGGTTCCGGTGTATATCCACTGTCCGCTCATCACGGACGAGGAGCATCAGAAGCTGTCAAAGAGGAGCGGACACGCCTCCTTTGAGGATCTGACTGAGCAGGGATTTCTGCCGGAGGCGGTTGTGAACTTTGTCGCGCTTTTGGGCTGGAGCCCGGAGGACAATGAGGAGCTCATGTCCTTAGAGGAGCTGGTGCAAAAGTTCAACTACCGCCATATGAGCAAGTCCCCGGCGGTGTTCGACTTTACAAAGCTCAAATGGATGAACGGCGAGTACCTGAAGAAGATGGAGTTTGACGCCTTTTATGAGATGGCTGCGCCTTACATCCGGGAGGTGGTCACGGAGGACTATGACCTGAGAAAAATTGCGCGCATGGTACAGAGCCGCATCGAGACGCTGCAGGATATCCGGGGGCACATTGACTTTTTCGGGGAGCTGCCGGAGTACGACCCTGCCATGTACATCCACAAAAAGATGAAGACCACGCAGGAGAGCTCCCTTGCAGTGCTCACTGAGGTGCTTCCTCTTCTGGAGCGGCAGGAGGATTACAGCAACGACGCGCTGTATGCGCTGCTCGCCGGATATGTGGAGGAAAAGGGCGTAAAAAACGGCTATGTGATGTGGCCGGTTCGTACCGCCGTTTCGGGAAAGCAGATGACGCCGGGCGGAGCGACAGAGCTCATGGAGGTGCTGGGGAAGGAGGAATCCCTAAAGCGGATCCGAAAGGGCATAGCGCTTTTGGCATAGCGGAGGAAAAATGGAATTTAACCAATCACAGAGAGAGGCCATCCTGCACGGGGATGGCCCTATGCTTGTGCTGGCAGGGCCGGGGAGCGGCAAGACCAGCGTGATCACAGAGCGGGTCGCCCATCTGATACAGGAGCGCCATGTCAGGGCGGAGAATATTTTAGTCATAACCTTTGCCCGGGCGGCGGCGGGGGAGATGCGTGAGCGTTTTTCCCGCAGAATGGGGGAGCTTCCCGTCACATTCGGAACCTTTCACTCCGTCTTTTTCCGCGTGCTGAAATCCGCTTACCGGCTTACGCCGGACAATATTATCCCGGAAGAGAGGCGCTATCAGCTTATGCGGGAGCTGATAGCCCGGTTTTCACTGGAATATCAGGACGAAAATGAGTTTATTGGCGACCTGCTCGCAGAGATTAGCATGATTAAAAATTCCCGTATGGAGGTCGCGCATTTTTATTCCAGCCACTGCGGGGAGGCGATTTTTCGGAAAATCTATGAGCTGTATCAGAAACGGCTGTCCGAAAACCGGCTTTTGGATTTTGACGACATACTGACCTGTACCTTTGAGCTTTTCGACCAGCGGAAGGACATACTGGCGGCATGGCAGAGGCGGTATCCCTACATACTGATTGACGAATTTCAGGATATTAACCAGATTCAGTACGATATCATCCGCATGATGGCAGAGCCGCGCAGCAACCTCTTTGCGGTGGGGGACGACGACCAGTCCATCTACCGCTTCCGGGGCTCAAGGCCGGAGCTCATGCTGGGCTTTTCCAGAGATTATCCGGGAGCAGGGCAGGTGACGCTGGAGACCAATTACCGCTCAAAGCCGGAGCTGGTGGCGGCGGCAGGGCGGCTGATCGCTGTCAACCGGCACCGTTTTCCGAAGAAAATCTCCTCTGCGAATGCGGGAAAGGGGGAGATTATTTTTCAGTGTTTTGAGGATCAGAGGCAGGAGAACGCCTTTGTGGTCAGTGAGATTAAAAAGGCGCTTGCAGCGGGCACAAGCCCCCGGGAGCTTGCGGTGCTCTGCCGGACAAACCTGCAGCCACGGCTTCTCATGGAGCAGCTTCTGGAGCAGAATATTCCCTTTTACACGAGGGAGCGCACGCCAAATCTCTACGAGCACTGGATTGCAAAGGATATCCTTGCATACCTGCGCATCGCGGGTGGCAGCAGGGCGAGAGCGGATTTTCTTTCGGTTATGAACAGGCCGAAGCGCTATATCGGCAGGGACAGCCTGCCGGAGTCAGAGGTGGCATTCGACGAATGGATAAAAATGTATGAGGATAAGCCGTGGATCGCTGAGCGCATCGAGACGCTGTGGCGGGATGTGGAGCGTTTAAAATCCATGAGTCCCTATGCGGCGGTCAACTATATCCGCCGGGGCATTGGCTATGACGATTATCTGGAGGAGTATGCCGCTTATCGGGGAATCGAAAAGGAGGAGCTTCTCGGGACGGCGGAGGAGCTTTTACATGCGGCGAAGGAGCATAAAACCGTGGAGGCATGGCTTTTACATATCCGCGAATACAGGGATAAGCTGCAGGAGCTTGCAAGGCAGACAAAAGAAAGCCCGGAGGCGGTCAGCATAGCGACGCTGCATGGCGCAAAGGGCTTAGAGTATGAAAGAGTGTTTCTGATTGATGTCAACGAGGGCGTTATGCCCTACAAAAAGGCAGTGCTGGATGCAGAGCTTGAGGAGGAACGCCGCCTGTTCTATGTGGGAGTGACCCGGGCGAAGTCCGCCCTCTGTCTGTGCGCTGTGAAGCAGCTGCACAATAAAAAAGCAGAGGTATCCAGATTTGTGAGGGAGATGGGGAGGAGTTAATCCTCCTCCATCTCCTCAAAAAGATTTTCATCCAATATCTCATCAAAGCGGTCGGAGGCAGTCTCGTATTCCTCGTCGCTCTCTATCATCGTAATCTCCGGAAGACCCTCCCCGTCCTCCGCATAGCGGTAGAGGTAGACCTCTCCGGTCTCATTTTCGCCACCGTCGGGATCTAAGGGCATCAGCGCGATATAGTCCCGGTCTCCGGCCTCAAAGATCGTGAGAATCTCACACTCCACCTCACCGGTGTCCAGCTCCAGTGTCACGCGGATATCATCAATCTCGTCCTCAGTTACTGGCGTTGCTTTTTCGTTTTCTGCCATGTCAACCCTCCCGTTTTACAATATATGTGTTCTTTCATTATATAGAGTTGATTTTCTCTTGTCAATCTGAAATAGGAGCTATACAAGTAAAGAAAAAAAGGGTATAATTTGTAAGTAGGGGTTGACAGCAAGGATGGGCGGTAGAGAATGAAAAATGCCATGAGAGAAGGAAATTACGAGAAATTAGGAGTAAGCAGACGGCAGGATAAAATAACCTTTACCTTCTGTGGGGAGAAGGAGGATCGCTGCGCAGTTGTTCTTGTCCACCGGAAAGACAAGAGCAGGATCCGGCTGGAGGTTCCGGAAGAGTTCTGCCTTGGTTCCCTGCGCTCTGTCGAGGTCGAGGGGATTGCGCTCCCGGATTATGAGTATTTTTATGAGATCAACGGGAATGTTGTGATGGATCCTTATGCCCACCGGGTGACCGGCCGGGAGATCTGGAATGACAGCCGCCGGGAGGAAAGCGGCTATGAGGTATATGCCGGGTTTGCGGAGGAAGAGTTTGACTGGAGGGCGGATCAGGCGCCGGAGGTTCCTGCCCGTGAGCTGTTTATGTATAAGCTGCATGTGCGCGGATTCACCATGGAGGCGGGAGTAAAGCATCCGGGTACCTTTGCCGCGCTGATGAACAAGATCGGTTATTTGAAGCGTCTCGGCGTTACCAGTGTCGAGCTGATGCCGGTATATGAGTTTGAGGAGATGCCGATTCCGGTTACAGTACAGCTGCCGGAGTATGTGACATGGCAGTCCGATGAGGAGGATATGATTCGTCCGGCCGCGCCAAAGGAGGAGCGGGGGAAGCTCAACTACTGGGGCTATGGGCCGGGGAATTACTTCGCGGTGAAGGCGGCCTACGCTTCCAACCCGGAAAATGCGGCTGCGGAGTACAAGACACTGATCCGGCGTTTGCACGAGCACGGCATGGAGTGCATCATGGAGATGTTTTTCCCGGAGGGGACGAACCATAATCTGATACTGGATGCGCTGCGCTACTGGGTCAAAGAGTACCATGTGGACGGTTTTCACCTGCTGGGGCCAAGTATTCCCCTGACAGCGGTCGTGCAGGATAATATGTTAAGCCGCACGAAACTTTTCTGCGAGGGCTTTCCGTCGGAGGTGGCGGGGGAGCTGAGACGCGGGACGCTCTTTGTCTACCGGGAAGAGTATATGTATCCGGCCAGAAAAGTCCTCAATCATCTCAACAGCAATATGCGGGAATTTGCGGATCAGCAGCGCAAGCAGGGGGCGACGCTTGGCTATGTGAACTACATAGCGGGCAATAACGGCTTTACGCTGGCGGATCTGTTTATGTATAACGATAAGCACAACGAGGAGAACGGAGAGGGGAACTTGGACGGGAACGCCTGGAATTTCAGCAACAATTACGGCGTGGAGGGACCCAGCCGCCGCCGCTACATCAATTCCCTGCGGCGCATCAAGTGGCGCAACAGCATGATGATGCTCTTTTTGGCGCAGGGAGTGCCGCTGGTGTGGGCGGGAGACGAGATCGGCAATTCCCAGCAGGGCAACAACAATGCCTACTGTCAGGACAATACGGTGGGCTGGCTCAACTGGAGAAATGAGGCCTCCCACAGAAAAGAGCTGCAGTTTTTGCGCCAGCTTGCGGCTTTTCGGAGAGAGCATCCCATTCTCTCTAACGAGATGCCCTTCCAGTTTTGCGATTACCGCTCCTTAGGCGCGCCGGATCTCTCCTTCCACGGGGAGAATGCATGGATCTTAGAACCGGACGTGGGGCAGATGTGTCTGGGAATGATGTATTGCGGTGCGTATTCCCCCCATGCGGATAAGACAGAGGACGTCTATGTGGCTTATAACTTTTTCGCGGCGGTCTCAAGTCTTGCACTTCCCAAGCTTGCCGGGAATAAGGAATGGTATCTGGTGATGGACAGCGCCGGCGAGACGCCCTATTACGAGGAGCCTGTCCGGCAGGAGCAGCAGGCGTACATACATCTAAAGCCCCAGTCCATCTGTGTACTGGTCAGCAGGCCTGGGAAATCTGAAAAAAAGAGGCGTGGTAAGAAACATGAACAAGGCATGGGAACATTTGAAAACAATAGTCAGACATAAGAGGCTGGTGCGCTCCGGCTGCTTTCAGGTGGGACTTTACCGGCAGGGGATTATGCACGACTGGTCGAAGTATTCCCCCGTGGAGTTTTTTGTGGGCTGCAAATATTATCAGGGCGACAGGAGCCCGAACAATGCGGAGCGGGAGGATAAGGGCTATTCTGCCGCATGGCTGCATCACAAGGGGCGCAATAAGCATCATCTGGAGTACTGGATTGACTATCAGGCAAAAAAGGACGGGCACGGCGGCATGACGGGCATGAAGATGCCGGTCAGATATGTCGTGGAGATGTTTATGGACCGCATCGGCGCCTCCAAGAACTACCAGAAGGAAAAGTATACGGACAGCAGTCCTCTCATTTATTACGAGAAGGGGCAGGGGCATTACATGATGCACGGGGATACAGAGGCGCTGCTCAAGTATCTGCTGACGATGCTCGCGGTGCGGGGGGAGAGGTATACCTTTGCCTACATCAGAAGACGGGTGTTAAAGGGGTGCGTCCCGTATGAGCGGCGGGCGCTTGAGCGGCTGACACAGAGGCTTTCGCATAAAGAGGAATAGCCGTAGAAGTCCCAATTTGAGTGGGAAAAGCACGTTAAAGTCATTCGGCACATAAAATGATAGAAAGATATCAGAGAGAGTGCTGAGTGAAAACCTTTTTAGCTCCGCTGTCACGGTCGGAGGAAGCCGGGTGTCTGCAGGAAATTGCGAAGGGGAACCCGGCCGCAAGAGACGAACTGATCTTACACAATATGCGGTTGGTTGCACATGTGGCAAAAAAGTATCAGAGCTCTGAGGAGGATATGGAGGATCTGATTTCCATTGGAACGATAGGACTCCTGAAGGCAGTGGGGAGCTTTAAGACAGACTATGGGAGCCGGTTTGCGACCTACGCGATCCGCTGTATCGACAACGAGATGCTCATGCACTTTCGCAGCAGAAAAAAGACGAAGGGTGAGGTGTCTCTCTTTGAACCCATCGGGACAGACAAAGAGGGCAACCAGATCCATCTTGTGGATGTGCTGGAGCAGGAGGACGCCGATGTGGCGGCAGACATACAGCAGAGAGAGCAGATCGCCCAGATCCGCAGGCAGATGGAGGCAGTGCTCTCCCCCAGGGAGTATCTGATCATCCGCAAGCGTTTCGGTCTGGATGGCGAGGAGGAGTGCACGCAGAGAGAGATTTCCGAGTACCTTCGGATTTCCAGATCCTATGTGTCCCGCATCGAGAAAAAAGCGCTTCTAAAGCTTCGAAAAATTCTCAGTGAGTAGGATAAACTAAATAAAAAAGTGGTGGAAAAAGATGGATTTTGTGGTACAATGGATTCATCTTTTTTTCATGCGTGATTCTATGCAGATTTCCCTACAGATGGAAAGAGGCATATATGTATAGTACAATTATGACCTCCATGCGGATTGGAATCCGTGCGATTCCAGTTCGGGTGGAGGTGGATATCCGTGCGGGTCTGCCCGCCTTTGAGATGGTGGGGTTTCTCTCCTCCGAGGTGCGGGAGGCGAGGGAGCGGGTGCGCACGGCGCTGCACAACTGCGGTATTGCACTTCCGGCGAAGCGCATCACAGTCAATCTCTCCCCCGCCAATATCAAAAAGAGAGGCACGGGCTTTGATCTTGCCATTGCGGTCGCCCTGCTGGCCGCCCTGGGGACATTGGGGGCGAAAGCCGCAGAGTTTATGTATGTGGGAGAGCTCAATCTGCGCGGAGATATTCTGCCGGTGAGCGGAATTCTTCCCATTGTGGCAGACGCCGGGGATTTTACAGGAAGCGTTATCGTTCCGGCGGACAGCCTGCAGGAGGCAAGGCTTGCAGGAAGACAGGGAATCTTAGGCTTTGCCAGCCTTCCCGCCCTGCTTGCTTTTTTGGGCGGAGCCGCATATGAAGAGCCTGTGGAGCCCTCCTGCGCCGCCGCCGGGGAGAAGCCGGTGATGGATTTTTCCGAGATAAACGGCCAGCCCTTTCTGCGGCGCGTGGCGGAGGTGGCGGCCGCCGGAATGCACAATATGCTGATGGTCGGGCCGCCGGGAGCGGGAAAGACCATGATTGCAGAGCGCATGGCGACCATACTTCCGCCTCTTTCTGAGGAGGAGAGGCTGGAGCTTGCAAAAATCTACAGTGTGCGGGGCGCGCTGGAAGCCGGGAGGATGCCGGACCGTCCCTTCCGCAGTCCGCATCACACCATCAGCCGGGCGGGGCTTGTGGGAGGAGGCGCGATGCTGAGTCCCGGCGAGATTTCCCTCGCCCACAAGGGCGTGCTGTTTTTAGATGAGCTGACCGAGTTCGATAAGACCGCACTGGAGACGCTGCGGCAGCCCATGGAGGAGCATGAGGTACATCTGGTGAAATCGGCGGGAAGCGTGGACTATCCTTCGGATTTTCTTCTGCTGGCCGCCATGAATCCCTGCAGCTGCGGCTATTATCCCGACATGCAGAAATGCCGCTGCACCCCCGCCATGCTGCAGCGGTACATAGGACGGCTGTCGAGGCCGCTGACCGACCGGATGGATATCTGCGTGGAGGCGCCCGCCGTCACCTATCAGGAGCTCATGGAAAGGAGCAAAAATGAGAGCTCCGCAGCGATTCGAAAGAGAGTGGAGGAATGCCACAGCTTACAGCGCATCCGCTATGCTGCGCAGAGCTTCTCCTGCAACAGCCGGATTCCCGCGGGGCTTTTGGAGGAATACTGTCCGTTAAAGGATAAGGAGCTGCGCTATATGGAGCAGATGTACGAAAAGCTGCAGCTGACAGCCAGAAGCTGCCACAAGATTCTCCGGGTGGCCCGGACGGTGGCGGATCTCGACCACAGTGAGGGGATTGGGGTAAAGCATCTGGCAGAGGCCGTCTGCTACCGCAGCATGGACGAAAAATTCTGGGGAGGGATGTAGCATGTACGGATTGTGGTTTTCAAATATTTCCGGGATCACTCCATGCAAGAGGCAGCTCATCCTGGAATCCTGCGCTTCGGCTGAGGAGCTGTACGGGCTGAGTGATGCGGCTCTTCGCAGGCTGCCGGGGCTGGAGGAAGCGGATAAGGAGCGCATCCTGGAGAGCAGGAGGAAGTGGAATCTTGAGGGCGAGTGGATGAAGCTTAAGGAGCGGGGCATAGGTTTTGTGACCATTGAGGAGGAGGCGTATCCCCAAAGGCTCCGGAATATCCCAAAGCCGCCCTATTGTCTGTATTATCTCGGAAACCTGCCGGACTCCGCCAAAAGGAGCGTTGCGATTGTCGGAGCGAGGGGACGGAGCGCCTACGGAAGCCAGATTGCCCGGACACTTGCCAAAGAGCTGGCACGGGCGGATGTAGATGTGGTGAGCGGTATGGCGAGAGGCATCGATGCGGACGGGCATATGGGCGTGCTCGATGTATCCGGCAGAACCTACGCGGTCTTAGGCTGTGGCATAGACGTCTGTTATCCTGCCGGGAACCGCCATCTATATGAGAAAATCCCGGTGAAGGGCGGCATACTCTCCGAGTATCCGCTGGGAACAGCACCGAGACCCATGCTGTTTCCGCAGAGAAACCGCATCATCTCCGGACTGTGCGAGTATACGGTGGTCATTGAGGCGAGAAGCAGGAGCGGCTCGCTGATCACAGCGGACTACGCCCTAGAGCAGGGGCGGGAGGTTTACGCCCTTCCGGGGAGGATTACCGACGAGCTGAGCGGTGGCTGCAACGAGCTGATCCGGCAGGGCGCGGGGGTCCTGGTATCCGTGGAAAGCTTTATGGAGGAGCTCTCCCTAAACAGTGTCCAAAACTGTGTGCAAATGGACTTTCGAAAAAATCTTCTTGAAAAAGATGAACAGTTGGTGTATAGTTTATTCGATTTTGCTCCGCTGGGCATCGGCTCACTGGTGCAGAATGGCCCCTACGGACTTTTGGAGCTTATAGGGATTCTGGAGCGGCTGGAGCAAAAGGGATGGATTGAAGAGACCGTTCCCAATTATTATAGGAAGAAGCTGTAAGCGGTAAAAAATAAAAAGGAGCAGTGCATATGGCAAAGTATCTGGTTATCGTGGAGTCACCGGCCAAGGTGAAGACGATCAAGAAATTTCTCGGCAGGAATTACGAGGTTATGGCATCGAACGGGCATGTCAGGGATCTGCCCAAGAGCAGGCTTGGCTTCTCGCCGGAGGAGGATTACGAGCCGAAGTACATTACGATCCGGGGAAAGGGAGAGGTGCTGGCGAAGCTCCGCAAGGAGGTAAAAAAGGCGGATAAAATCTATCTCGCGACCGACCCTGACCGGGAGGGGGAAGCAATCTCGTGGCATCTGACACAGGCGCTCCGGCTGGAAGACAAAAAGGTGAGCCGGATCAGCTTTAATGAGATTACCAAGAGCGCGGTCACGGCCTCCCTCAAAAATCCCCGGGAAATCGACATGGATCTGGTGGACGCCCAGCAGACCAGAAGAATGCTGGACAGGATGGTGGGCTATCGGATCAGTCCCCTGTTGTGGGCGAAGGTAAAGCGGGGGCTCAGCGCAGGCAGGGTGCAGTCCGTGGCTCTGCGGATCGTCTGCGACAGAGAGGAGGAGATAGAGGCCTTTATTCCTGAGGAATACTGGTCGCTGGAAGCTTCCCTGCTCCCCGCGGGAGAGAAAAAGCCCATCGTTGCGAAGCTTGTGGAAAAGGGAGGAGAGAAGCTTGAGATTACCTCCGAGGCGCAGATGAAGCAGGTGCTCGCAGAGCTTGCGGGCGAAAAATTCACGGTGCAGGATATCAAAAAGGGGGAGCGCATCAAGAAGGCGCCGCTTCCTTTTACCACCAGCACGCTGCAGCAGGAGGCCTCCAAGGCGTTGAATTTCCCGATTTCCAAGACCATGCGCATTGCCCAGCAGCTCTATGAGGGCGTGGATATCAAGGGGCAGGGCACGGTGGGTCTGATCACCTATCTGCGTACAGACAGCGTGCGCATCTCCGAGGAGGCGGATGCGGCCGCCCGCGCCTTTGTGGAAGAAAACTATGGTGCGGCCTATCTCTCGGAGGGAGAGCAGAGCAAAAAGGCGGGCGCGAAGATTCAGGACGCCCACGAGGCCATCCGTCCCTCGGACATTGGAAGAGTGCCCGCAGATATCAAGGATTCTTTAAGCCGTGACCAGTTCCGTCTCTACCAGCTGATCTGGAGACGCTTTGCGGCGAGCCGCATGGCAAATGCTGTGTATGAGACGATGAGCGTCACGCTCGGAGCCGGGGAGTACCGGTTCAGGGTCTCCACCTCGAAGCTCGCATTTGACGGCTTTATGCTCGCCTACACAGAGGCGGAGGATGAGAAGGATGAGAAGCAGGCCATGCTTAAATCCATGGATATGGACACGGAGCTCTCCCTCGTGGAGTTTGACCCGAAGCAGCATTTTACCCAGCCGCCGGCGCATTATACAGAGGCATCCCTTGTCAAGACACTCGAGGAGCTGGGCATCGGACGTCCCAGCACCTACTCTCCGATTATTACCACCATCATCGCGCGCCGCTACATTACGAAGGAGAACAAGAACCTCTATGTGACGGAGATCGGCACAGTGGTCAACTCGATTATGAAATCCTCCTTCCCCACGATCGTGGATGAGCATTTTACAGCGAACATGGAGAGTCTTTTAGACAGCGTGGCGGAGGGCAAGGCGCCGTGGAAGAGCGTGGTGTCGAATTTTTACCCGGATCTGGAGGCGGCCGTGCAGGCGGCGGAGAAGGAGCTGGAGAAAGTGACGATCGAGGACGAGGTGACAGAGGAAATCTGTGAGCTTTGCGGCAAAAATCTCGTCATCAAATACGGTCCCCACGGCAAATTCTTAGCCTGCCCGGGCTTCCCGGACTGCCGGAACACAAAGCCCTACTATGAAAAAATCGGTGTGGCATGTCCCCAGTGCGGCAGGGACGTGGTCATTAAGATGACAAAAAAGGGCAGGCGCTATTACGGCTGTATCGGCTACCCGGAATGCGACTTTATGAGCTGGGGACGCCCGGTGGAGAAGAAGTGCCCGGTCTGCGGCGGTTACATGGTAGAAAAGGGTGGCAGACTGGCGTGCGCCGACGCACATTGCGGCCACACAGAGCCGAAGGAAAAAGAAACATAAATGCTATTCTTAAAATATTATGAATTCGCTTGAATTGTCTGAAAAATTGTGATAAAATGTAATCGCAACCAGGGTTTAGCGACGGGAGGACAAAAAATGAGTGTACAGCTCTTGGATAAAACGAGAAAAATAAATAAGCTGCTTCACAACAACAGCTCTTCAAAGGTGGTGTTCAACGATATCTGTGAGGTGCTGACGGGCATCCTCGACTCGGATATCCTTGTAATCAGCAAGAAGGGAAAAGTCTTGGGCTCCGGTCTCTGCAAGGGCGTCGATGAGCTGAAGGAGCTGATTGTGGACGAGGTGGGGGATTTCATTGACCCGGAGCTGAACGAGCGTCTTCTCGGTATTCTCTCCACAAAAGAGAATGTCAATCTGGAGACTCTGGGCTTTGGCGGCGAGTCGAGAAAGTACCGGGCAATCATCACCCCCATCGACATTGCGGGGGAGAGGCTTGGCACCCTGTTCGAGTACCGGAGCGACAAAGAGTACGATATCGACGATATTATTCTGACAGAGTACGGTACTACGGTAGTGGGGCTGGAGATGATGCGCTCAGTCAATGAGGAGAGTGCGGAGGAGGCCAGAAAGGTGGCAATCGTCAAATCGGCGATCAATACGCTTTCCTTCTCGGAGCTGGAGGCCATCACCCACATTTTTGACGAGCTGGACGGCAATGAAGGAATCCTTGTTGCCAGCCGGATCGCAGACCGGGTGGGGATTACCCGGTCAGTCATTGTAAACGCCCTGCGCAAGTTTGAGAGCGCGGGCGTCATCGAATCGAGATCTTCAGGGATGAAGGGAACCTACATAAAGGTGGTGAACGACGTAGTGTTCAGTGAGCTTGAGGCTTTAAAGCGGAAGAACACAAAGCTGTGACATACATCGAAGGGGCGCGCGAAAAAGGGACTTATATGCGGATATAGGTCCTTTTTTGAAGTTATTTTGTAAAAAATCCTAAAAAGCTCTTGTGTTTTTCACAATTTCTACTATAATTAGTATGATAGGATTGTTAGAGGCACAAGATGTAATATTTTTCCATAGCATTACAGGAGGTGCAAAAATGATTAGTACAAATGCTTTTAACTATGTGAATGTATTGGATAAGGCGGCGGATGCCAGCTGGAAGAGAGAGAATCTGCTTGCCAACAATATTGCCAATGTAGACACTCCCGGCTACAAGAGGAAGGATCTGGACTTCCAGTCACTCCTTAAGGAAGAGCTGGGATATAAGAATGAGTCATTGGATGCAAAGATTGGCCGTGCGGATCTCACACAGCTCAATCCCATGACCTACACAGATATGGCGGGGTATTCCTACCGTATGGACGGGGGCAATGTAGATATTGACACAGAGAACGTGGAGCTTGCATCGGAGCAGATTCGCTACACGGCAGTCACCACGAGCATCAATCAGGAATTTTCGCGGATGCGGACAGTTCTTTCATAAGAGGCAGGAGGATACATAAATGGGATTATTTCAGGCTTTTAACATTAGCACCACCGGTATGACGGCACAGCGCTTCCGTACAGACATTATTGCGGAGAACATTGCAAATGTGAACACGACGCGCAATGAGAATGATGAGCCGTACCGGAGAAAAATTGTGACCTTCCAGGAGAAGAATGTGACTCCCTTCAGCTATTTCTTTTCCACCTCCAAGAACCCCTCAGTGGGAAACGGTGTGAAGGTGTCCCGGGTGACGGAGGATTATTCCACGGATTTTATCATGGAGTATGACCCTGCCAATCCGGATGCAGACGAGAACGGGTATGTATCGTACCCGAATGTGAACACTGTCACAGAGATGACGGATCTTATCGATGCCACGCGCTCCTACGAGGCGAATGCGACGGCATTTGAGGCGAGCAAGAGCATGGCGCAGACCGGCCTGACGATCGGACAGTCATAAGGGAGAAGGTGAATCACTGACATGGATATTGCAAATTTGACCGGCATTACGTCGGATTATCTGAATACCTTTGCAAAGCGGAATTCTCTGGTGGAGACGGACGACGAGGCGTTTAGCTCCGTGCTGGAGTCGATGATGAGCTCTCTGGAGGAGACGAATACCCTGCAGAACAGGGCAGAGGCGGAGGAGATTCGCTTCGCCATGGGCGAGGCGGAGAACACGCACGATTTACTGATTGCGGCCTCAAAGGCAAATATTGCCTTACAGTATACGGTGGCAGTGCGTGACAGGCTCATTGAGGGCTACAATCAGATTATGCAGATGCAGGTATAATTAAGAATGTTACGGGCCAATGAGGAGGATGGTACATAGATGCCGGAACAGTTACAGAAGCTTATCAATCGAATATCAGAATGGTGGAAAAAGTTCACTTCCAGACAGAAGGCGCTGATGCTAAGCCTTACGGCGGTAGTGATTTTAGCACTGGCTATTTTAGCTGTCGTTATGACGAGGCCTGTCTATGTGCCGCTGATTGACGCGGGCGATTACAAGGAAGCAAGCGCGATTAAGGATATTCTGGACGCGGACGGCACCATCAAATACCGGGTGAGCAACACGACGAAATTTGAAGTCGATAAAGACGACGAGTCGGACGCGAACATGCTGCTCGGCTCCAACAACTACGCGACGAACGGATACACACTCTCCGGCGCGAATCTGTCAGACTATCTGGACAGCAGCTTTTCCACGACGGAGGCGGACAAACAAAAGCAGTATAAGCTCTATTTGGAGCGGAAGCTTGCGGAGGATCTGGCGGCGCAGGAGCTTATCAATTCCGCCACGGTTTCTCTGGATATTGCAAAGGACGACGGGACGCTGGTTTCCCAGATGCAGGAGAGCTCGGCGAGCGTCAGTCTGGATCTGAATGGTTCCATATCCGCGGAGCAGGCGTATTCCATTGCCCGCTTCATCGCTACACAGCTTGGGAACAAATCTACTGACAATGTGACGATACTGAACCAGAGCGACTCGAAGATTCTGTATTCCGGGGCGGACGAGGACTCGGAGAGCACCCTGATTTCCGACCAGCTGGATCAGGAGAACCAGAAGGCGGCGGCCATGAAGGCGGAGATCAAGGATGCGTTTGAGGAGTCCGGCTTGTTCTCAAAGGTGGAGGTCGGCTTAAAGCTGGATATGAGCTTTGACGCGGTTACGAGTACGACCCACCGCTTCTGGCATAACGATGGGATGGATACCGGGGAGATTGCCAATCAGTCCAGCTATTCTGCCACCGGAACCGGATCGGTGGAGGGCGTTCCCGGGACGACCAGCAATAATGACGACACCAGCTATTACACTGGCACCAATAACGGTGAGTGGAGTGTCAATAAAGAAGAAATCAACTACAACAACAACGAGGAGATCGTCACCACTGAGAACAAGGGCGGCACGGTCAATTACGACAACTGTTCGGCAGCCGTGGTCGCCATACGCGATGTCCTCTACAAGGAGGAGATTGTAAGAGGCAACGGCGAGCTTCAGGATATGACGTGGGAAGAGTACAAGGCCGCCCATGCGGACAACACGCAGGTGGACGTAGATCCGGCGTACATATCCATGGTGGCAAAAGTAGTGGGCTGTGCGGAGACAGAGGTGGAATTCATCTGTATCGAGAGACCGCTGTTTGTAGATGAGGCAAGCCGGGGCATCGGCGTCACAGACATTTTACAGATTCTGCTTACAGTGCTGATTTTTGCCCTGCTTGGTTATGTGGTATTCCGCAGCACAAGGAAGCAGAAGGAGGTCGAGCCGGAGCCGGAGCTGTCGGTGGAGGCTCTTTTGGAATCTACCGCGGAGGATCAGGATTCGCTTGAGGATATCGGCTATTCTGAGAAGTCCGAGACCAGACTGATGATAGAAAAATTCGTAGACGAGAACCCGGATGCGGCGGCGATTCTGCTGCGCAACTGGCTGAACGAGGATTGGGAGTAGGGAAGATATGGCTGAAACATACAATGGGGTGCAGAAGGCGGCCATCCTGCTGATTACGCTGGGACCCGAGAAGGCGGCTACCATTTTCAAGCACCTAAAGGAAGACGAAATTGAAGAACTGACTCTTGAGATCGCAAATACGCGGAGTGTTGCGCCCCAGACAAAGGAGGACGTGCTGGAGGAATTCTATCAGGTATGTCTTGCCCAGCAGTATATTGCAGAGGGCGGTATTGGCTATGCCAAGGAGCTTTTGGAGAAGGCGCTTGGCAATGACAAGGCGCAGGGCGTCATTGCAAAGCTGACTGCGTCCCTGCAGGTCAGACCCTTCGAGTTTGTCCGCAAGACTGACCCGAGCCAGCTGCTGAACTTTATTCAGGATGAGCATCCGCAGACGATTGCCATGATTTTGTCTTATCTGGCACCGGGACAGTCGGCGCTTGTGCTGGGCTCCCTGCCGCCGGAAAAGCAGGCGGATGTCGCAAGACGTATTGCGACGATGGACAGAACCTCCCCGGATGTCATCAAGGAGGTAGAGAGAGTGCTGGAGAGAAGGCTTGCATCCCTTGTCAACCAGGATTACACGATTGTGGGTGGTATCGATGCAATCGTAAACATTTTGAATACAGTAGACAGAGGTACAGAGAAACATATCATGGAATCTCTGGAGATCGAAGAGCCGGAGCTGGCAGACGAGATCCGCAAGAAGATGTTCGTATTCGAGGATATCCTGCTTCTGGACGACCGCGCGATTCAGCGTGTGCTGCGTGAGGTGGACAATTCCGATCTGGAGCTGGCGCTCAAGAGTGCCAACGAGGAGGTTCAGAATGTCGTATTCAAGAACCTCTCCAAGCGTCTGGCTGCTATGATAAAAGAAGATATGGATTTCATGGGACCAGTCCGCATGAAGGATGTAGAAGAGGCACAGCAGAAGATTGTCGGCGTTATCCGAAAGCTCGAGGATGCCGGCGAGATTGTAATTTCCCGTGGCGGAGGTGACGATATCGTTGTCTAATTTGTTAAAGCAGTATTATGTCGTCCGTCAGGAAGATAAAAAGCGTGTGATCAACTCCAATGGTCCTGCGGAGGAGAAAATACGCAAGCTGGCGGTGGGAGCGCAGGTTCCGGAGGCGGAGCGGCTGCGCTTTCCCGGCGATTCTGACGGCTTTTCCGGAGGGATTGCCGCACAGAGGATAGAGCCTGAACCCCAGCCGGATCCGCATGAGATCGCAAAGCAGATTCTCGACGATGCGAGGGAGCAGGCGGATCAGATGATGAACGAGGCCAATGCAGAGGCCAACCGTCTGCTGGCAGATACCAGAGAGCAGGCGCATGCTGTCTTTGAGGAGCAAAAGGCATTAGGCTTTACTGAGGGCGCAAAGGAGAGAGAGGCGGAGCTGGCGAAGCAGGAGCAGGAGCTTGAGGATCTGCGGAAGCAGCTTCTTGAGGAGCAGGAACAGAAGCGGACAGAGCTTGAGTCGGAGTTTCAGCTTCGCATGGAGGAGCTGGAGGGCGATATCGTAGATGCGCTGATTCCGGTTTTTGACAAGATTTTTCACATTGAGCTTGAAGGGCGGCGGGAGGTTCTGCTTGCGCTGCTGAACAATACGCTGATGAATGTAGAGGTCGGCGGCAAGGTAAGAATCCGCACGAGCGAGGCGGATAAGGAGCTTCTCATGGAGCATCTGGAAGAAATCCGCGAACACGCGGGCAATGATGTGTCCATCGAGCTTTTGCAGGATTTGAAGATGGAAGATGGCCAGTGTCAGCTGGAGACCAGTTATGGCGTGTTCGATTGTGGAATTGACACACATTTTGAGAATCTGATTAAGGAGATCCGTTCACTGGTATAAGGAGTTATATATTTGATCGCAGAGGCAGAAAAGTACCTGCAGCTTATGGACCGGCAGTATTATAAATGTTACGGCAAGGTTGCAAAGGTCGTGGGACTTACAATTGAATCCATTGGGCCGGAGGCCAGACTTGGGGATTTGTGCAGGATTTATCCCTATCAGGACAGCGAGGAAAATGTGATTGCCGAGGTCGTGGGCTTTCACGATTCCCAATTGATTCTGATGCCGATCGACAGTGTGGAGGGCGTTGGTGTTGGATGTATCGTAGAGAATACGGGACATCCATTATCTGTTTTGGTGGGCGATGAGCTGCTTGGCCATACCTTAGACGGCATCGGGCGCATCACCGACGGCGAGGAGACAATCCACGGGGAATATTATCCGCTGGAGAACGAGCCCCCGGATCCGATGGCGAGGAAAATTATAGACGAGGTGCTGCCGCTTGGCGTCAAGGCCGTAGATGGCCTGATTACCGTCGGCAAGGGTCAGAGAATTGGCGTTTTTGCGGGCTCCGGCGTGGGAAAGAGCACATTGCTTGGTATGTTTGCAAGAAACACAAAGGCGGATATCAATGTGATCGCCCTGATTGGTGAGCGCGGCCGTGAGGTTCGTGAGTTTATCGAGAGAGACTTAGGGCCGGAGGGCATGGCGCGGTCTGTGGTGGTGGTGGCCACCTCCGACAAGCCGGCGCTGATCCGCAACAAGTGTGCAAAGACCGCCACGGCGGTAGCAGAGTATTTCCGGGATCAGGGCAGGGATGTGCTTCTGATGATGGATTCCATGACCAGATTTTCGCAGGCGCAGAGGGAGATCGGACTCGCCTCCGGTGAGCCTCCGGTCACAAGGGGCTATCCCCCGAGCGTGTACTCGGAGATGCCGAAGCTCTTAGAGCGGGCGGGTACGAACGAGAAGGGCTCCATAACCGGACTGTACACGGTCTTAGTAGATGGAGACGACTTTAACGAGCCGATTACGGACACGGCCAGAGGTATACTGGACGGACATATTATGCTGGACAGAAAGCTGGGACACAAGAACCATTATCCGGCGATTGACATATTGCAGAGCATCTCCCGTGTAATGACCTCTATTGTGACAAAGGAGCACAGAGATCTGGCGGGAAAGCTGAAAAGCGTGCTGGCGACCTACAGCGAGGCGGAGGATCTCATCAACATCGGAGCCTACAAGAATGGTTCGAACCCGGATATCGACTACGCGATTCGAAAGATACGGGATGTGAACGCCTTTCTGTGCCAGGATACGCATGAAAAGTTTATGTTTGACGAGGAGATTACACTTTTAGGAGAGGTCTTTTCGAATTAGAGCGGTTTCGAATCCTGCCGTGGGACATAGGAGAGATATATGGCAAAATTTGTCTACCGTATGCAGAACATACTTGACATTAAGGAAAAACTTGAGACGCAGGCGCAGATGGCATTTGCGCTGGCGAATCAGGCGTACATGGAGGAGCAGGAGAAACTCCAGGCGCTTCTGGTGCGCAGGGTCGGGTATGAGAAACGGTTAAAGGAGCTGATGGCCGGGACGATCGACGTGAAATCGGTTACGAACGCCCGGGCGGACGTCAATGCAATGAAGACCATCGTGCGGCGGCAGATGATGGAGGTACATAAGGCGGAGCGTGAGATGGAGGATGCGAGGCAGGCATTGAACGAGGTTATGCAGGAGCGGAAGGTTCAGGAGAAGCTCAGGGAAAAGGCATTTGACGAATTCAAGCGGGAGCTTGCCGCGCAGGAGACGAAGGAGATTGACGAGCTGGTGAGCTATACCTTCAATCACCGGTAAAAGGAACCAAGAGGAGCAGTTACAATGGCGAAGAATGACGAGCTCATGGAGCAGGAGGAGAACTCCGGCAAGAGCAAGAAGGAAATCAAAAAAGAAGAGAAGGAAAGAAAAAAGCAGGAAAAAAAGGAGCGCAAAAAGAATAAGGAGGCAGAGACCGACGACGATGAGGGAGAAGAGAAAGCCGGCGGCAAACTGGTTCTTTTCTTTGTGACGCTCTTAATTATAGCCATCTGGATGGGCATCATAGCGATTCTGATCAAGAGCGACGTGGGCGGCTTCGGCTCGTCAGTGCTCTACCCGATGCTTAAGGACGTGCCCTATGTCAACAAAATCCTCCCGGAGCCGGAGGCGGGCGTGTATGTGGAGCCGGAGAGCCAGTCCCCCTATGGGACGCTGGAGGAGGCGAGGGCAAGAATCCGGGAGCTGGAGCAGGAGCTGGATACCGCTCTTGGCAAGAATTCGGACGATGCCGACACAATCAGGGATTTGAAGGAACAGATTGCGGAGCTCTCCGTATACAAGGAGGACGAGGCGGCCTTTGAGAGAGAAAAAGAAAAATTTTACGAAGAGGTTGTTTTATCAGACGTAGCACCCGATATAAATGAATATAGGGCATATTATGAGAGCATTGATCCGGAAAATGCAGCTGTCCTGTATAAACAAGTGATTGAGCAGATTACCTACGACGAAAGCGTCGAGGATTATGTAAAGACCTATTCGCAGATGCAGCCTAAGGATGCGGCGGCCATCTTTGACACGATGACCAATAATCTGGGGCTGGTAGCGGATATCCTTAACAACATGGGAACCAAGGCGCGGGCGGACATACTTTCACAGATGGATCCGGAGACCGCCGCCAGGCTGACAGAGATCATGGAGCCTGTGAAGAAGTAGGGAATCTGACCAGACAAAATTAAGAAAGGAGGGAGAGAATGACGAGTGCAAATGTATTTAACTGGACGGCAAATACCGGCCCGGCGTTAAATGCAAATGCTGCCCCGGCCAAGGCAGGGGATGCCAGATCCACAGTTGCAGGAGCCTTTGCTTCCATGATGCACATGGGGTATCGGGCGGCCAGTCCGCAGACGGAGCAAAAACCGGTGCAGGCGCCGCAGAGCAGCGCGTCGGCTGTCTATGACAGATATCAGTACAGGGAAGCAGATATCGCACAGACACAGACGCCGGAGATCGCCGACAAAATTTCCGAAGCCACGGATGAGCTGGGCAGTTTTGAAGAGCAGATCACAGCGCTGGTTGCAGAGGAGCTTGACGTCACAGAGGACGAGGTAGTTTCCGCAATGGAGACGCTTGGCCTGACGGTCTTTGATCTCATGGATCCGCAGAAGCTCGTACAGCTTGCGATGGAGCTCACCGGAGCCACGGATTCTTCAGAGCTTTTGATGAATCCGCAATTTATGGAGCTCATGCAGGAGACAGAGACGCTGGGAAATAAGCTGATGGAGAGTCTGGAGCTTCCAAAGAACCAGATGGATGCAGTGATCGCCCAGCTGGATGCACAGCAGACAGTGGAACCGGAGGCAGACAGACCGCAGGAGGCCGCGCAGGGATTGCAGACGCAGACAGTGCAGGAGGCTAAACCGGCCGTGCAGGATGTGCAGGAGCAGGAAACTGTGCCGACTATGCCGGAGCAGACGCAGACAGTGCAGGAGGCCAGACCGGCCGTGCAGGAGCAGGAGAATCCCGCGCAGGAATTGCAGACGCAGACCATGCAGGAGACAGAACCGGCCGTGCAGGAGCAGAAAACTGTGCCGACTATGCCGGAGCAGAAGCAGACACAGACACAGGTGGCTGTGGAAGTCTCTGAGGAAGTACCCGTGGAGCAGCAAAAGGAGGCATCCGTGGAGCAGCCTGAGGAGACAAGGGCTATGCCGGAACTGACGCCGGAGACGGCAGAGGCGGACACAAAGGAGGATGCCGGAGCAGAGAATCAGAATGCCGGCGCGCAGAGCGGACTGTTTCAGAAGCAGGCAAGGCCGCAGCAGAATTTTACCATGAGTGAACCGCTGGCAAATACAGCGCTGCCGCAGGAGCTTAACACTGTGCCGGAGCTGCCAAACGACACATATCTGTCGATTGACACCATGGATATCATTGAGCAGATTGCAGAGCAGGTGAAGGTGCATATCTCAGAGGCGCAGAGCTCGATCGAGATGCAACTGAATCCGGAAAATCTCGGCAAGGTATATCTGCAGGTTACCGCCAAAGAGGGCGCAGTACACGCGCAGCTTGCAGCCGCCAACGAAGCGGTGAGGCAGGCGCTTGAGGTGCAGATGGCAGAGCTCAAGGAGAGCTTAAATCAGGCGGGAGTCAAGGTGGATGCCATTGAAGTAACCGTTGCATCCCACGAGTTTGAGCAGAATCTGGAGCAGGGTGCTGAGAGAGAGAAGCAGGAAGGCGAGAGGGCAGAGGAGAAATCCCACAGAAGGAACTTAAAGCTTGATTCGCTGGATGAGCTTTCCGGTGTGATCAGCGAGGAAGAAGCCCTGGTTGCACAGATGATGCGGGAAAACGGCAATTCCATGGATTTGTCAGCATAAGCAAAATTTTTAGAAAGGAAGAGAATATGGCATATATAGCAAGTGTAAATGACGGAAAACTGGTAGACGGCTATACAGACAATAATAAAGAAGAGCTGCCAAAGGGTTCAGAGCTTGGCTACGACCAGTTTTTACAGCTTCTGTGTGCGGAGATGCAGTATCAGGATCCGCTGGAGCCGACCAGCAATACAGAGTATGTAGCACAGCTTGCAACATTCTCACAGCTTGAGGCGACGATCGCGCTGCAGAGCACAGAGCAGAACGCCATGGCGAACAATCTGGTGGGTAAGACAGTCATTATCAAGGTGGAGAACGAGACTACAGGCAAGACGGACTGGGTTGATGGCAAGGTTGATTATGTGCTTTACCAGAATAACGATGTATATCTGTCGGTGAACAACGCGCTTTATCCTTTATCTTCGCTGGATACGGTGGCGGACAATGAGTACTACGAGGCGGTGGGACTTTCCAAATCCATCGAGAACATGCTGGGGCAGATGCCGAACGTGGAGAACCTTACGATCGAGCACAAGATCATGGTTGGCCAGATCACAGACCTCTATGACGGCATGACAGATTACCAGAAGCAGTTCATGGATATAGAGACAGTTAAGCTGCTCGAGGAATACC
The DNA here is from genome assembly GCA_023663685.1 of Blautia sp. GTDB lineage: Bacteria > Bacillota > Clostridia > Lachnospirales > Lachnospiraceae > Roseburia. The sequence continues at coordinate 412,792 of JAMPHB010000001.1, forward strand.
GGGCGACGATGAAGAATATCGTGGCTGCGCAGGAGGCTGAAAGCGCAGGGGAGACAGATACGGAAGGCACGGCGGAAGCGGATACAGCAGTAGAAGAGACCGCATAAGCCATAGACAGACAATGGAGGAAAAGGTATGAAGCCAATAGCGAATCAGTATACGTCCATTGAACAGATTACAGATCAGTTTTTAACACAAAAGAGTGTTAATAAAACGGTCAGTCAACCCGATATATCCTTTGAGGAAATTTTAAGGCAGCATCGGGATGCGGCGGCTGGAACAGATTCGGAGCTGAGATTTTCCAAACATGCGGCTTCGAGGCTGGAGAGCAGAGGCATCAATCTTTCCATCGAGCAGAGCGCGAGGCTGGAGAGCGGAGTGGAGCGGGCACAGGCAAAGGGAATCAATGAATCCCTCGTGCTGGTAGACTCACTTGCATTCATCGTGAACGTGCCGAACCGGACAGTTGTCACAGCAATGGACAAAGACGAAACAAACAGTAACGTATTCACAAACATTGACGGCGCAGTAATTATCTAAGAACCGGCCCAAGGCATTAGCCGCGGAGGCGAAGGGCTTCTGACTGACAGAGGAAGCCCGGTTACTGAGCCCTCAAAGGTATGGCTGTATTTCCTATGGGAATATGGCAGGAAAAGGAGGACTTTGCACTATGATGAGATCACTTTTTTCTGCTGTGTCAGGACTTAAGACACATCAGACGAGAATGGATGTTATCGGTAACAACATCTCGAATGTCAACACGGAGGCTTTCAAGGCGTCCAACGTAAGATTCAGCGAAATCATGTATCAGACCAATTCATCCGCATCGGCGGGCGACGGCGCTACCGGAATCGGCGGCGTCAACGCAAAGCAGATCGGTCTCGGTGTAGCGACCGCTTCTACCATGTGCAACATCACGGGTGCAGGTGCGGCGGAGACTACAGGATATCCCTTTGACTTAAGACTTTCCGACAGCCAGACGACCAATTTCTTCATTGTCAGCGACGGAAGCAATATATTGTTTACAAGAGCGGGCTCCTTCTATGTGGACGGCAACGGCTATCTGTGCATGAGCTCCACCGGATACACCCTGCAGGGCTGGCAGGTAGACCAGGCGACCGGAGAGATCCGCAAGGATACCGTTTCTCCCTTACAGGTAATGTCGGCGCAGAACCAGACCGCTTCCCCGGAGGCAACCGAGAAGGCTTATATTTCCGGTATTCTCGATAAGCTCGATCCGAACATTGCGGCGGATGGCGGCTATGTGATGACACTCGGTTTCTATGACGACCTCGGTTACACTTACACCGCGAAGTTTTCCGTGACGCAGAAGAAAGATGCGAATGGCACGGACATTGCGGGCTACTACCACATTGACCTGGTAGATATTGTGGATGCCAACAGCAATAGGATTTCCCAGCTTACCGCTGCAGTAACCAGTCAGGATGCCAATAACGATGGTATTGATGATGGGCTTCAGGCGGCGCTGACAAGTATTTGGGGTTCCAATAATAAGAGCGGCTATGATCTTGTGTATGATTCGAACAAGGGTACTTTTGTTGCTATCACGGAAACTGATACGACCAAGCCGACGGATACGGACGGAAATACTGGAAATCTTACGCTCACAAAAAGGCAGTCGTTGAATTTATCCTCTCTGAATACCGGCTTTACAACGAATCTGGGAGCGGATAATGTACCTCCGACACAGGCGAGTAACTTTAAGGACATCGAGGTGGATTTTGCAAATTCACTGAACCAGAACAACAGCAAGGTTTCTACCATGAAGGCGCTCCGCGGCACCAACAGCAAGGAGGACGGCGGAGACGGCGCAGGCAAGAAGGTTGGCCGGCTGACGGGGCTCCAGGTTGACCAGCAGGGCTGCGTGTACGGTTCCTATGACAATGGTAATACCGTGCTCCTCTGCCAGATTGCAGTGGCGCAGTTTGCGAACGCTTCCGGTCTTGAGAAGGTGGGCGACAACTGTTACCAGACGACCTTAAACTCCGGCGAGTTCGACGGAATCGGCGTGGAGGTCAGCGCGGACGGAAGCAAGATCAATTCCGGCGAGCTGGAGATGTCCAACGTGGATCTGTCAGGACAGTTTACGGATATGATCATTACCCAGAGAGGCTTTCAGGCGAACTCCCGTGTGATCACAGTTTCGGATACACTCCTGGAGGAGCTTATCAATCTGAAACGCTAGTCGTTTCTAAGTGAAAAGCCAGATGGAAAATAGTCTTTGTGCTATTTTCCATCTTTTTTTCTCATTTTTTTACTCTTTTCCACAAAAAGAAAGTAGACAATCGGACGAAAGTTTAGTAAAATCTTATTTGAGGGTGTAATTTGCTCAATTTAGAGATGGAAGGTGAATGAATTGGATTTAGCATCTTTGATTGGTATTATACTGGGAGCGGCCATGGTCGTGTTTGGTATTATCACTAGTGGTGGGGCGAGTGCGTTCAACTACTTCATTGATGTGCCGTCGGTCGTTATCACGATTGGAGGTTCGGTCAGCGGTACGCTCAGCAGCCATAAGATGGAGGACTTTATCGGAGGTCTTAAGAGTATAGCGCTCGCGTTCAAGGGAGGCCCCTCCGCGGACCCGTCGGAAATCATCAAGACCATTATCGACCTCGCGAATGTGGGTAGAAAGGAAGGTCTGCTCGCGCTGGAGGAGGCGGCGAACAATATTGATGATGAATTTCTCAAAAAGGGAATCATGCTTGTCGTAGACGGTACGGATCCCGAGCTGGTGCGCGGCATTTTGGAGACAGACCTTATGTGTCTGGAGGAGAGGCATAAGAACCGGATTGGATTCTGGGAGAAATGGGCGGAGCTGGGTCCTGCCTGGGGTATGATCGGTACGCTGGTCGGACTGGTTATCATGCTCTATAACATGGACGACCCTTCCAGTATCGGTCCTTCCATGGCGACAGCCCTTCTGACGACACTTTACGGCTCCCTGATCGCGAACTGGCTGTGTAATCCGGTGGGAACCAAGCTTAAGGTCAATAATGATATTGAGGTTACGATGCGCAACATTATGATAGAAGGACTTCTCTCTATTCAGGCCGGGGAGAACCCCCGGGTTATCGAGGAGAAGCTCAAGTCCTTCCTTGCTCCTGCCGCAAGAGGCAGCGTGGGAGCGGATGCACCGGGTGCTGGAGGTGAGGAGTAATGGTCAAAAAGCAGGAAGACCCGCCAAAGGGATCGCCGGCCTGGATGTCAACCTTTTCCGACCTGATGAATTTGCTTTTGTGCTTTTTCGTGCTCCTGTTTTCCATGTCCTCAGTGGAGGAAGAGAAATTCCAGCAGGTGATTGCTTCCCTGCAGAGCACCGTGAGCATTCTGCCCTCCGGCGGGGCGACCATTGGAGACGGCGAAATGATTTCCGCCGGGGTGAGACAGCTTGAGTTTTTAGATTCCTACTATCACGAGATGGCCAATTCCAAGGCGGAGGAGGACAGTGAGGAGCAGGAAAATGGAAAAAACGATATTGTGGAGGAGTACGAGAGGCAGGCGCTCGCGGAATCTGAGCAGATTGCGGAGGACATAGAGCAGGAGATTGCGGCCGCGGGCCTGACGGATCTGGTGGATGTGGATTTTAATTCCCAGTATGTGCAGCTCGATTTAAGCGGAGCCATCCTCTTTGAATCCGGCAAGGCGGAGCTTGTGAGCGAGGCTTATCCGATCGTACATAAGCTGGGGCTTATTCTGGAAAAATACAAGAATCATATCATTGAGGTGGAGGGACATACGGACAATGTGCCGATCCATTCCAGCCAGTTTGAGGATAACGACGTGCTCTCCGCGTACCGGGCGAGGAGTGTTGCAAATTATTTTCGGAATGATTCCGATGTTGATATTCCCGACGCGAATATTAAGTTCTCGGGGCGCGGGGCCTATGTACCGGTGGCGGACAATTCCACCGCAGAGGGACGCGCGAGGAACCGCCGGGTAGAGATTAAGGTGTATAATTCCTACAGTTCAGGGACGAACTAGAAAGGACAAAGACGATGAAGAAAAATCTTATTTCCGTACTAATTTTAGCGCTTGTGTTTGCAAATTTTGTTCTCACAGCAATTTTGATGTTTTCAGTGCTTCCCCAGACGAAGAAAGCGAATGCGCTGATCGACAAGGTGTGTCAGGCGATTGATCTGGACTTAAACAGCGGAGATTCCTCCTCGCTGGACAATATTCCGGTGGAGGACAGAGAGGAGTACGCGGTCAATTCCGGGGCGGACATTACGGCGACGCTCGCATCCGTCGAGGGAGACAAAGGGAGCCATTATGCGGTGGTCAATGTGACACTTGTCCTAAATAAGGGCAGTGAGAACTATAAGACCTATAATCAGGAGTTTATGGCAGGCCAGGATTCCACAATAAGAGCGACCATTACCGACGCGCTCAACCGTTATACGGTGGACGATCTGCGCAACCGGGAGACCAAGCAGACGATGCAGGATGAGGTGCTTGAGCAGATGCAGATGCTTTTCGGCGGCGATTATGTTATTGCGGTGAACTTTTCAAAGTTTACGATGGAGTAAAAATCAGGAAGGACTGACCTTTGGCCGGTTCTATCACAGTTACGGGTGGTGGAAGACAGATGGGTGACGTTTTATCCCAGAACGAAATTGACAGCTTACTGGCTGCTCTAAGCGCGGGTGAGCTGGATGTAGATGAAATTAAAGACAAGGATGAAAAGCAGGTAAAGAATTATGATTTTGCCCGTCCGTCCAAATTCTCAAAGGAGCATCTGAGGACTTTAGAGATTATTTTTGAGCACTATGGGCGCCTGCTATCTACCAACCTTCCGGTGTATCTGCGTAAGAATGTGCAGGTGGAGGTTATGAATTCGGAGGCGGTAACGTATTCTGAATTCTCAAACGCATTGTCGAATCCAGTGCTTTTGGGAATTGTGAATTTTGCGCCGCTTCAGGGAAATATTATTATTGAGATGGCTTCGAATCTGGGCTACTGTGTGGTAGACCGGATGCTGGGCGGCAGGGGAGATCCGTTAGACAAGGTTCGCGAATTCTCGGAGATAGAGCTTCTGATTATTGAGCGCATCATGATTGTCTGTGTGAATCTTCTCAGGGAGCCGTGGCAGAATGTGCTTGACATTCACCCCCGGCTGGAGCGCATTGAGACGAATTCCCAGTATGCGCAGATTATATCCCCGAGCGAGATGATTGCGATTGTCACGATCAATCTGAAAATCGGCGATGTGGAAGGTCTTATGAATATCTGTCTGCCTTATATTACGGTGGAGGATGTGATTGACAAGCTGAATACCAAGTACTGGTATGCGAATATGACCGCGAGGGATGACACAGATTATGGACAGGCGATTGAGTCGCTTATTAAGCACGCGCTTATTCCGGTCAAGGCGGTACTCGGCAACAGTGTGATATCGGTCAACGATTTCGCGACGCTGACGCCCGGAGACATTATTCTTTTGGATCGCCGTGTCGATGACGAGCTGGACGTTTATGTGGGAAATATCCGCAAGTTTACAGCTATGCCGGGTTCGGCGGGAGATGATTATGCAGTCAGGGTCACTTCGGTGATCAGAGAGGAGCAATAAGAGATGGATGGAGTATTATCACAAGAGGAAATCAGCGCACTGCTCAACGATCCGAAGGCGTCCTCTGGTATAGAGCCGGAGGGGGGAGAGCTCTCGGATTCTGAGAAAGACGCCATTGGCGAGATTGCCAATATCAGCATGGGGACGGCTGCGACGACCTTGTTTTCCCTCGTGAACCGTAAGGTGGAAATTTCGACGCCGGTCGTGTCCTACTCTACATGGGATGAGATCTCAGCACAGTATGAGAGACCGTGTGTCTTTATTAAGATTGCCTATACCGAAGGGCTTGACGGAAGTAATATCCTGATATTAAAGGAACATGACGTCAAGATCATCACGGATTTGATGATGGGCGGTGACGGCAGCAATACAGACGGGGATTTGGGCGAGCTGCATTTGAGCGCCATCAGCGAGGCGATGAACCAGATGATGGGATCTGCCGCGACCTCCCTTTCTTCCATGCTGAACAAGATGATCGACATCAGCCCGCCAGTGGCGGATCTGGTGGATCTGACAGAGAATGTGGATGAGGGACAGATTGACAAGTTCCTGACTGGAATATTCGTTAAAATCGCATTTCACCTGGAAATTGGGGATCTGGTGGACAGTCAGATTATGCAGCTTTATCCGGTTTCCTTCGCAAAGGATATGTGTTCAAGTGTTACGGCGAATATGAAGGCGGACAGTGACAGTGTCAAGGAGAATCCTGCACCGGCGCCTGCGCCTGCTCCCGAACCTGCACCGGCGCCTGCGCCGCAGCAGATGCCCCAGCAGCAGATGGGTCAGCCAATGGGACAACCGATGATGGGTCAGCCCATGATGGGACAGCCGATGATGGGTCAGCCCATGATGCAGCCCATGATGGGTCAGCAGATCATGGGACAGCCTGTGAATGTACAGCCCGCACAGTTTACCGCTTTTTCCGGTAGTCCGATGGGCGTGTACCAGCCGGAAAATATTGATTTGATTATGGATGTCCCCCTGGAGGTAACGGTAGAGTTAGGTCGTACCTCTAAGCTGATTTCTGAAATTCTTGATTTCGGGCCGGGCAAGATCATAGAGCTGAACAAGATTGCCGGGGAGCCGATTGATGTGCTGGTAAACGGCAAGTATGTCGCCAAGGGCGAAGTGGTCGTGATCGAGGAGAGCTTCGGTGTGCGTATCACGGAGATTGTGAGTTCTCCGGTGAAGGTGCAGGTGACATAGTAAGCGATGTATAGGAGTATTTTGGCGGCGGGTACACTGGACAGCCTGTTGAGGCTTATTGGTACTCTCATTATATTTGTTTTTGTGCTGGGCATTACTTATCTGGTAACACGCTGGATGGGCGGCTTTCAGAAGGCGAGAGGCAGTAACCGGAATCTTCGGATTGTGGAGACGATCGGCGTCGGCAATAATAAGATGATTAGTATTGTAGAGGCCGGAACGAAATATCTGGTGGTTTCCATCGGCAAGGACGAGGTGCACCTTTTGGCAGAGCTTACGAGAGAAGAGCTTAGGGATTTGTCCGTGCTGGAGGAAAATACCGGCACTGTCTCCACAGAGAGCTTTGGAGAGATTTTGGATAAGCTGAAAGAAAAATGGCCGAAGAAGCAGGATTGATATGAGCAGACATAAAAAGTTCTATTGCGCAGCAAGCTTCCTTTTTGCCTGCGCAATCATAATTTTGACAATTGTATTATGCACCCGCCCGACCATGGTGTATGCGACGGGGACGAATTCGGAGGCCGCGGCAGATGAGTCGCCGCTTCCCACCGGAGATGATATCGACGACCTCACGCAAAATACGGAGGAAGCCGATGTCGATGAGCTTGGAACCGGGCTTTCGATTCTCTGGAACAATGATGAGGGAAGCGTGTCCACGCCGGTGCGGATGCTTTTAGTGCTGACGATTTTATCTCTCGCACCCTCGATTCTTATAATGATGACCAGCTTTACAAGGATCATCATTGTGCTGCACTTTGTGAGGGCTGCAATCGGTACACAGACGGCGCCGCCGAACCAGATATTAGTCGGGCTTGCGCTGTTTCTTACCTTTTTTATTATGTGGCCCACTTTTCAGGAAATGAATACAAACGCGGTTCAGCCACTCGACAGGGGAGAAATCAGCCAGCAGGAGTTTCTCGAGCGGGTGGAGGAGCCTATCCGGTCCTTTATGATTGAGGACTGTAAGGTTCAGGTCAGCGATATCAATCTGTTTGCAGATATGTCCGGGGAGACATACGCGACCGTGGAGGAACTGTATAACGTTCCCTTTACGACGCTGGTGCCTGCGTTCATCTTAAGTGAGCTCAGGAAAGCGTTCATTATGGGCTTTTTGATATATATTCCGTTCATTGTGATTGACATGGTGGTGTCCTCCGTGCTCATGTCCATGGGTATGATGATGCTTCCGCCGACCACGATCTCGATGCCATTTAAGGTGCTTTTGTTCATTCTGGCGGACGGCTGGGATCTGGTGGTGGGAAGTCTTGTGCAGACCTTTTACTGACATAACAGGAAGCCCTGCTTTTGCGGGGGATAGAGGAGGGATAGACAGTGATTACGCAGGAGGCGGTATTAGATATCGCGCAGGAGGCAATCTATACAATTATTATCACGTCGGCGCCGTTACTTCTGGTTTCTTTGATTATCGGTCTGATCGTCAGTATCTTTCAGACGGTCACTTCGATTCAGGAGCAGACGCTCACCTTTGTGCCGAAGATTCTGGGCGTGTTTGTGACGATGATGCTTTTGGGCTCCTGGATGCTGGATAATATGAGCGGCTTTATGACGAGGCTGTGGGAGAATTTCAGCTATTATCTGAGTCTGGGAATAGGGTAGGCTATGGTAAACTATGTGTTCAATCTGAACAATTTTGAATACTGGCTGCTGATTCTGGTGCGGCTTGTTTCGTTTATATCTATCGCCCCCTTCTTCGGACATTCCGGAGTGCCGAATCGGACGAAGGCCGGTTTTGCAGTCTTTGTCTCGTTCATTATTTACAATGTGGCCCAGAGACCGGAGCTTGACTATGAAAGCGTGGTCGGTTACGGGGTGGTGGTGCTCAGTGAGGGAATTACGGGCTTGCTGTTGGGCTTGGCGGCGAATATCTGTAATTCTATTATTTTGTTTGCAGGCAGCGTGATTGATATGGATATCGGTCTGTCCATGGCGACGGAGTTTAATCCTGACATGGGAAGCGAGACGACAATCACAGGTAATCTCTACTACTATCTGGTGCTCCTGCTGCTTATGACATCGAATCTGCAGGGATATCTGATTCGTGCCATCAACGATTCCTTCACGGTGATTCCGATTGGGAATTCGAGTTTTAACTGGGATCATCTGATGAACTCGATGGTGCAGTATATGGGAGATTTGTTTGTGTTAGGCTTTCGTATTTTTCTCCCGTTTTTTGCATGTATTATGATCTTAAACTGTGTGCTCGGCATCATGGCGAAGGTAGCCCCGCAGATGAATATGTTTGCGGTGGGTATGCAGCTAAAGATTCTGGTAGGTTATGCGGTGCTGTTTTTGACAATTTTCCTTCTGCCGAATGTGGCAGATATGATTTTATCTGAGATAAAGACGATGGTGGTGCGTTTTGCTGAGGGAATGTATTGAGGAAAACCGAATAGAAGATACATTTTCCCCGAAAATATATCTGAATCTGCAGTTTTTCGCGAAGGACGGGGAGGGCGGGGAGAAGACTGAGCCCGCGACCGCCAAGAAGCTAAAGGATGCGAGAGAGGAGGGAAAGGTTGCCAAGAGCAAGGAGTTAGATTCCGCCTTTTCCCTGATTGTACTGTTTCTCTGTCTGAGGATTTTTATTTCTTATGTGAGCGGAAATCTTTTGAACCTGTTTTCCTTTGTCTATGGGAACATGGCGGATTTCGTGCTTATTAATGAGAGTAACCTGAACTCCCATGCGGTGTCCTCCGTGCTTTTTGAGGCGATTATCCAGTGGATGCTCACGGTGCTTCCGTTTTTCGCCTTCGGCGTGGTAGTGGCGTTTCTCGTGAGTATTGTGCAGGTGGGGTGGAAGGTTTCGGCAAAGCCCATGCAGCCGAAGCTTTCCAAGTTTAACCCGATCAACGGCTTTAAGCGGATTTTTTCCAAGGATACGCTCTTTGAGCTGGTGAAGTCGATTTTGAAGGTGGCGATTATCATTTACATCGCCTATACCTCGATACGGGACGATGCCAACCGGCTTTTCATTCTCTATGAGCTGAGCGTGCGTCAGGCGGTGGCTCTTGTGGGTTCGATCATTCTCGATGTGGGTCTGAAGATCAGCCTTGTCTATCTGGTGATCGGCATTGCGGATTACACCTACCAGAAATGGAAATTCAACGACGAGATGAAAATGACCAAGCAGGAAGTAAAGGATGAGTTTAAGAACACTGAGGGAGATCCCCAGATCAAGGGTCGTCAGAGACGGAAGATGCAGGAGGTGTCCCAGCGGCGTATGATGCAGGATGTGCCCAAGGCGGACGTGGTCATTACCAACCCGACGCACTTTGCGGTCGCCCTAAAATATGACGATTCGCGCAGCGCCCCCTATGTGCTGGCGAAGGGCGCGGATTATCTGGCATTAAAGATTAAGGAAGAGGCAAAGGAGAACGGCGTTGAGGTCGTGGAGAACAAGCCGCTGGCGCGGATGCTCTATCACAATGTGGATCTCGGGGCGGAGATTCCGCCGGAGCTCTACGAGGCGGTAGCGGGAATCTTAGCGGCGATATACCGCAAAAAGGGGAAGTCAGCGTAGAAAATACTCTTAAGTAAGGCTTTACAGTGAAAGGAGGTGTGGGCATGATCAAAAAAGCGGATATTGGAGTCGGCCTGTATTTATTGGCGGCAGTTATCTTTTTTATTGTACCGATTCGATCCCTCCTGCTGGATGTCATGCTTGCCATCAATATTTCCATTGCACTCATTATTTTGTTTAATTCGCTGTTCGTGCAGGAGGTACTTGACATGTCCTTCTTCCCGACGCTGCTTTTGTTTACAACGATTTTTCGTATTTCCTTAAACGTATCCTCCACCCGTCTGATTCTTCTGACGGGTGATCCGGGAAATGTCGTAACGACCTTCGGCAATTTCGTGGGCGGCGGCGACATGGTAGTCGGCACGATTGTATTTATCGTGCTGGTGCTGATTCAGTTTATTGTCATTAACAAGGGTTCCGAGCGGGTGTCCGAGGTTACGGCGCGTTTTACCCTGGATGCGATGCCCGGTAAGCAGATGGCAATCGATGCGGACTTAAATACCGGCGCGATCACCGATGAGGAGGCCAAGCAGCGAAGGGAAAAGATTCAGAAGGAGTCCAGCTTCTTTGGTTCCATGGACGGTGCTACCAAGTATGTGAAGGGAGATGCGACCGCCGGTCTGATCATCACCTTTATCAACCTGATCGGTGGAACGGTGATGGGTGTGATGAATCAGGGGATGGAGTTTAATGACGCGATTTTGCAGTTCGGACTTCTGACCATCGGTGACGGTCTGGTGTCCCAGATTCCCTCGCTTCTGATTTCTTTGTCCACAGGTATTCTGGTGACGAAGGGCTCAAACGAGGCGGATTTTTCCGGTGTGCTCACAAGGCAGCTCTTTGGCATTCCCAAGGTGCTCTATATCGTCGGAGTGGTTATGATTTTTCTCGGGGCGGTAACGCCTCTGAATGTGGTTTTGTTTATCGGACTTGGTCTGGCTTTTCTCCTTGCAGGGCGCAGTATTGCGACCGGAATCGGAGAGGAGCATATCGAGGAGGAGGTTCAGCAGCAGGAGACCGAGGCGGAGGAAATCCGCAAGCCGGAAAATGTGGTATCCCTTTTGCAGGTGGATCCCATCGAGCTGGAATTCGGTTATGGTATTATTCCGCTGGCAGATGTGAATCAGGGCGGAGATCTTTTAGACCGCGTGGTTATGATTCGAAGACAGATTGCGCTGGAGCTGGGAACTGTGGTTCCAATCATTCGTCTGCGGGACAATATCCAGCTCAACCCGAACCAGTACATTATTAAAATCAAAGGGATTCAGGTTACGGAGGGAGAGATTCTCTTTGACCACTATATGGCGATGAATCCCGGTTATGTGGAGGAGGAGATTACGGGTATCCCGACCTTCGAGCCATCCTTCCATCTGCCTGCAATCTGGATTACGGAGGCGCAGAGGGAGCGGGCGGAGAGCCTTGGCTATACGGTGGTGGACGCGCCCTCAATCATTGCGACCCATCTGACGGAGGTAATCCGAAGCCACATTGCGGAGCTGCTGACCAGACAGGATGTACAGCATCTGGTGGACAATTTAAAGGAGTCCAACCCGGTGCTTGTGGAGGAGCTTACGCCGAAGCTGCTTGGGCTTGGTGAGGTACAGAAGGTGCTGCAGAATCTCCTCAATGAGGGAATCTCGATTCGCGACCTGCTCACCATTTTCGAGACGCTGGCGGATCATGCACAGACCACGAGAGATACCGATGTGCTGACCGAGTATGTGAGACAGAGCTTAAAGCGGGCCATTTCGAACCAGCTGTTTCCGCCGAATGAGGTTACCAGTGTGATTACGGTAGACCCGAAGGTGGAGCAGGAGATTATGTCCTCGGTGAAGCAAACAGAGCAGGGAGCTTATCTGACCTTAGACCCGGACAAGACGAAAGCAATTATGACCTCTCTGGAGGAGGAAGTGCAGAAGCTCGAGAGCATTGGAAAGCCTGCGATGGTAGTGACCTCGCCGATTGTCCGCATGTATTTCAAGAGACTGACAGAGGATTATTTCAAGGATCTTACGGTAGTGTCCTACAATGAGGTGGAGGCCGATGTAGAGCTGCAGTCCGTAGGAATGGTGATGATATAAATGAATGTAAACAAATTTAGAGGAAAAACAGAAGAGGAAGCAATTGCAGCCGCAAGAGAGGCATATGGCGAGGATGCAGTGATTATGTACACCAAGGAGGTCAAACCCAAGGGTTTGCTTGCTGTGTTTAAAAAATCTTCCTACGAGGTGACAGCGGCTATGAAGGAAAAGGAGAATTCCACGAGTACCCTGCGTGCATTCAATACCATGGGGACGCATGACAGCATCAATCTGGCGGCGGACGAGAAAATTGATTTTACGGAGGAGCTTTCCGCCATGCCAAAGCCGCCCGTGCAGAAAAAGTTTTCCTTTCAGCCGGAGGCAGAGCCAAAGAGTGTGCAGGAGAAAGAGGAATTTGACGAGCGGCTGGATCTCCTCTCCGAGCGTCTGCAGGAAAAACTGGAGGCCGGAGCGGAGGAGCGGAAGGCCAAATCCCCCTCCTCCGAGGAGCTCAACTTTGTGCGAATCCTCTATAATACGCTGATTTCCAACGAGGTCAATGAGATCTATGTCAATCAGGTGCTGCAGGAGGTGGAGCGCTTTATCCGCCCCGGCAACAGTGTGGATATTATTCTCTCTAATGTCTACCAGAAGCTGATTTTGAAGCTTGGCCAGCCCAAAACCATCGAGATTGGCAAAAAAAAGCCCAAGGTAGTTTTTTTTATCGGGCCTACCGGTGTGGGTAAGACTACAACAATAGCAAAGATTGCATCTAAGTACAAAGTGGATTACAATAAGAGCGTGGCATTCATCACGGCGGATACTTACCGGATCGCGGCGTCGGAGCAGCTTCAGGTCTACGCCAACATTCTGGAGGCGCCGATGGAGATTGTATACTCCGCGCAGGAGATGAATGAGAAGCTGGAGGGCTTTGGCGCGCCGGACGTGGTGTTTGTGGATACCGCGGGCTTCTCCCACAAGAATGTACAGCAGAGAGAGGACATGAAGGAGCTGCTGCGCGGGCTGGATAAGAAGTACGCGAAGGAGGTCTATCTGGTTTTGAGTGCGACCACCAAGTACAGGGATCTGCTGGATATTGTGGACACCTACCGGGAGATTACGGATTTCAAGCTGATTTTCACGAAGCTGGACGAGACGACAACCTACGGAAACATCCTGAATATCAAGCTCTATGCGAGGGCTGACCTGTCCTATGCGACCACGGGGCAGAATGTGCCGGACGATATTGAGATTTTTGATACACAAAAGATCGTAAAACAGCTGTTGGGAGGAAATAAATAATGGATCAGGCGCAACAGCTTCGGGATGTTGTCAGGAAGCGAAACCAGAATAATCAAAATACAGCCCGGGTAGTGACTGTCACGAGTGGAAAGGGAGGCGTTGGAAAGTCGAATGTCGCGGTGAATCTTGCGGTGCAGCTGAAGATGGCGGGCAAACGGGTGCTTATTTTTGACGCGGATATCGGTCTGGCAAATGTTGAGATTATGTTTGGCACGATGCCCGAATATAATTTATCTGACGTGATTTATCGTGGGAAATCCATTCGCGAGGTGATTACGAACGGTCCGATGGATATAGGCTTTATTTCCGGAGGTTCCGGCATTATCGGGATGAATCATCTGAGCTTAGAGCAGATCATGCTCGTGGTTCAAAAGCTTGAGGAGTTGAATGATCTCGCGGATTTTATTATCATTGACACGGGCGCGGGAATCTCGGATCAGGTCATGGAATTTGTCGTGGCAAGTCCCGAGATCATACTGGTGTCCACGCCGGATCCCAGCTCTTTAACCGATGCGTATTCCCTGCTCAAGGCCTTGTACCGCAATTCCGGCTTTGACGCCGACGCCACAACAATCCATGTGATCTCCAACAAGGTCATATCGGCGGAGGAGGGGCAGAGTGTTTATGACAAGTTAAGTTCTGTTGTGGCGCAGTTTTTACATGGAACTTTGAATTATCTTGGCATGGTTCCGCAGGACGCGGCGCTGGAGCGGCTGGTGCGCCAGCAGAAGACCGTTTCCCTGCAGGAGCCCAATGCCAGGTCGGCCAAGGCCTTTGAGGTTCTCGCCAGAAATCTTCTGAACGGAACCCATGAGCAGGTGACAATGCGCTGGGGAATTACCCAGATGTTTTCAAATTTTCTCACGAACCGGAAATAGGAGAGCGAATGTATGGTACTTTCAGATGTAATTCAACTGGGAAATCGAATAGACGTAAAGCTGCTTAGGGCAAAGCAGGCGGAGGACAACGGCGGGGAGAAGGCCGTTATCTATCAGAGCAGTGTTTCGGATATGCTTTCGGATATGGAGGCAGAGATTACGATGCCCATGCAGGGCGGAAGGATGGTGCTCTTTCAGATAGGGGCTGTCTGCGATCTGGTATTCTATACAAAGCGGGGGATGTACCATGGGATCGCTACCGTAAAGGGACGCTACAAGAAGGGGAATTTGTACTTTCTCTCCGTCCAGCTGAAGGAGCTTCCGCAGAAATTCCAGAGGCGGGAGTATTTCCGCATCGATTTTCTGGCGGAGATACAGTATTATCTGATCACGGAGAAGACCGCACGGCTGGAGACTACGAACCAGCTTCTGGCGGCTATTCGGGAGCCGGAGAATATGGCCTCCATGCGGATGGGGACGCTGCAGGATATCAGCGGAGGCGGCGCGAAATTCCTCTCGGGAGAGATATATGAGAAGGGGAGTTTTCTGCTTTTGCTGGTTCATTTAAACAGCGCATGGCTGGACGAAACCTTTTATCTGGTATGCAGGGTTGTGGAGAGCAGCAGGCATCCAACCTTAGAGGATAAGTTCAGCAACCGTGTCCAGTTCATCTACAAGGATCTGCGGGACAGGGAAAAGATTGTTCGTTTTGTGTTTGAGGAAGAGCGCAGAATGCGCAAAAAGGAAATCGGGTGAGTATATGAAGAAAAACATTTTGGTTGTTGATGATTCTGCACTCCTGAGAAGGGTTATTTGTGATATAATTAACTCAGATAACAATTTTCAAGCAACAGATTACTGCAGAGACGGTCTTGAGGCCTATGAGAGGCTCAGGAAGACAACCTACGATGGTGTTGTTCTGGATGTCAACATGCCGAGGATGGACGGTCTGCAATTGCTCGAGCAGCTCAAAAAGGATGGAATCAGGGCGACCGTTGTGATGGTCAGCACCCTGACAGTGAGGGATGCAGAGGTGACCATTCGGGCGATGGAGCTGGGAGCGGTTGATTTTGTGACCAAGCCCGGCAACATTATCGAAGCCAAGGGTGAGGATTTTAAGCGGCGTCTGCTCTCCGTGCTTACGGCGGTGCTGTCATCCAGGAGTTATGCGCGTACACCGAAGCGGCCGGAGCCAAAACAGGCGCCCACGAGGCTTAAGGCGACCGGAAAGAATAAGCTGGTTGCGCTTGCCTGCTCCACGGGAGGGCCGAAGGCGCTGCAGAGTGTGATTCCATTTCTGCCCAGGAACCTGAATGCTCCGATGGTTCTCGTACAGCATATGCCGGTGGGATTTACAAAGTCCATGGCAGACCGGCTGGACGAGATCAGCGAGATCGCGGTGAAGGAGGCCGAGGAGGGAGATGTGCTCGAGAAAGGGCATGTGTATATCGCTCCCGGCGGAAAGCACATGGGCGTGGCGAAATGCCCGGGCGGCGTTCACAAGATTGCACTGAATGATATGCCTGCAATCGGCGGCTTAAAGCCTTGTGCCAATATCACCTACGATTCTCTTTCCGGCACGGGCTACGATGAGATCATCTGCGTGGTGCTCACCGGGATGGGTGCGGATGGGACGAACGGGATTCTTTCCCTGGCCCAGCACAAGCCGGTTCATGTGATTGCACAGAACGCGCAGACCTGCGTGGTTTATGGGATGCCGAGGGCGATTGCGGAGACCGGGATTGTGGATGAGGTCGTATCTCTGGATGATGTTGCGAAAACGATCACGAAGAATGTGGGGGTAATGTAGCATGGATGTTAGCCAGTATCTTGAAATTTTTATTGATGAAAGCGCAGAGCACTTACAGACCTTAAGCGACTGCATTATGACGCTGGAGAATGAGCCGGACAATAAGGACACGATCAACGAGGTCTTTCGCGCGGCCCACTCCCTAAAGGGTATGGCGGGAACCATGGGATTTAAGCGGATGCAGCATCTGACCCATGACATGGAAAATGTGTTTCAGGAGGTCAGGAGCGACAAGCTGTCCGTAGACAGCCCGATGATTGATTTGCTGTTCAAGTGTCTCGATGCGATCGAGGGCTATCTTGACAACATCAAGGCGAGCTCCGACGAGGGCACCGAAGATAACGAGATGATCATCAAGGAGCTGAACGATGCGATCGCCAAGGCGAACGGCGAGAGCGGCGGCGAAAGCGCTGCCCCGAAGGAGAATGCGCCTGCCGGAGAGAAGAAGGCGTCAGAGAGCGTCGGGAAGAAGTATCTCGAAATCGAGCTGAGCGACAGCGAGCGCAGGCTTGTAATGGATACGAAAGAGGGAGGTCAGCACATTTACGGGATGACCATTCAGATCCAGAAGGAGTGCCTGCTTAAGGCGGCGAGAGCCTTTCTGGTATTCCGGGCGGTGGAGGAGTTCGGGCAGATTCTGGTGTACCGGCCGAGCTCGCAGGATATTGAGGACGAGAAATTTGACCTTGATTTCAGCTTTTATATCGCATCGACGGAGAGCTACGACAAGCTGTATGCGGCGGCCAATCATGTCTCGGAGATTGAGCATGTATTCGGCGAGGAGCTGACAGAGTTTTCCGCTCCTGCGGAGGCGGAGCAGGCGCAGACGACACAGCCTGCAGCGGCGCCCAAGAAGACAGCTGCAGCCAAGGCGGCGGAGAATAAGACGCAGGCGCAGGCACAGCCCCAGAAGAAGTCGGGCGGAAAGCCTGCGACAAACCGTACAGTCCGGGTGGATATTGAGAAGCTGGATGCACTGATGAACCAGGTATCCGAGCTGATCATCGCAAAGAACAGTCTGGTTTCCATCAGCTCTACAGAGGGCGGAAGTTTTGGCAGCCAGAGCTTCCACGAGCAGATTGAATATCTGGAGCGCATTACGACCAATCTCCATGAGTCTGTGATGAAGGTTCGAATGGTGCCCATCGAGAGCGTTGTCAACAAGTTCCCGCGTATGATCCGCGACCTGTCAAGAACGCTGAATAAGAAGATGGAGCTGGTAATGACCGGTGAGGACACCGAGCTTGACCGTACCGTGGTGGATCAGATTGGGGATCCGCTGCAGCATTTGCTCCGCAATTCCGCAGACCATGGTCTTGAGGATTCGGCTCTCCGTGCACAGCGCGGTAAGCCGGAGACGGGAACCATCTTCCTGAACGCTTATCAGGAGGGAAATAATGTCATCATTCAGGTAGGCGATGACGGTAACGGAATTGATGTGGAGGCCGTGAGGGCCAAGGCTGTGGAGCGCGGCGCTGTTACGGCGGAGCAGGCGGAGTCGATGAGCCAGAAGGAAGTCATCAATCTGCTGTTCCTTCCGAGCTTTTCCATGGCGAAAAAGATTACGGATATCAGCGGCCGGGGCGTTGGACTGGATGTAGTGAAATCCGGCATTGAGCAGCTGGGCGGCGATGTGGAGGTAAAGACGTCTCTCGGCGAGGGCACGACCTTTACGGTTCGTCTGCCGCTGACGCTTGCGATTATCCAGGCTCTCATGGTAGAGGTTCGCGATGAGAAATATGCGATTGCCCTTGGTTCGATTGCGAACATTGAGAATATACCAATTACGGATATCAAATATGTGCAGGCCAAGGAGGTCATTCACTTAAGAGGCAGCGTCATTCCGCTGGTACGGCTGGATAAGGTGCTGGATATCGAGGACCGGGAGGAGGAGCCGGAGAACCTTACCGTCGTGATTGTCAAGAGAGGAGACTCTCAGGTGGGTCTTGTGGTGGATAACCTTATGGGACAGCAGGAAATAGTTATCAAGTCGTTAGGAAAATACATAAACGGCAACAAGCTCATCAGCGGGGCGACGATTCTCGGCGATGGCGAGGTGGCACTGATTCTGGATGCCAACACGTTGATGTAACGGGGGTGAAGACATGGCGGATTTTATGTTAGATACAACAGTTGAGAAAGAGAAGAAGCAGTACATAGTTGTACAGATCGGCAGCGAGAAGTACGGCATCGATATCGGCTACATCGACAATATCGTGCGGATGCAGAAAATCACAAGAGTGCCGAAGGCGCAGGTGTATTTTCCGGGAATCATTAACCTCCGCGGCGAGGTGGTTCCGGTTATGAGCATTCGGATTAAGATGGGGCTGGAAAAGGATGTGTTCACGAACACAACAAGAATTATTATCCTGAAAATCAAGGATCGGGGAATGCTCGGTGTAATTGTGGATGCTGTCTGCGAGGTAGTTACGCTCTCAGGCGAGGAGATTGAACCCTATGATTCCCACAGCAGCCACGGCAAGGAGGCTTTTATCAGCGGTGTCGGAAAGAAGGGGGACCAGCTGATCTCGCTCCTGGAGCTGAGTGCGATTATTGAAGAAAAGGATAATGGATAGCGAGGTGCCTATGGGCGAATTTTCAATGGATAATATTAACGAAATCTATATCGACGTCCTGCGGGAGATCGGTAATGTTGGCGCGGGAAATGCAACGACTTCCCTCGCCAGTATGCTCAATGAGACGATACAGATGAATGTGCCGAAGGTTGAGCTTATGGATGTGGCGAAGCTGAATACGGCAATCTGTCCGGAAGAAGAAATCATAGTGGGAATCTTTTTGGAGGTGACCCATGACATCTCCGGCAGCATGATGTTTTTGATGAAAATGGATTCCGCGCATTATCTGGTCAACCGGCTGATGGGAAAACCGGAGGACAATATGGAGCCCTTTGATGAGATGGATCTGTCTGCCATGAAGGAGATTGGCAATATTATTGCGGCTTCTTACCTGACGGCACTTGCGGGTCTCACCAATTTAACGATTGCGCCCTCTATCCCCTATATTGCGGTGGATATGGCAGGCGCGATTTTGTCTGTTCCCGCGATTCAGTTTGGACAGTACGGCAACAATGCGCTGCTGATTGAGACTGAGTTCGGGGACGAAGTAATGATCGGAGGATACTTTATTTTAATGCCGGAGGAGGATTCCTATGGAAAAATTCTGACCTCCCTCGGAATTCAAATTTAGGAGATGAACTGACATTGGGAAACGTAATCAAGGTGGGAATGGCAGATTTAAAGGTCGCTCGTTCACCGGATATACTGACGACGCTAGGGCTCGGCTCCTGTATCGGGCTGACGCTGTACGATCCGGTAACCAAGGTCGGAGGACTGGTACATTATATGCTGCCGGACAGCACCAAGCTAAAGAACAATGAAAATATAGCAAAATTCGGAGATACGGGTATTAGGGAGCTTCTGCGGCAGGTGCAGAGGATTGGAGGAGACCCGAGACGCCTTGTGGCCAAGATTGCCGGTGGAGCCTGCATGTTTGAGATGAGCGGAAGCTCTGCCATGGGTAATGTCGGGAAGCGCAATGCGGAAGCGGCGAAGATTATCCTGCGTCAGCTTAAAATTCCGCTGGTCGCAGAGGATACCGGATTGAATTACGGGCGTACCGTGGAGCTGAACTGTATGAATGGAGAGTATCTGATTAAAGCGGTGGGCAAATTTTCAAAGGTGATATAAAGGAATGAAAACGAGAAAGACAAATTTGCTGCCGGCACTTATTATGCTTACGGCGGGAGCCATTGATTGCGTGGTATCCATAATCGAGCATTTGTCGATGCTGGAGTTTACCAGGCGGCTGTTGATCGTGCTGGTGATTTTTTACATACTGGGCAGTGTGGTAAAGCTGATTGTGGATATCAATTTTCCGCAGATGCAGGATGTGCCGACAGCAGAGGAGGAAGCTCCGTCTACAGAGGAGGACGTTACAGAGTCCGTGACCGCGAAGGAAGCCGGGGAGGCGGAAGAGGCATTGGAAAATATCGATGCGCAAAATGAGAGCGAGTAACCAAGAAGGCGGGTTGAATGAAGACTGTTGACAAGGAAAAGCTCTGGGACGAGTATCGCAAGAGACCGTCGAAGGAGCTTCGGGAACAATTGATTATTGAGTACTCCCAGCTGGTGAAGCTGGTTGCCGGAAGACTGAGCATGTATCTCGGGCACAATGTAGAATATGAGGATCTGGTGAGTTATGGAATCTTTGGACTGATCGATGCCATAGACAAATTCGACCTTACCAAAAATGTCAAGTTCGAGACCTATGCAAGTCTTAGGATTCGTGGGGCGATTCTGGATCAGATCCGCAAAATGGACTGGATTCCGAGAACAGTGCGGCAGCGGCAGCGCAAGATGGATGAGGCGATCAAGGCGATTGAGATGCGCACCGGGCACACCGCGACAGACGAGGAGCTGGCGGCAGAGCTGGGACTTTCGAGCGACGAGCTTTGTGACTGGCAGTCGCAGATGCAGGTGACCAATGTGGTTTCCCTGAATGAGTTTGAGGAAAACGGCCCGGAGCCAGCGATGGATACCAGCAACAAATCCCATTTTGCACAGCCGGAGGAGGTTGTCGAGGAGGCGGAGCTCAAGGATATGCTTCTCGCCTCGCTGGAGCTTTTGACAGAGAAGGAGCGGAGAGTAATCGAGCTCTATTACTACGAGGAGATGACCTTAAAAGAGATCAGTATGATCCTTGAGGTGTCGGAGTCGAGAGTGTCCCAGCTTCATACCAAGGCGCTTGTAAAAATGCGTAAGAAGATGGGCGTATATATGAATATTCTTGTGGATTGAGGGGTGGGCTTATGGCAATTACACCGATTAATAATGCGATGATCCAGAGGACAGTGGATGTTAATCTTGTAAAGCATCAGGAGGATGTGAAGCCGGTTGTGGATCAGCAGAACATTCAGATTAAGGTGGAACAGCGGGAGGATATACTTAATCATCAGGTGATTGAGCCCGGGAACAGCGATAAGGCAAAAAATGACGCGGATGCGAAGGACGAGGGGAGAGGCCGTTTGTATTCCGGGAAGGCTTCCCGCAAGCGGGGCAAGGAGAAAGAGAGCTCCCCGCAGAGTGACCGGGTCATTAAAAAACAGAATTTTAACAGCTTTGATATGAAAATTTGAGGGATGGCATGACTGCTTTAGAAGTGATTCTGATTCTTGTGGGGGTTGCTTTTATTTTGGTCAGCTTTTTTGTTGAGGAAAAGCTGTCCAGAAAGGATATCGACCGCATCGCAAGTCTGAGCGAAGAGGAATTAAAGATAATTGTAGAAAGACAGCTTCGGAACGCTGCAGACCAGGTAGAGGATTCGATTGCGGAGACGATTGCAGAGACCTCGGAGATTACAAAGCGCGCCATGGAAAAAGAGACCAATGAAAAAATCATGGCGATCAATGAATACTCTGACACAGTAATCGAGTCCATGAACAAGACGCACAGCGAGATATTGTTTCTGTACAATATGCTAAACGACAAGCATGTGGAGCTGACGACACTGGCAGAGCAGCTGCAGGATTTTTCGAGGCAGATGCGAAGCACTGAGCATCAGATGCTTGACAATATGGCGGAGGCGGCAAAGGAGCTGGAGTACACTGTGCAGAAGGCTCCGGCGCTTGCCGTGGAGGATCTGGGCGTTCCCGAGCCCGTGGACTTCACAGAGCCGCAGGCGGAGCCAGCTATGACAGAGGCGCAGGAGAGAGCCAACCACAACAGCCGGATACTTGCTTTGCACAAGGAGGGCGTTGCGGACGTAGAGATTGCCAGACAGCTGGGACTCGGGCTGGGAGAGGTGCGTCTGGTAATCGGATTGTATAGGGGGAGCGGCAGATGAGATTCAAATTTTATCTGAGAGGCTGCGGTCTGGGAATGATTTTGGCGGCAATCGTGCTTGCGGTTGGCTTTCATAAGGAAAACAGCGGCAGAATGTCCGATGATGAAGTCATACAGCGGGCCTTAGAGCTTGGCATGGTTATGCAGGAGGATGAAAATCCCACCGAAAAGGAGCCGGAGACACCGCAGGACACACAGACTCTGGCGGCTCTTCCGACAGAGAGTGAAAAAAGCGGGGCGGCGAACCCTGCAGCTGCCGCGACGGAAGCCGGGAGTGAGGATACAGAGGATTCCGGCAGGAAGAATACCGGCAAAAAAGATACCGATACAAAAGATACGGACAAAGAAGACACAGATAAAAAGAACACGGACAAAAAGGATACCGGTACGAAAGATACGGATAAGAAGAATACAGACGACAAGGATGCAGATAAGAAGAATACGGACAAAAAGGATGGCAGTGAGGAGAACTCCGAGCCGGATGAGCCCAGGACTGTCACGATTGAAGTCAAGCGGGGGGATGTGTGCCGCGTCATTGCGGAAAAGCTCTATGAAGAGGGCGTGGTGGCGGACGCGGAGGAGTTCCGTATCTATATGAAGGATCACGGGTATGCAAGTCTGATTCAGGTCGGTACATTTACCTTCACGACAGATATGGATTATAAGGAGATTGCCGAGATTCTTACCAATAGAGAGAAATAAATGCTTGCAAAAGAGCCTTTGGTGTGATATAATTCCAAAGGCTTTAATTATTAAACACATACAGAATGGCTCGGGTGCCGGATTTACGCGGTTCGGTGGAGAGCAAATACTGTTCTGTATGGAAGTATGAACCGATGGAGGTAAGAACATGAGCGTAATTTCAATGAAACAGCTACTGGAGGCAGGTGTTCATTTTGGACACCAGACAAGAAGATGGAACCCGAAAATGGCTCCATACATCTACACAGAGCGCAACGGCATCTATATTATTGATTTGCAGAAGTCCGTTGGCAAGGTGGACGAGGCTTATGACGCAGTCTCTGACATTGCGGCGCAGGGCGGAACCATTTTGTTTGTAGGTACGAAGAAGCAGGCGCAGGACGCGATCCGGACAGAGGCGGAGCGCTGCGGCATGTATTATGTGAATGAGAGATGGCTGGGCGGTATGCTCACGAATTTCCGCACGATCCAGAGCCGGATTGAGCGTTTGAAGGAGATCGAGAACATGGCCGTGGACGGCACCTTTGATGTTCTCCCGAAGAAGGAGGTCATTGCACTCAAAAAGGAGCTGGAGAAGCTGGAGAAGAACCTTGGCGGTATCAAGGAGATGAAGAGAATTCCCGACGCCATCTTTGTAGTAGATCCGAAGAAGGAGAGAATTTGTATTCAGGAGGCTCATGCACTGGGCATCACACTGATCGGTATCGCAGATACCAACTGTGACCCGGATGAGCTTGACTATGTGATTCCCGGCAATGACGATGCAATCCGTGCGGTCAAGCTGATCGTCTCTAAGATGGCGGACGCTGTCATTGAGGCAAAGCAGGGCGTGGAGAGCGTTGTGCCGGCTGAGGCGGAGAGTGAAGAGTCACAGGACGGCTCAGAGGAAGAATAATTTTTGTGTGAACTCGGATAGAAGAATTTGGAGGAAAATAAAATGGCAATTACTGCTGCTATGGTAAAGGAGCTGCGCGAGATGACCGGCGCAGGCATGATGGATTGTAAGAAGGCGCTGAACGAGACAGACGGCAATATGGACGAGGCTGTTGAGTTTCTGAGAAAGAACGGACAGGCGAAGGCAGAAAAGAAGGCGAGCCGTATTGCGGCAGAGGGATTATGTACGGTAGCTGTGAAGGATAATACGGCGGCGGTCGTAGAGGTCAACTCTGAGACGGATTTTGTGGCAAAGAATGAGACATTCTGTGAGTTTGTAACAGCGGTTGCAAATCAGGTTCTCGCCTCGGATGCGGCGGATCTGGATGCCCTCATGGCAGAAAAGTGGACTGAGGATAACAGCAAGACCGTTCAGGACGCCCTGACAGATAAGATTGCGGTCATTGGCGAGAACTTAAAGATTCGCCGTTTTGAGAAGGTTACCGCAGAGAACGGCTGTGTAACATCCTATATTCATGGCGGCGGACGGATCGCGGTGATCGTTGAGGCGGACACCACGGTTGTCAATGATGTGGTTAAGGAGGCTATGACGAATCTTGCGATGCAGATTGCGGCGCTGAATCCGAAGTATGTAAGCCGTGCAGAGGTCAGCGAGGAGTATATCGCACATGAGAAGGAGATTCTGCGCGCACAGATTATGAATGATCCCAAGGAATCCCAGAAGCCGGAGAAGGTGATCATCGGCATGATCGAGGGTCGTGTCAGCAAGGAGCTGAAGGAGATCTGTCTGGTAGACCAGGTATATGTCAAGGCTGAGGATGGAAAGCAGACCGTCGGCAAATATTTGGAGCAGATATCCAGGGAAGCAGGCGCGCCGGTAGCTGTGAAGCGTTTTGTGCGCTTTGAGACCGGAGAGGGACTGGAGAAGAAGCAGGAGGACTTTGCCGCAGAAGTCGCTGCCCAGATGAATGCATAAAAATATATTCCTTTAAGCCATGGGACGGGAAGAAAAATTTTCCCGTCCTCTTTTTGCTCTTTACATTGCAAGAAAATATGGTAAAATAGAAAAGGATATTTCCCGTTGGAGGAAAAGTATGAGTACGAACGATGCAGCAGCGTTGGAACAGCAGAGAGCGAGAAGAAAGAGGATCAACCGGATTAAGACCGGGATTATTCTGACCATCTCGATCTGGATACTTGTTTCATTACTTGCGATCATTCTTCTGACTGTTCAGGTAGTGCAGTTGAACCGGAGGCTGAATAAGCTGGAGGACACTGTCAACAGACCCGGGGAGTCAGTGAATGTGCCGGATACGCAGCCGGCGGTTGAGGAGTCGGAGAATTCTGAATCGGAGCCCCTCTCCTATGAGAATATTGTAACCGGGATTGATACGCCGGACAACATGGCGGCCGAGGGGGACGAGCATCTGGTTTACCTGACCTTTGATGGCAGCCCCAATGTGAATACGGACGAGGTACTGGATGTTTTGAAGGAGCGCGGCGTCAAGGCTACATTTTTTGTGGTGGGTGACGAGTCCGGAGAGATGGATGACGTGTACAAGCGGATTGTCGAGGAAGGGCATACGCTTGGTATGCACTCCTTTTCGAACCAGTACAGTACGATCTATGCCTCTACAGATGCCTTTTTTGACGACTATAAAAGGCTGGCGGATTATCTGGAGACAGTGACTGGCGTGCAGTGCAAATATTACCGCTTTCCCGGGGGAAGCAGCAATGAAATCAGCAATGTCAATATGGCGGAATTTGTCCACATATTAAATGAAAATGATGTGGTATACTATGACTGGAACGTATCTGCCGGAGATGCTGCCGCGGAATATTCCGTGGAGGATGTGATCTCCAATGTGACGAACGGAGTGTCCAGATATAAGACCTCGGTGGTGCTTTTGCACGACGGGGAGAACAAGTCAACAACGGTGGAGGCTCTGGGAGACCTCATTGATGCATTACAGGATATGGATGCTGAGATTCTGCCGATTGATGAAGATACAAAGGTGATTCAATATATCAAAGCGGATAGTGTTGAATAGAATTGCATGGAGGAAACAGGATGGGATTATTTAAGGATTTTAAAGAAGATTTTTCGCAGGCGGTGAATGAGATGATGCCCGGCGCGGATATTCCGCAGGAGGAAGTGAAGGATGATGCGCTGGTCGTGGATACCTTAAGCGAAGATGTGGATGTGCGTTCTGAGCTCTCGAAGCTGGACGGTCTTCTGGAGGAGGTGCAGGGCATCTCCAAGCCAATCGAGCAGGAGCTTCCGCCGTTAGAGCCGGCGCCTAAGCAGGCTTCCAGACCGGGTAGAAAGCAGGCTGCACCAGCGCCAAAACAAGCAAGTACAGTACAGGAGGAAAACATAACAATGAGTGACGCAGTAAAAGAGATAGCAAACACAGCAAGCACGGCAGGGGCTGCACCGGTAAATGCAGCTTCCGGCGAGGTAGTCGATGAGACGACGGTGATTACGGCAAGCACAGTTTTGACAGGCGATCTTACCACCGCAGGTTCCTTTGATATTCAGGGAACGATCAACGGCAATGTGACCTGCAATGGCAAGATGTCCGTGACCGGAACGATCAACGGCAACAGTGCGGCCAGCGAATTCTTTGCAGATGTTGCGAAGATTGAGGGCGAGGTCATCAGCTCCGGGACGGTGAAGATTGGCGCAGGTTCTGTGATCATCGGCAATATTTCCGCCTCCTCCGCAGTGATTGCGGGAGCGGTCAAGGGAGATATCGACGTGCAGGGGCCGGTTGTGGTGGATACATCGGCGGTTATCATGGGCAATATCAAGTCCCGCTCTGTACAGATCAATAACGGCGCCGTGATCGAGGGCTTCTGCTCCCAGTGCTATGCGGACATTGATGTGCAGGGACTTTTTGACGGCAAGTAATTTCATAGGTGAAGGTATCAGTAAGACATAGGGGGGAGCCGGATGAGCAGACGAATTTTGTTGAAACTAAGCGGTGAAGCTTTGGCGGGAGAAAAGCATCAGGGCTTTGATGAGCCGACGGTTACACTCGTCGCCAGGCAGGTAAAGAAGCTGGTGGACTCCGGAGTGCAGGTGGGAATTGTCATTGGGGGAGGCAATTTCTGGAGGGGAAGAACCAGCGAGACCATTGACCGGACAAAGGCGGATCAGATCGGAATGCTCGCCACGGTGATGAACTGTATCTATGTGTCTGAGATTTTCCGTTCTGTGGGGATGCGGACATCTGTGCTCACGCCTTTTGAGTGCGGCAATATGACGAAGCTGTTTTCCAAGGACAGGGCGAACAAGTATTTTGCCCATGATATGGTGGTCTTCTTTGCGGGAGGCACGGGGCATCCGTATTTTTCCACGGATACGGCGACGGTGCTTCGCGCGGTGGAGATTGAGGCAGAGGGTATCTATCTCGCAAAGGCCATTGACGGAGTGTACGACAGTGACCCGAAGGTGAATCCGAATGCCGTAAAGTATGATGAGGTGTCAATCCATGAGGTGATTGAAAAGCAGCTCATGGTGGTAGATCTGACGGCTTCTGTTCTTTGTATGGAGAATAGGATGCCGATGTATGTATTTGGACTGAACGAGAGCGACAGTATTGTGAATGCCGTAGGCGGAAATTTCAGCGGAACGAAGGTTACGGTAGAGTGATGGGAGGGTGTTTATGGATAAGAGATTAGAGAGCTTTGAGAGTAAGATGGGAAAGAGCCTGGCCAATCTGGAGGAGGAGTACGCAGGTATCCGTGCAGGGCGCGCAAATCCTCATCTGCTCGACAAGCTGCGTGTAGATTATTACGGTACGCCGTCCCCGATTCAGAGCGTTGCCAACGTCAGTGTTCCAGAGCCGAGAATGATTCAGATTCAGCCGTGGGAGGCTTCCATGGTGAAGGAGATTGAGAAGGTCATTATGGCTTCGGATCTTGGAATCAATCCGACGAACGACGGCAAGCTGATTCGGCTGGTATTCCCGGAGCTTACGGAGGAGCGCCGTAAGGAGCTGGCGAAGGATATCAAGAAGAAGGGGGAAAATGCGAAGGTGGCGATTCGCAATATCCGCAGGGATGCGATGGAGCATTTCAAGAAGCTCGGCAAGAGTGAGGATATTTCCGAGGACGAGATCAGGGATCTCGAGGACGGTATCCAGAAGCTGACGGATCAGTATGTGGGGAAGATTGACAAGGCTGTAGAGGAGAAATCCAAAGAAATCCTCACGGTTTAATGTGTGTGACACATAAGGGGCATTGCCTAGGGCATGTCCCTTTTCCAGTTGTGTCCGTAAGTTTATGATTTTTTAAGAATCTGTTCAGGCAATGAAGGGGTTGTACATGAATATACCGAAGCATGTAGCCATTATTTTGGATGGCAATGGCCGTTGGGCAAAAAGCAAGGGTATGCCGCGCAATTACGGGCATACCATGGGGGCAAAAAATGTAGAGACGGTCTGTCAGGCGGCGTCTGCCCTCGGCATACAATACCTGACGCTCTACGCCTTTTCCACGGAGAACTGGAACCGTCCTGCGGGCGAGGTGGAGGCGCTGATGAAGCTTTTGGAGAGCTATCTGAAGAACTGTATAAAAACTGCGGAGAAGAACCATATGCGGGTGCGCGTGATCGGAGAGCCGGGGCGTCTTTCTGAGGATTTTCAGAAGAAAATCCGAGCGCTGGAGGAGGCCTCTGCGGCAAATACGGGGCTGAATCTGACCATCGCCATCAACTACGGGAGCCGGGATGAGATGCTTCGCGCCATGCGCCGTATGGCGGAGGACTGTGTGGAGGGAAAGCTGGCTGTTTCGGACATTGACGAGGCGCGTTTTGCCTCTTATCTGGATACGAGGGAGCTGCCGGATCCGGATCTGCTGATCCGCACCAGCGGGGAGCAGCGGCTGTCCAACTATCTGCTGTGGCAGCTTGCCTACAGTGAATTCTATTTTACCGATGTGCCCTGGCCGGACTTCCACAGAAAGGAGCTGGAGGCGGCCATCGAGGCGTACAATCAAAGAGACCGGAGATTTGGCGGCCTCACGAATGAGGCGGAGGCGTAAAATGTTTAAGACGAGATTATTGAGCGGGATTGTGCTGGTAGTGCTTGCGCTGGTTTTGATTATTTCCGGCGGCAGGATTTTGCTTTTTTCTACCCTTGTGATCTCCTGCATCGGCATGTATGAGCTCTACCGGGTATTTGAGATGGAAAAAAGCATACTGGCGAAGCTGGGGTATCTGGCGGCAATTGTGTATTATGCGAATCTGGAATGGGGATTTTTGCCCGATACGATGCTTCTTATCATGGCATTTTTGATTCTTCTCATGTTTGTGTTTGTGTTTGCTTATCCGAAGTATTCCAGCAGGGAGATGCTGGAGAGCTTTTTTGGAGTGTTTTATGTGGCAGTTATGCTGTCCTATGTCTATCAGCTCCGTATGCTGCCCGGAGGCCTGTATCTGGCATTTCTGGTATTTTTGTGCTCCTGGGGCTGCGACACCTGCGCCTACTGTGTGGGGGTGCTGATTGGAAAGCATAAGATGTCGCCGAAGCTCTCTCCCAAAAAATCCGTGGAGGGCGCGGTGGGCGGCGTTGTGGGCGCGGCACTTTTGACGGCTCTCTACGCTTATGTGTTCAGGGAGCAGATGAATCTGACGGCGGCGACTGTCTGGATTCTGGCGGCGATTGCGGCAGTGGCGGCGGCAATCTCCATGGTGGGGGATTTGACAGCCTCCGCCATCAAGCGGAATTTTGACGTCAAGGATTATGGACATCTGATTCCGGGGCATGGAGGAATATTAGACCGTTTTGACAGTATGATTATAACAGCGCCAATTCTTTTTTACCTCGCAAAGTATTTGATTTAGGATCGTCCACGGGAGGATATATGGAACGAAGAAAAATCGCTATTTTGGGCTCCACAGGCTCCATAGGCACACAGACGCTTGCCGTGGTGAAGGAACACGGGGATCTTGATGTGGCTGCGCTGGCCTGCGGCGGCAATATTGCGCTTTTAGAGGAGCAGATGCGCGCCTTTTCTCCGAGGCTTGTGAGCGTATGGGAGGAGAAGGATGCGGCGGAGCTTCGGGTTCGCACGGCAGATCTGGGGATTCCGGTGTGCTCCGGCATGGAAGGACTTTTGGAGGTGGCGTGTATAGAGGAGTCGGAGCTTTTGGTGACAGCCATTGTCGGGATGCTGGGGCTTCGGCCGACGATTGCGGCGATTGAGGCGGGGAAGGACATTGCGCTGGCGAACAAGGAGACACTTGTGACGGCCGGGCATCTGATTATGCCGCTGGCGGCTGCCCACGGGGTGTCGATTCTTCCGGTGGACAGCGAGCACAGCGCCATTTTTCAGTCCCTGCAGGGAAATCAGGATAATCCCATTCAGAGGATACTTCTCACAGCCTCGGGAGGGCCGTTTCGGGGAAAGAGCAAAAAGGAGCTTGCATCAGTGCAGGTAAAGGACGCGCTGCGGCATCCGAGCTGGAGCATGGGCAAAAAGATTACGGTCGACTCTTCGACACTGGTAAACAAGGGGCTTGAGGTGATGGAGGCGCGGTGGCTGTTTGATGTGGCGCGCGACCGGATTGAGGTGGTGGTACATCCCCAGAGTGTGATCCACTCGGCAGTGGAGTATGCGGATGGGGCGGTGATCGCCCAGCTCGGCACGCCCGATATGCGTCTGCCGATCCAGTATGCCCTTTATTATCCAAAGAGAAGACCGCTAAGCGGGCAGAGGCTGGATCTCTTTGCACTGGGAAGCCTGACCTTCGAGAGGCCGGATACCGACACCTTCCGGGGGCTGGCGCTGGCCTATGACGCCATGGAGAGGGGCGGAAATGTGCCCACCATCTACAATGCGGCCAACGAGCGGGCAGTGCAGCTCTTTTTGGAGGAAAAAATCCCCTATCCTGCAATCACGGAGATGATTGAGGAGGCAATGGCATGCGCCACATTTCGCAGAGAGCCGGACGTGGAGGAGATACTGGCGACAGAGCAGGAGGTCTATGAGTTCATAGAAGGCAGGTGGTAAAGTGAGAATAGTGAGTTTTATTATTGCTTTTTTGATTTTCAGCGTCATTGTAATATTCCATGAGCTGGGACATTTTTTGCTGGCGAAGGCCAACGGAATCCGCGTGAACGAGTTTTGTCTGGGGCTTGGCCCCACGGTTTTTGGTGTGCAGAAGGGGGAGACGAAATATTCCATCAAGCTCCTTCCCTTCGGCGGCGCCTGCATGATGGAGGGAGAGGACGAGGAGTCGGAGGACGACAGAGCCTTTGGGAAAAAGTCGGTCTGGGCGAGAATGAGCGTGGTTTTTGCCGGCCCCTTCTTTAATTTTATTATGGCCTTTGTCTTTGCTTTTATCATTCTCTGCTGTGAGGGCTACGACAGACCGGTGCTCTCCGGCGTGATTGACGGCTTTGCGGCGGACGAGGCAGAGATGCAGGCCGGGGATGAGATTGTGAAGATCAACAATATGTCCATTCATTTTTACCGGGAGATCAGCGCCTACTCGCTGTTTCACGCGGGGGAGACGGCGGAGATCACCTATCTGCGAAACGGAGAGAAGCAGACGACGACGCTGACACCTAAGTACGACGAGGAATCCGGCCGCTATCTCTATGGCTTTACCTACAGCGCCGCCCGGGAGAAATGCAGTGTCTGGGAGAGCTTTAAGAACAGTTTTTATGAAATCCGTTACTGGATTTATACGACGCTGTCGAGCCTTAAAATGCTTGTGACCGGAAATGCTTCCTTCAATGATATGAGCGGGCCGGTGGGAATCGTAAAAAATATCGGGGACACCTACACAGAGTCGGTGACGACAGATGGCTATTATTATGCCATACTCAATATGTTAAACTGGGCGATTCTTTTGTCGGCGAACCTCGGGGTTATGAATCTTCTTCCTTTTCCGGCTCTGGACGGAGGCCGGCTTGTGTTTCTTATTGTGGAGGCTGTTCGAAGGAAGCGTCTGGATCCCAACAAGGAGGGCTTTGTCAACCTGATTGGGCTTGGGCTTTTGTTTCTTCTCATGTTTGTGGTCATGTTTAACGATATTCGGAAGCTGTTTATTTAGATTTACAATGCAGAACAGGGGGCGCTTATGGGGCGTTATAAGACGAAAGAGGTAAAGATTGGAACCTGTGTGATTGGAGGGAATCACCCGATTGCCATTCAGTCCATGACGAACACGCCCACGGAGGACGTGGAGGCGACGGTGGCGCAGATTAACGGGCTTGCGGCGGCGGGATGCGAGATTATCCGCTGTGCAGTGCCCACCATGGAGGCGGCCGCCGCCCTGACAGAAATCAAAAAGCAGATTGCGGTTCCGCTGGTGGCGGATATTCATTTTGACTACCGGCTGGCGATTGCCGCCATTGAGCACGGCGCGGATAAGATTCGCATCAATCCGGGGAATATCGGAAGCACAGGGCGGGTGCAGGCCGTGGTTGAGGCTGCGCGCGAGCGGAATGTGCCAATCCGCGTGGGCGTCAACAGCGGTTCTCTGGAGAAGGAGCTTGTGGAAAAATACCACGGGGTCACGGCGGAGGGGCTTGTGGAGAGTGCGATGGATAAGGTGCGTCTGATCGAGGATATGGGCTATGACAATCTCGTGATCAGCATCAAGTCCTCCGATGTGATGATGTGCGTGGCGGCACACGAGCAGATTGCGAAGCTGACCGACCATCCGCTCCATGTGGGAATCACGGAGGCGGGCACGATTCTAAGAGGCAGCATCAAGTCGGCAATCGGCATTGGGCTGATCCTGCATCAGGGAATTGGCGATACAATCCGGGTATCCCTCACGAACGATCCCATAGAAGAGGTTCGGGCGGCAAAGCTCATTCTGCGCACGCTGGGGCTTTTAACCGGCGGCATTGAGGTCGTGTCCTGCCCGACCTGCGGGCGGACGAAGATAGATTTAATCGGTCTTGCCAATCAGGTAGAGGCCATGGTTGCAGAATTTCCGCTGGATATCCGGGTGGCGGTCATGGGCTGTGTCGTGAACGGCCCCGGGGAAGCAAAGGAGGCGGATATCGGAATCGCGGGCGGCATAGGCGAGGGTCTTATCATAAAACACGGGGAAGTGGTGAAGAAGGTGCCGGAGGCCGAGCTGCTTCCTGCACTGCGTTATGAGCTGGAGCATTGGGGTGAATAGAGATGGCAAAGCCGTTTAGGGAGGCGTTTCCGACTCTTCGCATCGATGGGGAGCTGGGGAGCCTTTTGGAGACAACTGAGGTGACAAAAATCAGCGCGAATCGTGAGCACACGCAGATTCGCGTTTATTTGCATGGAACGAGGCTGATCAAAAAGCGCAGGATCTGGGATCTGGAGGAGGCAATCCGCAGCCAGATCTTTGACAGGCAGGATATCCGGGTGCGGGTGATCGAGAGCTTTGCCCTCTCCCAGCAATATACCATTCAGACGCTGATGGACGTCTACTTTGACAGTATCTTAGAGGAACTGAACGCATACAGTGTGCTGGAATACAATCTGCTGCGCACGGCCGCTATGGAGTTCGACGGGCCGGGGCACATGACACTGACCCTGGACGAGACGATCATTGCAAGAGACCGGAGCGGGGAGATCGTGGAGTTTTTGGAGAAGGTAGTCTGCGAGCGCTGTGGTATGGATCTGGTGATACAGACGAAATACAAAAAGCCCGAGGAGAGTAAGCACAGAAAAAATGCAAAGCTGCAGCTGGAGCAGGAGGTACATAACATTTCAAAGCGCGCAGGAATGGAGCTGCGCGCAGAAAACGCTGCGCAGGAATCGACAGAAAATTATGGCGGAGCACAAGATATTGTGGTGAAAAGTACTAAAAGTACTAGGAATCGTGCAGATGAAAATTATGCAAAATTGCCAAAGAATGAAGGAAATATTGCAGAAAAAAAGCCCTCCTATGAGAAAAAGGGAGAATTTCACCGCAGATTCGACAGGGAGAACAGTAAAAAATCCATGAATCCCGATGTGATTTATGGCAGGGACTTCGAGGAGGAGCTGACAGAGATTGAGAAGATCGATGCACCCATCGGTGAGGTGGCGGTGCGGGGGAAGATCCTCTCGGTGGACAAGCGGGAGATCCGCAATGAAAAGACCATTGTGATCGTGACCCTGACAGACTTTACGGACTCCATCGTGTTTAAGCTCTTTGCAAAAAACGATGAGGTGGAGGAGCTCCTTGGAAACCTTGCGAAGGGACGCTTTGTCAAGGTGAAGGGAATGGCGGTCATTGACAAATTCGACGGGGAGCTGACAATCGGTTCAGTAGTAGGAATCAAAAAGACCGGGGATTTCACGACGCTTCGGATGGACAACAGTGCCGAGAAGCGGGTGGAGCTGCACTGCCACACGAAGATGAGCGATATGGACGGCGTGTCGGACGTGAAGGATATCGTAAAGAGGGCTGTAAAATGGGGGCATAAGGCCATTGCCATCACGGATCACGGGGATGTGCAGGCATTTCCGGATGCTGCCCACGCGCTGGATGGCAGCGAGGATTTCAAGGTCATCTATGGGGTGGAGGCATATCTGGTAGACGACTTAAAGGGCATTGTGACGGACAGCAAAAACCAGTCTCTGGACGCGGATTATGTGGTGTTTGATCTGGAGACGACGGGCTTTAGCCCCGAGACGAACCGGATTATTGAAATCGGTGCGGTGAAGGTGCAAAAAGGGAAAATCACGGAGAAATTTTCTACCTTCGTCAATCCGGGGACGCCGATTCCCTTCCGTATTGAGCAGCTCACGGGTATCAGTGACTCCATGGTCATAGATGCTCCGGCCATCGAGGCAGCCCTGCCGGAATTTATGGCCTTTTGCGAGGGCTGTGTGATGGTGGCGCACAATGCGGATTTTGATATGAGCTTTATCAAAAAGAACTGTCTGCGGCAGAATATACCCTGCAGACCCACGATAGTAGATACAGTGGGGCTCGCGCGGGTGCTTTTGCACAATCTGAACCGCTTTAAGCTTGATACGGTGGCACGGGCATTAAACATCTCTCTGGAAAACCACCACAGGGCCGTGGACGACGCCGGTTGTACGGCGGAGATATTTGTAAAATTTATTGCGATGCTGAGGGAGAGGGGCATCGAAGCACTGGAAGCGGTGAATGAGCTGCAGAGTGACTCCATGGACTATGTGCAGAAGGCGAAAACCTACCATGCGATTATTCTGGCGGCCTGCGATCAGGGAAGGACGAATTTATACCGCTTAGTATCCCTTGCCCATCTGAAGTATTATCACAAGAGGCCAAGGATACCCAAGAGTGAGTTTTTAAAGTACCGGGACGGGCTTTTGATCGGCTCGGCCTGCGAGGCGGGGGAGGTTTTTCAGGCAATTTTTAACGACCGGCCAGAGGAGGAGATTTCCCGGCTGGTGGATTTCTATGATTATCTGGAAATCCAGCCCCTCGGCAACAACGCCTTTCTGATCAGGGACGAGGACTGCTGGGTAAAGTCCGAGGAGGATTTAAAGGAAATCAACAAAAAAATCGTGCGGCTGGGTGAACAGTTTAAAAAGCCGGTGGTGGCCACCTGCGACGTGCATTTTCTCGACCCGGAGGACGAAATCTACCGCAGGATTATCATGGCGGGCTGGGGCTACAATGATTCCGACGATCAGGCACCGCTGTATTTACGCACGACGGAGGAGATGCTTGCGGAGTTTTCCTATCTGGGAAGCGCAAAGGCGGAGGAGGTTGTGATTACGAATCCGAACCGGATTGCCGATATGTGTGAGAAAATTTCCCCGGTACGGCCGGACAAATGTCCGCCCATCATTGAGAACTCCGATCAGATGCTGCGGGATATCTGCTACAGCAAGGCGCATAAAATGTACGGGGATCCCCTGCCGCCCATCGTGCAGGAGAGGCTGGACAGAGAGCTGAATTCCATCATTAGTAACGGCTATGCCGTGATGTACATTATTGCCCAGAAGCTGGTGTGGAAGTCCAACGAGGACGGTTATCTGGTGGGTTCCCGGGGCTCGGTCGGAAGCTCCTTTGTCGCGACCATGTCCGGTATTACAGAGGTGAACCCCCTGCGTCCCCATTATCTGTGTACGCACTGCAAGTACAGCGATTTTGACTCGGAGCTGGTATTATCCTTCGCGGGCAGGGGCGGCTGTGACATGCCGGACAGGCGCTGTCCCAAATGCGGAAAAGCGCTGTCCAAGGAGGGCTTTGACATTCCTTTTGAGACTTTTTTAGGCTTCAAGGGCAACAAGGAGCCGGATATTGATTTGAATTTTTCCGGGGAGTACCAGAGCAAGGCGCACAAATATACCGAGGTAATTTTCGGGGAGGGGCAGACCTATAAGGCTGGTACCATCGGCACGCTGGCGGACAAGACAGCTTACGGCTATGTGAAGAATTACTACGAGGAGCGGGGACAGCACAAGAGAAACTGTGAGATTGACCGGATTGTGCAGGGCTGTGTGGGCGTGAGGCGCACCACGGGACAGCATCCGGGGGGAATCGTGGTGCTGCCAATGGGAGAGCAGATTTATACCTTCACGCCGATTCAGCATCCGGCCAATGATATGACGGTGGATATCGTCACTACCCATTTTGACTACCACAGCATCGACCACAATCTCCTGAAGCTTGACATACTCGGGCACGACGATCCGACAATGATAAGAATGCTGCAGGATCTGACCGGGGTAGATCCGACGACGATTCCGCTGGACGATCCGGCGGTCATGTCCCTGTTCCAGAATACCAGCGCGCTGGGAATCGAGCCGGAGGATATCGGCGGCTGTCCCCTGGGTGCACTGGGTATCCCGGAGTTTGGCACGGATTTTGCCATGGGGATGCTCATAGACACAAAGCCTAAGGAGTTTTCCGATTTGATTCGGATCGCCGGGCTTTCCCATGGAACGGACGTGTGGCTGGGAAATGCGCAGGAGCTCATCAAAAGCGGGCAGGCCACAATCTCCACGGCCATCTGCACGAGAGACGATATTATGACCTACCTGATCGGCATGGGCATGGATTCGGAGGAGTCCTTCAAGATCATGGAGGCGGTGCGGAAGGGCACAGTGGCGAAAAAAAAGTGCGATAAGTGGGAGGAGTGGAAAAAGGACATGACAGAGCACAATGTGCCGGACTGGTACATCTGGTCATGCGAAAAAATCCAGTACATGTTCCCGAAGGCGCACGCGGCCGCCTATGTGATGATGGCATGGCGCATCGCCTACTGCAAGGTGTTCTATCCGCTGGCCTACTACGCCGCTTATTTTTCCATCCGCGCCACGGGCTTTTCCTATGAGCTGATGTGTCTGGGGAGGGAGAAGCTGGAGAGTTATCTTAAGGATTACAGGAACAGGAAGGATTCTCTTTCCAAGCGCGAGCAGGATACCTACAAGGATATGCGGATTGTGCAGGAGATGTACGCGAGGGGCTTTACCTTTTGGCCCATCGACATTTACAGATCTGCCCCCCAGCGTTTTCAGATTGTGGAGGGGAAGCTGCTGCCGTCCTTAAATACCATCGAGGGTCTGGGGGATAATGCGGCGGTCGCCATTGCAGAGGCGGCGAAAAACGGCCCCTTTTTGTCCAAAGATGATTTCAGGGAGCGGACGAAGGTGTCAAAGACGGTGATCGAGCTGATGGGAGATCTCGGTTTGTTCGGAGATATCCCGGAGTCCAACCAGCTGTCCCTATTCGATTTTGGTGCATAAAATTGTTGACATTTTGCATAAAAACCTTTAAAATTTTGTTTAAAATATACAATATTATACATTTTTAGAGAAAGGATTCTGGGGGAAGATGAGTATAATCAATGTAGATGTGGAGAAATGTGTCGGCTGTAATGCCTGTGTCCGTGCCTGCCCGGCGGCGGAGGCCAATGTCGCGCAGCTGGATGAGGACGGGCAGCTGCGGATCAGCATCGACGATGACAAGTGCATCAAGTGCGGAGCCTGCATACGGGCATGCTCTCACGGAGCCAGAAGCTATCAGGATGATCTGGAGGAGTTTTTGCAGGCCTTAAAGTCGGGGGAGGAGGTTGCAATGATTGCCGCGCCGTCCATCAAAATCGCCTTTGACGGCAACTGGCGGCACGCGCTCCAGTGGCTCAGGGATCACGGCGTGAAGAAGATTTATGATGTGGGCTATGGCGCGGATATCTGTACATGGGCGCATCTGCGCTATCTGCAGGCGCATCCGGGGAGCAAGGTGATCTCCCAGCCTTGCGCGGCGGTTGTCAACTATGTGCAGCGGCACAAGCCGGAGCTGATTCCCCGCATGTCGCCGGTGCAGAGCCCGATGATGTGTCTGGCGATTTACATACGGAAGTACCTGGGCTTTAAAGGAAAAATTGCGGCTATCTCTCCCTGCATTGCCAAGAGCGACGAGTTTCGTGAGACGGGAGTGATCGACTACAACGTCACCATGGAGAGGCTTGAGAAATATTTTCAGGAGGAGAATGTAGTCCTGCCGAAGGTCAAGATATACAGCGAGTTCGAGTTTGACGAGTATCAGGGTCTGGAGGGGGCGATTTACCCGAAGCCGGGCGGGCTCATGCAGAACCTTCTGATTCACGAGCCGAATCTGGAGGTCATTACCTCCGAGGGCACGGAGAAGCTCTACGACGATCTGGATGTGTATCTCGAGCAGGACGAGCGGTATCTGCCCGATGTGTTTGACGTCCTTAACTGTGAGAACGGCTGTAACGGCGGCCCGGCGGTGGGCGTCAACTATCAGCGCTTTGAGATGAATTCCATCATGCACGACGTGCAGGTGTATGCGCATCAGATCCGGGAGAAAAATAAGACGAAAAAGGGAGCGGACAAACAGTTTGCCCAGTTTGACGCGGAGCTTAGGATGGAGGATTTCCTGCGGAGCTACAAGTCCATGAAGACGCAGGGAGTCAGTGTGTCTGAGAAGGAAATCGAGCAGGCATTTGCTGACCTTGGAAAACACACAGAGACAGAGAGGCATTTCGACTGTCATGCCTGCGGCTACAAGTCCTGCCGGGAGATGGCGATCGCGCTTGCCAAGGGGCTCAACGAGAAGGAGAACTGTCACCAGTATATGCTGGAGCAGATTCGGAAAGAGCGCCAGAAGGTGGCGGAGGTCAACGAGCAGGTGTCCGGCATGAACCATGAGCTCATGGAGGTATTTGCAGAGCTGGCGGAGAATATCACGGCGGTGCAGAAGGAGACGGATTTCATTCAGCAGACCGGCGCGCGTAATGCCAATGAGATGAAAAATGTCGTGGAGCACATGAATGAGCTGAACCATCTGAACCAGAAGATCACGGAGTCCATGACAGATATCAACAGCAGTGTGGCAAAGTACAATGTGATGACCAAAGATGTGGAGAAGATTGCGGGAGATATCAATCTGCTCTCGCTGAATGCTTCCATTGAGGCGGCAAGAGCCGGTGACGCCGGACGGGGATTTGCAGTGGTAGCCTCCAATATCCGCGACCTCTCGGAGAGCTCCAAGCGCTCAGTGGGAAGCGCGAGGGAGAACGATGAGGGAATCCACACCGCAATCTCCGACGTCAATGTGGTGGTGGAACGGTTCGATTCCACGATCAAGGAGCTTCTGGAAGCAATTGATGCGACCATTGAGGGGACGAACCGCACCTCGGAGAACGGGGACAATATCCGCGCCTCCATGGAAAAGGTATCCCAGATGACAGAGCGGGTACAGCACGTTCTTGAGGAGACGAGCCGTATCCTGGATTAGCAGTCAGTCCTCTGTAATCACGCCCGGGTGGAAGGAATAGACTTCCCCCGGGTTTGCTGTTGGCGTATAAAAGGTCTCCCCGGAACGAAAGTCCGTGAAGTAGATATAGTAGGAGGTGACGTGGATATTGGAGTAATTGCCAACCCTTATCTCCCTGAAATCCGTCCCGTCATTTTTGACCATGCAAAGAGCTGAGGAATCCTCCGAATAACGCTGGTAATAGATATAGCTGCCGTATACATTGTAGAGATCAATGCTGTCGGTGGTTAAGGTGTTTGGATTGCCAAACTGGATATTCGTGTGAACCAGTGCATTGTTCTTGTTCACGTCCAGATAGTAGACATTGTTGTCGCTGGTGACAATGGGCTTGTAGCAGTTGCAGTCGTAAATCATGCGGGAGCGGTCTGTGGCGGTGTCATATTCGTAGAGGCAGCCGTCAGTGCTCATGCCGTTGTAATAGAAATACTGACCCAGCGTGCTGCAGGTAAACACATACTGGGAGCTGATCTCTTTTTTATCCTTTCCATCAATCCCAATCTTATAAAGTCTGGTTGCTGTCTCGCTGTCGTAGTGGAGATAGTAGATGTAGTTGCCCGCCAGCGAGGCGTAGATGCAGGGGTCAGGGTCTAAAACCGTCACTCTGCC
Organism: Blautia sp.; assembly: GCA_023663685.1. Lineage (GTDB taxonomy): Bacteria > Bacillota > Clostridia > Lachnospirales > Lachnospiraceae > Roseburia. Next base: position 452,939 of record JAMPHB010000001.1, read on the forward strand.
GCCCGTGCGTGAAATCCTGCACAGACTGTTGTTGTTAAAGGTGAAGATGGCCATGGGGCCGGTCGTCTCCAGATCCTTGTTGCGGCGGACATAATAGACATAATGGCTGTCCGCATTGATAAACATTGCCTTATCGTCGCAGAGCTTTTTCAGGTTGTCGCCGTTTAAATCCATGGAGTAGAGCCGGTTATTGTCGTCCGGGTTTGCAAAAAATACAGTGCCGCTGCTCTCACAGAACAGTCCGCCGTTGTAAAGGTTTCCGGCGCTGTTGCCATTTACATAGCTCTCGTTGTACTGGAAGCGGCTGTCCATATATTTCCAGATGCCGCCGGCGATGGCGGCAATGGCGATAAGGGCGCATAATGTGATAATCAAAAATTTTTTCATAGATAATCTCCTGTCATAAACTGGTAATAAATCAATGGCTCCTTCATAGAAAAAAGTATATATTTTGACAAGTAATTTTGCAAGGCATACTTGCCTTTTTGGGACAATTGTACTAAAATTTTGAGTTAGAAAAACACCAGCGGAGAGGAGCAGGACATGAGGGATTTGATGGAGCTGCGCCAGGAGATTGACAAGCTCGATGGCGGGATCGTGGAGTTGTATGAGAAGCGGATGCTTCTTGCCGCGGAGGTGGCGGAATATAAGATTTCTACAGGAAAGCCGGTGTTCGACCGGGCGAGAGAGCGTGCAAAGCTGGAGGCTTTAGAGGCTGTGGCGAAGGACAGCTTTATGCGGCACGGGCTCAGGGAGCTGTTCGAGCAGATCATGTCCACGAGCCGCAAGAAGCAGTACCAGCTTTTGACCGAACATGGGATCACAGAGACGCAGGATTTTACGGAGGTGGACAAGCTGGATTTTTCCGGTGCGCGCATCGTGTTTCAGGGTGTGGAGGGAGCTTACAGCCAGCAGGCCATGAAAGCTTTTTTCGGCGAGGACTGTAACGGCCGCCAGGTGGAGACATGGAAGGACGCCATGGAGGCGATTAAGAGCGGGGAGGCGGATTATGCGGTGCTTCCCATCGAGAATTCCTCTGCGGGGATCGTCTCGGAGAATTATGATCTTCTCGTGGCATATGACAACTATATCGTGGGAGAACAGATTATTAAAATCGACCATGCGCTTCTGGCGCTGCCGGAGGCGGAGCTTAAGGATATCACCTGCGTCTATTCCCATCCGCAGGGGCTTATGCAGTGCGGCGCATATCTGGAGAAGCACCGGGAATTTGAGAAAATCAGTCTGAAAAACACGGCGGAGTCCGCCAAAAAAGTAAAAGATGAGGGGCAAAAACATCAGGCCGCCATCGCCAGCTCCCTCACGGCGGGAATCTACGGCCTTAAGGTCTTAGAGCGGGGAATCTCCAACAATCCGGACAATTCCACACGCTTTATTATCGTCACGGGGAAAAAGGTCTATGAAAAATCGAGCGGACGAATCAGCATCTGCTTTGAGGTTCCGCACGAGAGCGGTTCCCTGTATCACATGCTCTCACATTTTATTTATAACGGACTGAACATGACAAACATTCAGTCCCGCCCGATTCCCGGGCGCAACTGGGAATACCGTTTCTTTATTGACTTTGAGGGGCGTTTTACAGACACGGCGGTGGTGAACGCCCTGCGGGGTCTGAGGGAAGAAACGATTGCACTGAAAATACTGGGTACATATTGACTGGTCTTTAGCCGGGCACGGGAGGAGGATCTATGGCAATTCATTCTTATGCGGCAATTTATATCGGAACCTATGACATCAGCTTAAAGGTGTTCGAGTATTTTGACAGGAAGAGACTCCATGAGGTGGATCATATCCGTTTCCGTCTGGATCTGGGGCGGGACGCCTTCGCAAACGGGAGTATCGGAAGCGAGCTTGTGGAGTCGCTGTGTGATAAGCTTGCAGAATTCAAGCGGATCATGGAGGGCTACCGGGTGGAGTATTACGAGGTGTTTGCATCGGAGGTTCTGCGCGGCGTCACGAATGAACTGTTTGTCTTAAACCAGATACTTTTGCGAACCGGATTTAATGTGCGGGTTTTAAGCAATTCCGAGCATCGCTTTATCAGCTATGAGGCAGTGGCGGGGCGGGAGGCGTTTGAGCGCATGATTGCCACGCGGGCCGCAGTTGTGGATGTGGGAGGCGCCAGCTTACAGATTACCATATTCAAAGAGGGAAGGCTCATTACGACCCAGCACATTGAGGCGGGAACCATGAAGCTGCGGAGCCTTCTCGGGGACAGGGGACATTCCTTAAAGCTCTATGAGACGCAGATTGAGGAGTACATGAACAAAAAGCTTGAGGGCTTCCGTGCCATGTACATGAATGAAGATGTGGACTATGTGGTGCTCATCAGCGATTACGGGACAGAGCTGATCCGGAAGATTGAAAAAAACGGTCAGGACGACAAGCTGGTGAAGTTGGAGAAGTTCATAAAGTTCATTGACAAGCTGCAGAAGAATACACTGGAGGAGATTACGAGCGAGCTGAATCTGCCGAATGAGAGAGAGCCCCTGATCGTTCCCTCAATCACCCTGTTCAAGACGCTGGTGGAGAATCTTTCACCCAAGGAGGTGTGGGTGCCGGGCTACGGCATTCAGGACGGCATGGCATACGATTATGCTTACCGGAATAAGCTTCTTAAGAGCACCCACGATTTTGAGTCGGATGTGATCTCCGGGGCAAAGTTTCTCTCGGAGCACTACAGCAGCTACAGTCCCCACATCGACGCGCTGCGCAGGCTGTCTACCCAGATCTTTGACACCTTAAAGAAGGTGCACAGTATGGGCAAGCGCCAGAGGCTGCTTTTAGAGGTCGCGACCATCCTCCACGACTGTGGCAAGTATGTATCCATGACGGGGAGCGCCATGAGCGCCTACCAGATCATTATGTCCTCGGAGCTCATAGGCCTGACGCATTTGGAGCGTGAGATTGTGGCTATGACGGTGCTCTACAACACCAAGCCGCTGGACGATTATGAGGAGCTTTCCGACAGGCTTGATGTGGAGAGCTATCTGATTGTCGCCAAGCTGTCTGCGATCCTTCGGGTGGCGAATGCGCTGGATCAGAGCCACAAACAGAAGTTTAAGAATATCCGCATTGTGGTCAAGGGGCGGCTGTTGGTGTTTACGGTGGAGGCCTTTGAGGATATCTCACTGGAGCAGGCGCTTTTCGACGCAAAGACGGCATACTTTGAGGATGTATTCAGCATGAAGCCGGTGCTGAAACAGAAGAGAGTGTATTCTGTGTAAGAGGAGTGTGGGAGGTTATTTATGGAAGGAAAAACAGATTTTACAAATCCGAAATACTATGAGAACCGGGAATTGAGCTGGATCAAATTTGATGAGCGGGTGCTCTCCGAGGCGAGGGATAAGACGATCCCGCTGCTGGAGAGGCTTAAATTTGTCAGCATCACCTCCTCCAATCTGGACGAATTTTTTATGGTGCGGGTGGCCTCCTTAAAGGATATGGTACATGCCAGCTATAAAAAGCGGGACATTGCGGGCATGACGGCCACAGAACAGCTTTCCGCCATCAACAAGGCTACGAGGGAGCTTGTGAATACCCAGTACAGCACCTATATGCGCTCCCTGATCCCGCTTCTGGCAAGGGAGGGAATCCACATTCTGGACGCCCACGAGGAGCTGACGAAGGAGCAGGGAGAATTCGTGGACCGCTATTTCAGGGAGAGCGTGTATCCGGTGCTCACGCCGATGGCGGTAGATGCATCCCGGCCTTTCCCGCTGATACGCAATAAGACGCTGAATATCGCGGCTCTTTTAGGAGGCAGGCACGGCGACGGAGAGCAGGTATTTGCCACAGTGCAGGTGCCAGGTGTGCTTCCACGGCTCGTACAGATTCCGGGGGAGGAGGGCGTCACCTTTATTCTGCTGGAGGAGATCATTGAGCGGAATATCGGCGTGCTGTTTTCCAACCGCAAGGTGCTCTGCGCCCATCCGTACCGGGTGATGCGCAATGCGGATCTGACGATTGACGAGGACGAGGCCTCAGATCTTCTCAAGGAGATCCAAAATAAGCTTAAGATGCGCCAGTGGGGAGAGGTGATCCGGCTGGAGATCGAGGATAAGGCAGACAAGAAGCTCCTTAAGTTTTTGAAGTCAGAGCTCAAGGTGGCGGAGGAGGATATCTTCCGTATCGCGGGTCCCATAGATTTAACCTTCCTGATGAAGGTCTGCGGAATGGAGGGATATGACCATCTGCGCTATAAGCCATACAGCCCCCAGCGTGTACCGGAGCTTGCGCCGGGAAGCAATATTTTTGACGTAATCAGGGAGCAGGATATCTTCCTGCATCATCCCTATGAGACTTTTGATCCGGTCGTGGATTTTATCCGTCAGGCGGCGCGCGACCCGGAGGTGCTGGCCATCAAGCAGACGCTTTACCGGGTCAGCGGCAACTCGCCGATTATATCCAGCCTCGCGCAGGCGGCCGAGAACGGCAAGCAGGTGACGGTGCTGGTGGAATTAAAGGCGCGGTTTGACGAGGAGCACAATATCGTCTGGGCGAAAAAGCTGGAACAGGCGGGCTGCCATGTGATATACGGTCTGGTGGGCTTAAAAACCCACAGTAAGATTGCGCTGGTGGTGCGCAGGGAGGAGGATGGCATCCGCCGCTACGTCCATCTGGGTACCGGCAATTACAATGATTCTACGGCAAAGCTCTATACAGACTGTGGAATTTTTACCTGCAAGGAGTCCATCGGCGAGGATGCGACGGCAGTGTTCAATATGCTCTCCGGCTATTCGGAGCCCTTATCATGGAATGAGCTGATTCTTGCCCCCTACTGGCTCAGGGACAAATTCCTCCGCCTGATTGAGAGGGAGAAGAAGCACGCAAAGGCCGGAAGAGAGGGGAAAATCACGGCGAAGATGAACTCCCTCTGCGATCCGGGTATCATCGCGGCTCTCTACGAGGCCTCCGCGGCAGGGGTTAAGATTGATCTGATTGTCCGGGGCATCTGCTGTCTCAAGGTGGGGATTCCGGGGATCAGCGAGAATATCACGGTACGCTCGATTGTCGGCAATTTTTTGGAGCACAGCCGCATTTTCTACTTCTGGAATGACGGGGATACGGAGTTGTATATGGGTAGTGCGGACTGGATGCAGAGGAATCTTGACCGGCGGGTGGAGATTATCTTCCCGGTGCTGGAGGAGGAGCTAAAGCAAAAGGCGCTGCACATCTTAGAGGTGGAGCTTAACGACAATGTAAAGGCGCGCCTTTTGGGTGCGGATGGTACATACGCCAAGCCTGACCGCAGGGGAAAAGCCGCGGTTCATTCGCAGGAGCAGTTCTGCAGGGAGGCAGAGGCTGCGGTGGTGGACGGTCCTGTTTCCGGAGAACGGATTTTTATTCCTGCAGAGCCCGCGGAGTAGAAATAAAATTGATTTCCGTGATATATTTTTGTTGACACGGCGCAAAAAGTGTGTTAAAGTAACAGAGTTGTTAGAAACAAGTAGAGTATCCACTCTCACCTAAGCGCAATCGGGCGACTTAGCGTTCATATTTTTAACATGCTTTTTGTGTTGAAGATTTGTAGTGGATAGTCTGCCTATCCACTATTTTTTTGGAGGTATAAGACCATTAGCGAATTAATGATTAATGAACAAATCAGAGACAAGGAAGTTCGATTGATCGGATCTGACGGCGAGCAGCTGGGTATCGTCTCCGCGCGTGAGGCGCAGAAGATTGCAGATGAGGCTGGCCTGGATCTGGTGAAGATTGCTCCGAATGCCAAGCCGCCGGTGTGTAAGGTGATTGATTATGGCAAGTTCCGTTACGAGCAGGCGCGCAAGGAGAAGGATGCAAAGAAAAAGCAAAAAATTGTTGAACTGAAGGAGATTCGTTTATCGCCGAATATTGACACGAATGATTTGAACACCAAGATGAACGCTGCAAAGAAGTTTCTCTCTAAGGGAAACAAGGTCAAGATCACACTTCGCTTCCGCGGGCGTGAGATGGCGCACATGAACCAGAGCAGGCACATTTTGGACGATATCGCTTTAAGTCTCTCCGATGTTGCAGTAGTGGAGAAGGCACCGAAGGTCGAGGGAAGAAGCATCGGCATGGTGCTGGCAGAGAAAAAATAACTATATTAAGGAGGAATACACAATGCCAAAAATGAAGACAAAGAGGTCTGCCGAAAAACGTTTTAAGGTTACAGGAACCGGAAAGCTCAAGAGGAATAAGGCCTACAAAAGACATATTCTGACCAAAAAGACGAGAAAGACCAAGAGAAACCTGCGCAAGCCTGCAATCGTTGATGCGACGAATGTTAAGAACATGAAGAAGATTTTACCTTATATGTAATATTCGTCAAAAGGATTACATGAATATGTTGAAGGAGGAATAGAAGAATGGCAAGAGTAAAGGGCGGCATGAACGCCAGAAAAAAACATAACAGAGTCTTAAAGCTGGCAAAGGGCTACAGAGGAGCCCGTTCCAAGCAGTATCGTGTAGCAAAGCAGTCGGTGATGAGAGCGCTGGCGAGCTCCTATGCGGGCCGCAAGCAGAGAAAGAGACAGTTCCGTCAGCTCTGGATTGCAAGAATCAATGCGGCAGCGCGCATGAACGGTCTTTCCTACAGCCAGTTCATGTATGGACTCAAGCTGGCAGGCGCAGATTTAAACCGCAAGGTGCTTGCAGATATGGCCGTTACGGATGCCGAGGGCTTTGCAAAGCTCGTGGAGCTTGCAAAGAGCAAGGTTGCGTAGTACAGGCTTTCAATAAAAGAACCGTCGTCCCGGAGCTTTGATTCGGGAGGGCGGTTTTTATGTATGCAAAAACAGATGGAAAGCGAAAGACTAGCGCTTCTTGTGCGCGGCGCGGTACTCCTTTGGAGAGACGCCCTTCTTTTTGTGGAAGGTCTTGGAGAAGTAAAGACCATTATCAAAGCCGACAGAGTTCGCGATGGCAGTAATGGACAGATCGGAGCGGTCTAAGAGATCGCAGGCCTGCTTCATGCGAAAATCTGTCAGGTACTCCTTCGGGGACTGTTGCATCACCGCCTGAAAGGAGCGGAAGAGGTGGCTTCTGCTAAGCCCCACATAGGATGCGATATCCTCCACGGTGATGGGGTAAGAGTAGTTGGCGCTGATGTACTCGATGCCCTTTAACACATAGCTGCTGGCAGTATTGTCGGACTCCTTTTTGTGGGAGCTCTGTATGAAAAGGGCAAGCGTCGTGTAGAGCCGTCCCGTCATTTCCACTGCGTGCCGGAATTCATTGCCTCTGGCGTCATAGATATGTAAGAGCTGCCGCTTAATCTCCTCGCCGTTTTCAACGCCGAGGATGCAGGGATTCTTGTGGGTAAAGTCCGTAGCCCGCAGAATCATCGCAGCGTCGCTGCCCGTGAAGCCCACCCAGGCATACTCCCAGGGCTCCTCCTCGTCAGCACTGTAGATGACCTCAGTGTTGGGATATACAAGAAAGGCATCTCCGGCGCGCAGCTTATAGGCCGTCTCCCCAACCTGATAGGTTCCCTTTCCAGAGATAATGTAGTGGATCAGATAGTGATCCCGGACGCCCGGCCCCCACTGGTGGTCTGCATCGCAGCGCTCACAGCCCACATTGTAAACAGAGAGAGAGACAAGCTCTTTTTCCTTTGCCTTGTATGAGTTCTTATATTTATCGTTCATAGTTGTCCTTCCGCAATTCCCGCATGATGCCGACGATAAATGTTCCGCATGATAGTATAGCACAACTCCCCCTGCTTTTCTACAGCATTTATGTTGCATGGAAAGCAGGTGCAACATAATTACATATTTTTAACACATTTTATTCTATACAAATGGGGGAAAATAGACTAGAATAGGATTTAGAAACAGTCGACAGGCAGTAAAGAAAAGGAGAAGAGACTATGGCAATTTTAGTTACTGGCGGCGCGGGATACATCGGAAGCCACACATGTGTGGAGCTTTTGGAAGCAGGTTATGAGGTCGTGGTGCTCGACAATCTGTCCAACGCATCCGAGAAGTCCTTAGAGCGTGTAGAGGCGTTGACCGGAAAAAAGACGGTCTTTTACAAGGGGGATATTCTGGATAGAGATATCCTGAATAAGATTTTTGCAGAGCAGAGCATTGAGAGCTGTATTCACTTTGCAGGCTTAAAGGCTGTGGGCGAGTCCGTGGCGAAGCCATGGGAGTATTACAATAACAATATCGCGGGGACGCTGACGCTGGTGGACGTTATGCGGCAGAACGGCTGTAAGAACATCATTTTTTCTTCCTCCGCGACGGTGTACGGCGATCCGGCGCAGATTCCGATTACAGAGGAGTGCCCGAAGGGACAGTGCACGAATCCCTATGGCTGGACAAAGTCCATGCTGGAGCAGATTCTGATGGATATCCAGAAAGCGGACAACGAGTGGAATGTGATTCTGCTGCGCTACTTTAACCCCATCGGCGCCCACAAGAGCGGCACAATGGGAGAGAATCCCAACGGCATCCCGAACAATCTCATGCCCTACATCACGCAGGTGGCTGTAGGGAAGCTCGCGGAGCTCGGCGTGTTCGGCGACGATTACGATACGCCCGATGGAACAGGTGTGCGGGATTATATCCATGTGGTAGACCTTGCGGTGGGGCATGTGAAAGCTTTAAAGAAGATTGAGGAGAAGGCTGGGCTGTGCATCTACAATCTGGGTACTGGGCATGGCTACAGTGTGCTGGATATCGTGAAGAATTTTGAGGAGGCCAACGATATCAGGATTCCTTATACAATCAAGGCGCGCAGACCCGGCGATATCGCAACCTGCTATTGCGATCCCTCGAAGGCGGAGCGTGAGCTGGGCTGGAAGGCGCAGTACGGGATTCGCGAGATGTGCGCGGATTCATGGAGATGGCAGAAGAATAATCCCAACGGATACGGGGAATAGGCCTATTCGGCCAGGTATTCCGCCGTTGTCATAAGGGAGACCTGAAGGGGCGACAGACCGGACAGTGTGAGTTCGGCTGCCGCCTCTTTTTCGCGGTCGAGGCCGGAAACGCCGTCGGTCAGGTAGACCACATAGCTGCCTGCGTCCATCAGGGCAAAAACCGTGGAGAGTACACAGCACTCCGCCACCACGCCGGTGACGATCACGCGGGAGGCTTTTTGGGCGGCGGCGGCAACCTCAGGGATCGCCAGCGAGGAGTATACGCTCTTGGTATAGAGGGGATATTTCTGTAAGGGAGCCGCAAGCTGCGGCACCATCTCGTTGGCCCAGCGGTCATGGTTGATCTGTTCGTATTTTTGGTTGTAGTCCGCCCACACCCCGGTGGGCTGCTCTGTGGCAAGGAAGCGGGTGAAGATTACTTCCGCGCATTTGCCGGATGCAATAATCCGGTTTATGCGCTCCGCCACGCCCCCGGTGTCGAGGCAGGCCCAGTGCTGTCCACTGGTATATATATTCTGCATGTCGATGACAAGAAGCAGGTCACGGCTGTCTGATTTCATGGATTCCTCCTTTTAGCAGAAAAGCTGTCCTGCAAATGCATGACAGCTTTTCTGTGGGTTGGGCTGTTATAAAACAGTCAGCAGTTCGTACGGGAATCGAACCCGTGTTTCCGCCGTGAGAGGGCGGCGTCTTAACCCCTTGACCAACGAACCGTTTGTTATATTAGCATAAAAGGGGATAAATTGCAAGTGCTTTTTATAATTTTTTAATTTTATATAAAATTCAGCAGTTTTATACAGAAATCCATGTTGCAGGGGGCGGACGGCAGGGCGTGTCAGTCGCCACGCTATCGGTTCTGTCAAATGGATTTTCTACATGTTCTGGGAATGCTATATTGTTTGACGCGACCACCCGCAATTCGCCATCGTGGCTCAGTGCGGGCTTTACGGGACATCCGTGTCCCGCAATCGCTGGTTACTGTATAGAACATAAGAAAATCCAATTTTCCGCCACAAAGATAGCGTGGCGACTGACACGCCCTGCCGTCCGCCCCCTGCAACATGGATTTCCGTTATTTACATTTTGGATACATTTGTGTGGTAATATAAATAAAATAGGAGGGATTCGCATGATTCACATACTGGTTGTGGAGGATGAACGTCCGATTTCGGATTTGATCCGGCTCAATATGGTGAAGGCAGGCTACGCCTGCACCTGCGTGTACGATGGGATGGCGGCGGCGGACATTCTGGAGGAGGAGAACTTTGATTTGATTCTCCTTGACGTTATGCTGCCGAAGCTGGACGGCTTTTCTCTGATGGAGTATGTCAGGGAACTTGGAATTCCCGTGATTTTTCTGACCGCGCGGGCGGGCATGGAGGACAAGATGCGGGGACTTACCTCCGGGGCGGAGGATTATATTGTCAAGCCCTTCGAGCTTGTAGAGCTTTTGGCGAGGGTGCGCATCGTGCTGCGGCGTTACCACAAGCTTGAACAGATCCTGGAGTTTCAGGATATTCAGGTGGACACGGTGGGGCAGACGGTCACGAAGGGCGAAGAGGCCGTGGAGCTGACGCCGAAGGAGTTTGCACTGTTTTTGCTTTTGTTAAGGAACCGCAATATCACGCTTTTTCGTGAGAGAATCTATGAGGAGATCTGGGGGAGCGAGTATCCTCTGGAGTCCCGGACGCTCGATCTGCACATTCAAAGGCTCAGAAAAAAGCTGGGACTTACGGACACACTGAAAACAGTTTTTAAAATGGGATATCGACTAGAGGACAAATAGAAATGAAATTTCGTTATAAGGTAATGCTGGTAAATATGCTGCTGCTGTCGGCCTGCCTTGGGCTTGCGGGATATCTGATGATCCGCAAAAATTATGAGCTGGCGCAAAGGGAAAAGCTGCAGAACGCTGTATTGCAGAATAATCTGGTACAGTCGATGGTGGAGTATGAGCTTTTGCAGGAAATCAACAGCGGGAAAACAGATTTTGCGCAGAGCCTTCCAAGGATCGGCGCGCAGGTGGCTGCCGGTATGCGAAGCTTTCAGATTTCCCTTTTTATCCGCTACGGGGACAGCGATATTTATCAGAGCAAAGAGGCGCAGGAAGAAGCTCCGGCGGCGCTCTACGAGAATCCAAACGGAGAGCAGAAAAGGTATATTATTTCAAGGGAAGGGGAGAGCCTTCGCATCTATGTGGCCGCCTACAGCATGGTGGATGGAGAATTTTTGTGCATGATCACGGGCTGCGATGCCACCGAAATCTACGCGATGCTGCGGGAGGAGATTTTGTATTTTCGTTTTCTGCTGATGGGGATACTTCTGACAGCCGCCTTTGTCCTCTATTTTTTGTGCCGCTATCTGACAGGTCCGCTGGAGAAGCTGGATAAGGGAACAGAAGCTGTGATGAGGAAGGATTATACCACAAGGGTGGAGGTTTGTTCGCAGGATGAGGTGGGACAGCTTGCTGAAAAATTCAACCGCATGTCATGCGCTGTGGGTGAGCATGTGCAGAGGCTGCAGGAGATGCTTAAGCAGAGAGACCAGTTCGTGGCGGATTTTACCCATGAGCTCAAGACGCCCATGACTGCAATCATCGGTTATGCCGATACGATGCGCTCGATGGAGCTGCCGAGGAAGGAGCAGCTTCTGGCGTTAAATTACATTTTTTCCGAGGGGCGCAGGCTGGAGGCTCTGTCGCAAAAGCTCTTTGATCTTTTGTACCTGCGGCAGAGTGAGATGGAGTTTTCTTTTGTTTCGGTGCAGGAGCTGCTGCAGGAGGCGGCAGATATTATGAATCCGGCATTGGGAAAAAAAGGACAGAGCCTGCGGATTCTGGCGGATTCCGGCCGTCTGTATGGGGAAAAGGAGCTGTTGGTCAGCGCAGTCTGCAATCTAATTGACAATGCAGGGAAGGCATCCGGGGAGGGGGAGAGCATCCGGATTCTGGGGCAGGCGAAGGAGCAGGGCTACGAGCTGGTGGTGGAGGATCATGGAATCGGCATGAGTGAAGAGGACTGTGGGAAAATCTGTGATGAATTCTATATGGTGGATAAGTCCAGAGCGCGAAGCGAGGGAGGAGCGGGACTTGGAATGTCTCTGGTCGCCCGGATTCTGGAGCACCACGGCGCAAAGCTGGACATTGAGAGCAGGCTGGGACAGGGGACGCGTATGCGGATCTTTTTCCCGGAGAAGGAAGTGAAAGAGGAGGGAGGAGAAGACAGTGCGGACATATAAATTAACTGTGCTTACAGGCATTCTGGCGATTGCAATAAGCGGCTGCGGACGGCAGGAGGCGGTCAGTTTACATGTGGAGAAGAAGGCCTATGAGCGTATGGCATACGACACAGCCGTGGTGCAGACCGGGGATTTAAATCCCACGCTTTCACTGACGCTTCGGGGGGACGCCTACGACATTATCCGCTACGATTCCAAAACCCCGGATCTGATCTTAAAGAAGGTACATGTGGCGGTGGGGGATAGCGTCAAAAAGGGGGATAAGCTGGTCACCTTTGACTCGGAGGGAATTTCCGGGCGTATGCAGGAGTATCAGGAGAGTATCGAGGAGAATCAGCTTCTTATCGACCATTACAGCCGCCTTATGAACATTGATTCCGGGAATGATTACAGGGAGGATATCGCAAATCTGCAGGAGGATGTGCGGGTGGCACAGCTTTATGTGGAGGAGCTTTCCGGACAGCTTGAGAGCCTGCAGCTTGTCGCAGGCGCAGACGGAACAATCACGGACATGAGCGACAGCCTGCAAAACGGCGTGTATGTAGCGGGGAGCGCGTGGATTGAGGAGACCAGCGGCTCGGGAACTTTCCGGACAGAGACCCCCGGGGACTATACATTTACCCGGGGGGAGGTATATCAGGCGAAAGAGGGCGCTCTCATCTATGAGCTTAAGGTAAAGAAGGTGACAAAAAAGCAGGTGCTGTTCGTTCCCGTGGGAGAAAAAAAGCTGTCCCTGCCCGCCCTGACGCTTGAGATTGCGCTTCCACCGCTCAAAAATGTTGTGTATGTAGACGCAGGCTGTCTGCATGAGGCGGAGTCCGGCCGCCATTTTGTCTATGTGCTGAGTGAGCCGGGATACCGGAGGGCAGTGTATGTCACGCCGGGGACGAGGGTAGATAATTTTGTAGTCATTGAGGATGGGCTGCAGGGCGGCGAGGAGGTATGTCTGTGAAGCAGGGAAGAATGCTGTTTTTCTATATTCTGCTGGCGCTTACACTTCTTGCGGGCATATTTCTGCCAGGGAAGATGAACACCGCCCGCATGTATGCGGATACAAATCAGGTTCTGCGTGTGCCGGAGCAGTATCTGCCATCGGGCTCTGTCATGGCAAGGAGCGCATCGGAGAATCTGACGAAGGAGGAGAGGCTGCGCCTGATCCGGGGGGAGTGGGACAGTGTGACCACAAGGGCGGAGGACTTTGAGATGCTCTGGAGCGCCAGCGAGGCTGTGACGGCGGCAAGGCAGGAGCTAAAGAGGCTGTACGACAAAGGGGAGTATCCCGTCGATCTGTCAGGCTATGGGAACTGGTATACATGGACGGCGGTTCCCTACAAGGCGGTGGATACCACCTTTGGCACCTACAGCGCCTACTACTGGGTGATTACTTTTGAGAAGTATGACGGCACGGACGCCAGAGAAATCTGTATTCTGGAGAACGGAAATATATTTGAAAAATAGGCGGATACATTTTGTTTACATGCCCGTGGTAAAGTGAAAAAAACGACAGGGAGGGATTTACCATGAAAAGAAAACAAATATCTGTACTGTATCTTGTGGCGGCGCTTGCGGTGGGCATCACGGGCTGCGGCAGGGAGAAGGTTGTGGATTATACCGGAATCGACAGTGAGGCGGAGCCTGTGCAGGGGACGCAAAAGGATGGGGCGTATGAGGAGGCTGCGGATGACTTCGCACAGCTGCGGGATGCAGAGGCATGGGAGGAAGTGGTTACCGGGACGATTGCCGGGGAACGGGCAGAGGAAAAACTGCATGTGGCGGTCAAAGCCCCGGAAACAAAGTATGCGGTGGTGATGGAGGGACAGCTTTTGGAGTTTTCGCCAGAGACAAAGGAGAGGATGGCAAATGCAGTTCTGACAGATGCAGAGATTTATTATAATGATCTGGAAAAGCTGTCGAAAAAAACCCTGCAGAACATGGAAGAGCATTATCTTGCTGTTGTCAGGGAGCTATACGGGGAGCAGGGGGAACATGAGGAGGGAAGCTGGGAGTATCAGCTGATTCAGGAGAGCATCGACAGCTATGAGGAGGAGATAGAAGAATGCAAAAGGCTTATGAAGACCGCTCCCGAAAACCCCGTGCCGGTCGAGGATTTTAGCGCGGACAATTACACCGCCGCCAGTCATGGGATCAGCTATGATATGTCGTTCATTACAGTGGAGGACTCGGATCCGGTGGAGAGTTATTTTTACAGGGCGAACAGATTTAGTCTGAGTATGGGTGATGACAGAAGCGTTGGGCCGGAGAAACTGAAAGATTATGCGTTTTTAGTGCGGGATGCAGGAAATGGGGAGGAGGACAATACCTGCAGGCTGACAAGGGAGGAAGCCGTCAGCCAGGCGGAGCGCATACTCACGGAGATGGGGCTTGCGGAGCTAAAGGTGACGGGTGTGGCGCCGCTGGTATGGTATGGCTGTGACGAGACGGGAACGAAACTGGACAGCCAGGTGTATGGCTACTCGATGCAGATTGCGGTAGCCGGGCCGGACGGGGCAAGACTGTATGACAGCAGTAATTCCTACATGTTCCAGTATCTGGCAGAGGGAGAGATGGAGATTGCGGACGAGGGCATTTTAAGTATGGAAATTGATAATCCGGTGATTTTTACCAAGCTGACAGACAAGGTAAAGCTGCTTTCCCTTGAAAATATAAAAGAGGCTGTCCGCACGGAGCTGGCAGAGAATATGGATGCTTATGCGGAGGGCGGTGAGGTGAACTGGTATTATGGCACGCTGGAGCTTGGCTATCTCTGGCTGAAGGAGCCGGGGAATGAGGAGCATAAGGGCAGCCTTCTTCCCGTCTGGAGCTTAAAGCAGAACAGCCAGAATCCGGCATCCTATGTGTATGTAAATGCCATCGACGGGAGCATCATTCCATGGGAGAACCTGATTCTGTAGAGGTGGGCAGTCAATGAATGGAAAAATAAAAAGCGTGTGTCTTGTGTTGATTCTTCTTTTGAATGGCTGCGGAGCCGTACAGGAGGAGCAGCCTCCCCAGCTCCTTGCGCCGGTGACGGGCAGCGCGTACCGTCCGGTGGAGAGAAAGGATATAGGGGACGTCGAGGTACTTTTTGCTGCGGCGGTTCCGAAGGATTACTGTCACTATTTTGAGGCTCCGGCGACCCTGCAGGAAATCTGCGTCGGCGTGGGGGATATGGTAGAAAAGGGAGATGTGCTGGCTTACGGGAATGCGGAGGCGGCAAAGGAGGAGCTGTCCCTGCTGGGGGAGCAGCTTGCTTACGAGAACGAGGGCTTTCGCATCCGGGAGGCGCAGGCAAAGCTCCGGATCAGACAGATAAAGACAGCAGACGGTGGGGACGAGGGTCAAATGCTGTCCCGGCAGGAGGAGGAAAATCTGCGCTACGACAGGAGCCTGCATAGCTACCGCGTCGAAAAAATAAAGGCGGGAATGGAGGCGCAAAAGCAGCTGATTGCGGATTCTGTTCTTAAGGCAGAGCACGGCGGGCTGGTCACTTATGTGAAAAGCCCTGGAGACGGACTTACGGCGGCAGGCAATGAGAATATTGTGGTGGTGTCGGATATGAAAAAGCTTCATCTGGAGTGTGACATGGCTGTGGACGAGTACAAATACAGGGATTACGCCCGAAAATACATGCTGTTTGACGGGCAGCAGGTGAGCGTTGAGGAGATGGATTACTCCTCCGGTGAGCTGGTGCTGGCAGAAATCTTCGGGAAGTATCCGAGGCTTGCCTTTTCCTGCCCCGAGGGGCAGACCCTAACGCCCGGTGTGAGCTATCCCCTTTATTTTGTGAGGGAGGATGTGCAGAATGTCTCCGTGGTCGCAAAGGACTCGCTCTATTCGGATGCGGACGGAGCCTATGTGTATGTGAAAAATGAAGCCGGAGAGCGTGAGAGGAGGAATATCACAACCGGGGCATCGGACAGCTCTTATACAGAGGTGGTTTCCGGGCTTATGGAAGGAGAGTGGGTATTCTATGAGTCCGGGGAGGCGATACCGGAAAATTACAGTGAATACAGGGTAGAGAGGAAGGATTTTGAGCTGACAAACCACGCGCTAAGCTATGAGACGGTGAGCACTATGGCGTTTCCGGTGACCAGCAGGGGAGGGGGAACAATCGCAGAGCTTTGTGTAGAGGAGGGGCAGAGCGTGGAGCAAAATGATCCGCTGTATGTGCTGGACGCCGGCGTGGGACGTGCCGCCGTTGCGGAGGCGCAGGCGGCCATTGAGAGGGAAAACCGCGCTTACAAAAAGCAGGTGAAGGAGTATGACCGGCAGGAGGCCGAACTGTCGGAGGATAACGCTTTTGAAGAGGAGATGCTTGCCTTAGACCGGAGACTTGCGAAGCTTATGCATGAGGAAAGTTTAAGGAGGCTTGCGGAGACTTACGATCAGCTGCAGGCCGAGGGGGGAAGCAGCGGAAAATGTACGGTGTACGCCGGGGTGGACGGAACGGTGACGGCTCTTAGAAAGAAGGAGGGGGATGCCCTTATGGAGGGAGAGCTGGTCATGGAGCTTGCCATAGGAGAGGGCAGGCTTGTGCGCCTGACGCTCATCCCGACAGGGGATACGTCTGTTCCGGTGGAGAAGTCCATGGCAGGTGTAGGCCAGACAGTGACGCTCGCAAAGTCCGGGGAAGATATCACCGGCGTCTGTGTGGGGCAGCTGGCAGGCAGTGCCGCAGGACAAAGGGTCTACGCCTTTACAGATAAATCGGGAGCCCATCTGACCTACAACGCAGCGTCGAAGCAGGTTTACAATGGATTTTATGTGCAGCTGGACGATGCCGCGGATTACAACGGGCTTCCGTCAGGCAGCAGTTTTACATATCCGTATCTTGCGATGCATGTAGTAACAGTTCCTTCCCGGCTGGTGAAAACACAGACAGACTCTCTCAGCGGGGAGAAGCAGACATATGTGTGGCGGCTGGTGGACAGTGTGCCGGTCAAGCAGTATGTGCAGGCGGATGAGGAGCTTTCGGGGACGAGGACAGTGATTCTTTCGGGACTTTCAGAATCGGATGTGCTGGCAGTGGAATAGGAGAGTTCGTAATGTTTGCAATTGTATGGCAGAAAATCAGGGGGCAGAAGGGGTTGCATCTGTGCCTTCTCATCGGTATGACGCTGTTTGCAGCGCTTTGGGGCAGCTATCCCATGCTGATCCGCATTGCGGGAGACCGGCTGCTTCAAAAGGCGTTCGCGGATGCAAAGGAGGATTCCGTCAGCTTTCCGGCGGTGCTTCATAAGAGCGGTAAATGGGAGGCGGACTCTGCCGGGGAGGTATTGGAGCGTCTCTATGCCTATGGGGAAAAATGGGGGGAATATGTGGACGCAGATGCGGCGGCAGTACAGACAGTGCTTACGCTGGACGGCGGGAGGACAGAGACCAGCCTTGGCGGGAGAAATTATTACCTGAATTTTGCGGTGCTGGCAGATGCAAAGGACAGACTTTTGACACTGGAGGAGGAGGACGAATGGGAGTATTTGCCCTGCATGGCCAGCGAAGCCCTGATGGATGCTTACGGCCTTACCGTGGGGGAGCTTATCCGTTTTCCTGACATTGTCAATGACGGGGGAGAAACGCTTACCTTTACGGTCACTGGAATCTGCAGGGAGGCGGATATCACAGAACCATACTGGAACCTGACCTTAGAAGAGCTAAAAAAGCAGCTGGTCATATCTGTGGATACGGCGGATATTCTGCTGCGCGACTGGGGGATATCCGGTGTTTCCTATGAGTTTTTTGAGATGCTGGACTACCGGCAGATAACAAGCGGCAAGGCAGCTGTTTATCTCTCTTATCTTCAGCAGTTTGCAAATGCGGATGCAGGATTTTCCACAAACCTGATCAGGCTGCTGCAGGCTTATGAGAAGGATATGGCGACCGTGCGGCGCATTCTTGCGGCGCTGACAATACCGGCTTTTGTGCTGCTGCTTTTATTTTTGTCCATGGTGTCATCACAGATTATCCGTTCCGAGGAGGGGGAAATTGCGGTGCTTAGGAGCCGGGGAGCCGGGGCATGGCAGGTTATGCGTCTGTATTTCATGCGGGCGCTGGCACTCGCAGTACCTGCGGAGCTTTTGGGAACCGGGCTGTCCTGCCTGCTGTCCGCTGCCATGGGAAATCCATCCTTTTCCATGGATATGGCGGCAATGGGACTGGCCGCCTGCCTGATTGCGGTGCTGTTCGTGACGGCGTCTGTATGGCGTCTGGCAAAGACCACCGTGGTGAAGCAAAGGGCGGCGGCAGGCATTGCCAAAAAGCCTCTGTGGCTCAAGGGCTGTCTGGACGGAATTCTTGTGCTGCTGTCGGTCTATCTTTTGTATAATTTCCGAAGACAGCAGGAGGCACTGGCGCTGCAGCTTGCTAGGAAGGAGCCGGTGGATCCGATGCTTTTGCTGGGCAGTTCGCTCTTTATTTTCGGACTCGGGCTTTTGGCAGTTCGTCTGTGCGGTCTTCTGGTGCGCTTTGTAGATTTTCTCGGAAAAAAACGGTGGTCTGCGGTGGCATATGCCGCTTTTTTGCAGGTGCGGCGCACATGGTATAAGCAGGCAGCCGTTGGAATTTTTCTGATTATCACGATTTCTGCGGCCATTTACGATGCAAGTCTGGCGCGAACTGTCAACCAGAACCGAAGGAGCCGCATCAGCTACGAGACGGGGTGCGACCTGCGCTGTGCAGAGAGCTTTCCATTGCGAAAATCCTATTCCGGCACGGAGGGAGTGCTTCACTGGAGGTACGAGGAACCGGACTACGGCCGCTATCAGGAGCTGGTGGAGAGCGGGAGCGCCTGCATCACCCGGGTGATTTTGGATGAGTCGGCAAAAATCTCTGCCGGGGGCAAAAGCTTAGACGCCGTGAGCTTTTATGGGATTCACACGAAGGAATTCGGGGAGACGGCAAGGCTTGTCCAGCTTCCCGGGGAAGAACACTGGTACCATGCGCTAAACGCGCTGGCACAGAACCGCTATGGCATACTTTTATCCTCCAACGCCGCCGAGGCGCTTGGGGTAAAGACCGGGGATAGCATCAGCTGTCTGCGCATGACGCCGGTGGAGGGCATGGAGGATGTGCCTCTGGGACAGACCACGGGGGAAGTATGTGGGATCGTAGACAATTTTCCGGGTTATAGGCGCTATACCTATATAGAGAACGCCGAGGGAGAGCTTGTGGAGCAGGAGCATTATCTGGTTGTGATGAACTATGCAACGGTGGTGAACGTGTTCGGTCTGACTCCCTACGAGGTGTGGATGCGCATCTCTGACGGCGGGCAGGATGTGGTGTCTGCGTTTCTTAGGGAAAACGGGCAGGATGCAAAGTTTACCTCGCTGGAGGAGGCGCAGCAGGAGAGTGAAAATCAGGCGCTGGTGCAGATTACAAATACCCTGCTGGTTTTCAGCCTTTTTATTTCCATCGTGATATGCGCGCTGGGATTTTTTATCTACTGGAGCATGTCCATGCGGCAGAGGGAGATGCTTTTTGGCATCTATCGGGCAATGGGAGTGAGGCGGGGGGAAATCTGGCGGATGCTCTTTATCGAGCAGTTTTTTAGCTCATTTCTTGCGATGCTCTCGGGGATTGCTGTCGGCGTGCTGGCCTCCCGGCTGTTCGTGCCGGTCGTTTCGCTGGTGTATCTGCCCGGCAGACACAATCTGCCCATCCGCTGGCAGACAGATGTTTCTGATTTCTTCTATCTTGCGGTGCTTTTGGCCGCGCTGATGCTTGCGGTTGCCGGAATGCTCATGTACATGGTCTCAAGGCTGAAAATTGCGCAGGCTCTGCGCCTGGGGGAGGACGGATAATGAAAACAGTTTTATGTGCGGAAAATATATGCCGTTCCTTTGGAAAGCAGACCGTGCTTAAGGGCGTGTCCCTTACAATCATGGAGCAGTCGCTTGTGATTTTAAAGGGACGCAGCGGCTCCGGCAAAACCACGCTTTTGAATATTTTGGGAGGGCTTGATATGCCCTCTGGCGGAAGCGTCACGTTTCTGGGGGAGGAGCTTGGAAAAATGAGCGATACAAAACGGGATGCGCTGCGGAAGAAAAGGATGGGCTTTGTGTTCCAGTCAGTGGCTTTAGTTCCGGTTATGAGTGCATACGAGAATGTGGAGTTTGCCCTGCGGCTTGCCGGATATACGGGGAACAGGAGGGCGCGGATTTTTGAGCTCATGGAGCGGGTAGGACTCGCCGGACGCCTGAACCATATGGCATTGGAGCTCTCCGGCGGGGAGCAGCAGCGGGTGGCAATCGCGAGGGCAATTGCCCACCACCCTGCGGTATTGTTTGCGGACGAGCCGACCGGGGCGCTGGATACTGCCTCGGGGCTTGCGGTCATGGAGCTGTTTCGGGAGCTGGTAGAAAAGGAGGGCGCGACAATTGTAATGACTACCCATGACAGTAATCTCATGGAGCTTGCCGATGTGACGTATGAAATGGCAGATGGAGGGAGATTGTATGATTGAGTGTGAGGGTCTGGTAAAAATCTATTCTGCGGGAGATCGCAGGGTCATGGCATTAGAAGGACTGGATTTAAAAGTGGAAGAGGGTGAGATGATGGCGGTGATTGGGAAATCCGGCAGCGGCAAAAGCACCCTCTTAAATATTATTGGAGGGCTGGAGAGTCCGACAGCCGGGCGCTTTTGCTTTCTGGGCAGAGAGCTTTCCTCCTTAAAGCAGGAGGAGCTGGAAGAGTACCGGAGACATACCGTGGGCTTTGTGTGGCAGAAGAGTGTACGGAATCTTTTCTACTATATGACGGCACTGGAAAACGTGGAGGCTCCCATGTGCTTTGGGCGATGCCCGAAAGCGAAGAGACGAAAGCGGGCGAAGGAGCTTCTTGCGCTGGTAGGCATGGAACGCTATGCAAACCGCTATCCCCGGGAGCTGTCCGGGGGAGAACAGCAACGGGTGGCAATCGCGGTGTCTCTTGCGAACGAGCCGAAGCTGCTCCTTGCCGACGAACCGACCGGGGCAGTGGATACAAGAACCGCGGAGACGATTATGGAGCTGTTTCGCGGGCTGAACCAAACGCTTGGTCTTACCATATTGATCGTAACCCACGATATGTCGCTGGCAAGGCAGGTGGACAGGATTGTGCAGATTGCCGATGGAAAGGTGAGTACGGAGCAGCTCAGGAGAGGAAGGGCGGGTTTTACGGACGGAGGACACGAGGAGTATGTGGTCATGGACCGGGCGCACAGACTCCAGCTGCGCCCGGAGCTTCTCGCCGCGGCGGGGATTTATAACAGCCGGGTGAAGGTGTCTGTCAACGGGCAAAAAATTATCATCAGCCACGGGGAGGCGGATGGAGTTCAGTAGCACCTGCGGGACGGTTGAAGTTTCCGGCGGGATATGGTATAGTAGTTGCAGGAATGTATGTTTGCGCCCGCGCCGGGAGCGGCGGGGCGCGGCATGGGAAAGGAGCGGGCAGGGCATGGTATTTGTGAACCGGGAGTTTGACGCAGCGAGCGGGATTATAGTATGCGGGTATTACAGGCCTTACGGGAAGTGGAGGAGCGACCCGGAGACGGCAGACGCGCCGTATGACCTTTACAGCGGGAAGATTCTGGATTTGAAGGAAGGGAAAAGCGGCGCGGTAGATTATTTTTACTCGCTTCTGGATGATGAGATATGCCCCGGCGTGGCGGTTGCGATCGTGCCGTCACATTCCCCGGAAAACAAGGGCGGCGGGCTGAAGGCTCTGGCAAAGAAGCTGGCCGCGCATGACCGGATTGACATGACGGAATGCCTAGTCCGGACGAAGGAGATTGAAAAGCTGGCGCACGGCGGGAGCCGGGATAAAAGCATCCATCTGGATTCGATTGCCGTGAACCCCGACGTGCCGGTTGCGGACGAGGTGGTTCTGGTGGTGGATGACGTGACGACTTCCGGCAATTCGCTTTACGCCTGCAGGGACATCCTGCTGGCGCATGGGGCAAAAAGGGTTGCCCTGCTCGCGCTCGGGAAGACAACGTAGGGGCGTAATCTGGCATTGAAAAAGCGGCAAGGAGCGTGGCGGTATGGATATAGCTGTGGCGGGTTTGGAGAAATACCCGATCAAAAAGTATGACGCGCGGGAGCTGTACGGTGGGCAGGCTGCGGTGAAGGGCGCGCCGGATTACCTTTATTACCGGGGGGACATTTCCCTCTTAAAAAACGATGTCGTGGCTGTCATCGGCTCCAGGGAGATTTCCGAGTGGGGGAAGGCGGTCACGAAAAATATTTCAAGGGCATTGTGCAGGCGCGGGAAGACGGTCTTGAACGGCCTCGCGCTCGGCTGTGACGCGGTGGCGTTGAAGGAGGCGCTGGACTGCGGCGGCAGGGCGGTCGCGGTCATGCCCTGCGGCCTGGACGAGATATACCCGAAGACGAACCGGAAACTGGCGGAGGAGCTTCTGGAAAAGGGGGGATGCCTTGTCAGCGAGTACCCGGCCGGCATCCATCCGAGGAAGGAGAGTTTTGTGGCGCGGGACCGGCTGCAGGCTTTGTTCTCCGGCCTTGTGATCGTGGTGGAGTCCCGGCAGGGCAGCGGGACGTGGCATACGGTGGAGTACGCGAGGAGATACCAGAAGATGGTCGCTTGTTACATTGGGAAGGACACGAAGGAGGACGACGGGAACGGAATCCTGGTGCGGGACAACAAGGCATACGCATTGAAGGACAATGCGGGCATGGACTATATCTTAGAGATGTCGCAGAGCCGTTATGAGCAGATGTCGTTCCCGGTTTAGCGCGCCGCAGGGATTTTGTGAAAGACGCTGATAGGATAAAGGCGTAACAGAATAACGGTAATTGTAGGAAAGCAATGGATTTGTAGGAAACAGGCTTACAGATTCATTGCTTTTTTTGCGTGAGGGCAGCCATAAACAAGGCCTGTCTTTTTATATGCGCGGGGGCGCATCAGGAAATTTTATGAATCAAGGGAAAACAGTCTGAAATACTTATATTAGGTAATTTAAAATAATTAAAATTAAAAACTAAATAAAATATATTGATTTTTAGGTAAAAATAGAGTAAAGTTAGCTTATCGAATAAAAAATGTAAAAAGGGGGAGAGCTTATGCGAAAGAGAATTTTAGGTACCATACTCACAGCTGCGCTGCTGTTTACGGGCTGCGGAAGCGGCACGACACCGGAGATTATTATGCCGGATGCGCCTATGGAGGCAGCTGTCACTGACGGTGCAGGCTCATCGGAGGGAGACCGTGCAGACTCCGGTGCGGCGGACATAGAGGAGAGCATGGATACCTCCGGGGAGTACACGGTCTATTTAATCACAATGGATATGACGGACAGCTACTGGCAGTCAATTGACTCCGGCTGTCAGAAGGCCGCCGGGGAAATCGGGGGAATCACCTATAAGTGGATTGGACCGGATTCCCACGACGATGCGCTGCAGAGTGCCTGCATCGATCAGGCAGTGAGCGATGGAGCCGATGCCATTTTGATTGCCGCAAACAGTGCGGAGGGCGTGAACCAGAGCCTCGCGAAGGCTGCGGAGGCGGGCTGTAAGATCGTCTATGTGGATAGTGCGGCCTCTTACGATTGTGTGACCGCTCTTGCCACAGACAACGAGGCGGCCGGGGCAACGGCGGCGAATGCCATGATGGGGGAGCTGCAGGCAAGGGGGATTGCAGAGGGCACCATTGGCGTGTTTGGTGTGACAGCGGATACCGCCTCCTGCGTGGCGAGAGAGACGGGCTTTCGCAGTGCCTTTGAGGGCAGCGGCTACACACTGGCGGATACTGTGTTCATGCAGGACGATGCAGGAAATGTAAAGGGCGCGGTGGCGGACGGCTTAGCCTCCGGGTATGTGGGCTTTTTTGGGACAAACGAAGGGACGACCCTGGCGACCGGAGAGGCGGCAAAGGAGGCGGGAAGCGATGTACTGGTGGTGGGCTTTGATACCTCGGATGCAGTCCTCTCGCTGGTTTCGGAGGGCGTGATTTTTGCCACCATGCAGCAAAACCCCGAAGCTATGGGGTACGACGGTGTAAGGATTGCGGTTCAGGCGCTTGAGGGGGTCTACACGGACACAAACCAAAAGACGGACACAGGCGTTACAGTCATCACAAGAGATGTCATGTAGGGAGGGAAGACCATGAAATTTAGAGAGAAGATGCTTGCCCTCTACTGTATCCCCCTGCTGCTTTTCGGTGTGGTGACAATAGTGATCGGACTCGTGCAGTTTGAAAACGGTATGTACCGGGAGACGAAGAACAGCCTAAAGTCCAATGCCTTTGCCGCGCTGACTTTGTACAATAATCAGGGGTATGGGGACTATGCGAGAAAGGACGACGGGCATGTATGGAGGGGCATGAATTTTGACGTGTCAGCGGAAACCGGGGCAGTGGAGGAGCTAAAGGCGCAGACCGGTGTGGACATTACCTTTTTTTATCAGGATACGGCGGTTATGACCTCAATCACCGACGAGGGGGGAAGACGCTGGATCGGTATGCAGGCGGGAGATAATATTAAAACCTATACGCTGGCGCAGGGAGCCCAGCTCTGGTATAGGAATATTGAGATTGACAACAAAATGTGCCATGCCTATTTAATTCCCATCACCCAGCCGGGCGACGGCAGGGTCATCGGGGCTATGATGGCATCTGTGTCCACGGATGAGATGGACGGGATTATGCAGAAATACATATGGATCAGCATTGCGGTATGTGCGCTGATGCTTCTTGCCGTGGGCGCCTTTGTAATCTGGTATATCGGCGGCATGACAAGAGTGCTTCACGATGTGCGCCGGGTGCTCTTTAAGGTGGCGAACGGGGATTTGTCGGACGAGCGCCTGACAGCGATGCGCCAGAGACGGGATGAGTTCGGGGATCTGGTGACCTGTACCGAGCAGCTTCGAAAGAAAATCCACCATATCCTGAATGATATTCAAGACGGGACAGTCCGTCTGAGCGGCGCAATCGCGCATTTGAATCAGACCTCGGACAATACGATAAACTCCGCGCAGGCAATGAACCGGAGTGTCGGAGATATTCGCCAGACCGCGAGTAGCCAGAGGGACGGCACGATTTTGGCGTCGGACGATATGGGGCAGACCAAACGCGCAATTGACGAGATGCTGCAGCAGATCGGGGATATCAATCATGTGTCGTTTGTCATGGCGGAGCTTGCGGGGAAAAGCTGTGAGATTTTGGGACAGCTCGAGGAAAGCAGCAGAGACGCCCAATTGCTTGTGGAGGATATCCGCACCCAGACGGAGCAGACCAATGATTCCGTCCAGAAGATCAAGAGTGTTACGGAGTATATCACCAATATTTCCGACGAGACAAACCTTCTGGCCCTAAATGCCAGCATAGAAGCGGCAAGGGCTGGAGAAGCGGGCAAGGGCTTTGCCGTGGTGGCTGAGCAGATTCGAAAACTTGCGGAGCAGTCCAACAGCTCTGCCGCACAGATCGACTTAAGCATCCAGTCTCTTGTGAGCCAGACGGAGCAGAATATGGCATCTATGGGATCTGTGGAGAGCGCACTGAGGAATCAGGAGGAAAAGGTGTCCCAGACGAGGGAGATTTTTGACAGCTTAAACGAGAATATTCTTCTTGTCACCGACAAAGAGCGGGGAATGCAGAAAAATGTGGACTCCATCAATGTGGCGAAGGACAGTGTCTCCCGGATTATTTCGGAGCTTGCGGAATCTGCCGAATCCAATGTGGCCGTCTCTGACCACGCGGCTTCCGAGACAGAGCAGATGATGCAGGAGATTCAGGGTATGACCAGCCTGACGACGGATCTGCGGGCTCTTGCGGACAATCTGCAGAATAATCTGCAGGATTTTCTTGGCTGAATTTGTAAAAAATGCTTGCAATCTGGTTTTGCTTATGATAACATAATAAGCGGTTCGTTGGTCAAGGGGTTAAGACGCCGCCCTCTCACGGCGGAAACACGGGTTCGATTCCCGTACGAACTGCGCAAGGACTTCCATTCACTGGAAGTCCTTTATGCTATAATAGTGGCAATAAAATGAAAGGAGGAAATGGTATGATTCGCGGTATGGATGTGGCGTTATATTTCCTTAGTTTGGATAAAAACCATGAACTTTTTAATAAAACTCTCCGCACTCAGAACGGAAGAAAATTTTATGAGGGAAATGCTAGATTAAACAAATATATGCATCTGGCACAGAATATCTATATTGCAAAATACGAAAAAACTTTGATGGATTCTGTGTTTTATGCATATGATAATGGGGCTGTTAATCCCGAAGTTCAGGAAAACTATTCTGTTTTGCTAAATCGACGGGGGCAGGAAGTTGTATTGGAGGAAAGTGAAAAGTCCTTTCTGGATGCCATTTATAAAGCCTTTTATAATGCCACTTTAGATGAACTTATTGAATTATCACACGAGGATTCAGAATGGATTGATAAATACAGATATTATCAAAAAGAAAAGCAAAAGATGGATTCAATGGCTCGTAAAGAGGAATACGCCGAGCAGTATGCGGATATGATAAAGATTTTAGAGAGGATGGGAGCATGAGTGATTTGGAAATAGGACAAGTGCTCTCATTAAGAATCCGTTTTAATAATGAAGGAGTAATATCCACTACCTGCCATCCTTATCTGATAGTAGACATTGACACGGAATTTAATACAGTTGAGATTGCACAGTTGGATTCGCTCGCTGGTAAAGAATTTAAAGCGGCAATGAGAAGCAATAAGGTAATCTACTGTGATAACCCTCAGGAGACGGTAATTGATAAGGATAGTTATATACAATGGATAACACGCTGAAAATTGAGATGTACGAGGAATTGAAAAAATACAGAAGGCAGAAGGATAAACTCAGCTTTAACAAATTAGACGATGTTTTGCAGGCATATTGGAAATATCATCAAAAATATGAAATTGATGAGAATAAACAAGTTTACATGACAAAAGAGGAGTTGAATAGTTTACAGTAGGATAAAATTTTTTGTCGCAAATTTTTGGTCGAAAGAAAAGCTTGCAAAAAAAGGAAAAAGATGTTATTATACTATCTGTAACATAGAAATCAGGCTTGAGAGAGGACAGTGTCCTCTCTCAATTCACGTTTTATGAAAGAAATGAGGTGACAGCTTTGTCAAATGGCTATGCAGCAAAGATGGAGGCGCTGATTACTCCGATTTTAGACCGCATGGATTTTGAGCTTGTGGATGCAGAGTATGTAAAGGAGGGCGGAACCTACTATCTTCGGGCATACATCGACAAGGAGGGCGGCATCACCGTGAACGACTGTGAGGCGGTGGCGCGGGAGATGAACGATATTCTGGATGTAGAGGATTTTATACCGGATTCCTATGTGTTCGAGGTGAGCTCCCCGGGACTTGGACGTCCGTTAAAGAAGGAGAAGGATTACCTTCGGAACATGGATAAAGAGGTCGAGATTCGAACTTACAGGCCCATCGGGGGTTCGAAGGAGTTTTGCGGCATTTTAAAGGCCTACGACAAGGAGAGTGTGACCATTGCGGACGATGGCAGGGAAAGAAAGTTCGCAAGGTCAGAGATCGCACTTATCCGGCAGGCAGTGCACTTTTAAAAATAGATAAGCTTACGATAACAAAATAAATTTTAGGAGGAGAAAAAAATGAACAATGAGTTATTAGAAGCGCTCACGATACTGGAACAAGAGAAAAATATAAGCAAGGAGACCCTGCTGGAGGCTATTGAGAATTCTCTTGTCACCGCCTGCAAGAATCATTTTGGCAAGGCGGACAATGTAAAAGTTGTCATTGATCCCGACACCTGCGAATATCATTGTTTTCAAGAAAAAATTGTGGTGGAGGAAGTGGAGGATCCGATCGAGCAGATTTCCCTGCCGAACGCGCAGATGATCGACACAAAGTATGAGCTGGGAGACACTGTGCAGGTGGAAGTGAAGTCCAGGGAGTTCGGGCGCATCGCCACCATGAATGCGAAAAATGTCATTCTGCAGAAGATCCGCGAGGAGGAGCGCAAGGTCATCTACGATGAGTACAACAGCAAGGAGAAGGAGGTCGTGACCGGCGTTGTACAGCGCTATGTGGGACGCAATATCAGCGTCAATCTCGGCAAGGCAGACGCGCTTCTGACAGAAAGCGAGCAGATTAAAAGTGAGCATTTCAAGCCGACCGACCGAATCAAGGTGTACATTTTAGAGGTGAAAGCTACCTCCAAAGGGCCGAAGATTTTAGTGTCCAGGACGCATCCGGAGCTGGTGAAGCGCCTCTTTGAGTCCGAGGTGACCGAGGTGCGGGAGGGCATCGTGGAGATCAAGGGAATCTCCAGGGAGGCCGGAAGCCGCACAAAGATCGCGGTGTGGTCGAACGACCCGGATGTGGATCCGGTGGGAGCCTGCGTCGGCATGAACGGAGCGAGAGTCAATGCCATTGTAGACGAGCTGGGAGGAGAGAAGATTGATATTGTGATCTGGGATGAGAACCCCGCAATTTTGATTCAGAATTCCCTGAGTCCGGCAAAGGTGATCTCTGTAATCGCGGATGCGGATGAGAAATCCGCAAAAGTAGTAGTTCCCGACTATCAGCTTTCACTTGCCATCGGCAAGGAGGGACAGAATGCAAGACTTGCGGCAAGACTGACCGGATTTAAAATTGACATCAAGAGTGAGACGCAGGCGAGAGAGGCCGGAGATTTCCTCGACTATGAGAATGAGTATGAGGACGAGGAAGATAGCTATTACGAGGATGGCTACGAGGAAGGCGAGTATTCCGGCGAGTATGAGGAAGGCGGCTACACCGGAGACGGGGAGAGCGAATATGCCGAAGACGGCTACACCGAAGGCGCGGAAAGCGAATATGCCGAAGACGGGGAGTATCATGCAGTGGATGTGCCGGAAGATATAGAGACAGAGGAGAGCTATGAAGAGTAAGCGTATTCCGATGCGCCAGTGCGTGGGCTGCAGGGAGATGAAGGCAAAAAAAGAGCTGATCCGCGTGGTGCGCACCGACGAGGCCATTCTTTTAGATGCTACCGGCAAAAAGAACGGCAGGGGAGCGTATATCTGCCTTAACCCGGAATGTCTGCGACTGGCCAAAAAATCAAAAGGGCTGGAGCGTTCACTTGCAGCGGAGCTTCCTGCAGAGGTGTACGAAGAGCTGGAAAAGGAGTTGAGTGAGATTGCAACGTGACAGAGTGTTATCCATGCTCGGAATTGCCGCAAAATCCGGAAACGTAGTGAGCGGAGAATTTTCCACGGAGAAAGCAGTAAAATCCGGCAGAGCGTATCTTGTGATTGTTTCGGAGGAGGCGTCCGACAACACAAAAAAACATTTTAAGGATATGACGGATTTTTACCATGTGCCTATGTATTGCTACGGGGACAAAGCAAATCTTGGCAGATGCATCGGCAAAGAGTTCCGGGCAAGTCTCGCAGTCACTGACGAGAATCTGGCACGGGCAGTGGAAAAGAAATTACTAAAAACTGAATAACGGAGGTAATATATATATGGCAAAAATGAGAGTGCATGAACTCGCAAAAGAATTAGAAATAAAATCACAGGAAATCATAGATCTGCTGGAATCCACAGAGCACGCAGTGAAGAGTGCGTCCAGCAATGTGGAGGACGCCGCCCAGAAGATGGTGCGCGAACATTTTGGAAAAGGGGCAAAACAGGCTTCCCCCGGCAAAGAGCAGGCTTCTAAGGAGCAGCCGGCAGGGCAGGCGCAGCAGCAGCCCAAGAAAGAGACAGACCCCAAAAAGGAGGGCGGCGAGAAGGAGGCAGCTCCCAGGGAGCAGGCAAAGAAGGCTCCCGGGGCAAAGGAGGCTGCAAAAAAGGATGCCGCGCAAAAGGGCGAGCAGGAGAGAAGGGGCAGCGGGAAAAAAGAATCCGCTTCGCAGAAGGATTTGTCTTCCAAAAAGGAAGGGGAAAAGCCCGGCAGCAAGGATCGTCCGAAGAAGAAATCCAGCATCACGGCAGTGTTTAACGCCCAGTACAGCAAGCAGTCCCGTAAGCAGGGGCAGGGAAATGGCCGTAGGGGCGACAGAGGAAACGGTAAGGGCGGCCGCCCGGAGGCGGCGCACAGCATCATCCGTCCGCGTCCCGTGGGTGAGCGCGCCCTGCGTCCAATCAGTGAGCGCACGGCGAACAACGAGGACGAATTTATGACGGCAGGCCGTCCGGCAAACGAGAGACCGGCAGGCGAGAAGAGAAACGGTGAGCGGGCAAACGGCGAGAAGAGAAACGGCGGCGAGCGGGCAAACGGTGAGAAGAGAAACGGCGGTGAGCGGGCAAACGGTGAGAGACAGCGCTTTGGCAATGACAGACGCTCACAGGGAGACAGGAACCGTTCACAGAACGACAGAAGCGACCGCAGTAATGACCGAAACGACCGCAATGCGGGGAGGAATCAGGGCAGAAACCGCTCTGACAAGGAAATGAACCGCTTTGGCAAGGATTCCCAGACCGGCTCTGAGGATATCCGGGGAAAGGAGAGCCGCGAGCGCGGAAACGACCGGAAAACCGGAAATAAGCGCCAGCAGGATCACGATAAGCTGGGCAAGAGGCAGGAGAATTATGTCAATCTGGAGAAGAACGGAGGCAGAAAGAAGCCACAGCAGCCCCAGAAGCCGAAGGAAGATGAGAATACCATCAAGACCATCACCCTTCCCGAGAAGCTGACAATCCGGGAGCTTGCAGACGCTATGAAGGTGCAGCCCTCCGCAATCGTGAAGAAGCTGTTTTTAAAGGGACAGATGGTGACGGTAAATCAGGAGGTGGATTTTGAGTCCGCGGAGGAGATTGCCCTGGAGTTCAATTTTATTTGTGAGCCGGAGGAAAAGGTCGATGTGATTGCCGAGCTCTTAAAGGAGGAGGAAGAGAACGAGAAGGACATGGTTCCGCGTCCTCCTGTGGTTTGTGTCATGGGACACGTCGATCACGGCAAGACCTCCCTTCTGGATGCCATCCGCTCCACAAGAGTCACCGACCGGGAGGCGGGAGGAATCACCCAGCATATCGGTGCTTCGGTGGTGTCCATCAACGGACAGAATATCACATTTCTGGATACACCGGGACATGAAGCTTTCACGGCTATGCGTATGCGGGGCGCGAATTCGACAGATATTGCAATTTTAGTCGTAGCGGCGGACGACGGCGTGATGCCCCAGACCATTGAGGCTATCAACCACGCCAAGGCAGCCGGGGTAGAGATTATTGTTGCAGTCAATAAGATTGACAAACCGAGCGCAAATATAGAAAAAGTAAAGCAGGAACTGTCCGAGTATGAGCTGATACCGGAGGACTGGGGCGGAAGCACAATTTTTTGTCCGGTTTCTGCGCATACTAAGGAGGGTATCGACAACCTGCTGGAAATGATTCTTTTGACAGCGGAGGTACTGGAGCTTAAAGCGAACCCGAACCGGAATGCAAGAGGCCTTGTCATCGAGGCACAGCTCGACAAGGGCAGGGGCGCAGTTGCCACAGTTCTGGTGCAGAAGGGAACCCTTCATGTCGGAGATTCCATCGCCTGCGGAAGCAGCTACGGAAAGGTAAGAGCCATGGTGGACGACAAGGGACGCCGGGGAAAGACGGCGATTCCCTCTACGCCGGTGGAGATTTTAGGTCTCAACAATGTTCCTGCGGCGGGAGAGACTTTTGTGGTATGTGATTCCGACAAGGAGGCCAAGGCCTTTGCGGACACCTATATTTCCGAAGAGAAGAACCGTCTGCTGGAGGACACGAAGGCGAGAATGTCCTTAGATGATCTGTTCTCCCAGATCCAGTCCGGCAACATGAAGGAGCTGGATATCATCGTGAAGGCAGATGTGCAGGGCTCGGTGGAGGCGGTGAAGCAGTCTCTGGTGAAGCTGTCCAACGAGGAGGTCGTGGTAAAGGTGATCCACGGCGGTGTTGGCGCAATCAACGAGTCCGACGTTATTCTGGCATCCGCCTCCAACGCGATCATCATCGGCTTTAATGTCCGCCCGGATCCGATTGCAAAGGTGACGGCGGACAACGAGGGTGTGGATATCCGGCTGTATAAGGTGATCTACAACGCGATTGAGGATGTCGAAGCGGCCATGAAGGGTATGCTGGATCCGATTTTCGAGGAAAAGGTCATCGGCCATG
>JAMPHB010000001.1:485219-681368 GCA_023663685.1 Blautia sp.
ATGGCTGGCGGCGGGATGTAATGCTTTAAAAAATGGGGAAACTCAAATGCAGGAAATGACGATTGACGATGCAGAGGCAAAGCAGCACAGCATTCCCCTTTTCCATCTCACTTATGGGTGAATCTCATAACAAAAAACACTCTGCGTTTTCTGGGAGCAGTTCTGAAATATTTTCATTCAATTCCTGCAACATATCAAAAATATTTGATATTCCCTTCATCCACATTTCTTTATCCTTCGCGTGCAAAGGGAGCGCCTCCGGCATATGAGCGACAAACTCCCGCGAAGCAGGAAAATATTTGATTGTGGGATAAATCATCATTTCCTGATAATCAGGGATGAATTTTAATAAATATTTATGAGAATCCCTTCTCTGAACTGATATGTGGTAGCCATACCCGTGCAGTAATTTCTCTGTATTATCATTTTTCTCAATTCTAATATTCCTCATTCTCTTGCCCATTCCTCGTAATTTCTATTTGTAATCTGCCTGCCGCTATTGGAATATTCTTCCACCAGTTCATCAAAGGATTTTTCACAATGGATTCCTTCCAGGTAAGTATTCGTAATGATACACACAATAAATTCTGCAACTTTGTACCGATTATCTATGTCGAAGTCACACACCAACGGAATATTATATTTCTTACATATTTCATTGATTTCCCGGCATGACTGTATAGCAATATCATGCAAATTTCGCCGTTCTTCATCCATATGCTTATACATATACTCGGATACAGATGTCCAGCTTATTACTGACTTGGAATATATGTTCATTTTGAAATATGGTTAAAATAATCACCAAAGCTATTCAAATATCCTACTTTATATATTATAGTCTCTTTTATTGAAATTTTCCACACATTTCAGTATAATAGCAGAAAAAGTATAGGAGGCGACAGATGAGAACACTCTATATCGAATGTAAGATGGGCGCGGCCGGGGATATGCTGATGGCGGCGCTGTACGAGCTGCTGGATTCCTCCCGGCAGACAGAATTTATAGAAAAAATGAATGAAATGTTTGCCCCGGAGATTCATATCCATGCCAGTACAAAGCAGGCGGCGGGCATCACGGGAACCCATATGCATGTTCACATACACGGGCAGGAAGAGCATGTTCACACACATGGGAATCACGCTCACGAAATCAAGGAGCATGTTCACACACACGGACAGCATGAACACGAGCATGTTCACACACACGGACAGCATGAACACAAGCATATTCACGCACACGGACAGCATGAGCACACACATGCGCACCACTCCTACTCTTCCATCCTTGAACAGATCGACAGACTTCCGCTCCCCCAAAATGTGCGCGCCGATGCCGCCGCCGTCTACCGCCTGATTGGCGATGCGGAAGCAAAGGTACATAACTCTGTCTTAGAGCAGATTCACTTCCACGAGGTAGGTTCGCTGGACGCGCTGGCGGACGTGGTCGGCTCCTGCCTGCTCTTCTCCCTTCTGGGAGCAGAACAGATTATTGTCTCCCCCATTCATGTGGGATCCGGTACGGTACAGTGTGCCCACGGCATCCTCCCCGTCCCGGCTCCTGCCACCGTCGAGATTTTAAAGGGCATTCCCTTTTATACCGGAAACATCGAGACGGAGCTCTGCACGCCGACGGGAGCGGCCATACTCCGCCATTTTGCCACGGACTTTGGGCAGATGCCCACAATGCAGCTGACGGGCATCGGCGTCGGACACGGGACGAAGGAGCTTCCCATTTTAAATGCCCTGCGTTGCTTTCTCGGGGACACAGAGGAACGCCTGCCGGACGACGCAGACACGCATGACAGGATTTTGGATATCTCCTGCAATCTGGACGATATGACCGGGGAAGCACTCGGATATGCAATGCAGCTTCTGCTGGAAGCGGGGGCTCTGGATGTATTTTATATTCCCATTCAGATGAAAAAAAACCGCCCCGGCGTCCTCTTACACTGTCTCTGCGGTCTCTCGGAACGGGACAAATTCATTCAGTTGATTTTTCGCCACACTACCACACGAGGCGTTCGTTACCAGATTTTTGACAGAGAAAAAATGATCTCCCACACTGAGACGAAAGAGAGTGTCTACGGCCCCATTTCGAAGAAAATCAGTGAGCGGGATTCCATCACAAAAGTTAAATATGAATTTGATAATTTGAAGGAAATAGCAGAAAGAGAAGGAATTTCTCTCTGGGAGCTTTGCGCAGAGCTGGAAAAGAATTAAGCCGATGGCCTTGCCTCCACCTGCATGGTAATCTGTTCCGGATGGCTGCGGTACTGCTCTAAAATCCCCAGCCACAGCATATGCGCATCGTAGGCGAGCATCTGCCCCGCCTGCACCGCATAGGGGGCAAGGATATCCAGATCAAAATAGCGAATGCCAAGGGGCGGAAGAAAAATCAGATTGGTAGATTTCTTCTTCTCCCCACAGGTATAAATTTTCTCGTAGGTAATCATAAGGAACTCTTTTTCCCGATGCACACAGTGATAGGACACAAAGCACTCGTCTGCCATCCACTTTTCGCCATCAAGCTCTTCCACCGGCTTTTCCGCTGCATCGTTGTATTCCGTCGTCTGACACAGAATGTCCCAGGTCAGCTGACCCGACTGTGTCTCCTTTAACAATTCCGTCAAATCCCGCAATAACTGTTCTTCTTTTCTCATTCCAATATCCCCGCCTTACATCCTGGCGTTAAAATTTGCGGAGCTCGTCGCTCCCATCGTCCACCGTATTCTCAATGCGCCGTATCTGGACAAAATAAGAATAGTCGTCATTGACCCTGACCTCGCACCGGTCTCCCACTTTATGTCCGAAAATTGCAGCGCCCATCGGCGATTCCCGGCTGATTAGATTTTTTAAGGAGTGGCTCCTCACTGTGGTGACCAGCTTGTAGGTCTCCACCTCGTCGTCGTCCTCAAAATACACATCTACCGTATTGTTCATCCCCACCTCATCTTCCGGGGAATCCTCCGAGATGACCTTCGCTGTCCGAACCATTTTCTCCAGATAGCGGATACGGCTCTCGTTCTCATTTTTAAACTGTTTGGCAGCCTTGTACTCAAAATTCTCGCTCAGGTCTCCCTGCGCTCTCGCTGTCTTCACATCCTCCAGCGCCTGCTTGCGCACTACCAGCTTTCGGTGCTCAATCTCGGCCTCCATCTTCTCAATATCCTTCTGCGTCAGCTCATCGTACACGAACTCTTCCTCCCATCACTTACCGTCATTTAAGCAGCCCGAAAAAGCCACACGCCAGCACCAGTACACCCAGTACGATTCTGTAATACCCAAACACCTTAAAATCGTGCTTCTTAATATATCCCATCAAAAACTGAATCACAAAGAGGGACACTCCAAAAGCCACCAGCATCCCGATAATCAGGATCAGCCCCTCCTCCAGTGTAAAGGAAAATCCAAACTTCACCAGCTTTAGGAGGCTCGCGCCAAACATGACAGGAATCGCGAGAAAAAAAGTGTACTCCGCCGCCACTGTCCTGGAAACGCCAATTAAGAGCGCACCCACGATTGTCGCGCCGGAGCGGGAAGTTCCGGGAAAAACCGCAGCAATCACCTGAAAAATGCCGATTAAAAGCGCCGTGTCATAACCGATGTCCGCGAGAGTAGAAATCTTCGCGTCCCTGCCCCGCCGCCGGTTCTCCACGAGAATAAAGGCGAGACCGAACAAAATCAGCATAATCGCCACTGTCTGGTAATTATAAAACAGCCGTTCAAATACCTCATCGAACAAAATGCCGATAATGGCCGCCGGAATGCAGGATACCAGAATATGAAACCAAAGCTGAAAGATATCGACCTTAATCCACGCCCCGATTCCGTGTCCGGAAAGGGGCATGGCGTTGTCCTTTTTGCCGAAGGGCCAGATCTGGCTCCAGAACAGCAGAACCACCGCCATGATCGCGCCGAGCTGGATAACCACCTCGAACATGCTGTAGAAATCCCCGCTGACATCCAGCGTCACCAGCTCATTCAAAAGAATCATGTGCCCGGTGCTGCTGACGGGAAGCCATTCTGTAATCCCCTCGACGATTCCAAAGAGAATTGCTTTTAAAATCTCATAGAAAAAAGGCGTCATCTGTCTCTCCTATCTGTTCTGTCAATGCTCTGTTTCTATTCTATTCTTTACAGACGTCCGCAATTCCATAATCCCGTATCGTCCCCGGCATTTCCTGCATTGCTGAATCCAAATACCGGAGAATTATTCGCATACCCCTCCCGGATCAAGAATCAGCGCGATGCTTCCATCGCCCAGCTGGGTACAGCCGGAAAGTCCCTTTACCTTCTTAATGTATGAGGGAATCGGCTTGACAACAATCTCCTGATTATTGCCGAGGGAGTCTACAAATAAAGCGATATACTTATCGTCTACCTCGATAATAATCAT
Source organism: Blautia sp. (assembly GCA_023663685.1). Lineage (GTDB taxonomy): Bacteria > Bacillota > Clostridia > Lachnospirales > Lachnospiraceae > Roseburia. The sequence goes on from JAMPHB010000001.1 coordinate 489,618, forward strand.
CATTCCTTCTTCTACATTCTTCTTGTATTCGGCGAGTCCGTACCACTCTCCGAGCCGTCTCACCGGACAGCATTCTCCACGGATCATCAGACTCTCCATGCCGCTCGGGTCGTGAATGAGCATATCCTCCGTAACTCTGATAAACTCCTTGACCACACCTGTCTCAATGACAAAGTTCTGCTGGCCTACCTGCATCACAATTCCGTCGATGATGGCAAGCGTGAGCGGAATCTTCAGACTCATAACGCTTCCCACACCGGGCGAGCTGTCGATATCCAGAGAACCTCCAATCTCCTGCAGATTGGAAACCACGACGTCCATGCCCACGCCTCGTCCGCTGACCTCTGTTACCTTCTCGTTGGTCGAGAATCCCGGGTAGGTAATGAACTGGTATACTTCCTTGTCCGAATACGCCGAATCCGGCTTATTCGGATCGAGAAGCCCGTTCTTTCTCGCCTTTGCCATAATCCTATCACGGTCTAAGCCCGCGCCATCGTCCTGCACGCTGATCCAAACCTTACCGGATTCCGTCTTGGCTGACAGCGTAATTCTTCCCCTCTCGTTCTTTCCTGTGGCCGCGCGCTCCTCCTTTGTCTCGATTCCGTGATCCACAGAATTTCGCACCATATGCATGAGCGGATCGGAAATATGCTCGATAATATTCTTATCTACCTCGGTGGTCTCACCGACCATTTCAAAGTCAATATCCTTCCCAAGCTTTCTTGATGTATCGAACACAATGCGGTTCATCTTCTGGAAGGTCGCCGTCAGCGGAACCATTCGCATGGACATAATAACGTTCTGCAGATCCGTGGAAATCTTCGCCATCTCTGCCGCTGCCTTGTTAAAGTTGTCTAATTTGAGTCCCGGAACCTTCAAATCCTGATTCTGCAACACCACAGACTCGGAAATTACCAGCTCGCCAATCAAATCCATCAGCATGTCCATCTTGCTGATATCCACACTGATAAAGGCGGTCTTTTCCGCTTTTTTCGGCTTATCCTTCGCCAGCTTTTTCGAGCGTCCCGGAGATTTCGATTCAATGACGAAATCTCCCGGCGCGGGAGCCTTTGGCGCAGGCTTTTCTTCCTGATCCTTAGGTTCCTCCTGCTTAGCCTCAATATCCTCGACGCTGGCGTCAAGGTCTATACGAATCTCTGAACCGATTCCGTCAAAGCCTGTATGGAACTCGTCAGCCGTACACTCGTAAATGTCTACCTTCTTAATATCATAGCCCGGACGGATAATCTCGCGAATGGCGTCCTCTGAGCTCTGTGTCTGCAAAAGGAGCTTAAAGCCATCCTGAATAATGACCTCCGCACTGTCTTCGTTCGTGATGATATCCTCCGGGAAGTACATCAGATCCTCAGCGATTTCCTTAAGGGCATACACCACCTTGTAAGCGTGCACATTTGCAAGCTGGATTTCCGGGTAATACTCCATATAAATCCTATAGTAGCGGCTGGCCGAAGTGGTCGCTGCCGGAGCCACATAGTATTGCTGGTTTTCCGATACCACAGGCTCTTCCTTTTTCTTGGCCTTCCCCTTGGGCTCCTCCGCCGGAGGCTCCTCCCCCTTGATTCCCGCCAGAAATACGTCCAGCTCCCGAATCAGGGACGAGGAGTCGGCGTCGGGCTGTTCTCCATTCTGAATCTTTTCCAGCTCTGCGGTGATAAAATCCGCAACATCCAGCACATGGGTCACAAGCTCCAGATGGGGGACTTTGTCCGGTTTGGACTCCCGCAGATAGAAAAACACATCTTCCAGCTTGTGGGCAACCTTTGTGATATCATCAAACATCATAATTGCTGAAGAACCCTTGATGGTGTGCATCGCACGGAAAATTTCGTTGATGCTGTCATCGTCAAAGCAGTCCGCATCCTTTTGTTCAAGAACGATCTCCTGCAAATTTTCCAGAAGCTGGCCATTCTCAAACAAATACATTCCCAGCATATCGTCCGTGTTAAAATCCTCCGCCATATCGTTCTCCTTTCCCGTGTGTTTTCTATACTAAACCAAGCTTACTTAATGCCTGCTCAAACTTCTTCTGGTCGATCGGCTTGCCGGAATACACTGTGCAGCCCAGGTCGAAAGCCATCTTAACATTTTTCTCATCATTCAATGCCGTAGCCATAATCACCTTCACCAGCTTATCCTCCGGCACGTCGTGCGCCTTTTCCAGATTGCGGATACCCACGAGTGCCTGATAACCGTCCATCACCGGCATCATAATATCCAGACATACCAGATCATAGGGATCCCCGTCCTCCAGCGCCATCATAAAGGCATCCACCGCCTCCATGCCGTCCACGGTCACATCACAATCGCCATACTTCGAGAGAAAGCCCGACATAAATTTTCTGGTGACAAAATCATCCTCTGCCAATAAAATTTTCATTTTGCATCCTCCATCCTCTGCATTTTATTTAATATATTATATGCTCTCTTCGGTATATCCGTAAGCTTTTCCTGAAACTGCACCGCTCCCAGCTCATAAGCCACCTTCGGCATACCATAGACAACACAGGTGGATTCATCCTGCCCGATGGTCGGCGAGCCCGCCTGACGCATCTTTAAGAGTCCCTTTGCACCATCACCGCCCATTCCGGTCAATATAATCCCGAGGGCATATTTTCCTGCCACACTGGCGACGGAATCAAACAGCACATCTACCGAGGGACAATGGCCGTTCACCTTCGGTCCCTCCCTGCACTCCACCTGATACTGGTCGCCCTTCTTGACAAGCCGCATCTGGCGGTTTCCGCCGGGTGCAATCAGCACATGTCCCTGACGGACGACGTCTCCGGTCTCTGCCTCCTTGACGCTTACCCTGCACTGGTTGTTCAGACGGTTCGCATACATCTGCGTAAAGCCGGGGGGCATATGCTGCACCACCACTACGCCGGGGATATTCGGCTCAAATTCCTTGATTACCGCCGCAATCGCCTCCGTTCCGCCCGTAGAAGCGCCGATTGCCACAATCAGTCTCTGGTCAATCAGACTCCCCTTAAAAGCGTCAACAGTCACTGGCGCATTGGCACTGGCTCTCTTGGCTTTATTGATGTGCGCCATCGCCGCAATCTTAACCTTCTGGGGCAGCTCTGTATTAAGAAAAGCGTCCATCTCCACCTTGTCTGTCGGCTGGGGCTTTGCAACAAAATCTACCGCTCCTGCGCTTAAGGCGTCAAACACTGAATCACTCAAAGAGGAAATCACAACAGTCGGAATCGGATACTGGGGCATCAGCTTGCGGAGAAATTCGATACCGTTCATCCGCGGAAGCTCTACGTCTAAGGTCATAACATCCGGCTTGTACTTTATGATTGCATCCCTCGCCTGATAGGGATCTGTAGCGGTCGCAACCACTGTAATGGATGGATCTCTCGTCAGGCTTTTCACCAACAGCTTGCGAAAAACCATGGAATCATCCACGACTAATACTTTAATCTGATTCATACTCTCAATCCTTCCTAAATATTTTTATTCTGCCAGTCAGTGGAGCTGACGCGATATCTTTTTACAGATATCATAAAGAGCTCCGTTGAATTTCACATCGGCGTCCTGTTCCATGATCTGCAAAGCCTCCTCCTTCGTAAAGGCCTTCCGGTATCCTCTGTCCTCGGTCAGCGCACAGAACTCGCCCATCACCGACACAATCTGGGCGGCCAGTGGAATCTCCTCCCCCGAGAGCCCCTCGGGATATCCGCTGCCATCCCAGTTCTCATGGTGATAATTTGCTATATCTATCGACATCTGCACATAATCATTATAATCCTCGTCCATAATATCCGTAAGCATCTCCGCCCCAATCGTGGTGTGGGACTTCATAATCTCCCGCTCCTCCGGCGTAAAGGCCCCCTGCTTCTTTAAAATCTCGCTGGGGATTGCCATATTTCCCAAATCGCTCAGAGGCGCCGCGATAGAGATTGCATCCACAAAGGCGTCTGATATCAGCGATTCATACTTCGGTGAGAGCTGCAGGGCCTGGGAAAAAATCTTGCAATTATACTGCAGCCTCTCCATATGGGCGCGGTCATAGTTCGCATTCTTGCTGGCCAGGCCTCCCATCGCATAAAGTACGCGCCGCTTTTCTTTCTCCATCTGCGCCAGCTGCTCATTTACGGAAATCTGCAGACGGCGGTTCGACTCTGTGAGCTGGTCTACCGTCTGGGAGAGCTTTAGGTGTATCCCCACCCGTGCCTGCACAACCTCGCGTATAAAAGGCTTGGTAATATAATCCGCGCCCCCAAGATTAAAGCCCTTTACAATGTTTTCCGGCTCGTCATAGGCTGAGATAAAGATAATCGGAATATCTCTGGTATCTGCGTTATCCTTGAGTATCTTACACAGCTCATAGCCGTCCATCTCCGGCATGGAGATATCCAGAAGAATAAGCTGCGGCTTGCGCTTTTTTACCATCTCAAGCGCCTGCACGCCGCTTTCCGCAAGCTCCGGCTGCTGGTTCATGTTCAATATGATATTGTGCAGAATCATACGGTTGACTTCTACGTCATCCACAATAAGAATATGGGCACCATCTCTTCTGTCCATTCCCTATCTCCTAACTAAATAGTATCTCAGAAAGCTTTTGGTGTGTGCTGATGGTCTTGTCGTAATCACTCTTCTGGACAGCCATCTTAAGTCTAAGTACTGCGGAGCGAACCTCCTGCGGTGCGCTGCCTGTCAGCTGCCGCACCACCTCCATAAAGGTCTCCGCCTTTTCCCAGTTATCCATCTCCACTGCCAGAACCAGCTTGGACATCTTATCCTCCAGTTCCTTTTTGTTCTCCTCCGAACCAAACTGGTAGCGTTCTTCCTCTGACGGCTCCTCCTCAAGATAGCTGAAGCTCCGCTCATCCACATTGACAGAGAGCGTCTCCACCTCGTCCTCGGGAACATCCACCCACACAGAAAAGGTGAAGCTGGTTCCTTTATTTTTCTCACTTTCTACATTGATCGTACCACCCATCAGGGTCACAAGCTGTTTGCTGATATTCAGCCCCAGACCGGTGCCGCCGTATTTGCGGGAGACAGAGGCGTCCACCTGGGAAAAGCTCTTAAACAGCTTATCCATATCCGCCTTGTCAATCCCAATCCCGGTGTCATGGACGATAAAGAAAAGCTCCAGACGATTCTGCTTATGCGCCGTCATAAGCACCTCCAGGGATACTTTTCCCATGGAAGTGAACTTGCAGGCATTGGAGAGCAGGTTATTGAGAATCTGTACGATTCGAAGCTCATCGCCGATAATACGCTCCGGGATTTCCTGCGAGATTGTGACAAAAAGCTGCAGACCCTTCTCAATAATCTTCGGATTGTGATTCGCCTTTACATAGTCGATCATCTCCCGGAAATTAAACTCCCGGTTCTCCAATACAAATTTCCCTGCCTCCAGCTTGGAAAAATCCAGAATGTTGTTAATCAGGCTGTTCATGTCGTTGCAGCCCCGTTCAATCAGCTGCAGCGTACCGAGGAGCTTCGGGTCTGTAATCTCCTCCGAAAGCGCGCGGGTATGACCAAGGATGCCATTCACCGGCGTGCGCAGCTCGTGCGTGATATTCGATACAAATTCCGACTTGACCTTAATGTTCTCTTCGGCCTCCTGCTGTACCTGCTGTATACGCTTTTCCAAAAACACCTCGTTTGAGATGTCCTCCATCATACACACATACTCATGCATGGGTAAGGCGGCGTGAAGATAGCGGAGCTGTACATGGAAGCAGGTCTTATTCTGCCGGTAGAGCATCACCGGCTGCTTCGCATCTCCAAAGGGAATATCTGTCTCAAAGCCGTCAGACGTCTGTTTAAAATTTCCCGGCATAAGCTCGCTGATATGCATCCCGTTCAGCCCATCAAAATACTGCAGGGCAAGCCTTGCCGCATCGTTTGAATGTGTGATGATTCCATGGGCATCGAAGGATATGCTCATTTCCAGTGTATTCTGTTCTAAAAAATCAAGTATTTGTGTATTCATTCGACTCTCTCCCAAAGTATGCAAAAACAGCAAATGAATCTCTCATAATTATAGTGAAGCCTCACGAAAAAAGCAAGCAAAACACTGCTCAGTCCACTCTCTCCTGCCCCCAGAAAAACAATGCCACTGTTCCCGGCCCGGTATGGCTCCCAATAGTCGTTCCGATGGAGTTAATCTCCACTCTCCCGTTCAGCTGTGGAAAATTTTTCTCCACAAGAGCCGCTACTGCCTTCGCATCCGCCTCGCAGGCAGACTGGGAAATATAGCATTTGCCGGAATAATCCGTGCCGGACTCCGCATTCTCCTTCATTTTTTCTACAATCTCTGCGATCACCTTTTTCTTTGTGCGCACCTTCTGTCTCGGAATCAGCTTTCCCTCGAAATCCACATTCAGAAGCGGACAGATATTCATAACGCTCCCGATAAAGCCTGCGGTTCTGGAAATGCGGCCGCCCCTGATATAGAAGGTGAGATCGCTGGAAAAGAACCAGTGCTGCAGCTTTCGCTTACTGCTCTCCGCCCAGTCCCTGACCTCATCAATATCCTTCCCCTCGTCCCGAAGGTCTGCGAGCTTATCCATGAGAAGGCCGTAGCCGGAGGAGGCCGCCAGGGAATCCACGATGTAAATCTTCCTCTCCGGGTATTTCTCTGCCATCAGCGTCTGCGCAAGGCGGGCGGAATTAATAACTCCCGAGATGCCTGAGGAGAGAGTCAGGTGAAGTATATCCCTGCCCTCCTTCAAAAAGCCCTCAAAGTAATCACAAAATTCATCTACATTGATCTGGGAGGTTTTCGTGTCCGCTCCCCCGGCCATTCGCTTATAGAACTCATCAAAGGGAATCGACCTGCCGAGATCGTCCAGATACTGTACGCCGTCCAGCTCAAAATGAAAACAGATATAGGAAATACCCCGCTCCCTGAAATGAGCTTCGTCCAAATCTGCTGTAGAGCAACAGCTAATCACATAGTTTTCCATATCCCCTCCCTACACAGAAGGTCATGCCGTATTGTGCGGCATGACCTTTCTCTCTTTACCGAAATCCGCTGGAATTTCTAGTATTTACCAAATTCTCCGTCGAGGGAGATAATCTGTTCATTTCTGTCATCTCCGCCAAAATGTGAGCCCCCGCCAAAATCTGCTGACTGGCCGTCTGAAATACTTCCTGACGTCAGCTTGTAATGTGCTACCAGGCTGCGCAGATTAGCCGCCTGCGTAGACAGCTCTGCACTGGAAGCCGCACACTGCTGACTGGTCGCAGAATTGGTCTGTACCACCTCGGATACCTGATTGATAGCCTGATCCACCTGCGAAACAGAGGTTGCCTGCTCGTTGGAAGCGGAGGAAATTGCCCCAATCAGCTCCACAATCTTATCAATGGATACCACAATCTCATCCAGTGAGCTTGCAGTAGACTCGGCAAGCTGGGAACCATTGTTGATCTTGTGGATAATATCCTCAATCATCTCTGCCGTCTCACTGGCTGAAGAAGCACTCTTCGCCGCCAGATTACGAACCTCCTCGGCCACGACTGCAAAGCCCTTGCCGTGTACGCCAGCCCTCGCTGCCTCTACCGCCGCATTCAGCGCAAGGATATTGGTCTGGAAGGAAATATCATCAATCGTCTTGATAATCTTAGAGATTGACTCGGAGGCGTCGCTGATATCGCTCATTGCGCCAATCAGTGACTTCATCTGGTCGTTGCCGGATACCGCCATACTCTTTACATTGTTGACGCGCTCGTTCGCTTCGTTTGCCTGCTCAGCGTTCTGCTTGGTGTGCTGTGCAATCTCATCCATGGATGCGGTCACTTCCTCAAGTGCGCTGGCCTGCTCGGTCGCACCCTGTGCCAGAGCCTGGCTGGCTGCTGCCACCTCGTCTGCACCTACAGTCACCTGCATGGTAGAATCCTTTACATTGCCAAGGATATTATCGTTATCCCGCACCAGCTTGCGGAGCGCATTGCCCAGAATATCCTCCGCGCTTCGCGGCTGTACCTGAATCGTCATGTCGCCATCCGCAATCCGGCTGGCAATCTCAGACTGCTCGCGCACAGCAGCCGCCATCTCCTCAAAGTCATCCATCAGCATACCAAGATCGTCGTTGGAAACCTTGTGCAGCTCCACATTGACGTCGCCGATTGCCAGCTTCTTCGCTGCCGCAGAGAGCTGTGCAACCGGATTCGTGATACTCTTGGAAAGCGTCACATAATAGCGGAGTGCAATAGCCGCACCAAGAAGACATACCACAACAATAATGATAACCAGTATCTGTGCCTCTTTCTCAATACTTGCATCGGTCGCGTCAGACGCTGCATCCAGCAAATCCACAACATTATCAAACAATTCGTTCGCATGCTCAGCCGCCGGATTGCAGGTATTGCTCATCTCCTGCCTTGCCTGCTCAATCTGTCCTGACTCCACATACTCATAAACCTTATTTAGGGAAGCTTCATATGTCTGCTTCGCCACCAGCGCATCCGCGTATGCCTTGTCGATATCGTCGCCGTAAAAATCCAAATTGGCCGCAAAGATATCCAGTTCCTTGGCAATCTCATCATAGAATGTCTGACAGTTGCTGAGACTCTCCTGCTGCTTAGTCGGATCATCCATATACACATACAGAAAATCAAGCATCTCCACACTCACCCGGTTAAAGGCGTTCATCGACCTGACAATGCCGACCTGCCCCTCGCCGTAATGCACATACTGATCCGATCTGGCAGAGTTAATAAGCCTCTCCACCATAATTCCCGTACCGGAAATGCCAAGCAATATAACCATAATGATTACGATGAACATTGCCAGCTTCCCTCTTACGGTCGTTGACTTTTTTTCATTTTTTTTCATTGTACTTTCTCCTCCTACTCTTCTTTCTCACTCTGTGTCATGTCTGCCAGCTCCAGCAGATCGTCTGAAATTAACTTTCTCGGATCCAGCAGAAGCTTCACGCCGAATTCTTCTATTCTGGCTAAACCGTAAACATACTTATTCTGTTCATTTCCCATCCTGTCCATGGACGGAGGAGAGATTACGGTCTCTTCGTCAATGGTAACCGTCTCTTCTATCTCCTCTACAATCAGACCAATGGTCATATCTTTTACATTGATCAGTATGATACACGTCCGGTCTGTGTATTCGACCGGCTCCATGCCAAACCTTGCGCGGACGTCAATCACCGGAATGATCTTGCCCCGGACATTGATAAGCCCTTTGATATAGTGCTCTACCTCGGGCATCGGAGTAATCGACTGCATGACGATAATCTCATTGACATAATCGATGCTGATTCCAAAGCTCTCCTTACCGGTTCGAAATGTCATAAACATCCCTTTGCCGGAATCATCTTCTATCTTTATCTCTTCGTCCTCCATAAGCTACCTCCTTTCTCCTCATTCTCGTTTCCTGTAAATCGAAGGCTGCACATACTGAAACTGTGTCTTCTCTTTATCCAAGGATTCTGTAGTGCCTATGAAAAAATATCCTCCAGGCTCCATATGGTCATAAATCTTTGAAACCAGCCGATATTTTACATCATCTTCAAAATAAATCATTACATTCCGCAAAAATACGATGTGAAACTTCTTGCGGAAGGGCAGCGGATCCATCAGATTAAATCTCCGGAAGAAGAGCTGGGCTTTCAGCTCATCCGTCACCATGCACTCATCTGCACTGACTGAGCGGAAAAAGCGCCTCTTCCACTTCTCCGGCAAAGGAGCTATATCCTCTTTCAGATACACGCCGCGAACCGCGTGCTCCAGCACCTGCGTGGAAATATCCGTGGCAAGCACCCTCGTGTCCCACGAGGATTTCTGTAATCCAAAATACTCCATCAGGTTCATCGCAATCGTATATGGCTCCTCCCCGGTGGAGGATGCTCCCGACCAGATGCGCAGATCCTTTCTTGCCGCCTCCTTCCTTTGCAGATAAGGGAGCACGACCTTTGTCATATACTCGAAATGTATCGACTCGCGCATGAAGTAGGTATGGTTTGTGGTCAGAACATTGATCAGCTTCTCCGCTTCTCCGCTTCCTTTTCCTTCGTGCTCCACTTTGTTCATGTACTCGTCAAAGCTGCCATAACCATTGCGAAGGATATATGACTCGAGCCTTCCCTTGACCAGAACCCTCTTCTTGCTAAGGTCGATGCCGCAAAACTTTTTTACATAGGTTACAATACGGTTAAATTCACTATCCGTAAGCACCGCTACGTCATCTCCTTTTCATGTAATTGTGCAAAATATGTCTGCCGAGTAATTGTCCACACATTTTGTAGCTTCTCATCTTCTTATATACTATATGATGTGGCACAATTTGTCAACTACCCATATGCATCTTTTTTTTCATCTATTTTCCAGCTCTGTCATTCCTCCCAGTAAAATTCCGATATTTTCTTCATAAATTTTGGAAAACTGGCTCATGGGCAGCGGATTCGTGCCAAGTCCTGCCTCAATCGTGTAGCCCGGGCGGTTGTAAGACTCGATAAACCAGTCCTTATAGCCTGCATAGCCGGAGGAAACGGGCGTCTCCTCCACCAGATAGCCGCTCACCTCCCCAAAATAGCGGGCAATGCGATAGGAATCCTCCGGCTCATACTGCAGATATTTCCAGTAGATGACCTCCCCCTGCGTATGATAGGCGAGAATAAGCTCAAAATCATGGGCGACCGTAAAATCATACATGGCACGGCTCTCCGGCGCAATGAGCGGGGCGAGCCCCACATAATCTCTGGGGGCAGGCCGGTTATAGCCCTGGCCAAACTTGATGCTCCTCGCCTGCTCCCAGCCTGCCGGAAACTGCAGATTTAAGTCCACGCCCTCAATATTTGCCTTCCATCCGTCAGGAAACGGAATGCCGGGATATGCTTCTGCAATCTGCCTTGCCCTGTTGTAGTACTCCCCATCCGTCAGCGCTCCATTCACAAGGTCTACGCCGTCCGGGTTCACCATCGGCACAAGATACAGGGTGAACTCCTCAAAAAGCTGACGGGGGTACACACCCCGCACAGTTCCGCCCGAAACATATTCACGCATGAGATCCTCCGCAAATTTTAGCAAAACGGGGGTCGTAATGCTCTCATTGGCATGGAAGGAGGCGTTGTAGCACACCTCTGTGGATCCCTTTCCCAGCCGCAGGTACAAAAGATCCCGCCCCATTACGCTGCGGCCAATCGTTCCCACCTCCAGGTAGGGATATTTTGCCAACAGATCATCCACCACAAGCGTCAGAAGCCCATAAGTGTATCTTTTGTCCGTGGGCACAACAGATGTACTATCCAGAATTTGGTCTGCCATATTATCTTCTCCCTTTTGATTTTCTATTATCCTATCATATGAAACTGCACGACAAATGATTAAAAAGAAATGTACGAAATATAGACGAACAAATTTTCAGAATATATGTTTGCCTTTTTTGTTCATATATGCTATAGTAATTATGATAAGTATTAAATCATCAGAAATTGGAGGTAATATATGGCATATGGCAAAATAACGGACAAGCAGCGGGAGATTCTTGAGTTTATGAAGCAGGAGATTCTGAATAAGGGATATCCCCCCACTGTCAGGGATATCTGCGAGGCAGTGCATCTGCGCTCCACTTCCTCGGTACACGCCCACCTTGAGACGCTGGAGAAGAACGGCTATATCCGCAGGGATCCCACGAAGCCCCGGGCGATCGAGATTATCGACGAGAATTTTAATCTGACACGCCGGGAGATGGTGAATGTCCCCATGGTGGGACGGGTCGCCGCCGGTGAGCCGATTTTAGCTGTGGAGAATATCGAGTCCTACTTTCCGATTCCCGCCGAGTTCATGCCGAACGCCGAGTCCTTCATGTTAAAGGTAAAGGGCGAGAGCATGATCAATGCCGGAATCTTTGACGGCGACCAGATTCTTGTGGAAAAGTGTGCGGACGCCAGAAACGGCGATATGGTGGTGGCTCTGGTGGAGGATTCCGCCACCGTCAAGACCTTTTACCGGGAAGCGGATCACATCCGCCTGCAGCCGGAGAACGATTCCATGGATCCCATTATCGTAGAGGACTGTCAGATTTTAGGAAAAGTGTTCGGTGTCTTCCGTTTCTTTTCCTAATATGAAATACGGCGTAAGCATTGCTTACGCCGTATTTTTGACTTCCTTACTCCTCAGTCAAAAGCCGGGCAGGCACAATCTTTCGGATGCGAAGGGCAGACAAGAGGGAGGATACCAGAGCGACTCCCACAATTCCCGCGACTGTAAACAGCAGCCAGTGCAGGGGAACCACGAGCCCGCATTTTGTGATTCCGCAGAAGGCGAGAAACAGAGCAATCAGCGGATTAAAAAACAGAATGCCGGCCACGGTTCCAACAGCCGCCCCCACGACCACTGCGGGCATATGCAAAAGAATCGTCTGCCGTATCAGCTCTGCGCTGGTAAAACCAACTGCCTTGTGAATCCCATAATTTTTCCGTTCCCGGATCAGGCAGCTTTTGACCAGGAGCTGCTCCACCATGATCACGACAAGCACGGTGACTGTCACAAATATAAGGCAGATGGCTACCATTGCATCCACCGTCGTTTTCAGAATGCTGTCCGTCTGCTTTCTGGAATCCGTGACGGAGAGCGTGGGATATTCTGCAAGGATCCGGTCGGACATTTCCTCAAAGGAGATCCCCTCCGTATACAGATACAGCACCTGATAGCGGTTCTCCCCGTTCAGGCGGAGGCTTCCCTCCCCGGAGAGGATTGCCCGCATCCCCATCTCCGTCATCTGCTGGGTGATACCCGACACCAGATAGGGAAGTCTCTCCTTTGCCCCCGTCACATAGATGGTATCTCCGGTCTGCACGTCCAGGGCAGACGCCACCACAGTGGTTAGCATAATCTCATTTTCATACCTCGGAAAGCGCCCTTCCAAAACCATTTTATTCTGCAGGGCGTCAAGTTCGTCCCATACCTCACAGTTTAACTCGTCAGACGCCGTCCCGCTCTCAAGCGTTGCGGAGACTGCTGTGTAGCAGACCACCTGCTTTACTTCCTCCCAGCTCTCAAGCTCCGCCTCAATCTCTTCTACATTTTCTCCAATTACCACGACATCTCCCGCCTCAATGCCCGTCAGCTTTAAAAGCGTGTCGGTGTGCAGGGCAAAGTTCTCATAGAGTCCGAGACCCACGCAGGTCACGAAGGACAAAAGAAGGGTAATCAGGCATACGGACAGATTTTTACCCTTCTCCTGCATGATGTTTTTTCCGGCGAACACAAGGCTTCGCGGAAGGCGGCAGCTCTCGAAAGAGAAGTAATTCTTTTTAAAATTGTGGGTGTGGATTCCTCCCCGCAGAGCCTCAAGTACGGTAATCTTTCTGTAACAGCCGCCACAGGCCGCAGATGTAAACAGCACAATGAACAGAATCAGTGCCGCTGTAACAGCCGCCGCGGCAAAATCCGGCCTCTGCTGCCAGCGGATTCCCATGAGCCGTCCCTGCATGGCCGCAATGACGCCCGAGCCCGCCATACCCAAAAGCGTGCCGACGATTATGGCAGGAACAGACACGAGCCCCATTTCAAGCACCACCGCACCGGTGAGCTGCCAGCCGCTGTAACCGGCGGCCTTAAGGATTCCGGTATTTTTCAGATTCAGCTCCATGAAGTTTCGGATGCTAAAGCGGATGACAATCAGCGCCACTGCGATTAAGAGCACAGAAAAGGCAAGTATAATCCCCATGCAGATGCGCGACATCATGGCGATTCCGCCCGACATCATCTCCCTGTTCAGCCCCACACTGAGGGGGGAATCCAGCACCTCCGGCACCTCTCTGGTCAGAAGCATACTGATTTTCTGGTCAAAGGCATAGCTGCTCTCCCCCTCCGTAAGGCGCACCTTGTGCTCCGTGGATGTTCCCGCCGCGACAGTCGGATTCTCCCTGGCGAGAGACTCAAACTGCGCCTGGCTCACATAGACATAGAAGTAGGAAATATTCATCGGCGTGCCCATCAGCGGATTTTCCACAAAGCCCGCCACGGTGAAAGTGTATTCCCTTTGTCCGAGCTTTAGGTAAAAGGCGTCTCCCTCCGAAAATCCCTCCGCCGTCTCCAGGTAGTAGGGAAGCAGAATTTCATTCCCGGTAAGCGGCCTGCCATCATAGCCCGCCAGAAGATTCATCTTCCGCTCCTCCTCAAAGCTTCCGATCAAAAAGCCAATCTGCAGACTCTCCGCGCCCTCCCTGTGGTACTCTCCACCGTTCACGTTATAGACAGTTGCACTTTCATACTCTAAGACCTCCTCCTGCGCCCGAAAAAGCTCCCCTATCTTTTCCGGGGATTTTTCACAGATATAGATAAGATCTGCGCTGTGTGCCCGGCTGTAACAGTCCTCCAGCACATGGGACATGCCGGTAAACACAGACACAGCTGTGTAGAGCAGGAGAGCTGAGAGGGCAATCATAAAAAAGACTGTCCTCCCCTCCCCCTTCTTTTTTCTCAGGTTACTCCTTGCGATATAAAACAGTTTTCCCATACTACCACCCCATTTCCGCAAGAAAGCTTTTCAGCTTCCCGTGCCTTTCGGAATCGCCGCTCTGATAAGCTCCCAGTGCAAGCTCCCCCGTAATCACGCCATCCTTTAGATAGAGGATGCGGCTTCCCCTGCGCGCGGAGTGCATATCGTGGGTCACCATGACAATGCTTTGCCCCCTGCGGTTCATTTCCGTAAAGGCGTTCAGCACATGCTCTGTATTCTGGGAGTTTAAGGCTCCCGTGGGCTCGTCGGCAAATAAAAGCGCAGGGTCATTGATCATTCCCCGGACAATGGCCGCCCGCTGCTGTTCCCCGCCCGAAAGCTGCTGCGGGAATTTGTGGAAGCAGTTTTCGGAAAGCCCGAGAGCCAGCAGACGCTCCTTTGCCTTTTTTGCCAGAGCTTTTCTGTCCTTTGAGACCAAAAGCCCGCAGACCATGACATTGTCGAGCACGCTCATAGCGTCATTTAAGTAATTCTGCTGGAACACAAAACCGCAGTGCCTTCTGCGGAAAAGCGCAAGCTGGTCATTGCTGTAAGCAGAAATTGTCTCCCCGCAGCAGGTGATGCTGCCGAGCGTCGGGCGGTCCATGCCGGAAAGCGCGTAGAGAAGCGTACTTTTTCCAGAGCCGGAATTGCCCATAATCACTGTGAACTCCCCCTCTTCGACTGTCAGATTCAGATTTTTCAGGACATGCTGCTGGACACTCTCGTTGGAAAATGTCTTGCATAAATCCTTTGCGTTAAGTATCTCGTTCATGTAAGCTCCTTTCAGATTCTAAGAAAAAAAGATGTCAGCTCCTGACATCTCTTATTCTAATCCGCCTGCGAACGGAATGCTTTATCTGTTTCCAAGCAGTTTCTTAACTGTTTCTTACATGTCATACCTTTCTGAGAAAGAGCTGTACCACAAAACCGTTGTCATTGCGGCAGGTAAGCCCTCCGCGCATCTGCTCCATGAAGAGCTTTGCAAGATAGAGGCCTAGGCCGGAGCCCTCCTGCCCCTTTGCGTTTTCGCCCCGGTAGAATTTCTCCGTGAGTCTTGGAAGCTCCTCCTTGGGCGCTCCCTGCCCTTCATCTCTTATACATATAAGAATCCCCTCGCCGTTCTCATCAAAGGAGACATGCGCCGCGCTGTGCGCATATTTCCATGCGTTGTTGACACAATTGTCGATTACCTGCTCAAGTCTCAAAGCGTCCATCCAGACAAGGCATTCTGGCAGCTCCCCCTCAATCTGCCCTTCACCGTAAGCCAGAAGCTCCGTCAGCATCTCCCGGATTTTTTCCGAGCTTGTCTCCTCCGGCTCCACCTTAAGCACCAAAAGCTCCTCTAAGGCGGCGTGAAAGAGATTGCTGACCAGCTTTTCAATGTGCGCCGCCTTATTGCGGATAATTGCAATTTTCTCTAAGGTGTCCGACTTTGTCTCTTTCAGCTCCAGCACCTCGCAGGCCGCCTGAATGGTGGATACCGGGGTCTTGATATCATGCGAGAGCTCCGCCACCAGCTCTTTTTTGCTCCGGTTGGCAAGGTACTCGTTCTCCCTCGCCCGGGCCAGCTCCTCCCGCATCAGATCAAAACTCTCCGTGAACGCGCCGAAGTAATTATTTTTTCGTATTTCCAGCGGAAAGTCCAGATTTCCCTTCGCCACCTGACGGCTGAAGCTCTGCAGCGCGCCAAAGGGCCGCGCCACCGCAAGATAAAAATAGACGAACAGCCAATAGCCGCACAATGCCAGCACAAAAAAGCTCCCCAGCGCCACCGCAAACAGCCTGCGCTTCATCAGTGTATAGCTCTCCTGCTTATAAAACCACAGGATTTTGGCCGTGCTGCCGTCCGAAAGCGGACAGTCCATAATGAGCGCCTCCCGCTGCATGGCGTCGTTCAGCTTTCGTTCATAGTCCCTGTCCGCCTGAAATAAAATCTGACAGTCATACGCCTCCTCCAGCGTCCCCGCCGCCGCTCCCTCTTCAAGCGCTTCCGCTATATGGATTCTGGCCTCATTGTAGTACACCATATCTTTTCTCAGCTCCGGCTGTCTGTGAAAAATATAAAGAAACAGTGCCAAAAGCACAAGCAGTATGGCACTGTATAAAAGCAGGAATTTTTTGATATTCATAGCTCCAGTATATACCCCGTGCCCCAGACCGTCCGAATCAGCTTCGGGTCGTTGGGGTTCTCCTCGATTTTCTCCCTGAGCCTGCGGATATGGACATTTAAAGTGCTGTCGCTGTAAAAGGCGTCGCCCCAGACTTCCGCAAACAGCTGCTCCTTTGTGACGATTGTTCCCCTGTGCGCGTAAAGACAATAAAGCAGGGCAAATTCCCTCGCCTTAAGGGAAATCTGCCTCTCTCCCATCACCAGCATAAGCCTCTCCCCGTGAAGCGCAAAGCTTTCCGTCTGCACCAAAGCAGCCTCCTGCTTTGACTTTTCGAGCCGCTTAAGGATAACCTTCACCTTCGCCAGCAGGATACTGAGACTATAGGGCTTTTTGATATAGTCGTCGCCTCCGGTGTGCAGCGCCATCAGCACATCGTCGTCGCTGTCCCTTGCGCTGATAAACAAAATCGGAAGCTCATGCTTCTCCCGGAGTCTGCGGCAGATATCAAAGCCGCTCTCCTTCTCCAGATTGATATCTAAGAGCAGCAGATCCGCCCCATGCTCCTCAAAGAAGGAAAAACACTCCTGCGCCGTCTGCACAGCGCGGGCGCTGACGCCGAATACTTCAAGATACTCGCAGGTCATTTTTGCGAGCTCCTTTTCATCATCTACGATCAGGCAGTTATAGTGCATGTCAGACCTCTATCACCTTACCGTCTCTCCAGATCCGCTCCAGGTCATAAAAAAGCCTGTCTTCCTTTGAGAAGAGATGCACGATAATATCCTGATAGTCCATCAGAATCCATGTCGAACGGCTGTTG
Organism: Blautia sp.; assembly: GCA_023663685.1. Taxonomy (GTDB): domain Bacteria; phylum Bacillota; class Clostridia; order Lachnospirales; family Lachnospiraceae; genus Roseburia. The sequence goes on from JAMPHB010000001.1 coordinate 506,998, forward strand.
CCCTCCACCTGCTTTACTTTCAGCCCTTCTTTATACAGCGTCTCGTCCACACTGTCCTTCATTGCCGTGAGCTGGTTCTGGTTGCCGCCGCTTGCGATAATAAAGTAATCCGCCACGGGGGAGAGACCGGTAATGTCAATCACCTTCACATCCTCCGCCTTTTTATCCCGCAGGGCGTCCACCGCCCTCTTCACAATGTCTAATGTTTCCATGGCTGCTCCTTTCCATATGGCTCATAAAATTCGTAGGTAATTGATGTGGCGGGATCAATGGCACCCTTGCGCCCCTTTAAATAGTGCAGGGTGTCGTAGAGTATTTCTGCCACACACTGGTTTAAATCCTTAAAGGCAATCTGGCGGATCACTTCCAGATGCGGAGCCTGATCCCTCCCCGGCTCGATATAATCCGCAACGTATATGATCTTATCCAGCGTGCTCATGTTCGGCTCTCCGGTGGTGTGTACCTTGATTGCGTGAAGAATCTCCGGGTCTGTAACGCCATACTTCTCCTCCGCGAGCGCCATCCCCGCCTTTGCATGCAAAAGCCCGGGATTCTCCTTCTCCACATGCGTCACAAGAATGTGATGCCTTGTGCACAGTGCCAGCTTTTCCTCCGTCGGCAGGCATTTGGCACAGTCGTGCAAAAGCCCTGCCAGCAATGCCTTATGAAAGTCTGTCCCATAAGCCATGGCAAGCGCCGCCGCCGTGTACATGACGCCCTTTGTGTGCTCGTATCTCGCCTTGTCCAGATTCTTTTTTACCTTTTTACGAATCTCATGTAATTCCATACTCTGTCACGCTTTCCCTGCAGGCTCTGCCTGACAGTACAATCCATTCTCCCTGATATAGTCGAAGACTCCCGGCGGAAAATCCTCACGCCTTGCCTCCCCTCTCTTTAGCTGTTCCCTGAGCAGGGTGGAGGAGATATGCAAAGGGGTACAGGGAAGAATTTGTATATCACAGGGAAAAAGTGTCTGTATCCCCGCAATCTTTTTCTCCATGGCCGGTATGTCAAATTCGTCCCTCGGCACCACCAGAATCGTCGCCAGCTCACAGATGATCTCCGGATGCGCCCAGCGGTCAAAGTAGTCCAGAGAATCCCCGCCCATGATAAAATACAGGCGGTGTCCTACATCTCTGGCGATCCGCTCTAACGTCTGGTAGGTATAGTTCGGCCCCGGATCTTTCGTTTTGTCTGAAATCTGCCTCACCTCAAAATCAACGGCCTGCAGCCTTTCATCCGTCCCTGCCGCAATCTCGCACATGCGAAGGCGGTGCTCTGCAGCCGTCATATTTTTATCCCCCTTGTTCGGGGAATGGCCCGCGGGCATCAGCCATACCCTCTCTAAATCAAAGTACTGGCAGGCGCTTACTGCCATATGCATATGTCCTCTGTGAACCGGGTCGAAGGCCCCGCCCAAAATTCCAATTCTACACATAATTATTCCGGCAGCCTGATCTTGGGGTTCTTTTTCGGCCTGCGGTAGAAAATCATCTTTTTCCCAATCACCTTTACTACCTGCGAGTTCGTCCGTCCTGCAATCATTTCTGCGATTTCATGGGGATCGTCGGCACAGTTTTTAAGCACCGATACCTTGATCAGCTCCCGCTTTTCCAGCGCCGCATCCAAAGCTTCTATGATCTCCGGCGTCAAAGACGCCTTGCCAATCTGAAAAATCGCCTCCATATTGGTGGCCAGCCCCCCGAGATACGCTCTCTGTCTGCTGTTCATCCTTTCCTCCTACTTATAATAATCAAAATCATAGTCATACATACGCACCGTGTCGCCCTCCTCGATTCCCATTTCGGTAAGCGCCTCTAAAATCCCCTGCTCCTTTAGAAATCTCTGGAAAAAGAGGAAGCCCTTCTCGGAATCAAGGTTGGTATATCCAAGCATCTTCTCAATCCTCGGTCCCTCCACCACATAGGCACCGTCCTTCGCCCTCTCAATGGTATAGGGCTCGTCCTTGTCAATGAGAACCGAAGGGTCAAACTCCGCCTCGTATACCGTGACCTCCTTCGGGCACTGCGCGAGCAGCTCCTTCACATAAAATAAAAGCTCCCTCACGCCCTTACCGCTGACCGCCGAGACCGGGTAGACGCGGATTCCCTCCCCCTCAAATTCCTGCCGCAGGGAGGCAATGATGGCATTCTCATCTCCATATACCGCATCGATCTTGTTGGCCGCAATCACCTGGGGCTTCTCTAAAAGCTTCGGATTATAGGCATAAAGCTCCCGGTTGATGGCGCGGATATCCGCAACCGGATCCCGTCCCTCCACACCGGCCGCATCCACCACATGAATCATCACCTTCGTGCGCTCGATGTGCCGCAAAAACTCATGGCCAAGCCCCACGCCCTCCGAGGCTCCCTCGATCAGGCCGGGAATATCCGCAATCACAAAGCCGCCTCCATCCATGTCCACCACGCCGAGATTCGGCTGCAGGGTCGTAAAATGGTAGTTGGCAATCTTCGGCTGCGCATTGGTCACGACAGATAAAAAGGTGGATTTCCCCACATTGGGAAAGCCCACAAGCCCCACATCCGCAATGACCTTGAGCTCTAAGAGCACCTCAAGCTCCATGGCATCCTTTCCCGGCTGGGCATATTTGGGAGCCTGCATGGTGGCAGTGGCAAAATTCTGGTTGCCGAGTCCGCCCTTGCCTCCCTTTAAAAGAACCACACGGCGGTTTTCTCCTGAAAGATCCGCGATGATTTTCCCGGAATCCGCCTCCTTTATGATGGTTCCCTCCGGAACCTTCAGGATCAGGTCTTTGCCGTTTTTGCCGTGACAGTTTCTCTTGCTGCCGTCCTCCCCGGGTTCCGCCGCAAATTTTCTGCGGTGTCTGTAGTCGTAGAGAGTATTTAAGCCCTCATCCACGACAAAAATTACATCGCCGCCCTTACCGCCGTCTCCGCCGTCCGGTCCGCCGTCCGGCACATATTTTTCCCGGCGAAAGGAGACGTGTCCGTCTCCGCCCCTGCCGGATTTCACAATAATTTTTGCACGGTCTGCAAACATAGTTACACCTCAAAAAATAGACCCGGCTAAAACTTTTAGCCGGGTCTACCTATTATTCGTTTACCGGATACACAGAAGCCTGCTTCTTATCCCTGCCGACTCTCTCGAAACGCAGCACACCGTCCACCTTTGCGAACAATGTATCGTCTCTGCCGATTCCCACATTCACGCCCGGATGGATTCTTGTCCCGCGCTGTCTGTAGAGAATATTGCCGGCCTTCACAAACTGTCCGTCTGCACGCTTTGCGCCCAGTCTCTTAGACTCGGAATCACGTCCGTTCTTGGTAGAACCAACTCCCTTTTTATGAGCGAAAAACTGAAGGTTCATATTCAACATGTCTTACACCTCCTTAAAATCCAGAATGAGATACTCATTCCCGTAGTTATTTTGTATGTCCTGCAAGCCCAGAAGCATGGTCTTTAACAGAAGCTCCGTATCGTGGTCGGCTCTCTCCTGCAGCATAAAGGCAATCAGCCCTTCCTTTTCCTCTGTGTCCAGATTAAAACGCGCCTGTGTAAACCGCTCAATGGCGTTGACCGTATTGATGACCAGCGTGGAGACGGCCGCACAGACAATGTCCTTTCCGCTTGCGGCGTAACCGGAATGCCCGATACAGTGGAAGCCCTCCATCCTGCCCTGCTTCTGATAAATTGTTATCGCAATCATATAACAATTTCAATCAATTATCCATTGATCTTGTCAATCTTTACCTGGGTGAACGACTGTCTGTGGCCGTTCTTCTTGTGATAACCGGTTTTTCTCTTATACTTGTAAACGATTACCTTCTTACCCCTGCCCTCTTTGATGACAGAAGCCTCAACGGTCGCTCCGGCAACGGTCGGATTTCCAACCTTCATCTCATCTCCGGACACTGCTAACACCTGATCGAACGTAACCTTTTCACCGGCCTCTACGCCAAGCTTTTCAATGGTAATGATATCGCCCTCGGATACTTTGTACTGCTTACCACCAGTTGCTATTACTGCGTACATATGGCACCTCCTATTATCATTACTCGCCAGTTTTGGTGCCTGCTTACCATGGATACTGTCTGATGACAATACCCGCAGGCTTTCAAACCTCACTGTGCGGCATACTCGGATATCATAGCACACAACGTTCCATACGTCAACTTTTTTTGTAAAAAATTTCCCGCAGCGACCGGTAGCCCTTCCTGCGGGTGAGCTCCACCAGCCCCAGCTTCGTAATATCCACAAATCTCGCGGGGACGGAGTCCTTTGACAGCTCCTCTCTCAGGCAGGCGACCAGCTCCTTTTGCTGCTCCCCGGACTTCATGTTGATAAAATCCACAATAATTATGCCGGAAATATTGCGCAGACGAAGTTGTCTTGCAATTTCTCTTGCAGCCTCCAAATTGATGGAAAAGAGCGCCGACTCTTTTTTGGAGGTATTTTTTCCACTGTTCACATCAATGACGGTCAGTGTCTCCAGTGTCTCAATGATAATGTTCGCCCCGGAGGGAAGCCAGACGGTGGGGCGCAGCAGGGCTTCTATGCTGCCCCGGAGGTTGTAGAGTGTGGAAAGGCTGACCGCCCTGTCCTCGTACAATACCAGCTTTCCACTATCCATGACTGCGGGAAGCTGCGAGGAAATTTCCTCATACAGATGCGGCACATCCGTATAGATTCTGTCCACCTCGTCCAGCCTCTGCCCCTTTAACCTGGCAAGATAGCCCGGCAGATTCCGGTAAATCAGGCTTCCCTGCCGCTGGTGGACGCCCTCGGAGCGGATTCTTTTATATTCCGCCACCGTCGAGCGGATATCCTCCTGTATTCTCCCGTCGCTCCCGTCGCCCGCGTTGGTTCTAATCACCACCCCGTAACCCTGTGCTTCATGGTCGCCGCAGAGCTCTGTCACCAGCTCCAAAAGCGCCTGTGCCCGCTCCCCGGACAGCTTATGCGACACGCCAAGCCTTGTATTGTCCGTCGTCACAATACAGTAGGCGCCATGGACTGCCAGAGCTGTGCTCACCTCCGCCTCCTTGGTCTTCACTGCCTCCTTTACCACCTGCACGATAAGCTCGTCACCCTCACAGATGGGCTTTGTCTCCGACTGCTTTTTCGCAAAAACCGGGTTCACGAGGTTTCTTAAGGGCAGATAGCACTTCCGCCCCTCTCCGATGCGCAAAAAGGCGGCGTGCACATTCTCCGCCACCTTCTCCACATAGCCCACATAGATGTGGTTTAACACAGAGTCCTCCTCCGGGACAAAGACCTGAAGATCCACAAGCTCCCGACTGGCATTCAGCACAATATAGGCGATATAGCTCTTACCCTGATGGGTAAGCTCTGTAATGACGACCCGGTTCATGTAAGCTCCTCTCCCATATCCTTAAGGGGGATAAGTCCCTCGTTCTCCCTCGCGTAGATTTCCAGCCGGTGAATCCGCACAGCCTCCGCGGGAAGGCTGATTTTGCAGCGGTCACAGATGGAGGAGAGCACCAGCTCCGGTTTCACATTGTCCGTGCTCCCGGTGGAGACCGTCATAAAAAACGCAGGCTTTCCCTCCTCCTCCCTGACGGAGAGCGCATATACCAGTGGCTTTAAATCCACCTCGCGCTCACTCTTCTTCGTCTTTTTCGTAATGACAAGCTCTTCCCTGTCCCAAAACTCCCGTCTTATGATTTCCTCCCACTCTGCCGTTGAACAGGAATGGTAATTCTCCCGGATGCGCAGACGGTAATCCGCCGCCGCCACGAGAGACATGGCGGTTTTGGCATTGTCCGGCAGGCGGACATAGGAGACGAGCTTCACCCCCTCCACCATCACATCGTTTAAGGCGGACAGAGCCTCCCTGCTGGAGGGCGAGGAATGCACCTCAATATCCAGATACTCCCCGTCGCTGGTTAATCCCACGCCGAGGGGAGCCGCAAAGGACATAACGGGATGCGGGCTGAATCCTTCGGAATAACAGATATCAATGTCCGCGCGGCGCATGGCTTTCTGAAAATACCGCATCATGTCCAGATGTCCCACGAACTTCATTACGCCCCACTTGCAAAATTTTATTCTAATTTTCATAGCATACTCCACTCTCATACTGCATGGCTCCGCAGCCCGAGCAGCGCGCCCGGCAATTTGGCGTCACAGTTTCCGCCATGGCGTTCTTCCACTCCCTTAAGAGGAAGCTTTTGCTGACTCCCGCGTCAATAAAATCCCACGGAAAAATTTCATCCTCCGCACGCTCCCTTATGTTATAAAAATCCATATCAATCCCGCAGGCCGCAAAAGCCTCCTGCCATCTTGCATAGTCAAAGAAGTCCGACCACGCATCAAAGCTCCCCCCATGCTCATACACATAAAGGATCGCCGGAGCCAGCCGCCTGTCTCCCCGCGCCAGCACGCCCTCCAGCACGGTCACATCCGCCTCGTGCCAGTTATAGCGGATGCTCTTATTGTTGAGCTGCTCCTTTTTGTGGTCGTTCACGATCTTCGCCCGGCGCAGATACTCGCCCGGCTCCTGCATGGATGCCCACTGGAAGGGCGTAAAGGGCTTCGGCACAAAAAAGGAGGTGCTTATGGTAATCTGGCATTTCCCGTTTCTCTGCTCTTTTGGCACTGTCTCATAGTACAATGCCGCAATCTCGTTCGCAAGCTCCGGGATTGCCCGCATGTCCTCCTCCGTCTCGGTGGGAAGTCCCAGCATAAAGTAGAGCTTCACCTTGTTCCAGCCCCCGGCAAATGCCTGCCCTGCCCCGCCTAAAATATCGTCCATCGTCAGCCCCTTATTGATCACGTCCCTCAGTCTCTGGGAGCCGGCCTCCGGCGCGAAGGTCAGGCTGCTCTTTTTCACGTCCTGCACCTTTTTCATAATATCCAGGGAAAAGGCGTCGATGCGCAGGGAGGGAAGTGAAATGTTGATGTGCTTTCTTTCGCATTCCCCAATCAGATAATCCAAAAGCTCCCCGAGCCGGGAATAGTCTGAGGAGCTTAAGGAGCTTAAGGAGATTTCCTCATGCCCCGTGGAGATAAGCATCTTATGTGCCAGCTCCTTTAAGCGCTCTACGCTCTTTTCCCGGTTCGGCCGGTAGATCATGCCCGCCTGGCAAAAACGGCAGCCACGGATACAGCCCCTCTGGATTTCCAGCACCACCCTGTCCTGCGTTGCCTTGAGAAAGGGCACCACCGGCTTCTCAGGATAGACGGCAGCTGAAAGCTCTGTCATTACCTGCCGTCTGATGCTTCCCGGGATATCGGGATACTTCGGCGTAAACGCCGCTATCGTACCGTCCTCATGGTAACGGACTTCATAGAGGGAGGGTACATAGATTCCCTCGAGCTTTGCCGCCTCGCGCAAAAACTCTGCCCGGCATTTTCCCTCCCCGCGCATTCTCTTGTAGAGCGCGAACAGTTCGTCGTAGCGGTTCTCGCCCTCCCCGATATAAAAACAGTCAAAAAAGTCTGCGACCGGTTCCGGATTGTAAGCGCAGGGACCGCCCCCAATGACAATGGGCATGTCCTCCCCCCGGTCTTTGGCAAGGAGTGGAATCCGGGATAAATCCAAAACCTGCAGCACGTTGGTGTAGCACATCTCATACTGTAAGGTGATTCCAAGAAAATCCGCATTTTTGACCGGCTCCTGGGACTCCAGACAAAAAAGCGGAATATTCTTCTCCTTTAAAATCGCAGCCAGATCCGGCCATGGACTGTACACCCGCTCGCACCAGACATCCTCTCTGCGGTTAAACATATCGTAGAGAATCTGTATTCCCAGATGGGACATGCCAATCTCGTAGACGTCCGGGAAGCAGAAGGCAAACCGCAGCTTTCCGGCGGGATCCTTTTTTACCGCATTGACCTCATTGCCAATATAGCGGGCGGGCTTTTCAATCTTCAATAATATCTCATCACTTAAGGCTGGTTTCGTCATAGTCTGTGCAGCTTACTCCTTTTCCTCTATCTCTGTGCCAGCTCCGTGGCGACCTCCTCCCATGTGAGACCTTTTTCCACCATTAAGATCATACAGTTGTAGAGGAAATCTGAAATCTGGAATTTAAGTTCCTCCGGCTCCGGACTCTTTGCCGCGAGAATAATCTCGATGGACTCCTTGCCTATGCACTTTAAGATTTCGTCCACGCCCTGCTTGAACAGATAATTGGTGTAGGAGCCGTCCTTCGGATTCTCCCTGCGCTCCTTGATCACATCATAGACGCTCTCCAAAACCTTGAGAGGATTTTTCTCTACATACTCCTTCTTCACGATTTCATTGAAGAAACAGCTCCGGCTCCCGGTGTGGCAGGCAGGACCCACCTGGGAAACCTTTGCGAGAATCGTATCAAAATCGCAGTCTGCCGTTAAGGACTTCACATACTGGATATGACCGGAGGTCAGCCCCTTCGTCCAAAGCTCCTTGCGGCTCCGGCTATAGTAAGTCATCTTGCCGATATGTAAGGTAGTGTTGAACGCCTCCTCGTCCATATAGGCGAGCATCAGCACCTCGTCCGTCCGGTAGTCCTGCACGATCACCGGCACCATGCCGTCAGAGTTGAGCTTAAGGTCCGACCACCTCAAATCCGGCGCGAAATTATCCATTCGGATGCCCTCGTCCGAGAGCCTGGACTTTAACTTCATAATGTCGGTGTCCGTATCGTTAATGAAAGCTCCGGCGATGCCCCGGATATTCTTTCTCCTGAGAAGCCCCACAATCTGATCGTAATCATAGCGGCTTAAATTCACCACATAGGGAACATTCGTCAGATTTTCCAGCGCATCTAAGATGCTCTCGTCCAGCACATGAACCTCATGGAAGGTGTCCGCCAGAATCGCCCGGTTTTTAAAGATGAAGTCCACATTGCTGATGGACACTAAAATCCTGTCCCTGCCAAAACGCTTGCTGGCCTCTCTTGCAAGCCCTACGCTGGAGGGCTTACTGGCATTTAAAATCACCTGCAGGCAGCCGGCATACAAAAGCTTTCTGACGTCCTCCAGGCGGTTGATATTGCCCCCCGCGCAGACCTTAATCTCAATGTTGCGGTTGATGTTCTTGATGGTATGAATATTCAGGTCATGCTCATCGTCCTCGGTGGACAAATCCAGAATCACGATTTTATCAATACCGCTGTCGTTGTATATCTGGCACAAACGGTATACGTCTGTCTCTGTCTCCGTGAAATCCGTCATGGAACGCACAGACTTTCCGTTTTTCAGATAGACGGTAGCCACAATATTTTTCTGCTCCATAGCTTATAAACTCCCTTTCGTGGACAATATTCCCTCGACTCTCGGATCGAAAGAGACGGCCTCAGCCAGCGCGCGTGCAAAGGCCTTGAACATGGCTTCCGCCATATGATGGTTGTTGCCGGGACTTAAGACCTTAAGGTGAAGGTTCATGCCCGCGGAATAAGAGACGGCATAAAAAAATTCCCTCACCAGCTCCGTGTCCATATACCCAATCCGCTCGGTGGTAAATGCGCCGTCAAACACCAGATATGGTCTGCCGGAGAGATCGACGGCACAAAGCACAAGGCTCTCGTCCATTGGAAGAATACAGCTTCCAAAACGCCGTATCCCCGTCTTGTCCCCCAGCGCCTCACGGATTGCACTCCCTAAAACAATGCCGCAATCCTCGATGCTGTGATGTCCGTCCACTGCCAGGTCTCCCTCGCACGTCAGCTTTAAATCAAAAAAACCGTGCTTTGCGAAACCCTCGAGCATATGGTCGAAAAAACCGATGCCGGTACTGACCCCGGCGATGCCGCTGCCATCCAGCCCTAAGGTGAGATGGATATCCGTCTCCTTTGTCTTTCGCTCTATGTCCGCCTCTCTTACTGCCATTTCATTCTCTCCCCGCTCTACTCATATCTTACTTTTATGGAATTCGCGTGCGCTGTCAGACTCTCGCACTCTGCAAACTGTTCAATATCCGTATGCACCTTTGCAAGTGCCTCCCTCGAATAAGAAATAATACTGGATTTCTTGATAAAATCATCGACAGACAGCGGGGAAAAGAACTTCGCTGTCCCGTTGGTGGGAAGCACATGGTTCGGTCCTGCATAATAGTCGCCAAGGGGCTCTGAGGAATACTCCCCGATAAAAATTGCTCCCGCATTCCTTATTTTCGTCATTACATGGAAGGGGTCAGCGGTCATAATCTCCATGTGCTCGGATGCAATGGCATTTGCCGCCTCAACCGCCTCCTCCATGGAATCCGCCACAAGAATATAGCCGTAATTGTCCAGGGACTTCCGGATAATCTCCCCCCGGGAAAGCTCCTCCACAAACTGCTCCGCCTCTTGGGAGACCTCTTTAGCGAGGGCTTCGCTTGTGGTAATCAAAATGGCAGACGCCATCTCGTCATGCTCTGCCTGCGACAGCAGGTCTGCCGCCACATAGCGGGGATTCGCCGTCTCATCGGCCAGCACTAAAATCTCGCTGGGACCCGCAATGGAGTCGATGCTCACATGGCCAAACACAGCTTTTTTCGCCAGAGCGACATAGATGTTGCCGGGGCCTACAATCTTATCGACCTTTGGAATGCTCTCAGTACCGAACGCCATCGCGGCAACTGCCTGCGCGCCTCCCACCTTGTAGATTTCGTCCACTCCTGCCTCCCTTGCCGCCACCAGCGTAGAGGGATAGACATGTCCGTCCTTCCCCGGGGGCGTGCAGAGAATAATCCTCTCCACCCCCGCCACCTTTGCCGGAAGTACATTCATTAACAGGGAGGATGGATAGGCCGCCCTGCCGCCGGGCACATACACGCCCACCGTAGCTAACGCCGTGATCCTCTGTCCTAAAATAATCCCGTCCTCTGTGGTAAACCATGAATTCTTTAACTGCTTCTCATGGTATTTCTGAATGTTTCCGATGGCCTTTTTAATGACGGCAAGCAGCTTTTCGTCCACCTGCGCATAGGCTGCGTCCATCTCCTCCTCTGTCACAAGGATATTCTCCTTGGAAATATCCGCCCCGTCAAAGCGCTTCGTGTAGGAAAATACTGCACTGTCGCCGTTTTGCTTTACATCCCGGACAATGCCCTGCACCTTCTCCTCAAACTCTCCGTAGCTGTCCGGGCTCCGCTTCAAAAGTTCCTCCAGCAGATTCTTTTTTGTGTCTTCTGTCAGCTTTAATATCCTCATACCATCATCCTTTCCGGCCTCCCTGGGGAAGCATAACACTCTTAAGATCACGAATAATGCCAGTGATTCGCTCATTCTCCATCTTCATGCTCACCTGATTGACCACCACGCGCGCCGAGAGGGGACAGACCTCCTCTAAAACCGTAAGCCCGTTCTCCTTTAAGGTCGTTCCGGTCTCCACGATATCGCAGATCACCTCGGAAAGCCCTACGATCGGCGCAAGCTCAATAGAGCCGTTCAGCTTAATGATCTCTACCGTCTGATATTTCTGATTGTAAAAATAATCTCTCGCAATTCTCGGGTATTTGGTCGCCACGCGAATCTGTTCGTGATGCTGCAAAAGCTCCCTCGCGCTCTCCGGCCCGCAGATGCACATCCGGCATTTCCCGAAGCCGAGATCCAGAACCTCATAAATATTTCTGGCCTCCTCGAGGATAGTATCCTTTCCCACAATCCCAATGTCCGCCGCACCGTACTCCACATAGGTGGGCACATCCGGCCCCTTCGCCAGAAAGAAGCGCAGCCGCAGCTCTTCGTTGACAAAGATCAGCCTCCTCGTATCCGGGTCGTTGATTTCCTCGCAGGTAATCCCGATTTTTTCAAATAAGCCCAGGGTCTGTTTTGCCAGTCGTCCCTTGCCTAAGGCAAAGGTCAAATATCTCTTTTCTTCCATTATTCGTTTCCATCCATAAATTCTATCTGTACGATATGATTTTTTGCGGCATAGGCTCTGTAGTCCTCTCTGCCGCGCCCCTCCTCCATGCGGACGGTCATAACGTTTTGTCCCCGTCTCCGCAGGGTCTGGGCTCTCGTGACCGCAGCCCCCGAATACTCTGGCGAATAGGCCAAAAGCAGGGTATCGACCGGCCGCTCTAAGCGGATCTTTTGTCTTGCTATGGCCGCCATCAGCTGTTCCACCACAATCGCAAAGCCAATGGAGGGGGCGTCTTTTCCGAAATAATGCAGAAGCCTGTCGTAGCGTCCGCCCCTGACTACCGGCTCCCCGGTACCGAAGGTATAGCCGTAAAAAATGATTCCGGTATAATACTGATAGCTGCTGACAATCCCCAGCTCAAAGGAGACATAGCGCTCAATCCCGTAATCCCGGAGCAGGGCACTGAGCTGTTCAAGCTCCTCGATGCTGGAGCGGATTTCCGGGTAATGCTCCGCATTTTCCTTTGCGGTTCCAAGCTCTGCCGCCCCCGTCTCAAAGCTTCCCAAAAGAAGGAAGAGCTGCTTTAGCTTTTCCTCCAGCTTTAAAGTCTCGATAAATTCCTCTACCCCGAGGAAATTCTTATTGGAAATCAGCTCTCTGAGCTCCTCCTCCGCCTCTTCGTCCAGTCCTGCCGCCGCAACAAGTCCCCGGAAAAACCGGGCGTGCCCCACGGAAATCTGGAACTCCCTGAGCCCGCCTGCCTTAAAGGAATCCACCACCATCGCAAGAATCTCCGCGTCCGCCGCCACGCTGCCGTCCCCGATCAGCTCTACCCCGCACTGGGTGTTCTCCTTAAGCCTGCCCTGATAAGCAGAGGAATTGGTAAAGGTACTGCCCATGTAGCAGAGCTTCACCGGCATGTCCTCCTGCGTATAATACTTGGCCGCGCTCCTTGCGACAGACGGCGTAAAATCCGGGCGGAGCACCAGCGTATTGCCCTCCTTGTCAAAAAGCTTGTACAAATCCCTCGAGGGCGTGGTGCCAGTCTCCTGCCCGAACACATTAAAAAACTCAAGCGACGGGGTCTGGATATCCCGGTAGCCGTAGGATAAAAGCACACTGTGAAGCCTCTCCTGCAAAAGCAGCTTTCTGGCGCACTCTCCGTTGTAGGTATCCCGCATACCGTCGGGCGTATGTAATATTTGATTTTTCATATTTTCCTCACTGTACTTTCTTGTAGTAAAGTGCTAACGTGATAATTCGGTAGCATAATGAATCTTCACTATTATATGGGAAAAGACCTGGCTTGTCAAGACAGCCGCCGCACATTTCAAAATCTGCACAAACGCATCAGCCCCTGGTCTCCAGATCCTTCTCCAGCATATGCAGATAAGGCACGAGCACGCCGGGCACCTGCGGCAGAAAATAGGCAGGATCAAGCTCCTCATAGCGAAAGCTCTTCCGTCCCCCCTCCCGGCTCCTCTCCCAGAAGGCAAGAAGCTCCGTAAAACGCAGATAATAGAATTCATCTCTGTGGGTAAAGGAGATCAGAATGAAGGCAATGCCCTCCTGCTCCTCGAACTGCCGCATGAACTCTACCTGATGGGGGTGGATATTGGCAAGGGGAAAGGTGTCCGTGTTACACTCCTTCGCGTCAAAGCACACCGGAATCCCCTGCACTGCGCCGATATAATCCACAGTACTTTTCTGCTCAAAATAAGCGAGCGTAATATGCCGGCTCTCCTTGTCAATGTTGATGGGCGTAATGGGCGTTGGAATCTTCTGGATTAAGGCCAGGCGGTTCTCTTTGTATTTTTCATTTGTCCGGTTTAAGAGATCCTCTAAGGTAGAACCTCTTAAGCCTCTGGAATTCCAAGTGGGCATGAGTGCCTCCATCTAGTATTCTATATCCGCCTCCATCACCTTCTCAAATTCTTCCGGAGGGTTTGCACGGATTTCCCGGCCGTCTGGAAGCACAATACGGTATGCGTGAAGAAGTTGATGATTCACATGAAGCTCTTCATGCATAAATTTATTCATTTTCGAGTCTCCATACTTTGGGTCACCGATAATCGGGTGGCCGTTTGCGGCAAGCTGTGCACGAATCTGGTGGGTCTTTCCGGTAATCAGATGAACCTCCAGCAGCGTACAGCCATTTCCATATGCGACCGGGCAATATGCAGTCTCTATGCGCGCCGCCCCCTCTGCTTCCTCCTTAAGAATCTGAACCTGATTTTTTCTTTCATCTTTAAGGAGATAGCCGGACAAATGCACTTCCTTTTGTACATGTCCCGCCACGACTGCCCGGTAATACTTTTGCATACTTCTGTTTCTCAGAGCTTCCGATAAAAGCTGGGAGCCCCGCAGGGTCTTGCCCATGAGAATAAGTCCCGTCGTGTTTCTGTCCAGACGGTTGCAGACCGACGGTCGAAAGGTCTGAAAGCTTTCAGGTTGAAGGGCTCCGCTTCGAATCAGATAGCCTAAAAGCCTCTCATTTACGCTGATATCCGAAGCCTTTGCCTTCTGGGAGAGCATATTGTCCGGCTTGTCCGCCGCCAGGATATCCTTATCCTCATAAACTACTTTAAGTCCCTGCATGAAGAGAGCCTTTAAGGCTTCATATTCCTCCTCAAGCGCTTTGATATCCCCGGAAAATTTAAGGAGTGTGGCATCACTGAAAAAAAGTTGAATGCGGTCTCCCTCATTCAACATTTCTCTCCCGTCAGCTTTTTTTCCGTTGTATGTAATATTCTTCTTGCGAAGCATCTTATACAGAAAACCAGCGGAGGCGTTCGGCAATATTTTTTTAAGAAATTTGTCCAGACGCTGCCTGGACTCATTGGGAGTAATCGTAAATTCCTTCATAATCTGATTACGACGTAAAATAAGAGCCGATTTTTTTGATTTTCTTTCCGCTGGAAAGCTTTGCCAGAATGACGTCAATATATGTCACATTCTGCACATCTGGATTATACTTACTGTAGATCAGCAGATCTCCGCATACTCCACAGATTCCGGCTCCCTGATGTTTGCTTAAGCTCTTGGCCTTTCCGGTGTCAAGGTTCACCCGGATCATTCCTTTTTCGTAGGTTGAAGCATAGAGCTGTTTCCCGCTCACATAAAAATTGATGATGCTTCCCGTAAAGGTATAGACTTTTTTCGAGGAGCCTGTCTTTATGTTCTTACGGTAGATGCCGGTTTTCCATTTTCCGCTGCTGTCCACACTCTCCTTTGCATAGTAGAAGTAATTGCCGCTCAGTGCAACCCCTCCATGCGAATCGACCGCCGCAAGCTGCACGCCGTTCTTCCCCGCGCCGTCACAGCGGTAATATTCGTTTTGGTAAGTCTTTGGATTGTAATAGCGGTAATAGAGAAAGCTTTGATCTGCGCCTAAGAGCTCGGCGCCCTTTTTCTTAAGCAGCGCCTTTGGATTCTCTCCGTCCGCTTTCATGGAATAAATCCCCCTGCTCTCCACATAGGCGTTGCCGTATTCGTCTGTCACGAGCATTCCCCATGTATAATAAATGGCTCCTTCCACGACGCTAAAGCTTAACGCATACCCGTAATCCTTATAATCCGTACCGTCCAGCTTAAAGCGGACAAGGTGCGGCCTGGATGAGTCCGAGCCTCCGTAGAAATCAAAAATCGCATAGACGTAGCCGTCATAGACAGCAAGCTGTCCAAAGCCGTCCAGCCCTTCGCCGTCCTCCATCGTAAAGACCGTCTTCTTGTCCGTACCGTCCTTTTTGACAGAATATATATTCGCATTATAACAGCTAAAATAAATCCGCCCGTTGTATTCTGCCGTTGTGGCGCCAAGAAGCTGGTTTTTCAGTGTATTTCCCAGTGTGCGCGTCTTTGCCGCGGCAGAAACCTCCTGCCCGCAGAGCACGAGTACGGCTGCAAGCACAAGCGCTGTCAGTCTCTTCACAGAATGCTTCATCGCAATCCCTCCTTTTTCATCGCCCTTTATTATACAGATATTTGGGCGCAATGTCTATCCCTTCGGAGTTATTTTGCGATAAATCTCTGTCCGTCTCCTACCCCGCAGCACGCTTATTCTGCCATAATCTCCTTCAGCGACAGATGATCCATGAGCCTTCCGTATACATACATGATCAGCTCGTACAAGAGCAAAAATACGGCCAGCGTAAGGATAAACACGCCCCAGTCAAATGCATACTCCGGCATCTCCTCCACATCTTTAAACACAATGGTCACCATGAGCCTTAACAGCACATACTGGTACACCGTGCCGAGGGCAAAGCCAAAGTACGTCCATGGACGGTAGCCTCCCAGCACTGCCCCGCAGCATTCCCGCCTGCTGTATCCAAAGACCTTCATCATGGTGAGCGTCTTTTCGTTCGCCCTGCGGACAGAGCTCAGCGCAAGAAGGAGTGTGACGACAGCGAGAAGCATACCGATGGAAAACATCATAACTCCCATGAGCACGCTTGCGAGCTCCCGCATACTGGCGGACATCTGTACCATTGCAGAAAAGCAGAAGGAAGCAAAGGTGAGAAAAAATACTAAGGACTTTCTCTGGCGGACATTACTCCTTTTTAGCTCCGCCAAAAAGGAGAGCTCCCCGCGCTCCCGCCCCGGCCTTACCCTCCCCGCGGCTTTTCCGAAAAGCAGCTCCAGCACCGGGATGCGCAGCCGCAGACAGCTGTAAAATACCGCAAGCACCGCGAACAGCAGGGACGGAAGCAGCACGAGAAGAAGCATCAGACCCATGTGAAAATGTACCGGGACATCCGGCAGATATCCCTCCTTATTCTGCGTCCGGTAAACCAGTGGCATCATACAGTGCGCAAGCCCATAGCCCGGCAGCGTCCCGCATAAAACGCTCACGCCAAACACGCCAAAACCGGCCGCAATCTTTCCCTCCGGGTAACCGATGGCCTTTAAAATGCCAATCTCCTTTCTGTGCGTGTCGATATACTGGCGGATATAAAAAGCCAGAAGCACCACGCTGGTGAGCAGCAGACAGCCTCCGGTCACAGCGCAGACTACTTTTCCCGTCATTATCTGCGCCTCAAAAAATGCCTGCCCCGCAGGATCTGTAATCTGGCTTTCCACCGCTGTCAGATCCAGCTGGTAATTGAGGAAAACTGCACACACGAACACCGCGCAGAGGCAGACGATCATGATGCCAATCATTTTAAAGCAATCCTTTATACTGACAATCATTTTCCCCTCCTCTACCAGCCAATTTCATAGGCGTTCTTCCGCACCCTGTTCTCATAAGTCTCCACCAGCCTCCCGCTGTTCACCCGGATCACTGTCCCCGCCATATCCGCAATATTCTGGTTGTGGGTCACCATAATGATGGTAAAGTGAAGCTCCTGCTGCAGCCTGCTGATATAGTCAAGTACCATGCGCCCGGTCTCCTCATCCAGCGCTCCGGTGGGCTCATCTAAAAAAAGCACCTTCGGACGCTTCGCCAGGGCTCTTGCCACAGAGACTCTCTGCTGCTCCCCGCCGCTTAACTCATGGGGGTATTTTTTCAGCTTGCCCGAAAGCCCTACCGCATCCACTATCCTGCGGTAATCTCTGTTGCCTGCAAGGTCTGCGCCCATCTTCACATTTTTATCCACGCTCAGATTGGGAAGCAGATAATACTGCTGAAAAATAAAGCCCACAGTCTTCCGTCTGAAATCTGTCAACTCTTTTTCCGACAAGGTGCTTATTTCCCTTTCATCGTAGGTGATGCTGCCGGAATCTGCATGTTCCAGTCCGGACATCACATTGAGCAGCGTGGATTTGCCGGAGCCGGACGCTCCAAGGATCACCACACAGGCACCGTCCTCTATCGTAAGATCAATTCCCTTTAACACCTCGAAGCGGCTCCCGCCACTTCCATAAAACTTATGTACATCTGTCAGCTTAATCATACAAGCTCTCCTCTCTTCACTGCCGATAAGAGACTTCTGAAAATCTCTGTCATCATCGGACGAACCTCCTCCGGGCGAAAGACATGGACGGAGGTGGCGCACATGGTGGCGATGCCGTGGCTGTAGACCCACAGATGCCGGTACAGCTTTTCGGCCTCCTCCCTCTTTAAGTCATAGGGTCTTTGTACCGACTCCAGAATCTCCTCATAGCTCTCGTCGATCTGTACCAGCGTATGCCCCACATCCTCTTCTTTGCCTCTCTCCATCATAAACAAAAGCCGAAACAGCTCCGGCTCTTTCACAGCGAACTGAATGTAGGCGGCGCCCACTCCCTGAAACGCCAGCGGCTCCTTAAGTCCTTCCTTCACATAGCTTTTGTACACGGCTTTCGCACGCTCTAAAATCGCCTCCTTCAGCTCGTCCATGCTGGAAAAAACTGTAAAAATCGGTCTCGCTGAGCTGCCTAAGGCAGCCCCAAGCTCTCTGGCCGTCACACTTTCAATTCCATCCTTTCGCACAAGCTCCATGGCGGCATCTACGATTTCTGTTCTCGAAAATTTTGCTCGCGGCGGCATAGGCCCTCCTTTCTGAATTCCATGTTTTAAATCGCGCGTTTTAAATCATCTGTTTTATATTACACACAGACACCTCCCATGTCAATACTAAACTGAAAAGTTTTTATTTTTCTCTCGAAACAAAAAAAGGACAGCCGCCGGCTGTCCCCAAAACCTATATCTGTCTACGCTTCAAAAAATGGATTCATAACTCTGCGCACCTCTTTTTCAAGGTTCGCCTCCGTGTAGACGCACTT
The DNA here is from genome assembly GCA_023663685.1 of Blautia sp. Classification (GTDB taxonomy): domain Bacteria; phylum Bacillota; class Clostridia; order Lachnospirales; family Lachnospiraceae; genus Roseburia. The sequence goes on from JAMPHB010000001.1 coordinate 525,481, forward strand.
CATCACGGCGCGCTTGATCCTGTCCTCGTAGTTTGTCCCCGCGCATTTATTCAGAACCTCCCGCAGAGTCATCTGCACCAGCCTCCTCTCGTGCGTCTTCGGATCCTCCACGATATTCTCATACACCTTTTGATTATAATTCTTGCTTACTACGTCGAATTCCACAACTGCGTATTCAATCCAATCCTGATAGGTCATCATATGAATCCCCTCTCCTATTTCTTTTTGTGTATATTCCGAATCGTCTTTCTTTTGGGCGGCCTGCCCTGCTTTTTTCCTGTATTCTTTCCTTTATCCGGCCTGCCCTTTTCTGATGTGCTGCCGTGGGCGGCCCGCCGCGGGCGAATCAGGCACTTTTCGCCAAAGCCGATCAGATCCTCCCGCCCCTCTTTCTTCAACGCCTCATATACCAGCTCATAATTCTTCGGGTTCCGGTACTGGATCAATGCACGCTGCATCGCCTTCTCGTGGGGATTTACCGCCACATACACCGGTTCCATCGTTCTGGGATCCAGGCCTGTATAATACATGCAGGTGGATATGGTGGAGGGTGTTGGATAAAAATCCTGCACCTGCTCCGGCATATATCCCAGATCCCGCAGATACTTGGCAAGCTCGACGGCCTCCTTTAAGGTCGAACCCGGATGGGAGGACATGAGATAGGGCACAAGATACTGCTCTTTTCCCAGCCTGTGGTTCATCTCATTGTACGCCCTTACAAAGCTATTATATACCTTTACCTTTGGTTTTCCAAGTCTTTGCAGCACGGTATCTGAAATATGCTCCGGCGCCACCTTGAGCTGTCCGCTCACATGATGCTCACAGAGCTCGCGCAGAAAGGTCTTGTCCTTATCATACATCAGATAATCAAAACGGATGCCCGACCGGATAAACACCTTCTTCACTCCCGGCAGCGCCCGGAGCTCCCTTAAAAGTGCAATGTAATCGCTGTGATCCACTTTCAGATTTTTGCATGGCTCCGGGAACAGGCACTGTCTGTTCGGACAGACACCCTTCGTGAGCTGCTTTTCGCAGGAGGGCGCACGAAAATTGGCCGTGGGGCCTCCCACGTCGTGGATATAGCCCTTAAACTCCTTATCCTGCGTGAGTGCCTTTGCCTCCTCCAGAATGGAGACATGGCTTCTGGTCTGAATCGTCCGTCCCTGATGAAAGGTCAGCGCACAAAAGCTGCAGCCGCCAAAGCATCCCCGGTTGCTGATCAGCGAAAACTTAATTTCCCGAATGGCGGGCACTCCTCCAAGAGCCTCGTAAGAGGGATGATAGTTCCTCATGTAGGGAAGGGCGTACACCGCGTCCATCTCTTCGGTTGTCAGAGGCTTTGCCGGGGGATTCTGCACCACATAGGCAGTGCCGCCATAGGGCTCACAGAGCCTTTTCCCTGAAAAGGGATCGGTATTGCAATACTGGGTGTAGAAGCTCTCGGCAAACAGCCTCTTATTCTCCCGGATTTCATCATAATCCGGCAGCTCCAGCGCATCGTAAATCAGCTCTTTGTTCCTCGTTTTAAAAACCGTCCCATCGACAAAGGTAATATCAGCGATTGCAAGCCCTGCCGCCAGCGCATCCGCAATCTCCACAATGCTGTGCTCGCCCATCCCGTAAGAGATCAGATCCGCCCCGGAATCCAGAAGGATGGAACGCTTCACCTTGTTTGACCAGTAATCATAATGCGCCAGCCGTCTGAGACTCGCCTCAATGCCGCCTATAATGACAGGTGTTTTCTTATAGGTGCGGCGGATCAGATTGCCGTACACCACCGTGGCATAATCCGGCCTCTTCCCCATGAGGCCGCCGGGTGTGTAATTATCTGTGCTGCGCCTCTTTTTTGAGACGGAATAGTGGTTGACCATAGAGTCCATATTCCCGGCGGAAACCAAAAAGGCAAGCCTCGGCTCCCCCAGCGCCGAGATGGAGGCATCGTCCTTCCAGTCGGGCTGTGCAAGAATCCCCACCGTGTAGCCGTGGGACTCCAGAAGCCTCGCGATAACGGCATGTCCGAAAGAGGGGTGATCCACATAGGCGTCCCCGCAGACATAGACAAAATCCAGCTGCTCTATGCCACGCTCTGCCATATCCTGTTTTGAAATCGGCAAATATCCCTCATACATACGGCTTCCTCCAGAAATGAATTATGCTCCTGCCTCCCTTAAAGCCTGTACCTCTGCCTCTGTCAGCCTCCGGTACTCGCCCCGCTTCAGGTTTCCCAGAGTGAGGCTGCCGAGGGAGAGGCGTTTTAAATACAAAACCTCACATCCTATGGCGGCAAACATACGCTTTACCTGATGATAACGCCCCTCGGAGATGGTAAGCTTTGCATGTGCACCGCCCTCCCCGGCAAATGCCGGGTCAAACGGCTCCTCCATGGAGAGAATCTCAAGCCTTGCGGGCTTTGTCGGGCGCGCATCCCCGATTTCCACGCCCCGGGCAAACTGTTCGACCGCCTCCCCGGAAACTGCGGAGTCTAAGACCACATAGTAGGTCTTCTCCACATGGTGGGCGGGGCTCGTCAGATGATGCAAAAGCGCCCCGTCGTCCGTGATCAGCAACAGTCCCTCCGTGTCCTTGTCCAGCCGCCCCACCGGAGACAGCTTTTCCCTCTTCTCCTCCGGGAAAAAATCCATAACAGCAGCCGCCCGTTTATCACTTCTCGCCGTCACAGCTCCCGCAGGCTTGTGAAACAGATAATAGGAAAATTCCTCATAGACAACCGGCTCTCCGCGAAAACACACCTGCGCCTGTCCCGGGTCTATCCTTTGCTGTGGCTGCCGTGCCGGCACGCCGTCCACTGTGACACACTGCTCTTTAATATATTTTTTTACTTCGCTGCGCGTCCCCAGCCCCGCGTCCGCCAAAAATTTATCCAGTCGAAGCATCTATTTACCCCGCCTGCTTCAAAAATGCCACAAGAAAATCCCACACTCTCCCGGTCGAGGCAATATCCAGCCGCTCCTTCGGCGTGTGGATATCCAGAATATTGGGTCCGAAGGAAACACAGTCCAGCTCAGGTATTTTCTCTGCAAACAGACCGCACTCCAGTCCCGCGTGTATCGCGTCAAATACAGGCTCTTCCCCGTACAAGTCCGTATACACAGCGCTGATCTGCTCCCGCAGGGGAGAATTGCTGCGGTACTCCCACGCCGGGTAATCTCCCTCCAGCTCTGTCTCACCGCCCAGCAGCGCAATAACGGCCTCTACCCGCTCCCGGACGTCCTCCTTGCGGGAGCTCACACTGCTTCGAATCGAAGTGACCGTATAGAGACAGTCGCTCTGCAGCTCCATAATTCCAAGATTCAGCGAGGTCTCCACCAGCTCCGGCATCTCCTGGCTTCTGTGCAGCACGCCGTCCGGCACGGTTCTTAAGTAATAGAGTACCTTATGGACAGAGCCGTAATCTAAGATATCTGCCGTCGCGTTCCCCTGATCCTCAAAGAGTACCCTCACGCCCCCGTCGGAGACCCGAAGCTCCTTTTGAAAGACAAGATCCAGCCCGTCTGCCACCATTTTTACCTGTTCTGCCATCTCCTGCGGCACCAGAATCTCAGCGATACACTCCCTCGGTATCGCGTTGTCCTTGCCGCCACCCGCGAGGCGGATAATTCCCATGGGGCTCTCTTCCATGACCGCATACAGTACACGCCCCATCAAAATATCTGCATTGCCGTGCTCTTTATGGATTTCCGCCCCGGAATGCCCGCCGGCGAGTCCGGTCACAGTAATCCGCAGCTTTTGTCCGCTCTGGGAAATCCGTTTTACAGGAATCCTTCCGATGAGGCTCAATCCGCCCGCACAGCTCGTCAGAAAATGTCCCTCCTCCTCACTGTCAATATTCAAAAGCCTGCGCCCCTTTAGACGGGAAAGGTCAATATCCTTCGCTCCGAGCATCCCGGTCTCCTCGTCCACAGTGAAGATCACCTCAAGCTCCGGATGGGGAATATCGGCCTCCAGCAGCGCCAGCGCATAGGCTAAAGCGATGCCGTCGTCACCGCCGAGCGTCGTACCCCTTGCCTGCACATAGCCATCCTCCACGAACAGGGAAAGTCCCTCCCGCGAAAAGTCGATTTCACAGTCCCTCTCCTTCTCGCAAACCATATCCATATGTCCCTGGATCATAATGGTTTTGGCATTCTCATAGCCTGCCGCCGCTTTCTTTTTCACGATGACATTATTTTTATCGTCCTGCTCCCAGTAAAGCCCGTGCTCCTTTGCAAACGACACCAGATAGTCGCTGACTGCCTTTGTGTTGCCGGAACCGTGGGGAATAGCCGCGATTTTCTCGAAATAGTAAAACACCCGCCGGGGATATAATTCCTCTAATACCATCATAGAATCCTCCTTGTATTCATAGAATAGGATATGAAAAAAATCCTATGTATGCTCACAACTTTAATGCTGCTTGTCTTTTTTCTCCTGTTCCCTGCCGAGGCGCTTGCCGCCTCGCGCAGAGGACTTGCTCTGTGGTTTGACCAGCTCCTCCCGGCACTTTTGCCCTTTACGGTTCTCTCCTATGTGATTCTGCGGTCAAATTTATTTTCCTTCCCTCCAAAGGTACGCCGGATTGCCCCGGAGGAATGGTATATTATCCTCTGCGGCTTTCTGTTCGGCTTTCCCATCGGAAGCAAGCTGACCGCCGATCTGTACCGCGCAGGACGGCTCTCCCCAAAGAGGGCAACGCTTCTGTTTATATGCGCCAACAACCTGAGTCCTGTGTTTGTGACAACGGCTCTTACAGAGCTGCTCGGAATCCCGCCGGGGATTTTTGCCTATGCCGTCATTTATGGAATCCCTCTGACCTTCCTTCTCATCCGGCTTTTTACGCTGCCGCCCTTTGTCCCCGCAGGACAAAAAAATACGGCATCAGGATTCAGGCTGGATATGCAAATCGTTGACGCCGGTATAGTAAATGGATTTGAAACTCTGATTAAAATATGCGGATATGTCGTCCTCTTTAGCCTGGCCGCAGAGCTTTTGCATCTGCTCCCCATGGGGCTTCCCATCTGCAAAACGCTTTTGATCGGCAGCATGGAAGTGACGACCGGCATGTCCGAGCTGTCCTGTCTCGGAAATCCGGCTCTCCGGTATATCCTTGGCCTTTGCTTTCTCTCGTGGGGCGGCGTCAGCGGATTCTTTCAGACTGCCTCCATCGTAAGCGGCACAGATCTGTCCATGAAAAGCTACATAAGCCACCGCCTGCTCTTTGCCGCCGTCACCCTGCTTTTTACCCTGCTATTCGGTGCTCCCGGAATCCGCCGATAGGGGAATGTTCGTCACCTCCGGCTCCCGGGATACACTGTGCGGCGAAGCCGGTTCCGGCTCCCCCATGTCCTCCGCCGGGAAAATCTGCGTCCGGTTCCGGCTGACCACATCCAAAAAGCCCTGCAGGGAACCAATCAGATTATCGTAGCGCGCGCGCGAGGTGTCAATCGCGCTGGTGAGCACATCTTCAAGAACCTTAAGCTGATCGTCAGTATAGCTCATGGCTCCCATGCGAAGATTGTTCGCCTCGTTGGTGGCATTGTCTAAAATCTCCTGCGCCTGCTTGGTGGCAATCATCACCACCTCGTTGGCCTGTGCATAGGCCTGCTGCATAATCTGATGCTCACTGACCAGCTCCGAGGTCTGAATCTGCGCCTGCGCAATAATCTGGTCTGCCTTGGCCTGCGCATCCGCAAGAATCGCCTCTTTATTGCTGATAATCTTTTGATAGCGCTTGATCTCCTCGGGAGTCTTTCTGCGCAGCTCTGCGATCAGCTCCTCCAGCTCCTCCTTGTTCACGACAATGTTCGTGCTGGAGAAAGTCTGGAACTTACAGCCGTCTATGTATTCTTCAATCTCCTCAATGATCTGTTCCATCTTGCTGCTCATATATGTTCACCCTTACCTTTCTGCCCGGTTGCAGTTATATTTTCCATAGATGCGGTCAATAAAGCGCTCCGGCACAAAATTTGAAATATCTCCGCCATAAGAGGCAAATTCCTTGACGATCGTGGAGCTTAAGTAGGAATATCTAAGATCCGTTGTCAAAAAAATTGTCTCGATGCGCGTATCCTGCACATGGTTCGCCTGCGCAATCTGCAGCTCATATTCAAAATCCGTCACCGCACGAAGCCCCCGCACAATAATTGTGGCCTGAATCTCCTGCATGAATTCTACGAGCAGGCCGTCAAAGCTTGCTACTGTAACGTTCGGGATATCCTCCGTCATCTCTTTTATCATACTAACACGTTCTTCTAAAGAAAACAATGAATTTTTTGAGCTGTTGTTCAGCACTCCCACCACAAGCCCGTCCACAATCTGCGAGGCTCTCGTGATAATATCCATATGTCCGAAGGTCACCGGGTCAAAGCTGCCCGGATAGATTGCTTTTTTCATAAGTGTCACCTGCTTTTTTGTATAAATACATGCATGTTCGTCCTGTATTTCTTCGTCTTAAAAATCGAAAATCCCAGCTCCTTTAAATATCCGAAATCCGTATCCAGCGCCGCCTCCACAATCATCTGTGCGTCCGGCTTACAGACGGAGGATGCGGACAGAAAGCGGAGTACCTCCTCCTCCAGTCCCCTCCCGTAAGGCGGATCCATAAAAATCAAATCAAAGGTGTAGTGCCCCTCCATGCTTTGCAGGGCCAAAAGGACATCACTGGCCATCAGGCGGGACTGTTTATCGAATTTTGTGAAGGCAATATTTTCCTCCACACATTTTACCGCCCTGCGGTTATTTTCCACAAACACACAGTAGGCCGCTCCCCGGCTTAAAGCCTCCAGACCAATCTGGCCGCTCCCCGCAAAAAGATCCAGAAAATATGCCCCCGGCACCTCGGCCTGCAGCACATTAAAAAGCGTCTCCTTGATCTTATCGGTTGTAGGTCTGGTATCCATACCTGCGGGCGTCTTAAGAGGCAGACTCCGGGCCGTTCCTGCAATAATTCTCATAATTGATTCCTATTTCTGATCCTTTAAAACTTCTTTATTCTTCACAATATAGTCGATAAGCGATATCACCGTCAGAGCCAGCGAAACATAGATCAGCACGATTCCCAGCCAGTAAAACAGCGGATGGCTGATATTTAAGATCAGCACGATCACCATGACCATCTGAAAAACAGTCTTAATCTTTCCCCAGTAGCTCGCCGCAATCACCACCCCGTTGTCCGACGCGATCAGGCGAAAACCGCTGATAATAAATTCCCTCGCGATAATGACGATCACCACCCATGCGGGAATCCGTTTCAGCTCAATCAGACAGATCATTGCAGAGCATACCAGAAGCTTATCCGCCAGCGGATCCATAAATTTGCCGAAATTTGTCACCAGATTATATTTTCTTGCGATTTTCCCGTCCAGAAGGTCGGTAAAACTTGCAACTATAAAAATAGCTGTTGCAATGTAGTTCCCATAATTCTCAAAACAGGGAGCCAGCAAAAAGAACACAAAAAACGGGATCAGTATCACCCGGAACATTGTGAGCCTGTTTGGTAAATTCATAGTAATTCTCCTGTCAAATCATATTCGTAGGCGCCGGTGATGCGCAGCTTTACAATATCTCCGGTCATAAGCTCCTCTTCGGTATTGACAAATATGTATCCGTCCACATTCGGCGCATCCCGGTAGGTTCTTCCGATGTAGGCGTTCTCATCCGCCACCTTTCCCTCGATCAGCGCGCAGACCGTCCTTCCCTTTAGTGTCTCATTCTTGTCAAAAATGACCTCCCCGGAAAGCTCCATCAGCTCGCCCTGCCATTCGGTCTTCGTCTCCTCCGGCACCTGCTCCGGCAGCGTCTCCGCCACTGTCCCCTCCTCCGGGGAGTAAGTAAAGACTCCCAGACGGTCGAATTCCATGTCGTTCACAAACTGCATAAGCTCTTCGTGCTGTTCTTTTGTCTCCCCCGGGAAGCCACAGATGAGCGTGGTTCGCAGCGCAATGTCCGGTATCTTCTCCCGCAGATGAAAAATCTGCCCGGTAAGCTCCCTTTTGCTCGTCTTTCTTCCCATGCGGCGCAATATGGAATCGTTACAGTGCTGGATCGGCATGTCGAGATAGTGACACACCTTCGGGTTCCGCAGCATCGCATCGATCAGCTCCTCATAGATCTCCTCGGGATAACAGTACAGTATGCGAATCCAGAACAGTCCCGGGATTTCGCCCAGTGCATCCAAAAGCCGGTGGAGCGATTTTTCCCCATAGAGATCTACCCCGTAGAGAGTGGTCTCCTGCGCAACAAGTATCAGCTCCTTAACGCCGGAGGACACCAGTTCCGTGGCAGATGCCACCAGCTCCTCCATAGGAACGCTCCGGTATCTGCCCCGGACAGAAGGAATCACACAATAGGTACAGTTCTTGTCACAGCCCTCGGCAATCTTTAGGTATGCATAATGCCCCCCGGTCGTGACAACGCGCTTTTCCTCCATGCGCGGCAGCCCCTTAAGGGGCGCAAAACACTTGTAAAAGTGACCCGTAACAGCCGTTTCCACGGCCTCCCATATCTTATCGAAAGCATTTGTCCCCAGAATGGCATCTACCTCCGGGATCTCCTCCTTCACCTCTTCCTGATAGCGCTGTGACAGGCAGCCCGTGACGATCAGCGCCCTGCACTGTCCCTCCGTCTTCATCTGCGCCATCTCAAGAATCGTCTGAATACTCTCCTCCTTGGCGTCGCCGATAAAACAACAGCTATTTATTATGATGACGTCCGCCTCCGTCTCATCATCTGTCAGCTCGATACCGTGGGCGACAAGCATCCCCAGCATATACTCGGAATCTACCAGATTTTTGTCACATCCCAGAGAAATAAACAGTATTTTCACAGTAAGTCCTCTCACCAGAAAAAAGGAATGACAAAAGTCACTCCTTTTCCTTTTGTTCGTTATCCTCGCTCTGTACCTCCTGCGGCTCCTCTTTAGTCTCCTCCGAGACAATCTTTACGTCGCCGCGGTACAATTCTTCCACCGCAATGGACAGCGGCTTGTTGCACCTGGCATTGTAGACCATTGGCTCTGCGCCGTCGATGAGCTGCCGGGCGCGCTTTGCAGTCGCCAGCACAATGGAATAACGGCTGTTGACCACCGGCTCCTCGCCAATCTCCACGCCCTCGTTCACGACCTTCATAAGCTCTACATAAGATGGATGTATCATAATTACTCTCCTTTTTGTCATTCTATATTTTGAATCTGCTCGCGAACCTTCTCGATATCGGTCTTTAAATTGATTCCCGTATCGGAGATCTCCAGATTGTTTGCCTTCGAGAGAATCGTGTTCGCCTCCCGGTTCATCTCCTGCGCAATAAAGTCCAGCCTCCGGCCGACAGAGCCTCCGGCCTCCAGGGCATCCTTTGCGGATTTGATGTGGCTCCTGAGCCGCACGGTCTCCTCGTCTACGCAAACTTTGTCCGCGTAAATCGTAATCTCAGTGGCAATCCGGCCCTCGTCCATCTGCCTGTCTTCTAATATTTCCTTAATCTTCTCCTCTAAGCGCGTCCGGTAATCCCGCATGATCTCCGGCGAACGCTCCTCGATGAAATCCACATAGGTAAGCATCGTATCCAGCTTGCCGCACAAATCCTTTTTCAGGTGCTCTCCCTCTTTGATACGGCTGTCCACAAACTGCCTGCAGGCCTCCGTAAGCGCCGCTTTTAGTCCGCTCCAGAGCTCCTCCTCATCCGGATCCTGCTCCTCCATGGAAAACACCTCGGGATAACGGGAAAGGGTGCTCACGCGGATATCGTCCTCCAGTCCGAACTCCTCCGCCATCTTTCGCAAATATGCCAGATATTCCGCTGCAAGCGCGGCGTTATACTGCAGGGAAAATTTGTCCTCCCCATACTCCTCGCAGGTGATATACACATCGACCTTGCCCCGCTCCATATATTCCTTGAGCAGCGTGCGAATGGCACTCTCAAAAAAATTCAGCCGCTTGGGCATCTTAATGTTAATATCGAGGTATCGGTGATTCACGGACTTGAGCTCCACGGTAAACCTGCGCTTCTCGTCCGCAGCCTCCCCCCGGCCAAACCCGGTCATGCTCTTAATCATGTTCTCTCACTTTCTGTCCCATTACTGCATAATTAAAGTTATTATAATGCTTATCCTCCAATTCGTCAAATAGAATTTTGGATATTCTTGACAGCGCCACGTCCATATGCTATTTTTTTAAATTGAAATATGTGGGTACACTATGCCCGGAAAGAGGGATCATCATGGCTTTTGACGGAATTGTGATTGCAGGTCTGGCGGCGGAGCTGCAAAAAAACATTCAAAATACAAAAATCAGTAAAATTGCCCAGCCGGAGGCAGACGAGCTCTTGCTCACCTTAAAGGGAGGAAGTACAACACAGCGTCTGGCCATCTCCGCCAGCGCCTCTCTCCCCTTTTTATATCTGACGGAGGAGAACAAGCCTGGTCCCCTGACCGCCCCCGCCTTTTGTATGCTGCTGCGCAAGCACATTGCAAACGGGAGAATCACGGGGATTTTACAGCCACACATGGAGCGGATCCTGCAGCTTGAGATTGAGCATCTGAATGAGATGGGCGACCTCTGCCATAAGCGGCTGGTCATTGAACTGATGGGCAAGCACTCCAACATCATCTTCTGTGATGAGGACGGCACCATTATCGACAGCATCAAACGGGTATCCTCGGCGGTGAGCTCCCTGCGGGAGGTGCTGCCGGGCAGGCCTTATACAATTGCCGCCACACAGCAGGAAAAGAAAAATCCTCTTACTCTCACAGCAGAAGAAATTGACGCGCTCCTTGCGGCGCAGCCCGCCAGCGTCTGTAAGGCCGTCTATGGCTCCCTCACCGGTGTGAGCCCCCTGACTGCCAACGAGATTGCCCACCGGGCAGGAATCGACGGAGATATATCTGTCTCTGCCTTAAACCCCGGGCAGCGCAGGCATCTGGCCAACCATATCCAGTGGTTTTTTGAGGCAGTAAAAAATAATGAATTTTCTCCCGTCATTGTACGCCGCGACAGAGAGCCCATCGAGTTTTCCGCCGTGGAGCTCACGATGTACGAAGACTGTGAAATTGAAAAATTTGACAGCATATCCAAGGTATTGGAGGTGTACTATGCGGAAAAAAATATGTACAGCAGAATCCACCAGAAATCTGCGGATCTGCGGCGAATCGTGGGCACAGCATTGGAGCGCAGCTACAAAAAATACGATTTGCAGCAAAAACAGCTGAAAGATTCCGAAAAACGGGAAAAATATAAGGTATACGGCGAGCTCATCAACAGCTTCGGCTACGGTCTGCCGGAGAACGCAAAGGAGCTGAAAGCAGAGAATTATTACGACAATAACCGCCCTATAAAAATCCCTCTTGACCCTGCGCTCACGCCGCAGGAGAACGCAAGGAAGTATTTTGACCGTTACGGCAAGCTAAAGCGCACCGCAGAAGCCCTCACGACCCTGACCGCGGAGACAAAGGCGCAGATTGACCACCTAGAATCAATCCAGAATTCTCTGGAGATTGCCCAGCAGCCCGAAGATCTGGTACAGATCCGGGAGGAGCTGGCAGAAGCCGGATTTATCAAAAAGGGACGGGGCGGAAAAAAGATAAAGGTAAAGAGCAAACCCTTCCACTATATTTCCTCCGACGGCTACGACATGTATGTTGGAAAAAATAATTTTCAAAACGACGAGCTGACCTTCAAATTCGCTACCGGAAACGACTGGTGGTTTCACGCCAAGCAGATGCCCGGCTCACACGTCATCGTCAAATGTAAGGACGGCGAGATGCCGGACAGAGTCTTCGAGGAGGCAGGACAGCTCGCAGGCTTCTACTCCAAAGGAAGGGACAGCGAAAAGGTGGAGATTGACTATGTACAGAAAAAAAATGTCAAAAAACCGGCGGGCGCCGCGCCGGGCTTCGTAGTCTACTACACCAACTACTCTCTCTCCATCCGCCCGGATATCAGCGCTCTTTCGCTTGTCGAATAAAAATTACTATTCACAGCCACATTTGTTACTACTTACCAGACATAGTGCCATTTCTTCTGCATATACTAGAATTGTACCAGCGAGGTACAGGCAAAGGAGGAAGAGAACATGGCAAACAGAAGTACAAAAAAATCATTAGAGCGTTTTAAGTATGAAGTTGCAGATGAGCTTGGAGTCCCGCTCAGCGACGGCTACAATGGAAATCTTACCGCCAGCCAGAACGGCTCCGTGGGCGGTTATATGGTAAAGAAGATGATCGAGGCACAGGAAAAGCAGATGACCAAAAACAAGGCATAGTCCGCCGCCTGAGAATGAAAAACAAGAAAACAGATCCCCCGGGGTCTGTTTTCTTATTTATTCTGTCCGGCTCCTACAGATTCATTTTCGCAAGCTGGCTTTCCATATACTTTTCCATCTGCCCGCGCAAAAGTTCATGCTCCCTGTCCGCAAGCGCGGGATCCTCCCCCAAAATGCGTCCGGCCTCCTCCGAGGCAGCCTGCAGCACAGCGGCGTCCTGATAGATATCCGCGAGCCCAAAAAGCATCTCCCCGCTCTGGCGGATACCAAAGAAATCCCCCGGCCCGCGGAGCTTTAAGTCCTCGCTGGCGATAAAAAAGCCGTCGTTCGACCGGTTTAAGATTTCCAGTCTTTTTTTAGCGGTCATGGCGTCACTGGTATTGACCATGATACAGTAGGACTGGGCGTCCCCCCTTCCCACTCTTCCTCTTAGCTGGTGAAGCTGGGCAAGGCCAAAGCGGTCTGCATTCTCAATCATCATAACGGTTGCATTCGGCACGTTGACTCCCACCTCCACCACCGTGGTGGCCACAAGCACCTGAATCTCATTTCTGGAAAATTCCTCCATCACCCTTGTTTTCAGTTCATTTTTCATTTTTCCGTGGAGGACGCCAAGCTGCACATGCGCGGGCAGAGTCTCCTTTAAGCGCCTGACGTAATCCGTCACATTTTCCAGATCCAGATTTTCCGTCTCCTCCACCAGCGGGCAGATCACATAGGCCTGATGTCCCTTACTTATCTGCTCCGCAATGAACTCATATGCCCTGGAGCGGTATGCTGTGTTCACCACACAGTTTTTGACAGGCAGACGCTTCGCCGGAACCTCGTCAATCACAGAGATATCCATATCCCCATAGAGAATAATGGCAAGGGTGCGGGGAATCGGTGTGGCGGACATCACCAGAATGTGGGGATGCATCCCCTTCTCTGCAAATACCTCCCGCTGCCGCACACCGAAGCGGTGCTGCTCGTCGGTGATGACAAGGGCAAGCCCGGAGTATACCGTCTTTTCCTGAATCAGGGCATGGGTGCCAATCACCATGGCGTTCGGGTAGAGCGCCAGACGCTCATAGGCCATACGCTTCTGCTTCGCGGTCATGGCTCCCGTCAGAAGCACGATGGGATAATCAAGGCCAAAGCTCTCACACATGCTCTGATAGGACTCATAGTGCTGTCTGGCCAGCACCTCCGTGGGCGCCATAATTGCAGACTGGTAGCCATTGTGCGCCGTCCATGCCATCGCAAGAAAAGCGATCACGGTCTTGCCGGAGCCCACATCTCCCTGAATCAGACGCTCCATGACGAACTCTCCCGCCATATTTTCCTGAATCTCTGCAAGCGTCCGCCTCTGTGCATTCGTCAGGGCATAGGGAAGCTTTTGGATCAGTCCCTCTATAAATTCCGGCTCTTTATATGCAAAGCTGTTTTCCTCCCGCTTTCTGCGCTCCTTCTGATAGCGCATCCCCATGATAAACAGAAAAAATTCATCAAATACCAGCCTTTTTCTCGCTTCGGTCAGGCTCTCCATGGAATCCGGGAAATGAATCTGCTTGACGGCGTAGTTGTACTCGCAGAGTCCCCGCCCCGAGCGGACGGAAACTGGAAGGTAATCTGAAAAAAGCTCCTCGTCATCCAGCACAGTGCGCAGCGTCTTTATCATTAGATTGTTGGTAACACCGGCGGTGATGCTGTACACGGGCAGATACCGCTCCTCCATGCCCTGATATACCTCCGGGGTGTAGACCGCCGGCTGCTCCATCACATACCTGCCCTCTTTTACCACTGCTTTTCCGTAAAATATGTAATACTGCCCGGTCTTCAACTGATTTCTTATATAGGGCATCCGGTACCAGACCAGCTGGATCTTATGTCCACTGTCCCCGATTGTCAGAAGCGTCACCTGCATCCTTTTTCCGTTTCTGACAACGGGCGTACCCGTAACACGCGCCGCAATGGCGTGGTGCCGCTCGGACAGCTCCGTAATCTCATTGATTGCCTCCACGGGCGGATACTGTACATAGTTCCGGGGAAAATGAAGGAGTATATCCCCTACGGTATATACTCCCATTTTCGCCAGTGAACCTGCCGTCTTCTCGCCAATCCCCCGTATCCCGGTGACTGCTGAATCTCGATTCATTCCCCTGCATTCTCCTGTACTATTCCACTGAAATCACATAGTAGTAGATCGGCTGGCCGCCGCTGTTGATTTCTACCTCTACATCGGGATACTTCCCGCCGATATCCGCCGCCAGCTCCTGCACCTCCTCCTCGGAGGCCTCTTCGCCATAGTAGATGCTGACAATGGCGGCTTCCTCGTCCATCATCTGCTCCACCATCTCCAGCGTCACAGCCTTTCTGTCCCTGCCGACAGAGAGAATCGTCTTGTCACCGATGCCCATATAATCGTCCTGCTTAATCTGCTTGCCGTCGATTTCCGTATCCCGCACCGCATAGGTCACCTGCCCGGTCTTTACATGCCCGATTTCTGTGAGCATTGCCTCTTTATTCTCCTCCACGGTATAATCCGGGATAAAATTCACCACTGCCGTGATGCCCTGCGGAATCGTCTGGGTGGGAATGACAATTACATCCCTGTCCTCCGCCAGCGAGGCTGCCTGATTCGCCGCCAGCACAATATTTTTGTTGTTGGGCAGAATAAAGATGTGCTTTGCATTCACCTGCTCCACTGCCTTTAATATATCCTCGGTGCTGGGGTTCATCGTCTGCCCGCCCTCGATAATGTAGTCCACACCCAGACCGCGGAAAATTTCATTGATGCCCTCTCCTACAGACACAGAGATAAAGCCGTATTCCTTCTCCGGCACAGAATTTGCTATCGCCTCCTTAGCCTCCTCCTTCTGCTGGGCCGCAAGCTTCTCCGCGTCCTTGATCAGTTTCTCCTGATGCTCCTCACGCATATTATCAATCTTAATCCTGCTCAGAGAGCCGTGGGTCAGCGCCCTCTGAATCGCAAGACCCGGATCGTTGGTATGTACGTGAGTCTTTACGATCTCATCGTCCGCTACCACTACGATCGAATCTCCGATGGATTCCAGATATGCCTTGTATTCCCGCTCCTCCTTGTCGGAAAGGGGACAGTTTAAAACGATAATGAACTCAGTACAATAACCGAAGCGGATCTCCTCCTGTGTCTGGGAAGTGATCTTGATCACAGAGCCTGTGGGAGCTCCCTCAATCTCGTAATCGATCTCCTTGCCGGTCAGCGCATCATAACAGCCTTTTAGTACCTGCACAAGCCCCTGCCCGCCGGAGTCCACGACTCCCGCCTGCTTTAATACCGGAAGCATCTCCGGGGTCTGGCTTAAGACATACTCTGCGTGCTTATTGATCTCCCCGCAGAAGTACACCAAATCCTCTGTCTCATCGCAAAGCTCGAGTGCCTTTTCCGCCAGTCCCCTGGCAACCGTGAGGATCGTCCCCTCTTTGGGCTTCATAACAGCCTTATATGCTGTCTCCACCGCCTTCTGGAGCGCATCTGTAAGAATCGGGACATCTAACTCCTGATACTCCGCAATCACCTTGCAAAAGCCCCTGAAAAGCTGGGACAGGATAACGCCGGAATTCCCTCTCGCCCCGCGCAGGGAGCCGGATGAGACAGCCTTGGAGAGCGCCGCCATATCCGGATTCTTAAGGCTCTTGACCTCCCGCGCCGCCGACAGAATCGTCATCGACATATTGGTTCCGGTATCGCCGTCGGGCACCGGGAACACGTTCAGCTCATTGATCCATTCCTTCTTTGCATCCAAATTCTTTGCGCCGGCGAGAAACATCTTTGCCACGCGCTCTGCATTTATACTTGTGATCTCCAACTTTCTTTCCTCCCCTAATCAATTACGCGAACGCCTTCGACGTAAATATTGATTCTCTGGATCGTCATACCGGTAAAGCTCTCCACCTCATACTTCACGGTCGAAATCAGGTTATCGGAAACCGTGCGGATGCTCACACCATAGGCGATAATTACATGAAAATCAATGGAAATCTGATTGTCATTCTCCACTGTCACACTGATTCCGTGGGTGAGATAATCCCGCTTAAGCAGCTTGACGAGGCCGTCCTTCATATTCACAGCCGCCATTCCCACGATGCCGAAGCAGCCAACTGCGACAGAGCCCGCATAGGTGGCAATGACATCTTCACCGATCAGAATCCTGCCATACTGGGTATCCATCTGTCCCTTCATATTCTCTACCTCCCGAAACTACATATACTATTTTTACATTATAACCATTTCCCGGAAAAAAGTAAATAAAATATATTTTTTTCTTGCATTCATGTATCGAATCTGATAGAATACATTTGTTGTGAGTTTGAACGAGTCAAACCAGTGGAATGCGAGGAGGTGTGAAAGCATGGCAAAATGTGCAATTTGTAACAAGGGCGTGCATTACGGCAACAATGTAAGCCATTCTCACCGGAGATCAAATAGAATCTGGAAATCAAACATTAAGCGTGTCAGCTGCAAGGTCAACGGAGTTCCCAAGAAGCTGTATGTTTGTACTTCCTGCCTGAAATCCGGCAAGGTTGAGAGAGCTTAGCCAAAAGCCAGCCGTCGCGTATGCGGCGGTTTTTTATTCCCGCGAGCAATGAGGAAAACAGCCATGCTTGCATGGATATTTGACGAATGCCGCGAGGGTCAATCCCCCGTCCCTTGGGGTGCTTCAATTTCCATGCCCCGCTACTTGCAGCGGGGTTATTGACTGCGGAAAAATGGCTGGCTTCGCATGGATTTCTTTTGTGCGGACAGTACATACTGCGCTTTCACTTGCAGGAGGAAAACAGCAGATAGCTCAAAAGCAGCGCCCCGGCAATCAGCAGAATCCCGATCAGCCCGCCATCCACAATGTACATGACCAGCATTCCCATTCCAAACCAAAATAATGTATATCCCCAGACCCGCTTCATGTTTCCACCAAAAAAGCATATATTACTACTAATATATGCTTTTTCGCTGTTATTATCCTATTTTTCTTCGGCTCTGCTCCCTGACTCCTCCGGGATATCCTCAAAACTAATCTCCTCGTCTCCCTTCTTGCCGGAGGTAAACTTGTTGACGATATCCGGAACCATATCGAGAATCTTTGTCATACTGTCCTGATTCTTTACATTGACCAGCTTTGTCGTACCGTTTTGAATCACAAGTACCGCGCTGGGGTTAATCTTGCCGCCCATGCCGCCAGCCCCATTATTCTTCTTCTCCTGCGCAAACGCCCCTGCCGCTACGCCAAATGCCACATCCACCAGCGGGAGAATGATCGTGTCCCCAATATGCACGGCATCACCGACCACCGTTTTCGTAGTGATGAAGCTGTCCATCCCCTTAAACAGAGATTCCACCGTATTGTTAAAACTATTGTCTGCCATCTCATACCTCCAATTCTATGCATCGTTTTTGAGTTTTTTATATAGATCCCTGCAATCCTTATTCCTGAATACAGAGATTCCGGTTCCCAGTATCTGATAGAAAAAAATCCGTCCCCGCAAATCAAAATCCGCCTCTGCATAAAAGTTATCCGCCGTAAAATCCGGCGTAACCTGCCAGCGGTTTTTATAGCCGACGGGGAACATTGCAAGCACTCCCAGAAGCTCTCCGGTCGTATCCGGCGCACCCGTGGAGTAGATTAGTTTAAGCATAAACTTTTTAGGCACTATTTTTTTTAATAATTGATACAGCTTTCGCGCAAGGAAGGAAACAGCCGCCTGATTATGCTCATCCTGCACAAGCTCCTTAATCCCTGCAAACGCCGCCAAAAGCCTTTTTGCGATATCTTGTATCCGTCTGCAAATGTCCAAAAGTCTCTGCCAGAGTTCTTTTAACTTGTCCATGACACGCCCAAAAAAGAACTTTCTTCTCCGCCCGTCCGGCGCGCTGCCGGCAGCATCCACCTCCATCGCGGCCATACTGGCGTCCTCTGCGGTCTCATCTATCGTCTCCGCCGCATTCTCCCCTATAATATCTTCCGCTGTATCCGCTACAGCTTCTTTTGCATTCTCCTCTATAGTCTCCTCAAAATCCCATGCATTATCCGCTTTTGCCAGATTTTTCTTTATACCAAAAATCCGAAGGTACAGCCGGTTTTCCTCCGGGATCTGGTCAAAAACAAAAATGAAAAGTCCCATTAGCCATGCCGCCCGTATCCGGATGCGAAGTATATTATCGTGAAAGCTTCCCCGGATACGGTAACGCACCGGGACGAACAGTACCAAAAGCAGGAGACAGACGAAAAGTCCCAGAAGAGCCAGCAGGATCATTCCAATCACCTTAAGGATCAGGAGTACAATCATCATAGCCGCCTCCTCCGTTCCTCCCCAAGATAACTCCGGACATCCACACCCCCCGTATTCCGGTATGTCTCATCAATGATATCCCGCACCAGCGCAAGGGCGTCGTCATAGCCTTTCGCCATGCCGATCACCTTTACCTCCCGCTTCGGATATCCCCTCTGCATCAAATTCCATGCAGGAATGATATCCAAAAGATTGTCCGGGTTCGATGCAAAGGCAATCAGATACACCCGCACCGTGCCTGCATTGTGGTCAATCCTCCACTTTATTCGATTCGCCTTATCCCCAATGGATTCGCTCACATAAAGATCTCTGAACCACTTCATAAACTGTCCCACAGCTAATAATATTTCCGGTTTCCCCACAAATTGCTCTTTTTCAGATCCAGATACGCATTATAGCCCTTCTCTAAAATCTGCTTCTCATTGGCGAACCGCAACAGATGATACGCTTCGTGGTATTTGTAATAGCCTGAGTCTACAAAATACTCCTCCCTCTGCGGCTTGCTGTAATAGCTCTCCCCCATCATCAGATACCAGTGAACCTCCTTCTCCACGGTATCCTCCGGTACGGTAAATGAGTACCGGCTCTTGCCGATATACCGGATAATTGTCGCGTTTGCACCGCTCTCCTCTTTCACCTCACGGATTGCGGTCTCCTTGTACTCCTCGCCATCCTCCACCGTCCCCTTCGGGAGAACCCAGCCTTCATAGCGATTCTTAAAATTCTTATATAAGAGTAATATCTTCCCGCGAAAAACCACTACACCGCCACAGCTTGTTGCCTCAATCATATGCAACCCCTTTCTGTGGATACACCCATATATGTCTAAAAATGGGCCGTTTTCTTCATTTAAAAAGAGTATAGCATTTTATCGGTTAAAATACAAGTCAAACACCCGCTTTGCCACGGGAACCGCATATGTGCTGCCTCCGCCGCTGTCCTCAAGCACCACGGCAACGACGATATCCTCGTAGCCCTTCTTCGATGCGCCTCCCACAAACCATGCATTGGTCTGGTCGGAGGTGTCTGAAACCTGCGCCGTTCCCGTCTTGCCGTAGGCCGTGTAGGACTGGCCGTCCAGCCTTCCCGCCGTCCCCTCCGTGACTACCGAGCGCATATAGGACTGCAAAAGCTTTGCCTCCTCTTCGGACAGGAGAGCGCCATACTCCCCCGGCTCATTTTCCTCCACACGCGTACCGTCTGCATTCTCCGTGTGGTCGATCAGATAAGGAACCATAAGAATGCCGTCGTTGTCGATTGCAGAAACCACCAGCGCCATATGAAGGGGGGACACCATGGTCTTTCCCTGCCCGATGGCTGTTTCCATGTACATGGCAGCTCCGTCTGTTTCCGAGAGGTCAAAGCTGCTTCTGCCGGACTCAAAGGCAATGGGAAGACTCGTGTTAAAGAGCATATCATTACACAGTCCGCTAAACTTCCCTGCATCGAGCGTCAGTGAAAGATTCGCATAGGAGGCATTGCAGGAATTGGCGAAGGAGCTTTTTAAATCCTCCGCACCGTGCCGTGTGTTCGAGGCACAGTGAATGGTCTGCCCCTGCGAGGTGAACCCTCCCGCACAGTCAAAATGGTAATCCTTGTACTTCCCGGGATTTTCCCTGTAATACTCCAGCGTAGTAAAAATCTTAAACACCGAGCCCGGCGCATACTTTCCCTGCGTCGCCCGGTTATAGAGCACCGTGCTCCCCTCTGCCGTAATACTCTCCCAGTCCGCTGCCACAGTGTTCGGGTCATAGTCCGGCCTGGATACCATCGCCAGAATCCGCCCGGTCTTCGGCTCCATGACAAGTACTGCACCGTCAGAGCTTCCCAGGGCGTCATAGGCTCTCTGCTGAATCTGTGCATCCAGCGTGGTCACTACGGTGTCGCCCGTGCTCTTTTCCCCCTTCAGCTCACCCACAATCTGATTCAGAATAAATTCATGGGAACGGAGCAGGGAAAAATTTGCCTGATTCTCAATACCCGCCTTGCCGTTGACCGCATAGCCCACTGCATGGGCGAACACACGTCCATAGGGGTACTCCCTCGTCTCCTCCCCCTCACCGTTCACTTTTGTCGTGGCCAGCAGCTCATTGTCCGCCGAGAGGATATCCCCCCTCACCACCCGTTCGGAGAAAAGATCCTGCAGGGAATTGTAAGGACTGTTGATGAACTCCTCGCTCCGAAAGACCTGAAAATACACAAAGTAGCCCATCATTCCAAGAAACAGTCCCAAAAACAGATACATGACTACAAGAAATTCACGGTTTCCCGGGTGCTTCTCTTTTTTCACGTCCTTTGCCTCCCTTCCTTTTTCCCCTCTTCACCCTTTCCTGCTTTTGCCCGTCAAACTGCATGATATAGAGTCCCTGAATAATGCCAAAGAGAATCATCGTAGACAGTAAGGAGCTTCCGCCATAGCTGACCAGGGGGAGCGTCACTCCGGTGGAGGGAATGAATTTGATCACGCCTCCGATGGTCAGAAACACCTGTGTGGCATACAAGGTTCCCAGACCGACTGCCGTCAGCTTATAAAAGGCATCTTTCAGCTTCATCGCCACATTCATAATCATAAAAAAACAGCTCACACAAACCATGATCATGCAAAGGGCGAAAATTCCTCCCAGCTCCTCGGAAATGGCCGAAAACACAAAATCCTTCGACACCACCGGAATTTTGTTCGGCAGCCCCTGGTTCAGTCCGAGGCCAAACCAGCCGCCGGTTCCGATGGCAAACAGCGACTGGCAGATCTGGTAGCCCTCGTTGTCGATGACGCTTAAGGGATTCGCCCATGCCAGCACGCGGGTCTGCACATGGGAGAACATTCCGTAGCCTGCCACCGCCGCCACTGCCATCGCCCCAAGTCCCGCGATAAAATAGGCGACGCGGCGGCTCGCCACATAGACCATGATCAGACAGGTGAAGAAATACAAAAGCGCACCCCCCAAATCCTTAGAGGCCACAAGCGCCAGCACAAACACGGCAGAGATCACGCTGGTGATGGCAGCCTGGCGAAAATCACTCCTCTGGTAAAGCATGGAGGCAATGAACATCACAAACAGTATCTTTACGAATTCTGAGGGCTGGATGGTGACGGGGCCGACGGTGATGCTAAGCTTTGCGCCATAGCTGGTGGAGCCTGCCACCGCCACCACTGCAAGCGCGCCAATCCCGACAAGCGCATACACCCATGTGAGCCTGCGGAACAAGGACATATGGGACAGAATCAGCGGGATGGCAAGGGAAATCACAAAACCCGCACAGACAAAGAGAAACTGCCGAAAAGCCCGGTTAAAATCCAGCCGCGTCAGAATAATGAAGCCGATGGCAAGGAGCATACACATATTGTTAAGCACCAGCTCCGAGGCGTGCCGGTAAAACAGATGGTAAGAGGTAAAAAGCATCGCCAGAAGAACCACCTGCATCAGATAGATTCCGATGATTTTCACATCCCCTGTGGTGAGATACAGCACAAGAAAGGCATCAAAATGAATTCCAAACAACAGCACGCGCTGGGTGTGAAAGACATGCTCCCGCTGCCCCTCCTCCCCCGGAATCCGAAACACATGGAAACACTGGTAAGTGTAGGCTAAAAACAGAAAGATCATTATATACTTAGACAACTGTACGATTAACCGAATCATCAATCTACTCCTCTGCTATAATGGCCTCCGGTATAACGTCTCTGCCAGCTCTCGGGATATCTTAGCATTCTCCCCCCGGCAAACTCGCGGTACAACATCAAAATCTCTCTCGTCTCCTCCTTCGTCTCCACTGTAAAATCCATACGAAAACTATGGATTCCCGCGTCTTTTAACTCTGGAAGCTTAGAAAAAAGAAGCACCGGGAGGGAATTATAGATCACATTGTAACAGTCCGCACAATAATTCTTCGCCGGAAAGCGCTTGTGAAAGCGGTCTGTCAGGTAAGTGACGGCACTGCTTTTGTCACAGCCTTTCGTATTGCGCTTCAGGCACTGGGCGCTGGTCATCAGCGGATAATATCCATAGACGATCATCTCGCTGAATGCATTGTCCCTATGGGCGATCTCCCCGGCGTTTAGCTCCAGCGGAACGGTATTGCGCGCCGCGCCGAGCGCAGCAAACGCGCGAACCGCGTAATCATTGAAGGTGTAAAGATTATGGTCTATCACCACTGCAGGCTCCGGCAGCTTTCGCGTCACAAAATAGAATTCCTCATAGCTGCGAACCACAATACCGTCCAGCGCAAGTTCTGCAAGCTCACGCAGATGCTGCAGATAGCGCTCCGACGTCCTCTGCCGGAAAATGCGCGGCATCGCAAAACAGACCTCCCGCCCCGCCTCCCGGCACAAGTCTGCATCCTCTTTAAGCGCCTGCCAGATATTCTCTGCGGTGTAAGCCCCCGCATCCAGATACACCGTCGTGACAAATGGCTGTTCTAAAATCACCTCCAAAAGCTCCCGCTTCTCCGTCAGGCAGATTACCCTTTTTCGCTCTCCACCTCCCTGAAATACGGCGGCTTTTCTGTCATCTATGCCCCAGCCGGGCGGAATACGGCCGGGCGCCGGCACAAAGCTTCTCCTTCCCGCCAGATCCGCCATTTGCAGATGCCGGTCAAGCAGCAGGTCCAGCGCGTCTCTTCTGAGCTGGTTTAAGGCTCCGTTGGGAAGAAATACATTCTCGTCCATATCAACGGTAACAGCCTCCATCCCGAAAAAGGTGCCGCCCGTCTTTTTCATCCGGTCTGTGACTTCCTCCTTATTCAGCGGCTTTTTTTGGGCGGGGAGCACCTCCGGTCCCACCGCCTCTGCCTCTGCGGCGTCGCTTACCAGCTTATAGCAGGCCTTTTGCCCCACATGCAGAGTCAGATGCCCCCTCGCCTTTAACCGCTGCTGTGAGACGGAGAGTTTTTCCAGCATCTCAGGGGAAAGATTTTCCTTCTCATAGCCCGGCTTTTGAAAAGTTACCATATTCGCATCCGGTCTGTTCTTTAGATAGCCGTCCGTAAAACCGCAACGGTTCCCGAGAGACAGCAGACCTTCCCTGTCCTTCCTGCTAATCTGCAGCTTTGGGTCTGCCGTCCCCTTCGCCTGCCGCTCCATATACAGGTCGATATAACTCCGGTAATAGCTCACCACCCCCGCGGCATAGGCGGCATCCTTCATGCGTCCCTCAATCTTTAGAGAATATACCCCCGCCTCATGGAGCTCATGCAGATATTCGATTCCGCACAGATCCTTTAGACTCAGGACATAGGATCTCGATTGCAATTTTTCTCCAGTCTCCCCGGATACCGTATAGGGCAGACGGCAGGGCTGTGCACAGCGCCCACGGTTGCCGCTTCTTCCCCCAAGCATACTGCTGAACAGACATTGCCCGGAATAACAGTAGCACAGTGCACCGTGGACAAATACCTCAAGCTCCGCCTGCGTCAGTGCATGGACTGCTTTCAGCTCCGCGAGGGACGTCTCCCTCGCCATCACGATCCTCCTGGCTCCCAGCTCTGTAAAAAGGGCAGCCGCCTCTGCTCCCGTGGCCGTCATCTGCGTACTGATATGAACCGGTAAATCGGGAAATGCCTGCCCAATCAGGGAAAAAACGCCCATATCCTGCACCAGCACCGCATCCAGTCCCCGCTTATACAGGGGAAGCAGATAGGGATACAGTTCCTTGTCTATCTCCTGATTTTTCAGCAACGTATTTACTGTCAGGTAGACCTTACGCCCATTTAAATGGGCATAATCTATGGCGTCCAGTATCTCCTGCGGGGAAAAATTTTCTGCATGTGCCCGGGCTCCAAAGCTCTTTCCGCCCAGATACACTGCATCCGCCCCCGCCGCCAGAACCGCCCTGAAAATATCCGGCGAGCCTGCCGGAGCCAAAAGCTCAAACATGTATTCCCCCCTTTCTTTTTAAAATCAAAGCTCCCCCACTGAAAAAGGACAGGCAACGCTCTGTCCTTTTTCCTATGGCTGCTTCTTCTTTCCTTTGCTGCCATCCAGCAGCTTGTCCTCCAGCGCCGCCTCCAGACGTGCCTTATTTAAAAGCAGCTCTTTATTCTCTGACTCAAGCTCCTTCATGGAAGCCTCTGCGCTCTCGGTCTTGATCTGGTTGGAAATCAGATCGTGCTTTAAGTCGTAGATCTCCTTGTCTCTATTCTCGATATCTCTCTCCAGCTTCTCCACCTGCGCCTTCGCCTTAAAATAGTCGTCCGCAATATTCAGATGAATCAATGTGTTCTTCATCCCCACCGGAATATGCTTATAATCCTCTAGCGCTTCCAGCTCTGCAATCTTATTGTTTATGTATGCGGCTACTCTCTGCAGGTAATCCTCCCCCTCATAACCGCTCAGTGTATATACTTTTCCGTCAATTACTACCTCTGCACTTGTCTTGGCTGACATGTCTTATCCTCCGATTCTATACAACCCAAACCACTATATGTTGTATTATAAACGTATGTCAACACATATGCAAGTACTTTATGCACCGGTACGTCCAAAATGTGTATAGGCGAGCTGCGTAGCCACCCTCCCCTTCGGCGTGCGGTTAATAAAACCGTTCTTCACCAGATAAGGCTCATACACATCCTCGATCGTCCCCGAATCCTCGCCGATAGAGGCCGCCAGCGTGTCCAGTCCTACCGGTCCTCCATCAAATTTGTCGATGATCGTCAGAAGGATATTCCGGTCGTTCTGGTCGAGCCCCAGCTTGTCAACCTCCAGAAGATCCAGCGCAAAAGCCGCCACCTCGTAGGTGATCCGTCCGTCATATTTCACCTGGGCAAAATCCCGCACCCTCTTTAACAGACGGTTCGCAAGGCGCGGCGTCCCCCGGGATCTGCGGGCCAGCTCGTGGGCGCCCTGCGCATCAATCTCCACACCCAGGACATGGGCAGACTGCTCAAGAATCCGGCGAAGCTCCTCCACAGTGTAATACTCCATATGGCTGACAACTCCGAAGCGGTCTCTCAGGGGCGCGGAGAGCATCCCCGCTCTTGTCGTGGCTCCCACTAAGGTGAACTTTGGAAGATTCAGGCGGATGGAGCGCGCCGACTCTCCCTTGCCGATCATTACGTCGATAGCATAGTCTTCCATCGCAGGGTAGAGCACCTCCTCCACCTGGCGGTTCAGTCTGTGTATCTCATCCACAAAAAGTATATCCGATTCTGAAAGATTGTTGAGGATTGCTGCCATCTCCCCGGGCTTTGCAATCGCCGGGCCGGAGGTCACCTTAAGATGACTCCCCATCTCGTTGGCAATTATCCCGGCCAGCGTCGTCTTTCCAAGTCCCGGCGGTCCGTAAAAAAGTACATGGTCAAGCGCCTCTCCCCGGGCCTTTGCCGCCTCGATATATATCTTTAAATTGTCTTTAAGCTTCTCCTGCCCGATATAATCCGTCAGCTTCTGCGGGCGCAGGCTCGCCTCTATTCTCAGATCCTCTTCCTGCAGCTGCGTCGATATCACGCGCTTTTCCATATATGTACCTACTTTCTCTAAGACATGCGCTTCAACGCCGCCCGCAGCACGTCCTCTACACTCTGTCCCTCTGCCGTCTCCACTGCGGAAACCGCCTTTAAACTCTCTGCGGAGGAATAGCCCAGGGCGGTCAATGCGAGCACCGCATCATTCTTCACCGTGCTTTCCGCACTCCCTGCGTGCTCTGCAGCATGTGCCGCCTTTTTCTCAAATGCATCCTCGAGGGAGAGCTTGTCCTTAAGCTCAAGAATGACCCGCTGGGCTGTCTTCGCCCCTACTCCGGGAGCCCTGGCGATCGAACGGGAATCCCCGGCAAGCACTGCAAAGCGCAGATCGTCCGCATCCAGTGTGGACAAAATGGCCAGCCCTCCCTTGGGTCCGATGCCGCTCACCGTAATCAGCAGCCTGAATAATTCCAGATCCTCCTTCGTGAGAAATCCGTAGAGTATCATCACATCCTCCCTGAGATGCAGATAGGTATAAACCTTAAGCTCCTCCCCCACCGCGGGAAGATATTCCAGTGCTTTCGCCGGAATGAACACCCTGTAGCCGATGCCCCCGGCCTCTATCACGATCGAATCAGGAGCCGTCTCCGCCAGCTCCCCCTTTATATATGCGTACATAAGCGCTCCTTTGTCCTCATTTACTAACACTGAAAACAGTATAACAAACATTTGTTCTGTTTGCAAGGGGAATTATGAAATTAAATCCTTCACCACCTCGCCTGCCAGCAGCAGGCCTGCTACCGGGGGCACATAGGCCACGCTTCCGGGAACTGCCCGGCGTCCGTTTTTGGCCGCCTCCTCCACGGACACTGTGCTCTCCCCATGCGGCTTTATGGGCGGTTCTGTAGAATATACCACCTTAAGTTCCTTTACCCCGCGCTTTTTTAACTCCCGCCGCATCACTTTCGCCAGCGGGCACATGCTGGTCTTATAGATATCAGTCACATGAAGCTGGGCGGCATCCAGCTTATTTCCGGCGCCCATGGAGCTGATGACCGAAACTCCCGCCTCCTTTGCCCTCTGGATAATCTCCAGCTTCGCCGCTACCGTATCCACTGCGTCCACCACATAGGAAAAGCCGGAAAAATCAAAGCTGTCCGCATTTTCCGGGAGATAGAAGCAGCGCCTGACCTCTACCACCGCCTCCGGGTTGATGTCCGCAATCCGTTCCGCCATCACATCTACCTTATACTGCCCCACAGTCTTTGTGGTCGCAATAATCTGCCGGTTGATGTTCGTGATGCTGACCCGGTCGTTGTCCACGAGCATAAAAGCACCCACACCGGAGCGTGCCAGCGCCTCCGCCACATAGCCTCCCACACCGCCGATTCCAAAGACCGCCACTCTCGCACTTTTAAGCTTTTCCATACCTTCCCCAAGGAGCATCCGTGTTCTTGCAAACTGTTCCTGCATACTAATCCATCCTTCCAGGCAGGAATCTGCATTCCCGCGCTATTTCCGCCCTCTATCCAGCACCTCATTCATGCTCCCGCTCCGAAAGCCCTTTAAGTCCAGGGCTGCATAGGAAAACCCAAAACTCTGCAGGTTCCCGTAAATCTCTAAGCGAAGCCCCTCCTCTAAAAAACGGGAGAAATCCTCAGGCAGCACCTCGATTCTCGCCACGTCCCCCTGCAGGCGCACCCTAAGCTGCCGAAAGCCCTTGCTGGTCAGGTACTGCTCCGCCTTCTCCACCCTGCGAAGCTTCTCCTCTGTGATTCTCTCCCCATAAGCAAACCGGGAGGCAAGGCAGGCAAAGCTGGGCTTATCCCATGTGGAAAGTCCATGATTCCTTGAGAGTGTCCGGATTTCCTCCTTACACAGCCCGCTCTCACGAAGCGGACTTTTGACGCCAAGCTCCTCCACCGCCAGAAGTCCCGGACGGTAATCCCCCTCGTCGTCTGTATTGGAGCCCTCTGCCACCACCCGTATGCCGTAAGCCTCCGCCTTTTCGGCGAGTGCCTGAAAAAGTGCCCTCTTGCATAAATAACAGCGGTTTTGGGGATTTTGAGCCACTCCTTCGACCTGCAGCGTCTCCACAGGCACCATGAGCTGTCCGATTCCCTGCTTCGCGCAGAATTCCTTTGCCTCTGTAAGCTCCCGCTCCGGAAAAAAGGGCGAAACTGCCGTCAGCGCCAGCACGCTCTCCCTCCCCAGGGTTTCCGCCGCCGCACATAAGAGAAATGAGGAATCCACACCACTGGAAAAAGCAATGGCTATCCGCCCCTGCTCCTTTAGAATGCTCTGCAGCTTCTTGTATTTATCCTGCAATCCATCCATCTTATTCCTCCTCACCGCTCCCCCCAAAGGGAACTCTCGCGATAATTTCCTGCGACAGAATGCCAGTCACCAGCCCGGTCAAAAGCCCTGCAATCAGAAGAGCCGGGGCATAGTAAAAAATGTGATAATTTTCCACTATGAGAGCCGCCACAAGAAGCTGGCCGATGTTGTGACTGATTCCTCCCGCCACACTGACGGAGACACAGCTCAGCTTTCCTCCCCGCTTTAAGAGCCACATGACAAGAAAGCTCAACAGCCCGCCGGCCAGTGAGTAGAGAATACTAAACATATTCCCAAAAAGAAAACCGGTAAGCACAATGCGGAGCACTGACACGAGAAGCGCCTCCTTCGCCCCCATGGTGTAGAGAGTCAAAAGCACCACAAGATTCGCAAGTCCCAGCTTGATTCCGGGAATTCCGAAGGAAACCGGAACAAGTGTCTCTATATAGCTGCAGATCATCGCCACAGCGATGTACATACCGATTTTTGCAATCCGTTTACTGCGCGAAGCCATCCAGCGCTCCCTCCTTACCGCTCTCCACCCGCACCACCACCCGGTTGGGCAGACAGACAATCGTTTCCCCCTCCCTGCTAACCGCCCGCTGGTGTACGCAGAGCTTGTCCGGGCAGACGGCCTCCTGCATATCCGCCCAGCCATCCGCGATCACAAGCACATTGGTCACTACAGAGGATTCGTCGGTAATCTCTACGGTCTGATCTTCTCCAAGCGGATAACGGCCATAGTCCTTTCCGTCGACCGTCACTAACACCCAGCCGTTTCCCCCGCCCCTTTGCAGAGAAAATGCAAGGAGCAGAACAAGGCAGACAAGAAACAGCGCTCCAATAAAAATCACATCATTTTTACCGAATTTTTTATCCATCCACCGGCTCTCCCAGATAATAAAAGCCTTTACACTCCGCAAGCCTCACTTTTTTCATGGTTCCAATCATGGAAATATCCCCCAGAAAATGTACAATGGAATTGTTCGACAGACGGCCAGTGACAAGACGGCCATCCTGCGCATTCTGCTCCTCCACCAGCACCTCCCCTGTTTTGCCCTCAAGCGCCATGGCTTTCTTCGCGCTGATGGCCTGCACCTCCTTTAAAAGAACGTTAAACCGTGCCTTTGCGGTAGAAATGTCCACCTGATTTTCCATGGAGGCGGCAGGCGTTCCGGTGCGTTTGCTGTACAGAAATGTAAACGCACTGTCAAACTCCACCCGCTTTACCACATCCATCGTCTCCAAAAAGTCCTCCTCTGTCTCCCCGGGGAATCCCACAATAATATCCGTAGTCAGCGCAATATCCGGCACAGCGGTTCGGATTCTCTCTACGAGGGAGAGATACTGCTCCTTGTCATAACAGCGGTTCATCTGTTTTAAAATGCGGGAGCTGCCGGACTGCAGCGGCAGATGCAGATGACGGCACACCTTGCCGCACTCCTTCATTGCCAGAATCAGCTCTTCGGAAAGATCCTTCGGGTGGGAGGTCATAAACCGGATACGCTTTATGCCGGAAATCTCATTCACCTCCCGAAGGAGATCTGCAAAGGATACCTCAGGCTTTAGTCCCTTTCCATAGGAATTGACATTTTGCCCCAGCAGCATGACCTCGCACACCCCGTCTGCCGCCAGTGTCCGGATCTCCCGGATAATATCCCCCGGCTCCCGGCTCCGTTCCCGCCCTCGCACATAGGGGACGATGCAATAGCTGCAAAAATTGTTGCATCCAAACATGATGTTCACCCCGGACTTAAAGGGATATTTTCGCTGAACCGGCAGCTCCTCCACGATTCTGTCCTGCTCCTCCCAGATGTCCACTACCATCTGCTCCGATTCCAGGCTCCGGTAGAGAAGCTCTGCAAATTTGTAGATATTATGCGTTCCGAATACCAGATTGACAAAGGGATACGAGCTCTTTAACTTCTCCACCACCCCATGCTCCTGCATCATACAGCCGCAGAGGGCAATCCGCATATTTTTGTTTTTCCTCTTATAGCCCAGGAGCGTGCCGAGACGGCCATACACCTTATTGTTGGCATTCTCCCGGACCGTGCAGGTATTGTATATGACAAAATCTGCATTTTCATCCTCTGTGAGCAGATATCCCACATCCGAGAGAATGCCCGAAAGCTTCTCGGAGTCCCTGGCGTTCATCTGACAGCCGAAGGTGGTCACACAGGCTTTCGGAAAGCCGCCATTTTTCTCTTTATATGCTTTTATCCACTCCCTGCATTTGGCCATATAGTAATATTGTCTGGCCGGCTCTTCTGCAGGAGGCTCTGCATGGATATCTATATTATCTAAATCAACTTCGCTATACATTTCTCTTGACACTTCCTAAAATATTTCTCCTTGTCAGTATATTTACTAATTCTGCGATCAGGCGCGAACCTGCCCATTGCCGTAAATGATATACTTGTAGCTGGTCAGCGCCTCCAGCCCCATGGGGCCTCTCGCGTGCAGCTTCTGCGTGCTGATGCCGATTTCCGCCCCGAAGCCAAACTCCCCTCCGTCCGAAAAGGCGGTAGAGGCATTGACATACACGCAGGCAGAATCCACTTCCTCGAGAAACTTCTGTGAAATATCATAGTTCTTCGTCACGATTGCATCGGAGTGAGCCGTATTATAACGGTTGATATGGGCAATCGCCTCCTCCAGGGAATCCACAACCTTCACGGACATAATATAGTCCAGATATTCCGTTCCCCAGTCCTCTTCTGCGGCCGCCCGGACAAGAGAGTGCTCCTCCCCCAGCGCAGCGACCGCCCGGGCGTCTCCCCGCAGCTCCACCGAATGCTCCTGCAAAGCTTCATAGAGCTTCGGCAAAAATTCCTCCGCAACCGCGCTGTGCACCACAATGGATTCGCAGGCATTGCAGACACCGATGCGGCGCGTCTTTGCGTTCTTCACAATCTTAACGGCCATATCCAGGTCTGCATACTGATCCACATACACATGACAGTTGCCGGTTCCCGTCTCAATCACCGGGATCGTGGCGTTCTCCACCACACTCTGGATCAGCCCGCTGCCGCCCCTTGGAATCAGCAGATCCACATACTCTTTCATGCGCATGAACCGCCCGGTCGTCTCCCGGTCGGTGGACGCAATCAAAGACAGCGTTCCTTCCGGAAGGCCATTGGCTGTAAGTGCCTCCTGCATGGCGGCGACAATCGCAAGATTCGAGTCAATCGCATCGCTGCCACCCTTCAATATCACGCAATTGCCGGACTTAAAGCAAAGACCAAAGGCATCCGCTGTCACGTTCGGCCTCGCCTCAAAAATAATGCCGATCACACCGATCGGAACGCGTCGCTTCCCGATAATCAGGCCGTTGGGACGCTTTTTCATGGAAAGCACCTCCCCGATTGGATCATCCAGCCCCGCAATCTGACGAAGCCCGTCCGCCATTGCGGCTATGCGCTCCCCCGTCAGCTTTAATCTGTCCTGAAGAGCCTCCGGCATGTGCCGCTCCTTTGCCCGCGCCATATCTCTGTCGTTTGCAGCGAGAATCTCTCCCTCGTGGGCTAAAAGTGCATCCGCCGCCGCCAGAAGCGTCCTGTTTTTTACCTCCGCATCCAGCGTTCCCACGGTAATCCTTGCCTCGTGTGCCTGCCTGCATAATTCCTCTAATTTCATTCCCATTCCTCCTGCTCTTACTCTTATATGCTTTCTATTGCCGTTTCACACCGGCGGCAGCCCAGCTCCGTGACAACTTCCGCCATACAGACATCCAGCGGCTCCACCGGAAGCCGGCGGCTTAGCTGCAGCTCAAAACAGATGCCCACCGGAAAAAGCGAGCGGTGTGTGCCCAGATATTTATCGTAATAGCCCCCGCCATATCCAATTCTTTCTCCCGCCGCCGAGAAAGCTACGCCCGGCACAAGTACCGGCGTTCTCTTTGCATCTCTTTCCCTCCAAGGCGGCCTCTGCCCCCGTGGCTCCCTGACGCCAAAGGCTCCCGGTTCCAGTTCCTCCCCGGCCTCCACCCGGTAAAAATCCATCTGTGCGCCATTCACCCGGGGGAAATACAATGCCTTGCCGTCCTGATACGCCTGCACGAAAAACGCCGACAGCTCTGCCTCGCTGCGAATCGCCGCGTAGACGAGGATTTCGTCCGCCGTCCCATACCAGGCCTGTTCCAGAAGGCACCCTGCAATCTCTCTGCTTTTTTTGCGCCGCAGCTCCTCGGAAAGCCCGTCCCTGCGCGCTTTCATCTCCTCACGAAGTCGGCGTTTGTCCATGCTTTTTTCCATGTCTCTCCCCAAGATTTACCACCGTACCGTCCGCGTCCACAATGTCGATATTATCAAGCTGGCTTCTGATATTTCCACGAATCGCCGCCACATATTCCTTTCGCAGCAAATCCTGCTCCTTTTTCTCCTCCTCCGTCAGTCCCTCAGCCCTGGACTTTCGGTACAAGGCATTGATGCGGTCTATTTTTTCCTGATTCATAATCATCTCCCTCTCAAAATCCATACAGCTATCCAATGGACTCCGTGACATAGGCCGCCAGATCAAAGTCCGGCTCCCTGTTGGCACAGAAAAGCGTCCCCACATAGTCCCCCGCAAATATGTCCGGGATCACCCTGACATCCGCTGCATTCGCGATAATCATATCCGCCCCGGAAAGTGTCGCAATTCTTGCCGCCGTAAGCTTCGTGGTCATCCCTCCGGTTCCCACGCTGCTCCCGGTGGATTCCTTTGCCATATCCCTGATATGCTCATCCAGACTCTCCACAACGGGAATCAGCCTTGCCGCGGGGTTAGTATGCGGATCGTCGGTGTAAAGCCCGTCGATATCCGACAGCAAAATCAAAAGATCCGCCCCGACCAAAGCCGACACCAGCGCCGACAGCGTATCGTTGTCCCCGAACTTCATCTTTACATTTGCTGTGTCGTTGTCTACAAACTGCATTTCGTAGGTGCTGACGCTGTCATTCTCATTCACCACCGGAATCACGCCAAGGCCAAACAGCTCCAGAAAGGTATTTTTTGCATTTTCCCTTGACACCGGATTTACCATGGTATTCTTCGTCAAAAGCACCTGCCCGGCCGTGTGGTTGTACTCCGCAAAAAGCTTCTGATAGGTCATCATCAGCCGCCCCTGCCCCACCGCGGCACAAGCCTGCTTCAGGGATGTCTTTTTCGGACGCTCTTTGATTCCAAGAGCCGCCCTCCCCACGGCAATCGCTCCAGAGCTCACAAGGCACACATCAATTCCCTGATTGCGCAGATCACATATCACCCGCACCAGATGCTCCATTTTCCCAAGATTTTGACGCCCCGTCTGGGGATGGGTCAGGGAGGAGGATCCTATTTTAATAACCACACGCTTGTAAGTTCTGTTTGGTTGCATGACATGACACCGCCCTTTTTCGTATTATGCTGTAAACAAGTATACAGTCACATTATTATAGCATTTGCATAAAAAATAAGCAACACGCGTGAAGGCTGCATTTTTTATTGCTTGTCCCTGCGGGAATTTTGTTGTATATTATGCATGAGAAAGGAATGGAAACATGAAAAAATACATGAAAAAAATTTATAAGTATCACCTTTTTGCCGTCCTGCTTGTGCCCTGCCTGCTTGCACCGCTTCTTTCCGGCTGTGCACACGCGCCCCAAAAGGTTTCAAAATCCGGCTTTTATTTCGATACCATCATCACGGTCACCCTCTACGGCACAACAGACGCAAGCTATATTGACCAGTGTTTTTCCCTTGCGGCAGAATATGAGCGAAAACTGTCAAACACGATCGCAGACAGTGAAATCTCAAAAATAAATGCAGGGGCCGGGGACTTTGTAGAGGTCAGTGACGAGACGCTTGCTCTTTTGCAGGCGGGCATCCACTACGGTGAAATCAGTGGCGGAAGTTTTGACATCACGGTTGGAAGGCTGTCTGAGCTCTGGAATATCCCGGAGATCGCAAAAAATTCAAAAGGTGACGACAACGAGGCAGACGCCTCCGTCCTTCCGGATTTCGATATGCTAAATGAGACGCTTTCGCATGTGGATTACAAAAAAATTGCCATAGACGGAAACAAGATAAAGCTTGAGGATCCGCAGGCGGCCATCGACCTTGGCGGCATTGCCAAGGGTTTTATCGCAGACAAAATGCGGGAATATCTGCAAAGAGAGGGAATTACCTCCGGCATCCTAAATCTCGGCGGCAATGTACTGACAATCGGGGAAAAGGCGGATGGCGCCTTCTACTCCGTCGGTATTCAAAAGCCCTTTGCTGACTCCGGCGTCAGTCTCGGCACACTCTCTCTGCGGGATGCCTCCGTGGTATCCTCCGGCATCTATGAACGCTATTTCCGGGTGGACGGAAAGCTTTACCATCACATTTTGGATACAGCAACCGGCTACCCAGTGGAGAATAATCTGTATCAGGTGACCATTATCAGCGAAAGCTCCATGGACGGGGACGCGTTAAGCACCGCCTGCTTTGCCCTCGGTTTATCCGACGGTATGGCACTCGTGGAATCGCTGGAAAATGTAGAGGCAGTCTTCGTAACCGGGGACGGCGTGCTCCACTACAGCTCCGGCATCGGGGATGACATAACCTTTTTACCTGCAGATTGAATCTCATTTTCGCAAGCTATGCATTTAATAAAAACGGGCGCATATTGCGCCCGCTTCGCTTAAATGATAATTTTCTTTGGACATTTCTCCGCACAGATACCACAGCCGGTACACTTCTCCTGATCAATGTAAGCGATATTGTCTACCACATGCACCGCATCGGACGGACAGTTCTTCTCGCAGAGATGACAGCCGATACAGCCTACCGAGCAGGCACTCATCACGTCCTTGCCCTTATCCTTTGAGCTGCACTGTACCAGATGCAAAGCGCCATAGGGGACAAGCTCGATCAGATGCTTCGGGCAGGCAACGACACACTTGCCGCAGGCCTTGCAGGCCTTCTCGTCCACCTTTGCGATACCGTCTACAATATGAATGGCATCAAAGGGACAAGCCTTCACACAAGTGCCGTAGCCGAGACAGCCGTAATTGCAGGACTTTGGACCGCCATTGGGGACAAAGGCCATCGCCGTACAGTCCTCGATACCCGTGTAATCGTAATCCTGCTTCGCCTTCTCGCAGGTGCCTGCGCACTTGACAAAGGCAACCTTTTTCGCTCCCGCCTCCGCAGACACTCCCATAATCTCACCGATTTTCGCGGCAACCGGATCACCGCCCACCGGGCACTGGCCCACCGGAGCCTCTCCCTTGACGATTGCGGCGGCAAGGCCGGAACATCCCGCATAGCCGCAGCCTCCGCAGTTATTGCCCGGAAGCTCACCGAGTACAGCCTCTTCTCTGGGGTCCACCTCGACCTTGAACTTCTCCCCCGAGATTCCAAGGAAAAATCCGAGAATAATTCCCACACAGCCCACAACCAGAGCTGCGACGATAATAGCAGTAATCATAAGTCTTTTACCTCCTGTAATGCCCCGAAAGGACTATATCATTCCCGAGAAGCCCATAAAAGCAATGGACATCAGGCAGGCGGTCAGCAGTACGATCGCAGTCCCCTGAAAGGGCTTAGGAATGTCATTATACTCAATCTTCTCGCGGATTCCGGCCATCAGCACGATTGCGATGAAAAAGCCTACCGCCGTGGCAAAACCATACACAACACTCTCGAGCAGATTATACTCGTAGGTCACGCAGTTGAGCGCCACGCCAAGCACCGCGCAGTTGGTAGTGATCAGTGGAAGAAATACGCCCAGCGACTGATACAGAGGGGGCATCTGCTTCTTCAAAAACATCTCCACAAACTGAACCAGCGCAGCAATCACGAGGATGAACACGATAGTCTGTAAATAAGTCAGGTCAATCCCCTTTTTTTGCAGCGCAGGATTTGCCAGTACAAACTTATAAATCAGCTGTGACACAAAGGATGCCACTGTAATTACGAAAATAACAGCTCCGCCCATGCCTGCCGCCGTCTTTGTGTTTTTGGACACGCCGAGGAAGGGGCAGATTCCAAGGAACTGGCTCAACACAACATTATTTACGATGGCAGAACCAACGGCAATCAAAAGTAAGGATGTCAATGTACTCATGCTTCTTTACCTCCCTGCTCTCCAGCTGCATCCGCAGCAGACTTCACCGTACTTTTGCCCGTACACATCGCAGACTGTCCACAGTGGGCGCAGTCTCCGGTCAGACAGCCGGACGGCTCGGCCAAAGGCGTCCCCTTCGCTTCCATGCGTTTTCTGATAATATTCATTCCCGCAACCAGAAATCCGAGCACAAGAAATGCTCCCGGCGCCATAATGAAAATCGTAATCGGGGTAAAACCGTCGATTGCGGATAAAAACGGCATATTAAAGAAGGTTCCCGCACCTAAAATCTCGCGGATCAGGCCAATGATGGTAAGACCAATGGTAAAGCCAAGACCCATGCCGATTCCGTCAAAGATTGAGTGCACCGGCTCATTCTTGGATGCAAAGCTCTCCGCACGGCCTAAAATAATACAGTTTACCACGATGAGCGGAATATATACGCCCAGCGCCTTGGACAGATCCTGCAGATACGCCTGCATCAGAAGCTGTACCACCGTAACCAGCGATGCCACGATGACAATATATGCAGGGATACGCACCCCGTTGGGAATCACCTTTCGAAACAGTGAAATCAGCAGGTTTGCAAAAATCAGTACAACCGTCGTGGACAAGCCCATACCGAGCCCGTTGATGGCCGAAGAAGTGACGGCCAGCGTCGGACACATGCCGAGCATCAGGACAAAGGTTGGATTCTCCTTGATAATCCCGTTATACAAACGCTCCACATATTTATTCATTCCCCGCACCTCCTAACGCATTCTCAAAATAGTAGATTGCGGCGTTGCAGCCGTTGGCCATCGCCTTTGAGGTGATGGTGGAGCCTGTAATCGACTCAATCTCATTGTCCGCGGCCGGCGTCTGCTTCACAACCGTAAAGCTTGAGACTTTTTTGCCCTCAAACTGACTGTAAAAAGCCTCCTCCTCCGCCTTCATGCCAAGTCCCGGCGTCTCTGCGATATCCGTGATAGAATAGCCGTTTACCGTCCCGTCGCCCTTAATGCCCACAGAGAAGGTGATGCTTCCCTGGCTTCCATCCTTTGCCGTCACGGTAATGACATAGCCAAGAGCATTCCCATCCGCATCAAAGGCCGTCTCCACATCGTCAACCGTATCGCTGTATCCCGCATCCGCTACCAGCGCATTCGCCGCCTCCTTGTCGTACTCCAGCGGCTCAAAATTCGCTGCGTCCGCAAATACCGCCTGATATGCCGCCTTCGTAGCCGCGGCGTTCGCCGCCTCGATCGGCTCCTTGGTAATGCCATAGACCACCCCTAAGATCAGCCCGAGAGCCAGAGTAAAGGCAGTCAGAATTAAAGCGTCATGTACAATCTTTTTATTCATTCTTCTTTGCCTCCTTTGCCTTCACCACGCCGAACGCGTTCGGAACGGTGATCTTCTCAATGATCGGCACGAGCAGATTGCTCAGAATGATTGCGAAGGATACTCCCTCCGCATTCGCGCCGAAGCAGCGGAACAGGCCGGTCAGCAGACCGCAGCATATACCAAACACAATCTGTCCCCGGGGAGTAATCGGCGAGGTCACATAGTCTGTCGCCATGAAAAAGGCTCCCAGCATCAGACCGCCTCCGCAGAGCTGTGCGACCACATAGGTCACATCAAAGCGCTCCGCGCCGAAAATAAACATAAAAATAGCAAAGGTAACAATGTAGGATGCCGGAATCCGAAGATCAATCACCCCGCAGAGAATCAGGATAATCGCACCAATTAAAACGGCAATCACCGAAGTCTCGCCGATGGTGCCCGCGGTCTTTCCCAGCAGCATATCCATCACGTTCACGCTCGAAAGTCCCTCATTACGGATCAGGGACAAGGGCGTCGCTCCGGTATAAACCTCCGCTCCGTTCTTTACTACATTAAAATTCGTCATATCCGCAGCAAATGCAATCAGCAAAAAACAGCGTCCGCCCAGAGCCGGGTTCATAAAATTCTGTCCCAGACCGCCAAAAAGCATTTTTACGATGACAATCGCAAACACGCCGCCGATCACAGCCTCCCACCAAGGCAGTCCCACCGGAAAATTCAGTGCTAACAACAAGCCGGTCACCACGGCGGTCAAATCTCCCACGGTATTCTTTTTATGTACGATTTTGTCAAAAAGCCATTCGGAAGCCACACAGCTTGCGATAGTAATTAAAATTAAAAGCAGCGCACGAAAGCCAAAGTTGTAAATACCAAACAGACTGGCTGGCAGTAACGCAATGATTACATACAGCATCACCCTGCTGGTGGAGTCCTTTGCGCGCACATGCGGTGATGATGAAACCTTATAATTCTCACTCACAGCAATCCACCTCTTTCTTGTAATGTCTTATTTTTGTTTCCGTTTCTCGGCTAAAACCAGCTTTTTCATTGTCTTTACAGACTGGGCAACCTGACGTCTGGAGGGACATACATAGGTGCAGCTCCCGCACTCAATGCACTCAAGCCCATGCCATTTTTCAAAAGCCTCCATCTGGCCGGTATTGCCAAATTTGGCAAGCCGCGAAGGAATCAGATTCTCCGGGCAGGCCTCCACACAGCGGCCACAGTTGATGCACGCTAAAGGCTCTCCCACTTCCTCCACCGCATCCTTCGTAAAGCAAAGGATAGAGGAAGATGTTTTCGTCGTGGGAATGTCCAGACTAAACATGGAAAATCCCATCATCGGCCCTCCGGAAATAATCTTCTCCGGCTCTGCCGTAAAGCCTCCCGCCGCGTCAATGAGCTGCTGGTAGGGTGTTCCCATACTGTAGAGCAGGTTCGACGGCTCTTTGACCGCGTCTCCCGTCACCGTAGATACGCGCTTCATCACCGGTATTCCGTTCTTCACCGCCTGATAGACCGCGATGATTGTCTCCACATTGTCCACGATACAGCCCGCATCCGCAGGAAGCATCTTGGAATTGATGGCTCTTCCCGTCACCGCATAGATGAGCTGGCGCTCGCCTCCCTGCGGGTACTTTGTCAGAAGCTCGCACACCTCCATGCGCGGCTCGTCCTTCGTGAGCTCCTTAAGCTTCTCAATACAGTCCGGCTTGTTGTTTTCCACGCCGAACACACCCTTTGCATTGTCAAACAGCCTTAAAATAATCTTCATTCCCTCCACAAGCTCCTCGGGATTTTCCAGCATCCGCCGGTAGTCTGCGGTCAGGTAAGGCTCGCACTCCGCACAGTTAGCAATGATATACTCAATCTTATCCGGCTCCTTGGGAGAAAGCTTTACATGCGTAGGAAAGCCCGCGCCGCCCATGCCGACCACGCCTGCCTCCTTTACCCTGCCGATAATATCCTCCTTCGACAGAGATGCTGTATCCTCCACAGCAGAATACTCCACTTCCTCAAACCGGTCGTCGCTCTCGATCACAATGGAATTCACCATATCACCCACAGCAACCCGCCGGGGTTCAATCTTTTTGACCGTGCCGGATACGGAGGAATAAATCGGAGAGGATACGAAGCCGCCTGCTTCTGCGATCTTCTGCCCCTTTTTCACCGTATCGCCCACAGCGACAATCGGAGACGCCGGCGCGCCAATGTGCTGTGACATTGGGAATACCAGCTCGCCCTTGGGTAAAACCTCTCTGATTGGCGAATCCTTGGCAAGCTCCTTGCCCTCAAAGGGATGCACGCCGCCTTTAAACGTTTTCAAACCCATTCTTGTGCCCTCTTTCTTGTAAATTTTGGCAAAATAAGATATATTTCAACCAATAGATGATATAATTATAGCACTTTCTCACTAATAAGGAACTCTTTATTTCTTATTTTTTTACAATACCTTGTATTTTTTTTAGTACGATTTGATGACGAAGCGAATGGATTGTGTTAAAATAACAGTACAGTTATGTATATGCACAATTTCCCGTAAATAAGCACAGTACAAGGAGAAGCCATGAAAAAAATACATAAAGAAGAAATCTATATCCGGCAGGATTCTCTGACGGATCAGCTTTTTGACGACCGCTCCCTCTTTTTTGATATTGAGACCACCGGCTTTTCCCCGACAAACACCAGTCTCTATCTGATTGGCTGCGCCGCAAAGCGGGAGGGGCACATCTGTATCGACCAGTTTTTTGCGGAGACTCCCTCTGAGGAGAAGGAGATCCTGCAGGCATTCCTTGCGCTTACCGAAGAATATGACACGCTGATCTCCTACAACGGCATCGGCTTCGATGTGCCCTATCTCAAGGCAAAATGCGACAAATACCAGCTTTCGGAGAGCTTTAAGGACTTTCATTATCTGGATATTTTTAAATCCGTATGTGAGCTCAAATTTCTCCTGCGTCTCCCAAACTACAAGCAAAAGACCATTGAGGGCTTTTTAAAGCTTCCGAGAGACGACGAGGCCTCCGGCGGTGAGCTGATCAATGTGTACCGGGACTATGTGAAACAGCCAGACCCTGAGGCACTTCATCTCCTTTTGCTTCACAATTACGAGGATGTGCTCCATATGTCGGAGCTTCTTCCAGTGCTCTCCTATCTGGAGATATTTAATGGCGCCTACTCCATCCTTTCCACCCGGGTGGACGCTTTCCACAGCTACGACGGAGCCTCCGGAAACGAGCTGATCATCACGATGGAAAATGATTACCCTGTACCGAGGCGTATCTCTTACAAGCTTGGGGACTTTTCCCTTATGATCAGCAAATCCCGCACTTCGATCCGGGTTCCGGTTTACGAGGGAGAGCTCAAGTATTTTTATGCAAATTACAAGGACTATTACTATCTTCCGAAGGAGGACATGGCCATCCATAAGAGCGTATCCTCCTTTGTAGATAAGGAATACCGGGAGACCGCCCGCGCGTCAAACTGCTATAACCGCAGGCGGGGAAGCTATC
Source organism: Blautia sp. (assembly GCA_023663685.1). Taxonomy (GTDB): domain Bacteria; phylum Bacillota; class Clostridia; order Lachnospirales; family Lachnospiraceae; genus Roseburia. Next base: position 566,689 of record JAMPHB010000001.1, read on the forward strand.
TCCCGCAATATACCTGCATCATGCAGCCGGAGTTTCGCAGGGAATACAAGGACAAAACCAGCTATTTCGAACTGACCGAAGACTTCTGCTCCTCCGACGTCATGCTCAGAAGATATGTGGATCATATCCTAAAATATATGTTTGAGACAAAAAAATAACCGGCCGGCAATTTGCCGACCGATTTACTTATGTAGCTTTTTCAAAATAGAAACTGCTCATCCGCGAAAAACCAATCTCTTTATAATTCGTGATCTGCTCAGTGCTCCCTATAAAGAGCACGCCATGAGGCTTGAGCGAATTGTAAAAATTTTTGTAGATCATATTCTTCGCCTCATCAGTGAAATAAATCACTACATTTCGGCATAAAATCAAATGAAAGTCCTTCGGATAAGTATCTTTTAAAAGATTGTGCTCCCTGAAGCTCACACAGCGCTTAATTTCATCTGCAATCTTGTAAGAGCCCCCCACCTCTGTGAAGTACTTTCTCTTCAAATCCGGCGGGACAGAAGCCACGCTCTTTGCACTGTACAGACCAGCCTGCGCACTGGCGATTACCTGCTTGTCGATATCCGTCGCTGTAATACGAATGTTCGACAAGGGCACATGCTTCGAGAAAGCCATCGCAAGCGAATATGGCTCATCTCCCGTGGAGCAGGCCGCGCTCCAGATCTTAAGATTTTTCCCATGATCCTTAATCAGCTTGGGAATCACAACCTCATCCATCAGCTTCCACTGATCGGGGTTCCGGTAAAACTCGGATACGTTAATAGTCAAAAAATTGACAAACTGCTCAAATTTCTCCTTATCCCTTTTGAGAAGCTGTGTGTACTCCTCGTAATTCGTACACCCATTCTTCGTGGCAATCGTGTCAATGCGACGGCGCATCTGCTTCTCTTTGTAGAAATTCAGATCAATCTTTGTCAGCTGCAGCACATCTTTTTTAAACTGTTCATAACGATCAAACATTCTCAGAAGCCTCTTCCCCGGCTGACTCAGCCGTCGGTGCAGCCAGAGCCTTAATGCTCAGACTGATTTTCTTTTCTTCTTCATTAAAGTCCACGATCTTAGCCTCAACCTCCTGGCCAATCTTCAGCACATCAGAGGGCTTCTCTACATGATCGTGGGAAATCTGTGATACATGCAGCAGCGCATCCACGCCCGGAGCAAGCTCTACAAATGCTCCAAAGTCGGTCATGCGTGCAACCTTTCCAGACACTACATTGCCGATAGCATATCTGTCAGCCGCACCATTCCACGGATTCTCATCCTCAAACTTTCCGCTGAGGGCAATCTTGGTCTCTGAAATATTCTTGATGAATACGCGCACCTTCTGTCCCACTGTAAAGACCTTCTTCGGGTTCTCTACCCTGCCCCATGACATCTCAGAGATATGAAGCAGACCGTCCACACCGCCAAGGTCTATAAACGCACCAAAGTCCGTCACATTCTTGACTGTACCCTCGATCACGTCACCTACATGCAGCTTCTCAAACAACTCCTTCTGCAGCTCTGCTTTCTTGGCGAGCAGAAGCGTCTTGCGGTTGCCGATAATTCTTCTCTTTCTCGGATCAAATTCAGTGATGATGAATTCAATCTCCTGATCCTTAAACTTGTTCAGATCCTTCTCAAAGGTGTCGGACACCAGACTTGCCGGAATAAAGATTCTCGTCTCATCCACGATCACGCACACGCCGCCCTGCAGCACCTGGCTTACCTTTGCGGTCAGCACCTCCTGATTTTCGAAAGCCTCCTCCAGTCTCTTGCTGCCCTTCTCTGCGGCCAGTCTCTTGTAGGAAAGGAGAACCTGTCCCTCGCCGTCGTTGACCTTCACGACCTTCGCCTCTAAGGTATCGCCAGGCTTCACAATCGTGGTAAGATCGACGCCAGGCTCGTTGGTATATTCATTGCGGGTAATAATTCCATCTGACTTGTAACCGATATTCAGGATGATCTCGTCAGGCTTCACATCAATAACGGTACCTTCTACCACTTCTCCATTCCTTATAGTTTTTAAAGATTCCTCCAGCATTTGTTCAAAGCTCATTTCTGACATTCTTTGAAACCTCCTCAATGATATTATTTGGGGTCGATGCCCCTGCGGTAATACCTACGTTATTGATGGATCCCAGTGACTGATAATCCATGTCGCTACTCGTTTGTATATAGTAAGTATTTGCACATTCTTTTTTACATATTTCAAATAGCTTCTGCGTATTGGAGCTGTGTCTGTCCCCAATCACAATCATCGCTTCGGAGACGCCTGCGATCATGCGTGCTTCCGCCTGCCTTTCCCCTGTAGCGCTGCAGATGGTATTTAAAACACTTATATCATACCCTTTTTTCCCGATAATTTCAACTAAATCTTGAAATTTATTGTAGTTAAATGTCGTCTGTGCAACGAGACACACCTTTTTCCCCTGAATTATCGGGATTTTTTGTAAGTCTTTTGCATCCTTTAGCGTGTACACAGCGCCTTTTGCCCATCCCATAATCCCCTGCACCTCGGGATGCTCACGGTCACCTGCAATCACAATATGGAAGCCCCTTTCACTGTACTCTTCCACCAGCCGGTGAATTTTCTGCACAAAGGGACATGTAGCGTCCAGAAGCTCGTGACCGCTCTCCTTAATAGCCTCATACTCGCTACGGCTGATCCCGTGAGAGCGGATGATGACTTTTCCGGCGGGAAGCTCAGAAAGCTTTGAAAGCTCTGTCACGACCATGACGCCCCGCTCAGAGAGCTCACTGACCACCTGCTCGTTGTGGATAATGGGGCCATAAGTGTAGATGGGGATCTCCCCCTGTTCTGCCTCCCGGTATACGAGCTCAACCGCCCGCCTTACCCCAAAACAGAAGCCCGCACTCTTTGCAACAGTTACGTTACGCATGTCTCTTCCCTTCAATGATCAGCCTCATGGCGGACACAACTCCCGGAATGTCCAGCTCAGAGGTATCCAGAAGAATCGCATCCTCCGCCTGCCTTAAGGGAGAGATTTCCCGGTGGATGTCCCGGTAATCCCGGTCGATGATATCTTTCTCGATCTCATCAAAATCACATTTTTCCCCTTTTGCTGTCAGTTCCTCAAAACGGCGCAGGGCCCGCACCTTTGAACTCGCAGTGAGATAAATTTTCACCTCTGCATCCGGCAGAACCACTGTACCGATATCCCGCCCGTCCATAATCACGTCCTCGCGCTTTGCCAGCGCCCGCTGCAGCTCTACCAGCTTTTTGCGAACCTCCGGATACACGCTGGTGACGCTGGCCATGACGCCTACCTCCTCCGTGCGGATTTTACCGCTTATGTTCTCTCCGTTTAAAATCACCTGCTGTTCTCCGTCCTGATAGCGAATGCTCACATCTACATGGGCGCAGGCCTCCTTTATTTTCTCCTCATCCCTGCCGTCGATGCCGTTCTGCAAAAAATAGTATGCCATGGCCCGGTACATAGCTCCAGTGTCCACATAGATATAGCCAAGCTCCTTTGCCAGCGTCTTTGCGATGGTACTCTTGCCCGCTCCTGCCGGGCCGTCAATTGCGATAGCGTATGCCATAGATTCCTCCCAAATGATAGATTTATTCTACCGAGCTTCCCGCCAGATGCCCGGTTGACCATGCAATCTGCAGATTATAGCCGCCGGTCAGAGCGTCCAGGTCTAAAACCTCTCCGCAGAAATAAAGCCCCCTCGCCAGCCTTGATTCCATGGTGGAGGGATTTACGTCCTTAACGGACACGCCGCCCTTTGTGATAATGGCCTCATTCCAGCCCCTCTTCCCCGTTATCGTAAGCGTCAGATGCTTGAAAAGCTGCACAAGCCCCCTGCGCTCCTCCCTTGTCACCTCATTGACTCTCTTATCGGGGGCGATGCCGCTTAAGGCGACCATAACCGGAATAAGCTTTGCCGGGAGAAGCCCTGCCAGAGAATTCTGAAACTGTCTGTTCTTCTGCTCCTCAAAGTCCTTTAGAATCCGCCTGTCCAGCTGCTCCATATCCAAAGCAGGCTTCAGGTCGAGGACAAGGGTAAGCTCCTCTGCAAACTGCTTCGGCGGGATGCTCCCGGATGCCGACAGAATCATGGGGCCGCTGACTCCAAAATGGGTAAAGAGCATCTCCCCAAAGTCCCCGTAGAGCTTTTTTCCGCCGCGATAGATTTCAATAGCCGTATTCTTTAGGGAAAGCCCCTGCAGCCTGCTGACCCATGGCTCCTTTGTCTCAAAGGGTGCAAGCGAGGGACTGCACTCCACCAGCCTGTGCCCGCTCTCTGCGGCAAAGCGGTAACCGTCCCCTGTAGCGCCGGTGGATGGATAGGAAAGTCCCCCGGTGGCGATTATCACTGCATCCGCCGGAATCTTTCCCCTGCTGGTCAGCACAGCGCATACCCTTAAGCTTTTGTCTGTACGCTTCTTTTCCTCCTGCCCGCCAAAATCTCCGTCCGGCTTTAGGCAGGGCTCATAGAGAACGCTCTCCATGCGGGTATTCAGAAAGATTTCCACGCCGGCGCGCTCCAACGCTCTTTTTAGAGCGGCAATCACGTCCGAGGAGTGATCCGATACCGGAAACACCCGGTTTCCCCGCTCCACCTTTGTGCGCAGCCCCCTCTCTTCAAAAAAACGGATCACCTGCTGGTTGTCAAAGCCGTAGAAGGCGCTGTAGAGAAATTTCCGGTTGCTCATCACATGGGCAAACAGATCTTCCATATCTCCGGCGTTGGTGATATTACACCGCCCCTTCCCCGTAATAAAAAGCTTTTTTCCCAGCTTCTCATTCTGCTCAATCAGGCTTACCTTATGCCCTTTCTCCGCGGCCGCGTAAGCGGCAAGCATTCCTGCGGGGCCGCCTCCAGCCACAATCACATTGCTCATGGCTCTTCTCCCAGCTTTGCATAGTGTGCCTTGATTGAATCGTCAATATAGTTAATCTCGTCGTTCTCATAGACCTGATACTCATCCCAGATGTCCTCAAGCATGGTAAGGGTCGTGGCCACCTCGCTCTGCTTTTTCATACAGAGCGCAACAATCAGCGCATTGATCACACTTAAGGGCGCAACCAGAGAATCCACGATCGACGCCATATCGCTGTCTGCAATCAGGTTGCAGGAGGAGTACAGATTCATCGGCGAATGGACACTGTCCGTAATGGTGATAACCTTTGCACTGCGGTTATTCGCAAATTCCAGTGCCTTTAATGTGCGCATGGAATACCGGGGGAAGCTGATTCCGATGATCACATCCTCCTTGCCGATGCGCACCATCTGTTCAAAAAGCTCGCTGGAACTGTTCGTGGTCAAAAGCCGCACATTGTCGAACATAAGATTTAAATAAAAACCCAGAAAGTTTGCCAGCGCGGCGCAGCTTCTAATACCGACAATGTAAATGCCCTTCGACTCAAGGATTGTGGATACCGCCAGCTCGAAAGCCGTATGGTCGATCTTTTCCAGCGTCGTCTTAATCTTGTCGGCATCGGAGTGAAGCACCGTCTCCAGAATCTTCGACTGGCTGATCCTCCCGTAGGTGACCTCCATCCGCTGAATCGAGTTCAGCTTGTTGCGCACCAGCTCCTCCAGCGCCCTCTGAAATTCCGGGTAGCCCTTGTAGCCCAAAAACATGGCGAACCGCACCACCGTGGACTCGCTGACGCCTACGATTTCTCCCATCCTGGCGGCCGTCAGAAATACCGCCTTATCGTAATTGTCTGTAATATAGGTAGCAAGCAGCTTCTGCCCCTTACTCATAGAGCTGTAGCTGCTGTTGATCCGATTTAATAAATCGTTTGTGTTCGCCATCTTTGTACTTCCTTTACCTTCTGGCACATCTTCTTTTTATCTGAAATTGTACCACCTTGAGAAAAGAAGGCATCGAAAGATGCCCTCTTCCCCGATCCCAGTCCTATACTGGGTAAGCTCCATTTGCTGTGTCTGCCGCCTTAGCGTCCACACCCGTCTGCTGTGCCTCACGGTACTTGAAAAAGTCCGTAGCGACCTGCGGAAACAGTGCATAGGACAAAATATCCTCGTCCTGCTGCTTGTACTGCTTCATCTCTGCCTCGATCTTGTCCAGCTCCGGCTCTAAGAGGTCTGCCGGACGGCAGGTGATTGCCTCCGCCTTTTCCTCCTCGGAAAGCACCGCATCCACTACAGCCGGATCGAAGGGCTTTACGGTCTGGCCATACTTGCCCTGCAGAATTCCCTTCGTCTCCTTGGTGGCAACCTTGTAGCGCTCGCCCATCAGCACGTTGAACACAGCCTGCGTCCCGACAATCTGGGAGGAGGGAGTCACAAGCGGCGGCTCGCCCAGATCCTTGCGGACTCTCGGAACCTCCTTCAATACCTCCTCATACTTATCCTCTGCCCCCTGCTCCTTGAGCTGGGAAATCATGTTGGAGAGCATACCTCCCGGAACCTGATAGCGCAGCGTCTGAATATTGACGCCCAGCACCTTCGGATTCAGCAGGCCGCTCTTTAGCGCCTCCTCACGAATCGGAGCAAAGTAGTCCGCGATTTCTGCCAGCAGCGTCTGGTCAAGCCCTGTATCGTATGCTGTTCCGCGGAAAGTCTCCACCATCACCTCTGTCGCCGGCTGGCTCGTGCCTAATGCAAAGGGCGACATCGCCGTGTCAATGATATCACAGCCTGCCTCCACCGCCTTTAGGTAGGTCATAGCCGCCACGCCGGAAGTGTAGTGGGTGTGAAGCTCCACCGGAATATCCACAACTTCTTTTAACGCCCGCACCAGCTCATCCGCCTTGTAGGGAACCAAAAGTCCCGCCATATCCTTGATACACAGGGAATTTGCCCCCATGTCCTCCACGCGCTTTGCCATGTCCGTCCAGTAATCCAGCGTATAGGCATCTCCCAGCGTGTAGGACAGCGCCACCTGCGCGTGCCCCTTCTCCTTGTTGGTAGCGGTCACTGCCGTCTGCAGATTCCGCAGATCATTGAGACAGTCAAAGATACGGATAATATCGATGCCGTTTGCAATCGACTTCTGCACAAAGTACTCCACCACATCATCCGCATAGGGGCGGTACCCCAGAATATTCTGCCCTCTAAAGAGCATCTGGAGCTTTGTATTCTTAAAGCCGTCCCGCAGCTTCCGCAATCTGTCCCACGGATCCTCCTTCAAAAAGCGCAGGGAGGCGTCAAAGGTCGCACCGCCCCAGCACTCTACTGCATGGTAGCCGACCTTATCCATCTTGTCAACAATCGGGAGCATCTGCTCCGTCGTCATGCGCGTCGCAATCATGGACTGATGCGCGTCACGCAAAATTGTCTCGGTAATTTTTACCGGTTTCGCACTTATCTCTGCCATTTCTTCCTCCTATTTTCAGATTCCAAAGATTGCCATGAAGCATCCGGCCGCAACGGCTGTTCCGATCACGCCCGCCACATTCGGTCCCATCGCATGCATGAGAAGGAAGTTTGTCGGATCCTCCTCTGCGCCTACCTTCTGGGACACCCGGGCCGCCATCGGCACGGCCGACACTCCGGCGGAGCCAATGAGCGGATTGATCTTTCCCTTTGTAATCCAGCACAATAGCTTTCCAAAAAGCACCCCGGCAGCCGTACCCACCATGAAAGCAACCAGTCCCAAAACTACGATCTTAAGCGTATTCCAGTTAATAAACGCCTCCGCACTGGTCGTTGCTCCCACCGATGTACCGAGCAGAATCACGACAATATACATAAGCGCATTGCTGGCGGTCTCCTGCAGCTGGCGAACCACACCGGACTCCCGGAATAAGTTGCCAAGCATCAGCATACCGACAAGGGGCGCCGTGGTCGGAAGCAGGATACACACCACCGCCGTAACCACGATTGGGAACAAAATCTTTTCCAGCTTGCTCACCGGACGGAGATTCTGCATCTTAATCTGCCTCTCCTTCTTTGTCGTAAGCAGCTTCATAATCGGCGGCTGAATAATCGGCACAAGAGCCATGTAAGAATATGCTGCCACCGCGATCGGCCCCATAAGTCCGGTCTGTCCCAGCTTTCCGGCCAGAAAGATCGAGGTCGGCCCGTCCGCGCCTCCGATGATAGACACAGCCGCCGCGGATTTATCGTTAAAGCCAAGCAGAATTGCCAGAAAATAAGCACTAAAAATACCAAACTGTGCCGCCGCACCCATCAGAAAACTGATTGGGTTTGCAATCAGGGGGCCAAAATCCGTCATCGCACCCACGCCGAGGAAAATCAGCGAAGGGAGAATCGACCACTCATCCAACGTATAAAAATAGTAAAGTAAACCACCCACACCATTACTTGTCTGCTCCGGGCTCGCGATGATATCAGGATAGATATTCACCAGCAGCATACCGAATGCGATCGGAACCAAAAGCAACGGCTCAAAGCCCTTCTTAATCGCTAAATACAGAAAAGCAAACGCCACAAGAATCATAACGTAATTGCCCCATGTCAGATTAAAGAAGGCCGTCTGATGCAGGAGGTTCATCAAAGTCTCACCTACATAACTCACAGCTTTTTCCTCCTTGGATTAGTTTAGGGTTGCCAGCAGCGCGCCGGACTCCACCGCATCGCCAACTGCCACATCGATGCTTGCGACTGTTCCATCCTGCGGAGCTACCACCGGAGTCTCCATCTTCATAATCTCCAGCACGAGAACGGTATCGCCCTTCTTCACCGCATCTCCCACCTTCTTTTCGAGCTTAAATACCTTACCTGCCGCGCCCGCCTCGATTTTCACGCTTCCTGCACCGGATGCCGCCGCAGGTCTTGCCGCAGGGGCAGGGGCCGGAGCCGCCGCACGTCTCGGCGCTGCAACGCCCGGTGTGCTTCCGGTCTCCTCTACTGTCACATCATAAACGTTGCCGTTCACCGTAATTGTATAGTTCTTCATGTATCTGTCCTCCTCATATTCTATTCACTATCGTCGATTGATTGAGCGCACCACAAAATCACTGGCAGATGTCCCGGTACCCGCAGCGATTGCGGCCGCAATGACAGCAATCAGTTCACTGTCGTCCTGCTGTGCCGCCGTCTCCTGAATCTCCGGCTGACTCAGCGCCGGTTCTGCCTGCTCCCTCACAGGAGTCCGGGCTGCCAGCCTCTCCTTCTTCTGCTTCTCGAGATAAGGAAATATCCGAAAGCACGCAATCAGCAGACTGATTAAAATCAGTACACAAAATACCACCAGCATGGAGATCAGTGTGTTTATACCGGCCTTACTCAGCTTCTCGGACATAGAATAGACCGGCTCTATGGTAACTCCGGATATCTTCATATTATAATAGGTATATACTACCTGAAAATCGACGTCTCTCTCCTCAAAGCGCATCCGGACATTCGTGGTGAGGGTATCTCCCGCTTTCTCGATTGAAAAACTGTCCTGATACACCTCCTGAAAGCTGCCGACCTCCCCGGCTACCTCCATCCAGCGAACACCGGCATCAAACTGCTCCTCGGTGAGACCATTGTAAGCAATCAGGGCCTCCTTGTCCGCCTCGGTGATTTCCTCTTCCGCAATGCCATACTGGCCAAAAAAATCCGCAATACTCATGGCAATGCCATAGTTGGACTCTGTCTGCGCCTTCAGATCATCGTAGGAATATCCATTGTAGTCAACAGCCTCCGGATCTGTTCCGCAGGCGCCAAGCATCAGCATAACCATGAATATGCAAAGCGCCATAGCAATTCTTTTCTTCATAAAGCTTCACCTTCCTACTTCGAACCGTGCTTTTTGTCCGGCCCGCAGACCTGCTTCGTATAGAGCAGCTCAAACGCCGCCACAAGATATTTTCTCGTATCCGCCGGATCAATGATGCGGTCTACATAACCTCTGGCCGCCGCACCTGCTGCGGAAGCCTGCAGCTTCTCATACTCTGCGGTCTTCTCCGCAAGCTCCCCTGCATCTGCTTCCGGGTACATGAGCTTTGCTGCGAGAGACGGCTCCATCGCACCGAGTCTTGCGTCCGTCCACGCGTACACCAGATCCGCGCCAATAGATTTGGAATTCATGGCCACATAAGCGCTGCCGTATGCCTCCCCTGTAATCACATTGACCTTTCCGCAGCCCGCAGCGGAAAACGCGCTTGTCATTCTTGCAAGTGCCCTGGCAAGATTCTTCTCTGAACACATACAGTTCTTAAAGCCGTTTACATTTGTCAGCGTAAGCACCGGGATAGAAAAGGCATCACAGAACTGAACAAACTCCGCCGCTTTATTGCAGCCCCGCGCTGTGAGCGCCATGCCGGGCTCCTCTGTCTTTTTGCCCCCGGCGTCGTAGATCTCGCTGCAATTCGCCACTGCTCCGACTGTCATGCCGTTGAGCCTGACAAAGCCAGTCACCATGTTCCTTGCATAATCCGCCTTCGTCTCGAAAAAGACATGATTGTCTGACAGCTCTCCGAGCAGATATCTCGGATCGCCCTTCATCTGCTCCATGGCATTGCATGGACGGTTCAGATCGTCCTCGCAGGTACCCGTATAAACGTCTCCGTCATTGTTCCCCGGGAGCATGGATACCAGCGCCCGGATCCGGCCCATGATATCCGCCTCAGAGCCGACGAAATCGATGCAGCCATTGTTCTCACTCTGGAATACCGCCCCGGCGCTGTCGCATTTTTCCAGCCGGTTCCCCTCAATGGCATCCGGAGGGTTCACAAACATGCGTCCTTTCCCCTCCTCCACAAAGGTGAAATCACAGAGAGCCGGAATTACGGACAAGCCACCGCCACAGCTTCCGAACACTCCGCAAATCTGCGGAACCACCCCGGAAGCAGCGACTGCCTTCGCATAGATCAGACCCATGCCCTCCAGCGCATCCACAGATTCCTGCAGGCGAACGCCGCCACAGTCAAGCAGACCGATCACCGGCGCACCCATTTTCACCGCCATATCGTACACGCCTGCAATCTTCTTCGCGTGCATCTCCCCGATCGTACCGTTTAATACGGACGCATCCTGACTGTAGATAAACACCAGATTGCCGTCGATCAGGCCATGACCGGTGATGACGCCGTCAGAGGGACTCTTAGCCGCGCCCAGATTAAAATCCGTGCTTCGGGCCGTAACAAGAGCGCCGATCTCCATGAAGCTGTTCTCATCGACCAGCCCGGCAATACGCTGCATCGCCGGATTTTCATTGATACTACTCATCTTTTGACCTCCATCTATAAAAAATAAAAAATTTCGCTATTGTGATTGTAGCTCATTTGCCATCTGAAATCAACAAAATTGTTAATTTTTTCACGTTGCACCATTATGCTTAGGAAAATTATTTGCAGACCATTTCCTCCAGCACATCGAAATAGGTCTCAAAGGTTTTTTTGCAGCACATCGGATTCTCGATTACGACGCCGGGCGTCACAAGCCCTGGAATGGTAAAAGACATCGCCACCCGGTGATCCTCAAAAGTCAGAATCCTGCAGCCATGCGGCTCTCCCGGCCAGATTACCACCTCTCCCTCCTTTTGCTCTTTTACCCGGATTCCCAGCGCACGGAGATTTACAAGCATCGCCTGAATCCGGTCGCACTCCTGATAGCGAATATGTCCGATTCCCCGCATCGTGACCGGAGCATCGGCAAAGCAGGCGATCGCCGCCAGCGTCAGCGCCTGATCGGAAAAGGCTGAAAAGTCAAAACTGCCTCCCTGCAAACGCCCGCCGGGCGGCGGCTCCATGAGAATGCCCCCGTCTGTCTCCCTGCTGATGCAGCCCATCTGCTCCAGCACATGCAAAAAACGAATGTCCCCCTGCAGACAGTCCCAGTGCACATGGCGCACTCTTGCCGGAACCCCAAGCACCGGACACATGGCATAAAAATAAGCGGCTGCCGAAACGTCCGGCTCAATCCGGTAGTCTGCGGCATAATATTTTGCATCTCCCGGAATGCGGAAGGTATCCGTCCCCTCCCGAATGACCTCCACGCCAAACTGCCCCATCATGGCAAGCGTCATATCCACATAGGCCATGCCGTGGGTACCCTGCACATGAATAATGAAATCCTCTGTGGAAAGAACAGAGGAAATCAGCAGCGCACTCAAAAACTGGCTGCTTTTATCCACGTCGATCGTTATCTCCTGTTTTTTTATACCGGAGCCTCCGATCACATAGGGAAAATGATAGCGCTCCTCTTCATACTCGATTTGCGCGCCAAGCTCCTCAAGCGCCATGAGCAGCTCCTGCATCGGCCGCTTTTTCATTTGTCCGGAGGCATCCATCCGGTAACGTCCCTCAGACAAGCCCAGACAGGCCGTGAGAAAGCGGGCGGCTGTTCCGGCGCTTCCCACATCGACGGTGGCAGCCGCCTTCGGTATTTTTCCCCCAAGCCCCGTAATTTCTACCCTTTTCTTCCCTTCATCCACCTCCACCGAAAAGCCGAGCGAAGACAGAGCCTGCAGGAAATGTCTGCTGTCGTCCGAAAACAAGACCCCGCTTAAAACGCTTCTTCCCTCACACAGCGCCGCGATCAAAAGTGCCCGGTTTGTAATGCTCTTTGAGCCCGGCACCATAACCTCCACAGGCTCCCGCTTCGCCTGCTTTACCATATATGCCTCTTCCATTTTGCCTCCTTCAAAAAAGGGGCTGCTTACGCAACCCCTTCCCATTCCTATATGTCGTTAAACATCTGGTAAATGTCAATCTTCAATGCATCTGTATCCGTCATACCGATAAACGCCGCACCGTACTGGTAGCCGTCCTCCTTCTTCTCCCGGCGGACAATCTCCAGCACTGTATCCAGTACCTCCTTGGTCCAGATCTGAATCTTCGTATCATAGTAGGAGCCGATCTCCAGATCCTTACTGCATCGAAATCCCATGCCGCTTCTGGAAATATCCGTCACGTCCACATGCACATACTTTAAGGTAGTAACCCCCGCCTCGTCCAGACGCTCCAACTGTACATTCACATCGAGATCCAGTCTCTTATGCTTTCTCTTCTCTTCCATGCTCCCTCCCCCATATACAATATTCACAGCACCTTACTGGTATTGTATTACATTTTCCGAAATTTGACAAGAGTGAATAACCCGCAGAAGCAAAATCATTTCACTGTAATCGTTTTCTTTATTGTCGTACCACTCGAAAGCTCTGCGGTGATTGTCGCCTTTCCAGCCTTTTTTGCTATGATTTTTCCTTTAGAATTCACACTCAGTACGCCAGGCTTTGATGATGTCCAGGTAACCTTCCCTAAATATCTGCCGTTCGTTTTGTTTGTGCCGCCCATGATCCCCGGGAAAGAAATCGTCCGCAGCACGGTCAGATTCTGGCTTTTGCCCTTCTTGACTGAGGAAGGCGCATTCAGGCGCACTTTCCCAACATTTTTTGCGTTTACCTCGATTGTCTGGATCACGCTTCCCTTTAAATCTGACTGACTCTCATCCAGTTCGTCCTTAAAGCTGAATTCTGCAGAAACGCCATACCAGCCGCCGCTCGTTCGGATAAATGAGCCCATGCCGACATACTTGAGATTCGGATTGATGAGAGCCTCATAATGACCGGTCACCGCATTGCCGTTCTGTTTTACCCAGTCGTTTTTCTCACCGTACCACTGTTCGATTCCGGCCATAAGGCCGCTGTAATTCCATGCAAGGCATTCCGCCCAGCTCGTCTCATCGTTGTAGGAAATAGAAAAGCACGTTTGCCCGTTTGGCCGCTCGTGATCCTCGTTCACCGTACATTCCGCCGCCCGCAGCTGGGCGATGGACTCTAAGTCCGAAGACCATTTAATCTCCACATAATCCGAGCTCTTTAAAGTCTTGCCCGTCGCCGGATTCCTGTATCCCTTTTCACATGCCTCTTTGCGAATCTTATTCAGCCTCTTTAAAATCGTCGCCTTCTTCACCCGCTCATATTTTCCTAAAACTCCCAGCAGCACATTCCCGGAAGAAGCCTTCTCCACATCGGCAGGGCGCACCTGCGCCGCCTGCACGACCGTCGTGCCCGTAGAAGTAAACAGAAGCACAAACGCCAGTAATACAGAAACAAATTTTATTTTTTTCATATATCAGTCCCCCCTCGCAAATCCCCACATACCTTCCACCAAAGGCTATTTCTGTTTTCCCGATCCTCCACAGTAAGTACACTTACCGCTTGTATTGCACTTGTAACAGTTTCTGTCATATTTCCCACTGGCACTGGAATACAGATATCCCCTGCCGTTGCAGGTCGAACATTTGCCGGAGCCGTTGCATATACTGCAATCCTTCTTGAAGGTACTTGTACTGCCGCCGGAGGAACCGCCTCCCGAGGAGGAATCCTCCGAAGAGCCGCCAGACGAACTCCCCTTTTTATATTTGGCCGCAAGCAGCCCCTCAATCGTGTAAGCTTCCTCACCCGGCTGCTCCAGCTTCGCCGCGAAATAAATGAGAGTCACTCCCTTTTTATTCCAATCTGCCACTCGCACAGTCATATACTGAAAAACATTCTGTGGATTTCCATGCGCTGTCAGGTAATTCTTGTTATCCAGCTGAATGCCGAATCTGGTTGGATGCGACTTATTGTGAAACATAATGTCATCCCACAGAAGCGGCTCCCGGTACATCAGCTCCGACATTCCGTAGAGATCGCCGTCCTCACTGCTTTCATAAGGAAAGCTGATAAATAAATCCTCGGAACGACGGTAATTGTCAATTTTAAAATAATCAATCGTCTTAGAAGTTACAAATCCATCTCCGGCAGCTCCGTCTGTAGAAAATGTAACTTTCTTTTTGTAATGTTTACCATTGACAATAATATCTGCATAGCCTGCCTTTGTGGACAAACGCTTATCTGAGGTCTGGTAAACGCCCTTTGACGTCTTGATGACAGCTTTTCTCGCAGATTTTCCTTTAATGGCAGGATTGGATACCGTCTTTCCACCCACACGGTCTAAAGTGTCCTTCACTTTAAATTCCGGTGAATAATATAACCACAGTGTATAATCTCCATAGCCATTATAGCTATACCAAATGTTTAGATTATAGTCCAGTCCGCTGAACTGCGAGTCCTTTTGCAGCGTCATCTTCCCGGTTCCCGTATATACAAGGGTATAGCTTGCAAAAACATCTTTGCCATAATCCTTATAGTAGGTATCTGCAAGTTTTAGATGAAACCTCTCATCCTGCAAAAGCCTGATGTAATCCTCCAGCGCAGAAAAACTCTCTTTCGGAACCGTATACTTCTCAATAGTGGTCTTTTTGTCATCTGTCGTCTTTACGCTCTCCCTGCGGCATTCCAAATTAGTGAAAAATCCAAAATCAGGAAGATATCTTGAACTGCCACCATACTGCAATGCCGGATTGTAGTTCTTGGCAGACACAGCCTTGGCAACCGTCTTATTCGCTGCCCACACGTTCGTTATGCCATCCGGCAGGCAAATGGCAAACGCCAGCACAAATACCAGGATACTTCCGGTTATGCGTTCTCTTTTTCTCCTCATGGTTCGCTCCCTTTTCCTTCACTTTACAGTCCGTTTCTCCTAAAAGCATTATACACCTTATCCCTCTGTCCGCACAAGCTGCTACACAAAGAATAATTCTATGATCAAATGATAAGCATGGCATCCCCAAAGGAGAAAAAACGGTACCGCTCTTCTACCGCCACGCGGTATGCGTTTAGCACATGCTCCCGCCCCGCCAGTGCCGAGACAAGCATAATCAGCGTAGACTGGGGCAGATGAAAATTCGTGATCAGGCCGTCCACCGTCCTGAACGGATAGCCCGGATAGATGAATATATCTGTCCAGCCGCTCGTCTCACACAGGCGTCCCTTTTCGTCTGCGGCGGACTCTAAGGTTCTGGCGCTGGTAGTTCCCACGGAGATCACCCGATGCCCCTGCTCCTTCGCGCGGTTGATTTTGTCTGCCGCCTCGGCGGACACCATGTAAAACTCCTCATGCATATGGTGGTCTGCCACCTCCTCGGCCTTCACAGGGCGAAAGGTTCCAAGTCCGACATGCAGCGTGACTTCTGCGATTTCTACCCCAAGCGCTTTGACTTTCTGCAAAAGCTCCTCCGTAAAATGCAGCCCCGCCGTGGGCGCCGCCGCCGAACCGTCATACTTTGCATAGACCGTCTGGTAGCGGTTTTTGTCCTTTAAAGCATGGGTAATGTAGGGAGGCAGCGGCATCTGTCCGAGCTGATCTAAAATCTCCTCGAAAATTCCTTCATAGTGGAACTGAATCAGACGGTTTCCCTCCTCCACCACATCCACGACCTCGCCGGTCAAAAGCCCGTCGCCAAACACAATCCCTGTACCCTCTTTTGCCTTTTTCCCGGGCTTAACCAGAGTCTCCCAGATATCGTCCTTCCTCCGCTTTAACAGAAGAACCTCTATCCTCGCCTGCGTATCCTCCTTCACGCCGTAGAGTCTTGCAGGAATCACTTTCGTATTATTGACGACCAGACAGTCCCCGGGCTTAAGATAGTCCAGTATATCCGTAAAATGCCTGTGCTCCACCGCCCCGGTTCGGGCGTCCAACACCATCAGCCGGGAGGCGGAGCGGTCCAAAAGCGGGTCCTGCGCAATCAGCTCCTCCGGGAGCTCGTAATTAAAATCACTGACTTTCATAGCACTAAGCCCTCAACGTGATGCCAAGACTGCTCTCAAGGTTTTTCAATATCTTTTTCACATAGCCGTCTACCATCTCTCCGGTAAATTCCTCCTCCTTCGGCGTGAACACTACCGTAAACGCCATACTCTTTTTGTTCGGGCCAAGCTGAATCCCCTCGTACACATCAAACAGCGATACCGCGGTCACATAGCTGCAGGCCTCCCGAATTCCGTTCTCAATCCGGGCGCAGGAAATATCCTTATCTGCCACAAATGCAAGATCCCTCTTCTCCTCGTCATACTTCGGAAGCGGCACAAACACCTGCGGTTTTCCGTACCACTGGCGCAGCTTACTCACGTCAAGCTCCATCACCCATGCAGGCACGCGCATATCCAGCTCATCAGCGATCTCATAGGCAAGTTTGCCGAGATATCCGACCGCCTCTTTCCCACAGCAGATCTCCGCCGTCTGATAGGGGTGCAAAAAGCTCTTTTGCGCCGGTGTGTAGGAAAAGGCAAGCCCCAGCGCATTCGCCACAGCCTCCGAAAATCCCTTTAACGTAAAGAAGGATTCCTCCTCCCCGAAAATTCCGACGCAGAGAGTCTCCCTCTCGTCGGGATACCCGGTCAGGGGCAGGGCTCCTGGAACAAAACGGTTCCCCAGCTCGAAGATACGCCCGCTTAAAATCCCTTTCTTCTGATTGCGCGCCACCGCGTGCAGCATCTGGGGCACAAGCGTCGTGCGCATCAGAGACAGCTCGACATTGATCGGATTTAAAATAGGAATCGCATTCCGCTCCGGGGCGTCTTCCGGGAATCTTAACAAATCCAGATCCGACGGGGAGAAAAAGGAATAATGCAGCCCCTCATAAGCTCCCTGCGCACAGAGCGCGCGCTTTAGCTTTAGCTCAGTTTTCTGTCTAAGATTAAGCCCTCCGCTGGTCACTGCCGCTGTCGGCATAAAACTCCCCTTCACATGCTCGTAGCCGTACATGCGGATCAGCTCCTCCGCCACATCCGGATAGGATTCCATGTCCTCCCGATAAGCGGGAATCTGCAGGGTCAGCTCGTCTCCCTGCAGCTCCGGTGCAAACTGCAGGGCCGTTAAAATACGCAGAATATCCTCCTGCGGCACCTTAAGTCCCAGCACACCGCAGACCTTTTCCACACTCACCTTAAGCTCCTTAGGCTCCACAGAATTGCCCACAGATGCCTCCACATGGGTGGAGCTCACCCTGCCGCAGCCAAGTTCCCCGATCAGATGCAGCGCGCGCTTCATCGCCATCACCGTCGTGTATTCATATACGCCCTTCGCGTACATCGCACTGGCATCGGAGCTCTGCCCCAGCGCCCGGGAGCTCTTTCGGATATTGTCCCTTGCAAACTTTGCAGACTCAAACAGAACTTCCCTCGTCGTATCCAGAATCTCGGAATTCAGACCTCCCATGATGCCCGCAAGCGCCACCGGCTTTGCACCGTCGCAGATCACCAGGTTGGAGCCGGAGAGCGTAAACTCCTTTTCATCGAGCGTCACGATCTTCTCTCCCTCACCGGCTCTCCTTACAACGATCCGGTCTCCCTCGAGATAACTGTAGTCAAAGGCGTGCATTGGCTGTCCCAGTTCTTTTAAAATAAAATTGGTAATATCTACCACATTGGAGATCGAACCGATTCCCACCAGCGCCAGTCTTCTGCGCATCCACGCCGGGGAGGGGCCGATTGTCACATCGTATACATAGTGGGCGATATAACGCGGACAGAGATCCTCCGCGTGAACCTGTACCTGAAAGCCCTCCTTTTTTACCTCTGTCTCCGTGTAATCCAGCGCAGGCTCTCTGCACTCCCTGCCGAGAACTGCCGCCACTTCCCGGGCAATCCCATAGATGCTCTGACAGTCCGGGCGGTTTGCGGTGATTGCAATATCAAATATCCAGTCGTCCAGTCCGAGTATGGGCTTCACATCCGCCCCCGGCACAGCGTCCTTAGGCAAAACCAATAGCCCGTTATAGCCCGCGCCCGGATAGAGATCCTCGTTTAATCCCAGCTCCGTGCCCGAGCAGAGCATACCACATGACTCATAACCCCGGAGCTTTCCCTTCTTGATCTTCATCACGCCCTCTACGGTAACATGATCCTTCGCCGTGGCATAAACGCTGGCTCCCACAAGCGCCAGCGGATATTTTCCGCCCGATTGCACATTGTCCGCGCCGCAGCAGACCTGAAAGCTTCCGTGCTCCCCGGCATCCACCTGACAAAGGCTTAAATGCGTGTCCGGTATCGGCTCACAGCCTGTCACATGCCCGACCACAACAGAGGATATATCCCGTCCGACCTCGTAGCTCTCCTCCACCTCAAAGCCGCAGGAAAAAAGCTTACTCTCCAGCTCCTCCGGCGTCACATCAATATCTACATAATCCTTTAACCAGCTTAATGGTACTAACATATGTCCTACCTCCATGAATCGTCGATCTGTGACAGCACCCGCAGATCCGACTCGAACAACAGCTTAATATTATTGATTCCGTACTTGAGCATGGCGATGCGCTCCACGCCAATGCCAAAGGCAAAGCCACTGTACACATTCGTGTCGATGCCGCATCCCTCTAAGACCTTCGTGTTGACCACTCCGGCGCCCAGCACCTCTATCCATCCGGTACCCTTGCAGAGCTTGCATCCCTTACCGCCGCACTGGAAGCAGCTCACGTCCACCTCCACCGAGGGCTCCGTGAAGGGGAAATAGGAGGGACGCAGGCGCGTGGTCATTCCCTCCCCAAAAATCTGCTTCACAAACTCGTCCAGCATCCCCTTCAGATCGCAGAGCGTGATGCCCTTGTCCACTACAAGCCCCTCCATCTGGGAAAACATCGGGGAGTGGGTCGCATCGTCGTCCGAGCGGAAAACCTTGCCTGGGGAGATAATCTTAATCGGCGGCTTTTCTGTCTCCATCACATGAATCTGCCCCGCCGAGGTCTGGGTGCGAAGCAAAAATTCCGGGGAGAGGTAAAAGGTGTCCTGCATATCCCGCGCCGGGTGATCCATCGGCGTATTTAAGGCGGTGAAATTGTAGTAATCCGTCTCTATCTCCCTTCCCTCATAGACCGTAAATCCCATAGAGGAAAAAATATCCACAAGCTGGTTGACTACCTGCGTCACCGGATGCAGCTTCCCGGTTCCGTGCATATCTGCGGGCATCGTCACATCAATTTTCTCACTCTCGTACTTAAGGCGCAGCGCCTCATGCTCGAGCCTCTTCATCTTCTCTGCCAGACGACTCTCGATGGCTTCTCTTGTCTCATTCACCCACTGCCCCACCTTCGGTCTCTCCTCGGGGGCAATATCCTTCATACCCTTTAAGACCGCTGTGAGCTCGCCCTTCTTCCCGAGAATGGTCTGGCGAACCTCGTTCAGGCGCTCCAGCCCCTGGGAATTCTCAATCTCAGAGATGGCATTTTCCCTGATTTTCTGCAACTTTTCCTTCATGGTTCTCTCCTTTTCGATAATGGCTTGCAAAAATAGTAATAATTTACTACATATTGTGGTCGAGCCGGGGATTTTCCACAATTTTTCTGTCCCCATTTGTCGAGACAAAATGTGTACAAAAAAATCCCT
Source organism: Blautia sp. (assembly GCA_023663685.1). Lineage (GTDB taxonomy): Bacteria > Bacillota > Clostridia > Lachnospirales > Lachnospiraceae > Roseburia. The sequence goes on from JAMPHB010000001.1 coordinate 586,781, forward strand.
TACAATAGGCAAGCCTACTGTAAGGGACGAAAAATCTTCCGCGTTACCACCCTTGTTTCCGCCGCTTTCACAGATCTACACCTCCTGCAAAGCACACGGACACTCTTATCCTGCGTAACGTGCAGCATACGTCGCCGGCTACTCACTCCCACTCAAAGCTTCACCTGCGCGGCTCCTATGCGAAAATTCACCACTCAAGCGAAGCCTGGGGAAGCTTTCAGCCGACGGCCTCCCCTCTCTGAAGGTGCATTGAGCGCTACTTTACATAATCATTGCCTTTTACATGTCTTGCATTGTAACATAAGATTACATGGAACGCAAGAAAAAAATCGCGCTATTTTGCGGTAATCTCTGTGCCCTTATAGTAAAAGGCGAGAATCTCCTGCCAGCTTTTGCCCTCCTGCCCCAGACGGTCTGCGCCGTACTGGCTCATGCCAATGCCGTGGCCAAAGCCTCCGCCCTGTAAAAGAATCTCTCCGTCCTTCTGGCTTACCACCTCAAAGCAGGCGCTGGGCACAGAGCCAAAGGCATTCCGCACGGTTCCGTCCGCCAGCGTCACCGAGCTCACATACTTTCCGAGCGCAAAACGGATATCGTTCTCCTTTTCATAGGTGCGCTCCCCCTCCTCAAAAACTACTGTCAGAGACAGGATATATCCCGAGCTGCTGCGCTCGTTGACCCTGAGCTTTTTGAGTCTGCCGTATTTTTCATCCATTCCCAGTTTTGCAGAGAGCTGCGCACTCCAGCGGTAATAGGGCGAGTCCTCGTCGTAGGCCGCTGGCGCAGCAGAGATAAAACTGTGAAACTGTTCTGTATCGGAGAGATCAACCGTCTTCTCCTTCGTGTGGTTTTCCGCCACCAGATAGCCGGGAGATTTGGCATTCCAGACCTCCAGATTTTCTGAATAGCCGCTGCCCGTAGAGTAATAGTAACAGTCGATGAGCTTCCCCTTCTCTGTGAGTACCAGACCCTCCGTATCTGATACCGCCTTATCTGTGATCTCATAGGTTCCGACGGCATGGTAAACCTGAAATGAAGTGCTGTCGTCCAGGTTAGCTCCATAGGCGGCGTATGTATTCTCCTGCATCTGCTTATAGGCGAAAGTTCTCGCGCACACCGCCTGCGCCTTTAATGCCTCAAAAGAGAAGTAAGTCGGCATCTCCGAGGGAAGCACATAGCGCAGATAGGCCTCGATCGGCACCTCATTGACCAGCACATAACCGTCCTCACATTTCCGCACGAGAAAATCCCCCTCGTATCCATCCCCTTTTAGATTTCCCTCCTTGTCGCAGAGATACAAAAGTCCTTTTGGGGAGGAGATGCGCACCTCGTCGCCCGTCTCACAGCCCTTTAAAAGCTTTGCCGCGCTCACTGCCTGCTTAGCCTTTCTCTCCTTATCCTTCGCCTGATATGCCTTGTCGCTGGTCAGATAAAGCTTTTCATAGGTAAGCTTCGTCTTGTTTTTAATCAGCACACGCACATTCTCGTACACATCCCTGCTGTGCTGAATGACTGCGCAGGCCTCACCATTTGCCACCACAAGCTGTATACGGGAAGTTCCAATCACCAGATCCGTAAGAGCTTTCTGGCTCATCTGTTTTTCCGCCTCCGCATCTGCCGCTGCCGGCAGCACATACACCGGCAGCTCCCCGGCATAGTTTAACACCTCAAAGCCGCTGACCTGCACCGTGCTCTCCGTATAACTGTCCAGGATTCCCTCAATTACCTCCGGCTTCGCGCTCACTTCAAGAATCTCCCCATCCAGAATCTCAAGATCCGCCACACCGGTATAGGAGTCCGCAAGCGTCCCGGCCAGAGAAATCCTTCGACCCTGATACCAGAAGGTAATCTCTCCGCCTCCACAGCTTTCAATATAAACATTTTCGACCCTGCCCTCAGGTATGTCCTGCCAGCTTTCCTCCGTGCCCCTCTCCTCCAGTGAAAAGTTCCCGCGCCGGGCTGTGCGTATGGCAAAAAACATAACCAAAAGAGCACAGATACCAAGGACAGCTACCCCCAGCCATTGTATAAAATCCTTTCGCCTCATTCCCCTTCACTCCGTTACATGGAATCCCAAAAATCGACAACGCTAAAAGTAGGGAGCCACTATTGCGGCTCCCTATTTCTTTTGTGCATTCAAGCTCTTCCGTATACTTCAAAATCCTTTGTACACCAAAGTCCTTCGTGCATTTTATATTTGTCTTTTGAGAAACCCAAGGTGCCGGTTCCTACAATTTAGACTCCTAGCAAGAGCCAGGTGGGTGACCGCAGCCTGCCTTCTGCCTTCCGCTGATACGAGGCGGCCTGACATCCAGCAAGTCATATAGGAATCCCATTAAAAGTAGATGTAGGTTCTAAATAGTAGGATTGTCGAACATCCCAGGCTGTAGACTCATCATGTTCGTACTGTGTATCTTTTGTACTGATTCCTCTTTTGTTGCCTTTATTATACTTTAATATGTGCTCTATTTCAACTACAAATTCCATGTACATTCTTCCATATTTTCCATAGAAAAATTATACATTTTTGCACTTGATTTTTTTGTTAAAAAGTGTATAAAAAGGTCGAAAAAGGAGGATATCCGCAGACATCCTCCTCTTACATGATCTCTATTGTAATCCTTAAACTTAAGCTCTAGCTCAGCTCCTGCACCAGCTTTTTCAATGCTGCAAGCGCCTCATCCGGAAGCTTGTCGTAGCCTTCCTTCTTTACAGCAAAATCCTCAACTGCCTTCACGCGGTTCTCCATTGCCGCCTTTAAGGCAGCCTTGTACTCTGCATTGTTCAGATCCGGCGTAAAGTCCGCGGTTCTGCCTGACCAGTCGTACATGATCTCGATATCCTCGAATGGTCCCCACTTCTCGAAGCTTGCCTTGCCCTCTACAATATCCTCTAAGATTCCAAGGGTGTCCGCCGGCTTACACTTGGTTCCCATAAAGTCGCCCGTGTTCACAATGTAGCAGTCCACGTTCTTCTCCTCTACCAGCTTCTTGAACTTCTCGTAGTCATTCACCAGCGGGTAAGTCCTGAACGGGTTTGCATAAGGCACAATGCGAAGCGCATTCAAATCTGTGCCTGCCGCCACACGCTCTGCGGTGGAGGTCTTGGTAGCTAAGGTCGCGCCCATGACAGAGGCAAGAGCCGCACCCTTAAGCTTAATTACCGGAGGAATCGAGGGATCCTTCATAATCCAGAAGATTGCATTGACCGGAGCCTCAATCTTGTCTACGCGGTTCGGAGACCACAGCTTGGACTTGATTGCACGGCCGTTGCCGTTTCTGATATCCTCGGTCACGAGCTGGATCTTACCGTTCTCGTCCATTGTCGCAGAACAGTTCTGCGCGGTCAGCAGATACTCGTTATCCGGGCAGCCGGTCGGGTAATCTGCCGTCTTGTCGAAATAGGTGGGCTCCAAAGCGATGGAAGCGCAGGTATCGGTATTGATAATGAACGCATCATCGTGGAGCACCTTGATGCCGCCGAAGGAGTCATACTTGCCCGCATGCTTTGCGTGGGTCAGCGTAGACTTGCCGGAACCGGACAGACCGTACACGGATGCAACGAACTTCTGTCCTCCCTCTAAAGAGTACTCCTTCTGTCCGCCGTGGCAGGAAGCGTAGCCGTTGCGGTTCGCGATTGCCCACGCCATGGTCAGAGTTCCCTTCTTGTGCTCGCCAAAATAACGCATACCAAGAATCGCCGCACAGTTCTCGTTCGTGTCGAAATAGCACAGCGTCAAAGGATCGCTCAGGCAGCTATAGTCCACATCGGGAGCATCGTGGGGCGCCCACTGGGGATCTGAGAAAATATAGATATCCGGCTCTTTGCCGTCTCCCACCGGCTTGGAGCCCTTGTACATTTTCACATACTCATCCGACATATACTGGAAATTGAGCATCCAGTTATAAAGAATGTTCTCCTCTCCCTCCGGGATCAGCAGATGAGCCTTCACCATGAACTCCGGATCCAGACCGATAAAGCACTCCGCATGGTAGAGATTCTTCCAGCGGGTCTCGTAAACGGCATCCATGACCACCTTGTCGAGCTTCGCGTCGTCCACGCCCGGCTCTCCCTTGATGCGGCGGGCTGCCGCATAGCGGCCGGTCACTGCCCCGTCGTTAAAAAGAAGCACCTTCGCATCCTTCTCTAAGCCAAAGGTCTCCCCGTCCTTGACCGGCATGTCGGTAACGATCGTCCCCGGTGAGTTCTTCGCGAGCTCATACGCCTCCTTCAATGTGTTCACCTTCACGACGTTGTTGCCGTAGAAGGCAGCTTCGATGATGGAGCGGGTCTTGGAAAATCCGACCTTACCGGCACCGATCTCGCTTAACGGATAATACGCTTTTGTTGCCATATCACTTGTCCTCCTTATATATAAAATTAAATTCTGCAAATGAATTCACATTCACAAATATCATACACTATGTTATTTTTTTGTCAATCTTTTTTCCACATTTTTCACAAACTTTTTCATTTTTAGAATTTACAAAAAATGTTGAAAAAACCAACCACTTATAGTACAATAAAATCAGTACACAAAAAGGGAGCGAAGAATTATGAATATCAACGACCTTAAAATATTAATCTGTGACGACTCTATTTTATCCAGAAAGCAGATGAAGGACATCATTTCCACTATGGGGAACCCCCAGTTTATCGAGGCTTCTGACGGACAGGGCGCCATTGACAAATACCGGGAGGAGCGGCCTAATCTCGTTTTCCTCGATATTGTCATGCCCAAAAAGGATGGCAATATCGCCATTCAGGAGATTTTAGAGTTCGATCCCCATGCAACGATCATCATTGCCTCCTCTGTGGGAACGCAGTCGCAATTAAAATGCACGCTTGAGGCAGGCGCCAAGGATTTTGTCCAGAAACCATTAGACAAAGAGCAAATTCTTAGCATTGTGAAGAATTTCCTTGAGAGGAGTTAGTTTATGTACACACAATTTTTTGGGAACTATTTGATCGCGAACGGTTATATCACGCAGGATCAGCTGTTTTCAGCGATGAAACGGCAGACCAACAAGCACACAAAGCTCGGCACCCTCGCCATGCACGCGGGTTATATGACCGCCTCCGAGGTGGACGAGATCGTCATTCACCAGACCCACGAGGATCGCAAATTCGGCGAGCTTGCCATTGAGTTTGGCTATCTGACCAACGAACAGGTCATCGCCCTCCTAAAATCCCAGAGTCCGGATTTTCTTCTTTTGGGACAGGTTCTTTTGGATGATGGCATTCTGTCGAACACAGAGTTTGAGAATATTCTGGCGGATTACCGCTCCCAGAATGAGCTCACCGATCTGAATATGCTGGTGGAGGATCAGGAGATTATCACAAAGCTGTTTGAGAAGTTCCTGATTGTGTCAGAGACTCCCCTTCCCCGCAACAGCCGTATGTATATCGAGCTTTTATTCAACAACTTTGTCCGTTTTATCGGGGATGACTTTACCCCGATTTCCATTGAGGAGATCACAGAGTTCCCCGTCGAGTGCTGTGTCCGGCAGGCTGTCTGCGGCGATTATTCCATAGTCTCTTATTTATGTATGGATGAGCCGACAGCTATTGCTTTCGCCAGCCGCTATGTCGAGGATGAATTCTTAGAGTACGATGATTATGTAAAGGCTTCCCTGGAGGATTTCCAGAATCTTCACAACGGCCTTTTCATCGTGAATGTGTCGAACGACTCTTCTCTGGAGCTCACCATCAATCCTCCGGAGCATGTGGAAGATCCTATCTTAGCCTTCAATGAGCACACTACATATTATATACCGGTGTTATATACCTTTGGCACCGTGCATTTTCTCATGGAAGTCATTAAAGCTGACTAATAAGCGCATAAAAAGCCCCTGCCGGTTTCCCGGCAGGGGCTTTTTATGCGCCCGCTATACTCCAAGGAAGCGCTTAACCACACTGGGCATGTCTTCCACCTCACAGACAGTCTCGTGAAGCACCGGCGCGCTCCTGATTTCTTCAATCGCCTGCGGCACCCGGATATTTCCAAGTCTGGAAAGTTCGTCTACAAGCTCAAAATCCCCCATGGAATCATAGCTGCTGTCAATCGCTCTCATCACGCTTCTGGTAAACTTAAAAGGACTGGCAGTACTTGCAATCACAGTCTTTGTCGTATCCCCCGTGTCCTTCTTATACTTCTCATATACCCCGGAAGCTACCGCCGTGTGGGTATCCAGGATATAGCCCGTATCTTCATACATCTTCTTAATAACCTCTGCGGTCTCCTGCTCTCCGGTGTAATTACCGTAAAAATCCGCAAGTCCTTCACGCATCTGTCCGGTAATCTCATAGCGCCCGGTGGCTGCAAGGCTCTCCATGAGCCTGGCGTTCTTCTTCGCATCCTCTCCCGCAATATGGTAAATCAGACGCTCCAGATTCGAAGAAATCAGGATATCCATCGAGGGAGAGCTTGTCAGGATGAACTCACGGTTTTTGTCGTAGATTCCCGTGGAGAAAAAGTCGTAAAGCACTTTGTTCTCGTTGGAAGCACAGATCAGCTTTCCAATCGGAAGTCCCATATTTTTCGCGTAGAATGCCGCGAGAATATTTCCAAAATTCCCGGTAGGCACGGCCACATTCATGGGCTCACCCTTCCCAATCACACCGAGCCCGTACAGCTTTGCATAAGCGTATACATAGTAGACCACCTGCGGAATCAGCCGCCCGATATTGATGGAGTTCGCAGAGGAGAACTGATATCCCGCCGCTCCAAGCTCCTCCTCCAGCGCCTTGTCGCCAAACATCTGCTTTACGCCGGTCTGAGCCTGGTCAAAATTGCCATGAATCCCGACCACAAGCGTATTCTTCCCCTTCTGGGTCACCATCTGCTTTTCCTGAATCGGGCTCACGCCGTTTTTCGGATAAAATACAATAATCTTTGTACCCTCTACATCTGCAAAGCCCGCCAGGGCCGCCTTCCCCGTATCCCCGGAGGTAGCAGTCAGTATTACAATCTCGTTTTTGACCTGATTCTTTTTGGCGGAAGTGGTCAGAAGATGGGGCAGGATTGACAGCGCCATATCCTTAAAGGCAATCGTCGCCCCGTGGAACAGCTCCAGATAGTAAGCGCACCCTGCCTCCGCTAAGGGAGCAATCTCCGGAACGTCAAATTTCTCATCGTAGGCCTTTTTGATACAATCCTTTAGCTCCTCTGCGGTGAAGTCCGTGAAAAACAGCTTCATCACCTCGTAAGCCGTCTCCTGATAGGTCATATCCTTAAGCTCGTCTATCGACACATCCAGTTCCGGAATGCTCTCCGGCACGAAAAGCCCTCCGTCCCCGGCGAGTCCCTGCAGAATGGCCTGTGAAGCCGTCCGCTTAATCTCATTATTTCTGGTGCTTACATACATTCGGTTCATTCGTGACCTCCTATCCTTGCGTTGACTGTCCTGCACGATTCACAGCACTTGGTCACATTATATTGAAAAAATGAATTGCTGTCAATGTGCGGATTATGTTATACTGATTGAAACTATTACTATCTGACGGAGGCCCTATGCTATCAGGCGTATATACCGCAACCAGAAAGGACGGCACGCTCTACTACCGTTCCAGCATCACCTACCAGAATAAACACATCAGCCTCGGCAGCTACGACACCGAGGAGGACGCCCACAGCGCCTACCGGACGGCGTATGCTCTGCTCGCGCAGACGCAGTCCATCGAGGACTCCTTCTATCTGACCCGCTATCTCCCCTTCGACAAGCTGGTCAGCCTGATCAATTACCGGGACAACCGCATGTACATCTCGACCCCGATCTACCTGCGCAAAAATTATTTCAGCTACTATCTGGACGTGAATCAGGAGCTGAAATTTGATATTGACGACCTATTCTATTACAGCAGCCACCGGATCATGCAGCGGCAGGGACATCTGTATGTGAACGACTACGGGATGCAGGTCACACTGCAGAGCCGCTACGGAATCAAGAGCCACGCGGTCTGCGGGCGGGATTATCTGTTTGTGAACGGGGATTCCACAGACTTCCGCTACTCCAATATTGAGATCATCAACCCCTATTTCGGCGTCACGCGCATCGAGAAGGGCGGACAGACCCGCTACCGGACCAAAATCCACATACGGGGCAATTACACCGTCGGCACCTACAAAAATCCCGAAAAAGCGGCCATTGCCTACAATAAGGCGGTAGACATGGCGCATCAGGCCGGAATCGACAAGGTTTTTCAGGAAAACTATATCGACAGCTTTTCCGCCAGTGAATACGCCGACGTCTACACCTCCATCAAAATTTCCCAGAACTATCTGGACTATCTGAGCTCCTTAAGCCAGACTACTTCTGATTGATATAATTGACAAGCCCCCCGCAGTCAATCAGCTGCTGCATAAAGGCCGGGAATGCCTGCCCCGTGTAGCTTTCGCCAGTGGTCACATCGGTGATGGTTCCAGAATCAAAATCCACCTCCACCTCATCGCCTGCGCTAATTACTCTCGCCGCCTCCGGGCACTCGATGATCGGAAGACCGATATTGATGGCGTTGCGGTAGAAAATCCGGGCAAAGGTCTCCGCAATCACACAGCTCACTCCCGCCGCCTTAATCGCGATGGGCGCGTGCTCCCGCGAGGAGCCGCAGCCAAAATTCTTGTGGGCGACTATGATATCCCCCTGCTCCACCTTCTTCACAAAATCTTTGTCGATATCCTCCATACAGTGGGTGGCAAGCTCCTTTGGGTCGGAGGAATTCAAGTACCTCGCGGGAATGATTACATCCGTATCTACATTATCTCCGTATTGAAATACACGGCCATGTGCTGCTTTCATATGCATCTCCTCCTTACATCACTTCACTCGGGCCACTGATTTTTCCGGTGACTGCGGATGCGGCGGCAACTGCCGGGCTCGCAAGATACACCTCAGACTCCACATGTCCCATACGTCCGACAAAGTTGCGGTTCGTGGTGGAAATACACCTCTCCCCCTCCGCCAGCACACCCATATAGCCTCCCAGGCAGGGGCCGCAGGTCGGGGTGCTGACAATCGCTCCTGCCTCGATAAAGGTGCGGATCAGCCCCTCTTCCATCGCATCCAGATAGATTTTCTGGGTGGCAGGAATTACGATTGTCCGCACGCCCTTTTTCACCCGTTTTCCTTTCAGAATCTCCGCAGCGATGCGCAGATCCTCCATGCGGCCGTTTGTGCAGGAGCCGATCACCACCTGATCAACCGCTACCTCTCCCACCTCGTCAATCGTCCTCGTGTTCTCAGGAAGATGCGGAAATGCCACTGTGGGCTTTAAGGTACTGAGGTCGATTGTGTACTCCTCGTCGTACTCTGCGTCCGCGTCCGCCTCATACTCTACGAAGGGACGCCCGCTGTGCTCCTTCATATAGGCTCTTGTCAGATCATCTACCGGGAAAATTCCGTTTTTCGCGCCTCCCTCGATTGCCATGTTCGCAATTGTAAAGCGGTCGTCCATCGAAAGATAGCGGATGCCGTCTCCCACAAACTCCATGGAGCGGTACAGTGCACCATCCACCCCGATCATTCCAATGATGTGAAGAATCACGTCCTTGCCACTGACCCATTTGGCCGGCTTTCCCGTAATGCAAAAACGGATTGCAGAGGGAACCTTAAACCATGCTTTCCCCGTCGCCATACCTGCAGCCATATCCGTGCTTCCCACACCGGTGGAAAAGGCTCCCAGCGCCCCGTAGGTGCAGGTATGTGAGTCTGCGCCGATAATCACATCCCCGGCAACGGTCAGGCCTTTTTCCGGCAGCAGGGCGTGCTCGATTCCCATCTCTCCCACATCGAAATAATTTGTAATCTCATGCCTGCCGGCAAACTCCCGCACACATTTACAGTGCTCTGCGGATTTAATATCCTTGTTCGGTGCAAAATGATCCATTACAAGCGCGATCTTATCCTTGTGGAACACCTCGCCCGCCTTCATCTTCTCAATCTCGTGAATCGCCACCGGAGAGGTAATATCATTTCCCAAAACCAGATCCAGTTCCGCCTCGATCAGCTGCCCGGCCTTCACACTGGAAAGCCCTGCATGTGCGGCAAGAATCTTCTGCGTCATTGTCATTCCCATACCATATCCTCCTTATCTCATTTTCTCTGTGGAAAAATTCTAACATAGATTATTTTATAAATGAAATACATAATAAACATATTTACCATAACCATATTTTATGATATAATCCACGGTAAGGAGGGGAAACATGAACCAGAATTTATCGTCCTACTGGATCTTCTACACAGTGGCCAACGCCGGTAACATCTCAAAGGCCGCCAAGGAGCTATACATCAGCCAGCCGGCCATCAGCAAATCCATCCAGAAGCTGGAGATGAGCCTGAACTGTAAGCTTTTTTCCAGAAGCTCCCGCGGTGTCGTGCTGACGGAGGAGGGAGCCCTGCTCTACAGCCACGTCAGGGACGCCTTCGAGTCCTTAAGCCTCGGGGAGGACAAGCTAAAACTCTCGATTGCGCTGGGGGTGGGTCATCTGCAGATTGGCGTAAGCGCCACTCTCTGCAAGCATCTGCTCATGCCCTACTTAAAGGAGTTCATCCGCCGCAAGCCCCATATCAGCCTCTCGATCAAGTGCCAGTCCACCAACGAGACTCTCCGGCTTTTGGACGAGAACAAGATTGACATTGGACTGATTGGCAGGCCGGAGAGCCTCAAGGGCATACGCTTTCACTATCTGGAGCAGATTGAGGATATTTTCGTTGCAAACAGCGACTACATCTCCAATCTAAAAAAGCGGGGAATCCCACAAAGCGGGCTGCTGGAAAATTCCACGCTTATGCTCCTTGATAAGAACAATATGACAAGGCGCTATATCGACGATTATCTGCAGGAAAACCATATCACCGTAGCGGAGTCCATCGACGTTTCCAACATGGAGCTTCTCATCGACTTCGCAAAGATCGGCGTGGGCGTGGCATGCGTCATTAAAAGCTTTGTGCTGGACGCCCTGCAGGAGAAAAGCCTGATCCAGATTCCACTGAAAACCCCCATCCATACAAGGGAGGTGGGCTTTGCCTACCGGGAAAATGAAAAGCCCTCTAAATCCCTGCAGGCATTTATCGACTTTTTCAATGAATATCAACCAAAGGAGGTAACACATGAAAGAACAGCTTCACACCATTCCAATCTCTGACGCTATGGCCAACGCCGGGGAATGCCCCTTCTGCTACATAGAGAAAAGAACTGAGGATCACATGATGGACTTCGTGCTTGGGCACGGAGCCTCCTACATGGAAGCGGATATCCGCGACATGACCGACAGGGAGGGATTCTGCCGCGCCCACTTTAAGAAAATGTTCGACTACGGCAACTCCCTGGGCAACGCATGGATCCTAAAGACCCTCTACAAGCGGCATCTGGAGGAGATGGATAAAGAATTTAAGAATTTTAAACCACGGCAGGCAGGGAAAAAAGGACTGTTCGCCAAAAAGGAGGCAGGCGACAACTCCATCGTGGACTGGATCAACCGCAGGGAAGAATCCTGCTTTATCTGCACCAGCGTGGAAAAAACCTTCGGTGCTTACATGAAGACATTTTTCAATATGTACAAAAATGACGTGGATTTTAAAAAGCAGGTGAAGGAGACAAAGGGCTTCTGCCTCTCTCATTTCAAAGTGCTCTGTGAGGGCGCGGATGCTGCCCTCTCCGAAAAAGAACGGGAGGAATTCTACGCCGCCATGCTGCCACTCATGCAGGAAAATTTCAGCCGCATCTATGAGGACGTGGCATGGTTCATCGAGAAGTACGACTACAAGAACAAGGATGCAGACTGGAAGGACTCTAAGGACGCAATCCAGCGCAGTATGCAAAAGCTCCGGGGAAGCGACCCCTCCCTGCCTCCCCATGTGCTCAAAAAATAAAAAGCAGGCTGTTGCATCATGCAACAGCCCCTTTTTTATATCAGTCAGCCGTCCCGGCGGGTTTATTGGTATATCCGCGCCCGGTCAGATAATACAGCTCCCAGTAATTTTTTCCATCCTCTGCCAGATCAACAGATTCGGAACCGTCCAGACCGTGCGTTTTCCACAGTGTCGGTGACATAAAATAGTTGTCGCTCTCATGTCCGCTTTCCCTGTCGTCATCCCATGTACAGTCGATATAATACCATGTACCGTCGATGCAGACGCGGTTCCACGCGTGGGCGTCACGATAGGAGCCGTTCCATGCATCTCCGGTGACATACTCACACTGGAGCCCTGCGGCATTTGCCATAATGTAGAACGCAACCGCGTAGCTCTCACAGACGCCCTCCCCGTGAAGCAGGACACCGCTCGCTGAATACGCCCATCTCTCCGCATTGTGCTCGTTCCCGTGATAATAATTCGCATGGTAGATCAGATAATCGTGGATGGCCTTCGCCTTCTCGGTATCGGTCATCTGCCCGTTCACCACCGAATCCACCGCTGCAAAGGCGGCTTCAAGCACCCCGGCACTCTCCGGGCTGAACCCGGTCGAATCCCTTCTCTCCAGAACTTCCTTAACCGGGTAGGACACATAGAAATTCTTCTTATAAGTCTTGCCCTCAAACTTGAAGGACAGCGTGTGCTTTCCCGGTCCACACTTGATGCTGTTCTTCATTGAAGAGCCGTCCAGCTTTAAGTCGATTCCCTTCTTCTTCATCGCACTCGGCGTAAGAAGCTTAGAGCCATCGTAGTCCAGCCATGTAATCTGCGACTTATAGGGAACATTCGCATATACGCTGTTTGCATATACCTCGGTCTCCTGACGAATCGCGTCACTGGCCGACGAAGCCACACTAAAAAACCCGATTGCATCGTTTAATATCTGGTCTGCCTCATACGCATAGTAGGGGGAGGAGCCGGAGAACGTGCCGTATTTGTAGTAGAGCTCTCCAAAGGTACCGATGTCAAGCCCCAGACATTCCCCTGTGCTTTTAATTTTAGAGCTCATGGTCAGGCCGAAATCCAGCTTGACCTGACTCGTATCGTATTTGTCCGACGCGAGCGTAAATTTGAACTTTCTGCCCGCGACAACCGCCTGCTGTTTCAGCCAGACCTGACTCGCTTTCGCCGGAATCACCGTGACCGTATAGACCGTGGTGCTGCCCCCGGACTTAACCGTGATTTTCGCTACGCCAAGCTTTACCGCCTTTACCACGCCCTTTGCGGTCACCGTCGCGACCTTTTTATTCGACGAGGAATATTTCGGATTCTTATATCCTCCCGGCAGCTTAATCTTCGCTTTCTTTCCACACACTACCTGCGACTGCCACGAACTGATCGTAGTCGTCCCGGCCGCATACACCTGCTCTGGTGCGAACGCCGGAGCCGATGTAAAAAGCATGGCAAGGCACATGAACAGCGCAAGAAAGCGAAAACGCCCCTTTGTGTGATTTCTCATAACAATCTCCTATCCCTTTTCCTAGGCAAAATTACTCCATGCACTGGCATTATTGGAGGAATAGCTGCCTGCATTGTTGTATGTATTCGACTTTGCCGCCTCATACTTTGCATGGCTGTTGATGGCCGACGCCGCCTCGGATATTTTCTCTCCGTATGAGCCGCTTCCCTGAAACAGCTTCTTTACTGTGTCCATATCCGCGCTCTTAAACTTAGATTCATTGATAGACAAAGTCTTATTTGTCGCGTCAACCGTGATTCCCACAGCGCTCAGCCGTTCAGAATTTACACTGGTGTTCCCCAGCAGGGAGGCTCTCCTTGCAGAGATTGCGCCCACCCGGGAGTCCGCGGAGCTCTTAATCAGATTATTGTACTCCTCGACGAAAGAAGCAGCCGCACTGTATATCGCATCGCGGTTGTAACTCACTGTCTCCCCGCCGTCCCCGTCCACGGAGGAGGTCCCGGCTAAAAGAGAACCGCTTCCCGTCGCCGTCAGCTTGTCTGCGGCGCTGCGCAGACCCGAGGAATCCTTCTGCACAGAGGAAAGCGTAGCTGCAGAATCCCATGAGGTGGAGGTATTGGTGTATTTGTACTGGTTCGCCTCTCTGTAATCCCAGTAATTGTAAGTCCTGCTGCTACTGCTGGTGGATGCTGTCCGGGACGTGCCGGTCGATGCACCAATTCTTCCGGCCTCATACTTCGCGTGGCTTGCAATTGCAGATGCCGAACTGGAAATCTTAGCCGCATAGGAACTTTTCCCATCAAACAGTCCCTTCACCGTATCCAGATCAGCACTCTTAAACTTAGAGGCGTCGATGGACAGTGTATTGTCCTTCGCATTCACCGTGATGCCCACAGAGGCCAGCTTCTCGGCGTTCGCACTGGTATTGCTCACGATTGAAGAACGGCTCGCCTTAATTGCCCCTACCTGCGACTTTCCACTGCTCTCCATCAGACTGTTATAATCCTTCACAAAGGCTGCGGCAGCACTGTACATCTTCTCCCTGTCCTCTGTCGCCGTGACCTTCTGCGCGGAGCTGCTTAAGCTCTCCGCACTCGTCTGAATTTTATCCAGTGTCTCTGCGGAATCCTTGGAAACGGAGGACATCTTAGCGGATATCCCCTTAATCTTCTCGTCGTAATTCCAGTAATTATAGGTCTTATTAGACGTATTTCCAGAAGTCCTGCCGGAGGAAGAATCCGCCTTGGCATAATAGGATTTCAGCAGCCTAGAATAAGACCCGTTGCGAATGCTGGCATAGTCCGCCAGGCTATAATTCCCTAACATATTACTGCTGCCTGACATACCCGGTATCGAAAATGACATAACCCCACTCCCCTCCTGCTAAAATACAACATTGAACTGCTCTGCCGTGCGTGCCGCCCGCGTGGCGTCGGTGGACTTTTGGATCACCCGGTCGCCCTCTTTTAGCTTCGCCTGATTTACGGAAGCCTGCCGGAGCTTCTTCTCCTGCCTCGCAAGCTCCTCCTTCTTCCCGTCCACATTCTGTCCCCGAAGCTTATCCTGCTTAATCTCTCCCTTTAAAATCACAACACCGGATTCCATCCGCGTAATCACGTTCTCCTGCGCTTTCGACTCCTCCAGCGCAGAGCGCGTCTGCGAAAGTGAATGCAGCTCGGTGCGGACGCTCTTCTTTTCCCGCTCGTCCTTCTCAAGCTCCTTTGCATCCCTATCCTTAGAGTCCTCCTCGGAAACAGCGGAGGACTTCATCTTCTTATCCTCCTCCTTCGAAAGCTCCTCCGACCTTCGGATGCTCCGGTTCTGTTCTTTGTTCAGCTCCGACTGTCTCTGTCTGAGCTTCCCGTTCAGTCTGCTGATCTCCTGCTGCAGCTCCTTGCGCTTTTTCATCCTCTCCTCAGCAGAAAGACCATCCTCGGAGGTCAGCGCCTGCTTCTGCCGCTGTACATCGGACAGCTGTTTTTGTATGCTCTTGCTGACAGCGTCTGCCGGTTGCGCTTTCACCGTCTGGGGGGCTGCCGTTTTCTCTACTGCGTTTACACTGTTGATTCCCATGTCTCCACCTCCTTCTCACCGAAGAAGAAACCGCCACAGTTTCTATCTATATGTAAATTATTTCCTATTATCTAGTATACACCGAAACTTCCCCACAGGCAACAAAAAATTCATACAAAGGTACCAAATCATTATTCTTTTTTCGCTAAAAGCACATAGCCAAGATCCATTAAAAACATACCAAGCAGCACGAAAAAAGCATAGCCTGCGAGATAGCCCGGATTGCCGAGACACCCCTCCAAAAGCTCTAAAGGTGAGCCGGGAGACGGCCAGTTGACGAACATATAGTTGACCTGAAAGCATCTGTCAAAGCAATAGACCGGCGCGGCCACCAGCACGAGGAACAAGACCACCTGCCAGAGCTTTCCAAGCTTCGGCACAATGCCATGGCTGTAAAGCTGGCTCACCACATACAGCAGGATGCCTGCGTGAAACAAAAATCCCTCGATAGAAATAAAATGAATCGCCGGATACTTTCCCCAGTTTGGAAAAAGCAAAGCCAGCACTGTGCCGGGAAGTCCGATGCTGTAGAGCACATTCCCCAGCCAGTCCCAGCGCGCCACACAGTGAACTGCACAGAGTATCCCCGCTATGCTGCACAGATGCAGCGGCAGCTCGGGGAGAAAGCTTTTCCCGATAACGGCAATGTAGGCGATTCGAATGAGAATCCAAAACACCATGGAAAAAGCGACGCTATACTCCCAGATGCGGCGTCCCTGCTCCGGCAGCCCGGCGTAGAGGCACATGAGAAGAATGGAAATCCCTGCAAGAAAAAAGAGCCAGAGAATATGCTCTTTTCCCGCGACAGCGAATCCGATTCCCTCCGGAATTTCTGTTTCATAGGTAAAAAAATACTCCAGCTCCATACTTGTTAGTATAT
Source organism: Blautia sp. (assembly GCA_023663685.1). GTDB lineage: Bacteria > Bacillota > Clostridia > Lachnospirales > Lachnospiraceae > Roseburia. Next base: position 603,069 of record JAMPHB010000001.1, read on the forward strand.
GTCTATTTCATTACAATATTCACAATCTTGCCCGGAACATAAATCTCTTTGACAATATTTCCGGTCAGCTTATCAGCGATGCTCTCCTTCGCCCTCTCCAGAACCTGTTCCTTCGGATCCTCCTTGTGGACTGCCAGCGTGCCGCGCATCTTGCCGTTCACCTGAATCGCAATCTCCACCGTGTCCTCCATCGTCAGGCTCTCATCGTAGGCCGGCCAGCTCTCAAAGGCAATGGTGTCCGTATGTCCCAGCTTCTGCCAGATTTCTTCTCCCACATGCGGGCATACGCAGGAGAGCATCTTGATCAGACCCTCCGCAAACGCCCGGGGGCATTTTCCGACCTTATACACCTCATTGACAAAGATCATCATCTGGCTGATCGCCGTATTGTATGCCAGCGTCTCATAGTCTCCCGTGACCTTCTTCACTGTGTAGTGGTAGATTCTGGTCAGCGTCCCGTCGTCCTCCTCCGTGAGATTCTCCGGCTCTGTGAAGAATTTCCAGACACGGTTAATAAACCGCTTTGCCCCCTGCACATTTTTTGAGTTCCACGGCTTGGACACCTCGAGCGGCCCCATGAACATCTCATAGAGGCGCAGCGTATCCGCTCCATACTCCTCCACAATGTCACTGGGATTCACTACATACTCCGGGTAACGCTTGCCCATCTTGATGCCATTCTCTCCGAGAATCATGCCCTGATGCACCAGCTTCTTAAAGGGCTCCTTCACCGGGGAAAGTCCCTCATCATACAGAAAACGGTTCCAGATTCTTGAATACATCAGATGTCCGACCGCGTGCTCCGGCCCGCCCACATACAGATCCACCGGAAGCCAGTGCTTAAGGAGCTCCTGATTCGCAAACTCCTTCTCGTTGTCAGGATCCACATAGCGCAGGAAATACCAGGAGGATCCGGCAGAACCCGGCATCGTCGAGGTCTCCCTCACACCCTTTAAGCCGTTTTTGTCATACAGCTTCCACTCTGTGGCGTTCTCCAAAGGAGCCTTTCCGCCCTTTCCTTTATAGTCATCCAGCTTCGGCAGCACCACCGGGAGCTCCTCGTCCGGCAAAAAGCAGATTTCCCCGTCCTCCTTGTAGATACAGGGAACCGGCTCGCCCCAGTATCTCTGTCTCGCAAAAATCCACTCCCGGAAATGATAGTTGACCTTTCTACGGGCCACCCCCATCTCCTCCAGCTTCACCGTGATGGCTTCCTTCGCCTCCTCCACGGTCAGTCCAGTGAACTCCGCGGAATTGATCAGCTTACAGCCCTTCCCGAGATAATCCTGCTTCTCAAAGGCGCACTCTGACACGTCGCGCCCCTCAATGACCTGAATCATCGGAATATCGTGAGCCACTGCATATTCAAAATCTCTCTGATCGTGGCTCGGCACTGCCATCACCGCTCCGGTTCCGTAGCTCGCCAGCACAAAATCGCCGATAAAAAGCGGAACCTCCCTGCCCGTGGCCGGGTGGATGGCATACAGTCCCTCCAGGATACAGCCGGATTTCGTCTTGTTCAGCTCTGTCCGGTCCATATCGTTCTTCTTCATCGTCTCGTCAATGTAAGCCTGCACCTCATCACGGTTCTTCACCCGGTCGAGAAGCCCCTTTACAGTCTCACTCTCCGGCGCCAGCACCATAAAAGTAATGCCGTAAATAGTCTCGATACAGGTCGTAAAAATCGAGAAGGAGCCGCCTCCCACAATCTGGAAGTCCACCTCCACGCCCGTGCTCTTTCCAATCCAGTTGCGCTGGATCTCCTTCGTGGACTCCGGCCAGTCGATCTCCTCCAGTCCCTCTAAAAGCTTCTCCGCAAACGAGGGCTGGTCAATCACCCACTGCTTCATATTCCGGCGCACCACCGGATAACCGCCCCTCTCCGATTTTCCGTCAATGACCTCGTCGTTGGAGAGCACTGTCCCCAGCTCCTCGCACCAGTTCACCGGCATGTCGATATGCTTCGCATAGCCCGCCTCGTAGAGCTTTTTGAAAATCCACTGCGTCCACTTGTAAAACTTCGGGTCTGAGGTTGCCACCATCTTTGACCAGTCATAGTCAAAGCCAAGCTCCTTTAACTGCCTGGAAAAGGTCTTAATATTCTCCTGCGTAAATCCGTCCGGATGATTGCCCGTGTTCACCGCATACTGCTCCGCCGGAAGCCCGAAGGAGTCGTAGCCCATGGGGTGAAGGACATTGTAGCCCTGCATCCGCTTCATGCGCGACATAATGTCCGTGGCGGTATAGCCCTCCGGGTGTCCTGCGTGTAGCCCCACTCCCGAGGGATATGGGAACATATCCAGCGCGTAGTACTTCGGCTTCGAAAAGTCCCACACATCCGTCCGAAATGTCTCATGCTCCTGCCAGTAATCCTGCCACTTTTTTTCCACTACCTTATGATTGTATACTTCTGCCATTTTCTCCCTGTTCCTTATCACTTATATTCTTTTATTTCTCTGCAATTCTACATCAATCCGCATGGGATGTCAAATCTCAGCTGCCGCTCCCGACCGCCAGCTGCCTTCTCGCGTGTAAAAATGCGACGTACTCCTCCTCCGGCAGCGGCTTTGAGAAATAATACCCCTGAATATAATCCACCTTCCTCTTCGCCATCTCCGTAAACTGCTCCTCGGTTTCCACGCCCTCGGCCACAATAAACAGATCCAGATCATGCGCCATCTGAATCGCCGCCTGCACCACCATCTTTGCCTTCATGTCCTCAAAGTAGGCTCTCGTCATATTCATATCCAGCTTCATAACCGAAACCGGCATGTCAATCATATAATCCAGATTTGACTGTCCGTTGCCGAAATCATCCAGCGAGAAGGAAACGCCCTCCCGGATCAGACGGTTCATGTTCCCCAGAAGAGTCTTTTTCGACAGCAGGGTTCCCGTCTCCGTAATCTCCAGATTGATATACCACGGGCTCGTCTCATAGCGGCGCATAATCTCCAGATACCGGTCAGCCAGATTGCGCTGCTCGCACTGCACCACAGACAGATTGACCTCCAGATAATGAATCCCCAGCTCCCCGGGGTCATACTGCTTCAAAAAGGCGCAGACCTTTTCAAAGACCCGTTCGCCCAGCTTGTCAATCAGGCCGTTCGCCTCCGCCACAGGAATAAACAGACCGGGGGACATCAGGCTGCCGTCCTTCTTACGGATGCGCACCAGCGCCTCCGCCGAGGAAAATCTCTGCTCCCGCACGTCATAAATCGGCTGGTAAAAGACCTCCACCCTGTCCTCCCGCAGCGCTTTCTTAATCTCCTGCACGATCTGATCCTCCTGGCGGATCTTGTCCAGCGCCTGCTGGTTCACATAACATACCAGAGAATCCGCCCGGTTACAGTGCTCCACATACAAAGCCTGATGCACTAGCATGAGCTCGTCTGCATCCCTGACCAGCGAGGTGTCCGGAAAAAGGATAAAAAGTGTCTCGGGAAATTCTTCCATGCGCTCCTCTTTTTTCCTCTCACTCCGCTCAATATTGTAAAACTGGTTATAGTAGAAGGTCTCCTGGATTTTTGAAAATGCATGACTGAGCGCCGTCATATCCGGGAACACGACCGCCAGTTCCTTATCTGCATTTTTAAAGATCATCACCTTCTCATCGCCACGGAACCACTCGATCAGTCTGCGCAGATACACGTCCGCCGGCTCCATACCGATATTTCTCCTCTGCCTGTTATTGATAGATAAAAACAGAATGCTTTTTGACACATCTCTCCCATAGCACTGGTTCAGATAGTCGATCAGAGCGTGATGATGGAAGCAGCCGAGCTTGTGGTCGATATTGTTCTCCGGGTTCTCAAGGATACAGTATAACGCCAGCATACCAAGGGAACCTGCAAAGCCCACCAGAAGCCACTGATTATTTAAAAACTGGACAAAAGCGGCCAAAAGCCATATGCCCATCCACATAAGAGCGGCCAGACGCCTCTTCGATTCAATCCTTTTTCTGCAATATAAAATCATACAGATCGTAGCCAGAAGAAACGAGAAGGCAAACACATAAGTCATAAGAATGCAGGGGCCTTCCGTGTATATCTCCTTCCCATCCACATGGTAGCGAATGGGGAGACAGTACACCACAAGGGACTCCATCGTCACAATCCATGTGAGCGTATGTATCTTTCTGTAATATTCCTGCTCGACGTAGAGATCCGTCATAATATATGTGAGCGCCAGATACCCCACCCATACCAGACTCACCACATAGCTCTTGCAGATAAATGCAAGGAGCGTATCGGAAATAGAATCCCGGTAAGTGATGGCGACGATCGACAAGGCATCCAGCCCCACGCATACAATCAAAATAATCAGCGTGCGGAGGAATACGCGCTCCGTATACAGCCCGATTCTTCTCTGCCTGAGAAACATATATAAAAGCATAGCCATTACAGCTAATCCGCATAACTGATTGTGAATCGGCATTTTCCCGCCTCCATTCCCTGATTGTTATTCGCACTCACATAGTGTTCTCAACATTATAGCATGAAAAAAGGACTATGCGCAACGCAAAGTCCTTTTTTCGTTATATTTCGCATATGATAGCGAACTAATTGTTGATGAGCTTGTCGCTCTCATCATTCCAGCTGTAGAGCTTGCGAATCTCCTCGCCAACCTTCTCAGAAGGATGCTCGCTGGCAAGCTTTCTCATAGCCTTGAAGTGTACCTGACGACCCGCCGGAGACATATCCAGCAAAAATTCCTTTGCAAAGGTTCCATCCTGGATATCTGCAAGAATCTTCTTCATCGCCTTCTTGGTATCCTCTGTCACAATCTTCGGGCCGGTCACATAATCGCCGTATTCCGCCGTATTGGAAATGGAGTAACGCATTCCTGCAAAGCCTGACTGATAAATCAGATCCACGATCAGCTTCATCTCATGGATACACTCAAAGTATGCATTTCTCGGATCATAGCCCGCTTCGCACAGGGTCTCAAAGCCCGCCTGCATAAGAGCGCATACACCGCCGCAAAGCACAGCCTGCTCGCCAAAAAGATCCGTCTCGGTCTCGGTACGGAAGGTCGTCTCCAGCACACCGGCTCTTGCCCCGCCGATCCCCAGCGCATAAGCCAGCGCCATATCCAGTGCCTTTCCGGTAGCATCCTGCTCTACTGCTACCAGACAGGGCGTACCCTTGCCTGCCTGATACTCGCTGCGAACCGTGTGCCCCGGTGCCTTCGGCGCAATCATCGTCACATCTACATCCTTCGGCGGCTTGATGCAGCCGAAATGAATGTTAAAGCCATGCGCAAACATGAGCATATTTCCCGGCTCAAGGTTCGGCTCGATATCCTTCTTGTACATATCCGCCTGCAGCTCGTCGTTGATCAGGATCATAATAATGTCCGCTTTCTTAGCAGCCTCCGCAGCGACAAATACCTCAAATCCCTGCTCCTCGGCGCGCTTCCATGACTTGCTGCCCTCGTACAGGCCAATGATCACATGGCAGCCGGACTCCTTCAGGTTCAGCGCATGGGCATGCCCCTGACTTCCGTAGCCAATGATTGCAATGGTCTTTCCCTCCAGCAGAGAGAGATTACAATCCTCCTGATAGTAAAGTTTTGCTTCTGACATCTTACTTGTCCTCCTAACATGTATTCTTAAATATAAATGAGTAGCTTACTCTAAAAAGCGAACATCCGAGGAGCCTCTGGTCAGACCGGTAATCCCGGTTCTTGCCAGCTCTAAAATCTCGTAGCCGTTCAACAAATCTAAAAAGTTATCCAGCTTATCCTGATGACCCACCAGCTGAATCACCATGGAATCGTGGGTCACATCCACAATCTTGCCGTGGAAAATATCCGTCACATTCATCACTGCCTGACGCTCTGTGTCCTTCGCCCGTATCTTAACCAGAATCAGCTCTCTTGTCACGGAAAGCCCCGGTTCAAGCTTCTTAATGTCAAGTACATCCTCAAGCTTCTCAAGCTGCTTTTCAATCTGCTCTAAAATCTGCTCATCCCCGCTGGCGACAATGGTGATCCTCGTGTACTTCGGATCCGCCGTCACCCCGGAGGAAAAGCTGTCAATATTAAAGCCTCTCCGGCTAAATAAACCGGAAATACGGCTTGTCACGCCGGGATTATTCTCCACCAGCAGCGATAGGGCCTGTCTTCGCATTCCAACATCCACCTTTCAAATCTATTACTCAATATAATACTATAAACAGGGTTTGTCAACCCATATATATACTATAGCTTGTAGTTATAGCGTTAATAACCTTAAAACATTGTCGTAAACATCGAAGAGAGAATCGTAGCGCAAATAAGCACAACAATCAGCTTAAGCACAAGCGCTATTCCGCTGCAGACGATTCCGGCAATCGCCATGTCCTTCCCCGTCGTATGCCTGTTAAGCGCCAGCGCACCCAACACAATGGAGACGACTGCAAGGGCAAGTGTCAGCCACCACCATTTCACGCAGCAGCAAACCAGCAGCGCGATGATTCCCAGCACCATGGAGGTAACTGCCATTCCGGTCGCGCCTCCGTCCATATTGTCCGGGGGAGCTCCATAGCCCGTCCCGGGATTCTGATACTGGTTATTACCGGCATTCTGATACTGGTTATTACCGGCATTCGTCACCGGAGTCCCACAGTAACCGCACACATTTGCGCCGTCCGGCATCTCATTTCCACAATTCTTACAAAACATTTTTCTCTCCCGTTAATTAAATGATGTAATACTTCCGTTGTAATAACGCATGATCAGAGTCGCATCCACAAGGTTCACCTTACCATCCTTATTAACGTCCGCGTTCGTCTGCTGTGCGGCTGTCAGCGTCTTGACGTCGTTGTAATACTGGACAACGTAGAGCGCATCCACCAGATCCACCTTTCCGTTGCCATTGACGTCTCCAAGAATGCTGCTGCTTCCCACAGTCCCTCCGCTGCCGCTGCTGCTCCCGCTCCCAGTTCCCAGCGTCACTGTGCTGGTAACATCGTTCGCGTTGTAGGCAATCTCCTCCTTGCCCCTGATGGAATCCACCGTAAACAGTACATTGGTGGTAGGCGCTGTGCCTGACGTGGTCGTCGATACAGCAGAGGCCGTCTTAAAGTTCATGTTGAGAAGCAGCCCCGTATCCTTGAGCTCGTCCGTCGCCTTGAGCTTCACCAGCGCTTTTCCGTTGGACAGATTCGTCACTGTGGATTCCGTCAGTTTACTCTTAAAAGGATCCTCAAAGGTTACAGAGTCCAGTGTCAGACGTGAAGAGTCATAGCTTGCCGTAAGCTCCATCTCTGTAAAACCATCGTTGGCTGTCAGCCTCACCGGAACAGTAACAGAGCCTGTGCCGGAGGCATTGCTGGAAGCAAGGGTGACATTTTTAACCTTGCTGCTGGTAAGCGTCGCCCGCACAGTACCGTAATTCACCAGACCTATGTATCCATTGTTGTTTCGATAAGACACCAGCACATTGCGCAGGGTGACTGTCGTAGACACAACCGACCGGGTCACTGTAAAGGGAATGCTCGTGAACATGTTCGACGTATCCTTGGGAAGCTCGCCGCCATAAGCCGAAATATCCACCGCACCGGTCGTGTAGTTGTAGGTCGTGTATACGGAGGGAATATCTCCTATGGACAGCGCGGTCTGGTCGTACTCCAGCACCCCTGAAAAGCCGGTAATCCGCGCGCCGTAGGCGTACAGCCGCAGCTCGACCTTATCACTGACATTCAGCGTCGGCGCATTTGTGGTGGTGGAAGATGCTGTGGTGGAACCTGAAGCGGTCACCAGCCTCGCCTCAAAAACTCCGTCGTTTGTGACATCCGCACGCACCGGCGCCGGGTTCACTCCGACAGCCACAAGAATAAGTGCGCACGCCAGCAAATATGCTGCAAATTTTTTCATAATTTTCGCCCCATTTCTTAAATTCATATATGTTGTCCTATGTTTCCTATTTTATCATTTCCTATCCGGATTAGCAATCCTTAAATGTCCTTCTTTCCAGTTGCATTTTTATGCTCAATTGTCTATAATCTTTTCTATGATTACTTTAAATGACTATTTATACTCCGGGGATACCATCTTAAAAATACTAAAGAACTATGCGGCTGACTTAAAGGGAGACGTAAGTATAAGCCACAACCAGATTGATCTCATGCACTGCAATTTTCTGCTGCAGCTTACTGAGCTTCTGCAGCACAATGACTTTTTGAACTCCCAATCCCAGAGAATCCGGGAGTTCTACAAATTCATGGCCAAAGAATATCCGTTTTTGGCCTTCACCTTCAAGGGGCGTATCAAGTCCCTGATTCGGGCGGAGGAAAAATTCAACGGCAATATTGCGGAGTACATCTACGACTATTATAGTACATATAACAGCTATCCGTCCCTGCCAGAGCTTAAAAACCGTCTGAACTGCTTTCGGGATCTGATTGCGTACCGCATCGTGATTTCTTTGCCCAAATGTCATCTGAAAAAGGGGGAGGATATACGCGTAGAGGAAGAAAAATATCTCTACAGTATCGCGGGCTGCCTGCCCTCCTTTTTGGAGGAAAGAGGTTTTACTGCAGAGCTGTCGGCACTCTCCTCCGGTCAGGCGTCCCCGCTTCTGCCCGCTGACCTGCGCCCCTACTACCGGGATTATATTGCAAGCCCCACGCCCTACGGCTATCAGTCTTTGCATATCACATTTTATGATAATCTCGCCCGCTGCTATGTGGAGGTGCAGCTTCGCACCAAGGCGATGGACGACTACGCGGAAATCGGCCCTGCCAACCATCTCGGCTATGAAAAACGTCAGGAAAGCGACCGCATCCGCAGAGCGGCAATCCCACAGGGCGAATGTGTCTATTTTGACGATGCCTACGAGCGGGGACTCCTGCTCCAGAATCTTGATCTCTCGCAACTGGACGTGAATATGTTCTCCGCCATTGATAATCTGTTGATCAATGACGGATGCGGGCTGTTCCGCGGCAGGGCCATCCTTCCCTATGAGCATCTGTCCCGCTTTCAAAATGACCTGATTGATTAGGTTGACGGGCACAGCACAAACATTTCATTCGACAGGATTTTTAAGCTTCTTGAATTGTATGTAAAAGCACCACAATTCGCAGGAATTGTGGTGCTCTCTGTCTTTATATTCTTATATGCATTTTACTTAACTCTCTTAGCATTTACCTGCCTTGTGAGCCTCCTCCACAGCTACTGCAACCGACACGGTCATGCCGACCATCGGGTTATTTCCGGCACCGATCAGTCCCATCATTTCCACATGCGCGGGCACGGAAGAAGAGCCTGCAAACTGCGCATCGGAATGCATACGTCCGAGGGTATCGGTCATACCATAAGAAGCCGGACCTGCAGCCATATTGTCCGGATGGAGGGTACGTCCCGTACCGCCGCCGGAAGCCACTGAGAAGTATTTCTTGCCCAGCTCATTGCACTCCTTCTTGTAGGTACCTGCCACCGGATGCTGGAAGCGGGTCGGATTCGTGGAGTTACCGGTAATGGAAACGCCCACGTTCTCATGGTGCATAATTGCCACACCCTCCTGCACATCATCTGCACCGTAGCATTTCACAGTCGCGCGAAGGCCGTCCGAATAAGGCTTCTCATATACGATATTGAGCTTTGCCTCCTTGTAGTCATACTGGGTCTCCACAAAGGTAAAGCCATTGATTCTCGAGATAATCTGAGCCGCATCCTTGCCAAGTCCGTTTAAGATTACGCGAAGGGGCTTCTGGCGCACCTTGTTCGCTTTCTCCGCGATTCCGATTGCGCCCTCGGCAGCGGCAAAGGATTCATGCCCGGCCAGGAAACAGAAGCACTCGGTCTCCTCCTCCAGGAGCATCTTGCCGAGATTGCCGTGTCCCAGTCCAACCTTGCGGTGATCCGCAACAGAGCCCGGGATACAGAAAGCCTGCAGACCCTCTCCAATTGCAGCGGCCGCATCCGCAGCCCTCACTGCCCCCTTCTTGATGGCAATCGCCGCGCCTACAATATATGCCCAGCAGGCATTCTCAAAACAGATCGGCTGGATTTTCTTAATCTGCTCGTATACATCAAGTCCAGCGTCCTTCGTGATTTTCTCCGCTTCCTCAATGGAACTGATGCCATAGCTGTTCAGCACCGCGTTAATCTGAGGAATTCTTCTCTCATATGATTCAAATAAAGCCATGATTATGTATTCTCCTTTCCCTCGTCCGTTCTACTCAACACGCGGATCGATAATCTTCACAGCGTCGTCCACGCGGCCGTACTGACCCTTCGCCTTCTCCCATGCGGTGTTCGGATCGTCACCCTTCTTGATAAAATCTGTCATCTTTCCGAGAGAAACGAACTGATAGCCGATTACCTCATTGTCTGCGTCCAGTGCAATGCCGGTCACATAGCCCTCGGCCATCTCAAGATAACGCACACCCTTCTCCTTAGTCGCATACATCGTGCCGACCTGGGAGCGAAGTCCCTTTCCAAGATCCTCAAGCCCTGCGCCGATTGCAAGACCGTCATCAGAAAACGCACTCTGGGTACGTCCATACACAATCTGTAAAAACAGCTCTCTCATCGCCGTATTGATGGCGTCACAGACCAGATCCGTGTTGAGTGCCTCCAGAATCGTCTTGCCCTGAAGAACCTCCGCCGCCATAGCCGCCGAGTGAGTCATGCCGGAGCATCCAATCGTCTCGACCAGCGCCTCCTCAATCACGCCGTTCTTCACGTTCAGGGAAAGCTTGCAGGCTCCCTGCTGCGGCGCACACCAGCCCACGCCGTGTGTAAAGCCGGAAATGTCCTCGATTTTCTTGGAATGAACCCACTTTCCCTCCTCCGGGATCGGAGCCGGCTCATGCTTTGCGCCCTTGGCAACCGGACACATGTTTTCAACTTCCTTCGTGTAAATCATCTTAAGACTCCTTTCATGTTACTGTTATCATCTTAACATATCTCTAATATTTTTGCACATTTTGCCTCATAAGTCTAGTACCAAATTGCTATTTTTCATGGTTTTTCCTAATACTTTTTCACCACATGCTCTGCATCCTTGAAGATGGAATCTGCGGGGATGATTCCCCGCACCGAGGACAGTGGATATACGTTTGTGTGCGTTCCGATTACAGTGCCCGGATTTAACACACTGTTGCAGCCCACTTCCACAAAATCACCGAGCATCGCGCCAAATTTTTTAAGTCCCGTTTCAATTTCTTCTCCCGTACCATATTTATCCTTGACAATCACCAGCGTCTTGTCTGATTTCACATTGGAGGTGATGGAGCCCGCCCCCATATGGGAACGGTAGCCTAAAATCGAATCCCCCACATAATTATAGTGAGGCGCCTGCACTGAATCAAAAATAATGTCATTCTTGACCTCTGTGGAGTTGCCCACCACGGAGCATTTCCCGATGACTGCGCTTCCGCGGATAAAGGCACAATGCCGGATTTCCGCCTCCTCATCAATAATCAGCGGCCCGTTCAGGCAGGCGCTCTCCGCCACTTTCGCAGATTTTGCCACCCATATATCCTCCCCGCGCCTCTCATAACGCCCGGCATCGAGGGTCGGCCCCAGCCTCCGGATAAAATCCGAAATTCCCGCCAGCGCCTCCCACGGATAAGTGAACTCTGCGAGGTATTCTCCCGCGATTGTCTTGGTCAAATCAAACATATTACAAATTTTTGCTGTCTCCATCCTTCATTTCCTTTCCTTCACTCTCTTCCTGACCTGCGGCTTTAACCTGAGGTTTCTTCCCTGCCTGCTCCTGCGGCTCTCCCGGATTATCAAAATCGAAGGAGATCTGCCCGTTCTCGTACTTTAGGCAGGCGTCGAAGGTATTTCCCGCTTTGGAGGTAAAACCCAAAACCTTATGCCTTGTCCTTCCCGTGGCAAAAAGCTCCTTTAAGATATCCTCTGAAAGTTCCACATGCGCCAGTGTATGCCATATCTGAAATCCACAGTCACAAGTGTATTTCCATTGAGAGCAAAATAACAGCCTGCCACAGCGGGGACAGGGCAGCTTCGACTCCACGGGTTTGGGCTTTTCGGGAAAATCAAAGACGATATCCCCCTCCTCTGACAGCTTTAGGGGCGCGTCAAATTTCATTCCCGTCTTTGCCACAAAGCCGGAGATCACATCTGTTTTTTTCTTCGTCAAAAGCTCCTTTAGCTGCGCCTCTTTAATACTGACGCTGGCAATCCTGCCCACCAGAAAACGGCAGCTCTGCGGATCCTCCTTCTGATAGCCGGCACAGGCAAAGCCAAAGGGCGTCACAACCACCTCCCCGCCGCATTTCGGGCATTTCACGCCCTTCACCCTCTTTGCCTCCACATGATTAAAATCAAAGCGAAGTCCGGTCACTTTGCCAGCCTCATCCCTGGCCAGTGCCACCCGGGCGTCGAATTTCTTTCCATTCTTCGATTTGAAGCCACGCATCGTTTCAGTTATACCGTCATTTAATAACTGCTTCACTTGCGATTCTGTAAAGGACTTTTCTGCCATTTTACCGATAGAAAAGCGACAGCCGCCCTCCCGGTAGCCGGCACAGCCGTACCCGAAGGGTGTCACAATAATCTCTCCTCCGCAGAGCGGACACTTTACGCCCTTCACCTTCTTTACCTCTACATGCTCGAAATCGAACTGTACCTCCACCTGCCCGTTTTCATTTTTTCCCAGCACAAGGCAGGCGTCGAACTTTTTTCCGTTCTTCGACTTAAATCCCCGTATCGTATCCGTCCTGCCATCCTTTAAAAGCCGGATAACCTGCGCCTCACTCAGGCTCTTTCCCGCAATGGTTCCCACCGAGAAACGGCAGCTTTCCGCCTCCCCCGGTGTATAATTCACACAACCGTACCCAAAGGAAGTCTTTCGTATTTTCCCTCCGCAGACCGGACAGACTACATCCGGCAAAAGCTCCGGCTCCACCCCGGAAAAATCAAAATCGACCGACACCCTCCCGGTCTCCTGCTCCCGCCCAAGCTTTAAGCAGGCATCAAACTTTTTCCCATTCTTCGACTGAAAGCCACGGATTGTTCCAGTGGCTCCTTTTTCAATGAGCACCTTCACCTGCTCTTCCGTCAAAGCTATACCGGCAATATCTCCGATGTTAAAATTACATCCTGATTTATCATTCTTATAATTGCTGCATCCATATCCAAAGGGAGTCGTTACCATCTCACCCCCACAGCTCGGACATAAAACCCCGAGTTTTTTTCTTACTCCCTTCGCATTTTTCCCTGTGAAAGCACTGATTCTCTCCGTCAGGGGTTCCTGCAGATTCTGGTTGCGCATCTTTAGGGTCTCTGTGCGTATAAAATCCTCCAGCTTGCCCCGGTATTCCCAGAAATCCACAGTTCCCTGCGTAATTCCCTCCAGTCCCTTCTCCCATGAAGCCGTCATTTTCGGATTCAGGAGCGCGGGAACAGTCATGTTCACTACCTCGTAGACCATCTCGCCCAGGCTCTCCGGGGTAAGAATCTGCGTTTTTTTATTGAGATTGAGATAGTGGATACGAACCAGCTTCTTAATAATTTCCGCCCGTGTCGCCGAGGTGCCGATTCCCGAACCCCGGATCTGCTCCCGAAGCTCCTCGTCCTCAATGAGCTGTCCGGCATTCTCCATGGCAAGAACCATGGAGCCGGAAGTGTAGCGCTTCGGCGGAGAAGTCTTTCCCTCGCGCATCGCATAGCCGCCCGCCGAAACCTCATCGCCGCTGCGATACTTTTCCGCAAAGGCAAGAAGAGCCTCCGGATCCGCCGCCTCTTCCTGCTCCGTCTCCCCCTCGCTGCGGCTGTAAGCTCCCGCCGTCACTCTGTCCAGCCCCCGGCTGGGATTGGTCGGATCATTTTTATCCTTCTTCTTCGGAATGCCTGCAATTTCCAGATAGCCGGGCTTTTTTAAAAGCTTGCAGGAGGAAAAAAACATCTCCTTCCTGCCCTCTGCCTCCACCGACACCTGCAGCTTTACTGTCTGATACTCCGCCGGAGGATAAAAGATGCTCAAAAAACGCCGGACAATCAGCTCAAAGACCGCCCTCTGCAGAGCGCTTAACGACCCCAGCTCCGTGAGCTGTCCCGTTGGAATGACTGCATAGTGGTCTGTGATCTTGGAATCATCTGTGTACTGGGTTTTCGGCAGCTTCCCATACAGCCGCTCCGAGAGAATTTTCTCCGCATAAACGGCCGTAGGTTCAAATTGTCTCAAGCCCGCAATATTTTTATGAATCTCCTTCGCCACAGCTGTCGAAAGTACCCGCGCGTCCGTTCTGGGATAGGTGGTCAGCTTCTTCTCATAGAGCGCCTGCGCCACCTCCAGCGTCTCATCCGGGCTAATCTTAAAACGCCTGGCGCACTCTGCCTGCAGCTCCGCCAGATTAAAAAGAAGCGGCGCCTTTTTTCGCGCTGTCCCCTTCTCAAGCGAATGTACATATGCACGCTTTCCACGCAGGCTTTCCATCAAAGCCTTTGCATCCTTCTCCTCCTTAAAACCGTTCTCCTTATACAAGAGGGGCGACTCATAATACCCGGAGCCCTCGGCGGCCTTCCATTCCCCCTCGATGCCCGCCTCCGAAAAACGCCCGGTCACACGGTAGAAGGGCGTCTCCTTAAAATCCCGAATCTCCCTCTCCCTGATTACCACCATTCCCAGCACGCAGGTCATCACCCGTCCCACCGCAATGGCTGTATAGGAGCGGGTATTCGCCGCATCGTTCAAAAGCCCCCCGTACCTTACAGACAAGACTCTCGAGAAATTGATTCCCATGGCATAGTCCTCAATCGTCCGCATAATCCCGGAATTGCCGAGATTTTCATACTCCGACATCGGCCTTGCCTCCTTAATGCCCCTTAAAATCTCTTCCTCGGTCTGTGAGTCGATCCACACCCGAAGCTCCTCCATGCCGGGGCGCACGCCGCCAAACCTGCGGATATTCTCCTCAATGGTCTGCCCTTCCTTCCCGGCGTCGCCAGCCCAGTATACCCGGTCAATATCCTCCCGCATCAGCATACCGTGTACAACCCTGTACTGCCTGCTGACCTCCCCAATCACATCGTATTTATATTCCTTCGGCAAAAAGGGGAGATCCTCCAGCCTCCACTTTTTATATTTTATGTCATAACTCTCAGGATAGACCAGCCCCACCAGATGTCCGACACACCATGTAATTACATATTTGCTGTCCTCTATGTAGCCATCATTCCGTCCATTCACATGCAGCACCCGCGCAAACTCCTGCGCGACAGAGGGCTTCTCCGTAATAATCAGCGACTTTCCCATAACTTCCTCAAATACTTTACAGCTCGTTCATGTCGATCAGTTCAAAACGGTCATCCCTCTTGACATACTCCACCAGTGCAGGCTCAAAGGCCTTCGCGGAGAAGAGGTAAAAATGCTCCGACTTGATTTTCGCCTGATCCATGGCAAGCGCCATCTCCTCACACATATCCATGGTCATCTGCGGCTTCTCCCAGTTACAGAAGCCGATGATATTCTGCCGGTCGCTGCTCTGCGCAATAATATCCAGATTTCCGGTCTTGCCTACCCACGTCCCAATCTTATGAATGGGGAAGGGGACTCTCCCCAGCTTATCCAAAAGCAGCAGATACTCCATACACACATTGCGGAAATAGCGGTTCAGATACTCGTCCAGCTCCCCCGCGATATACTTGTCGTAAAACGCGGAGGCACTCAGAAGATACAGATCCGACAAATGAGGAAACACAAACTTATACCAAAAATTAACATATGTATCCTTAATCTGATACACACCCTTTTTCGCGTTGTCCCAGCCTCCGGTCTGAAAAGATTCCACCTTCTCCACAATGTCGAAATGGCTCAAATTCTTCATGTATACACTGATCTTCGCTCTGGAAAATCCGGTAGTCAAAAACAGATCGTTCAGCTTATTGTGTCCTCTTGCAATGGCAGACAAAATTGTATTGTACACCGACAGCTCCCGAAGCTCCGAGGAAATCAGCTCCTGCGCCGCATCAAAGAGCCCGCCCCTCTCGGTGAGCACAAGACTGCAAATATTTTCCTTGAAGGAGGCTTTTGCATCCCAAAGCTCCATATATCCCGGCACACCGCCGATGGCTCCGTAGATCTTCACGCATTCACTGACCGGAAGAGAAGAAAATCTGCGTACAACCGACAAAAAATTCATATCTTCAATCTTGATATAATCAGCAATCTTCTTCGCGCCCTCTCCTGCCAGCTCCTTCAGGTCCTGCTCCACCCACACAATCGAGGAAGAAGCAAGAACTATCATCACCGGCCCCGGATACAGACGCTTCGCCCGCAGCTTAAGAATGCTCTCAAAAAAAGCCGGGTCACGCTTCATCACATACTGCACCTCATCAATGACGACAAGGAGCCTGCTGGCATCCCCGCTCCGAATGCGGTTAAAAAACTCGTCATAAGCATATTTCTGTAGCTTCACGTCAAACTGACGGCTAATCTCCTCCCCCATCATGCGAAGCTGATCCTCGGGGGAAACCTCGCGGCAGCGGTAGTAGAACAGCTTCTTATCCCTGGAAAATTCCCGGATCAGAGCCTCCTTCTTACAGCCCCTTCTCCCATACAGGACAATCATGGAATTCCCCTTCTCCCCGTAATACTCTTCAAGTCTTTTTATATCCGCTGTCTTTGCAACCATATCAACCTCCGTAATTCCCCTTTTCCTCTTCGGTGGATAAATTTGTCATACTTTGAAATTATATCATTTTTTAACAAAAGAAACAATAGAAAAAAGCGGTCATGCCCAAAAACATGACCGCCATGAAATATCAGCCCTGACAAATCTCCTATTTCTGCGTAATATAGCCCTTCGCCTTCAACAGCTCCGCACAGAGCACAGCACCACCTGCCGCACCGCGCACAGTGTTGTGGGAGAGCCCTACAAACTTCCAGTCGTACACGGTATCCTCCCTGAGACGTCCTACAGAGATTCCCATACCCTTCTCAAAGTCTACGTCCAGCTTAACCTGCGGGCGGTTATCGTCCTCGAGATACTGGATAAACTGCTTCGGAGCGCTGGGAAGTCCAAGCTCCTGCGGAACGCCGCTGTAATCCCACAGTGCCTGCACAAGCTGCTCCTTCGACGGATTCTTCCGAAACTTCACAAATACCGATGCGGTGTGGCCGTTTAACACCGGAACGCGGATACACTGGCAGGTGATCACCGGTGAGGCTGCGGGAACGATTGCCTTTTTCTCATCGTCTACATACCCCCAGATCCGCAAAGGCTCCTTCTCGGACTTCTCCTCCTCACCGCCAATGTAAGGAATAATATTTCCCTCCATCTCCGGCCAGTCCTTAAAGACCTTGCCCGCGCCGGAAATCGCCTGATAGGTCGATGCCACCACCTCGTAGGGCTCAAACTCCTTCCACGCCGTCAGCACCGGACTGTAGCTCTGGATCGAACAGTTCGGCTTTACCGCCACAAATCCGCGGGTCGTGCCGAGGCGCTGTCTCTGGTATTTGATAACCTCTATGTGCTCAGGATTGATCTCCGGGACTACCATCGGCACATCCTCCGTCCAGCGATGTGCGCTGTTATTGGAAACCACAGGAGTCTCCGTCCTGGCATAGTCTTCCTCAATCTTCCTGATCTCGTCCTTCGTCATATCTACCGCGGAAAACACAAAATCCACCTGGGAAGCCACGGCCTCCACCTCTCCAACATCCATAACGACAATCGGCTTCACGGCCTCCGGCATCGGCGTATCCATCTTCCAGCGGTCTCCGACCGCCTCCGCATAGGTCTTCCCCGCACTCCTCGGGCTTGCCGCAATCGTCGTAACCTCGAACCAGGGGTGGTTCTCCAGAAGAGAGATAAATCTCTGTCCCACCATACCGGTTCCGCCTAAAATACCTACCTTTAGCTTTTCACTCATTGCCTCTCATCTCCTCTTCCCTACACGAGCCGTCTCCAGTGTACGCTTCTCTTTTTAGACAATATATTACTGGATATGCCCTAAAATAGCAAGTTTTATTTCGTACAAAATCACCAAATTTTCCGAATGAAATTTGTTAAATCAGACAATTTCCTGCTCCACGTCCTCTATGTACTCCTCCCAGCCGGGAATCTTCCACTCCTCGGAAAGATATGCCTCCGCAGCAGCTATCGCCTGCTCCATCGCGGTTCTGGAGGGAGCGCCGGTGGTACAGCGGGTATTCACGCAGGTTTCCATGGAAACTGCCTCATACACGTCCTCTGCAAACACAGGGGAAAACTGATGAAGCTCCTCCATGCTCATATCATCAATCGCAATCTGCTTCTCCATACAGTAAAGCACAATCTGCCCGATAATTCCATGGGCGTCCCGGAAGGGCACGCCGTGCTTCACCAGATAATCCGCCGCATCCGTGGCGTTGGTAAAGCCGTTGTTTGCACTTTTCCGCATTGCTTCCTTCTGAAACTGAATCGTATCCAGCATCCCGGCAAACAATGCAATGCAGCCCTTTACCGTATCCATCGCGTCAAAGGAGAGCTCTTTGTCCTCCTGCATGTCCTTATTATATGCGAGGGGAAGTCCCTTCATCGTTGTGAGCAGCGAAATCAGGGCGCCATATACCCGCCCGGTCTTGCCCCGCACCAGCTCGGCAATATCCGGATTCTTCTTCTGCGGCATGATGGAGCTTCCGGTGCTGTAAGCGTCGTCAATCTCTACAAAGCCGTACTCGTTCGAATTCCAGATAATAATCTCCTCGGAAAAACGGCTCAGATGCATCATAATGGTGGACAGCGCCGCCAAAAATTCAATCAGATAATCCCGGTCGGATACGCCGTCCATGCTGTTGATTGTGGGTCCGAAAAATCCCATAAGCTGTGCCGTGTACTCTCTGTCCAGAGGATAGGTCGTCCCTGCCAGCGCGCCAGAGCCAAGTGGACAGTAGTTCAGGCGCTCAAAAATATCGTGCAGACGCATCCGGTCGCGCTTAAACATCTCGAAGTAAGCACCCATGTGATGCGCTAATGTGATGGGCTGCGCCTTCTGCAGATGGGTGAAGCCGGGCATGATGGTGCCGGTATTTTCCTTCATCAGCCGAAGCAGCACCTTAAGCAGCTCCTCTAACAGCGCGTCCGTCTCCAGAAGCTGAATCCTTGTGTAAAGCCGCATATCGAGGGCAACCTGATCGTTTCTGCTCCTTCCGGTATGCAGCTTCTTGCCGACATCCCCCAGACGGTCAATGAGGTTCGCCTCCACAAAGCTGTGAATGTCCTCATACTCCTCTGTAATCGCCAGAGCCCCGCTCTCCACGTCGTTTCGAATCTCATCTAAACACTTTACAATGGCCTGCATCTCCTCTTTCGTAAGGATTCCCTGCTTTCCCAGCATACACACATGGGCAATCGAGCCCTCAATGTCCTGCTTATAAAATTTCTTGTCGAAGGAAATCGATGCATTGAAATTATACACCAACTGGTCTGTCTCCTTCGTAAACCGTCCGCCCCATAACTGAGCCATCACTTTTTCCTCCTGCTTCCTTCGCTTTTATCTGCGCATCCCGCTCCCGCTTTGAGAACACACAGCCACAGTAATACTGCCGGTACATGTCGTATTCTCTGGAAATCTGCGCAGATTTTTTATAGCCATCCTTCTTTTTAAAATCTGCATACAGATAGCGCACCTGCAGCTCTTCCTCCAGATGGCTTCCGATCTCGTTGATCTTTTGGGCATTTTTCAATGGACTGACCGAGAGTGTCGTCGCAAAAAAGTCAAAACCCTTAGCTTTCGCATATTCCGCCGTCTCCCGCAGCCGCAGCCCGTAACACAAAAAACATCTCTCCCCGCCCTCCGATAGCTCCTCCATGCCCTGTACTGTGTCATAAAAGCGCTTTACATCGTAAGCCCCCTCCACAAAAGACACGGGATATTTTGTCGGAAACGCTTCAATAAAGCGCTTCTGCTCCGCCGCACGCATATGATATTCCTCTGGGGGATAAATGTTCGGATTGTAGTAGAACACCGTCACGGAAAAATGTGCGGCAAGACAGTGGATGCAATAGGTGCTGCAGGGGCCGCAGCAACTGTGCAGTAACAGCTTAGGCACCTCCGGCGATGCGTCCGCCTCCCGGATCAGCCCCTCCATAAGCTCCTGATAATTTATTTTATTCATAGCTCTTCCTGAAGCCCGAACATGGTGCGGCACAGCTTTTTGCCGCTCTCTGTCCGGAAAATATTCTGATACGCCTTCTCAATACCCTTGTGTCCAGTTCCGTCCTCGTAGAGATTTACCAAAAAATCCGCCTCTATCAGGAGCTGGTAATCGATGCCGTCCACATGGTCATAAGTATGGTGATGACCAATCAGATAACAGATACGCTCTATCATATAGTTCTCAATGCCTACCTCTGAGAGCACCTTCTGGGCAACCGTCGGCCCCTCCTGCTCCTGCAGCTTCCCGTCCGAGCGGCCGTACTTCTCCTCCGCAGGGCGTATCCCGATATCGTGGGTATAAGCGGTCGCCTCCAGTATAAAAAGCGTCGCCGCATCCAGCTTTTCCATGCATCCAAGCATCTGCGCAAAGCTGTGTACCTTAATGAAATGCTGGATCCGCTTCGCATCCCCCGCATAGTATTCCATCATGCGGCTGCACAGCTCCCTTAACTGTTGTCGGGCGTATGCATTTTCCTGAAAATGGTCACTCACGCTGAAACTGTCCTGCTCCATCCCCTTCTCCTATTCGTCCCTGCCAAGCTCCTGCAGCACAATAACCGCCGCCACATACATAATGGCGCATAAAAGAACGAGAAAAACTCTCCCCGTAATGATAGCAGCCACAAGCTCCGCCATCACCATGACCGCGTGTATCCAGAGCTTCGCATTGTGCAGCATCACCGCAATCCCCGCCTCAAGCATCACCAGCACGCACATCGCAACCACCGGCGTATGAAGCACAAAAACGCCGACCAAAAGCACGGCAAAGGCAAGCACGCAAAACACCAGCACTGACACCGGCGTACTCTTCTCCTTTAACAGATTCAACATGGATTCTTTTGTCATAAGCTCATCCTCACAATAAACTGAGTTCGCGCCTCTGCGCATCATTAAATAAAAAGGTGATACATCGTCAGATGTACCACATAACAGCAGGCATTGCAGCAGCCGCTGCAATACAAAGGAGCACATGACATGCAAAAAATCCTTCGGATTTGTCATGTGCGTAGGCATTGCAGCAACCGCTGCAATACAGAAAGCACACAACATGCAAAAAAATCCTTCGGATTTGTCATGTGCGCAGGTATCACAACTAACGTTGCAATACATAAGCCAATGAGGGGACTCGAACCCCTGACCCACGCATTACGAATGCGTTGCTCTACCAACTGAGCCACATTGGCATATCAAATACGCGCTTAATTATATTATCAAATCTCTGTCGAAAAATCAACCTCTAATTTTTGAAAATATCATTTTTTATTAAAATAATGAATTTCCCTTGACATTGCAGGGAAATCCGATACAATGATTCGAGAATGTTTATCTATTCAATAGGATAAGGTATACACGGCCTTACGGCATAGTGCAAGGAGGTATATGAGACCAGAATGAGCAAGCATTTAATCGAGTTTCAGGATATTTCCAAATCCTTTGACGGCGTTCTCGTGCTGGATGAACTGAATCTCTACATCCGCGAGAACGAGTTTCTGACGCTGCTTGGGCCAAGCGGCTGCGGCAAGACCACGACCCTGCGGCTTTTAGGCGGTTTTGAGACACCGGACAAGGGACAGATTTTTTTCGACGGGGCGGATATCACAAATCTTCCCGCCAACGAGCGAAAGCTGAATACTGTGTTCCAAAAGTATTCCCTGTTCCCCCACATGACTATCGCGGAGAACATTGCTTTTGGTCTGAAAATCAGCAAAAAAAGCAAAACTTATATTAAGGATAAAATTAAATATGCATTAAAGCTCGTGAACCTGGAGGGCTTTGAGCATCGCTCGGTGGATTCCCTCTCCGGCGGCCAGCAGCAGCGTATCGCCATCGCAAGAGCCATTGTAAACGAGCCCCGGGTGCTGCTTCTCGACGAGCCCTTAGGCGCGCTGGACCTAAAGCTCCGCCAGAACATGCAGTATGAGCTGATCCGTCTCAAGGAGGAGCTGGGCATCACATTTGTCTATGTTACACATGATCAGGAGGAAGCCCTCACCATGTCCGACACCATCGTGGTTATGAACCAGGGCTATATTCAGCAGATCGGCACTCCCGAGATGATATACAATGAGCCGGAAAATGCCTTTGTCGCAGATTTTATCGGCCACAGCAATATCATCGACGGCACGATGCTGGAGGATAAGCTGGTGGAAATCTTAGGAGTAAAGATGCCCTGCGTGGATACGGGCTTTGGCACTAACATGCCGGTGGATGTGGTCATCCGGCCGGAGGACGTGGAGCTGGTTGACCCCGGTGAGGGCTATATGGAGGGGGATGTAACCTCTCTTATTTTCAAGGGCGTCCACTATGAGCTGGACGTGATGGCGAACGGTTACGAGTGGCTGGTGCACACCACAAAGCATGTGCCGGTGGGAAGCCATGTGGGAATCCGCGTGACCCCCTTTAACATTCAGATCATGCACAAACCGGAGTCATCCGACGAAAAGGCGGTGGAGATTGATGAGTAGATTCAAGCAGCAGTTTCTTGCCGGACCCTATCTGATCTGGATTGTCGGCTTTATCCTTCTGCCGCTCCTTATGATCTTGTACTATGCCTTCACCGGAGACGACGGCGGATTTACCCTGTCCAACCTGACAGCCATCGCCTCGGAGACGAACCGCAGGGCGATGGGGCTTTCCCTGGAGCTGGGGCTGATATGCACCGCTATCTGCCTCGTCCTCTCCTACCCGCTGGCCATGATATTAAGCAATATGCAGTTTAAAAGCCAGAGCTCTGTCGTGTTCATTTTCATGCTTCCCATGTGGATGAACTTCATGCTGCGCATACTGGCATGGAAGCTGCTTTTATCTAAAAACGGCGTGTTTAACAGCCTCCTGACCTCATTGGGACTTGGGCGGATCAATATTATCAATACTTCCGCCGCTGTGGTTCTCGGCATGGTGTACGACTTTTTGCCCTTTATGCTCCTGCCGATCTACAACTCCATGACGAGGATACGCAGGGACTGGATTGAGGCGGCAAAAGATCTGGGCGCCGGGAGCGTCACCATCTTTTTTAAGATTATTCTGCCCCTGACGGTATCCGGCATTATCAGCGGCATCGTGATGGTATTCGTCCCCTCCCTGACAAGCTTTGCAATCTCGCAGGTGCTGGGCGGCGGGCAGGTGCTTTTGATTGGAAACGTGATTGAACAGGATTTTATGCAGGGTATGCAGTGGAACACCGGCAGCGGGCTTTCCTTCGTACTGATGATTTTTGTAATCGTTAGCATGGCACTCGTAAACCTGTTTGACAAAGAGGGGGAGGGAACCGCACTATGGTAAAAAAATGTGCCTCACGGCTCTATATGGCCCTGATTTTTCTCTTTCTGTATCTGCCGATCATTGTGCTGGTCGTGCTCTCCTTCAACGATTCCCGCACCCGGGTGCTGTGGGGAGGATTCACCCTCAGGTGGTACGCGAACTGTTTTCAGGACGAGAATATCATGTCCGCCTTTTTTACAACTATCCAGATTACATTTTTGTCCGCTGTCATCTCGACTGTCATTGGAACTCTCGCCGCCCTTGGCATCAGCTCCATGAAAAGGCGGGGACACACCATCTACCTTATGGCTACCAACGTTCCTCTCCTGAATGCGGATATTGTGACCGGCATCTCAATGATGCTTTTATTTGTAAAATTTATGGATCTGGGTTTTGTGACGGTGCTGATCGCTCACATAACTTTTTCTATTCCCTATGTGATCCTAAACGTGCTTCCGAAGCTTAAGTCCATGAACCGCTCCACCTATGAAGCCGCGCTGGATCTGGGAGCCGGCCCGCTCTATGCTTTTTATAAGGTGACCTGGCCGGAGATTCGTCCGGGTGTCTTTTCCGGCTTTATGATGGCAATCACCATGTCGCTGGACGATTTTTCCATCACCTATTTTACCAAAGGGCCGGGCGTCAATACACTGTCCACCATGCTCTACACAGAGCTTAGAAAGGGCGTGAAGCCGGAGCTGTATGCCCTTTCCACCATACTGTTTTTTGTTGTGCTGCTTGTGCTGCTCATAGGCAATGTACGTCCGGCGAAAAAAGCCGCCATCGAAAGGAGATAAAAATGAAAAAGAAAATGCTGATATGCCTTGCCACTGCCCTGCTGGCTTCCCTGACCGCCTGCGGGGGAAACAATTCCTCCAGCCAGGATGAAAGCAATACCATCACCGTGCTCAACTACGGCAAATATTTCGACGAGGAAGCTCTCAGCCAGTTTGAGGAAGAGACGGGCATCACAGTAAAATACGAAGAATATGAAAGTCCCGAGGAGATGTACACCAAGTACAAGGCAGGCTCGATACACTACGATGTAATCTGCTCCTCCGAGTATATGGTGCAGAAGCTGATCGAGGAGGGGGAGGTTCTTGCCATGGATTATGAGGGTATGGAAAACTATGGAAATCTTGATCCCGCAATCCTCGCGCTGAACGCTTCCTATGACAAGGATCACAGCTACTCGCTCCCCTATTTTTACGGAACGCTGGGACTTTTGTACGACAGCTCAAGAATTGACGCTTCGGTGGTATCCAGCTGGGATTGTCTCTGGAATCCGACCTACGAGGACGAGATCATTATGGAAAATTCTGTCCGCGATACCTTTGCGCCCGCGATGATTTCCCTCGGTTATTCCTTAAATGACACCGATGAAGCCCATCTCCGGGAGGCGCTGGACATTTTAAAACAGCAGAAAGATGACAGCATTGTCTATGCCTACTATGTGGACGAAACCAGCGACGCGATGATTGGCGAGGAGGCGTCGATCGCCCTCTGCTATTCCGGCGAGGCGGCACTTGCCATGGAAGAGAATGCAAACCTCTCCTACGCGATTCCCACGGAGGGCTCGAATCTCTGGATTGACTCGTGGTTTGTCCCGAAGTCCTGTACCAACACGGAAGCGGCTATGAAATTTCTTGATTTTACCTGCCGTGGGGATATCGCCCAGAAAAATTTTGAGTATGTGCTCTACAGCTCGCCCATCACTTCCGTAACGGAGAATATGGCCGCAGAATACAGAGAAAACCCTTCCATCTGTCCCGCAGAGGAGACTGTGAGCCGCTGTGAGATCTACACCTCCCTCTCCGACGAGGAGGCTGCTCTCTACAGTAAGCTGTGGCAGGAGCTCTTGTCACATTAAACAATTATTCAAAATTTATTATTTTGCCCATTGCATTTTCATGCAAAATATGTTACCTTGTATCCACGGTGTCCCCATACACCGTGGATTTCCAGGTGCCATTCGCACAGAAATCTCCAATGTATAACAACTACATATGAATTATCAGGATTTTTTAGCAGATATCCGCACTCAGCTGTCCGCGCAGATAGAGCCTGACGCCATTTTGCGGATACAGACCATGCCGAGGAACAACGGCACCTTCTATGACGGGCTCGTCATTTTGCGTCCCGGAAGAAATATCTCGCCCGCCATTTATCTGACCCCCTACTATCACCGCTACTTAGCGGGCGTTTCGATGGAGGATATCTACGCAGACATTTTAAGCGCCTACCGCAGGCATCTCCCGGAGGAAGATTTTGACACCAGCATGTTTACAAACTTTGAGAAGGTGCATTCCCGCATCATCATGCGGCTGATCAACTACGCCCGCAACGAGGAGCTGCTTCAGGACGTCCCCCACTTCCTCTTTCAGGATCTTGCGGTTGTATTTTACTGCCTTCTCCATGCCAGCGACGAAAATCAGGCGAGCATTTTAATCCACAACGAGCATCTTGCGCTGTGGGGAATAGACGGGGAGCAAATCTATGCGCTGGCAAAGAAGAACACGCCGCGGCTCATGCCATTCCATATCAGAAGCATGCAGGAGCTCCTCCACAATTTTCATTCTTCTGAATTTAGCGCGCACTACGACTGCGATCCCCCCATGCTTGTCATTACCAACCGTTTTCGCACAAACGGTGCATCTGTGTTGCTCTATGAGGGACTGCTTGCCTCCTTCGCCAGGCATCTCCATGCAAATCTGCTCATCCTCCCCAGCAGCGTCCACGAGATTATCCTGCTCCCGGTGGAGGATGACTCCGCGCTGGCGGCTGCCAGCCGCATCGTGCAGGAGGTCAACGAGACACAGCTCACCGACGAGGAGGTTCTCTCCGACCACGCCTACTACTACGACCGGCTGACAAAGCGGCTCACCTGCCCGTCTTAAAGATTATCATATAATTTTTCATACTGCCTCGCCGACGTATTCCACGAGAAGTCCTGCTGCATGGCGCGCCGCATCATCTGGTTCCAGTGATCCCGCTGTTCGATATAGATGCGCTGTGCATAGCGAATGATGAAAAGCATCTCGTGGGCATTGTAATTGCTGAAAGAAAAGCCCGTCCCGGTATTCTCGTATTCATTGTAGGAGAGCACCGTATCCCTGAGCCCTCCGGTCTCCCTCACGATCGGAATCGTGCCATAGCGCATGGACATCATCTGGCTTAAACCGCAGGGCTCAAAGAGCGACGGCATAAGAAAAGCGTCCGCCGAGGCATAAATCTTGTGTGCCCGCTCCTCGGAGTAGCCAATGTAGGAGCTCAACTTGTCGGGATACTTATTCTGGAAATGGTGGAACATATTTTCATACTGGCTCTCTCCCGTGCCAAGAACCACGAGCTGCACATCCATGGTGGACAGCATCTCATCCAGCACATAGGCGATCAGGTCAAAGCCCTTCTGGTCTGTCATGCGGGAAACAATTCCTATCATAAAAGCATCCTCCCGCACCGGCAGCCCCGCTTCCTTCTGCAGCGCCTCTTTATTCTTCTGCTTTCCGGCGAGCATCCCATTCAGGTTAAAGTTTGATTCAATAAAAGGATCCGTCTCCGGATTATACTCATCGTAATCAATGCCATTTAAGATTCCGAAGATCCTGCTGCGCTTCGCGTTCATCAGCCCCTCCAGACCCTCTCCTCCCTCCGGGGTGCGAATCTCCTCCGCATAGCTCGGGCTGACCGTGCCCACCGCATCCGCGTAGACCACGCCGCCCTTCAAATAGTTCGCCTCCCCATAGAACTCCAGCTCCCGGGCATTGAAGATCTGCGCGGGAAGTCCCGTGATATCCATGACCTCCTTCATCTTCCAGCGTCCCTGGAACTTCATATTGTGGATGGAGAACACAGTCTTAATCCCCGCGTAAAAATTATCGTCTCCATGCGATGTATGCAGATATACCGGAATCAGGCCGGTCTGCCAGTCGTGACAGTGAATAATATCGGGCGAAAAGTCAATGTAGGGCAGGCACTCCAGTACCGCCTTGGAAAAATAGGCAAACTTCTCCACATCCTCATAGATGTTGTTGTATAAGCCATCCCCCGCAAAATAGAACTCATTGTCTACAAAATAGTAGCGCACGCCCTTGTACTCCGACGTAAAAATCCCGACATACTGCCTGCGCCAGTTCAGATTCACATAGAAATGGCACACAAACTGCAGCTGTGGCAGAAACGCTGCATCCATGCAGGCGTACTTTGGCAAAATCACTCTCACATCGTACTCCTTACGGTCAAAATACTTTGGCAGCGAACCCGCCACATCCGCCAGTCCACCGGTTTTTACATACGGCACAGCCTCTGATGCAGCAAACAATATTTTCTTCATATTGCACCTCCCAGTGTCAGGGAGGACAAGCCTCCCCTCTATTTACTTTTCATCTGCAAACGTATTTTATCGGTAATCAGGGCGATAAACTCCGAATTCGTCGGCTTACCCTTCCCGTTACTGATCGTGTAGCCAAACAGCTCATCCAAGGTATCCATCTTGCCTCTGCTCCACGCCACCTCAATCGCATGGCGGATTGCCCTCTCGACGCGGCTGGGCGTAGTGTCAAACTTTTTCGCAATCCCCGGATAGAGAATCTTTGTGATGGAATTGAGCATGTCCATATTCCCCACAGACATAATGATCGCCTCACGCAGATACTGGTATCCCTTAATATGCGCCGGAACTCCCACCTCGTGGATAATCTCCGTCACGTCCTCCTCCAGGGTCTGCGCATCCCTTGCCTCTGTCCGCTCAAAGCTGCTTACCCAGTGCGCCTCGCGCACCGGATGATCCGCCCTCGTCTTCTTAATGTGCTCCAAAATAGATTTGGAGTCAAAGGGCTTCATAATATAATAATCCGCTCCTCTGGAAAAAGCATCGTCTGTGATCCGCTCATTGCCGATCGCACTGACCATCAAAATAGATGGCTGCTTCTTGACTGTAGTATCTGCACGGATACGGTCCAGCACGCCCAGACCATCGAGCTTTGGCATCACAATATCCAAAAGCACCACGTCCGGCTCCTTCTCCTTAATCATCAGGTACGCTTCTTCTCCATCCTTTGCAGTTCCAATCACCTGAAGCTCTTCGTCGCTGGATACGATTGCACCCAGCATCTCCAGCATAAGCTCGTTATCATCTGCAATTGCGACATTCAATTTTCCCATAATCAGCCTCCAACTGTCAAATTAAGTCAAAGTATAATATAAACTTATGACCCAAAAAATTTTGTAAAATATCGTCGATATCATTAAACTGATGATAACACAGAGGCATCGTCCAATTCTAGGCGATTATTAGAAAAATTCAATCACTTTTAAACTTCAAATAGTTCAATTATGAGCCATTTATACATAATTCTATCTTAATTTACTTTTTTCGACAAACGCTGAAATTGCTTGTCCGGCGCGCTTTTCCTCCTTTTCTTTTAGCAATTTTTCCAAATTATTTAGTATTATTTTATCACATTCATGCATTTTTCACAATGGAGAAACACAAAAATCCAAAACTTCTGCAAATTATCCCGCATTCTGGAACTGGCTGTTATACAAATCCGCATAAAACCCATTTTTCTCCAAAAGCTCCTCATGGTTTCCCTGCTCCACGATATCGCCGTCCCGCATGACAAGAATCAAATCTGCATCGCGGATCGTGGAGAGTCTGTGGGCAATGATGAAGCTTGTGCGGCCGCGCGTCAGATTGTCCAGCGCCTTTTGAATCCGGATTTCCGTGCGGGTATCGACGGAGGAGGTTGCCTCGTCCAGAATCAGTATCGGATTGTCCGCTAAGATTGCCCGGGCAATCGTCAGAAGCTGTTTCTGCCCCTGCGATACATTGCTGGCATCCTCGTTTAACTCCATCTGATAGCCCCCGGGAAGAGTCTGGATAAAGTGGTGGGCATGAGCCGCCCGCGCCGCCGCGATCACCTCCTCGTCGGATGCGTCAAGCCGCCCGTAGCGGATATTTTCCATAATCGTTCCGTGGAACAGCCATGTATCCTGAAGCACCATCCCGAAGGCCTCCCGCAGATCTGTGCGGTTAAAATCCCGTATATCGTGCCCATCTACCTGTATGGAGCCGGAATTCACATCGTAAAAGCGCATCAAAAGCTTTACCATCGTGGTCTTGCCCGCCCCGGTCGGGCCGACAATCGCAATCTTCTGCCCCGGTGAGACGCTTGCCGAAAAATCCTTCACAATAATCTGCGCTTTATCATATCCAAAGCTTACATGCGAAAACTCCACCCGCCCTTCAATCTGCGAAAGATGTACCGGATTTAAAACGGTCACCTCTTCCTCTTCTTCATCTAAAAACTCAAAGACACGCTCTGCCGCTGCCGCCATGAGCTGTAACTGGTTTGCCACCTGCGCGATCTGCATGATGGGCTGGGTGAAATTCTTCACATACTGAATAAACGCCTGGATTTCACCAATCGTTATCACTTTTCGAACCGCAAGGATGGCGCCGGAAATCGCCACGCCGACATACCCAAGATTCCCTACAAACTGCATGATGGGCTGCATCAGACCGGACAGAAACTGGGATTTTCTCGCAGAATCATACAGAATCTGATTGGTCTTTTGAAAGGAGTCGATCGTATCCTCCTCCTTATTGTATGCCTGTACCACCAGATGGCCGCTGTATACTTCCTCCACCTGCCCGTTGATGTGCCCCAGATATTCCTGCTGCTGACGGAAATATTTCTGTGAATGGCGAATCACCAGCGAGATCAGCATCACGGAAATGGGAAGTATCACGAGGGAGATCAGTGTCATAAGTCCCGAGATTGACAGCATCATAATCAGCGTTCCCACCAGCGTCGCAATGCTTGTGATAATCTGCGTGATGCTCTGGCTTATGCTCTGCCCCAGCGTATCCACATCGTTCGTGATCCTCGAAAGCACTTCCCCGTAGGTTTTACTCTCAAAATACTTCATAGGCATACGGTTGATTTTTCTGGAAATGTCCCCCCGCAGCCGGTAGCAGGTTTTTTGAGTGATACCCGTCATTATCATGCCCTGCACAAAGGAGAAGAGCGCACTGCACAGATAGAGTCCCAGCGTAAAAAGAAGCACCTTTGCCAGATAGGAAAAGTCAATGCCTCCCGTCCCCGCAAGCTTCTTCATCAGTCCCTCCGCCAGCGCCGTGGTCGCACGCCCCATCACCTTAGGGCCAAGCACAGAAAAAATCGTGGAGACTGCCGCTGTAATCATCACCACAACGATTGCGACCCAGTAGTGCCCCAGATATCTCACCAGTTTCTTTAATGAGCCTTTAAAATTCTTCGGTTTCTCCGCCACGCTTACGCCTCCCTTCCTTCTGCGATTCCCAGCTCTTCTGCGGAGAGCTGGCTTGTCGCGATCTGTCTGTAGACCTCACAGCCTGCCAGCAGCTCCCCGTGCCTTCCCTTTCCCACAAGCTCTCCGTCGTCCAGCACAAGAATCTGATCGGCCTGCAAAATCGTGCTGATGCGCTGTGCCACAATGATTACCGTCGCATCGCCTGTCTCCTCAAAAAGTGCCTGCCTGAGTTTCGCGTCCGTTTTCATATCAAGGGCGGAAAAGCTGTCGTCAAAGACATAGATTCCCGGATTTTTGGCAATCGCCCGTGCAATGGCAAGCCTCTGCTTCTGCCCTCCCGACACATTGCTGCCGCCCTGCGCAATGTGGCTGTCAAATTTGTCCTCTTTCTCCGCAATGAACTCTGTTGCCTGCGCAATTTCTGCGGCTCGCTGAATCTGCGCATCCTCTGCATTCTCCGCGCCAAATCTTAAATTAGAGGCAATCGTTCCTGAGAATAAAATTCCCTTCTGCGGGACAAAGCCAATACTCTCCCGCAGCTCGTGCAGGGAAAGCTCCTTAATATCTATTCCATCCACCGTGATGCGTCCGGCCGTCACATCATAAAAGCGCGGCAGAAGATTCACCAGCGTGGATTTGCCGCAGCCGGTACTTCCAATGATTGCGGTGGTTTTTCCCGGCTCCGCCACAAAACTGATGTCGTGCAGCACATCTTCCCCGGCGCCGGGATAACGGAAGGTCACATGGGAAAACTCCACAATTCCCCGGCACGCGCCCAGAGTCTTTGGATTTTCGCTCTCTGTGATCGAGCTCTCTGTCCGAATCACCTCGTCGATCCGCTCCGCCGCTACGCCTGCCCTCGGCAGCATGATCGACATGGCCGTGAGCATAAGGAATGCCATCACAATCGTCATCGTATAGGTGATAAAAGCGGTCATTGCCCCCACCTGCATACAGCCCGCGTCAATCCTCTGCGCCGCCACCCATACTATGAGCAATGTAATACAATACATAATCATCATCATTCCCGGCATCATAAAGGTCATCACCCGGTTTGTGAAAAGCTGGGTCTTCGTCAGGCTCCGGTTCGCCTCCTCAAAACGCTCTTCCTCCCGCTTTTCCCTGCCAAATGCCCGAATGACGCTAAGTCCCGTCAAAATTTCCCGGGAGACCAGATTCAGCTTATCTACCAGATTCTGCATAATCTTAAACTTTGGCATAGTGATGGAGACCAGCACGCCCACGAAGCCGAGAATCAGGAGCACCGCCAGCACGATCACCCACTCCATGCCCGCCCGCGTCTGAGCCACCTTGATGATACCGCCGACTCCGACGATGGGCGCGTAGAGAATCATGCGCAGAAATACTGCCGTCACCATCTGAATCTGCTGAACATCGTTCGTACTCCTCGTAATCAGGGAGGCCGTCGAAAACCTGTCCATCTCTGCGTTCGAGTAGCGCACTACATTCTGAAAAGTTTTCTCCCTGAGATCCCGGCCCACCGCCGCACCCACCAGAGAGGCGGCATAGCCCACCACTACAGCCGCCAGCACCATGAGCAGCGTAAAACCCAGCATTTTCGCCCCGGTCGTCCACAGATAAGCAATCTGCACTCTCTCCACATCCAGTCCCGCCGCCCGGTCCGCCGCAATCGCGTAGGCCGTGCCCATGGATTTTAAAGAGGAGGCGCCGATGGCTTCTATCTGCTCTGACAGAGACTCCCGCATGGCGAGAAGCATCGTCTGATCCAAAGTCCCGCCTCCGTAGGAAGACAAATCCACACTGGCCTCCTCCATCTGCGTCATCTGATAGACCATCACGATTGGAATTAAAAGCTCTTCGTCCAGCTGCTTAAGCATCCCCCTGTCACAATCCAGAATATAAGCTCCTCTGTCCGTATCCGTTTCACCGGGCTTATAGCAGGCCGCAAAGCTCTCCTTCTCCGCATCTGTCATAAAAAGCTGTGCCTCCCGGTAATCCTCCTCTGTCATACGCTCTGGAAGAATATGCTCCACCCCGCTGTTCATAATCCCCACGTCTATGATATCAGAGGTGTACTGCGGCAGCGACAGGTCACAGAAGGCCTGCACGATCAAAAAGGCGAAAATCAGCAGAACCCATCGCCAGTAGGGAAGCATGTTTTTTAAGATCTTACTCATGTTGTCCTCCTTGCCATACAAAGAGTCCGGCAGAATTGCCGGACTCCGATGTCTGTTTAATTCAGATTAAAGAGAGGTAAAAGCATAACCTCCGCATTTGTTGTCTTGGTAGAGGTCGTTACGAAGCGCTTGCTCTTCGTGTAGGTCGCATAGGTTCCGATGGAGTAATCCGAGATTCCGTCCCCGTCTGTAACGTCCTCATAGGGCACATACATAATGTAGCGCACGCCCGCATCCGTATCGTCCGCGTCCACTGAATAATAGGGCTGCAGAGTCTCCTTGCCCTCGAGAGGAATGATATCCCCGATGACAGAGTTGCCCTCGGCATCCTTCTCCAGCTTTCGGACAATGACATTGTTCTCATCAATGGCCGTCCCGTCGTGGTAGAGACGCATATAGCACTTTTTATTTGTCAACTGATTCGTGCCGCCTTTATCGTGGATAGAAAACTCAATCCCCACCATCACTCTTCCATTGATAGTAACCACACGGCTGTCCAGTCCGTTCTTCACCGGGCCGGGCAGCGCCGGGGCATTCTCATCATCCGGATCCGGAGTACTCTGATACTGATAGCCGTCGTAATCCAGATAAAGCACACTGGTTCCGCTCACAGCCGTCGTATCCGCATTGTCGATTGCCGCATAAGGCTGCGACTCCGGCTGACGGTAGGCCGCGATCATGGTATTGACAAACAGCTTGACCTCATCGTCCGGCATGACTGTTCCCGTCGTATGCCCGCTTCCCGTGTAGGTAATATTTCCCTTGTTATAAATAAAGAAGCTGTTGCGGCAATCCTGATCCCTTGCAGAATACAGATTGGTGGAGGTATTTTTTCCATTCCCTTTTCCGCTCTCCTTTAAGTATGCCCGTACCTGGTCGTCCTTCGTATCCGAGAGATTAAACCATACATTGACGTCTCCCTCCTCCAGATACTCGAGATCGAGCTGGTAATACTGCAGATGGGAGGTCAGCACCTCAATCGTATCATTGATATGGTACGGGTAAGTAGTAATCTGCCCGTTGTTCGTCATCTTGACATAACTGGTCACCGCACCGTTTGTCCAGCCGTTTCGATTGAGCCAGTTATCCTTAGTCACACGGTCTGTCTTATAGTTCGTGTAATTCACCAGAGTGCGCAGATACAGGAAGTTACTATTATCCGCCCAGTCATTTACATACGTCCCCCAAAAACGGGAATATACGGTGTCCCCGTCCACATCCTGCGACAACTGCTTAAAATACTGCCTGTAACTTCCATTATTGAGGTTACTCTGGGAGGCAAAGGTCACTGTCGTGCCGTTCGACTTCACATCTGTGTAGGATTTCTCGTAAGTCCCGTCACTCTGCTTATTGTAGTAGGAGCGGCGCTGTCCCGCCATTGTCCGAAGCCATGAGGTATAATTATTATACAGATAACTGTGCCCGGTATAATAGGCATCGGAACCGTAGACCGTATCGTGGCTGAAAATAACCGACTTTCCCTGCGCGATGTAATCCTTAAGCCCTTCCGCGAATACCTGATTCTCTGTAAACTCACAACTGTCGATAAAACCAAACACCAGCATGTCGTAATTCGTCAAAAACGCCTCCCAGTTGGCCAGCTTCACCTCGTAAGGTTCATTCGTATTAAACAGTTTGCGCCAGTCGCTGTTGTACAGAAACTGAATGGTCACGTCAAACTCATTCACAGGATCCAGATAGGTTCTGAACTTTTTCGCCGTGGCATTGTCCAGGCTGGCGGTAGTCTCCGGCGCTCCATCTTTATCATACGCAATGCGTCTCGTATCAAAGGCCGAATAGCTCTCCCCGTTCTTCACAACAATACGATCCTTCGTGAAGGAGGTTCCGACCCGGTCTGTCTTCATATCCTTCGACAGATTCATCTGCAGGACTAAGATGCCATCCTTCTCGCTGTTAAATACCGCTGTGTAGTCGATGGCACTAGAGCGCAGATAACTGTTTGTGCGCGACTGCACCTCGAGCTTCCACGGTATGATGCCCTGCTGGGAAGAAGGAATCACGCGCGTCGCATAGTACTCCGTGTTTGCCTGCAGCGCAAAGCTGCCCGACGGATTTTTGGGATCCGTCGTCCCCAACAGATTACGGTTCGCATCGTAAATATTCATCCCGAGCGCCGGCTCTGAGGTGTCAACCGTGTGCGGGCTTTCCGGCTCCGCATCGTTCATATTATAGACCTCGTTGAGTTGCTTCAGAGAGCCCGAGTACACACCATCGCCGTCCAGATCCAGATTCAGATAGACATTGTAGGTGTCCGCCGCATTTCCATAGATATAGAAGTGGTACTCAAGTACCGCCGTATTATCGCTCTCCTTGGCATGGTAAACCTCGTGATTGATGACACCTCTCGCCATTCCTCCGCCGTAATTCTTATCGACCTCCGAGTAGGTGTACTCAATCGGATATCCCTCCTCATAGAACTCGAGGCGGCAGACATTCTGGGAAATCAGCGACTTCATTTTTGCACTCTCGATGCTGTCATGCACAAACAGATTTTCATGCCCTATTCCGCTGTAGGTCAAAAGGTCGTAAATCTTCGAGTCGCGGTCTACCTTCGATGTATCCACCTGATTTCCTGCATAGAGCCCCTCGTCCACTACGATCGGCTTGCCTGCCCGCAGGAAATCCTCACACTCCAAGAGCTTCTTTAGCGTAATATCGTTGCCCGCATAGCGCATATCCAGATTCGTGGACAGACGAATTCCCTCAATCTGTCTGTTCGGATTGTCTGTCAGCGTTCCGCCAATCGACGTATACACCAGCCGCCCAAGATCCACGCCATAGGAATATTTATTGTAACCGGTCTTTCCGTTCGACTCATCCTGTTTCGAGCCAAAAATGATCATATCATACTTCGCAGTCAGATCGTCCGAGCTCTCGGTCGTCAGGCGCACAAGATTCCCCGTATCGTCCAGCTCCCCATAGTCGTAGCGCCCCGTGCTTCCGATAAACTCCCACGTCGGCATCGTCGTGACCTCAATCAGACTGGAATCTTCCAGCCAGCTGTTATTTTTGCTGGACTTGGGGTGATACCACGGAAACAGTGCCTGATAATAGTCTTTCCAGCCATCCGAGCCGTAAATATACTGGTCGCAGGGCTGCACCTCCAGAATTCTGAGCTTCGGCGTGTAGGAGGGCTGCTCCAGAATAAATTCAATCGCATCAAGGAAGGACATACTGTTCCCATCCCTGTCCACAAAGGCGTCAACAGTGGAATTGTTCGTCCATAGGCCGTCTTTATCCATTCCGCTCTCTGTGATATTGCCCCCGGTTAAAAGCTGCTGGAGCGTCGCCTGATCGCCCTGATAGGTAAAAATCTTGTCAAACACGTCGTTTCCGCCGCCGCCGATATTGTAATAGCGGACGTCATCAATCAGGCAGGCGCCCGTCTCCGGGTGGAACAGGAAGGGCGTCGTGGTATTCGTGTAGGTCGAACCCTTATAAGTCCACGGATCGCACGACTCCGAAATTCCCCAGAAGCGCGAGGTGGGATAGGCTCCTTCCTTTCCCCCCTTCGTGTACTCCACCTTCGTCGTACCGTCCGCGCCGGTATAAGGCTGCAGATATGCACCGAAATAATTCCAGAAGGTCTGGGGCTTATACATCAGCACCATATACAAAAGCTTGTGGCAATTGTACTCCTTCCGGTCATTATTGCCCGCAAACATATTCGCCTTGTCAAGCATCAGCGCCGCCGGTTTGTCGGACGCCATTCTTTTCGTAATCTGTATGACCTCATTGTAGGTCAGGTCATTCCCCGGATCCCAGAAGGAGGGGCCGTCTTTCGGAATTTTGAAGGTCTTATTGCCGTTTCCGTCCTCTGTATATTCCGTCGTATCGCCGTTTTTATTCAGCTGGTAATAGATATTCGCAATTCCGCTATAGTTTCCCGAGCCCGGATGAATGTAGATTAAATCTGCATCATCAATCAGATTCAGGTTTGATTCCAGCTCCGACGGCGTCATGGTAATGACCTGCGACTGGAAGCTCGTAGACTTTGCCCCGTTAAAGGTTCTCTGTATGAACTCGTCCTTGTGCTTATACTCGATATAGCTGTAGGCAAAGAGATCCCCGTTGGGCTTGCGCACAAAATTGCCGTCCTCCGAAGCTACCCAGCGGTATTCGCCCGCTCCCTCGCCCACATAGCTGTAGTTCTCTCCGTTCTTCTGAAAGCCGCCGCCTTCCTCCTGCACATAGTAGCCCTTCTGGCTGTAATCGTTATTGTATTCTGTCCGCCACTGTCCGTAATTTGTCCACTTGTCGGTATAATTCAGATCATTCCTGGTCTTAAACCGGTTATCCCATGTGTTGATTGTGAGGACAGAATTCACCGGAATCTGGTCATAAAAGGCATACTGCTTCTTATCCGAGATATCATAGACACTGCCCAGGGCAGACTGAAAATCTCCCTTTGCCGCCTCGGTATATTTGGCCAGCTCCATATCCACCGGCTCACAGCCCGGAATAAAATACCCAAACTGCGCTTCCTCATGGCTGGGAACAATCTCTAAGACCGTAAAGGGATTGCCCTCTGTGCCAAGCTCTGCGTTTTTGTCCGTCTTAGGCTTTAGCTCCGAAGGCTGTGTCGTCCCGATATTCAGCGCCGTACCCAGCGCCTCAAAGGCTCCGCTCTGATACAGAAGCCCTCCCAGCAGACAAATACACAGTACAATTGATATGATTTTAATATTCCTGCGCTTCATTCCTCACACCTCTTCCTGCTTCCTGGATAATTCTTTCCTAATCCGGCATCCAGCCCCGCCATGTAGAATTGTAGGTATAGCCCTTTCCGTCGTACACAACATGATATTTACTGTTTTTTGTTCCATAGACGATCTGTTTGCCGCTCACGGTAAAGAGCACGGCTGTCTCACTTCCCGACGGCGTAGAAAGCTGGCTGCTGTAACTCGTCAGATCCGTTGCCCTCGGAAGGAACAGATTCGTCCGGTTTCCATTTGCATCTGTGAACACGTTCGCCTCCCCCGGCACAAAGGTCAGGTCGCAGGAAATTCCATCCAGCACATTCCCATCTGACGTGCGCACACCAAAGTGGAAGGTCTTGGACTGTGTCTGTCCCGAGGCAACCGTTACAGATGCCTCCGCCCCGCTGATTGCAAGGTATATGCTGGAACGGCTGCCTGCGTCGCCGTCCGCCAGACAGAGCGTGCCCCCATCCAGATTTTCTATGACAAAGGACATGGTATCCGTCTCTCCCCTCGTCACCGGGAAGCGCGTCTGGCTTCCGGTCACACTGGCAAGCCTTAACCTTACCGGCTCAAAGGAAAGTATCACTCCGGGCCCCGGCTGGCTTTTTCCCGTTGTATCCGTGTAGAAGGTGGTCAGATTGACTGAAACCTTCTTAGTATAATCCTTCACCCCGAGCTTTAGCTCATAGCCGCTTACGCCCTCCGATACCACTATGCTCGGATTGTCAGCCGTAATGCCCCACTCTGCCGCCTCCATGGGAACCCAGCTTGCGCCGCCCTTGTACATAACCTGCATCTCCAAGTTTTTAGTACCCCCCCGGTTCGCGCGGGTCTGGGTAGATCCCGTGGCGTCGTAAACAATATTGTCCGTCGTATCCATAAGACGCACAGCCGTGATTTCCGCGCCCTCCTCCACGATTGAGGGCGTAAAGATAATATTGTCCACCTGCGCAGTCTGTACTTTTCCGTTCAGAGTATATCCCACCACAAGCGTATAAGACTTATTCACATAGTCGGCCGGACGGCGCACTTTCACCCTCCAGCGCAGGCTTGTAGGCCCGCTCTCCTCCGGGAGCTTCTCAAAGGTTGCCGTGACGGTGCTTCCCGCCGCCACAAATGGCATTCCCGCCATATCCACATCCTTTTCCAGATTGTTGCCGTTGGCCGCAAAAACAGCCTCATAAATCTTGTGATTGTCCTCGGACTGGGGCTGCGGCTGGGTCAGCGTCGCACCGCCGTCAAAGGACTTGATATGTACGGTCGCGGTAGCGGAGACATACTTGGTGGTATCTCCCATCGCCGCATTGATGCTGCTTAAGGACGTGGCCTCCACCGTTATGTCTCCGGTCACATTATCTCCCACCTTAATGAGCCCGGAAGTGCGGCCGATAGACGCATCCACACCCTCCGGCGACTTGACATTCCAGATGACCTGCGCGCCTGTTTTCGTCTGACCGTCCACCGTAGCGGATATGCTGAAAGGATTCGGCAGGGATGTGCCCTGCCACACATAGACATCCGCGGGCGTGATGGAGATTGCCGTAATCGACTGCTGGCGGTCTGCCTCCGCATCCTGCCTAAAGTAATCATCCGCACTGCCGTCCGCCTTCTTCACCACCCCATTACGGAGAAGAAAGGTATTGCCTGTGGTATAGCTCTTGTCCATATTCTCAAAATCTACCTGAATATCCACGGCATTTTTGTCGATTAAATTGGTCAGATCTACATTGAAATCCTTGATGAACTCTGAAAGTATCTCCGGATTCACCTTATCTGCGGTCAGTGAGGATGTACCGGAAGCGTCAAGGCTATAGGTTCTGTGACAGTAGAGAAGCCGGCTTCCCTCCTGGTAGATATGGACAATGTCATACTGCCCCTGCACATAGCTTCCTCCGCCAATCTCCTTACGGTTATAGACAAAGAGATCCTTTCCGGTGAGCGTCGAGGGAGCCCCTCCTCCCCCGGGAAGCCCTCCCGCCGGGTCTGTAACGCTGCATCCATGACTCGCATTCACAATCAGCGACTGGAGCCGTGTCATCGTAAGCTGCGCCTCATTCTGCAGGCTCGACTCCCTGCTTCCACGGTTATAGATTCCCACCGCGCGGACGACAAAGCCCATGCCAATAGCGAGAACAACCGCAAGAATTGTGATGGACACCAGAAGCTCCACCAGCGTAAAGCCCATATGTTTTCTTTGTCTGCTTTTCCTCATTCTTATCACTCCCACCATAAACAGCCAAACCTACAGCTTTTGTTTATCATGCTTTCCGGTCTCCGGGTACAGTGTCAGCTCATATGTCGATTTCCCGTTGGAGACCGTAATCTTTGTACAGTACTCATTGCCGGACACATAATTGTAAACCGCGCTTCTGGAGCCGTCGTCATAGGTACCGACGGTAACTGAGCTGATCCGGTATGTGAACGCCCCGCTTCCCCTGTTATAGCTTATGATCAGCGGCGTCGCCGTCACATCATAGTCCGTTCCCGTTGTCGATCCTGACGGCTTTGACTCAAATGTAATATCAAAGTGGTCGCCCAGCACCACATCCTTACTGTAGGATGTGGAAATGACATAACCGTTCGTACTGTCATATTTCAGTTCCATCCATGCGTTGGCCTTTGCGAGCGCCTGCGTCCTTGTCTCAGAGAGAGCCGTGCTGAGCTCGTCTGCCGCCTTGCGGCAATACCAGTCCGACTGGGAGAGCACGATGTTGACAACTCCCGTCGTCAGAAGCGCCATGATTGCAATCACAACGACCAGTTCAATTAAAGAAAAGCCTGCGTTCTTTTTCAAATCCATCACCCGCCTATTGCTTCGTCCAGTTACTGTAGGTCACATAATCGGAATAGTTGATCTGTCCATAGGTATTCTGTCCGGTTCCGGTCGTGTCGATCAGATAACTCTGCCCGTTGATCAGATAGTCCACCGCACAGACGCCATCCGCGTTTGGAATGCGGAGTGCCTGCTGAACCATGTTGCTGTCCGCGGAAACGTTTAACGCCTTACTTGAAAAAGTTACCTTCCCGCCCGCGATGATGAGTCCCTGAAAATTACAGTCAACGGTCACATCGCCGGAAGCAATCAAAAGATGCACGGGAAGCGTGTCTGAGCCCACCGTCTCATAGGCATCCGTCCCTGTTCCCGTTAAGGTGTAATTTCCATTGACTACCAGCGCGCACATCTGTGAGTCCGGCGCAATTCCTGCCGTACCGGTGCTGAATACCTTTTTAGAGCCTGGCGCAATATTTTTTGTCACGCCCTCCGTCCCGGTAAATCCTGCCATCGGGTAGATTAAATTGTCGTAAATCTCCGACTGCCGCTGGGTCGCATCCAGCTGGGAATAATCTGACACCAGATAGTGGCTTAGCGCCGCAAAGGTATTCTGATAGCTTTTTGCCTGCGATGCCAGTGTCTGCGCCGGAAGTGAATTCAGCCTTGTACACTGGCCGCTGACGATCTTTGTCTTCGTCTGCTGTGTATTCTTCGGCACTAAGATACTTCCATTGTAATAAAAGCGGAAATCCGCAATCGGATCCTGCGTGTCCGCGTTCATCTCTGTGTACAGCTCGGAGGGGTAGACA
Organism: Blautia sp.; assembly: GCA_023663685.1. Lineage (GTDB taxonomy): Bacteria > Bacillota > Clostridia > Lachnospirales > Lachnospiraceae > Roseburia. Next base: position 644,191 of record JAMPHB010000001.1, read on the forward strand.
ATATTCGTCCTGTAGTGATCCTCGTCCACCCGCACCTGCATGGACTTTAGATTCTTCTCCTTGGCAAACTCGCTGTCTGCATATTTCATCGCATCCTGCTCGCTTGCAAAAATCAGGAAAAAGTATACCATATTCATAGTGCCGTTCTGCGTCGCGACCTGATACACTGCCCGTCTTATGCCCGTCACATGATACTTCGTACTCAGCTCTGTCGGAATCGAGGGCTGTGCATTCGCACTGCTCCGCAGATAATCCAGCTCCTGAATATCCGTCGTAGAACCATAGCCCAGCAAATCCCTCATCTCCTCCTGAAGCGCATTGTAGCTGTCGGCACTCATAGGATTCATACCGCCGTGCGTACAGTAGGGAGCAATCATTCCTGCCGGCACAAGGTACGCCCGCTGGCTCGTCTTAAGCGCGATGGACTCTCCCATCCGCACATCCGAGTTGCTCACGTCCTCCGCACCTGCCGCCACATAGGCATTTCCGGCAATGATCATATCCTCCAGACCGCTCATATCCAGCGTTGCGTTGCGCCCGTTAATCAGTATTGCACTGGAATAGTTCGCCGGATGATCCATGAGATCCTGCATCATAAGCGAATTCATCATAAAGGCGTCCGCATTGCCCGCTGTGAGAGCATTTCCGTAGGCGTAGAGCCGTCCTCCCAGATTCACCTTCACCTCGCCGGTTCCGAGGGAATTGGAAATCACCAGATCGTCGTTCAGATAGATACTTCCATTGACCGAAAGCTCCCTCGCCGAATCTACATAGATTTCGTGTGCCCATGTACTGTAGCCCACATTGATATTCACCTTTGCCCCGTTTCTCGCATAGAGCTGTCCCGAAGTCACAAGCTTTCCCCCGCCGTTTACCGCCGTCGGTGAGAACTCCACCTCGCCCACAGAGAAATCCGTCCCGTTGTTGCCGAGGTAGGCGTTACCCGTCACATGGATGCTGCCTCCCCTCACAACAGTCTGGTCGTTTGCCACCATCACATAGGTGCTCAGCTCCTGCACCTCCGTTTTCTTCTGGGTAAAATCAATCTTTGGGCAGGAAAGCACAATATCCGTCCGAATCTCTGTCATGTATTCCCGGTCGTCCACATAGCGCACCAGAAGATTTTTAATCGTGTAAGTGCCTGCATCCACATCCTGATTCAGGGAATAATTGCCGTCTGCGGAGGAAAGCATCGGAATATCCACAGAGCTGGCATTCTTCGCCCCGCTCTTCACCGCGGGGGACACAAGAGAATCCAGCTTTGTAATGTCGTACTGCTGGGAGTACAGTCCGGCAGACGGATTCTGGATGCGTTTTAGAAGCTCCTCCTGAAACTTAAGCAGGTAGTTGCTCTTGCGCTGATTCTCGGTGGAATTGCTGTAATTTTCCAGCGTCCATGTATAGGCGGCTCCTGCGGCATCCGCCACATACTGCTGGAGTCCGACCCTGATATCGTCCATCACGCTCTCCGCATCGTAAAAGTTCTTCTGGGAGCCCATGTAGGTCTGCTTCATTCGAAAAGTCGCAAGGGAGACCGACAACAGCACTGCCGCCAGAATCCCGACGATCGCCATAATGGTAATTACCAGCGCGAGGGAAGATCCCCGGTTATTCGATTTTCGTTCCTTCCATCGTTGTGAGAAGCTCATATCCTCCACCAGCTTTCTGTTCATAAATCTCAATGGTTGCCTTGTAAATCCGAATGTCGTAATCTACCCGTGCCAGCCCGCCTGAACCTGCCTCCGATATATCTAAAACCTCCGAGAGCCGGTATCCCGCCAGGTAACTCACGCCATTATAAGTGAGCTGAAGCTCATTGTTCGTATAATTGTTATCCGTATACGCGAGGTTGGTAGCCACTTTTGTCACATAGACTTTATTCCCGTCCGCATCTACTTCTGCCAGATTCCTCGGAGCTTCTTTAATATCCAGCCCCACACTGTAACGGCTCTCCTGCACCGCCGACGGATTCGACTCCTGCCGAATCACATAGACGCCAACCGGATAATTGCTCAGAGTATTATCCACGGTAATCGTCTCCGTCGGACTTGTTCTCCCGCTGTTGTTGTACATTGGATAAAAGCAGATGAACAGGTTTTTTAGTTCGTTTGTGAGCTCTGTCCCATTGTTATAAATCTCCTGCTGATCCATGGAGAGAAAGCTCACGGAATTATATGTGTATGTAACGCTGGCCTTGACAATGCTCACGCCGCTGACAGCACCGTGGGAAATACTCAGATCAATCCTTCTCTCCAGGCCGTCCAAGATATCCTGCTTTGCGGTTCCGGGCATCTGCAGCGCCAGCTCATCCGCCGCCTTTGACGCGTCGTCCGCCTGCAGAATCAAAAAGGCATTGTCCGGCTTTGAGAGACTCGACAGCTGTGACCAGCCTGCACTGTTGTAATCCGTAGCTGCGGGCGACGCCACTCCGACGGGAGGCGTCTGGGTCGTATAATCCTGGGGATCGAGCGTCACTTTCACGCGAAAGCTGATTCCATTCACCGTCCGGTCTACCTCTCCCCACCGGGCATAGATTGCATTCCCCTCACTGTCAAGCTTTCCGGTATCTGTCTGCCCGCTGTTCACCGCATTCGTCATAAAATCCGCCACCGTATTGGCCTTTAGCTCCTCGAACACGTTCTGCCCCACCGTGGTGGCCTCCATCGTTCTCTTGGCCTTGGTGTTGGTTCGCGTCGCCGTCACAAAGCTGTGCATAAGCGGAATGAATATCGCCGCCAGAATCGTGATTGCCGCCAGAAGCTCAATCAGGGAAAAACCGCCGTTATTTATTTTTTTGGAACGCTCCTTCTTCATAGCCCGCTCCCTTCCGCACTGCTAACGCACTGTGCCAAAAATATTCTCATTGCCCTTGATCACGGTACCTGCATCCGGCTTCTCGTAAACCTTATCCGTACCGCTCAGATAGTACATATTCACACCCAGATTGCCAACGATCAGCCCCGTCTCCGTGTCGTAGGTCATGGACATATCCGCAACATTGCGCCGGTTCCGGTTCGACATCAGACGCGCAAACACAGACTTCATGTCCGTGTAATCCGATGTGAAATCATAGCTGACTACCATGACAAAAAAGTTGTAATCGGGACATACGATCTGGCTCTCGTCCAAAATGCCAAGATCCACGCCCGTGGGCGCTGCCGCCGCTGTCTCTGCCTCTCCCGTCTCGGCGGAAGCATCCGCCGCCGTATCGTCGGCGACTGCCACTCCCCCGTCGGTGAGCACCGGAGCGTTTAAGGCATACAAAAGATTCGCCGGATTGATAGTAATGCTCGTGACATCAATATCCGCCCCCTCCGTCAGATCCCTGGCATAAAGAACCACATCCTCCTCCCTGACGTTCGAAGGATATTTGTCAATAATCTCCGCAATCTGCTTCTCAAACATATCTGTCTGCTGGGTGTAGGTGGAGAGATTTGCCTCCAGATCGCGCACCTGCTGAAGCTGGCCTGCCAGCACGCCATTCTCCGCCTCCAGTGTCGTCCTCTCCTCCTCAAACCTTGGCCGAAGGAGAGCCACCACCACGATAAACACCAGAAGGGCGACTCCATCCAGAACCGCTAACATTATTCTCTTTGAGCTTCCACTCTTTTCCATCGGTACCTCCTACTGCGCTTCCGTCGTCTCCATATCTGCGTCTCCGTCTGCCGTCTCTTCACTCTCTTCTTCACTTACGGGCGGCTTGTAAGTCAGTGTGATATCGAAATGCTCCTCCTTTACCCCCGCATCGTTCTCCTCCTCGGATACGCCGCTGCAGGTAACGTCTAAGATCGTGTCAAAGGTTCGAAGCTGCATCAGCGCCTCCGCCACGGATGGCTTATTGGTACACACGGCGGCAATCGTCATAATGTTCTCCGAAACACTCAGGCTTTCCACGCGCAGATCCTTCGGCATATGCTCTTCCATCTCTTCCAGAAAATCCAGAAACGCCTCGTTGGGAACCGAAGCATTGCTGTCCGCCGCGACCATGCCGACATTCGTTTTTCTCTGCACCAGATAGTTATTGTAGATCTCTACGACGGACTGCTTCGATAAAATCTCCGTGCGCATACTCTCGTTATCCTGCTCAAGGCTCATATTCTGCATAAGTGGAATCACCGCCATGGCAGCAGACGCGCCCAGGAGCACAAGAAACGCAAGCAGCATGAGCGCTGAGTAATCTCCGCCCGACGAGGTCTTTCCCTTCGTCGCGACCTGCGTCTCCATCGCAAAATTGAAAGGCTCAAAAGTTGCCCCCACCGCGACCATATACTCCGCCAGCCGGAACTGGTTCCGGCTAAGGCTCCTCGCAATGCTGATTCCCTTCTTATCCCGCGCTACCTGTACATCCACTCCCAGCTCATTTGCCAGAAGCTTATCCAGTCCCTTACACTCCGCGCCAAGGCCGATCAGCTCAATCTCCTCCAGCTTCACTTCCTGATTTCTGGAAGTATAGTAATCCAGAATCCGGGCGACATTGCCAATCAGCATGTTCAGGGACTGGGTGGCATTTCCCCGGACGTCCATAATCTCCTGATCCTCATAATCGTCCCAGTCGTCCATGTCGGAATCCTGCTGGAACTGCTGGTTGATGCAAACCTTCTCCCGCAACAGATCGAGCGCCTGCTGATAGGTGGCTTTACTTTCAAATGCCTTGCTCTTTCGAACCGTCTCCACCACCTCGTCAATTCCGTAGGCGACCGTCCTCTGCAGCTCCACCCGGCCATCCTTTATGATCGTGAGCATAGTGCTTTTATCATTCACACAGACCGTCACCGCCAGCGCCTGATCCATCGTGTGCATCATCGCCTGGTAGATACTGTTGCCGCTGTAGTCCATACCCAAAAGCTGGAAATTCCATGCTCTTGCAAGCTGCTGGTAGGAGACAATCAGAGATCTTGGAACCGCGTACACGGAGAGCTTGATCTGCTTCTCCTCCTTCAGTCTCTCCGTGATTCTGTACACCAGCTCATACTGGGATAGATCCACAGGAAAGTAATCCCTTGAATTTGCAAGCAAAAGCTGTTTAATCTTGTTATCCTTCACCACCGGAATCGTAACATCCCGATTGGCGATACGCGAGGAGGAGATGGTAAATATCGCCTTATTCGTACGGATTCCGTTCTGGCTCAGACCCTGCCGCATCAGCGAGAGCATAGCGTCATTCACCGCGACGCCCTCTTCTGTCAGCGTGTTCGGGGGCGTCTCAAAGGAAAACGCATTATAAATCTTCGGGGTCTTCGTCCCCTGATCCATCTCGATTACTTTGGTGCTGCTCTCTCCCACCTCGATACTCAGTACTTTTGCCGCCATGTTTTCTCCAATCCTCTGTTTATGTTATATCTATATGAAATAGTACTCATTATTTTCTAATTTAACAGCCACTGCAGATACGTCTGTATCCACACATCGCCCCAAAGGGCGGAAAGCATAATGCCAAGAGACAGATAGGGGCCTAATGCCAGCACATGCTCAGCGTCTGACACCTTCATGCGGATCAGATGTATGACGGAGCCCGCCACGCAGCCGATCAGAAACGCCAGAAGGATTTTTCTCCAGCCGAGCAGAAGCCCGGCCGCCGCCATAAGACGGACGTCACCGCCGCCAATGGCCCTTCCCCCGCTAATCAGCAGGATTGCCTCTAAGGGTAAACTGACTGCCAAAAGACCGATCACATAATCGGGCCAGCTCTTCTCCAGCGCCATATGTATCAGTCCCAGCAACAGTATAAACAGATTGATTCCAAAAGGAATCTCATAGGTTCTAAAATCAATTACGGTCAGCACAATGAGCGCAGACCCGAGCAGACAATAAATAACGCTTGTCCACGTCATGCCACAGACCAGAAAGACTATGACATACAGAATTCCGTTCGCCCCCTCGATCAGAGGGTACTGAGCGGAAATTTTGGTCCTGCACTTGCGGCATCTTCCGCGAAGCGCAAGGTAGCTTGCGACCGGTATCATGTCATACCAGCTCAACTGGTAGCCGCATTTCATACAGTGGGATCTCTCGGTAACTATTGTTTTCCCTTCCGGTATACGCAGGATGCACACATTCAGAAAGCTGCCGATAATCAGACCGTAGCAAAATGCGGCTATCAGTATAATAATGAATGCTGGTTGCATGATAAATCCTTTCCAAAACAGTTCTTAGGCATATTCCTGTAGGGTCTCCTATGCCGTTATCATTTCTCTCCTGCGGGAATATCCCGCAGGAGAGGTATGTACAATTCTCGAATGCACAAGATTACGTTGTGGGTGTAGGCCATGCGCCAACCACCTCGTATGCCTGTCTGGTAGCATTGTATGTAACTGTTATCGTATAATTCTGGGCTGAATGTGTCTTGGAAGACATTTTCACCGTGGAACCAACTGTAGCCTCTACATCTGCCTTTAACTTTGTAGCAGACGCCGGGAATGTCATAGCTCCAGTACTGCCAGTCAGTGTTATCGTAAACGAATTGGTCGCACCTGTTGCTATAGTACCCGCCTCTACATAGATGTCCTCCTGCGCCAGTGCGAGCTCAACTGCATGTGCAACCTCTGCCGCCGCAGACTCATCTTTCTGTACTCTTGACTTCTCCACATAACGGAGCATTGCCGGAGCCAGCACTACCATCAGCACTGCCATGATGGCGATAACTACGATCAGCTCGACAAGCGAGAAACCTTTGTTGTTGCGCTTCTTTGTTTCTGTTACTTCCTTTTTCATACCTTTTTCTCCTTTTCTTTGAACTTTGATTGTATTTATCTTAAAATTCCCGCTCCCTACAAGCAGAAACTTTAATTCAATTATACACAAAATCTATCGTCATGTATAGTCATATGTCGTCTATTGCAAAATTTCTATGACTTCTATCGCAATATCTCTATGACCTCTTCACGGCTGATCCCTACCTCTTCGGCTATGGTGTCTATGTCACAGCCCTGCTGTTCCAGCTTAAATATTCTTTTCGTTAGATGTTTCCCTCTTTCCAAGCCTTCTTCTATTCCTGCATATCTAAACATTTCCTCCCTCGAAAATGTTGCCACCGTCATATCGCACACCTCCTTTTTCTCAAACAGCTCCCGGAAAATCCCCCTCTCTTTTAAGAGCCTGCATACATCTGCCGCTGTCTCCAGACCACCGGGTCTCTTATATGTGCTGTCATGCTCCGCCTGCAGGATATAGGTCAGGCTGTTGGCTGTCAGGGCATACCAGAACAGCTCTTCGTCCCGGTATTTCTCAAAACTACCATTTTGTTTCTATAGAGCATATCCTCCGACTCGATCAGTCCCCGCAGGCCTGCCGTGATATATTCCAGCAGGCGGTACGGTATATTGGGATTCGGCGACGCCTGCGCCTCTATCATATAGTATATCACATGATTGGCCAGAATACCTAAATCATTTTCCTTCCTCCCGAAAATGTTGCTACCGCCATATCACACTTCCTTGTCAGGTGACTGTCCAGTTGAGGTCGGGATCGGACGCGTTGGGTCTCACAATGTATGCACCCCTCGTACTGCTATACTCAAAAACTATGGTAAAGGTCTTACCTCTGTACTGCTGGGAACTAAAGGCTATCTTATCCCCCACTGTCGCGCGGATATCCGTCTCAAGGTTTCCGGCCGCCGCGGGGGCTGAATGACCGCCCGCACATGCTACCGTAATATTTGTATTGTCCGCAACTGTCACGGTAATGGTATCGCCTCCCGCCTCGGTATACAGTTTATCGTCTGTCAACGCCAGCTCAATCGTTCTCACGACCTCCGAGACTGCGGACTCGTCCTTCTGCACTCTCGTCTTTTCCACATAGCGGAGCATCGCCGGCGCCAGCACCACCATCAGCACTGCCATAATGGTAATCACTACGATTAACTCTACCAGCGAAAAGCCCTTATTATTTTCCCTTTTTCCTGCCATAACCTCTCTCATTTCTACAGATTATCCATCTGGTTGTACATTGCGAGCATCGGAGCCATGACTGCACCGAGTAGCAATATTACCGCCCCTGCCAGCACCAGAATAATCATGGGCTCCATCGCGGCGAGAACTGTCTGGGTGGCCATCTCCACCTCTTCGTCGTAATAGTCCGCGAGCTTATTGAGCATTCCTTCCAGATCTCCGGTCTCCTCACCGATTTTTGCCATATGCCCCACCATCGGAGGAAAAAGATTGTCCCGAAGCAAAGGCTCCGAGAGCGGCACGCCACGGATAACTTCATCCCTCGTCTGCTCGAGTTTTTCTCTATATAGGAAATTCGACATCGTCCCCGCTGTAATCGCCAGCGCTTCCACCATGGGAAGGCCGGAGTAGATTAAGGTACTCAGGGTGCGGGAAAAGTTCGACGCTGCCGTCTTTACCGTCAGTTTTCCAAAAATAGGAGCATTTTTACTGAGCTTGGCAAACAAGAGCTGTCCGGTGGGAGTCTTTTTAAAGGCTTTAATGCCAAATACCACCGCAAGCACAATGGCAATCAGGATATACCACCGCTGCATCACAAAATCACTGGCCTTCACCACCGCGATGGTGAGTGCCGGGAGCTCAAAATCCATAGTCTCAAACATTTCCGTGTACTTGGGAATAACAAAGGCCAGCATCACAACCACGACAATCACTGCCACCAGTCCTACCATAATCGGATAAACGGCAGCTTTTTTCATAATGGCTTTCAGCTTTGCGCTCTTCTCGAAATGGGTCGCCATACGGTCAAACGCCACATCCAGCTTACCGGAGGCCTCTCCCGCATTCACCATCTTCACCATAATGTCCGGAAACACCTTCGGATAGAGTGCCAGCGCATTCGCCAGTGTCTCGCCCTTGCCAATCTCCATTTTTACGCCGCCGATAGCGGATGCCATCGTCTTGTTCTCTGTCTGCTCCTCGAGCATGGCCAGGGAATCTATAATCGTGACTCCCGCATCGATCATACTGATGAACTGTCTGCAGAACACGGAAAGATCCCGGGGTTTCACTGCCCCTCCGATACTGATGGAAACCTCTCTCGTAAGAATGGAGGCTGGATTCACCTCCATAGGTGTCATTCCATCCGACCGCAGGCTCTCGTATGCCGCCTCCAGCGAATCAATCGTAATATTTCCTTTTTTCTCCTTGCCAAACCTGTCTATGGCCTTGTAAGTAAACTCCGGCACGATATCTCCCTCTGTCTGTCAATCAATAAAACATCGAAGTCTTTGAAATCATTGTATTTTGATCCAGCGCAAACTGAATCGCCGTATCCCTTGTAATTATATTCTGCATCAGAATTTTATAGATGGTATCGTCCATGGTCTGCATCCCCTCCTTCTTGCCCGTCTGGAGCACGGAAGGAATCTGAAATGCTTTGCCCTCACGAATCAGGTTGCGGATTGCAGGATTGGCGAGAAGCACCTCAAAGGCAGCAATCCGGCCGCCGTCTACCTTGGGAAGAAGCTGCTGGGCAACCACTCCCTCGATCACCGAGGCAAGCTGCACGCGGATCTGCTGCTGCTGGTGGGGCGGGAAAACATCAATCATACGGTCAATAGCGTCCGCCGTACTGTTTGTATGCAGGGTGGAGAACACGAGATGTCCGGTCTCCGCCGCTGTAATCGCGATAGAAATCGTATCCAGGTCACGCATCTCTCCCACAAGAATCACATCCGGATCCTGCCGGAGTGCCGCACGCAGGGCATTGGCATAGCTTTGTGTATCAAGTCCAACCTCCCTCTGGTTTACAATCGAGCGCTTATGCTTGTGAAGATACTCGATCGGATCCTCCAGAGTGATGATATTCTTCGCGTAATTCTCGGAGATAATATTGATCAATGATGCCAGTGTGGTGGACTTTCCGCTTCCGGTAGCTCCCGTGACCAGTACCAGTCCCCTCTTTTTGCGGGTCAGATCCACCACCGCCCTTGGCAGCCCAAGCTGCTCGGGAGCCGGAACCTCCACGGAGAGAATCCGAAGCGCAATGCCATAAGTCCCCCTCTGCTTAAAGGTATTCACCCGAACCCGGGAAAAACCCGGGAAAGAGTATGCAAAGTCCAGCTCTCCCATCTTCTCCAGCTCTTCCCACTGCTTGTCATCCATGATTGAGCGCGCCACCTGCTCTGTCTCCTCTGGCGACAGGCTGTGGTCTGAAGCGGGAACAAGCTCTCCGTCCACCCGGATCATCAGCGGGCTCATGGGAGCCAGGTGTATATCAGATGCGCGGCGTGCGCATGAATACTCCATAATGTCCCGTGCCGAAATCTGTCCTACAAGTAAATTCATATTTATCCTCCATAATGGAACGATTCTGCCCTAACTCTGTAAAATCTCCACTTCCTAACCTGCATCATTGTCAAAGGATACCTTCATCATCTCTGAGAAGGAGGTAACGCCCTGAAGCACCAGTGCAGAAGAACTCATGCGCAGGGTGTGCATCCCTTCTGTGAGAGCCGCATCCTTAATCTCCTCCGCCGTCCCCCGTTTGGAGATCACATGACGGATCTTTGGTGTGATCGTCATAATCTCGTAGACGCCGATTCTCCCTTTGTAGCCGGTATTATTGCACTGGTCGCAGCCACAGGGTTCATAGATCGTCAACGGCTCATAAGCGGGTCTTCCGAGAAGCTTTTTCTCCTCCTCGTCCGCCTCGTGTACTTTCTTGCACACGGGACAAAGCCGCCGCACCAGACGCTGGGCGATTACGCCCACCATGGAATCCGCAAGCAGATAGCTCTCGATTCCCATATCCATCAAACGCGTAAGCGTACTGGCAGAACTGTTTGTATGCAGCGTGCTCACCACCAGGTGTCCGGTAATGGATGCCTGCACTGCAATCGCCGCTGTCTCGGTATCTCGAATCTCTCCAATCATAATGATATCCGGATCCTGACGCAAAATGGAGCGGAGCGCTGACGCAAAGGTCAAATCAGCCTTCGTATTGGTCTGCACCTGATTGATTCCATCAATATTGGCCTCCACCGGATCCTCGACGGTGATGATATTGACGTCTTCCTTGTTCAGCTCACTGAGCGCCGTATACAAGGTGGTGGACTTTCCACTTCCGGTAGGCCCGGTCACAAGAATGATTCCATTCGGATTCTTTAGTATATTTTCAAACTGCCGCATCTCCTCGGGCGTGAAGCCAAGCTCGCTCTTATCCTTCGTCAGCATTTTCTTCTGGGCGAGACGCATAACGCATTTCTCCCCGTATACTGTGGGAAGAATGGATGCACGGATATCATACTCCACACGGTCTACTATATAAGTGATACGCCCGTCCTGCGGCTTACGCTTCTCGGAGATATCCATACCGCCGATAATCTTAAGGCGGGCAATGATTGCCGGAAGCAGATGAATGTCATAAGTGAATTTCTCGTAGAGTGCGCCGTCGATTCGGAAGCGAATCCTCACGATGCGCTCCAGCGCCTCAATATGTATATCGGAAGCCCTCTGTCTCGCTGCCTGCTCAATTGTCGAATTCACAATCTTGACGATTGGGGAATTGTTGACATTCTCATCGTAATCGTCGTCCTGGCTCGCTTCCTCAATGGCACGGCGCTCATCCGCATACTTCTGCGCCGCCTCCATATTCTCATCGTCGCCGAAATACCGGTCGAGCGTCACCATAATCTCATTCGGCAGAGCCAGAACCGGCTCCACCTGCAGATTCGTAATGATCGTGAAATCATCTATGGCAGCCATGTCCATGGGATCTGCCATGGCGACCTCTACAATATTCATATTTCCCTGAAAAAATCCTAAGGGCACCATGCGGTTCTTACGCAAAATTGAAGAGTTCACCAGCGTCATCATCTCTTCCGGAATCCGGACGCCAATCAGGGAGACGATTCCGATGTGCAGCTGATTCGACAGTGCATGCATGATGGCATCGTCTGTGGTAAAGCCAATCTCAACCAGCGTCTCTCCGATTCTCTTGCCCTTTTCCTTTGCGACAGCCAATGCCTTCCCCAGCTGTTCATCTGTAATCAGCCCCTCTTCAATCAGCATATCGCCGAGACGTTTTTTATTTCCCCGGAATGCCATCCTATCCCCCTCCGACGCGTTATGTTCTCATAGTTTACCCTTTGCTTCATTCTATATTATAGCACTTTTTACATGTAAATCAAGAAAAATCAACTATAAAATAGACATTTTTCCCAATTAGCCTGCGTTACTATTTTTCAAGCATGGATTCAATAAAAATCCCATATCCCTGCGTGGGTTCATTCACGAGCACATGGGTAACAGCTCCAATCAGGCGGCCATTCTGGATAATCGGCGAGCCGCTTAAGCCCTGCACAATCCCGCCGGTGAGCTCCAAAAGAGCCTCGTCGTCCACATGGAAACGAATCCCCTTATTCCGGTCTGTGGGCGAATAATCCAGTGAATCAATCTGTATATGGTAGGTGCATGGTTCTCCCGAAACATCCGAGAGAATCACCGCATCCTTTAGCTGGACATCCTGTTTGTAGCCCACCGGATAGCAGCTGTCCATGCCACTGTAAAGGCTGTATCTGTCTGCATCCAGCCTGCCATAGATTCCGATATCCGTATTGTCAGTGACCGCACCGATCTGATTCTCCTTCCCATAGTAGACCACACCCTGCAGCTCTCCCGGTGAGCCACGGCTCCCCTTGGTAATCCCTAAGACCTCCGACTCGTAGAGCTCCCCTTCCCGGATGCGCAGAAGCTCCCCCGTCTCCCCGTCTCCGATTCCATGACCGAGCGCGCCGAAGCTGCCGGCCGCATCATAGTAGGTCAGCGTGCCGATGCCCGCCATATCGTCCTTCACCCACAGTCCCAGCATGTAGTCTTTCCCCGAGGCATCCGTCTGAACGGCACGCACAGACACGTCGATGAGCTCCTCTCCCCGCCAGAGTGACAAAACCAGGGGAGAGTCCCCAAATTCATCTATCAGTCGAATTAAATCTTCTTTCTCCTTCACCTGCACATCGTTCACTGCCACAATATAATCGCCCGAAAACACAAGATTTTTAGCCGGCTCGACCCGGTCTCCCTCCGCCGTCTCAACCGGAGAGCTCGCAAGCACCAGCACGCCCTGCGTCGCGCCATAGATTCCTACGACACGCCCCGCCGCGTAGAGCTCCTCACCCTCTACCACCGACACCTCTACCTCTTTGACCGGCAGGATTCCAAACAGATAACAGACGACCTCGTGCTCCCCGGCGGCCAGACTTTTGCACTCCGTGCTCCTTCGCATCTGCAGGGTCTCATAGGTACTGTCCGCCATCGCCATAACTTCTGTCCCGTCGTTGACCGCAAGACTCACCGGAAGCTTATGATCCAGCGCCAGCTCCTCCCCTTCCTTTATATATACATGATCGGGAATAGCGGAAAGCATGGAGGAGTAAGCGAAGCAGCCGAGGGCACACAAATAAATCCAGATAATATTTTTATAAAATTGAGCCAAAAATTTGGACATACTATCTACCTCTTCTAATTACATTACAGATAATATGTCCAAAAAGTTATTTTTTCATGTGCGCCATTGCACGCATTTCTCTCGCATTCTGTCGAACGGTATCCGTAATCTCCACACCGCCCAGCATTCGCGCCAGCTCCTCCACACTGTTCTCCTCGTCCAACCGCCGGATCCGGGATACGGTAGACTGCTGTTCTACTGACTTTTCAATCAAAAAATGACTGTCCGCCATCGCCGCGATCTGTGGAAGATGGGTAATACAGATCATCTGGTGATTTTTCGCCAGATAGCTCATTTTTTCAGCCACCATCTGGGCTGTTCTGCCGCTAATGCCACTGTCAATCTCATCAAAAATCAGTGTCTCGATGGCATCCGCGTCCGCCATGACCGTCTTGATTGCAAGCATGATTCTTGAAAGCTCACCTCCTGACGCGACCTGCGCCAGCGGCTTTTGCGGCTCCCCGGGATTCGTGGAAATATAAAATTCTGCCTCGTCCGTCCCCCCCGCGGTATAATCTGTCCGGGTGAAGCTCATCGCAAATTCCACCTCCAAAAAATTCAAATCGCACAATGCCTCCCGGATTGCCGCGCAAAGTCCCCCGCTCTCCCTCCTGCGAATGGCCGACACCTCCCCGCAAAGAGCGTCAAGCTCCTTTTGCTTTTCTTTTAAGGAAGTTGAAAGCTGATTTAAGTATTCGTCATAATCCTTTAAGACAACTATACGCTGTTGTTTTTTCTCATATGCCGCAAGAATCTCCTCTATCGTTGACCCATACTTGGATTTCAGGTGGTTGATGAGATCCAGGCGCTTTTCTGTCTCATAATAGGTCTTCTCGTCGAATTCCTCCTCCGACAGATAAGCCGCCGCCTCGTGATTGAAATCCGCCATCAGATCGTCAATCTCCATAAGCTGGTTCTGCATGTCCTCCACCCGTTTATCATACTCCGATACAGCGGAGAGCTCCCGGATGGCGCGGCCGAGAAGTCCGGTAGCGCTCTCTCCCTCGCCGCCGACAGCGCTGTGCGCGGCGTTTACCGCATCCATGAGACGCCTGCCGTTTTCATACTTTCGAAACAACTGCTCCAGCTCCTCATCCTCCCCCGGACGCAGGCTGGCATCCGAAAGCTCCTTCACCTCATATTCCAGGAAGGAAAGCTCGCGTGTTCTCTCCTCTGTATCCATCTTCGAGCTCTCCCACTCCTCCTTAAGCTTCCGGTAATCCTGATAACATGCTGCCAGCCGCTTCGGCCTGTCCGATAGCTGTTCCCTCGCGTAGGCATCCAAAATCTCCAAATGCTTTTTTCTGTGAAGCAGGGACTGATGCTCATGCTGTCCGTGAATGTCTATGAGCAGAGCCGCCACTGCCTTAAGCTTAGAAGCCGGCACTGCCTCTCCATTGATTCTTGCAACTGTTCTCCCGGATGTTATCTTTCGATTTAATATAATGGTATCGTCCTCCATGGGAATGCCAAGGCTGCGGACAGCCTCCAGCGTGTCCTTATCCTCCACAGAGAAGATCAGCTCTACAAAAGCTGTATCCTCATCCTCCGGCAGCAGCCCCCTGGATGCCTTTTCCCCCAGTGCCAGACCGATAGAGCCGATAATAATGGACTTTCCTGCCCCGGTCTCTCCTGAAAGAATATTGAGCCCCTCTGTAAATTCTACCTCCGCCTCGTCGATTAAGGCAAGATTTTTCACATGTAAATTTTGTAGCATTCTTTCCCCCTGTTATTCCATCACTTTGTGCAGCCTTCGCATGATATTTACCGCATCTTCCTCCGTGCGCACGACGCACATCAGCGTGTCGTCTCCCGCAATCGAGCCAATGATCTCCTTGAGCTCCATGGCATCGACCGCCGCCCCCACCGCCGAAGCCATGCCGGAAACGGTATGAATGACAAGAATATTCCCGGCGGCGTCCATATGGACAAAGCCTTCCTTTAAGACCCGCACATATTTATCTGTCATATTACCGCCCCTGTCTGCAAAGGCTGCATATTTCTGCCTGCCGTTTTCTCTTGCGACCTTGGTGAGCTTTAAATCCCTGATATCCCGGGATACTGTCGCCTGCGTGACCTGAAAGCCCTCCCCCGTCAGATACGCCAAAAGCTCTTCCTGCGTCTCAATATCATATTTTCGTATCAGTTCAAGGATTTTGTTCTGTCTCTTTGTTTTCATGTTACCCCCTATCTGCTCATTTTCTTGCGGAGGATCTCCAAAAAGCTGCGGTTACTGAGCTTACAGATTCGAATGATATTCGTCGCCCTTGCAATCATCACCCTCTCTCCCGCCACAAGGGAGAGACATGCATCCCCGTCGAAGCTGACGCTGGCGCGCTCATTTTCCCCGTAGCGGCGGCTCCCCATCTCAATCTCCACCACATCCTCATCTCCCAGCACAATACTTTTGGAATTGAGATCGTGCGCATTGATTGGCGTAAGCAGAAGCATTCTCGCCTTCGGGTCCACGATAGGACCTCCCGCCGACATACTGTAGCCCGTCGAGCCCGTGGGAGTCGCCACGACCACACCGTCCGCATGGTAGGTGGTCAAATATTCCCCGTTCACATAAACCATGAGCTTTAGCATCGATAAATCTCCTGCCCAGTGGATTACGATATCATTGAGTGCAAGCCTCGGCGGCGTCCTCTCTGCTCCATCCCGAAAGCCACAGAGCATGATGCGCTCCTCGGTTATGTAATCGTCCGCCATCAGGCGGTCGATGGCCGAAAACACCGTCCCCTCCTCCAGCTCACAGAGATAGCCGAGCGTTCCAAGATTCACGCCGATCAGTGGAATCCGCAGGGATTCCACCTGAGTGGCCGCCCGTATGAGCGTGCCGTCGCCCCCCAGCACTAAGATACACTCTGTATCCCCCGGAATCTCCGAGAGGGAAAAGCCCTCCTCCATGTCCCGGCTGTTTTTGACAATGGACGCCCGGCCTCCCTGCTCCTCTATATAAGAAACTATGCGCTTCGAGAGCGCGAGGCCTTTGTCCTTGTATGCATTGGTAATCAATAAAAATCTGCGCATGGCTAATCCAACTCTCCGTGGGCGCAGGCTGCCAGCGCCTGCACATTCATACCCTCATTTTTTCGAGGATTCTCACTTTTTTCCAAATAAATCAGATACTCAATATTGCCCTCCGGCCCCTTGATAGGAGAAAAATCCAGCCCCAGCACCGAAAAACCCTCTGAAAATGCAAAGGAAACGACATTCTCCACGACCTCCTCATGCACTTTTTTGTCCCGCACGACCCCTTTCTTTCCGACCTTCTCTCTTCCGGCCTCAAACTGGGGTTTGATCAGGCAGATCATCTGCCCGCTTTCCCTTAAAAGCTCCCGCACGGGTTCCAGCACCTTCGAGAGAGAGATAAAGGAAACGTCCACCGAAGCAAAATCCAGCACGTCTTCAATGTCCGCGGGAGTGACATAGCGAATGTTCGTCTTTTCCATGCACACGACCCTGGGGTCGTTTCGCAGCTTCCACGCAAACTGTCCGTAGCCCACGTCCACGGCGTAGACCTTCTTTGCTCCATTTTGCAGCATACAGTCGGTGAATCCCCCCGTAGATGCTCCCACATCCATACAGATCTTCCCCTCTAAAGAGATATCAAAACCTGTGACTGCCTTCTCCAGCTTCAGGCCGCCGCGGCTGACATATTTTAAGGGGCTGCCATGAATCTCTATCCCGCAATCCTCCGAAAAGACAGCCCCCGCTTTATCCTCCCGGTTGTTATTCACAAAGACAAGCCCCTCCATGATCATGCTCTTTGCCTTTTCCCGGGAGGGCGCAAGCCCTCTCTGTACCAAAAGTACGTCCAATCGTTCTTTCATTACTCTTCCTTTCACAGCCCAAATGCCTGCATCCGCTCCCGGATACGCTCCGCCACCGAATCCGCATCCAGCGCCAGCGCCTTTTTGAGCTCCTCCACACTGCCGTGCTCCACAAAACAATCCGGGATTGCAACTGCCAAAAGCGACGTCTGCTGCCCTTCTCTCTCCAGAAAAGCCGCTACATGCTCGCCCACACCTCCGGCGGCTACATTTTCCTCCATGGTAACCAAAAGTCTGTGCCCATCTGCAAGCCGACGGATACAGTCTGTATCTAAAGGAGCTGCAAAGCGGGCATTCACAAGGCTTACGGAATAGCCCCACTCTTCTAAAATCTGCCGTACCTCCCCGGCAGTCTGCACCATGCTTCCCATTGCAAAGAGAGCGATATCCCGCCCCTCGCAGATCACCTCGCTTTTTCCATGTGCAATGGGCGCACGGTTCTTTTCAAGCCCGTCGTATGCCATGCCGCGCGGATAGCGCAGGGCAACAGGGCCGCCGAAGGAGACGGCAAATTTCATCATATCCGACAGCTCCCATTTGTTTTTCGGAGCCATCACCGTCATGCCGGGAATCGTAGTCAGGTAGGACAGATCAAAAATCCCCTGATGGGTAGCCCCGTCGACTCCCACAAGCCCTGCCCGGTCAATCAGAAATACCACCGGAAGCCCCTGCAGGCACACATCATGCAGAATCTGGTCATACGCCCGCTGTAAAAAGGAGGAATAGACCGCAAACACCGGAATGAGTCCTGCCTTTGCAAGACCCGCCGCAAAAGTCACCGCATGTCCCTCCGCAATCCCCACATCAAAGAAACGCTCCGGGTAGAGACGGGCAAAGCGGGCAAGCCCCGTGCCGTCCGCCATGGCCGCTGTGATGGCAACCACCCTGGGATTCCGCTCCCCCAGCTTTTTCATCACGGTGGAAACCACGTCCGTATAGCCCGCCTTTCTCTTCTTCTCATGGGGCAGCCCCGTCTCCACATCAAAGGCGCCTGTGCCGTGAAACCGGGCGGGGTGGCGCTCGGCGGGCAGATAGCCTCTCCCTTTTTTGGTCAGCACATGCACGAGCACCGGCCCACGGAGGCGTTTCGCCTCCTCAAAGGCCCTGCGCATCCCCTTAATGTCTGTGCCGTCCACCGGGCCGATATAAAGGATTCCCATCTGCTCGAAGAACATGCCCGGCACAAAAAGCTGCTTGATACCGCTTTTTGCCCTGCGAATCCGCTTTACAAGCCGCTCGCCATACAGCGGAATCCGGCTCAGGGAATTCACGACGCCGTCCTTTAAATCCAGATAAGCGTCCGACGTGCGCAGACTGCTCAGATATCGGTTCAGTCCGCCCACATTCTCGGATATGGACATATTGTTGTCGTTTAAAACAATAATAAAATTCGACTTCATGCGGGAAACGTTGTTCATGGCTTCAAAGGCAAGCCCTCCCGTCAGAGCCCCGTCGCCAATCACAGCCACAACATAGTACTGCTCTCCCTCCAGCTCCCTCGCATGGGCATATCCAAGCCCGGCGGAAATGGAGGTGGAGCTGTGCCCCGTATCAAAGCTGTCACAGACACTCTCGCTCCCCTTTGGAAAACCACTCATGCCCCCGTACTGCCGCAGGCTTGCAAAGCCGTCCCTCCTGCCTGTCAAAAGCTTGTGGGTGTAGGACTGGTGTCCCACGTCCCACAGAAGCTTATCCTCCGGGAGTGTAAAGCTCAGATGCAGCGCCATCGTCAACTCCACCACACCGAGATTCGATGCCAGATGACCGCCTGTCTTTGCAAGGCTTTCAATCAAAAACGCCCGAATTTCCTCTGCAAGAAGGGGAAGCTCTTCCTCATTCAGTTGTTTGATATCGTTTTCTCTCTGAATACGCTCTAATATCATAAACCTACTTTTCCCTATTGATCAGATAGCGAAACAGCGCCTTTAGAAAATCACTGTCTCCCATCCCCTCCAGATCCATCACAGCCTCCTCAGACTGGCGCTCTACCTCCCGTCTTGCCTGCTCCATGCCATAAAGCGCGACATAGGTGGCCTTGTTGTTCTTCTCATCACTTCCGATGGGCTTTCCCAGCACCTCAAGCGTACTGGTCACATCCAAAATATCATCCTGAATCTGAAAAGCCATGCCGAGATGTCCTCCGGCGCTTTGCAGCCTGCCGACCTCATTTTCCCCGGCTCCCGCAAGTATCGCGCCCATCATCAGCGCCGCCTGAAGCAGCGCCGCCGTCTTACAGCGATAGATATAGGTAAGCTTCACTTCCCGCTCCCTGTCCTGCAAAAGCGTCCCCTCACTCTCCACGTCCACAGACTGTCCCCCCACCATGCCCTTTGCCCCGGCGTGGGAGGAAAGGCAGGCGAAGGCTCTTGCCATATTCACATCACAGGCACCGTGTTCTAATGCCTCCTTTACCATCGCCTCCGCTACAATCTCGTAGGCATGGTTTAGGAGTGCATCTCCGGCGAGGATTCCCATCGCCTCCCCATACACGGCATGGGTGGTTTTCTTGCCCCTGCGGTACTCGTCGTTGTCCATGGCGGGAAGATCGTCATGCACCAGCGAATATGTGTGAATGCACTCGATAGCCGCCATAAAAGGATAGGGTCTCTCCCCCCTCCCTCCAAACATCTCATAGGCCGCCTCCAGCAGCAGCGGTCTGAGCCGCTTGCCTCCCGCTGTCACGCTGTATTCCATAGCCGAGCGCAGGGTCGTGGCATACCCCGTCTCCTCTCCCGGAAGATATTGTAAAAGCACCTCGTCTATATGCGCCGCCCGCGCCGCGATCTCCTCTGCGATTCCCATCAGAATTCCTCCAGACTGCCATCCTCCATCATTACCAGCATGGCCTTTTCCATATCATCCAGCATACTGTTTGCAACATTCAGCTCCTTAAGTCCCTGCTGATACAGTGCAAAGGACTGCTCTAAAGTCGCTTCAGGCTTCTCCATCGCATCTAAAATCTCCTCAATTGCCGCAAACCGCTCCTCAAGCCCCGTCTCCTGCTCTCTGCCGGGGTTCTCTTCCATCTCCCTGATTTCCATATCCACTCTCCTGTCTGTCCTCTGTGCGCCCTTCGCCCGGACGCCCCTCCCGGATTTCCTCTCTGTCCACGGCATTCACCGCCAGCACCCGGGCACGGATATCCCCGTCCAAAAGTGCAATCTGCAGCTCCTCCCCCGTCCGTACCTGCGAGACAGAGGAAAGCACTCTCCTATTTGTCGTCACATAGGCGTAGCCGGTCCGCAGCTTTTTCGTGGGAGAACTGCTGTCCATACGCTCTGCCAGCAATGCAAGTCTGTGGCGGTTCTCCTTCAACAACTCCTGCATACGGGCACAAAGCCTCTCCTCATAGTCCACGGCTCTGCTGCGATTTTCGCGCAGGCGGCTCTGGGGACTCAAATAGCGCATCCGCATCCTCCGGTGCTCCAGCGCCGCCCTTGCCTGCTCCAGCCGGCGTCTCATTTCCGTCTCCATACGGCGCTTAAGCTTTCCCAGCTCTCCCAGTGTCTGTGCGTAATCGTACACCGCAAGCTCCGCCGCCGCAGAGGGCGTCGGGGCGCGCAGATCCGCCACAAAATCCGCAATCGTCCAATCCGTCTGATGCCCCACAGCCGAAATAATCGGAACGGAGCATTCAAAGATTGCCCGGGCGACAATCTCCTCATTAAAAGCCCAGAGATCCTCGATGGAGCCGCCGCCCCTCCCCACAATGATAATGTCCACGCCAAGCTGCTCGAGCGCGCGGATACCATCTACGATGGAGGAAGCGGCTCCCTCCCCCTGCACTAAGGCCGGATAAAGAATGAGCTGCACAAAGGGATTTCTTCTTGCAGAAATATTCCGGATATCCTGCACTGCCGCTCCAGTGGGCGCCGTAACCACGCCAACCCTGCGGGCAAAGCGTGGGATGGGCTGCTTGTACTCTTCAGCAAACATCCCCATCTCCTCCAGCTCGCGCTTTAGCGCCTCAAAACGCAGATAGAGGCTGCCCTCGCCCTCGAGCTCAATCTGCCTTGCGTAGACCTGATAGCTTCCGTCCCGCTCATAGACCTCCACAGAGCCGGTCACAACGACCTTATCCCCCTCCTTCATGGAAAAGGCAAGCCCTCTGCGGTTTCCCGCAAACATAACCGCGCGAAGCGTCCCGGAGGCGTCCTTTAAGGTGAAATAGATGTGCCCGCTGCTGTGGTACTTGCAATTGGACACCTCGCCCTTGATACGGATGTCATGCAGAAGGAAGTCCTGCGCGAACATATCCTTAATATATTTATTTACCTGTCCTACGGAATATATATTTTTCGTCATGCGAGCTTCGCCAAAATTCCGTTTACAAAGGAGGGAGAGGCGTCCGTACCGTACCTTTTTGCCAGCTCCACCGCCTCGTTGATGGACACTGCCACCGGAATATCCTCCTCGTGGCGCATCTCATACACTGCCAGCCGGATAATTGTCAGATCCACCTTGCCCATCCGGCTAGTCTTCCAGCCGGACGACACCTTGTTGACTGCCGCATCCAGCTCCTCCACACAGGCAAACACCGCATTACACTTTTCCGTGAGGTATTCCAGATCCTTTCCCTGAAGCTGCTCCTGTTCCTCCTCAAAAAGCGAAAGCTGCTCCGGCAGCTCCTCCTCCCCGTGAAATTCGATGCGAAATAGCATTTTAAAGATATTTTCCCGTAATTCCCGTCTCGTCATGTGATACCTTTCTTTGTTGTAGGGTGATACCCTTTTTTGTTGTAGGGCAATACCCCTTTGGGGCATTGCAAGCATTGCAAGCATTACAATAGGACATCTAATTGTCTTAGATGTCCTCTATTATACAACAGTGATGAAAATTAAGAAACCCCAAATTATTGGTTGCCATCCATATCAACGCTTGCAATGCGGACATTGACTGTCGCCACTGTAAGCCCGGTCATATTTTCAATGGCCGACTTCACCCGGTCCTGCACCTTCGTCGATACCTCTGGAATAGAGAAGCCATAAGCAATATTGATGGCCACGTCCACCTTCACCTCATCTTCAAGCACTTCGACCATGATTCCCTTCGACAGATTCTTCATGCCAAGCCTGCTGACAATCTCATTGGTGATATTGCCCGCCATGGAGCTGACTCCCTCCGCTTCTGTGGCCGCCAGTCCCGCGATAATCGCAACTACCTCATCTGCCACCCGAACCTCGCCGATATCATCGGATTTTATCCTGAATGTTTTCCTGCTATCAGCCATACCAAAATGCCTCCTAATGTCTTTTTACTAAAATAGTATTATAGCAGACCTGACTCCTTTTGCAAAGCTTTTTTACACGATCTGCCCTTTGGAGACATATACCTGGAAAGAATCATTACCGGTCAGGGACTTGCCCTTGCTGATCGTCACATTCTTGTCCGTAATCACATAGTCCACATTCGCGCCTTCCTCAACGACTGTATCCTGCATGAGCACACAGTTTTTTACCACTGCGCCCCTGCCAATCTTAACACCCCTGAACAGAATGCTGTTCTCCACAGTGCCTTCCACCACGCAGCCGTCCGCGAGCATAACGTTCTTTGCCACGGAGCCGTTGATATAGCGGGTCGGATTGTCGTCGCGGATCTTGGTGTAGATCTGGTTGCCGGAAAAGAGAGCGTCCAGATTCTCCTCGTCCAGAAGCCGCATGTTCTCCTCAAAGTAGCTCTTCATATCGTGAATATGCGCCACATAGCCCTCATAGCAATAGCCCCGGATATCAAGCTGCTCCACCTGCGGCTCTAAGAGATCCCTCACAAAATAGGTCAGGCCATGTACATATGCCTCGTCGATCAGGCGGATCAAAAGCTCCCGCTCAATGACATAGATATTCAGACTGAAATTCATCTCCCCGTCCTCGCTGGGGTTGATGTAGATCTTGCTCACTCTGTCCCCGTTCAGGCCGAGAGAATAATACAGGTCAATCGTGTCTGTGCTCTGGCGGATCAGCGCCTCCGGGATTTCCTGCTTCCGGTACACCATTGTCACGTCCGCGCCGCTTTTTATATGGGCGTCCAAAAGATCCCGGAAATCAAAGTTGACCGCGATGTTCGCGTCACTCATAATCACATACTTTTCTGTCTGCTTCTTGAGAAAGCCCTTGATGCTCTCCAATGCCTCGATACGGCCTGCGTATACCTTCACCTGCCGCTGTGCGAAGGGAGGAACAATGTTCAGACCGCCCTTCTTTCTCGTCAGATCCCACTCACGGCCGGAACCGAGATGATCCAGCAGCGAATGGTAATTTTTGCGGACGATCACGGAAATATTGTCAATGCCGCTGTGCACCATGCTTGAGAGCAAAAAGTCACACATGCGGTATCTGCCTGCAAACGGAATGGAGGCCATCAGACGCTCGGATACCAGATCCGGAACCAGGGAATCATAGCTGTTCGGGAAGATAATTCCCAATGCCTCTGCCTTTGAATTTACCATTTCTCCTCACCCTCCTTCACATCTTCATAGACCATAGCGTTCGGCCCAACCTTTGCGCCGGAGCCAACCGTCACTCCCGAAGCGACCGTAGCCACCTCTCCTACGCCCTCGCCCTCCGGCTGTGCGCCGACGGCTGCATTCTCTCCAATAACAACATTCTCGGCAATGATACAGTGCTTCACTACCGCGCCCGCCCTGATCACCGTGCGGCCCATGATCACCGCATCCTCCACGACTGCGCCCGCCTCCACGGTAACGCCCGCAAAGAGAATCGAGTGCTTCACGGTACCCTGAATGCTGCAGCCGTCTGTAATCATGGAATCTACAACCACCGCGTCCTTGCCGATACGGTGTCCGGTCATACCGCTGTTGCGGCTGAAAATCTTCCACTGTTCATCAAAAAGGTCGATACCGCTGTGCTCCGGATCCAAAACCTCCATATTGGCCTCCCAGAGTGAGGGAATCGTTCCCACGTCCTTCCAGTAACCGTTAAAGTGGTAGGCATACATCTGCCGTCCGTCTCTGAGAAGATTAGGGATAATATTTTTCCCGAAGTCATTCTCAGAATTCGGGTCTGCCTCGTCCTCGACGAGGTACTTGCGGAGAATATCCCAGTTAAAAATATAGATACCCATGGATGCCAGATTGGACTTCGGCTCCTTCGGCTTCTCCTGAAACTCTGTGATCTTGTCATTCTCGTCCGCCACCATCAGGCCGAAGCGGGATGCCTCCTCCCACGGAACCTCCATGACCGCCACGGAAAACTCCGCGCCCTTTTTCTTGTGGAACTCCAGAAAATCGCTGTAGTCCTGCTTGCAGATCTGGTCGCCGGAGAGAATAATCACATACTCCGGGTCATAGCGCTCAATAAATGCGATATTCTGATAGATTGCGTTGGCCGTTCCCTTGTACCAGTCAGAGCCGGAGGCCTTCTGGTAAGGCGGGAGCACATGTACGCCTCCGTAAAGACGATCCAAATCCCAGGGCTGTCCATTTCCGATATACTCATTCAGCACAAAGGGCTGATACTGCGTAAGGATTCCGACCGTGTCAATCCCGGAATTCACACAATTCGACAACGGAAAGTCGATGATCCGATACTTGCCGCCGAAAGGCACCGCAGGCTTCGCGAGCTTCTGCGTCAGGGCGTAGAGTCTGGAACCCTGTCCGCCGGCAAGCAGCATTGCAACTAATTCTTTTGCCATAATTACTAAAACTCCTTCCTATTTTATGATTTTATTGTTCATGTTTTACATATTTTCATCATATCACAAATGATTCTGTATGCCTAGTACTATTTTGCTATTTTCCCAAAATTTCTGCGGTATTGATGAACTCGTAAGGTGTCTGCTGGTACACATAATAATTTAGCCAGTTTGCGTAAAGGATATTCCCATGGGAGCGCCATTGGAGCAAAGGCTTTTGGGTGTCGTCGTCATTTGGATAATAATTCACAGGAAGCCCGATCGGCAGCCCCTTGTCCTTGTCCCTCTTATATTCTTTATGCAGGGTCACCCGATCATATTCCGGGTGTCCCATCATAAAAATCTGACTTCCATCCTGATTGATGACAAGAAATACCCCCGCCTCCACAGATTCTGCCAGAATCGTGAGATTTTCCTGCCGGACAATATCCTCCCTGCGCACCTCGGTATGACGGGAATGGGGCGCGAAAAAGAGATCGTCGAAGCCTCTGACCAGCGGAATCTTCCGGTTCTTTACTCTGTGCTCATAGATGCCGAACATCTTTTTTTCAAGCGGATATTTGGGGATTCCATAGTGGTAATACAAAGCGGCCTGCGCCCCCCAGCACAGATGAAGCGTGGAGGTCACATGTGTCTTTGACCACTCCATCACCCCGCAGATCTCCTGCCAGTAATCCACCTGCTCATATTCCATCAGCTCCACCGGAGCTCCCGTGATGATCAGTCCGTCAAAATACTGATTTTTGATATCCGAAAAGGTCTGATAAAATTTGTTCAGATGGCTCACCGAGGTGTGGGTGGACTGGTGGGTGTCCATCATTACAAAGGATACGTCTACCTGCAGGGGTGTGTTGGATAAGGAGCGCAGAATCTGAAGCTCTGTGTCTTCCTTAAGGGGCATCAGGTTCACAATCACAATATGAATCGGGCGGATATCCTGATGCATGGCCCGCGTCTCGTCCATCACAAAAATATTTTCTCTCTCTAATATCTCCTTGGTAGGAAGATCGCTCTGTGTCCTAATCGGCATTCCCGTTTTCCCTCTTTTCTATACATTCCTCTTATTTTTCTCCAAAGCGGGCGATAAATTCCTCCTCCGTGAGAATCGGAATCTGCAGCTCCCGCGCCTTGCGGTTCTTGGAGGATTCGGATGCTGCGTCGTTGTTCACCAGAAAACTGGTCTTTTTTGAAACGCCTGCGGTCACCTTTCCTCCCTGCTCTTCCACAAAGGCCTTAAATTCGTCACGATTTTTATAGATGTGTACATCCCCGGTGATTACAAAGACAAGCCCCATGCAGCTTCCCCCCGTGCGCTCTGCCACCGGTACATGCTCCACATTCACCTCCTGAAGAAGCCTCTTAAGCCCCTCCCGGTTCTTCTCATTCTTATACCAGTTTAAAATAGAGTTGGAGCGCTCTCCCCCGATGCCTTCCACATCCTCAAAGCCCATGCCCTCTTCCATGCGCTGTAAAAAGGCATCAAAGCCAATGTATGTAACAATTTTTTTTGCCGCATCGATTCCAATCAGCGGAATACACAGTGCAAAAATAAAATTCACCGGATGTACATGACGGCTCTTTTCGATGGAACTGTCCATGTTCGCCACCGACTTCTCCCCAAAGCCCTCCTGCTGTGCAATGGTCTCGAAGTGCTCCCGCAAATGATAGATGTCCGCAAACTCCCGGATATACCCATCATTGATGAATTTTAACATGGTTTGGGTCGAAAGACCGTCAATTTCCATGGCGTTTTTGCCGACAAAGCGGGCAAATTTCTTTACATTTTTCGCAGTACAGTCCGGGTTGGTGCAATGCAGGGTCTTTGTCCCGCCGGGGCTGACATTGATTCTTGTTTTGGCATGGCACACCGGACACTCCCCGGGGATCTCCACCTCCCCGACAGCATCGCTTACGGCGATACACTTCGGAATGATCTTGTTGGCCTTAATGACGGTCAGCGTACACTCCCTGCCCAGCCCCAGCCGCTCAATCTCACTCAGATTACAGAGACTTGCCCTCGACACCGTGGTTCCCTCCAGCTGCACCGGCTCAAATACTGCTACCGGAGAGATTGTAGACACCGCGCAGGACCACTCGATATAGGAAAGCTTTGTGTCCGCCGAGGCGTCCTCCCACTTAAAGGCAAGCCCGGCTCTGGTGGCATGGTGCCCGGTCACGCTTCCACTGGATGCATAGTCCGTATCGTCATAGCACAGAACCAGGCCGTCCACCGGAATATCCATCTGCCGGTTCTCCACCTGACCCGTCCAGCGTTCTACCACCTCGGGAAGATGTTTTCTGTCTGTCTTTTCATAGTCTACCACGGTAAAACCCAGCGTTTTCAGATATTCCATCCGCTCGCCCCATGAGACAAGCTCCTGCTCCATATAAACAAGCGTAAAGGCGTGAAATTGTACGCACCGCTCCTTCACCTGCGCCGGATCGTCTAGATTCAGTGTCCCGGAAGCAAGATTTCTCGGATTGGCATATTTCTCGTTGTCGTCCTCGATCGTATCGTTGATGACGGCAAAATCTGTGTAGGAGATAGCCGCCTCGCCGCGCACTACCATATGCCCCTTGTATTTGATTCTCGGCGGAATGCCGGAAATCGCACTTTTCAGGAAAGTGATATTTTTACCAACCTCCCCGTTTCCACGGGTGAGAATCTTTACGAGCTTTCCCTCGTCATAGGTCAGCACCAGCGTCAGACCGTCCAGCTTCCAGCTCAGCCAGACGGGACGCTCCCCCGCCCACTCCTGCAGCTGGGAAATCAGCTTGGTTTTTGCCAGAGAGAGCGCTGGAAATTCGTGTATCTCTTTCTCCCCGCCGGACTCATAGCCCACATTCTGGGTAGGGCTGTCCGGCCGCACATAGTCCGTCTCCTGCTCAAGTTCCATGAGCTCATCCAGGAGCATGTCCCACTCATAATTGGACATTGCCTCCTGCCCGCTGTTATAGTAGGAGCCCGAAGCAAGGTTCAGCTGCTCTACCAGTTTGTCAATGCGCATACGTTTTTCTTCCATATCTACCCTCCTGACTATGCTCTCTGCTGTTTACGCTCTCCTTATTTTTCTCCCGGACGGGTGCATTGGAGGATCCTGCAAGTCCCTCCATGAGCGCCTCATACTCCCCGCCCGCGATTTCCCTATACTCTCCAACAGCCAGATTCCCCAGCCGGATATTCATTATCCGAACCCGGACCAGCCGCACCACCCGGTAACCGAATGCCTCGCACATACGCCGAATCTGCCGGTTCATCCCCTGCGTCAGTACAATGCGGAGCTTTCTTTCCGCGACCTTCTCCACCACACACTCTCTGGTTGTGACGGAAAGCTCCTCTATGTAGACACCCGAGGCCATTCCCCGTATAAATTCGGGGGTCACTGCCTTATTCACCGTGACAATGTACTCTTTTTCATGTCTATTGCCCGCCCGCATCATTCGATTGACAATGTCCCCGTTGTTTGTAAGCAGCAAAAGCCCCTCGGAATTTTTGTCCAGTCGCCCGATGGGATAGATCCGCTTCGGATAATGCAGAAAATCCACAACATTATCCTTTTCCCGCTTTTCTGCGGTACAGACAATGCCCTTGGGTTTATTCAATGCAATGAGTACCCTCTCCTCCTCCGGCCGAACCTCCCTGCCCCGGCAACAGACTCTCTGTCCCGGCAGCACCTGGTCTCCGAGTACGGCAACCTGGCCTTCGATCGTAACAGCGCCCTCTGCAATCAGCCGGTCCGCCTCCCTGCGGGAGCAGACACCCGACTCACTTAAATATTTATTGACACGAATACCTTCCATCGTTTCCTTTCTTATCTAATTGGAAAATGCGGAGACTGTTGTCTCCGCAATTCCTGCTTATCCTCTCCGCCGGCTGTTACACCTTTTTAAGCAGATCGCTCCTTATATATCCGGTTCCGCCCTGGAATTCTACCTTTGTCCAGTCTCCCTCCGTGCCGAGAGCCGTCAGCTCTGTGTCTGCCAGCACGCGCCCGAGCATCTCTCCGTCGGTACCAGGCGTCGCGCGGACATTACAGATATCCAGAGTCTGCACCGTGTAAGTGCCATCCTCCGGCTCCTGCCCATTTTCCTGTGTATCCTCCGGCTTCTCATTGTCACCGGGCTCCTGCGTATTTTGCTCTGTCGTCTGCTCTGTCTCCGGTTCTGTGGACGCTGCATCCGCAACCATATCCCGCCACTGGGTCATTGCGTTGCGGAGAGTTCCTCCGACAAGATTCGCCAAGTTTTCATCTCCGGCTACTGCCTCCTCGTAACGCGCCTGCACATCCTTCTGCAGAGCCGTAATTTCTGCCTTTTCCTCATAAGCAATAATATTCGCGTAAATATTTGCATCTAAGGGCTGTTCCATGAAGTTAAAATTGTAGGTCGTATAGGCGCTATTGATGAACAGCTCTCCCTCTGTGTTCCTCTGTACATAGAAGAAATCCATACCCGGCGCAGGCGTGTCCGCCTCGTAGAATTTCAAATCATAGCAGACGGATACAAAGTACTCCTCATCATTCAGCCTGAGAGTATAGCACTCAATATTCCGGTATTCTTCATAATACTCGGAAAATGTCGCAATATAACTCTTTTCGTTGTCCGAGAGAACCGAGACAATGGCTTCCAACGCCGCCGTGTCGTTGTCAGCATAAGCTTTATAATATTTTTGCATGAGGGCGATCATCTCTTCGTCACCCGTCTTTTCCACCGCACCCGCCAGATTTACTTTCTTCTCTGTATCCGGGACATTATTCTGGGTATCGGCTGTATTCCCATCCTTTACCTCTACCGCTGAATTCTCACTCTCCGCCGGCTCCCTGCTCTCCTCCGGCCCTGCACACATAACCAGCACAAGCACAAAAAGGACAAACAGAGCTCCCGCAGCAAAATATCGTTTGTAATCTATAAGAAATTTCTTTATCGTATCAATTTTCATTGAATATATCCTCCTGATTTTAAAAAAGGAGCACCTACATGATAGGACGAACTGTGTTCGCAGTAGGTGCAATCTGTCGCAAGGGTGGTCAGCTCTGCTGACAGATTCCTTACGACCTTTGACTGTCGCAAGGGTGGTGACGGATTCCTTACGACCTTTGACTGTCGCAAGGGTGGTCAGCTCTGCTGACGGATTCCTTACGACCTTTCGTTTCGAATACGGAATGCGCCCGGCGGGAATCGAACCCGCATCTCAGGAGTCGGAGTCCTACGTTCTATCCATTATACTACGGTCGCACGGCACAGGCTGTCAAAATGAAAACCTTCACGCGTTAAATAATATAACACACTTGATGAAGCTCGTCAACAAAAGAATCATTTCGGTTTTTCCATTGTATGTTTCTCCCAAAAAGCAAATGTATTTTTTACACTTTTCCCGCCCCGTGCATCACTGAAAGCAGATGCTTTAGCTCCTCCTGCGGAAGCTGTCCCGGGGCGCTGGCAACGGCTCCGGCTCCGAAGGTCACGCAGGAACCAAAAAATTCTCCGGCCACGCGGGAGATCGTCCCCATCGCTCCCATGGACATAGTAATCAGTGCCTGCATGGGATACGCCTCGTGAAAGCTGTTTGTCTCCTCCAGGAGATTCAAAACATCCTGCATCTGCCGGGGCATCAGTGCCAGCTTCACCACATCCGCCCCACTCTCGTGAAGCTGGTTTAAAATCATGCGGATAACATTTCTCTCCGGCGTCTCCGCAAAATCGTGGTGGGAAGCAATCACATGCGCCCCCATTGCCTGCAGCTTTTTGATTTCCCTCTCCGGGTATCTCTCCTCAAAAAACTCTACGTCAATAAAATCCACAACGCCCGTCTCCGCCGCAGCCTCCCGAATGTCCCGGATGGTTTCTCTGTCAAGCTCCCGCAAGCCCCCCTGCCTCTTTGAGCGGAAAGTATACACAAAAACCGTGTCAAAAAGCAGCGGCGCAAGCTCCATAAGCACTTCTCGAACCGCATTTGGACTCTCTGCCTGCGAAAAAGCATCCACCCGCCATTCCATCATATCGACGGAAAGCGCAAGAAGCCGCTTCACCTCCCCGATCACAGCCTCTCTGTCAGCCTCCATCACCGACACACAAACGAGGGGCTGACCAGCCCCTATGCTTCTTCCCTTCACGCAAAGATTTTCCATAAAGCACGCTCCTTCATTTTCCAAAAATATAGTTTCATTATAGCATTCGGGCAAAAAAAAGAAAAGACGTGCCGATGAAATTGACATTTCCAGGGTTTTCGAGTAAGATAAGCTCTGTGCAAAAGCATAGAATATCTACATAACAGAGGAGCAATTGCTATGAGTTTTACATTTTTAAATCAACTGCCGACTCCAGCGGAGATTAAAAAGGAATATCCCCTCTCCCCGGAGCTTACCGCATTAAAACAGCGTCGGGACGCCATGATCTCGGACGTGATCACCGGGAAGGATTCCCGTTTTCTTCTGATTATCGGTCCCTGCTCGGCGGACAACGAGGAGGCGGTATGCGACTATGTCAACCGCCTGACCAGCGTTCAGGAGGACGTGAGCGACCGCCTGATCATCATTCCCCGCATCTACACCAACAAGCCAAGAACTACAGGAGAGGGCTACAAGGGCATCGCTTCCCAGCCTGACCCGGAAAAAGCGCCGGATATGGTCGAGGGTCTCATTGCCATGCGCAAGATGCACATTCGCGCCATTGCCGAGAGCGGCCTGACCTGCGCCGACGAGATGCTCTACCCGGAAAACTGGGGCTATGTGGAGGATCTTCTGTCCTATGTAGCCATCGGTGCCCGCTCTGTGGAGGATCAGCACCACCGTCTGACAGTCAGCGGCTTCGACGTTGCCTCCGGCATGAAAAATCCCACCAGCGGCGATTTCTCCGTCATGCTGAATTCTGTATATGCGGCGCAGCATCCGCATCATTTTGTCTACCGCGGCTACGAGGTGGAGACGAGCGGCAATCCGCTGACCCATGTTGTGCTCCGTGGAGCCGTCAGCAAACACGGCAATACCACTACCAACTACCACTATGAGGATCTGATTCGTCTGCACCGTATGTACGAAAAGATGGATGTCGTCAATCCCGCCGCTGTGATTGACACAAACCACTCGAACTCGGGCAAACAATTCAAGGAGCAGATCCGTATCGCGCTGGAGGTCATGCACAGCCGCAAGGTCTCTCCCGAGATTCACACCCTTGTCAAAGGACTGATGATCGAGAGCTACATTGAGGAGGGCTGCCAGTCCATCGGCGACCACATATACGGCAAGTCCATCACAGACCCCTGTCTGGGCTGGGAGGACTCCAGAAAGCTGATCTACGACATCGCGGATATGGTCTAGCCGTTACAAGGCCGTGGGAATCTGGTAAACGCCAAACAGACGCTGCAGTATACGGATTCCCACCGTGGCTTCCGCCACACAGCCAATAACCAGAAGTGAAAATATACTCAGACCATAAACAATCCTCTTTACCGTCTCATTCCTGCTGCCGTAGCCCCTGACAAACTCCCTTCGAAACATCAGAATAATTGCCGCCAGATAAATTGGCCCGTGAGGTATCCATGAGCCCAAAAACACCACAAGGCCATAGATTCCCATATTTATCATGCAGGCTCCCGCAAACATGCCCGCCGTAAAAAAGAGGGCACAGCGCAAAATCAGCGGCGCAATACGCTTTATGGGCGTATAGCTCACAATCCAGATGAGTCCAAAGAGCTCTCCCCGCTTCCACACAATATTCGCAAGCAGCGTCGGCAGATCAATCTGTGCCCTGGAAAAGGCCTGTATATGGTAGGCGTTTAAAAATCCATAGGTCGAAAAATAGTCATAGCCAAACAGACTGGTACACAGCACGCCTGCCGCTACAAAACATATTCCGATTACAATTTCTCTTCGCATTCGATACGGTTATCCCAAAATAATCTCTATTCAGAATATGTCCAGCCTGTTTTCTTTATGCTTTTATTTTGTTGCTGTAGGCGAGTACTGCCGCCACCGTCTTGGAGTCCTGAAGCTTTCCGGCATAGATCATATCGCAAAGCTCCTCCACGGTATAGAGTTCCACATCAATCGACTCCGAGTCGTCCAGATGCTGTGTCCCCGGGCGCAGGTCAGTCGCCAGATACACGTCCACAAATTCATCGCAAAAGGCAACCGTCGTGCGCAGAGACAAAAGAAATTCAATGTGACTGCTCTGGTAGCCGGTCTCCTCCTCCAGCTCTCTTGCTGCACAGACGGCCGTATCCTCATTCCGGCTGTCCCTGCAGCCGGCCGGAATCTCAATCGTCTCCCGCTCTAATGCATTGCGGTACTGACGCACCATGACCAGCCTGCCGTCCGGGAGCACCGGAAGCACCGCCGCCGCTCCCATGCGGTGGGACACAAAATCCCACTCCTCCGTCTTTCCGTTTGCAAACTGCATCGTATCCTTGTAAATATCCAAAATCGCACCCTTGTAGGCAAGCTCTCGCTTAATCCGTTTCATCTGCTCCACCATAGCGTCCTCCTTCTATAATAATATGTTGTATTATCTCCCACTTTACTACTATATGATATGAAAAACGGGGCTGCATCCTTACGGACTGCAGCCCCACATATTTTGTTGTAATTATTTTTGTTGTTATCAATTACTTCGCATACTCAACGACACGCGACTCCCGAATCACATTGACCTTAATCTGTCCCGGATACTCTAAATCTGACTCAATCTGCTTTGAAACATCTCTGGCCAGCAAAACCATATCCGCGTCACTGATCTGTTCAGGAACAACCATCACTCGAACCTCCCGGCCTGCCTGAATAGCAAAAGACTTCTCAACTCCCTTGAAACCATTGGTAATATCCTCTAACTGCTTCAAACGGTTGGAATAGGTCTCCAGCGTCTCTCTTCTCGCCCCCGGTCTTGCAGCGCTGATCGTGTCAGCCGCCTGCACCAGACACGCAATAAGAGTCTCCGGCTCCACATCCCCATGGTGTGCCTCCACCGCATTGATGACAAGCGGTGACTCCTTGTACTTTCTACAGAGCTCCACACCGAGCTGGATATGGGAACCCTCCATATCGTGATCTACAGCTTTACCAATATCATGTAATAATCCTGCACGCTTCGCAAAACGTACATCCTCGCCAATCTCAGCAGCCAAAAGACCCGACAGCTGAGCGACCTCGACGGAATGCTTAAGCGCATTCTGCCCGTAGCTTGTCCGAAACTTCATCTTACCCAAAAGCCGGAGCAATTCCGGGTGAATTCCGTGGATGCCCACCTCGAGTGCGGCTGCCTCGCCTTCCTCGCGAATCATCGACTCCACTTCCTTCTGTGCTTTCTCCACCATCTCCTCAATGCGGGCCGGGTGGATACGCCCGTCAACAATCAGCTTTTCCAGTGCGATTCTTGCAACTTCCCTGCGAATCGGATCAAAGCTGGATAAAATCACAGCCTCCGGCGTATCGTCGATAATCAGATCCACCCCGGTCATCGTCTCGAGCGTGCGGATATTCCGCCCTTCCCGTCCGATAATGCGGCCTTTCATCTCATCATTCGGAAGCTGTACGACAGAAATCGTGGACTCTGCAACATGGTCTGCCGCACACTTCTGTATGGCTGTCACTACATAATCCTTCGCCTTCTTCGCAACTTCTTCCTTCGCCTGATTCTCCATCTCCTTAATCATCTTCGCGGTGTCAAGCTTTACATCTTCTTCAATGGTCTTCAAGAGGTATTCTTTTGCTTGTTCAGAGGTCAACCCGGAGATTCTCTCCAGTTCCTGTAAGCGCTGTTCATTGAGCTTTGCAATCTCAGCCTTCTGCTTGTTCAACACTTCTTCCCTTGCGTTGAAGCTTGCTTCCCGCTTCTCAATTGCCTCCAGCTTCTTATCCAGATTCTCTTCCTTCTGGACAACCCTGCGTTCGTTGCGCTGAATCTCATTTCTGCGTTCCTTGATTTCCTTGTCGAGCTCATTCTTGGACTTGATCGTCTCCTCCTTGATCTCGATCATGGACTCACGCTTCTTCTCCTCCGCGGTCTTCACCGCCTCGTCGATGATGCTGCGCGCCTTTTCCTCAGCGCTGCCGATCTTTGTTCTGGCAACCCTTTTATGGTAGGCATCTGAAATAAACCAGACAGCAACTGCAGTCACAACCAGAGTGACAACAACAGCAATGATTATTTCCATCATTACAGGAGCACCTCCTTTATTAAATTTTCATTGTACATATAACAAAAAGAAAACCTTTTCATGTCATAATTTACAACAAATTTAATTCTATCCTTTTTGCACAAAGATGTCAAGCAAGCAAAACGACTTTATTGCGAAAATACCGAATCACCTTCACAGAAGGGCGGAAAATCGCGCATCGTCCGAAGAATTTCGCTGCTTCCGAAGCCTTTCCGCAACAGATACTGGTAGGTTTTTACATACATCTGCCGGTCACACCCGGGTGTATAGCGCCGCTTCACAAGGAGCCTCCGAATCTGCTCGCCCTCGTCTGCGGTATAGAACTCCTCCAGTGCCTGCGCGATCAGCCCGGACTCCACCCCCTTTGCTGAGAGCTTCATCTGCAGCTGTCTCCTGCTGTAACGCTCTCTCCTGTAATATATGTAATTGCAGGCATAGCGGTAATCATCTAAATAATGAAAGCGGCTCACATACTCCAGCGCAATCTCCACACACTCCGGCGGATAGTTTGCAGAGAGCTTCTCCCGAAGCTGCTGCTTTGTCCTGTCCATCTTCTCTAATAAGTGCATGGCACGCTTCTTTGCCCGCTTCGCCACAATCTCCTCCAAAAGTATGCGGTAACTCTCCTCCGGGATACAGGAATCCGCCTCAAGCTGCACCTGCTTTGCCTCTCCCTTATACAGAACGAGCTGCGCGCCGTTATCCAGACACACCCTGATTTTTCCTCCGCCGAGGGGCTCATACTCTGTCACTTGAATCATAGAGTCTCCTACTCTTCCGGCTCATCCGCCGGATCGTCCACAGAGGGCGTCTCCCCCATCGCAAGATCCTCCTCATGCTTTGCAAAATAGTGAGCCCTGACCTTCTCCTCAATGATCTGTGCAAACTCCGGATTCTCCTTCAGATAGTTCTTCGCATTCTCGCGCCCCTGTCCGATTTTCTCTCCCTCATAGGCATACCATGCCCCGGACTTATTGATAATGCTGACAGTCGCCGCCAGATCGAGAAGATCTCCCTCCCGGGAAATTCCCTGTCCGAACATAATGTCAAACTCTGCCTCCCGAAAGGGGGGCGCCACTTTATTCTTTACCACCTTGACTCTGGTATGGTTGCCGATCACCTCTCCCGCCTGCTTAAGCGCCTCCACCCGGCGGACGTCTAAACGCACAGAGGCATAGAACTTAAGCGCACGGCCTCCGGTAGTAGTCTCGGGATTGCCAAACATCACGCCTACCTTCTCACGAAGCTGATTGATAAAAATGACGATACAGTTCGTCTTGCTGATAACGCCGGTCAGCTTGCGCAGAGCCTGACTCATCAGCCTCGCCTGCAGGCCGACATGGGCATCTCCCATGTCGCCGTCGATCTCTGCCTTCGGAACAAGGGCAGCCACCGAATCCACAATTACAATATCCACAGCGCCGGAACGAACCATCGTCTCCGTAATCTCAAGCGCCTGCTCCCCGCAGTCCGGCTGGGAAATATACAGATTGTCAATATCTACGCCTATATTCTTCGCATACACCGGATCCAGCGCGTGCTCCGCATCGATAAAGCCCGCGATGCCTCCCCTCTTCTGCACCTCCGCTACACAGTGCAGGGCAACCGTCGTCTTACCGCTGGACTCCGGCCCGTAAATCTCAACGACCCGCCCCTTGGGAAGTCCTCCCAGCCCCAGTGCAAGATCAAGGCTCAACGCCCCTGTGGGAATCGTCTCCACATTCATATTCGTCGCATTGTCCCCGAGCTTCATCACAGAGCCCTTGCCGTACTGACGCTCAATCTGCGCAATCGCAGCGTCCAGTGCCTTTAACTTATCATCCTTACGCTCTTCCTTTGCCATATGTATTCTCCTTTACGCGAACCTATGTTCGTTTTCTAAACCTAATACTATTACACTTTCACACACTTGTCAATCCTTAAATTTAAAAAAATGGGGAAAAAAAGAACTGCTCTCATACAATCTTTACCATTATATCCGCCCTCCGGAATTCCGTCAAGGCTTCCGCAAAAAAACACAGCTGTCAAATTTGTGGACAAATGGCAAAAAACTGATTTCCATGGCAAAAGATTTTTATAAAGAAAGAAAAAAGTTTGACTTTCCCCATTTTTTCTGAGAACTGATTATGCTGCTCCGCCATTCTATC
>JAMPHB010000001.1:681468-719967 GCA_023663685.1 Blautia sp.
GTAGAACACCAGCCTTCCAAGCTGGATACGTGGGTTCGATTCCCATCACCCGCTCTTTATTATTTATTTTATTCTAACACAATCCCCCCGGCTTTACTATTCGTAAAATTACAAAAAGCACAGCAAAAAACCGACCCGCATATGCGGATCGGCTTTTTAAGAATCATCTTTATGCAATTAGAACAAATCTACATCTCCGGTAAACTTGCCGTCGTTGATCACATAGTAAGCCTTGTTGTTCTCCGGCTGAATGTATACCTCAAACTTCTTGATTGCGCCGGCTCTGTGACCCTCTGCAACAAACTTCGCCTTGATCTTCTCCTGCACGGCAGCCATGTCAATATCCGGGCGGTTATTGGTCTGTACTACCAGCTTAAGCTCCATCTCAGCTTTCTCCTTCTTCGCTGCGCCCGGCTTGCGGCCCGGCTTCTTTGCGCCCGGCTTGCGGCCCGGCTTCTTTGCCTCCGTGTCCTTCACCTCTTTTGCCGCAGCGGTCTCCGCAGTTACCTTTTCCTCTGCCGCAGACATTGCTGCCTTAGTTTCCTTTTTCTCCTGCATAATTTCTCCCTCCTATTTGGTTATAATTTACGCACAGACTAAAAAATTTTCAATTGCAACAAGTGCTTCCTGTTCATCAGTCCCTTCAGTCACAATATCCACTGACATTCCCTCCGAAGGATTAAATGCCATAATACCCATAATGCTCTTCGCATTTATGCGCCGGTTATCGCTCTCCAGTATAATATCACTGTCAAATCTGCAAGCTACCTGAACAAGCTCAGCAATTGGATTATCATGTCCTTCAGCCACGTTTGAAACAACTACATTTTTCCTACTCATACGCGCTCCTTTTCCAATTCTGTATAAACACATAATCAAAATATACTCTAGTTTACGGATATTTGCAAGTACTGAAAATATTTTTGTTAATGTTCACTAATGTGAGCCAAAACTCTTTCACAAATTGTTCAAATTAACAACTATTTTTCATTTAAATATGTGAAAAACACATTTCCCGCTCCTGAAAACCATTCGCCCGCACTCTCGTAAGAAATAGATTTTGTTGTATTTTCTGCCGGGTCATAATAATAAATCATATTTGCAGAATATCCGGTCACCAGCACCGCGCTCTCACTCCCCGTCATGGCAAAGACCGGACTTCCCTCACTGACATAATAAATAATCTCATTTACGGTACAGCCCGATACATCCAGCACCACTCTCTCCCGCAGGGTCGTCTCCAGCGCGCTTTTCGGCGTCTCGCCATTGTCGATCAGCTCCTTCACGCTCAAGCCCTCTCCGGCGTATTCCAGCATGGCTGAAAGCGCCTGCACCACCTGGGAGGAGCCCTGATCCGCATCATTGACCTTTACTCCGGCAAAGGCGTTCTGAACCGTCTTGCGGGCACGTCTCCAGATATACTGCTGGTTATTGTCCACCACCACCCCAAGACTCTCATTTGCGAAAATAATGGCGTCCGCAATATCGTCGGTTGCCAGAAGGACATTCCCCTTCACATAGACATAAAAACGCTCCTGCACCTCCCTCTCCTCGAAGGAGAGAATCCTCGGCGTCTCCTGCACAATCACCTTGGAGGTGACCATCACCGTCTTGTCGCTCTGTGCCGCATTCTGCAGGACAATCCTCCGCTGGGTCTGCTTGTCCTCTGTCACAAGCTGTCCAACAGCCACACGCCCCTCTGTGTCCGCCACGCGGTTCATAATTGCGTCCGTTCCACAGGCCAGATACTGTCCGCCGGATTTTTTAAATAAATTTACTGTAATCGTATAGCCCTCCACCGAAATGGACTCTATTTTCCCCTTCTGCGGCTGATAGGTTTTCAGAACCTCCCGGCTCTCCTGCGAGGTCGCCAGAATCTTCAAGAATTTCATTGGAAAAACGGTGTTGCCCGCCGCGTCCACCTCCACCTTTTCCTTTGGTGCCGCCCCGTAAATGAAATCTTCGTCGATAAATCCCAGCGGCCGCAGATACACCTTGCTCTCCTCTGTGATTTCATAGACGGAGCCGTCGGAAAAATCCATCAGATGAATCACGTCGCCCGCATACTCCCTCTCGCTGTCCGTCCACGCAAAATAACGGCTGGATGCGGAGGTCTTACAGCAGCTTTCCTTGAGATTATCGACCTCCACCTTCGTCTCTAAAGTATCGAGGTTTATACTGTACAGCCTCCGGTCTATCATCAGGTATAAAATGCCCAGATCGTTCACATACATGAGCTGTCCCATCTCGGCTTTTATGATCTCGTAGGATTTTTCGGAGGGGATAAATACCTCCTCATTGACCGTGTGCACAAGTCCGTCGTAGTGGTACACACCGATCCCTGTCTCCCCCTCATGGCCGCCGCGGTTCATATAGCCGTACACGACAAAATCCACGCTTCCGGCCTCGTCCACGCGCACAATTTTGATATCGTGCTGGTTCCAGTTTTCCCGGGCGTCTATGCCCTCCGCCCCGCGAAAGCTGAACACCTGCGCGATTTTACCGCCCAGACGGTCGTAGCACCAGAGCTCGCCCTCCTGCACAAAGGCGATGATGTCCCCCGTCTCGCTGGCGGCGTACTCGATATCGGCGCTCCGAATCCCCAGCTGAATGCTTCCTGCATCCGAGAGAAAGGTATTTGTCCCCCGAAAAATCTGATTCATTCTGCGCTCAAAATTCAGCACATACATCCGTGTGCTGGTAAGCCGCAGGCGGTAGTATTCCTCCACATTGTAAAATTCCATCTCCCCGGCGGCATTCTGGTTTGTCATAACATAGTGAAAAGTCAGCACATTATAGGAATCGTTCAGCTCCTTGAAGGAAATCATCGGCTGTGTCAGTTTTTTCCCCGGAAAATCCGCCCATGTAATCTGCCTTAGGGTACAGCTTAAATCCACATAATCCAGCGTAGTGGCGTCTCCGGTGGCCGCATCCATGTAGGTGGGAATAAACTCATCCGCGTCCTCCCTGAATGTGTACTCATGGAATTTTTGCGCAAACTCCAGACAGCCCGCCGCTGTACCGTCGGTCTGCATAAGCCTTGTATAATAATAAAAGCTCTCCTCCCCGGAAGTCACCGTGAGGATCACCACATACTCCTGATCCTCCTCCAGCACATTCTGAATTTCAATATTTCCGAAGGCTGTCTCCCCCTCCGTCCGCAGATCCTCCACATCATTTTTTGCCACCAGCCGCTGGGAATCCATGCTGCGGATTTCACAGTGGACGCCGTCTATTTTCCGCCCATAGGTCTTAACCGTAACAGGCAGCCGCCTCTCGCTGCTCACCGGGGTGATGCTGTCCCGCATGGCGGTGGCGTCCATCTCATTCACATAACCGTGCAGCTCATTGACCGGTGTATTCTCGTAAGTAAAGCTGAGTATCGGAAGGCTCGCCTCCGGCATGGAGGTAGTCAGATCCTGCTTGTCCTTGTTCAGCGTAAATGCAAAGATTGTGAGGGCCGTAAAAAATACGACAAGCATCACAATCGGTTTAATCATTTTTCGTTTCATATTCCAAATCCTTTATGATATACGAGGCAGCCAGGGGCTGCCTCCAATGTGGTCACTCCTCGCTTTGCTCGGGTGACGGGTCATCAAAGATCCCTCCGGGCTGCCTCCAATGTGGTCACTCCTCGCTTTGCTCGGGTGACGGGTCATCAAAGATCCCTCCGGGCTGCTTTGATGACAGTTACCACCACCTTCGGCAGCGGCGGTGCCTGCATCTTCTGCGGTAGAGCTCGTTGCCGAAAAGCACTCCCACCATACTGCACAGCCAGCTGTCCCGGCACTCGCTTTGCCCCGCCGCCGCAAGGCCGGGTCCCGCGATCTCCATGGGCACCATATCAAAATACATCTTTCCCGCAGGCTTTTCCGACACCTCGTCGGCAATCTTTTTGTAGAGCCGGTCAACCACCATCTGAATCATCAGACGGTCCGGCTCCTCGTCATAGATCCGGCTCCCCTCATATTCCAGTTCGTCCAGACGATCCTCCACCTGCTTCATCACCATCTGGGTCTCCTTCGGATAATACGACTTCATTCGTTCGATATCCTTCTCATACTCCATCTCCGTCAAATACATATTCTGCATGGGATAGGTCATATAAAAGGGGATCTTCGGGTAGGCTTCTTCCTTATAATCCACGGCGTTCACTCCAAGCTGTTATCACTATAGCATATGCAAAAGCCCCCCGGTCTGTGCAAAGCAATCAGCCGCCGATTATTTTTACCGTAATCTCCTCGTAGCGGGGATAGCCCTCCTGCTCCATGCGAACCGACAGCGTTTTGTCCGCCGTCTTGGAAAAGGCGTAAAGATTACATCCGCCCTCCCGGTACTCATAATTTTCACCGTTGTCCTGAAAATGCAGATACTCCGCAGGCTCCGGAGTGGCAAGAAGTGTGAGCCTGCGATAAGGCTTTTCCCCCACATAGGCCACTGCTTCATACATCGGTATCATGCTCCCCGCCCGCATATACATCGGGCACAGCTCTATCGGGGCGTCCCTCAGAATATACTGCTGCCCCTCGAGCCGTTCTCCCGTCCAGTAGTCGTACCAGACGCCCTCCGGCAGATACACAAGCTTCTTCGTCGCGCCCTGCTCCACCACCGGCGCCACCAGCAGATTCTCGCCCACCAGAAACTCCCCGTTCAGATTGCGGGTATTTTCATCCTCCTCATAGTGCAGCACCAGCGGCCGCATCACCGGAAGCCCGGTGCTCTCCCCCTGATAAAACAGATCGTAGAGATAGGGTAAAAACTGATAGCGCAGCTTCACATAGCTCCGGTAGATATCCAGCGTCTTTTGCCCGAACATCCACGGCTCCTGCCGCCTTGTGCCCTTTGCGGAGTGATTGCGGAACAGCGGGGAAAATACCGCCGCCTCCACCCAGCGGATTAA
Organism: Blautia sp.; assembly: GCA_023663685.1. Classification (GTDB taxonomy): domain Bacteria; phylum Bacillota; class Clostridia; order Lachnospirales; family Lachnospiraceae; genus Roseburia. The sequence goes on from JAMPHB010000001.1 coordinate 686,369, forward strand.
AAGCTCCGGCGTCACGTCCGCGCCAAAGCCGCCGATATCGGTTCCCGCAAACGCAAAACCGCTCATTCCCAGATTGCAGAGCTGGGGAATCATCATCTGCAAATGCGGCCACAGGCTCTGGTTGTCCCCCGTCCACACGGTGGAATATTTCTGGCTGCCCGCATAGCAGGCTCTCGTGATTACAAAGGGGCGCTTGTCCGAAAGCCTGCGCAGCCCCTCGTAGGTCGCCTTACTCATATAATGCCCGTAGACATTGTGCATCTCCGCGTGGGTTGTGGCGCGCGCACCGTCGTGGAATACCACATCTTTCGGCAGCTCTCCGCGAAAGCTCGCGGGCTCGTTCATATCGTTCCAGATCCCGGCCACACCGATGTCCAGAAGGAATTTGTGGTGGTCTCCCCACCAGTCCCTGACTTCTTTTCTGCCGAAGTCGGGATAGTTGGACTCACCCGGCCAGACTACGTTCACATACACTTCTCCCCCGGCGTCCGTGGCAAAATAGCCATTCTCCACACCCTCGTCATGCATGAAATAGCCCTGCTCCTGCTTTGTCCCCGGATCAATGATCGTCACCACTTTGATGCCCTTTTCTCCCAGCTCCGAAATCAAAGCCCCCGGCCTGCCGTAATTCTTTTCGTCCCAGGTAAATACCTTAAAGGCGTCCATATAGTCAATGTCAAAATGCAGCACATCGCAGGGAATGTCGTTCTCCCGCATCCCCGCCGCAATCTCCCGCATATCCTCCGCGCTCCCGTAGCCCCACCGGGACTGCTGATAGCCCAGCGTCCAGAGCTGGGGCAGGGGCGTGCGTCCGGTCAGACCGGTGTAATTTTCCACCACCTTCGGCATGGAGTCTCCGCCGATGATATACAGATCCAGATTGCCGTCGTCCGCACCGTAGTAAAAATAATCCGGCTGCTCCTTTCCCAGATTCACATAGCTGTGAAAAGTATTGTCAAAAAACATGCCGTAGACGCCCTTCGCCTTCTTGCAGATTAAAAACGGGATGGACTTGTACAATGCATGGAAATCCTCCGTGTGCGCCTGCGGAATATCCGAGTTCCAGTTTTCATACTCATAATATTTTTTATTTAAAAATCCGGTCTTGTCCCCGAGGCCATAGAAATCGTCCCCCGCATCCAGCGCGCACACAAGCTGCACCGGATAATTCCGCGAGCCCATACCGGAGGTGTCGTGCCCCTCCGCCTCCAATAGCTTTTTGAGCTGCTCGTCCACCGCACCCGTCACTGTGCGTCCCCTGTCATAGGTGGAAAACAGCCTGTTTTCCGAAGCATCCCACGCCTGCATCGCAAGATCCTCCCCGAAGGTGAACCTTAAGGCGTCCGTCGCCACGGTGAGCGTCTCCCCCTCCTGCTGCACCGCAATGACCACGGGAATCCCCTTCTCCCCCTCGATGGCCTTGGAATAGTGCTCTCTTGTCCTGCGGGGGACAAAGACATTGACAATCTCCGGGGTGATGACTTTTACGATTACCTCCCCCTTCTCATAGTGAATCAAAACCTCGCTGCCGCCGGACTGGCAGCTCCTGATTTTCCCCAGCTCCATATCTACTCCTCCGTTTCTGTCTGGGAAGTGACCTCCTCCAGATAGTCCATGCTTACATAACCCACCTGTCCCTGATAGTCCACGATGGCCCAGCTGCCGTCCTGCTCCTGCCCGATCAGCTCAAGCTGCGTCCCCTCGGTGAGCACCGTGAGCACCTCGCACTCTGTATTCGGCTCCGCGCGCAGATTGACGCCGGTGGTCGTGCGCATGACGGGCTTGGGTTCCGGCTCCGGTTCTGTCTCTGTCTCCGTCTCAGTATCCTCCGTGGGCGCGCCGGTCATCTCTGTGCTCTGGGAGGTCTGTGTATCCTGCGTATCCGGCTGGTCTGCCGCAAGTTTTTTTCTCACCAGAAATACCGCGCCGACAATCGCTGCAATCAGCAGCAGGCACGCCGCGGCAAAAATCACTCTCGCGAGAATTACGTCTTTTCTGTGGCTCTTTTTCATTGCCCTTCCTCCTTATCCTTCGCTCTCCCTGCACACGATCTTCGTAAGCTCCGGCTGTATCCGGTTCCGCTCAAGGATCAGCTCCCCGATGGAATCCGCCGTGATCCTGCCGCTCTTCGGATTTATGACACTGTCGATCCTGCCGGTGATATCAGCGTCCACGGCAGAGTACTCAAAGGCAAGCGTGGTATGGATGAGCTTACAGTTTCTCATCACCAGATTGTCAATATAGCAAAGCCCCTGCAGGCTCTCGATCGTACAGTTTTCCAGCAAAAGATCCTTCGCATTCCAACCCAGGTACTCCCCCGAGATGAAGGAATCGTACACCTGCACATGCTCCGTATTCCAGAAGGCGTCCTTCGACATGAGCTTCGAGTTGCGGATTGTAAGGTTTTTCACCCCGTCAAAGCAATAGTTCCCCACCAGCTCAAAGTGATCCAGCTCCATGTTCTCACAGCCCATCGCGAAGTAGTCGCCCTTTGCAAACACCCCGTCAAGCCTGACGTTTTTACAGTACCAGAGCGTCTCCTCCGCGTTGGCAAAATTCACATGCTCCAGCGTCAGCCCGTCACAGCGCCTGAAATTTTTCGGTGCCTCGACCAGCGCATTTTTTACTTCTACATTGTCCGAGTACCACACGCCCGCCCTCGCCATCTCAAACCAGCTGCAGTCGAATGCCCGGATATTTTTACAGTACCAGAGCGGATATTTCCATTTGAACATGCTGTTGTACAAATCAATATCACGGCTCTCCTTCAGGGGGGATTCCCCGTCGTCGAAGATGGTATCGTAGATTTCCAGCCCGCCGGACGCAAAAAGCGCCCGCTCCCCCGTCAAAAATTCCTGATGAATCTGTCTCCTGTCCATGTCCTCTCTCAAAGTTCCTTTCTGAAATCATTATCTCAATAATTCGTCCATCTCTAAATTTTCACCGCATACCAGACCTTTGCAATCCAAGTCCCCGAAGATAAATATCCGGAAAATGATAACGAATAGGATCGGATAGTTTGAGCTGATAACGTCTTAAAATCCCAATATTAATTAAATTCCGTATTTCCTCCATCGGATTTGAAAAATCGCACCTTCGCAAAGCATCCTGCAGTATTCCTTCATCCACCGGTGATCGTCGAACAGTATCCTTCAAACTATCCAAAAAAACGGCATATTCCTGAAATTCCTCTTTTAAATCTATTACCCTTTTCTCAGACACTTCTGGAAGTACATCCTCAAAGCACCTCGGTCGAATAATACCCTTCCCTATTGTCTGATTCCCTTCTTTTTGCGGCCCTGTCTCTTTATCTGCGGCCTTTGCAAAAATATCAATCATACTTCTGGGCACAATGACACCCTGCGTATCAGAAAGCCTGTTTTTAAACCAATTATAAGTAGATGCCTTATTGCCACTTCCCATCTTAACACCAATAAGCGCAGACAGCATCCTTCTATTGTCGCCCTCATCCACGTTTGGAATATATCCCAATCCATCTACTTTACTAATTTGCTTTAAAGCAATTTTTTCATATAGGCTTTTCACATCATCCGATATACTAATGGCTCGTTTCCAGATCATTGCAAACAGCTGGTCGTAATCCCACGCTATAGTGACCGAATAATTTTTTAGCTTAACCTTATCCGGGACATTCACCTCTCTGTCATAAATATCTTTGCGCAGAAAAATCCTGCTCCGGACATTCTGCATAGCCGTCTCATTCTTATACCACATATCAATTAAAGCACTGACAAATTTTCCACGCTTCTTAGGTTCCACAATCCGGTCTAATGCATCATAAATAATGGTAACTACTGTGGTCTTCTCCTTATAGTATTGATCAACCTTCTCCAGTACTTTTTTCATCTGGTATGCTGTTTCCCCCGACCATTCACTGTAAAGCTTTGCGGCAGACACATCATTAAATATACCGCCCACAGGACTATCAGAAATAATACAGCTTAGATTACTGTCGTTCTCCAGTAAAATTCTTAATGTTTCGTAATACAGAAATGCTCTAATTTGTTCTTCATTTTTTAGGCAGCTAAAATCGTCAACATAATTCGTTGCCTGCGAAGTACCTACAATCCATTCTGTATGTTCGTACTGTTCTGTGGTTACATTCAAATATTTGGCAAGCGCTTTTGCATATTCATTGTTCTTTAATGCACTAAATAGTGCAGTCTTTCCTACACCTTTTTGACCGAGAACCAAAAATTTCCTCTGATCAAAAATAAACGTGTAACCTTTTAAAGGATAAAAATTGTTCTGCAAGTCCTTTTCAGTTGCAAATTCATCTTCTGCTGCCGCTGTCTCCAGTCCCCCCATAATTTTAGAGAATGCTGACGCAATTTTCTTAGCGTTGTCAGTATCCACTATCACAGCTGCGTCGGCGGGATCATTTTGAAGTGTATCCTCAATTACATTCACAATCCTGCCATACTCTGTTTCCTGTTCCTCATATCCTTTTAAAAGCTGCTCTGTTGAGGCAACCACCTCCAAAGCTGCATTATAAGTTATATGAATCGGATAATGCTCCGCCGTTTCATCTTCCACAAGGATTTCTTCCGCCTGATATCCTTTATCACATTTTCTCAACGCATGGTAGGCGCCGTCAATGTACATTTTCTTTTCTATCTGCGCCAGGGATTCGTTGACCGGAACTTTGCTGTTAATTAATAAAAATGGAGTACCACTACTCTTTAGAATAGGCAAAGTCATCTGCATTCCTTCGATATTTTGCCTGCTTCCATAGAAAAACAATAATGCAAGATCCGAATATCTGGTTAGTGTAATTCCGCCAATCTGGTGAATACCTGAGCGCGTATCAATGAAAATATAATCCGGTTTCAAAAACAAGTCTATCTTCGACAATAATATATCAATAGGCGTCTTTTCTTCTTCATATGCCGGAACATCCATGTCAAACCGCATTAAGTTTTTACGGTAGACTTCAATGTCATTTTTCACCGCCGTCCCTACCGCAGGCAGGATGTATATCTCACCTCCATATTGATTGACATTGCAATATTCGCCTATAGGATACAAATATTCATCAATATTGATTTCTTCCTGATAAACATTACTCTCCACCAAAAAATCCAATATTCCATATTGTGACAAAGCATCTTCCGGAAAGAAACTGGACACCCCTGGGGCTTCCAGATCAAAATCCAGTATAGCAACCCTTTTTCCCCTTCTCGCGACTCCGATCGCAGACATCATCATTGTAGTTGTCCTGCCAACGCCTCCCTTAAAAGAATAAAAGCTTACCAGCTTGCTGGACAAAGCACACTTTTCTTTCTTTCTTCTTTTCGCATCCCAATATACATTGGTGATATATTTTTCAAATATCCACACCCGCTCCTTAATAGGAGTGCTTTCCTGCTTCCATATTTCAATTTCCTCTTTCGCAAAATAATTTTCCTCGATTGATTCACAGGAATTCAGCCATACATCAATCGTACCTCTCAATTCCTGTTCCAGTTGAACGACCAGTTCCTTCCGGGAAGTATCCATATATATAATAATTTTTCCATACACATTTTGGACAATATACAGCTCCAAATCGGTATATTCTTCCGCAAATTTCATAGCTGTTTCAACGGTTTTGTCCAAAACTCCATTATTATGTATCATCTGGCACCTCCGATTACAATATTCGCCACAAATTGAAAGATATATCTGCTCTCCTCGATATATCTCTCACACCATTCCTTTTCATGCCATTTTATATGGTCACCATACCGATATGCCGGACTCCAGTGCGGATATCCTTCTGGCCCAACAAAAATGTAAGGACATTTCTTTCTGCAGTCTAATCGGTATGCGGGCGAAATACCGCCAGTCATAGAAATCCAGTTTTCTAACTGGCTGTTTAATTCTTTGGTATTATGACCAAATTCCTTTAAGTCGCTCACCGAGTAAGGCTGTCCGTCCTGCTTTTTTCCATACCTTTGTAAAATATACTTTAAGGCACACTCCATAATATAGCCGCATAAATAACAGCAATTATAGTATTCCCCTTTTTGAAACAATATTCTGGAGTCTTTGTACATTCTTTCCATTGTCTCCAAAAAATCAACTTCTCCCATTTGCGGCATAGTTCCCCTGCTCCCTTTATTTCATCTGTTAAAAAATCTCCTCTAAAACACTCTTTCCAATATAATGTTATATGTTATCATATCTATTCCCATTTTGTCTATTCCCATTTTGTCTACTCTCAATCATCTCTATTCTAACAGCAGCTCCTCCACCGTCACAAATTCATAGCCCTGCTCCGTCAGCGCATCGATCACGGTGAAAGCCGCCTGCACGGAGGATCCGGAGGCGTCGTGGAGGAGAATGATCGTCCCGCCCTTATCCACGGCCTTTAGAATCCGCTGTGCCACAACATCGGAATCCGTCGCGGCCCAGTCCAGGGGATCCACGTCCCACAGCACCTCAATCATGGGAACCTTGTCATTGAGCGAATCCTTCCAGCAGCCGTAGGGCGGGCGGATATAGCCCGTGTACTCGCCGGTCACGGCATAAATCGCCTCCCTCGCGGCGTCAATCTGCTTCATGGCCGCCTCGTCCCCGATCTCCCCAAAATTCACATGCCGGTAGGAGTGGACGCCGATCAGATGGCCATCGTCGTTGATTTTTTCCACCAGCTCAGGATACTCTTCCACCTCGGAGCCCAAAAGAAAAAACGTGGCTTTTACATCACGCTTCTTCAGCCCCTCCAGCAGCTTTTCTGTGTAAACAGCATTCGGCCCGTCGTCGAAGGTGATTGCGATCTGCTTCGGCAGCTCCCTGCCCATCTCCGCCTCCTTCCCCTCGTCCTTCTTTGTGTCCGCCAGCCGGATCACCGCTTCCCACTCTATGGGGAGTCCATGCGCCGCCACCCTCCCCAGAATAAAGGCCAGCGCGAGAATAATCCCATACGCCGCCCTCCTTCTTTTCTCTGCCCGTTTTTGTCCCATTGGCGCACCTGCCTGCAGTAGTTATTTACATTCTATTCCCCATACACGGCGCGTATCACCAGACGGGCATGGCTGCCCGGAAAAATACCACAAAAAACTTTCGTTTGTTTTAGCTAAATTTTACTTGATTATATGAAGAAAATGAGGTAAAATTAGCTTATAAAAATAAGTACTTTTCAGGGGGGATGGTTGCGCATGAAAAATCACAGAGGAAAACGAAGCGGCAGCATCATGCAGACTCTGCTGGCGGGCTTTTTTGTCCCGGTTATTTTAATCATTGTTCTGGGAGTCGTGTGCTACAATACCGCCTCCTCCGGGATTATGTCCAAATACCGGACGTCCGCCGTCTCCACGGTATCCGCCGTGGGAAGCTACGGCGACCTGATGTGCCGCGCGGTTTCCAACAAGGCATTAGAGCTGGTCACGAACGGCAGCGTGGGCGATTACTATTCCAAATACTATAAGCGCAACGATTCGCAGTCTGCGGAGTCCTACCGCGAAGCGGCCGCCCTGCTCCGCAACGCTCTGGCGACGAATTCCACCATGTACAGCTGCTCTGTGATTCCCGCTGGCGGCTCCTACGCCACCACCCTCTCCGGCACCATGTCGGACAATCCCGGCGAGGACTTTTTCGCCAGCCCGGAGGGCGCATTTTTCGCGGCGGACGCCGGCGCGCAGAACCAGTGGTGCGGCTATCACACTTATCTGGATGAGAATTTAAACAGCGACCCGTCCAAATACGGTCTCGCCTTTTTTCAGCGGATCAGCCACGGCGATTCGGTGCTGGTCATGGATATCAGTATGGATGCCATCCGGGATATGCTGGAGCAGATGGACTTCGGCGAGGGCAGCATAAGAGCCGTAATCTCACCGGACGGCAGGGAGACTGCCCTTCGGCAGGGGGAGGAGGAGCTTCTTGCCGACACATGGTTTTCGGGCGAATCCTTCTATGAGGAGACGAAGGATGCGCCCGAGCCCGGATACCGGAATGTGACGATTGGCGGCGAGAGCTATCTGTATGTATACAGCTCCATGGGCGCCAAAGGCGTCATGGTCTGCGCCCTGATTCCAAAGAACCATCTGCTCAGCCAGGTGATGACCATCAAGTATGTGACAATTGCGATTGTAATCCTTGCCGTGATCGCCTCCCTCCTGATCGGCATGTATATCTCCGCAGGCATCAGCCGGACGGTCAGAAGTATGACGGCCGGGCTGTCGCGGGTGGCGGAGGGCGATTTTTCCGCAAGCTTTCACACGAAGCGGAGGGACGAGTTCCAGACGCTCACTCAGAGCCTCAATTCCATGCTCCAGAGTATGCGGGAGCTGATGCGCAATATGAAACAGTTCTCCTCAAAGGTGAACGATATGGCGGGCAATGTGCAGACCAAAACCCTGACCGTGAACGACTCGATCGAGCATGTATCCACCGCCATGGGAGAGGTGTCCAAAGGCGTGCAGAGTCAGGCGCAGGACACCGAGAAGAGCAATGAGAAGATGATCGACTTTTCCGGCTCCATCAACATGGTCACCGACCGTACCTCCGATATGGGAAGTGTCGCAGACCGGGCCATCGACGCCGTGGGGCAGGGCAAAGCCATCGTAGAGGAGCTGAACCGGAAATCCAACCACACGGTAGAGCTCACAGCCAACCTTGTGGACGATATCCGCGCGGTGCAGGAGAATTCGCAGGAGATCACGAACTTTGTCGCAATCATCAGCAGTATCGCAGACCAGACCAACCTGCTGTCACTGAACGCCTCCATTGAGGCCGCCCGGGCAGGGGAGGCAGGCAGGGGCTTCTCCGTCGTTGCGGAGGAGATCCGCAAGCTGGCGGACCAGTCCAATGAATCCGCAAGCCAGATCCAGCACATTGTGGAGCACATTGTCGCCACCACAGACCAGACCACAGCCTCCGCCCAGAAGACCGAGGCGATGGTCAATGAGCAGGCGCGGGCACTGGAACAGACCTCAGAGGTATTTACACTGATTCAGGAGAGCGTCGGGGAACTGGTAGAAGATATCAAGTCGATCACAGATCATCTGACTCAGATTCTGGCAGAAAAAGATGTGGTGGAGGCCTCCATTATGAATATCTCCGCCGCCTCCGAGGAGGTAGCCGCCTCTACAGAGGAGGTCAACACCTCCATGGGCGCACAGGTTTCTGCCGTGCAGAGCCTCAAGCAGGAAGCGGAGCTCCTGAGCAGGGATGCCGAGGAGCTCAACGCCGCAATGGAAAGATTCCGCATTGAAAATTGACAAAGAAACGCATTAAGAGGGATGTTTGACGACATCCTTCTTTCTTGTCTTTTTCATCTCATAGAGCTGCCCGTCGGCGAGGCGGAGGGCGTTCTCAAGCGTGACCGTATCCTCCGGCCGCAGCAGATAAGCGCCCACGGACACCGTCACATTGTAGGGGCGGTCGCTCATCGCATTGAAGTCGTCAAAATCATCTGCAATCTGTGCGAACAGCTCGCCATCCTTAAGCTCCGTCGCCAGCGCGCAGGCAAACTCGTCGCCCCCGATGCGCGCCACCACCCCGGAGCCGGCCGCCCGCGTCAAAATCCGGGCGATCGTGTTCAGTGAAAAATCTCCCTCCTCGTGGCCGTAGCGGTCGTTAATAATTTTCAGATTGTTCATGTCCACATACAAAAGCATAAGGGAGCAGCCCTTCTGTGCGCACTCCTTCCGCAGCTTCTCCGCCGCAGCGTAGAATCCCCTGCGGTTATAGATTCCCGTGAGCGGATCGCGCTTTGAGATCGTCTCCAGCTCCAGATTGTTCTCCTGCAAAACCGTAAGGCTCTCCTCCAGTTTTTTCTGGATTGTCTCGTTTGTCTTAAGCAGGTCAATCACCTTCACCGCCACCGACATCTGATTGCCGAGAAATTCCCCATTCTCCAGCACCTCAGCCGTCAGGTCGCAGACCAGCACGCCGTATAGCATCTCGTTGGAGTAGAGCGGGAGTGTCACCAGGGCACTGTTTTTTGACCCCAGCCGTCCAAACGCCGCGGCAAAAATCTCCTCCGCCTCCACCTCCTGCTCAGTTCCCTGCACATTCGACACTCTTTCCCTGCACTGCATGGATTTTAAATACATCCGCTCCGGAAGCTCAAACAGCTCCCGGTACAAATGAATCTGCGGCGTCTCATAGAGAAAGATAAAGGCGTTGCGGATTCCCAGCCAGTCCATCGTCCCTAAGATTTCCCCGTAACTCTGGTCGTTGCCCCGCTCAAAACGCAGCACCTTAAGAATAAACTGCTTCATCTCAAAGCTCGCCCGGTTGTGCTTGCCGCGCTGCTCGTCCAGCAGATGGTTCATTTTCAGATACTGCTCGTGTACCTCCGCCTGCCGCTCCTCCTCGGTCTGGCCGTCCATGCAGAAGGAATCCCTGCGCACAAATTTCGTCGGCAGGTTCACACTCTCCACCGTCTCCCCGTCCAGCATACGCATCAACAGCCGCAGCGTCTCCTCTCCGAGCACGGACACGTCCGCCTCCACCGAGGAGAGCGTGGGAAAAATCTGGGACGACCACGCCGTATTGTCGTAGCCGAACACCGAGATATCCCTGCCCGCCACCAGATTTCTGCGCTTTAACTCCTCGTACAGCCCCGAAGCCACCTCGTCGTTGACACAGAAGACGCCCTGCAGATCCGGGTTATTGTTTAAAAGCCTTGCAAACTCCCTGCGGCTGTTGCCGCTCAGATCCCCGGACACATAGCGTCTCTCCTCCGGCTCGATGCCGTGCTCCCTTAAGGTCTGCTCAAAGGCCGCCCTCCGCTCAATCGAGTCCGAGAGGGCAGGAGGACCCCCTACCATGCCGATTCTGGTATAGCCCAGCTTCTCGATCATGTAGGAGACCCCCTCTCTGATGCCCTGGTAATTGTCATAGTTGACCGCCACATAGCCCTCCATCTTGGTGGAGGCCAAAACGCAGGGAATCCCTGCGTAGCGCGCCATAAATTCCCGCAGCCGCTCCTCAGTCGTATAGCAGCCGATACAGTTGGCAGCGACGATCAGTCCGTCCATGTTTGATTTTTTTGCAAAGGAAAATACCGTCTCATACTGGTATTCGTACATAATATCAGGAAAGCCCGAGTAGTCTCTGTCCAGAAACTTCCCCGGCAGAAGCACAATATGCACCGGATACTCCTTCATCACCCTGCGGATGCCCGCGCAGAGCGCGCGCGTAAAATCGTCCGCGACTCCACCCACCAATACACCAATCGTCTTTTCCCTTTTCTCCATATTACCACCCCTGAATCTGTAAACCCTCAATGTAGCAAACCAGCTCCTCCGCCATCTCGCGTGCCTCGGGAATCCGCAGATGTCCCGGCGTCCCCCTGCCGTTCCTCCGGAAGAGGTAGTGCGTGATCCGCGGGTCGGCAAGAGAGCCGCACACCTCTTCGACCGCCTCGTCCCACCCCCTGTCATGCTCCAGAAGTGTCGTGATGCAGACGATGGAGGCCAGCGGATAGACGCCCCTTAAGTTCTGCAGAAAGCCCCTGTAATGCGCCTTCCAGCGGCGCGCCTCCTCCCCGTGCGGGGAAAGCCTCATATAGTCCAGCGGATTGCTGTCATTCTGCCCGATGGCGACAAGCACAAGCTGCGGCTGCCACCGGGAAAAATCCCACGGCGCCGGCTCATGCAGGGCTGTATTGCAGCATACCTTATCCCAGACGCTCTCCATGCCGACGTACTCCGGCTCCTGAAACCAGCCCGTTTTGTCCATGAGCGCGATGCCGCCCTGCGCGATATCGTGGAGCTCCGCGCCCAGCAGGCGGGCGGTCATCCAGCCGTAGGAATACCAGCTGTTGGAGTACTCCCCGTCGTGCTCCGGGTCAGGCCGCCCCACATAGGCCTCTGCCTCGGCGAGCTCCCCGGCGGAAACGGAATCTCCGTAGATCTCCATACGGCGGCGCGGACGCTGGGGCGGTGCAAGAAGCTCCCCCGCCAGTTCCAGCCTTATGAGCGTCACCTCATGGCAGCTGTCCATGCGCTTGAACACCAGCGCCTCGTGCTCTGCCTCCCCTCCTCCCGGAATGTCTATGACGGTCTCTCCCGTCTCCGCAAGGCGCACGCGTTGCTGCTGCCCGTCCACGATCACTCCGAAAAAGCTGCTCCAGTACTGTCTCTTATTGCCCACCGTAAGCCTCGCCGTCCCGCGAAAGCGGAAGCGAAGGCTGGTAGCGGGGAACACAAAGACCGGGGAGCCGCCGCGCCAGTCGATTCTTCCCGTATACAAAAGCCTCCCGTCATCGAGCTTTATCTCTTTCCATTCTAACATATATTCACCTGAGCCTCCACAATTTTTATGCTTCCCTGTCCGCCACAGCGGACGCAATGAGCTCCATATTTCCCGTAAACTCCATATCCCCGTAGCCCGCGGGAACGATGAAGTGATCCCCCTTTTCTATGGGCGTCCCGTCGATGGCTCCCGCCCCTTCCGTGACGCTCATAATCAAAAACGGCCATTGCTGTGCAGTCTGCGCTTTTCCCTCCACCCGCAGGGAAAACACCTGATAGTACCGGCACGCGATCAGCCGCACAAGCTCGTTTGCCCTGTGGGTATCTACCGCAATCAGGCTGTCGGACAAGGGCTTTGCCGGAACTGTGATCACATCGAGGCTCTGCGCAATGTGCAGCTCCCTCGGCCTGCCGCCGCTTAATCTGTCATAATCGTAGACCCGGTAGGTGATGTCGCTGTTCTGCTGTGTCTCCAGAATTGTGATGCCTCCCTTGATGGCGTGCACAGTGCCCGGGTCAATCTGTATAAAATCCCCCTTTTTCACGGGAATCTCGCGGATCAGCGCACTCCAGCGTCCCTTCTCCACCATGTCGGCAAGCTCCTCCCGCGTCCCGGCGTTGTGGCCGATGACCAGAGAGGCGTCCTTTGGACAGTCCAGAATGTACCAGCACTCCATCTTTCCCAGCGAGCCGTTCTCGTGCTCCGCCGCGTAGGTATCGTCCGGATGCACCTGAATGCTCAGATCCGCCTTCGCGTCGATAATCTTGACGAGCAGCGGAAACTTGTCTCCCGGCACATTCCCGAACAGTTCTCTGTGGCTCTCCCACAGCTCCATGAGCGTCCTCCCTGCGAAGGAACCGCTCTTTATTTTACAGTTGCCGTTCTCGTGAGCCGCCACGCCCCAGCACTCCCCGATATCGTCCCCCCCGACCGGATAGTGAAATACGTCCCTGAGCTTGCTTCCTCCCCATACATTGTGGGTGAATACCGGCTCTAAAAATAAGATGCTCCCGTTCTCTGTTTTCATGCTCCATGCTCCTTTCTTATCATGCCACCTGTACCGATGCGAGGTAAAAATCCTGCCGGACTTCCTCCCCGCCCACTATAGTTACAGTGACCGTGTGCTCCGCGGCCTCCCCGGACTCGTACACAGTCTCAAGCTCTAAGCTGTCGCCCCAGCCCCCCGGAAAGTTTCCGTCCAGCACGCACACGCTGCGGCCGTCCACCTCCACCAGCGCCGCCGGCGCATGGCACGCGGGGCTTTTTCTATACTGGATTGCGATACAGCGCCCGCTGACCTTAAGGGCAAAGGAGGCTCCCTCCTTTCCCGCCGTCCAGCCGCGCTTAAACACGTCCGTGATTCCGTTTTGTTCCTCCATATCCGCCGCAAAGCCGAAAAGCTCCGGCGCGGCGTTTATATTCCGGAGGCGCACGGTATTCTGATAGCGGTTTTCTGTGAGCGGTGCGGGCAGCCCCGCAGACTCCAGCTCCCTTGTGCCCTCCCCCTGCCCCGCCGCATCCGCGCGGATTTTTTCTAAGGCATGGCAGATCACCGAGGCGATCAGCCCATGCCCCCTGTCGTTCGGGTGCAGATTGTCCTCCGTCAGTTCCCGGGGCAGGATTCTGCCGGAAAGCACTTCGGGATATATACTGTAAGGCATACTCACGCAGGGCACGCCATAGTGCCTGCCAATCTGCCCGTGCATGAGCTGGGCGGTTTTTCCACTGTCGTAGTACATGTTATGTACAAGGAGCAGCGCGGGCTTATTTTCCGCACCGTAAATCCGCCGGACTAAACCCTCGTAAGTCTCCCTGAAATGCTCCGTGCTCTCATCATTGACGGAAAATTCCACAATCACAAAATCCGGTCTGTACCTCAAAAGATCCTCCTGCACCCGCGCCGCGCCAAACTGCGAGGTCGTGCCGCCGATTCCCGCGTTGACACAGGTGAAGGCGCTCTTTGGAAAGGTCTGCTCCCACCACTGAAACACTCTCGCCGCATAACAAAGCTGCGGCCTGCTGGCGAGACTGCCCTGCGTGATGGAGCCGCCGATAAAGCCGATGACTAACGCCTCCCCCTCCTTCGCCCTTCGCATCACAGTCTGTATCCGGCTCCAGTCTCCCCGGTTGCTCATGCCCCTCTCCAGCGCCTCCTGAGGGAGGCTTATATTTTCTTCCATACTCTGCTCCTTTCCCCCATGATAGGGAGGAACCCCGGAACTAAGTCCGGGGTTTATGAAAAAGAAACTATTTTGTCTGCCTTTGCAGACCTTCGGTCAACGCCTGCCCAGCTCCGTATCCTGCGGGGTTACAACGCTGCCGGCTTTGATGTAGTCCACGATATCGTCGATCTCGGTGAAGGCCAGCCCCACATAGCTGTCCGCCGCACCGTAGTAAATTGCGATTTTACCGCTTGCACTGTCGCAGATGGTGGCGCAGGGGAAGCACACATTCGGCACAAAGCCGCGCTCCTCGTACCACTCCTCGGGCGTGAGCAGGAAATTCTGACAGCGGTACTTTACCTTTGAAGGCTCGTCGATGTCCAGGATTGCGCCCCCGATGGAATATACATAGCCGTTGCAGGTGCCGGTCACTCCGTGGTAGAACAAAAGCCAGCCCTCGGAAGTCTCGATCGGAGCGGCGCCGCCGCCAATCTTGACCGACTCCCACCACTCGGAGCCCTTGCCCATCACATGTCTGTGCCTGCCCCAGAACTCCATGTCCGGGCTCTCGCTGACAAAAATGTCACCGAAGGGCGTATGGCCGCTGTCGGACGGGCGGGAGAGCATCATAAAGTTGCCGTGCACCTTGCGCGGGAAAAGCACCGCGTTGCGGTTGAATGGCAAAAAGGGATTCTCAATTCTTGTAAAGGTCTTGAAATCCGTCGTCTTTGCCATGCCGATGGCCGCGCCGTAGAAATCCTGGCACCAGATGATGTAGTAGGTGTCCTCCACCTTTACCAGCCGGGGATCGTAAGCGTATACCGGCATAAAAGGCTCGCCGTTCTCATCGACAAAGGGAATCTTGTTCTCATCAAAATTCCAGTGGACTGCGTCCTCGCTCCTGCCTAAATAGATATAGGGAATGCCGTTTGTCTGCTCTCCCCGGAATACGCCGATAAAAGCGCCCTCGTAGGGCATGACCGCGCTGTTAAATATGCGGGCGACGCCCTTCACCGGATTGCGGCCGATAATGGGATTTTCGCTGTATCTCCAAATGGGCGCATCCGTAAGCCCCTCCGGCCGTTCCTGCCACGGTACATTCGGCACCGGCGGCGTCATAATTTTCACCTTGCTCATAGCAATACCTCCATGTTTTAATTATTTTTCAAAAATTCCAGATTTTTCTGTATGAGCGCACAGCGCTGCGCCACGCACTCCACGCTCCTGCCCGGATCCTGCGGAGTGTTGAACACAAAATCCGTAAGCCTCTCCAGCGTGGTCGCCGCTACATGCACTCTCGTATCGCTGGAGGCATAGTAGATGTACACCTCGTTCTTTTCATTGACAATGGCGCCGTTGGTAAATACCACATTGGAGACGTCCCCGACGCGCTCTGCGCCTCTTGGCCCGATCAAAAGCCCCGAGGGCTCCGCGATCACCCGGGAAGGATCGTCCAAAGCTGTCGCAAAGGCGTAGATGACATAGCGGAGCCCGGCCGCCGTATTGCGCACGCCGTGGGCGATATGGATCCAGCCCTTGTCCGTCTTAATCGGAGGCGCTCCCGCGCCGTTTTTCGCCTCGGTGATGGTATGGTATTTGCGCAGGCTCGTCATCTTCTCCTCGTCGATCACCGCGCGGGTGATATCCTCACAGAGGCCGAAGCCCACGCCGCCGCCGCTGCCCGTCTCAATAAAGTCGTCCATGGGTCTTGTGTAAAAGGCATACTTCCCGTCCACGAACTCCGGGTGCAGCACCACGTTGCGCTGCTGGGGGGAGCGGAGAGTTTTCAGGTTCTCCAGCCTCTCCCAGTTTTTCAGATCCTTTGTGCGGACGATTCCGGCCGCCGCCACCGCCGCCGACAAGTCGTTTACGGTGGTATCCTTGCTCTCGGAGCAGAACACGCCGTAGATCCAGCCGTCCTCATGCTGCGTCAGGCGCATGTCGTACACATTCGTCTCCTCCGGGCACACGTCCTCAAGAAGAATCGGGTAATCCCAGAAGCGGAAGCCGTCAATCCCGTTTTCGCTCTCCGCCACGCCGAAGAAGGACTTGCGGTCATTGCCCTCGATGCGGGCAATGAGATAATATTTTCCGTTCAGATAGATGGCTCCGGCATTCATCACCGCGTTGATGCCCAGACGCTCCATAAAGAAGGGGTTCGTCTCCGGGTTTAAGTCGTAGCGCCATGTGAGCGGAATCATCTCCCGCGTGAGCACCGGATACTCGTAGCGGTCGTAGACGCCGTTGTAAAAGTCCGTCTTTACATTTTTCCGGGAGAGCAGCTTTTCCTGCCGTGCCCTCTCGACACCATACATTTCATGCATCATCGTAATCTCCTCAATACCTCTAAACACATCCGCCCATTGTGGTACGGACATTTCCACGGCTCCACGATCGGCTCAGCCGCCGGAGCGCCCTCTTTATCCACATACCAGAACCACTCGCCCCCGGGGCGCTTGTCGATGACGTAATCCCTCGTAAACTGCCAGATGGACTCAGCCGCCTGCAGATACTCCCTGTGCTCCGGCGAGTGCTCATAAGCGTTCAAAAATCCGACGATGGCCTCCGCCTGCACCCACCAGATCCTGCGCTCGCTGACCACGCCCTGCTCGCACTCGTTGGCGAGGGAACGCCCGTCGAAGGCTGTCTCGTAGATTCTCTTTGTAAGCGCAGCTGTCACAGGAGAGAGCTTTTTCGTACAGTCCTCATCTTCCAGCACTGAGAGTCCCCTGTCGATCAGCCACGCCGTCTCGATATCGTGGCCGTAGGAGTGAAGGTCGATCAGGCTGTGATAGTCCCTGTCGAAAAACACCTCCAGCCGCTCAAGCTTCGGGTTATATACCTTCTTTGCAAACACGTCCAGCATCCAGACGAGGCGCGCCCGCACCGCCTCCTCACGGCTTACCCGGTAGAGCTCGGTGTACGCCTCGAACACATGCAGAAGCGTGTTCATCGTCTTTTCCGCCATCACGCCGTTCTCCGAGAGCTTCTCGTTGGACTCCAGCGCAAATTCCCGCGTAAACGCCTCCAGATAGCCCTGCCTGTCGGTGCACTTTTCTTCAATCAGCGAGAAGAGCTCCATCGCCAGCGCAAGCGCCTCACCGTCCTTCGAAGCATCGTAGTATGAGGAGAGGGCATAGATGGAAAATGCCTGATTGTAAGTGTGCTTCGTCGTATCCTCCGGCCTGCCGTCAAAGGTCATCGACCAGTAGACGCCGCCATTTTCCTTATCCACGCAGAAATCTTTTAAGAAAGCGTAAGCGTGCCCTGCCTCCTCAAGCAGGGCAGGCTCCTTAAGCTCCCTGTAGGCGTTGGAGAAAAACCAGAGGATGCGGCTGTTTAAGATACAGCCCTTGACTGCCCGTTTATCCACGGCAAGGTCATAGCCCACATAGCCGTAATAGCCGCCGTTCTCCTTATCCTTTAAGCCCCTCCAGAAGGGGATCAGCGTATCTGTCAGATGCGCTCTAATCTCGTCTTTCATCATCATGCTACCCTTTCACCGCACCTGCGGTAATTCCGCTGTAGATCTGTTTCTGGCACGAAATAAATACAATCAGCGCCGGAAGCAGGGAGATGATCACTCCCGCACAGATCAGGTTGTACTTGCTTCCCATCGGCCCCACAAAGGTGTACAGAGAAACGGCCACCGTGCGCAGATCCTTCGTCTGCAGATACAGGCGTGCAGCGTAGTACTCGTTGTAGATTCCCACGCCCTTTAGGATGCAGGCGGTAACGATCGCCGGTTTCAGCAGCGGGAGAATAATCTTCCAGTAGATTGTCCAGTAGCTTGCGCCGTCCACGATCGCCGACTCGTCAAGGGACGGGGAGATGTTCTCCATAAACTGGATAAAGATGTAAATCGAAATTACGTCCGTTCCACAGCTCATAATGATGTAGCCGTAGAGATGGTTGACAAAGCCCAGCGCGCTCATAATGTTGTACACTGTCACCTGCATGGCAACCGCCGGAAGCAGGGAGGCCACAAGGAAGAGGCTCCGGATAAATCCGTTGCCCGGGAACTTGAAGCGGTCGAGCACATAGGCGAGCTGTGTTCCCACAATGACCGACACCAGCAGCACGCAGATCATTACAATGAAGGAATTGATAAACGCCCTGCCCATGCCCGCCGTGGTGAAGGCCTTGACAAAGTTGTCAAAATTCAGCCAACTCTCAGGCAGCGTCATTACATTCATGCTCTGGTACTCCGCCTCGGTCTTAAAGGCGGTGATCATGCAGGACACGATCGGTACGACCGCGACCAGAGAAAAGAAAATCAAAATGATATATTTTACAACCGTCAGCACTACCGAGCCCACTTTTTTTCTGGAGCCGTAGGTTATTGTTCCTGCCATATCAGCGTCCCCCCTTCATCGCTTTCGCCTGTGCTTTTTCCATCTTAAGACGCGCCCGCTTTGCCTTGTAGGACTCGTCGTCGGAATCCGCATCCCTGAACACATACTTAAAGAACAGCTGCTGCAGACCGGCACAGGCGAGAATAATCACAAGAAGCACGACTGCCATCGCGCAGGCCAGACCAATTTTCTGGGAGGTGTGCGCCAGACGATCCATGATCACGAAGTAAGTTCCGGTTCCGTTTGCGCCGCTGGTGATTACATAGGGCTGCTCGAATGCACTTAAGGAGCCCGTGATCGCCAGAATAATATTCAACGTAACGATGGTCTTGATGCTCGGCAGGATGATGTGCCGGAACTGCTGGAATTTGTTTGCGCCGTCCAGATCCGCCGCCTCGTAAAGCTCCGCATCCACAGACATGATCGCTCCGATAAAGAGCACCATCATCTGTCCCATGTACCGCCAGATGGAGGTAAATACCAGAGACCAGTTGTTTATGCTCTGATCCTTCAGCCAGTACGGGAGGCTGTCTGCGCTAAAGCCGCACCACTGCAGAATCGTATCCAGCACGAAGCCTCTGGTGTAGAAGAACTTGAAGATAAAGCCGATGGCAATACCACTGATCAGATACGGGAAAAACATAAAGCCCTTGAAGAGGTTGCCGCCCTTTACCTTAAAGCTTAGGATTGTCGCAAGAAACAGCGCGAACACGAGCTGGATCAGCGCTCCCACGATGTAGTAGAGACTGAGCTTTAACGCCCCGAAACAGTCGTCGCGCCGGAACACATCCAGATAATTCTGCCAGCCGACAAACTGTCTCTTCTCCACCGGCGTCGTGTATTTCATTTTCAAAAAGCTGAACTGTATCATCTTGCCAAACGGCAGATATGTAAATACAAAGAGCAGCAATAAGGGAATGACCGCAAAGGCGATGCAGATTAAGGCCTGCTGTCCCTTCCTGCTCTTAATCCATTTGCCCAGATGAAACGGTTTCTTTTTCCCCGCTGTGGTAAGCGTTGTAGCTGCCATAAACCATCCTCCCTTCGATGGATTGAACCGGGGCATTGCCCGGTTCAACCAAAATACAATTGTCTAAGGTACTGTCTTATTCGTAGCTTACCTCTACGCCGTTGGCCTCCTGCGCAGATGTCCACGCCTCATTCCACTCCGCCACGATCTCATCGTAGGTCATGTCGCCGTTGGCTGCGTGCTCGATGACTCTCTGAAGTCTGGAGCCGTCGTCCTGATCAATGTTCACCTCGGAATCTGCATTCAGAAGGTTCATAAGATCCTCCTCGCCCGCAATCACCGGCTCGTCAACCAGCATCTCCATATTGTCGAAGGAGAGCTGTGTATCCGCGCCCTTTACCACCGGAAGGGAGTACTCATTGTACGCATAACCTGAGCACTCTACCAGCCACTTCACGAAGATGATTGCCGCCTGAAGGTCATCTCCCTCAAGGTTTGCGTTGATGCCGTAGCCTCTGTCCGCCGATGCGCCTGCATACTGCTTTCCGTCTATCGTGATCGGGAAGGGCATATAGCCTACATCGTCCGGATTGTCACCGGCCGCCTTCATCTGCGGAAGCGCCCATGAGCCAAGCACCATCGCGCCAATCTCGCCGTTGTTCATTCTCGGCTTGCAGCCCTCCCAGTCAGTCGTGGTGTAGTCGTCCTCGGTCACACCCTCTGCAACCATGTCATAGAGCAGCTTGTATAATGCATAGGCGTGGGTGTCGTCGCCGTAATCCTTGAAGGGATCCTGCGTGTGCGCCAGCTTCTGGTTCTTGTAGGTGTTGTCTCCGGTGGCCGGAATGCCGATGAAGCCGTCCCACTGCCCGGAGAGCGCCCAGCCTGCCGCGTAATTGGTGTAGTAGGGATCCACGCTGTCGCCGTAAGTCTCTTTGATCTTCTTCATCGCGTCGATGAACTCATCCGGGGTCTTCGGAAGCTCGGTGATGCCTGCGCCCTCAAATACCTTCTTGTTGTAGACGATTCCGCTGGCATTTACCGTAGAAGGAATGCCGTACACGATGTTGTTGTACATGGAATTGTCCGCGTAATTGATGGTCTGTGAAATCGTATCGTAGTCGCCGTATGCATAGAAGTATGCCTCCATATCCGCCTTATCCATGGTCGGAATGCACATCACAGACTCATACTCGCCGGACTGCAAATGCGTCTGTGCGTCGCCGTCGTAGTCGGTGCTGGTCAGAATATCCACGGTGATATTCGGATACAGCTCGTTGAACGCCTCCACATACTGTTTCCAGTTGGTTCCCGCATAATCATCTGCGTCCAGGTCGGTACGGTTATTGAAGAAGCTCACCGTCGCTGTGATGTCCTTACAGTCACTGTCGAGGTCTAAATCCGTGTAGCTGATGATTCCCTCGGGCTGCTCTACATCTGCCCCCCCGTCATCTGATACCGGACTCTGTGAATCCCCGCCGCCTGTCGTGCTGTCATCGCCGCCGCCGCAGGCTGCGAGCGATACGGTCATAACCGCTGCCATCGTCATTGCCAGTACTCTTTTCAGTTTCATGTTTTTTCCCTCCTATGAAATTATGTAGCTTTGTTTTTAAGCTAATTTAAGTATACATGAATTGTTTATTTAATCATCACTTATTATTGTTTTTAATCACACAATCTTGCTATAACCATCACTTTCCACATTCTGCACATTTTTAACCCCCGATTTATGTGCAAAATGTATATATTAGTTTTGTCAAATACTTTATTTATTCTAATGATTAGGCTCAATTTAAGTAATTTTTCTCTTGTCATATGGATAAAGCTCCGTTATAGTATAAGTAAGGGGGGATTCGCTATGAATCACAGCTTTTTTAATCAATTAACTTTAACCTCAGGCCCGGTCGGGGAGCAGGGCTTTCGCGAAAATCTGCGCAGGCTGATGAGCTTTCCTCTGCCGCAGACAGAGAACGACGGACTCCTTCACCTGCTGGCGCAGGGGGAGTACAGCTTTGCCTCCGGCTGCCGCTTCATTTTTGACGCAAAGCCCTGCTGCCATCTCTACTATATATATGAGGGAAGGCTGCGCCTGGCCATGGGGGAGCAGCTTTTGAGCGCGGAAGCCGGACAGCTTTTGTTTTTCTCCACGGAGACTGCCATGGACTGTGAGCCCTCCCACTGCCGCTACTACCACGCCTGCATAGTGGGAGCGGCGCTTCCTCTTTACCGGAAGCATATCCGTCTGTGCACGGACGCTTCCTTCCTCCACTCCGGCGTCTCCTGCGTGCCTGAGCGCATCCGCCAGCTTATGGACTGTCAGATGGCGGACGGGGCAGACGTCCTCAGGTGCTCGAAGTGGCTCACGGACATTTTGACAGAGCTTGCCCTCTACGCCACGGACTCCACCAAAAGAAATGAACAGGCTCCCGCCTATATCCGGCAGATGAAGGAGCTGTTTGATTTGCAATATGCCAGGGATTTTTCGCTCGAAGAGCTGGAACTGGAATTTGATATAAGCAAATACCGCTTATGCAGGGAATTTTCTAAATATAACAGGATCTCTCCCTTTAAATATCTGAACAGACGCAGAATCGAGGAGGCCAAAAGGCTCCTCCTTACCACAGGGCTTCCGGTTCACGAGATCGGCGCGATGGTGGGCATGGAGAACACCAACCATTTCATCAACCTCTTTAAACGCGAAACCGGAGCCACCCCGCTGGTATTCCGGCAGGAGGCTCCGTCTGCTATATCTGGATTACACTATCCTTGTACACCGGATGACCGTCCACGATGAAGGCTCCGGCGGTATATTTTTCATTTGCAATTTTGCGGATGATCTTGTGCAGCGTGCGCCTCGCCATCTCGCTGATATCCACCTCGTAGGTGGTGATGCCAATATCGCAGATTCCGGGGTAGAGATAGTTGTCGAAGCCCACCAGCGAGATGTCATTCGGCACCCGGTAACCACGCCTGCTTAAATACTTCACTAGATAGGCCGCCGTCACATCACAGTTGCACACAAAGGCTGTGGGCATCTGCTCCGGCAGGGTCAAAAGCCTCTCCAGGTCGATCGTGCCCTCGCTGTCCCTGTCGTCCAGCACCCACTCGCCCCGCAGGGGTTCGCCGTGCTCCATCAGAGACTTGACATAGCCCAGATACCGGTCGGTGATACTGTTCGTCGCGCAAAGCGTACCGAGATAGGCAATCCTTCGATGCCCCATGTCAAACAGATAGTTTGTCAGCATGTAGCTGCCATAAAAGCTGTTGGGTATCACGGTGTCGATCGGTCTCTCGTTGTCGTAGTAATCCATGTAGACGATCGGCACTCCCGCGTGCTCCTCCAGCTGCAGCAGATACGGCTTCTCCATGGAGCCGACGACCACAATGCCGTCCACCCGGCTCTCCTTGAGCATCACCGGCATATTGCACGCCAGCACATCTTTTCTGCTCACGAGCTCCAGGACGGTAAAGCACCCCCGCCCCACAGCCTTTTTTGTTAATTCCTGATATAACTGCCAGTAAAAACTCGCATATTTTCCGAGATATATCTCCTGGATCAGGACGCCGATTGTATACTGCTTCTGGGGTTCCTGCTTCCTGCCCGATGCCGGAGGCCGGTAGCCCATCTCCGCCGCAAGCTGCTTAATCCTCTCCCGAAGCTCTTCGCTCACTCCCTTCTGGTCGGAAAGCGCCTTCGAGACCGTGACGGTGCTGACTCCCACAATTTCTGCAATATCTGCTAATTTAACCGCTTTTGCCATATTATCCCCTTTGATTTAGCTAAAATCACTTTAATTTAATATTAGTTTTCTTAGCATATTTTGTCAAGATGAAAGGTGCAGAAATCCGAAGGGGTTTTCTTCGTCCAAATGCAGAAACTGGATCAGAAGATAGCCTGCCCTCGCCGAGAGCTTCTCCTCGCGCAGAATCCGAAGCGCCTCCGCCCGGTCCACATAGCAGACCCCGATATCCTCAGTGTCCTCCATCAGCCTCTGGTCTACGACTCCCGCTGCATAGCCGTAAACGGTGCTGACCAGCTCGTCGGAGATTCCCTGCGCCAGATAAAGCCCCCGCCGCAGCTCCGGCGCACCCCCGTGGTACACGCGCAGGTCAAGCCCCGTCTCCTCCTTCATCTCCCGGACGGCCGCCTCCTCGTCGCTCTCCCCCTCCTCGATCAGACCCGCCGGGAGCTCATAGAGGTACTCGTCCATCGGATAGCGGTACTGCCTTAGCATGATGAGGCGGTGGGGCGCATCTTCCGTGATGGCAAAGACCGCCATACCCTCCGCTTTATCTGAATGGGTATGAAGCTTAAGCCCATCCTCCTTCTTCCGGGATGCAAAATAGTAGCAAAACGGTTTCCCCGAACGGGTTCTGGCGTCAATCCCGTATAAATTTAAAAACGGATTGTCCGTGAGCTTTCTCACACCGCGGTTTTTCTCTGAATTCATAGCCCGTCCTTTCTCTGTCAGAGCGCACACAGATGATACAGCCTGCTCTGAAAATCTCCCCACGGGCGCTCAATCACAAGCCCCGCCTGCATCAGCAGATCTCCGCCGCAGACCCTGCCGCTCTCCTCTATTCTATAGTCCCGCATGGGATCGAGTCCCTGCAGGCGAAGCCTGCGGCTCCTGCGGTTCGGCTCTCCCATGACCTGCACAAAGGTGACCAGCGCCTCCGAGCGGTCTGCGGACACGACCATGTAACAGTCATGGGTGTGGTTGTCATGGTAGGAGGCGATCCGGTAATAATCGCCGGAGCGCACCAGATCGTTGTATTTATGGTACATGGCCACCTGCTCCGGTATCATGGCAAGCTCCTCTTTTGTGAGCGCCGTGATATCCAGCTCATAGCCGAAGGTTCCGGCGAGCGCCACATGCCCCCGCGTCTCAAATGGCGTGATGCGCCCCACTGTGTGGTTCGGGCACGCCGACACATGCGCCCCCATGGCGGACAGCGGATAAACGAGCGCTGTTCCCTCCTGAATCGACAGCCGCTCAATCGCGTCCGTGTCGTCGGAGCACCAGATCTGCGGGCTGTAATAGAGCATACCCGGGTCGAAGCGGGCGCCGCCCCCGGAACAGTTCTCCAGCAGAATATGCGGAAACTCCTGCACCAGCCGCTCCTGCAGCTCATACACGCCGAGCACATAGCGGTGGCAGATTTCCCCCTGCCTTTCCGCCGGAAGGGCAAGGCTTCCCAGATCCGAGAGCTGGCGGTTCATGTCCCACTTTACATACTCGATATTTGCGCTTTTTAACACGGCGGAGATTTTCTCATAAATGTAATCCCGCACTTCCTTCCTCCCGAAGTCCAGCACATACTGGCAGCGGGAGAGAGCCGCCGGACGCCCCGGCACGGCCAGCGCCCAGTCGCTGTGCGCCTCATAGAGCTTCGAGTCCGGGGATATCATCTCCGGCTCGATCCAGATGCCGAACTTAAGCCCCAGCGCATTGACCTGCTCCACCAGATACGCGAGGCCTCCGGGGAGCTTCTCCTCGTTCACATACCAGTCCCCGAGGCTGGAATCATCGCTCTGGCGGTGGCCAAACCAGCCGTCGTCCATGACCAGCATCTCGATGCCCGAATCCGCCGCCTGTTTTGCGATTGCCAGAAGCTTTTCAGTGTTGAAATCGAAGTAGGTCGCCTCCCAGTTGTTGATGAGGATCGGCCTTTTCTTATGCGTATAGCTGCTTCGCATCATATGGCTGCGGTAAAAATCGTGGAAGCTTCTGGTCATCTTCCCAAGGCCTGCATCCGAGTAGGTCAGCACGGCCTCCGGGGAGATAAAGGACTCCCCCGTCTCCAGATACCACGCAAAATCCTCCGGGTGTATGCCAAGCACCGCGCGGACCATATCGTGCTGTGTCTTCTCAATCTGGGCGAGAAAGTTGCCGGAGTAGACAAAATGCATGGCATAGACCTCACCCCTTGTCTGGTCTGTGCCCGGCGCAAGCCACGCCATGAAGGGATGCTCCTGATGGGAGCTCTCCCCCCTTCCCGAGCTGACTCCCTGCCTGCCGTAGCCCAGCGCCCGTCTCTGTATCTGCCGCTCCCGCGCCCATGAGCCGTGCAGCGTCAGCATCTCAAAGTCTGCATCTTCCATATCTATGCAGGCCGACATCACCTTTGTCAGCGTCAGGGCTTCCCCGTCGTTGTGCACCTGCACGCTCCTCGTAATGATGTCTTCACGCGCAAAGACCGAATACAGAAGGTCTACCCGCAGGCGCAGGTACTTGTCCACACAGTGGAGCACCAGCGTCTGCACCGGCTCACCGCCCGCAAAGGAAGCGGGCAGCCCCGGCAGCGCAGGCTTTTCGTCCAGTATCTCGTAAGAATCAAACAGCGGCATCACCGCAGAGTGTCCCTGCGCCGTGCGCACTGCAATACAGCTCTCCCGGTAATCCCCGACCCCGTTGCCGGAATACTCCGTGGGAAAAGAGTCCAGAAAGGAGGCGCGCTCCCTGGCATTGGCACTGGGCACAAAGGGCGGCTCACCGATGCGCAAAAGACCTGCCGCATCCTGCGGGCGCAGCCGCTTCCCGTAATAGATATGGCCTAAAAAGCCCTCCTCATCCACGATTCCAAGCAGATAGCTGGTATTTGCCGTATCCAGATGAAAAGTTCTGGTTTCTTCATAATATTTAATCCCCATTTAATTAAATCTCCCTTATCTTTCTTTCTCCAGTACTTCAAGGATAAAGGCGGCAGCAACATCCTTATGCGCCGCACCATCCGCAATGCCAAGCACCGCACCACCAGAGTACCAGCCGCTTTCCGCAAGCCACGCATTGTCCGCCGGAAGGCGGATTCCCGCGGGATAGACCTCTTCCGTCTCCACGCTCTTCGCGTACACGATATTGTCCTCCTGCGCAGACAGCACCTCTTCGGGCAGATAGTCCGAGAGGTCTGAAAAGTAATCGAACTCCGCAAGGCTGTAGAAAAAATCCTCGTCCGCGAAAAAAGCGTCCACCGCCCCCGCCATGAACCATGTCTGAATCGTCTGCACATTCCCCTCGCTGGCACTGTCGTTCGGATCCGGGGACACCCCGATATCACTGCTGATGCTCACCCGCACGCTCTCCGGGTCAATGCCGCAGGAGGACAAAAGAGACGCATAATGGCTCTCCTCGTTCGCCACGGTCGCGGAGTGCTCCGTGGCATTCACCGCCACCACAGAAAAAGCCGTCTCCTTATTCGTGAGAAAGTGCACAAGTAAAAAGGATGCCGCAGCCACGAGAAACACAACGGCAGCAATGCGCAGACCATAGTACTCGATTATATAATCCACTTTTTGCTTTTTGTTCATTTCCGACAGTTTCTGGCGTTCAGTTCTCTCCTCCTCTTTTTTTAGGAGAGCGGAGGCCTCGTCAAGCTTCGCTGTCTTTGGATGTACTGACTTTTGTTCTCTCATGCAGCATTCCTTTCCTTATGTGCTGATTCAATTACTGTTCTGTTATCGACATCATATCCTGATTTAATTTCTTTAATTTTCCCTCTGCGTCTGCGAGGGAATCTCCCTTCACGCCAAAGTAGTATTTAATCTTCGGCTCCGTGCCGGAAGGACGCACACAGCACCAGGAATTGTTGGACAGCTCATAGTAGAGCACGTTGGACTCCGGCAGACCGCTGGCTGTCACCTCCCCGGTAAGCAGATCCGTTCTCGTGTCCGCCTTGTAGTCCCGGACCGCCAGCACCCTGCAGCCGCCCAGCTCTGTGGGCGGGCACTCCCTGTAGTGGTTCATAATCTGCAAAATCCTGTCCGCGCCGTCGATGCCCTTTAAGGTCAGCGTCTCCAGCCCTTCCTTATAATAACCGTACTTTTCATACATATCCAGCATGGCAGACCACAGGGTCTTGCCGTGCTTTTTGCACCATGAGGCAACCTCACAGAGCATCATCACGGCCACACAAGCGTCCTTGTCCCTCGCGTAGGTTCCCGCCAGACAGCCGTAGCTCTCCTCCAGGCCAAATACATACGCATAGCTCTTCTGCTGCTCAAACAGCTTGATCTGCTCCCCGATATACTTAAAGCCCGTGAGCACCTCAATCAGTTTCACCCCGTACTCCGCCGCGATGGCTTTCGCCATATCCGTGGTCACGATCGTCTCCACTAACGCCCCGTTCTCCGGGAGTGTGCCGGCCGCCTTTCTCTCCCGCAATATGTACTCCGCGATCAGCATACCGGACATGTTGCCGGTGAAGGATACATATTCTCCGGTCTTCGTATCCTTACAGTACACACCGAGGCGGTCTGCATCCGGGTCTGTGGCCAGAACGATATCGGCATCCACCTCCTTCGCCAGCTTAAGCGCCAGCTCAAAGGCTTTCGGAGATTCCGGGTTGGGGTAGGACACGGTGGGGAAAGTGCCGTCGGGCTTCTCCTGCTCCGGCACCACATAGACCTGTGTAAAGCCCAGCCCCTTTAATACCCGGCGCACCGGCAGATTTCCGGTTCCGTGCAGCGGCGTGTATACGATTTTGATATCTCCCGACATCTCTCTTATGATTTCCGGGTGAATGGACTGCTTTTTCAGCTCCTCCATGTACTCGTCGTCGATTTCCTTTCCAATCACCTGATAGAGCCCGGCCTCCACAGCCTTGTCCTTTTCCATGGTCTTCACCTCGGAAAACTCTGTGACTGCAGCCACTTCCGTCAGAATGTTCTTGTCGTGGGGAGGCGTGATCTGGGCGCCATCCTCCCAGTATACCTTGTAGCCGTTGTACTCTCTCGGATTGTGGCTGGCCGTAATCACGATGCCCGCGATACAGCCAAGCCTGCGCACCGCAAAGGACAGCTCGGGCGTGGGGCGCAGGCTCTCAAACACATAAGCCCTGATGCCATTCGCGTTTAGGCACAGCGCGGCCTCGTCTGCGAATTCCGGCGACATAATCCTGGAATCATAGGCAATCGCCACGCCCTTATCCTGCCCGTTCTGACTCTTAATGTAGTTTGCAAGCCCCTGCGTCGCCTTGCGCACGGTATAGATATTCATGCGGTTCGTGCCCGCCCCGATGACGCCTCTCAGCCCTCCGGTTCCGAACTCAAGCTGGCGGTAAAAGCGATCCTCAATCTCCGCCTCGTCGGTAATCCCCTTGAGCTCCGCCTGCGTCTGCGCGTCAAAATAACTGTCCGTACACCACTTCTCGTATTCTGTTCTGTAATTCATAGCTACCTCTCCTTTTTAATACGGGTTTTTAGATAGCTATAGTATACTCCAACTAATTTAATTTGTGAAGATAGTTTTTTAACTTTTTTTAGCTTTATTTTAACAATTCCCGTAGCATGGATTTCAGAAGCATGATATGATACTCCTCATCAATGATGATGCGGGCGAGCACTGCGTTGACATGTTCGTCCCTTATCATGCGCATGTGCATCCGGTACTGGTTGATTGCGCTCTTCTCCGCCTCAATGTCTGTGCGCAGCATAATCTCGGCTTTTGCCGGAAGCTTTAGGTATTCCGGCGTCCACATGCGCGCGTTCCCGTTCTGCTGTCTCGCCACATAATCCGGGCCTCCCCCCAGTAGCACGATGAGCTGCCCAAGCTTCTGCAGATGCATCATCTCCGCCATGGCGATGCCAAGAAGCGTCCTTGCCATCGGACAGCACTCGCAGGAAAGTCTCGTCTCATTATTGATATACTGTGTGATGGCGGACAGCTCCGAGACCGGACCGCAATAATCGATGCTCAGCAGGCTGGCATATGCCGGATTCTCCCCGCATACCTGCAGCTTTGGATAGGGCAGCTCCGCCATCGCCGGCCGGATACCGGAAAATTCGCAGGCATCCACACGGTCTCCCGCTCCCCTCTGAATATTTTGGGCTTCTTTCATGGTTTTCATCCCTTTTTCATTATTATATGAAAAAACGCCCTCCTTGACAATAGCGTTACCGAAATCCCACCTGATTGCTGCAGATTCCTTTGTCATAATCCGTCTGAAACAAAATCCTGCATCCCGGCGTTTCTGTATCGTGAAGGGTTCCGGACAAAAATGTCTGCTCTCTGCTTCGAAAGAACAGAATATCTTCCGCTGCCAGCCCCCATTTGTCATAAAGCTGTTCTTTCCCGGTTGCGAGGTTTTTCTTCCAGATTCCTGGCTCCTTCTGTGTTCCGGCAAAATAGTAGACATACCCATCCATGACGCCGCACAAATATCCCGGCAGCTCCCCTGCAGGCTGCGACCCGCTGCTGAAATCCGGCGATATGCGGCACAATGGTCTGGGCAGCCGGCCGTCATTGCTCCAGCCCAGATAATAGAGCCAGCCGCCGTCTTCACAAATATTATCAAATACGCCGTAAGGGATATCGTCCGCAATCCTCCGGTCACTGCCATCTGCAGAAATGCTGACCAGCGAGGGAGATTTTATGGCGGCGACGTCCGCTGTTTTTGCTGCCTTGTAGACAATCCGCCCCGCCACAAACAGCATCGGACATTCCTGATACGCCTCCTGATAGATCAAATCTTCCAAAACCTGCCTCTGCCCGTCCTGATACCGGGTCAAAAGCAACGGCTCGAAAGGCGCCCCGATTTCCCAGAGCTCACTCTCCCTTCCCTCGTCCTCCTCCAGATAATAGCGCCAGCCGTCCTCGTCCTCATGGAGAAATTTTTTCCCCGTGACCCTGCCAAAATCGCTCCAGTCCAGATGCGGAAAAAGCACTTCCTGCTGACCTTCAAAATATTCCACGAAAAGCGGGCAGACCTCGCACTCTCCCCAGTCCGGACCGCTCACAATCAGGGAAAGTCCCTGCACATCCTCTGGATGATAAGTGTCTCCGTCCGCTGTCAGCAGGGAATCTGCAGACAAAGAAACCTCTGCACCGCTTTCCGTAATGGCATATGCCTGCCCTTCCCGCTCAAGAAGCCCGTCATAATGGTTTTCTGCAAAGGAATCCAGATCCGAATATTCCAGCCTCTTATCATCTATGTAATAGACAAACCTCTCTTTTGTATCCGGCTCATTGTAAAGTAAAATCTGCGCGCCGTCCGCCGATACTTCGACATGCGTCACCCGCTCTCCCTGCATATGGTTCAGATCCACAGCCTTTAAATCCAGAATCTGCTCTATCCTCTGGTTTCCGATATCATAAACCAGAAGCCCCCAGTAATCGTAAAGCACCGCCCGTTTATCCGAAGCGTAAACCAGCCTTGGAAATACGGCGCCGTATTCCGCCTCTGCTATCAGCCCTGGCGAAAATCCCAAAAGCAGGGAACGCTTCTCCTCCAGCATATTTTCTGAAACTGCCATACCCGACAGTGCTTCCTTCTGTGTATCTTCTCCATAATCCTCTCCTGCGCCCGGCTTTCCTGATACAGCAGCCGGTTTTCCCGTATCCCGTTCCGATGTGCCAAATGCGGCAAACAGGCTTATCACCGCCAAAAGGATTCCACCCAGCACGGCAGCAAAAATCCCCTTCCTTTTCCCTTCCTGCGAAAAAAGATTTGCAAACCGCACCTTTAATGACCGCGCATCCTTTGAAAACTCGCTGGTACAAAAAATTACCGTCCGTCTTTTTTCCGCCGACGCACAGCCAAGCAGCGTCTCTCCATACAATCTCTTTTCTTCTCTGGAAAAACCTTTCGTGACCCGGCTGTCGCATAAAAGCTCCATGTCCTGTGCCGCCTGCCGCATCATCCAAAACACCAGCGGATTGAACCAGTGGATTGTCCAGGCCAGACTCAGCAGCATCTTTACCAAAAGATCTTTTCTTTTGTAGTGCGTATATTCATGCTCCAAAATAAAGTCCAGCTGCTCTTGTTCACATTGCGTGCAAAAATAATCCGGAAGCAGGATCTGCGGTCTCCAAATGCCCGCCAGCATGGGAGATGAGACGGCGCTGGAAGTGTAAACCGGAAGATTTTCTTTAAGCGCAAAAAACACCCTTGTCCTTTTTATTTTCCGGCAAAAAACCGCATAGCAGACGAGCTGCCAGACCAAAAGAACAATTACAGCGGCCGCCCATACGGCGGCTGCCCATTCAACTACGCGGTCTGTGGTAACGGCTTTCATATTCTTCATTACGTCATTTTGATTGTTCGCCTTTCCCGCTGTACTGTTTTCCTCCACAGGTATCGCCGCTTTATTTTCCTCCTGTTCCATTCTGCCGTTTTCGTTTTTTACATCCGTCGTTTCTCCTAAAAAATCAGCCATTGAGATATTTTCTTCTCTTCCGCGCTCTCTCGTCCCGAAATCTTCTCCCCTGTCCTCTCCAAAAGCATTACCCGGCCAGTCTTCTGGCAAAACGCCAGTCTCCGCCTCTTTTGCCTCCTCCCAGACCGGAAAGGGAAGCACAACTGCCCTCCCGGGAAGCGAAAGATTAAACGGCAGAACCAGCCGCGCCGCAAACAGCATCCACAGACAATACCGCCAAAACACCGTATTCCTCTTCCGAAGCAAAGGCGACACCGCAAACACCAGAACAATCCCCAAACCACAGACCAGTGATACCCAGACTGCCTCCAAAAACATTTCTTCCATATGTGCCTCCTTTCCCTACAGCTGATCCAGATAATCCTTGAGCTCGTCGATCTGCTCCTTCGAAAGCCCGTCTCCATCATACAGGGCCGCCACAAATTTCTTCACCGAACTCCCATACAGCCGTTTTAAGATTGAACCGCTCTCCTGCTTTAAATAATCCTCTTCCTTTACTAAGGGAATATAGCAATTGCTGCGCCCTTCCTTTACCACGCGCACAAAGCCTTTTTCCTCCAGCCGTTCCAGAAAAGAAAGAACCGTCGTTTTCGACCAGTGGTTCTTTTGGGGCAGAAGCTCTTCGATTTCCGTCCGTGTCATAGCGCGGTTCATTTTCCATAGAATCATCATCAGCTCCAGTTCCGAATTTGGCAGTGTTTTGTACCTCATCTCTTTCCCTCCTCACATGTTCTTATATTCTGCATTTGCCGAACATCTGATTATATTCTACATTTGCCGAACATAAAAGTCAATAGAAAAGTATGATGAATTACTCTTTATGAGAACTTGCATGTTGACAAAACAGGAGCCTGATTTATAATGTTTTATGTAATTTTGTTTCCCTTAAAAGCCTCAAATCACAATTGGGATTTATTAAAAAAGCGCCAAATGATTTACTCTGTCATTTGGCGCTTATAGATTTCTTCCCTGATACTGTATCGTTACCACATAAACCGTTTTGCGCGGTTCATCAATACGGAAGATAGCAATATAGTTATCAATCAACAACTGTCTGTAACTTTTTCCAGCATATCTGCCCTCGTTTCGCTCTTGATGAGACTGCGCAAAAGTTCCTAAACTTAAAACAGCTTTCTTAATTCTGTCAACCTGTCCTCTAGCATTTTCAGGAGCCAATTTCTCATTTGCGATATATTTGTATATACTGTCTAATTCGCGTATTGCTCTGGGGGTAATCATTACCTTGTATTTATCCAAAGTGCTTTCTCTCCAATTCTGCAAAAACTATCTCTGCCTCGACTGCTTTAGCTCCGTTTTCCATTTCCTGCTCGGATTCAAAAATAGCTTGGTCAATGCGGTTCATCTTTGCGAATTTATCATACAATTCACTACTCATTACAACCAGGTCGCTATATCCGTTTTTGGTAATAAAAATAGGCTCCTGCTCCTTGTGTGCAATATTGGAAATTTCGTTTGTATTCCGTAAATCCTTAATCGGCATAATAAGTGGCATAATTCTTCGCTCCTTTCTTTGACGCAATTATAGCATAATTATGCGTTGAAAACAATAGAAACATATGATATACTCTGGTGGAAATTTTCGGATACAATTTTGTATGCAAGGCGGGGAAAAATATTGAAAGATTATGCAATAGACGACTTAATAGCAGACCTGATGACAAAATCGGCATTTGCAGAGGTGATTTGAGATGGAGAAGTATTTCAAGATGCTAAAGGAAAATGGGGCA
>JAMPHB010000001.1:720067-809355 GCA_023663685.1 Blautia sp.
TAAAGTGCGTAAGTTTTGGTTACCGGTAACTTACACACTTTATATTACACTCCCTTAGCGGATGTAGGTAGGCTTTATACCTATGAGGCTAACCACTTTGTGGGCGGTCAATATACAAATTTCTTTACAAATTCTTTTTCGAATAAACGTGGGGTATACACAAAGGCCTCATGGTAGACATACTTCTCCAGTTTTTTCATATATTCCGGCAAAAACTTCTCGCCTGCAAGCTCACAGTCATGCATTTTTTTCGTTTCTAAAGAATTCTTTTCCTCGCTTACCACCAAAATATATATGATTCTGTCCTTCGCAAATGCAATCGGATTATCATAACGAAATGTCGGATAGGTACATGTTCCCATCATTTCATATAAGATATCCATAAGCCAGTACCAGTTCGCATATGCTTTTTTTGTAACACTGTCCTTCGCCGCCGCAATCTTTTGGTCTTTAAATTCTATAAAATACCATTTATCCTCCGCACTAATTAAAAATGCATCTATAGAAGCCGGCGCCTCCGACTCTTTCGTTGATTCCAAAAATCTTGAAGCTCTGTATGGACTGTGCGCAATTGCATCCATATCCATGACCTTCAGGTTTTTGTATGGTCTATCGTACAGATATATAATTTTGTCTAAAACCGCATCATTTTTTGAGACTGTATACAAATCAGATTCAACATTCGTATTCCTGGCATACTTCTCTGAAAAGCAACTTAATAGGTGCTTCATCGCTTCGTAATTTGTCATTCTAGGCAAGCTCCTCTCTCAAATACTCTAAGAGCAATGCAGGAGAAACCATCTGTTTGTATATTTTCTCCAGCTCCCCCGTTACCTCCTCAAAGAAAATGCCTTTTTCCTGCTGTTTCGTAAGGTAATATCTGCACTGTGCCTCTGTTTCATATTTTTTGGTAAACAATTCCACTGCCTCCATAAAATGTGAGCTATGGGTGGTAATAATAATATGAAAATGAAAACGCTTTTGCAGTAGCACAATAATCTGTGCATAAATCATCTGCCACTCCGGATGTAAATGTATCTCCGGCTCGTCCAGCACAATCACATCTTTTTCCTGA
Organism: Blautia sp.; assembly: GCA_023663685.1. Classification (GTDB taxonomy): domain Bacteria; phylum Bacillota; class Clostridia; order Lachnospirales; family Lachnospiraceae; genus Roseburia. The sequence continues at coordinate 721,143 of JAMPHB010000001.1, forward strand.
AGGCTGCCATTTAACAGCAATTGTTTTAATATGACAAACGCTTTTAATCCGGTAGACAAGGACGCTATATCCAGCTCCAGCGCCGTCTCCTCCGGCAAATGATACATATATCTCTGCTTGTGCTTCATCTGTCCCGCCGCTACCTGATTCAGAATCTCCATAATATCTTTCATACGCTCATTGATTAAAAGCTCATCTAATGCCGCCTCCTCCACACCTCTGTCTTCTTTTTCCAAAAGCTTTTTACACAGATTTTCCTCCATCACCGGAAGCTCCATGCTGGAATATAGCGAAATACTATTTAAGTAATCCAAAACAAACGGATTATCTATATATACAGAAGAATTTAACAAATCGAGCTGCCTTTCACAATGAATACACTCGTCCTTTTCAAATAAAAGATGTATCTCTTTCCCTTTTATTTGAAGCAATATCTCTGCGGTCTGTTCCTCCTCATAGATAGAATTTATCTGCTTGTGAAATACATCTCCAAAGTATCCGGTATAAATTCCCCTGCACAGCATATCCTCCGGAATTTGTTCGATTTCCCTGACACTACGACATAACTGCTCTATAAAAATGCTGTCTGCTTCCGTTTTTTCGTGCACATTCCTAAGATACTGCTCGTAAAAGAATTTGCGAAGGATTTCTGCACGCTCTACCTCCGGCAAACTCAGCACTTGTGCCGAAAGTCTCAAAAATACTTCTAACGGATAGTATCTTCCTGCTCCTCCGTATATCTCTTTGGCCGACTCCTGCACAAATTTTTGGGACAAGCTTCTCGCGAGCCTCCTTACCCGCGCATTCTCCATCTTTCTGTCCAAATCCTTCCCCACATAAAACATGGAATCCAAAACTTTTCCAACTGTGCTTTTTCCAGTATTATTATTTCCTGCAATAACGGTGATTCCATCTATTTTAATATCGGCATGTGAAATTTTTGCAAAGTTTTTAATAATTATCCGCATAGGCACCTCATAATTTTAATGTCAGGCATTTCTTTAATTTCAATCATAACACAAAAATGTAATCCTGAATAGGAGAATTTCTTTTATTCTCCCGTCCCCAGCACATCTGTCACCTCGGTGATGGTCACGAACGCATTTTTATCCTCTTCACGCACAATGTTACGCACCTTGTTAATCTGAAAGCGGTTCACCACAAAGTAGATCAGTGTCTTGCCGGAATCCGAGTAGTATCCTTTAGCGTCCAGCATCGTAATCCCGCTGCCAAACTCTCTGGAAAGCGCGTCGCAGATTGCCTTGGGCTTATTTGTAATAATCATGGCAGACTTCGCCTTGTCAAGACCCTCGGCAATGAAATCGACGGTTTTTAGCGCCGCCGCATATGCAACGACCGAGTATAGCGGCAGAATCCAGCTTGATTTTAAGGCTCCTGCCAAAATGTAGAGCAACACGTTATAGCCCATCACAAAGGTTCCCACAGACACGCCAATCTTTTTGGCAAACAGCACTGCCAGCACCTCCACCCCGTCGATAGCCCCGCCAAAACGTATGGTAAAGCCGCTCCCGATTCCTGAGATCAGCCCTCCGAAAATCGCGCACAGCAACAGGTCGCTCTCTGCCAGCGGGGAAGCCACGGAAACGTCCACCGGCAGCACATAGGTGATCAGCCATGCCCCGAGGGAATAAATGGCGATGGCATAGGCCGAGTAGACGGTGAATGCCATTCCCATTTTTTTATAACCGTAAAAGAACAGGGGAAGATTCAAAATTAAGAGAAACAGGGACAGGGGCACACGCTCATTTGTCATCTGCGCCAGAAGCATAGATGTGCCAGAAATCCCAGAGTCATACAAGTTCACCGGATATAAAAAAATAACAACGCCGAAGGCATTTACAAGCCCCGCCACTGTCAGCATAAAAAAGTTTTTTGCATTTAATATTTGTTTCATCGTTGCCTCCTTCGTGAATTAGTGAAAATGGATAAACAGACACGCCCCAATCTGGAGCGCAAGTATGAGCGGCATCCCTGCCACAAAATACCAGTGTCTGGTCTTGTGACGGAATACATACATCCCAAGCCATGTCCCGACGCTGCCGCCAAGCAGGCTCACGAGAAAAAGCGTCCTCTCCGGGATTCGCCACGCGTGGGCTTTCGCCCTTTTCTTGTCTGTCCCCATAAGAAAAAAGCCAGCTATGTTCATAATAATAAAATATATCGCAGCCGCATTCATTTCCGGCTCTCCTCCACTCGTCACACACCGTTAAATATACATCTTCCATCCGCGCGTCTGGTATCTATGTACCGAAATATCCATATGGCACTTTAAAAAATATTAATCGTTAATACTTTGCATTTCTTCACAAAACAAACCAAATATATAAAGTGCCGACTGACCATACAGCCCTGTATTATCATCTGAAAAATTCTCCCCTGTTGCCGACAGATAAAACCGATCCAGCGCCTCCTCTGTGCTCCAGTGAAATTTATCGCAGATCATATGAATAATATCCGGCAAAATTAAAGCCCTTACCGTACCATGTGCCATCCTCGTTCTCCTCATTGCCTTACTACATAACTATTTATAAACTTTAAGCTCTGTAAAGATTTTTCCGTACAATTTTTGCATTCAAAGCGATTACCTTTAAAAATGTGTACCAGTTGTAGCTTCTGATACACATTTCTAATAGTGGTCTATGCCAGCTGCATAACCTCGGCTTCAATCCTCTTTATCTCATCAAGAGACAAGTCTGGAACATAATCCGCAATTTCATCAAGTGTCATCTTTCCTTTCCTTATCATCCGTTCCGCCGTTTTCTTTTCAGTTTCCACCTCTGTAACTCTTGCAGTGTTATCCTCAATATCTTTCGTATATGCTTTCAAGATCTGTTCATCATCAAACAATGTCATCATAATATCCACCACCTCCTGCTCTCTTTTTTCCTGAAATAAATTCGTAAATACACTCTCATTATATAAAAAAATTTCATTCTACACAATCATATTTGTAAAATTTCATTCAGTCCGCAATCTGCTTCCCGGTCACGTCCATATGGTAATTCTCCCGCATGATCAGCTCGGAGATTGGCACAATCGTATACCCCTGCCCCTTTAGATTCGTGAGCATCGTATCCAGCGCATCCGCCGTATATTTCGCCCCGTTATGGCAGAGAATGATCGCCCCCGGCTCCAGTGCCTTGTGGTTACAAACAGTATTGATAATGGAATCCACTCCATAGTCCTTCCAGTCCAGACTGTCCACCGACCACTGAATCGGATAATAATCCAGTCCGTACACAGTTGTTATAACCGAATTGTCGTAGGCGCCGTAGGGCGGCCGAAACAGAAACATCTCATAGCCCGTGAGCTCCTTTACCTTGTTATGCACCTCCATGACCTCCTGCTCCTGCTCTTTTTTGGAGATGGTCGTCATATCATAGTGATGCTGGCTGTGATTGCCCAGATCATGTCCCCGTTTCACCAGATCCTTCACGCAGTCCGGGTTGTCGTCCACCCAGCCGCCCGTCATAAAAAAAGTCACCTTCACATCATGCTTTTCCAGAACCTCCATAATCCGCGGAAAATCCTCCGCCCCCCATGCCGCATCAAAGCTCAGCGCAACCTTCTTTTCCGTGGTATCCACACAGTAGATGGGAAGCTCTCTGTCGCCGTAGGTCGCACTCGTGACCACCGCCCGGGTCGCCTGGTACGACGCAAAAACCAGACATGCAAAAAGAGCCAGTGCTACAGCTCCTTTCGGAAGCCTCCCGCGCGACTCTCTCTGCCCATTCTTATTCTTCTGAAACCGTTCCCAGAATTCTTTCATTATCCACCAACATAAAACAGCTCTTAGCCTATTCTATGCCGCCGGAAAAACTCTTATGCCAGCTCTGCGCCCAAAAGCACTTATGCCAGCTCCTCCGTCCTCGCGATAAACCTAAAAGCACTTATGCCAGCTCCTCCGCCCTCGCGATGAACTCTAAAATCACCTCGACAGCCTGCTGCGCCGCCTGCTCAGAGAAGGTCGCATAATCCATGGCTCCGCCCTCGCCGTCGGAAATCGAGCGCAGCACCGCAAAGGGCACCGCATTCACATGGCAGACATGTCCGATGCTGCCACCCTCCATCTCCCCGGCAATCGCACCAAAGCGCGTATGCAGCAGCGCCTTCTGGGTCGGTTTTTGCAGGAAAAGATCGCCCGTGGCAATTGTTCCCACCTTGTAACGAATTCCCTTGTCCGCAATACACTCGCACAGAAGCTTCCGCATCTTCTCGTCCGCAGGCAGAAACACCTGATTCAGCCCGGAGAGCAGACCGATGGGATCTCCCAGCGCGGAGGTATTCATGTCGTGCTGCACCACCTGATCCGCCACGGCCATATCCATGACTCCCAGCTCCTTCGTGAGAGTCCCCGCCACACCAATGTTGACAATCATGTCCACATGGTACATGAGAATCATGGCCTCCGTGCAGATTGCCGCAAAAACCTTGCCGATTCCGCTGACCGCCGCCACAATCTCCTTTTCCCCGATAGTGCCGCTCACAAAGGTCACGCCGCTGTACTCCTCCTTCGTGATGCCCTCCATGGCCTCCATCAGGTTGTCAACCTCCATCTGCATTGCTCCAATTACCCCAATTTTCATACCTCTCCTCCTTTCTACACCGGATAAGTAAACTCCATATTTTTCTGCGCCTCCAGGACAGCCAGATACCCCTTCGCCTCTGTCTTCGCCGCCTCCAGGGACAGATTTTCATAATGTCCGCACTCCGCAGCCGATGCGCCAAATACCGCACCCTCGTGGTCGATAGTCTGGCGGAGCACCTGCTTCGTCATCTCAAAAACCTCCTGCGGACTCCTCGTATCCCTCACAAGCAGATAGAAGCCGGTCTGACAGCCCATCGGCCCAAAGTACACCACATCCTCCGACATTTCCGAATTGCGGATAAACGTCGCAAACATATGCTCCAAAGAATGCATCGTGGGATTGTCCATATAATCCCCCGCATTCGGCTTTCTCGTCCTTAAGTCGTAGGTCGTCACGTCATTGTCCTTCCGGGAAATATAAAACCCCGGCGTCAGTATATTGTGATTGATCTCAAAGCTCTTGATTCTCTCCATATCGCACTCCCTTCTCTGCCGTTACGCCGTCATTTTTTCAAACATGTCCAGATATTCCTCAAACACGCCCAGCGCGTCGTCGATGGGCTTTGGCGTGCGCATATCCACCCCCGCAGCCGCCAGCAGGTCAATGGGATCCTTTGAACAGCCGCCGCTTAAGAAATTCTTCACATACCGCTCCACCGCCGGCTGCCCCTCCGTAAGAATCTTCTTAGAAAAAGCGATTGCCGCCGAAAAGCCCGTGGCGTACTGGTACACATAAAAGGAGGTGTAAAAATGCGGAATCCGCATCCACTCCCAGTCAATCCGCTCGTCCACCACCATATCCGGCCCGTAATAGAGCACATTCAAATCGTGGTAGATGCGGTTAAAGTCCTCCTTTGTCAGCGCCTCGCCCTCTGCCAGCTTCTTATGCACGATCATCTCAAACTCCGCAAACATCGTCTGCCGAAACAGCGTGGTGCGGAAAGCATCCAGATAGTGGGCGGTCAGAAACCTGCGCTTTTTTTCGTCCGTCTCATTCTCCAGGAGGTAGTGGTTCAGCAGCGCCTCGTTGCAGGTGCTCGCCACCTCCGCCACGAAAATCAGATACTCCGCATAGGTCACGGGCTGGTTTTTATTGGAATAGTAGGTATGGATCGCATGTCCCATCTCATGTGCCAGCGTGAACATACTCTCCAGATCGTCCTGATGATTCAAAAGCACATAGGGGTGCGTGCCGTATGCCCCCCAGGAATAGGCGCCGCTGCGTTTATTCTCATTCTCGTACACATCAATCCAGCCGTTGTCATATCCCTCCCGCAGAATGGAGACATACTCCTCTCCCATCGGCTCCAGCGCCTTTGCCACAGTCTCCTTTGCCTCCGCGTAACTGTAATGCTCCTCTGCCTGCTCTGCCAGCGGCGCAAACAGGTCATACATATGCAGCTCGTCAACACCCAGTATTTTTTTGCGGACAGCCATATACCGGTGCATAGCCGGAAGATGCCTGTGCACCGCCTCTATCAGATTGTCGTACACGGACTCAGGCACATTGCCGCTGTCCAGATGCATCGCCCTCACGCCCGGAAAACGCCGCATCCTCGCGTAAAAACTCTCCTGCTTCAGATGCGCCAAAAAGGTCGCAGCAATCGTATTGCCATATTTGGCGTAGGTATCGTACATATCGGTGAATGCCTGCCTGCGCACACCGCGGTTCTTCGAGCACAGAAAACGAATATAATTTCCATGGGTGAGCTGCACCGTATTTCCCTCCTCGTCGGTGAGGCTGGGAAACTTAAGATCCGCATCGTTAAACATATCATAGATATTTGAGGGCGCTGTGGACAGCTCTCCCGCCTCCGCTAAAATCCTCTCCTCCGCGGTGGAGAGCGTGTGCGGCCTTCCCCTTAAAATCTCGTCGATCGCCCGGCGGTATCCTGCAAGCTCCGGCTCCTGCCGGTAGAATTCTGCCAGCCGCTCTTCCTCCAGCCCCAAAAGCTCCGGGGCGGCAAAGCTCGCCGCACTCCCCGCCGTGACCATCAGCGTGTCCGAGAGGGACGCATAACCCTGATACTTTGACACTGCCGTATCCTCGTGCCATCGCTCGTTCGCGTACACATACACCCTGAGCAGATGCAGATTCAGCTCATCCTGCTTCTTCATAAAGGAAAGAAGCACCCCCGCGCTCTCCCCGAGTCTGCCCTCGTATGCCTTCACATCCGCCGCCAGCGTCTCCACCAGCCTGCATTCGGCCTCCCACTCTTCGTCGGAGGAAAACAGATCCTCCAGTCTCCACTTATATTCCTCCGCAATTTCGCCGCGTTTTTTTACTGTCTTTTCCGCCATGCAATAACTCCCTTTCCCTACTTTTTAATCAGCGTTCCCATGCCGCCCACCAGCTCCGCGTCCCTTTTGTTCAGCTTCGTAATCAGTGCGGAGCGAATCGCCGAATCGCCGATAAAGGCTATGGCCGCCTCTATCTTCGGCGCCATCGTGCCCTCCCCGAACTCGCCTGCCGCCAGATACTTTTTCGCCTCGGCGACGGACATGGTCTTTAGCGCGGTCTCGTCCTCCCTGCCGTAATTCAGGCACACCGCGTCCACGCTCGTCAGAATCACCAGCATATCCGCATCCAAAAGCTCGGCCAGACGGCCTGCCGCCAGATCCTTCTCAATGACTGCGCTCGCTCCCTGCAGACGGTTGTTCTGCGCCAGCACCGGAATCCCGCCGCCGCCGCAGGCAATCACCACCTGATCCGCGTCAGACAAAGCGCGGATAGCGTCGATCTCCACGATATCCATGGGCTTCGGGGACGCCACTACCCTGCGGTAGCCGCCCTCCACAGCCACCACATGGTTGCCCTTTTTCTCCTCCTCCTCGGCCTCCTCCTTTGTCATCACCCTGCCGATTACCTTCGCGGGCTCGTAAAAGGCCTCATCGTAGGGATCCACGACCACCTGCGTCAGAATCGTGGACACCGGCTTATAGATTCCCCGGTTCAAAAGCTCTGTGCGGATCGCGCTCTGCAGATCGTAGCCGATATATCCCTGGCTCATGGCCGAGCACACCGCCGTGGGCGTGCTGGTATACTCCGGGTAGAGCCTGCAAAACTCACTCATGGCCGTGTGGATCATGCCCACCTGCGGGCCGTTGCTGTGGGTGATCACCACCTGATAATCCTCCCTGATAAAATCCGCCACCGCCCGGGCGGTACGCGCCGCCGCCTCCTGCTGCTCCGGCAGGGTGCTCCCCAGCGCCTCATGCCCCAGCGCAATGACAATCTTTTTCTTTTTCATTCTGCTTACCTCCTAACTGTGACGCCATTTATGCCTCCAAAAACAGCTTTCGGGAAAGAAAATTGTAGACTGTGACCAGCAGCGTAGAAAATATCTTCGCCAGCGCATAATAAATCTGGAAAAATTCCACCGCAATCCACATGATCATCTGGTTCAGGGCAAGCCCCAGCGCACTTAACACCACAAAGACCGTCATCTCCGCCCACTTGCTTCTGTCATCCTTGCTCTTAAAGACAAAGCGCATACTCAGTACATAATTCACTACCACCGATATGATAAAGGATATTGCCGAGGATGCGAAATACGGAATTCCAAACCGCGCCGTCAGCAGCACCATAATGCCATAATCAATGCAAAAGCAAAGCGTTCCGACTAAGCCGAACTTGCAAAACTGCGTAAACAGCCGCTTAACTCTACTCATGTTTATCCCCTAAAAAATAATAGATTGCCTTGTTCAGACAATCTATTATACCGCATTTTTGCTGTTTCAGCAACTCGTTTATCGCTGCTTTCCGCCGCCATTCTGGGAGCCGAGCGTCACGGTGATCTTCTGCTCCATATAGCCGCCGTCCTCTCCGCCGAGCCGCTGCACGGTCACTGTGACCTCCTGACCGGCCTTGTAGTATGTCAATAGCTCTGCAAGGCTGTTCATGGTGGAAACAGACTGGCCGTCAAAGGCCGTGATGATATCGCCCTGATGAATGCCCGCATTCTCTGCCGGGGAACCGGGGATCACCTGATAGATGTAGATTCCCTCCGGCATATTGTAAGCCTCAGCCACGTCCGCGGAGAAATCCTGCCCCCGGATGCCAAGGTACGCACTCTGGGAGGGGTCTACCTTCTCCCGCGTGATCAGCTGCTCTACGATCGGCATAGCGTCCGACATCGGAATCGCATAGCCGACTCCCTCCACATCGGTGTCGGAATACTTGGAAGCATTGATTCCAATCACCTCTCCGCTGGCGTTTAAGAGCGCGCCGCCGCTGTTGCCCGGATTGATGGCCGCATCGGTCTGGATCATATTGTTGTTCACGATCACCTGCCCGGTCGTCTCGTCCTGGATTGTGACTGTCCTGCCCAGCGCACTGATATGTCCGCAGGAAAGAGACTGTCCGTAGCCCAGCGCGTTGCCGATGGCAATTGCCGGGTGTCCGACCTTCAATGCCTCGGAATCCCCGATGGTTGCCACCTTGATGTTCCCCAGCGTGTCGGGCTCGATGCTGTCTAAGTCTACCTTGACCACCGCGAGGTCGTCCGCCTGGTCGCTTCCCTTGATCTCACAGCTCACGGTCGTCTCGTCAAAAAACTGCACCGTCAGCGTGTCGGAATTTTCCACCACATGATTGTTGGTCACGATGTAGAGATACGCATCGTCCTGGCGGACGATAATGCCGGAGCCGCAGCTCTCACTCTGATACTCCTGTGCCCCCCAGAAGGTCTGGTAGGTGATCGTTCCGGTATTCGTGATGGCCACAATACTGGGCATTACCTCGTCCACAATCGCGGAGACATCTGATAAATCCTTCGCCTCTCCCGTGGCGGTCTGCTGCACCTTCGTCTTACCCTTTACGCTCTCCCGGCTGTCTGCGGCATCCGCTCCGGCCTCCTGCGGCCCCGTGATTCCGAGCGCCCTCGTCCCGGCATAGCTCACACCCGTGAACACACCACCTGCCACCAGCCCGAACACCAGCGCGATGGCCGCGCATTTGACAAGCTTCATGCCAAAGCCGTTCTTTTTCTTCTTCGGCGGTGCGGCATATGCCTGCTGGTAGGGGTTGTATGCGTTCGCTGTCCGGTTATAGCCGCTTCCCGTCTGGTTATAAGCGCTTCCCGCCTGACTGTAGCTGCCTGCGTCCTGACTGTAGCCGCTTCCCGTCTGACTGTAGCTGCTTCCCGTCTGACTGTAACCGCTTCCCGTCTGACCGTAGCTGCTTCCCGCCTGATTGTAGCCGTTCGTCGCCTGATTGCGGTCTCTGTCGCTCCCGTAATTGTTTGTATTATAATTGTTATCCATATGATAAGCTCTCCTTTCGCTTCTTTTATTCTGTTCGATGAGGAAAATTCTAATCGCTATCTGTGTCCAAAATGTGATAAAAAAATGTAAACTTTATTATCATTTTCTTCCCCATTCAGAAAAAAGAGGCTCACTCCACTGTGACAGACTTCGCGAGATTCCGCGGCTTATCCACGTCCAGCCCCCGCCCCACAGACACATAATAGCCAAAGAGCTGCAGCGGAATGATTGCCAGCGAATTGGTGAAATAGCGGTTGGTTTTCGGCACATAGATTACGCAGTCCGCTGTCTTTTCGATGTCAATATTGTCATCGTTGGTGACCGCCAGCACATAAGCCCCCCTCGACTTGACCTCCACAATATTGCTGATGGTCTTTTTATACAGCGCCTCCTGCGTCACAACGGCAGCCACCAGCGTGCCGTCCTCGATCAGGGAAATCGTGCCGTGCTTTAGCTCCCCGGCAGCGTATGCCTCCGAGTGAATGTAGGAGATTTCCTTAAGCTTAAGCGAGCCCTCGAGCGAAATGGCATAGTCGATGCCCCTTCCGATGAAAAACACATCTCTCGCCGCCACATAGCGGTTCGCAAACTTCTGGATTTTCTGCTTATTCTCAAGCAGAGCCTCAATCTGGTTCGGAAGCATCTCAACCTCTTTTAAGTACTCCTTAAGCTCCTCCTCTGTAATCCTGCCGCGCACCTGGGCAAACTTGAGCGCGAGCAGATACTGTGCCACGAGCTGGCAGCTGTATGCCTTGGTGGTAGCTACCGATATCTCCGGCCCCGCCCATGTGTACATCACCTTGTCGGCCTCACGCGCGATCGAGCTTCCCACCACATTTACGATGCCAAGCGTCTTCACGCCGCGCTCTTTCGCCAGACGCAGTGCTGCCAGGGAGTCCGCCGTCTCACCGGACTGGCTGATAATAATGACCAGCGCCCCCGGATCGAGGATCGGGTCACGGTAGCGGAATTCCGAGGCCAGATCCACCTCCACCGAAATCCGCGCCAGCCCCTCAAACACATACTTGCTGGTCACGCCGGTGTGGTATGCGCTGCCGCAGGCCACGATGTAGAGCTTCTCTACCGCACGGATTTCATCATCCGTCATGCCAAGCTCCTCTATGACAATCGCCTCGTCCCTGATGCGCGGACTGATGGTATCCCGCACCGCCTTTGGCTGCTCGTAGATTTCCTTTAGCATGAAGTGCTCATAGCCGCCCTTCTCCGCCGCATTGATATCCCAGTCGATATGCTTTGACTCCTTTTCGATGGAGTCGCCGTCCACATTGAAGAAGGTGATGCCCTCCTCTGTGAGGCGTGCGACCTCCTCATTCTCGATAAAATATACATCTCTCGTATATTTGAGCACAGCAGGCACATCGGAGGCAATCAGATTCCCCTCCTCTCCCAGACCCACGATCAGCGGCGAATCCTTCCGGACTGCGTAGACCTCATCCGGGTGCTCCGCAAAAAGGATTCCCAGCGCATAGGAACCCTCCACTCTGTGGATTACCTTCGTCACCGCCGTCAGCGGATCCTTGTCATATTTATTGTAGTAATAATCCAGAAGATGCGCCACGACCTCAGTGTCCGTATCGGAAGAAAAGGAATAACCTCTGTCCGCCAGCACCTTACGAAGCTTGATATAGTTCTCGATGATTCCGTTGTGCACCACCGCGATTGACCTGTCTTTATTAAAATGCGGGTGCGCGTTGGAGTCCGAGGGCTCTCCGTGGGTCGCCCAGCGGGTGTGCCCGATTCCGATATGTCCCGGCATCGTCGCGCCGTCATGCGTCAGCTCGCTCAACACCTTCAATCTGCCAATCGACTTGTTGATGAGAATCTTCTCCCCGTCATACACCGCCATTCCAGCTGAGTCGTAGCCCCGGTATTCCAGCCTGGACAATCCGTCCAAAAGAATCGGCGCCGCCTGCTTTTTGCCAATATAACCTACAATTCCACACATATTCTGACCTCACATTTTTATAATTCGATTCCATTCTTTTTTAACAGTTCTCTGGCGGACTCCACGGAATCCACGCCCGTGGGATTTTTCACCGGGGCAAATTCCTTCCCGCGCTCCACCTCAAAGGAGAGACAGTCGTCCATCAGATACACCATGTCAAGTATCAGCGTCTCAAACTTATAGGCGTTGGGCTCTGTCGGCTTCCTGTAATGCCCCTCCTCGTCCAGATAGGGCACCTTCTTCTCTGCGATGTGCACCGGAAGCTGCCGGCGCACCACGGACATCAGCGTATCGACCTTAAAGAGATAGTTTAAAATCACGCCGAAGCCATAGAGCAGCGTCCCGTTTTCGTCCACGGCCTCCGCCATCTCCGGCGTCAGCTCATAGTATTCCACGATGGAAGGTCTGCCGTTCTCTAAGCATAGCGCCCCCACCCGCTCATAGGGGTCGTTCTTTTTCACCACCTTCGCCCCGCTGACACAGCCGGACGCAATGGTGGCTCCGAGGAACACGGGGTCTGCAATCTGCTGCAGCACATTGTCCACGGCAAAGACATTGAGCCATTCCACGCCCTTTTCGCGCAGGTCTGCATCCAGTCCCGCCGCAAGCAGGGACTTAAACCAGCCGCCGTTGCCGTTGGGCGACATCGCCAGCGAATCCCCGGATTCCATGAGCACATTTCCGTCAAAATCCACCGCCGGAGCCATCTCCTGCACAAAGAATTTCACATATGCCGGATCGTAGCCGAAAAAGCCATGCTCCTCAAAAAATGCCCGGGTCTCCCTGTCGTTCTTCTCGCTGGTCATAATATACAGCGGCAGAACCCCCGCCCGGTTCGTCACCTTTTTCAGGTTTTCCATGAGCTGTTCGAATATGTAGAGCTCACGGCTGATCCCGATATTGTACATACCCTTCGCCTTATCAAAGCCCAGCCTCGTGCCCTGCCCTCCGGCCAGAAGGATTGCGCCGAGCTTCCCCTCACGCAGGGCCGCAAGTCCAAGCTCCTCAAACTCCCCGCGCCGTCCGGCAATCTCCTCCTTCGTGAGCGCGCCAAGCGGCGCAATCTCTCCCCTCTCCTGCTCCTTTTTGCCGAGAAGCTTAAGGGCTGACCAGTCCATACGCGCAAGCTGCGCCTCCAGCCTTTCCGGAAGAGGCTGATCCAGCAGCTTCTTCAAATACCGCTGGTTCGTCTCCAGAATCTGTCTTTTTGTCTCATTATCCATAATCCCTGCAAAACCTCCTTCTGCCCCCTGTATGGAAGCAAAGTAGACCAATCACACGATTGGTCTACTCCTATTACATTATTCGGTACTCTTTTGAATATTGTCTGTCCCGTTCGCCCCCACGGTCTCATTGTAGCCCGAGGTGTCGATCAGCGCGGAGTCCTTCGTCACTCCCGTCTGCTGCACAATGGTGTCGCTTATCATCCGAACCGTCTCGGAGGGAACGTAGCTGTTCTCCCCAAACATATACTCGTGCAGCTCCTGCACGTTGTTGTAAAGCTCCACCGGAATGACGGTATCTCCTCCGGTGATCTTCTTCGTGGTCAGCTCAAAGGGGAAGCCCGTCGTGCTCTTAATGCTGTATGAGCGCACATCCTTGGCAAGGCTAAGAATCTCCTCGGTGGAGAGCGTCGTGGAGATGTCGTCCACGACAGAATTTACAATCGTAAGAAGCGTGCCCACGTCCGCCTTTTTTGCTTTTTCCAGCATGGCCTGCAGCACGATTCTCTGCCTGCTCGCCCTCTTGAAATCATCTCCTGCCAGCTTGCGGATTCTGGCGTAGGTCGTCGCCTGCGTGCCGTCCAGATGCACCAGCCCGTACTGCGTCACATTCGGAGTGCTCAGACCCGTCACCTCATCAACATCCTTCTTGTATTTGTTGATCTGGTTCATCTCTCCCTGCGTAATCTCCAGATCCAGGCCACCCAGCGCGTCGATGACCTCCACCATGGCCGCCCAGTCCACACAGATATATTCGGTGATATCGAGATCCAGGTTCGTGTTGAGCATCTGCACCGCCTGCTTCGCCCCGCCGTTCGCGTAGGCGGAATTGGCCTTGCGGTACTTGCCGTTTCCGATGCTTAAGCAGGTATCGCGGTAGACAGATACCAGCCTGACCTCCTTCGTCTTATTGTCAATGCTGGCAATCATAATCACATCGGAATTGCCGGACTGGTAATTGTTGCTGCTGCGGTTGTCCAGACCGAAGATGGCGATATTGGTGTAACCTTCCAGCGTCTCCAGCGTCCCCTTGTCCAGATCCTTGTTGATGCCTGCCTCGGTGTTGTCCATGCTCTGATAGTCAATCTTATTCAGCAGCCCGAAAAGATATGCCATAATCAGGAGCACGGCCAGCAGCAGAACCTCAAAAACCAGCAGCAGAATCTTTCTGCTCTTCTTTTTCTTTTTTCTTTTTTTGCTGTTTGCTCGTGCCATAATCCCTAACCCTTTTGCCTGTTATGTATGTAAAGCCAGGCATCTGCATAGCTGACCCTCTCGTCCTCGGACATGGCGGAGTATTTCTCCAGATCCAGATTCGTAAGGCGCATCTGCCTGTTCTCACACTGATGGCATTCCACCGCCTTGCGTCTGGACACCATCCGCAGCCAGCCGCACTGCGGGCATATATAAATTTTCATCATCGCTTCATACCATATCATGCTCTAAAAACGCCATATTACTCAAAATTCTTAAGCACATCCTCCTTCAGATCTGAAAGAAGCTTCTCCGCCTGCTCTAAGGAGCTGCCCTTCACGCCCACATAGAACTTGATCTTCGGCTCTGTGCCGGAGGGGCGCACACAGCACCACGCATTGTCCGAAAGCTCATAGTAAAGGACATTGGAAGCCGGCAGCCCGGTGGCTGTCTCTTCCCCGGTCACAAGATCCTTTCTGACGTCCGCCTTGTAATCCCGCACTGCCAGCACGTCAAAGGCGCCGAGCTTCTTCGGCGAGCTGTTTCTCGCGCGCTCCATGATCTCCTGAATCTGCGCCGCACCGTCGATGCCCTTAAGGGTCATGGTAGCGATGCCCTCTCTGTAGTAGCCATACTTCTCGTAGAGCTCAATCATGCCGTCCCACAGCGTCTTTCCCTGCGACTTGTAGAAAGCCGCAACCTCGCAGAGCATACACACAGCGGCAGGCGCGTCCTTGTCCCTCGCGTAGGTGCCGGGCAGGCAGCCGTAGCTCTCCTCGAAGCCGAAGACATAGTTGTTGCATCCGGTCTTTTCGAATTTGAGCATCTGCTCCCCGATATACTTAAAGCCGGTCAGCACCTCGATCAGCTCCACGCCGTACTCTGCGGCGATCGCCTTCGCCATATCGGTGGACACGATGGATTCCACGAGTGCCGGATTCTCCGGCATCGTCCCCATCGCCGCCTTCTGGCCTAAAATATATTCTGCGATCAGCATGGCGGACATATTTCCGGTAAAGGTCACATATTCGCCGGACTTCGTATCCTTGCAGTATACGCCGAGACGGTCTGCGTCCGGGTCGGTGGCCAGCACCAGATCCGCATCCTTTTCCCTGGCAAGCTTTAACGCGAGCGTCCACGCCTCCGGGTTCTCCGGGTTCGGGTAGGGAGCCGTGGGGAAATGGCCGTCCGCCACCGCCTGCTGGGGCTCGATATAGACATTCTCAAAGCCCAGATCCTTTAATACCCGCTGTACCGGGCCAAGCCCCGTGCCGTGCAATGGCGTGTAGACGATTTTGATATCCTTCGCCATCTGCCGAATGATCTCCGGGTGAATGGAGAGGCTGCGGAGCGTCTCAAAATACTCCTCGTCCACGGAATCGTCGATCACGTTGTACAGCCCGGCAGACACGGCAGCTTCCTTATCCATAGTTTTCACCATATCGAAGGAAGTAACCTTGCCAACTTCTTCCATGATATTGCCATCGTGGGGAGGCGTCACCTGCGCGCCGTCCTCCCAGTATACCTTGTAGCCGTTGTATTCTCTGGGGTTATGGCTCGCCGTAATCACAATTCCGGCGATGCAGCCCAGCCTGCGGAGGGCAAAGGACAGCTCCGGCACCGGGCGGAGGCTCTTAAACACATACGCTTTGATGCCGTTCGCCGCCAGGCACAGTGCCGCCGCATCGGTGAACTCGTCCGCCATCAGGCGGGAATCGTGGGCGATCGCCACGCCCCGGCTCTCCCCCTTCCGGGACAGTATGTAATTCGCCAGCCCCTGCGTCGCCTGCCGTACCGTATAGACATTCATGCGGTTCGTGCCCGCGCCAATCACGCCGCGCAGACCCGCCGTACCGAACTCCAGCGTCCGGTAAAAGCGGTCCTCTATCTCCTTCTCGTCTTTCTCTATCGCCAAAAGCTCTTCTCTCGTTGCCTCGTCAAAATACGGGTCTGTGCACCACTTCTCGTATTCTTTTTTGTAATCCATGCCCTATATCCCTCCTATGATCTCGTGACTCGCGTTATAATTTAACATTCTAGCACAATTGGATTTATTTGGGAAGATTCTATATGAAATATTAGAATCTCTTAAGAATTAAAACGGGCATAGCACGCTATGCCCGTCTGTCTGCCTGTATTCCTCTCAAATACTATCAGTATGTCTTAAAATAAAGACATGTCTCAAGCTCATAGTGGTCGTAATCCGTGTACACATAGGAGACGTCAATCTTCACGGTCTCCGTGTCCGTGGCGCTGCCCTTGATATAAAAAGGCACCGGACGGGTTCCGATCTTATTCCCCTGCGCATCATAGAGCACAATGGATACTTTTCCCGTAACGCTTTTGCTCGACGTGTTTTTCGCCTTCACTGTCACTGTCGCATAGCCCGGATTCTTCTCCATATCCACCGAATCCGTAACTTTCACCTTGGATTCCGCATTCTTGTATGTGGCCGTAAAACTGCGGGTAACCTCTTTGGCTTTGGCGGAGCACTGTTCTATATCAATGGTATAGCTGTAAGAGTCGTAAGTGATATTGGCATAGCTCAGCTTTCCCGGCATAGAATCGTCAAGCAGCTTTGTATCCTCGGCGAGTACCTCGCCGTCCGCTCCCTTAAGCGTGTACTTCACCTCTACATAATCAAAGATCTGCTTCGTGTTGTTCTTCACGCTCATCAGAATTTTGTCTTTGCCGGTCTGGGTCAGGGTAACGTCAAAATCCAGCTTTTTCACGGTCACCGTGTATACGGACGTGCCGCTCTTGGTCTTGATGGTCACCTTGGATTTGCCCGCCTTCTTCGCGGTCAGATTCGCGTGCGTGTTGTTCTTCTTGTCCTTTGCCACCTTTACCACGTCGCTCTTGGAGGATTTGACGCTTGTGACCTTACTGTAGTTCGTAAAGTAGATTGCCTCCCCCACATACAGGGTAAGGTTCCCCTTCTTGGTGTCCGCCTGCGCATCCACGACCGGGAGCACGGCGGCGAGCATCGCCAGCGCAAGAAACGCTGACAGCAGCCGTTTGCTTAGTTTCTTCATGTTTGTCTCCTTTCCTGACATCACACCTATATGTACACGCCGCTGCCCCTCACCTATTTCTTTACGCGGACGGTGCAGGCGTAGGACTTTTTCCCCATCTTCATGGTGATGGTTGCCGTTCCCGCGCCTTTGGCAGTGACTTTTCCGCTCTTGTCTACCGTGGCCACCTTGCTGTTGCTGCTGCTCCATGTAAGGCCGCTCTTATTCGCGCCGAAGCTTCCGGTCTTCCCGACCTTTAGCGTCAGAGTGTTTTTCTTTAGTACTACGGAGCCGACATTGGTGGTCGTCACCGTCTGATCCGCCGCCTTGACGGATGCAAGCCCGGAGAGCTTATAGCTCTTTGAGCCAAGCTTTACGGTATTGGTCACGGTATCCCCCTCCGCAGCCACCTTAACGCTCAGCCCGTAGCCCGAGAGAATCTTCTGGTATGCCTTTGCGTAACCCGTGGCGGAGGCGCTTTTTAGCTCAAAGGCCGCCTTTGCGGTATCGGCGTAGCCGTCCTTCTTTACATTCTCCTCCATCCACGCAAGCGCCGCGACCGCTTTCTCGTAGTCGCTCATGCCCGCGGTCACATAGCTCTTTTTAATTACCTTTAAAACATTCTCCTCGGTGCGCTTTAGCACCTTGAATGTGTAGCTGTAGTTCTTACTCCCAATCGTGGCGGTGATCTTCGCCGTCCCCGCCTGGTTCGCCGTCACACAGCCAATGGGGTCTACCGACGCCACCGAGGGCTTGCTGCTCTTCCAGCGGATATCGTCCCCGCAATTGTAGACCGCAATCTTTTTGCTCTCGCCGACATACATTGTGGCTGCCCCGGGCACGACCTTTAGGCTTTTACTGTTCGTATAGTGGATTCCGTGCGCCTTTGCGTAGCTCTCCGCCGCCGAGCCGTAGGGCGTGACAAAGGTGAGCCGGTCAAAATCGCAGCCGTCAAAGGCATTTTCCCCGATTTTGGTGACGCTCTCCGGTATCTCGATACGGTAGAGGGCTGTCTGGTTCTGGAACGCGCCGGACTTGCCGCCGTCCCCGGATTCAATCGACTTGTAGCCCGAGGGAATCTTCACCGTGGTGAGGCTCGCCATATTGCCGAGGAAGGGGATCATGCTGGAAAAGCTCTTCTCCACCCCCGTCACTTTGTAGGAGCCGCAGGTCTTTGGCAGCACCACGTCGGAGCTCTTGCCCCCATAAACATAGACCTTGCACTTCTTCTCCTTCTTCTGCGCCTCGGTGGCCAGATAGTAGAAGCCCTGCGCGTCCTCCTCCGTCACATAGTTCCCCTCGCTGTCGCGGACAAAATCCATCGCGTGGGCTGTCCCGGGGCACACCGCAATCACAAGAGATGCAGCGAGCGCCGCCGCGAGGCATTTTCTCATATTACTGATACCCTGTTTTCTCATGCGGCATCCTCCTCCGTCACCTTTTTCATTACGCCGTCTCCGTCACAGTAATAGGTGTTTCCGCTGGGGAAAGTCACATAGTCCTTGCGGATCATCTTGCCGTCCCCGTCAAAATAGTAGCGCTTGCCGTCAATCGTGACCACCTTGTCCGTCACCATTTTACCGTTCTTGTTAAAATAGTAGTATCTGCTGCCAATCTTAATCTTTTTGTCCTTTACCATCTCTCCGTTCTTGTCGAAATAGTAGTAGTCGTCGTCCAGCATTTTCTTTTTGCTGATGACCATCTCCCCCGAGCTGCCAAAATAGTAGGTTTTTCCCTTGTAGTCGATCAGCATGTCGTATGCCATCACGCCGTTCACGTCGAAGTAATACCTGCAGCCGTCCACGGTCGCGATATAGTCTTTTTTCATGTTGCCGTCGCTGCCGAAATAATATTCGTCACCGCCGAACGGGATAATCTCGGATATCTGGATATCTCCGCCCGATGCGATCGCGTAGGTTTTTCCCAGATACTCATACTCGATAAAATCCTCGTCCCCGGCCCTGACCACGGAACCATCCTCTAAGAAAATGAAGTACCGCTTGCCAATCTTCTTTTTCCCGTCCTTAAGAATGTGTCCCTTTGCGTCAGCATAGTATTTTTTGCCGTCGATGTAGAAAAATGTGCTGTGCTTGATGATGCCTGTTTTTCCCATCAGGTACTCGTATCCGCCCATCGTGACGAAGCTCTTATCCTCCTCGGCCACCATGCGATAGCCCTCCTCGTCGAAGTAATACAGATGGTTGTTCACGAGATTAAATCCCACCTGCATCTCGGCATACAGGCCGTCCTCCGACAGCAGGTAACATCTCTTCCCTTTATCGTAATTTCTCCACGGGGAGTATTCTCCCGATTCATTATAGGCTCCAAAAATCATCGCTCCCGAGCTGTCGAAATTGTAGTAGGCGCCTTTGATCTTCCGAACGCCTGTCACGGGTGTTCCCGCGCTGTCAAAATAATAGGTGTCCACGGTTCTGTTCTTTCCGTCGGCGCCGTAAAAATGCTGCCAGCCGGTCAGACGGTCGGCGTCAAACATATTCTTTCCCTGATAGAGAGTGATATTGCCGTCCTCCACATGGTAGATCAGGGTCTTTTTCTCATTTCCGGTCAGATAGCACATGCCGTATTTGGAGGCGTTCTTTGTGGCGGCGTATGTGAGCCAGTGGCCGTTCGTATCCTTCACGCCGGTCTGCCCGGTATTCTGGGCAAAGGCGTACTTTGGCGCAATCAGATCAATGAGCGCCTCGGAGTTGCCCGAGCCCGTGCCGTGGTGGTTCAGCTTCATAATGTCACATTTGAGCCGGGTACCGTAGGAGCGCACCAGCATGTCCGCCTCCTCGTCCATACAGTCTCCAGCCGTAAAGAAGCGGGTGGAGCCGCAGGTAAAAATAGCCGCCAGGCAGCAGTTGTTCTCATAATGCGTCATGGCGTCGTCCTCCGCCTCCCCGTGCGTGGTGGACAGGCTGTAGACATTTAACGGCCCGATGATCTCCCCTGTCACGTTCCCCACCTGCACGCGGTCGCCGACATTCAGGTAAGTGATCGTGTAATTTCCCGGCGCGTAATTCTCCAGCGCCTGAAAACGGTAGGTGTATCTTGGCGACTTCGGAATCAGCGTGGGGCTGGGCAGATACACCCGGTCAATGGCGATTCCCGCGTTGACCAGCTTGCGGAGCCCATAGGCGTAATCACTGCTGTCCGGCGCGCCGAGGTGGTCTATGTGCAGATGGCTGAAATAGCAGGACACCCGGCTTACGCCAATCTCCTTCAGATGCGATATAACCGCATCCACATGTACGTCTGCGCCCAAATCCATGAGCAGATACTGTCCCCGGGATTCTAAAAGAACCGAATCCCCCTTGACGTCCTCATCCAGATACAGCGCATAAATGTTCATCTCGTTTGTAGCTGCCTGCGCTCTCACCGGCACTCCCAGCAGAACGAAGAGCTGGACTATGCATAAGAGCATGACAAGCTGCAGCCTTTTTATTTTTTTAAGCTTTCTCATCTTTTTCAACTTCTATCACTTTCCTTTTATCCTATGATAAACACTCTTCATCAACTGGTCAAACGATTCTTTCACACCCGCCGGCGGCGCGTTAAACGACTGGGGCAGCTCCCCGGCGTTCATCTGCCGTATGGTTTTCTCAAGCTGCGCGCATCTCTTTTTGTATTTGTCCTTCTCCTCCAGCAGACCGCGGTTTTTGTGCAGCCATGTATCCAGCGTCCAGTGCATCAGCTCATTCTGCCATGCCCTGGCCTCCGCCTCCGTGTAGGCCGCCTTCGTAATCTCCCCGATCGGAGCATCGAGGTTCTCCGTCTGACTGATAAATTCCCCGATGCTCTGCATCAGGCTCTCCCTTGTGCTTAAGTATGTGGTCTTGTTGGCAGGCGGACTGGAAAAATCATATCCGGTCTCTCCGCTCTTAAAATCCTCCTCGGAAATGCTGTGTACCCAGTCATAGTAGGGCGCCCATCTGGTGGTATTCCCCTTGTCCTTCATATTCACGATACAAAATACCGGCGTCTCCAGCGCGAGGCAGGGGAGCGCCACATGCAGCCTGCGGGTGATCACAAATTTCGCGTTCTGGTACTGCGTCAGAGTCCTCTCCACCTCCGCAAACCTCTCTTCCATGGTGGCCGTCGATTTGCGGTAATCACAGTGATGGGTCATCACCCGGATCTCCAGCCCCGAATCCGCTAAAAGCTCCCGCGCCCGCTTTTCCAGATCGGGTTTTAAATCCACCAGACACACATAGGTTCCGGCATCCCCTGTCTTTGGCATTTTCGGTAAAGTGAGCGTCACGCAGCCGCTGAAATAGGCCTCAAAGCCCCTCTCCGTAAAAAAGTCCAGCGTGGTCTGGTCACGGCAGCCTATGGGGCCGTTCGCCCGGAAGAAATCGCCTCCGATGCCCTGCAGCCACTCGTCCTGAATGGGAGAACCTTTCCGGTAAATCCCGTAATTGTTCATATGCATACTGACAAGCTTTGGCACAATGCACTCTGCCGGCGGCCAGTTCCATTTCTGCCACATCCACCATGCGCTCATAATGACGCCGACCGGCTCGTTGCCCTCGGAGCGGAAAGAGTCAATATTCTCCCTGTCCACCACATAGTCAATATGCGGCAAAAATCTCGATGACGCATAGGATTGAATATCGTCTCCCAGATTCATGGTCGTCTTGTGCATCAGCACTCCGTATTTCATATTGATTCCTCCCTTTCAAAGCCCTCTATCATTCTGACAAACATCTGCTTTAGATCCACCGTCGCCTTCCAGCCCAGCTGCTCAAGGCTTTTTGTGTCCAGCTTTATCACCATCTCGGGATTGTAGCCGAACGCCTCCAAATCTTCGGGCAGATCAAATTCCACCCCGATGCCGCTCTCCGGGAAAGCGTCGCAGACACACTGCGCCATCTCCCGAATCGTGACCGCCGTATCCGGGTTGGTCACATTGTACGCGCTTCCCGCCTCTCCCCTGACGAGTATGACAAGCAGCGCGCTCACCGCATCCCTTGTATAACAGTACGTCCGCAGGGTATTTCCCGCCGTGTGCAGCACGATATTCCTTTTTTCCACCGCGCACCGGGCAAATTCCGCAAAGACTCTCCCGTCGTTATATTCGACCCCCGCGCCGAAGGTCTGGGACAGGCGGGCGATTTTCACGGGCACGCCATACTCCTTGGCATAGGAGGCGCAAAGGCATTCTGCCATGCGCTTGCCCTCGGAGTAGCTGCTGCGGGGACTTAAGGGGTCAATGTACCCGTAGTCCTCCTCTGTCACCGTCCCGTCTTTCGTCTGGGGAATCCCGTACACCTCGAGGGAGGACAGATAGACCATTCCCCTGACCTCTTTTTCTCTCGCCAGCTCCAGCACGTTTCTCGTCCCGTCGATCGCCGTCATAATGGTCTCCACCGGGTTCGAGACAAAATATTTGGAGCTGGTGGGGCTTGCACAGTGGAAAATGTAGTGCAGGGGCTCCCCAGTCTCCACACGCGCCCCGATATCACCGAAGACAAGTTTTATGTCCCCCCTGTCCAAAAGCCCGCCAAACACACGCCTCGCCTTATCCCCGCTTCGCACGAGGCCAAAAATGGTGATATTCAGCCCCTTTAGGCGGTTGGCACAGACAAGCGTCCTGACAAGCTGTGAGCCGATCAGCCCGGTCGCGCCCGTGACCAGCACAGAGCTGTCCCGCAGCTCCTCCAGCGGGCAGCCGCTGTTTACGATTTCCTCTATATCCTCCTGCAGCACATGATTCGCCGCGCTCTCTGTCATCATTTTTCCCTCCCGTCAGTCTCTGTGCCGCTTTGCATCCATACGGTTGGTGAGGCCTAAGCCAAAGGCCTGCTCGTTTTCCTTGTAATTGAGCAATGCCCTGTACATATACACATCCTCCGGCGTGGTAACCTTTATATTGCCCCGGTTTCCCGGAATCATGTGCACGTCCAGCCCCTGGCTCTTTAAGATCGTGCAGGCGTCCACCATGTTCTCATAGCGCTCGGGTCTTGCCCGCACCACATCGTGGGCCGCGATGATATCCTTTAGGAAAAAGCTCTGGGGCGCCTGCGCCGCAAAAGTCTCCTTACGGTAGGGAACGGAGTCCACCTGATCCCCGTCCTTACTGAGCAGGATTGTCTCATAGCAGGCGGTGCAGGTGATTGCGTTGCCATGCTCCTTCACGCCCCGGATATTGTCCGCAATCACATCATAGGACACGAAGGGGCGGACGCCGTCGTGCAGCAGGACAATGGAGTCTTCGGGATTTTCCGCCGCCGCCCGCTTCAGGGCGTTGTAGATGGAATCCTGCGCGGTCTCTCCCCCCTCGATCACTGCCGCCGTCTTTTTCAGGCGGTACTCCTCCACCAGCTCCTTCATATAGGACACATACTCTTTTAACACGGAAATATAGATTTTGTCAATCTGGTCGTGATACTGGAACAGCTGCAGCGTATGGACAATGATCGGCTTTCCGTTGATTTCCAGAAACTGCTTGGGCACGCCTGCGCCCATGCGCACGCCGCTGCCCCCGGCAAAAATAATTGCAATATTCATAGTTTTCTCCTTTTCCTTCTCTAGGTCTCTGTCTGCTCCTCCTGCCCGTCGGACTCCTCCTCAACCACCAGATCCTCGTCGTAGATCTCAAAGATGGTCTTGCGCATACGGATATTGGCCACTTCTTCCTTTAAGAGTGCATCGTGCACCTCGTCCGGAACCGGCCCGATGATCAGCCAGTCGATGACACGGTCGCTCGCGTGGGTGTCAATATAGTCAAAATGATGCTCCACATACTGTTTGACCTTCTCCTCCTCGAAGTCCTTCTTTTCGATGGCTTCCAGCAGCTCTTCAAAGGTGTAGCAGACCTTTCCGGGCGCCGACTCCTCGTAGGCTCTGTGGAAGCCCCTGGAAAAGGAATACTGGATTTTGTCAAAGGCGAAAAACAGCATCGGCCTTCCCATCAGGGAGTACTCGAAAATATTGGAGGAGTAATCCGTAATCAGCAGATCCGTAATATAAAAGAGGTCGTTGATATTCGGGTAAAGGTTCACGTCTACAAACTTATCCCTGCACGCCTCCGGGACCGGCACCGGCTTTGCGACCCACGGATGCATCTTAAACAGCACCACATACTCTTCGCCGCACAGCTTATAGAGCTTTTCAAAGTCAATCAGCTCATAGGGATAATAGGCGGTGCGCTTGTTTCTCCCCCGGTAGGTCGGGGCGAACAGAATCACCTTTTTCCCCTTACATACCGGAAACTCTTTGTAGAGCTCCTGCACCTTCGCCGCTTTGTATGTCTCGTCCAAATATTCGTCCATGCGGGGCATTCCCGTGGCCAGCACCTGCTCGTCCTTGATTCCCCACACCTCGGAAAAGAAGGGCGCAATGTTTTTGGAGCCTGCGATACCATACTTGTACTGTCTGTGCGCGCTGTGGGGCGCCGGACAGCCCTCATGCCCCCAGCGGCTGTAGCCGGAGGATTTAAAGCCCGCACCCGCGTGCCAGAGCTGGATTAGCTTTGTCCTCTCATCTAAAGTCAGCCAGTCCAGAACCGGCGCGTGGTCGTCCACCACCACCACCGTGCTCATTGCCAGCTTCTTAATGACCGTAAACCATGAGCGCATGGACTGATGCGCCGCCGCCGCGGGTCTCATTGACTCTAAAATCGTATATTCCCCCTCAAGTCCCCGCTCCTTCATTCTTTTGATAACAGCCGTCTGGTTTCCGCCAAGCTTCTCGCTCTGCTCCGACATAAACAAAACGGTTTTGTTCTTTTTGCGGTACCGCTTGCTGTAATGGCTGTACAGCGCCCGCAGGAACGGACGGCGGTTTTTGTTGATCATCTTTTTGAGCGACGGACGGTTCATCTGGAAAAGCTTCTCGGTCGGCGCGCCAAAGCCGGTCTTTGCCGCCGGAAGCACCAGCATCCGGAAGGGCAGGGTATCTTCCCCCTCCGAGACATAGAAGGTGATGGAAAACACTTTTTTCCGCCCGCTGTACAAAAATCCCCTCGAGCGCTCCTCGAGATACGGCACCAGCTCCACCGCGGTCTCACACACGCCCAGCGGCCGCTCTTTCTCGCAGGCGACAATCCAGTGGTCGCCGTAGGCTATGCACTTGTTTTCTCCCTGATTCGTAATATTTAAAGTCAGGCTGTAATGCCCGTTGTCCAGTATTTTCTGTTTAAATCTGGCGTTCGCCACGCCGTTTTCATCGACTGCATAGAAGAGGAGGTCTTCCCTGCCTCCCTCTACCTCCACCTCCAGCGTCATAAAAATGCGCTCCCATGAAATCGCCAGGATAGTCGCTTTCACAGAGTTCTCTGTAATAACCTTTTTCATTTCTGTAACCTCGTTTCATCTATTCTGACAGCCACACCTGCATTCGGTGATCCACTCTCTTCTCTGCAGGCGGAAGCTGCATATAGTCTCCGTAAATCTGTGTCAGATAGTCCTCATAGCCCCCCGGGGCATTGTAGCTTTTCCCCTCAAATTCCACCTGTGTGAGGGCGGCCACCGCCTCCTTTTTGCAGCGCTCGCCGCTTCCATACAGTCCGTAGGTGACGGCTCCCACATACCGGGAGGTATCGTAGTCATATTTGCAGGCGATCCGGTTCATGGCGTCCAGGATACGCCTTGTCCCCACACATCTCGCGAAAAGAATGAGGGGAAGCTTTGCCAGACGCCTTGGCAGGGAGGTTCCCTGCCCCAGCCTTGCCCGGCTGTTCTGCAGCAGATAGCGCATACGCTTCATTTTAGCAGACAGCCGCCCGGCCTCCTTTGCATCCTCCGGCCAGCCGTCCTGCGGAATAATATCTATGAACAACTGCGTGATGAGACAGTCTGCGCGGATATACTCCGCTGTCTTCCGCTCCAGCCTTGTCTTCGTGTGCACCAGCTCCGCAAAGGGCAGGCTGCAGGTGTGCATCCTGTCCGAGACCAGCTTAAGTTCGGGCGCAATGGGCTCTTTTTGCTCCAGCCGCAAAAGCCTCTCATAATCTTTCCTCGGCATCCCGATATCAATATCGTCGTCCCATGGAATGAAGCCCTTGTGGCGCACCGCCCCAAGCAACGTGCCGCCGACCAGGTAGTAGCGCAGGCCGTGGCTGTCCAGATACGCCGTCAGCACGTCCAGCATATACACCAGCAGCATCTGTGTTTCTCTCTTTGACAATTGCTTTTCCAATTTATTCTCCCATCAGAGCTTTAACCGGTAAATAACATGATGCTCCCGCTCTCCCTCGGGCGGCAGCTTTTCGTAATCCCCGTACAAAGCCCGCAGATAGCTGTCATAATCCTTCGATACCGGAAAGCTTTTCCCCTCAAACTCCGCCGGAATGGTCTGTGTGTAGGCCTGTCTCGGGTATACCTCCCCAAAAAAGTGCTTCCGCCCGGAGGGGATCACCACATATTCGCTGTCCTCGTCCCTGCAGGCCGTCAGACAGTTCTGCACGCGCCTGTACCAGAAGCGGTGCCCGGGCGCAAAAAACATGCCGATACATGCCTTGGCGCAGACGAGGGCTCTCGCTTTTTTCGCGCCCTTCGTCAGTGCAAAAAATTCCTTCCTCCATGCGTACATGCGGTAGCAGGAGAGAATCAGCAGGCCGGCCTCGCAGCGGACGCCGTGCCAGAATCTTTTCAGCCTTCCCGTGTAGGTATTCTCCACCGGGAATATGTCGATCTTGATTCCGCAATGCTCCTCCTTCTGCACCAGATATTCCTGGAACACCGTCCCGTTTTTGTGAATCTGGATAAAGGAGCTCAGATAGCCATCCGTACGCATCGGCGCCTCAATATAGTATTTACCGCCGTAGGTATTCTCAATCGCATCCAAAAGCCTGTCAATGTATTTTCTCTGAACATTGATATCAATATCGTCGTCCCACGGAATGAAGCCCTTGTGGCGCACCGCGCCAAGCAGCGTGCCTCCGCCCAGCATATAGGGGATGTTCTGCGCCTCACATACCTCTGCGACGTCGCACAGAATCTCAAAGGTAATTCTCTTGACCGCTGCCAGCTCCTCATTCGTCAGCTGGTGCTTTGTCCTCGAGAGCTCTCTCTTGAACAGTTCGTTTGTCTCCAGTGTCGCCATTTAATTTTTCTTTTTCCTCTAATTTTTTTAGACGGGCGTCCGCCAGCGCCTGCTTCTGCTTTTTCTTTTTCCGCCTGCGGGCGCGCCTTGCCTCGATGGACTCCCCCCAGTGCTCCTCCAGAATCGCCTCATACTGCGTCGCCACCTCGTCGATATTTCCAAACGCAAGCATTTTTCCGTGGTCTAATATCATCGCCTTATTGCAGATTCTGCGCACCTGGGCGAGGGAATGGGAGACAAAGAGCACGGTCACGCCGCTGTCGAACATATCCATGATCTTCTTCTCGCTCTTTTTCTTAAAACGGGCGTCCCCGACCGAGAGCACCTCGTCGAGGATCAGTATATCGGGATTCACCGCCGTACACATGGCAAAGCCCAGTCTTGAGCGCATACCCGAGGAAAAATTCTTGATGGGGACGTCCAAAAATTCCTCCAGCTCCGCGAAGGCCACGATCTCATCGAATTTCTCCTCGATGAATTTCTTCGTGTAGCCCAGCTCCGCGCCATAGAGAAAGATATTTTCCCGCGCGGTGTACTCCTTCTCAAAACCGGCGCCCAGCTCCAGAAGCGGCGCAAGCTTTCCCCTCTTGATGACCGTCCCCTCCGTCGGCTTGTACACGCCCGCGACCACCTTTAACAGTGTGCTCTTCCCCGCGCCGTTTAAGCCGAGAATGCCAAGCCGGTCTCCGCGCTTTAGCGCAAAGCTCACATCCTTAAGCCCCCAGAACTCTGTCCCCGGCTTCTTCTTGCGGAAGATATTGACCATGTACTCCTTTAAGGAGTCCAGCTTCTCCCCGCTCAGATTAAACTTAATGCTCACATGATCTACTTTTACTACAACCTTCTTTTCTTTTCCCATACGCACCTCTACAGATGAAGAATGAAGTCATCCTGCTTTTTCTTAAAGAAGACAATTCCCACGGCTAAAGAGCCAAACGCCCAGAGCGCCGTATAGGCAATCGCTTCCAGGCTTATGGAGTAGCCCAAAAACGCTCCCCTGCACATATTGATCACATGGTACAGCGGATTGTACTTTAAAATCCATGCATAACCACTGTCCAGAAGCTTCTCCGGGTAGTAAAAAATCGCGCTCATGTACATAATGAGAAGCATTGCGACGTTCCAGAGATACTCGATATCACGGAAAAATACATTTAAGGTCGCCAGTATCATGCCAATGCCCATGGACATGACAAGAAGCAGGAACAGCGCCGGAAAAATCTCCAGAATATGCCAGGTAGGAACCACGGCGCAGTAGATATCAACCGGAATCAGCACGATCAGGGAAATCAGATAAATCACAAAGTTGTACAGAATCGCGGACAGTGGATACAAATATTTGGGTACATAAATTTTCTTGATCATCGAGGCGTTGGACTGTATGGACTTAGAGGCCGCCTTGGTCGCACCGTTAAAAAAGGAGTAGGTCAGCCGGCCGATGATCAGGTACATGGGAAAATCCCTGCCTCCCCTGCCGAGCAGGGTGCCAAATACAATCACCCACACGCAGGTCGTGAGGAGCGGCTCTATGAGCGACCAGAGGACGCCCAGGTAGGAGCGCCGGTATTTCAGGCGGATGCCCTTCTTCACAAGCTCACTCAGCAAAAATGTATAGTCCAAAAATCCCTTAATATATTTCTTCAAAACGTCCTCCACATTTATCTTCCCGCTTTCAGCTTCGCGAAAAGCTTTGTATTCCACTCCTTTACGGTCGTAATCACCGCCGACTCCAGCCATGTGAGATAAGTGTTCTTCGCGCGGATGGGAAGCAGCATGAGCTTCATATAGCGCGAGTGCGGCCTGGCAAAAGCCAGAGCCTTATCCACCCTCGGATTGTAAAGCATCTCACGGATTGCCTGCCTGCGCTGCTTTCCGGTGAGCGTACACTTAGAGCTCGTCACATTCGCGATACAGCCCACCATCCGCTCGATATAGCGGCGGGAAATCATCTCGCGCGTGCCCGCATTATCGACGCCCCACTCTCTGTACAGGGCGAGC
The DNA here is from genome assembly GCA_023663685.1 of Blautia sp. Classification (GTDB taxonomy): domain Bacteria; phylum Bacillota; class Clostridia; order Lachnospirales; family Lachnospiraceae; genus Roseburia. The sequence goes on from JAMPHB010000001.1 coordinate 750,462, forward strand.
ATCCAGCCGTGCTCCTCCTCCCGCTTCTCATACATATTCGCACAGTAGGCGCTGGTCTCCGAGTCCGCCCGCGCCCGGATAAAGTGGTAGAAGGCCTCCGTGGAAAAGACCACGCGTCCTACATGCCGCAGATAACTCAGATTAAAGGGAAAATCGTCCCACAGCGTGTCCGGGAAATACAGACCGTGCTCCCGCAGAATATCCATGCGGTAGAGCTTATTCCACGGCGTGTAGAGCATATTGCGGTCAAAGTACCGGTAGGACTCCTCGCGAAAGCTCCCTGCGTCCTCATATACCCTGTCGTCCACACAGATTTTCTCTGTCAGATGCCTGTCCCCGTAATAGGTGTCGATATAAAAGCCCGTCACCACAAGGTCTGCCCTGTGCTCCTGCGCCAGCGCGTACATGCGCTGTAGCATTCCGGGCTCGGCCCAGTCGTCGGAGTCCATAAAATAGGCATATTCCCCGGCGGCTATGTCTATGGCCGCATTCCTCGCACTGGGCGCCCCTCCGTTCTCCTTGTGTATGACGCGGATGCGGGCGTCCTTTTTCGCATATTCATCGCAGATTTCCCCGCTTCTGTCTTTCGTCCCGTCGTCAACGATCAGCAGCTCATACGCTGTGAAGGTCTGGGCCAGCACACTCTCGATGGCCTTTCCCACATATTCTTCTACATTGTACACCGGCATAATGACGCTGATCTTAATATCACCCATGTCGCTCTCCTTTATTTGATCGCCGTCGTCTGGCTCTCGTCCACCCCTTCGGTATTCTCCCGCACAAAGAGAATTTTGAAGGTCAAAAACAAAATTCGGATATCCTGCCAGAGAGAATAGTTCTCGATATAGGTCAGATCCAGCTTGAGCTTATCGTAGGGCGTGGTATTGTACTTGCCGTACACCTGCGCATAGCCTGTCAGTCCCGCCTTTACCTTAAGCCGCAGCACAAACTCCGGTATCGACTCCGTGTACTGGTCGGCGATCTCCTGCCTCTCCGGCCTCGGCCCCACCACGGACATCTCGCCCTTTAGAATATTGAAAAGCTGGGGAAGCTCGTCAAAATGAATGGCGCGGATCACCCGCCCCACCGGCGTGACCCTCGCATCCCCCTTGGCCGCCAGCCTTGCTCCCGCCTCCTCGGAGTCCTCCGACATGCTGCGGAACTTGTAGATCATAAAGTGCTTCCCGTCCTTGGTCAGCCTCTCCTGCCTGTACAAAACCGGCCCCCTATCATAGAGCTTGATTCCCAAAGCGATGAGCAGCATAAATGGCGATGCGATGACAATCCCGATCAGTGAAACGACAATATCCATCACCCGCTTCACAAACAGCTCCACGATGCTTAAACCCTGGTTCCGCGACAGGAGAAGCGGTGTGTCAAACAGATGGATATCATCGGCTCCCCGGAATAAAATATCCGAAATCTTGGGAGTCACATAGGTGCGGATCGACTCCTGATAGCAGAACTTCATAATCTGGTTGCGCGCCTCCGCAGGCAGGTCGCAGAGCACGACCGCGCTGTATTTTTTGATCATGGGATAGAGCTCCTGGTAACCCACGCAATAGCTCACGGAGCCGCAAATGTCATACTTGTCCCTTCTGGTATTGATCTTTTCAATCAGATTGTCCGGGGAGTAATTCCCGTAAATAACCAGAAGCTGCCTCGGGGGGTAGAGCCTCTGATAGCCCCTTCGAATCAGGATCACCCACGGGACGATGAACACGATCTCCATGAACGTCATAGTCGCCAGCGGATGGACGGGCAGATAATCGTTCGCCACCAGACAGATCTCCAGATAGGCCACTCCGGCGGCTAAAATCACCGCCAGAATCTGGGACAAAATAATATCCGACACCCGCATATAGCCGATGCGGTAGCCTCCGAACACTTTCGTGAAAAAGAATACAAACAGCACATATAAACCGATTACCGCCCAGTTACCCCGGCGGTAAAGCGCATTCTCCTTGTCGAGCATGGGCACATACCGCACATACCAGATCCAGCCGAACATTGCGGCCTCCACGGTCAGCGTCAGCACATTTGCGGCAAAATTAAGTAAGTGTTTATATCTTTCCTTCATACTGATAATTTTCCTCTATCATGTAAAAAATATACGCAGGCTACTCTCCCAGACCGCCCTCAATAAATGCTACCAGCGTCTTAAGCGCCTCCTTTTCATCTTCTCCCTCGCACACCAGCGTGATCTTATCGCCGGACTTGATACATGCGCCCAGCACACTTAACACGCTCTTCGCATTGGCAACGTTGCCGCTGTACTCAAAGGTCACCTTGCATCGGAACTTCATCGCCTCTTTGCACAGATTTCCCGCCGGACGCAGATGAAGCCCGGTGGGATTTGTGATCTTTACATCTTCTGATACCACGTCAATTACCTCCCCTATGACATTACTTTTGTTATCAGCTCCGCGAGCCGTCCCGCTTCCTCCTCAACCGTCCGCTGATCCTTCCCCTCGATCATTACGCGCACCAGCGGTTCCGTGCCGGAGGGACGAATCAGAACCCTTCCCTCTCCCGCGAATTTCTCCTCAAGAGCCCTGACCGCCTCCGCGATCTGCTCATACTCCATGTAACTCTCCTGCCTGCCGTTTGGCACCTTCGCGTTGACCAGTGCCTGCGGAAGCACCTCCATCACAGACGCCAGCTCCGAGAGTCTCTTTTTGGTGGACACCATCACCTGCAGCAGATGCAGCGCGGTGAGCAGGCCGTCCCCGGTGGTGTTATCGTCAAGAAAAATCACATGCCCCGACTGCTCTCCCCCGAGATTGTAGCCGTTCTCCAGCATATTTTCCAGAACATAGCGGTCTCCCACCTTCGTCTTTTCCACATGTATGCCCTGCCGCTCTCCCATCAGGGAAAAACCGAGATTCGTCATAACCGTGACCACGATCGTATCCTTTTTCAGCTTTCCGGCATCCTTTAGAAAGCTGCCGCAGATTGCCATGATCTCGTCTCCGTCCACCAGCTTTCCCTTCTCGTCCACCGCCAGCATCCGGTCGGCGTCCCCGTCGAAAGCGATACCGGCGTCCGCCCCCTCGGCGACCACCCGCTCTTTCAGCTCATCCATGTGCGTGCTGCCGCACTTTGCGTTGATATTGGTGCCATCCGGGCTCGTGTGGATAGCAACAAGCTCTGCCCCGAGCTCCTTTAGCGTCTTTACAGAAGCGTAGGAGCTTGCTCCCTCCGCACAGTCCACCACAAGCTTAAGTCCCGACAGATCCACCGGAACCGTCTCCTTCTCAAAGGCGACATACTCATCTACCATGTCAAACTGGTAGCTGACCCTGCCGATGCCCGCGCCCACCGGAAATGTGACGCCCTCCAGCCCGTTGGCGATCAGCGCCTCGATCTCGTCCTCCAATGCGTCGGAGAGCTTATAACCATCCTCATTAAAAAACTTGATCCCGTTAAACTCCATGGGATTGTGGGAGGCGGAAATCACCACTCCCGCATCCACCCGGTGCGTCTTTGTCAGATAAGCGATCGCCGGAGTCGGCGCGACTCCCACATAAATCGCATTTGCTCCAACTGAACAGATTCCAGCCATCAGCGCGCTCGAAAGCATTCCCCCGGAGATCCGGGTGTCACAGCCCACAATGATGGTTGGCTGATGCGACTTCTCCTTCGTCAGGACGCAGGCTCCCGCCTGCCCCAGCTTCGTCGCCAGCTCAATCGTGAGCTCTGTACCCGCAACGCCTCTCACGCCGTCAGTTCCAAACATTCTAGCCATAGCCTTTAATTCCTTTTCCTTTATTGGTTTTGATTTTCATTCTCCGAATCGTCCGAGGCACTGCCGTCTTCCTCTCCCGGCGCTTCCCCAGAATCACCTCCGGCGTTCTCTCCCGGCTCCTCTGCTCCCGCCTCCGCGATATGCACCGTCACCGTCGTCACCTGATATGCGTAATTCTCCTCGTTCAGCTCCAGCACCAGAACTACCTGATGCGTCCCCTCTGCGAGTCCCGTCACATCAATACTTGCGTCAATCTCCTCCATGCTGAGCAGATTCAGATCCCTCTGCAGCGCGCTGACCATCACATAGACTGACGAGTCAGGGAAGGATAGCTCATATCCCTCCTCCAGCCCCACCACCTGAATCCGGTCAGTGCTTATCACATATCTCTGGGTCTTGTAGGGCTCAATCCGCACGGTCACAGAAACTCTGCCGTCCGCAGCGTCCACCAGCTCCACGCCGTCCGGCAGAAATTCCGTAATGTCGATCGTCGTGGAGATGCTCTCCGTCGCGCCGGTCACATCAATGATATCCTCCGGAATGACCAGCGACATGAGGGGATTGAGCACCGAGGAGGCTCCCTTTACTTCCACCACCTGCGGGTCGCTGCTGATGCCCACCACGCTGTAATCTCCCTCCGGCGTCCCCGTCGTGGAGAAGGATAAGGGCAGCTCCTTGATCACAAGAATCCGCGCCGATACCGTCACACTGGAAGCGCTCAGGGTGAGCCTTGTGGTGTCAATCTCCTTGCCATTTGCATCGTAGAGCACCGGCATCACCGTATCCGACAGATTCACCGACATGCCATCCACGTCAATCGTCGCTACCACACTGGCGACTCTCTCCACAATGGATTCCGGCCCGGAAATCCTGAGTCTGCTCGGATTCACCACTGTCACCTCGCCGAGGGCATAGCCGTCCGCCACCGTGCCGCTGGTGTCCGCGGTGATCATCACCCTCTTTTCCGCCAGATTCTCCAAAGAGAGCTTTAAGTACTTCTTATTCGGATAATTCAGGGCATTATTGGAACGCACGCTGCTGATCTCAATCGGTACGCTGGCGGTCTCGCCGCCCTCCTCGATCATCATGCGGTTTAGATCCGCCACCGCGCGAAAATCCGTATCCTCCAGATTCTTTAGCACACTCCGCTTGGCCGTCACCGCAAAGGTCACGATATTGGAATTGTCCAGCACCTCGTAGCATTTATTCTGCTCCGTGACCGCAGAGACATTCTCCACAGTCACATTCGTGGTAAAGGTCTGGGTAATCTTAGGGTCATCAATATTATATACGACCAGCCAGAGAATAAATGCAAGGCCAACCGCAAGAATTTTAAATGGCAGATTATTTGTCACTATGCCCAGAAGCTTTCTTGCCATTCTTCAACCTCCTTTTTAAGAGCTCCAGCCCCGCCGCCTCGTGGCTTTTGGTCTGCAGGTATGTGAGCTTCTCCCGAAGCTCCATCTGATCGACATCATGGAAAATCTGTCCCCGCATGGCAACAGACACCTTCCCTGTCTCCTCTGACACCACAATCGTCATGGAATCGCTGACCTCGCTGATTCCCACCGCCGCGCGGTGGCGGGTGCCTAAGTCCTTACTCAGGGAAAGACTGTCCGACAATGGCAGATAGCAGGTGGCAGACACCACCCGGTCTCCCCGGACAATAATGGCGCCGTCGTGCAGCGGCGTATTCTTCTCGAAAATATTGATCAACAGCTGGCTCGTCAGTATGGCGTCCACGTCGATTCCCGTCCGCACATACTCGTTCAAAAGGATTTCGTCCTCAATCACAATCAGCGCTCCCGTCTTTACCTTTCCCATTGCAAAGCAGGCCTTTATAAGCTCATCCACGGTCTTATCCGAAAATTTATAATCGTCGGTTTTGCCGATGCTGAACCATCTCCCGAAAAAATTCTTTCCACCCAGGTTCTCCAGCGCCTTTCTAAGCTCCGGCTGAAAGATGATCACGAGAGCCACAAGTCCGACGCTCAGCATATTCTGCGCCAGCCAGAGAATGGTGTTCATCTGGAAGAAAGCCGCAATCAGCACAAACAGCAAAATCGCCATCAGTCCCTTGAACAGATTCCACGCCCGGGTATTTTTCACCCACAAAAGCATATGATAAAAGAGAAAGGATATAATGATGATCTCGACAATATCCACCCATGACACCGTAATATCCGGCAGGCCAAGGACTGCCGACGCCTTGTCATAGAATTCACTCAGCTTTCCAGAAAAATCCTGCATATGCGCTCCCTTCGCATGTATCCATCCTATTTCAGCAGATTCTCGTCAATATCCAGCTCCTTGGCGATCACCTTCCGGCTCGTCGCCTCCTGCTCCTCATTCAGCGTCTGCTTCGTGCGCTCGATACGCCGGCCCATATTGGAGGTATTGCCGAAATGCTTCACCTTAACCTCACTTGTCGCCACCAGCTTCTTGGGCACAGCCTTCACATAATAGTAGTATTCATCGTCCTCAAACTGGACGCGCTCTGTCCGGTCATAGTCCAGATTCATAAACAAAAATTCCAGCAGAAAGGCAATCAGCAGGGAAATCAGGTTCCCCAGCAAAAGCCACAGCGTCTTCTGTGAGATATTGAGCACCAGATAGCCCACGAACAGACCCGCCAGCTCAATCAGCACGCCCGAAATAATCGCCAGCGTCCACGCGTGATCCACCTCCAGCCGCCGCACCACATACACGACCGTCGCGGTCACAACGAAGATGGCAAGCACGAGATACATCTCCTTGTTGTTGATAATCTGCCCCACGCAGATACTGAACTTGGAGGAGACAGCCTCCTCCCCGCTCTCCACCGCCACCAGCGCTCCCTCATTCCTTTTGATGCCGTCAAGGAAAAAATAGAGAACCGTGCCGCAGACCACCGCGATCACGGAATACACTTCCCGCAGCAACCCGGTGACCAGTGGCATCACATAAGGGATATGAAAGTGGAAGCAGACCGGCGTGAGGAGCGCCGCAATCCCGTCCTTCGGCGCAAAACGGAAATACACCAGCATAAGCACCGCAAAGAGCACCAGTGCCGTGACCGCCGCCTCCAGCGACAGGGCATAGAGATCAGCCAGCACAATCAATGCCACAAACCAGATCATGGTGTAGACCGGGAACACCGCGCACACCAGCGACAGAACCAGCGCCACCGGAAGGGTGCTGATCCTCTCCATATAGCCGATATTCGCATTGATTGTCGAAAAAATCAAAAACGCCAGAATAAATTTAATCACAGGAAACAGATATGTCTCATATTTTCCATAGAAATGAATCATTCTATCCCTGATTTCCAATATTTTCGTCATAAAACCCCCCTACGACTTCAAACGGTCTTCCCGCTTGTATAATTTGCGGGCTCTCGTCATATGTCCCTCGTAGTTCTTAAGCCGTCTTCTGCCGCGGCGGTAACGCATATAGTACACGAGCAGCGTCGCGAGCAGATAGAGTGCCATAAAGCCGGCATACAGCATAAGAAGCCGTACACCCAGATCCAGAAGCTCCAGATTATTGACAAGAAGCGTGACGCCCTCAATATCGCTCATCACCCACAAGATCACCAGCAGGGCATAGGCCACGGTTCCGGTGATAAAGCTTTTTAACAGCTCCTTGCTGACATAATCCCACATATAATACTGTCCCATCTGCCGGTCGATCCTGTCCTTGTGGACGTCGTACACCGCCATATGATACAGCTCCTTTACGCGCTCCTCATCAATCATACAGACTCCTTATATTTAAACCTTTGGATTTATTATACCATACCTGTCATATTTTTCAAACAAAAATAAGCCCCCGACGTATGCCGAAGGCTAAAACCAGCTAAAAATTCAGTAAAAACTACAAAAAACGCATCCTGTCGCGATCCTTATCCTTGGAGGATTTGGGCGGCTCCGACAGCTTTGGCTTATCCATCACACTCATAAGATCGTTCGTCATGGTCTTGCGACAGTTATCGCAGAATCTCCCGGTACGGATCAGCTTGCCGCACTTCTCGCACTCAATCCCTTCCATGGAGTCCTCGGAAAAGCTGAGCCGCTCCTCCCTGACCCACTGCTTGATCTGCTTGACCGACACATCATTCTCCCTGGAAACCTCGTCGATCGATGCTCCCTTGTGCTCATTGATGTAGTTCTTTACATCCTGAAACTTGTCCTCCATCGCCTGCCTGCAGGCCGGACACAGCCTCTCATTCGCCAGCACGTTAAATAATCTGCCACAGTTCTTACAATTTCTGACATCCATTCTCCAACCTCCTATAGTCCCCTGCCTATGCACGCCGCGAGAAAATAAACCTGCTCCACCCCCGCTCTGCGCAGCTCCTTCGCCGCAGCTTCCACGGTGCTTCCGGTCGTGTAGATATCGTCCACCAAAAGGACTCTCTTATATTGTACTATAAATGGCGCCGTCTGAAAAGCATTTTTCAGATTATTTTTTCTTTCTTCGACATTTAATTTTTTCTGCGGTTTTGTATTTACCGTCCTTTTTAAGGCTTTAGTCTCGCAGACGAGACCCATGTGCCCTGCCAGTGCCTTTGCCAAAAGTTCCGCCTGGTCATACCCCCTGCGCCGTTTCTTTCCTCTATACATCGGCACCGGAACTACCGCCTCTATGCCATTTGCAGCAATCCAGTCTCCCCAGCGCTCACCGGCCGCTCTTCCAAGAAAGACGGCGTACTCCCTGCGGTTGGAGTACTTAAAGCGGTACATGGTCTTTTTGACAGCCCCGCGGTACTCAAACACGCCTCTGCCCTGCGCAATGTAAGAAAGCGGCTCTTTGCTCCCGGCGCGTCCCTGCAAAAAGCGCCCTGCACAGTCCAGACAGTACTCCCTGTCGCCGCCCAGGGGCTGCCCGCAGTGCATACAAAAGTTCTCCCCCACGGGAAACAGCTTCTTTGCGCAGGCTCCATGAATCCCCGCAGAAAATTCCTCCGGGGCAAGCAGGCCGTCGCAGACGGCGCACCTCGGAGGAAACAGAAGCTGCAGCAGCGGTTCCGCCGCCCTGCCCACAATACTTTTTCCCGGAAAACTATCCAAGCCGGATACGGTTCTTCACGTCGATATTCGCCGCACGCATCTCGAAATCCGCCTCCGTCATCGCCTCCGTGGTAAAGCCAGATTCACCTTCCACGCCCGCATCCACATAGGAAACCGCGCCAAATGCCGACTCCACCGCCGCCCGGTCTGCGCCGGTGCGCACAAAGAAGCGGTTCACACTGTCCTTATAATCCACCAGTGCAAGCTTCTCCTGCTGCCAGTTGATATAGATGTTCACATGGGTATGCTTCACCATATCCACCAGATCCGCCACGACCGCGCTGGCCGTGGGAAGCTTTCCCGCGCCGCTGCCATAAAACATGGCGTCTCCCAGCACATTGCCGTGCACGAAGATGCCGTTAAATACGCCGTTCACATTGCACAGCGGATGCTCCGCCGGAAGCAAAAAGGGCGCCACCATGCAGGAGTAGCTCTCTCCCTGCTTGCGGCTCATGGCAAGAAGCTTGATGGAGCACTTCATCGCCTTTGCATAAATGAAATCCTCCGCCGTAAGCTTCGTGATTCCCTCACAGTGTATATCCTCGTAATCCACCTGCTGTCCGCAGACTAAGGAGGTCAGGATCGCAATCTTGCGGCAGGGGTCGTGCCCCTCGATATCCGCCGTGGGATCCTTCTCCGCATAGCCCTTCTCCTGCGCATCCTTTAACACCTCGTCAAAGTCCGCGCCCTCCTCCGCCATCTTCGTGAGCATATAGTTGGTAGTGCCGTTTAAGATTCCGGTGATCTCCTCAATCTCGTCCGCCGTCAGACACTTGTTTAACGGACGGATGATCGGGATTCCGCCGCCCACGCTGGCCTCAAACTGGAAGTTGACCCCCTGCTCGCGCGCGAGCTTAATCAGCTCCGCACCCTTTGCCGCCACGAGATTTTTGTTGCTGGTGGTCACCTGCTTGCCCGCAAGGAGCATCTCCTTCACGAAGGTGTAGGCGGGCTCCACGCCGCCCATCGTCTCCACCACGATGCCGACCTCCGGGTCGTTCACGATCGTCTGGTAATCGTGAATGATCTTATCCTCCATCGGATCTCCCGGAAAATCCCTGAGATCCAGAATATACTTGACCTCCACCGGCTGTCCCGCGCGCTCTGCGATCCTTCCCCGGTTGATCTTCAATACCTCAACCACACCGGAGCCGATGGTTCCGTAACCCATTACTGCTATCTTCATATTCTTTTACTCCCTATCTTCTCGGCCTGCCGCACTCACTGCAGAACTTGCCCGTATTTACCGTGCCGCATTCGCACGTCCACCCGCCCGCAGGCATCGGCTTACCGCACTCACTGCAGAACTTGCCCGTATTCACCGTGCCGCATTCACACGTCCACCCGTCCGCAGGCTGCTGCACCGGCTGCCCGGCTCCTCCTGCTGCCGTGGCTCCTCCCATTGCGGGATTTTGCGGCATCGCCTGCCCGGCTCCTCCCATTGCGGGATTTTGCGGCATCGCCTGCCCGGCTCCTCCCATGGGATAGCCCTGCTGCATCTGCATCTGTGCAAGATTGGTGGCAGAGGTCGCACCCGCCATATTGCCCATGGCGTTCATACCCATGCCCATGCCCATGAAGCCCGCCATCGCGCCGTTCGCGTTGGAGCCTGCCGCCTCCATGCCGCGCGCCATCGCGCCCTGCACATAGCCCTCCCGGACAGTGGGGTCAGAGAGCATCGCTCCCTGATTGCGCATATTGATGAGCTTCTGGGACTCCTCGTCGTAGGAGAGGCTTGCGATTCCGACCGCCTGAATCTCCATGCCCCTTGTCTGGTTCCAGTCCTCGTCCAGAATGGAAGACATGTACTTGCCCAGCTCCCTCGCCTTGCTGGTGACAAAGGAAATCCTCTGTCCCTCCGCGGACATCTGGTTGATTGCCGACTGCAGCGCCTCCAAAAACTCGGAGAGATACTGCTCGTTGATCTCCGTGATATCCACATGATCCTTATTTCTCGGTATCGCTTCCGCGTAAAACTGCAGGGGATTTACGATTTTTATGGAGTATGTCCCGTGCGCCCGCAAAAACAGCTCCGAATTGTAGAAGAAATCAAAATAGTTGATCGGCTGTCTCGTGCCGAACTTGATGCCCTTGATCTCCTGCAGATTGATAAAGAACACCTTCTGCGCCTTGGGGGTCTGTCCGCCGAACTTGATGCGGTTGAAGGACTCCTGCAGGGTCTCCCCGAACTCCCCGTTAAACAGAGAGGGCATGGAGGAATTATCCACCTTGTAGTAGCCCGGCTCCGCCGTGTAATCCACCACCTTGCCTCCGTCTACCAGAAGCATAAACTGGTTGTCATATACATGGATGATGGAGCCGTTACTCACCGTGTCCTCGGTTCCCTTCTTATTCTGCCCTTTCCGCATCAGCACGCCCCTTGCAAAGACGGTCTGGTCGCTCATAGCGTCCGCTTCATACACCTCCAGCCACTGATCCGAAAAGCCGCCTCCGATTGCTTTTCCAATTGCTCTGATAATTCCCATATCCTGTTCCTCCTTCATCTTTCCTGCCGCTTACACATGGTGATAATCGACCTCGTAGTATTTGTTCAGCGACCACACCTTAATATTGACCGGCGTCACCGCCGACCCGCAATATTCACATACCATCCGTCCCAGATTCCTGACGGGCGCGCCACAGTTCGGGCAGACCGTGCCCACGGCGCTTCCGCCCACAGCGTCCGCGTCCTGTATGTAGAGAAGCTCCAGATTGTACTTCGTCTGCTCCTTGCGCTCCCTTAAACCCTCCGTGACCCGGTCGCCGCTCACTTTATAATGATAGTACTCCACTGCGCTCTGAATGGTGATGACGCACTTCCCGCCACCTTTTCTATAGTTCGCGATCTCGGTCTGGTGAATCCGAATATCATCGTACACCTCCCTGACCGACGCCGCCTGGTTTGCGGCAATTACATTTTCCACCTGCCGCCGTACCTCTTCGGAGGCATCCGTCAGGCGGTCTATGTTCCCTGACGAAATCGCAAGCAGCGCGGAGGTCAGCATATTTTCAGCCTTATGCTTAAACTCCCGCCACACGAAGTCCGGGAAATCCCGGGCAATCTGCGGCTCCATAAGCCTCGTCATGCCGGAGACAGATTTCGGCGTCGCCGCCAGCTCATCTGCCTGCCGGTTCAGCCCCTCGGCCAGACTGTCCGTGCCGAAGGCCGCCCGCGAAAAATTTCGTATTTTATTGCGGAGCACGAGAGCTCCCACTCCGGCCGCCACAAGGACTGCGGCGAACACGCCGAGCCCCACGGCGGCTCCGATGCTGACTGCAAGACAAATCACGTCTACTCCTCCCCGCTGTCCATGCTTCCGGGACATCCCAGACTCAGCCATTTGAGATAGGCGTTGATAAAGGGATCAATCGCCCCGTCCATGACAGCGTTTACATTGCCGCTCTCCGTCCCTGTGCGGTGATCCTTCACAAGCGTGTAGGGCTGCATCACATAGGAGCGGATCTGGTTGCCCCAGCCGATCTCCGTGACCTCGCCCCGGATTCCCTCCGCAAGAGCCGCGTTCTCCTCCTGCTTCAAAAGGAAAAGCCTCGCCTTTAGCATCTGCATGGCCTTATCCTTATTCATATGCTGGGAACGCTCATTCTGACACTGTACCACAATCCCGGTTGGATAGTGGGTAATACGGATCGCGGAGCTCGTCTTATTGATGTGCTGACCTCCGGCGCCGCTGGAGCGGAAGGTATCGATGCGGATATCCTCATCCTTAATCTCCACATCAAGATCCTCCTCGATATCCGGCATCACATCGCAGGAAACAAAGGAAGTCTGGCGCTTCCCCGCCGCGTTGAATGGCGAGATGCGCACCAGCCGGTGCACACCCTTCTCCGATTTCAGGCAGCCGTAAGCGTTCGCCCCGTTCACCTGAAAGGTGATGGACTTGATGCCCGCCTCGTCGCCGTCGAGAGAGTCGAGAACCTCCAGGTGATAGCCCTTCCTGTCCGCCCACTTCGAGTACATGCGAAACAGCATCGCCGCCCAGTCGCAGGACTCCGTGCCGCCGGCTCCGGCATGGAGCGAGAGGATTGCATTCTCGCCGTCGTACTCCCCGGATAAAAGCGTCTTCATGCGGATGCTCTCGTATTCGCTCTCCAGCTCTGTGAGCATCTGCTCCACCTCCGGAACCAGCGAGGCGTCGTTCTCCTCGTTGCCCATCTCGATCATCGTCTCTATGTCCTCATAGTCCTGCATGAGCTTTCCACAGACAGCCACATCGTCCTTTAAGCTCTTGAGCTTTTTCATCTTCTCCTGCGAGACCACCGGATCGTTCCAGAAATCCGGCGCCTCCATCTCCCGCTCAAGCTCCTCGATCTGCTGCGTCTTGCCCGCTAAGTCAAAGTGAATCCCTCACTTCCTGCAGCGGCGCTTTGTAGGCGGTAAGCCGCCCCTTAAAATTGTCGAATTCGACCACAGAAAATCACCTCTTTTTTCTTTTTTGTCTATTGTAACAATTTGTGAACAGAAATACAACCAGTAATCCGAGGAAAGCACCGCAGGCGTCAATGAGCACGTCCCGGAACTGTCCCGCCCTGCCGGGCACAAAACGCTGGTGTACCTCGTCTGTAGCGGCATAACAGACTGCAAGCCCAAAGGCAAGCCCATACCGGAGCAGCCGCTTTCTGTGCCACTCTCCGCGATTCCTCCGAAAGGTGAGCACAAAGAGGATTAGGGAGGCAAGAATGGCGTACTCCGTCATGTGAGCCGCCTTGCGCACCGGAAACTCGATGCGCAGCGCCCTCTCCTCAAGCTGCTGCTGTGAAAGCTCCAGATGCAGGGCAAGGTTCACGCCCTCCACAATCTTGTAGCTGACGCTGCCGCTGACCTCGGCGGACGCCGTGTCCGGCTGGGCGGAAAAGATGAAGATCACCATCATCCACGCCAGCGACGCAAGAAGCGCCGCCTCGAAAAAGGTTCTGCTTCCGCCGCTTTTCAATGGAGCATCCCCCGCATCTCGTCTATGGCATACTGGAGCTGGTTGTCATAGCGCATATCGTAGGGCTGTGTCTTGTCGCCCCCGTACTCATACTCCACGACTTCATCCGGCTCGATTCCGGTGCCGTGGATATTGTTGCCGTTTGGCGTGAAGTATTTCGCCGTCGTGAGCTTCACCGCGTCCCCGTCCTCCAGCGGAAAAATCGACTGCACAATGCCCTTTCCAAAGGTCGTCGTGCCCACCAGCGTCCCGTAATCGTAATCCTTGATGGCTCCCGCAAAGATTTCGGAGGCGCTTGCGCTGCCCTTATCCACGAGCACGATGAGCGGATAATCCATACACCGCTTGTCTGAGCTGTAGGTCTCCCGGTTGCCGAATTTATCCTCCGTGTACACGATAGTTCCTTCCGGCAGAATATCGTCCACAATACGCACCACCGAATCAATCAGGCCTCCCGGATTGTCCCTTAAGTCTACGATCATGCCCTCCATTCCCTGCTCCTCAAGCGCCTTCACCTGCTCCTCAAACTGCTTCGGGGTATTTGACTGGAATTCGCTGATCTGGATATAGCCGATATTTCCCTCCAAAAGCTCCGAGGATACGCTGGAAAGCTGCACGTTGCGGCGCTCCACGTCAAATTCCAGGGATTCATCCGTGTCCTCCCTGTAGACGAGCAGATGCACCTTTGTGCCCTCCTTCCCGCGGATCTTCTGCACCAGCGCCGTGAGCTCCATGCTCGTGGCCTCGATGTCATCGACCATAAGGATCCGGTCGCCGTTTTTGAGTCCGGCCTCCTCCGCCGGGGTCTCCTCGTAGACCTTTGTGATCGTCACTTCCATCGTCTCGGCGTTCTGCGACAGTCCCGCGCCGATGCCGTAGTAGGCGCCCGAGGTGTCCACCCGGATGCTCGCGTACTCGTCCGCCGTATAGTAGACAGAATACGGGTCGTCCAGCCCCTCCAGCGTTCCCGCCAGAATGGATTCCCTGACCTTCTCCTTATCGTAATCTTCATAATAATAGATATCCATGTAAGCCAGAAGCTCCTGCTGTTTTTCCAGCGTGTCCCGGTTCAAAACCGATGAATTGTCGGAGACGACGCCCCCCTTTTTCGGTCCAAAAACCAGATACTGCCTCGTGATGCCCGTATACAGCTTTACGCCTGCGGCCAGAAGCACGGCAATGACCAGAACTCCGACGATAAGCCCCGAACAAAAGCCTGAGCCAAAGCCCGTCGATTTTTTCTTCGGATACTCCGGCGGCATCTCCTGCTGCATATATTGTCTGTCCATATCTTTCCCTCCGCTAAACCTTTAGGTGCTTGCGAATCGTGAGCTGGCTCCCCACAAAGCCGATACCCACGCCAAGCACGACCGCAACGGGTATCAGCGTCGAAAACACTGCCTGTACCGAGACGAACTTCATCATGGAGCCGATGAAGCTGAACTTATCGGTAATGTACACCATGATCCTCTGGTAGAGAACATACAGAAGGCTCAGCGGAATTGCAGCGCCCACGAGCCCGATCAGCATACCCTCCACCACAAAGGGCGCCCGCACAAGAAAATCCGTCGCGCCGATCAGCTTCATAATCGCAATCTCCTCCCTGCGGACAGAAATTCCCACCGTGACCGTGTTGCTGATCAGAAAGACCGCGACGCAGAGCAAAATCAGAATGATTCCCGCAGACACATAGCCCACCAGTCTGTTAAAATCGCTTAAGGTGTTCGCCACCAGCTCCGACTGCTTTACCTCCCGGACGCCGGGGATGGACTCTAAGTAATTGACCAGAGAGCTCTGCATGGAAACGTCATTCAGATAGATCTGGTAGTTCGCCGAGTTCGCCAGCGGATTGTCCCCGACAAAACCCGCCGCCAGCTCCTCGCGCCCCTCAAAATAGACCTCCTTGTAGTAATTCCACGCATCCTCCGCCGACACATACTCCACACGGCTGACCTCGGTGCGCTTCTCAACCTGGCTGCCAATGTCGAGGATCTGGCTCTCCGTCAGTCCCTTGTCAAAAAAAATGGAGACGGAAACGCCCTCCTCGATGCCCCGCACCGCCGCATTAAAATTCGTGATGACCATATAAAATATGCCAAACATAAAAATGCAGGCCGCCATGGTCGCAATGGAGGCCAGAGAAAACATTTTATTGCGGAAAATACTCTGAAAGCCCTGCTTCATAGAATAAAAAAAGGTGTTAATTCTCATCGTCATACTCCTCCTGCTTACTGTCGCTGACGATCGTACCCTTTTTCACGGTAATGACCCTCTTCTTCATCACCTTGACGATCTCCATATTGTGGGTGACCACGATCACCGTCGTGCCCTTGTCGTTGATCTCCTCCAGAAGCTTCATAATCTCCCACGCATTGTTATTGTCCAGATTCCCGGTGGGCTCATCCGCCAGAAGGATGCTGGGCTCATTGATCAGCGCCCGCGCGATTGCCACCCTCTGCTGCTCGCCGCCGGAAAGCTGGCTGGGGTAGGAGCGGTATTTGGCCGCAAGCCCCACCATCGAGAGGGTGATCGGAACTTTTTTTCGTATCCGGCTGTTTGATTCCCCGATCACCTTCTGGGCAAATGCCACATTATCATACACATTTCTGTCCTTTAACAAACGGAAATCCTGAAATACAACGCCAAGGCTCCGGCGGAATTTCGGGATCTGCTTCCGTTTGATCTTGCCGAGGATCCTGCCTCCGATCGTGATGGTTCCCTCCGTCGGCTCGAGCTCCTTTAAAAGAAGCTTGATCATCGTCGACTTGCCGGAACCACTGTCCCCGACAATAAATACAAACTCTCCATCTTCAATTTCAAGGCTTACATCGTTCAATGCCGGCACTCCCTCAGAGTAGGTCTTGCTGACATGCTGCAGTTTAATCATCTTTTCTCCTTACTAATAGTCCAAGGATTCCATGTACTTCATGTACTTTACAACCATGAGGGCAATCTTGAAGGTGATGGCATCCTCGAACACGCGAAGATCCAGCCCGGTGCTCTTCTGCAGCTTATCCAGCCTGTACACCAGCGTGTTCCGGTGGATATAGAGCTGTCTGGAGGTCTCGGACACATTCAGACTGTTCTCGAAAAACTTATTGATTGTGGAAAGAAGCTCCTCGTCGTACTCATCGGGAGCCTTCCCGTCAAAAATCTCTTTGATAAACATTTTGCACAGCGGGATCGGAAGCTGGTAGATCAGTCTGCCGATTCCAAGCTGGGAGTAGGCGATCACATTGCGGTCCTCGAAAAAGATCTTGCCCACATCAAGCGCCATGCGTGCCTCCTTGTAAGAGCGCGATACCTCCTTTAACTCCCCGACCACGGTTCCGTAAGCGATATGCACATTGCTGTACGCATCGGAGCGGAACAGATTTAAGATAACCTCCGCCGTCTTGTTCAGATCCTCGTAGGATTCGTTCTCCGCCAGCTCCTTGACCAGAATGATATTTTTCTCGTCCACCGCCGTCACGAAATCCCTGGATTTACCGCCGAACAGTCCGCGTATCCTCTCCAGCTCATTGCCGTCCTTCTCCCGGTTGATCTCCACCAGAAATACCACACGCCGCACCTCGATCTCGATATGGAGCTTTTTGGCGCGGTTATAGATATCCACGAGAAGCAGATTGTCCAGAATCAGATTCTTGATGAAATTATCCTTGTCGAAGCGCTCCTTATACGCCACCAGAAGGTTCTGGATCTGAAAGCCCGCGATCTTGCCGATCATATAGGCATCCTCGCTGTCCCCGCAGATCAGCAGAATATATTCCAGCTGGTGATCGTCAAACACTTTGAAAAACTGACATCCGCTCACCACCTGGGAATCCGCGGGGGAGGACACGAAGGACTGGGCAGGCTCTACAAACTGCTCCGCTTCCGCAAACGTGGCGGCAAGTATCTTCCCCTCCACGTCCATCACACACAGATCCATTCTCGTAATCCCCTTAAGACCATCAATCGTATTCTGAAGTATCTGATTGGAAATCATAAATGTTTCTCCTTATCCCCATATTTGCTGACACTTTTTGCAATTTGCATAAATGCCTTTTTTCATTTTAATACAAAAACACAAAAAAAGAAAGAGGAAATGTGCATTTTTTATGCATTTCCTCTAACAATCAGGAAACATGTTCTATAAATCCCTATGATATTCCAAAAATCCTTCTCCCAGCACCTCGCGGACGTCAGAGACGATCACAAAGGCGTCCGGGTCTACCTCTTCCACGATATCCTTCACGCTGACAATCTCCTTGCGGGACACCACGCAATAGAGCACGCATTTGTTCCTGTGGGTGTACATCCCCTTTGCATCCAGCCCGGTGACGCCCCTGTCCAGCTCCCGCATGAGCCTGTCCGCCACCTCCTCGTAGTGGTTCGTGATGATCAGGGCGGCCTTGGAGCTCTTAAAGCCCTCCAGAAAGGAATCCCCCATCTTCGTCGTCACAAAAATCGCCACCACCGCATACAGCGCCGGGCGCAGGCCAAACACATACAGGCCAAGGAGCACGACCAGCCCGTCAATCACCTGCATGATCTGCACCACCGAGTAATGCCTGAGTCCCGGCTGGATCAGCGCCGCCACCAGATCCGTGCCCCCGGTGGTCGCTCCCGCCCGGAGCACAAGGCCAAAGCCTATCCCTGTAAACACACCGCCGAAGAGCGCCGCCAGAAGGTAATCGGACTCTGCCAGATCCATCGGCGGAATCAGATACAGCCACAGAGACAGAAGCAGCGTCCCGAAAAATGTCCTGCCCACATAGCCCGCCCCGAACCTCCGGTAGGCAAATAAAAACACCGGGATATTGAGAAGCAGGTTCGTAAGCCACAGCGGAACTCCCCCCGGAATCAGCCCTTCCGTCAGACTCCTGATGAGAATGGCAATCCCGGAAAAGCCTCCGGTGACCAGGCCTATGGGGTCATAGATGCTGCTGATGGCAAGCGCCATCATTCCCGTCCCCAGAACAATCAGCAAAAGCTCCCAGCACAGCCTTTTTTTATTTCTGTTCATCTTCCACACTTTCCTGCCGGAAGCTGTCAAGCTGCCGTTCCAGCTTGCGGGTGCGGATCAGACGCTGGATCAGTCCAAGGATACCGCGCCGCTGCACCTCCGGGTTCATGCTTCCGATCCCGTACCAGAGATTCGCCGAGAGCCTGTCCTTATTCTCCAGCAGAAACTCCTCCTGCTGGGGGCTGGGCAGAATGCTTAAAATCACGTCCGGCGTCACCACATTGACCTCATTGACCAGTGAGTCCGCCTTCCCCTCGAAATCCTCCAGCGCGTAGCTGACAAGCTCACACCGGGGAAAACGGGCGAGGAGCAGCTCCTCCATCTTCTGCACCTTCGCGCTCTCACCGCCGATCAGGCAGAGCTTCTTCCGGTTCCGCTCGATCCGCCGCATCAGCTCATAGAAAAAATCGTGGTGCTCCACCTCGCGCCTGCGCTGGTAGCTGTCCGCACCCACCGCCTCTAAGACCGCGACCTCCGAGATCACCGTGTGCTCCATCGCCATCAGTGCCGTGCGGACGCTGTCGTTTGTGGTGGCAAGCATCAGCGTGTCCGTATTCACTTCCTCTATTGTGTGGAACCCCTGATCGGATATCTCGCGGTCCAGACACATAATCGCTTCCCGGACCGTACAATTATCCAGTTGGATTCCGGCAACATCAATCACCTTCATCATAACCCCACAAGTATACCAAATATGTCCGCATTTGGCAACTGCTGAATTTTCCTCCTCCAACAGACATTGTACGACAATTTCCGACATAGTATTGCATTATTTTTACATTTAAAATGTCAATTCCTTTTTCAAAATTTTCCAGTTATCGACAAAGTTTATTATTTTTCAACAAAACAGCTGTTCTAATTTCACCGGCATTTATAAGTCAAAAAAGCTTTTTCTTATGTGGATAACGTGCATAACTCCGTGCATAACTCGTTTTTTCAGCATTTCAGGGCTTAAAATTGTGGATAACTTTTTTGTCAGTTCTTCCCCTTTTCCGCCAAAATATTTTCTTAAGGGAAAAATTTTGTGCAACTTTTTTATCAGCTTATTCTGTTTCTATTGTATCCATAACTCCCGGCGTATATGCTCCCGTAATCTTTATATTTTCACACTTCACATAGGCGCATACCTGATATTCGTAGGTGTGCTCCGCATCTGCGCCCGCATCCGTCCAGACAAGCGTGCCGCTGTCCAGCTCTGCCACGACAAGGAAGCTCTCCCCGCTGTCCGCCCTGCGGGCGATGAGATAACCGTCCGCCCCGTCCACAGAGGTAAAGGCAAGCTGCACCTGCCCGGTATCGGAACGGCTGACTGCCACAAGGGACGGCGCGCCTATCGTCGTGACCGACAGTGTGTTGGAGACATCCGTGTAGAAGGTTCTGTCCTTCCCCGCCACATAGGCGCGCAGACAATACTCGTATGTTTGTCCTCCTGCCGCAGTCGTATCCAGATAGCTGCTGCCGCTTCCGCTCACGACCGCAAGCGCCTCACAGGCCTCCTCCCCCGCGCTCCGGCGGAAAAGCACATAGCCGTCCGCCCACGCGCATTCGCTCCACGCAAGACTGACCGCGTTTCCCTCCGCAAGCTTTACACTCTTTAATACCGGGGTTTTCCCCTTCACCAGACCGTAGGCTTCCGCGATTCCTGCCGCGTCCGCCACTCCCAGTTTTTTCAGCTTCGCGGGCGTGCTCAGATACTTCCTGCAGTCCGAGGGGTTGCTGACATAGGCGTGTTCCACAATCAGGCCGGGAAACCCCTCCTCCTTGCTGAGCTTGATCACACGGTAATAATCGGCCAGCTTTTTGTCCGGGTACTTCGTGCGGTTCTCGGAATTGCGGTATGCCACTCCCAGATTCTTAAGCCCCAGAGAGGTCAGCTTACTCTCGATACTGACGGCGACCCTGTGCCCCTCTGCGCCAATTTCTTTTTTATAATTATAATTCGGGTAAAACACGCAGGCGCCGTTGCTGGACGCCTTGTAATCCGCGTTGTTGTGGAGGCTCACAAAGAGGTCGGCGCCCATCTGCTTCGCAAAGAGCACCCTCTCATCTAAGGAGACATAGACGTCGCTTGTGCGCGTCATATAGACCTTCACTCCCGCATACTTCTCCAGCTCCGCCTTACACGCCTTCGCAATCGCAAGATTCAGCTGCTTCTCCTTATAGCGCTTGCCGCTCCATGTACGGCTGGCGCCGCCGTCGCTGCCGCCATGTCCCGCATCCAGCACGACTACAAACGGGTCTGTCTGCGCCTGCTTCTGCGCGGCCTCCGCTGTATCCGGCTGCGCGCAGACCGACAGAAAGCCTATGGCCAGTGCCAGTAATACCCCTAAACCTCTTTTCATATTTCTTCCCCAAATCCCTTCTTTTCCGCAGGTTTATTTTGCTTTCAGCTTAACAGCATCCGAAAAGCTTCCATAATAATTATTCCCGTTGTAGCTTACATACGCGCGCACCTTGTAGGTGTAGGACGTGCCTTTTTTCAGCCCTGTATCCTTGTAGGAGAAGGTGCTGTTGCCCTTCACGGCCGCCACCTTCTCATACTTCCCGGTCTTCGTGTTCAGACGGTAGATCTGATAGCCGCTGACACGCGGGACTTTGTCCCACTTTAACGTGATGGTGCCGGACTTCGTGCTCAGCTTTAGGTTCTTCACCTTTGCAGGCTTCGTCTTCGCGCTTTCGACAGCAGAGAATGCTCCATAATAGTTGCTTCCCCCATAACTTAAGTATGCCCGAACCTTGTAGCTGCATTCTGTCGCGCTCTTTAGACCGCTGTCCGTGTAATCAAAGGTCTTGTTGCCCTTTACGGTCGCAAGCTTTTCGTATTTTCCGGTGTCGGCATTCAGACGGTAAATCTGGTAGCCCGTCGCCCTCGACACTTTATTCCAGCTTAAGTCTATCGCGCTGGCAGATGCCGTATCTGCCGCAAGCTCCTTCGCCTCCGACGGCTTGGTCACTGCCGCACACGCCTCACTGTTTGTACCCCAGTAAGTCGTTCCCTCAAATTTGCGGAAGCCTTTTACTTTAAACTGGTATTCCTTCGCCCCGGAAAGTCCGGCGACTTCATAGCTCAGGGAACCGTCCGTCACATCTGCGAGCTTTACGAATTTGTCCTCGTCCTCATTGTAACTGTATACCCGGTAGCCGTCCGCCCCGTGCAGCTTATTCCAGCTCAGCGTGATGGTACTTGCCGTCTGATCTTCCGCGCCGAGCTCCTTCACCCTGCCCGGAAGCGTGACTGCGGTCAGAACGTCGGAATATTTTCCATAATAGTTCGTGCCGCCGACCGTCCAGTAGCAGCGCACCTTGTACTGGTAAGTCTCTCCCGCCGCAAGCCCCGCATCGGTATAGCTCTTGCCTGCGGTGCTCTTCACCGATACATACTTGTCCTGTTCGCTGTCGTAGCGGTACAGACGGTACTTCTGCGCGTCCCCCGCCTTACTCCACTTAAGGCTCACGGAGTCCGCGGCGTTGGCGGTCATCTGCAGGTTCTTTGTCTTGACGTCTGTATTCAGATACCAGAAATCCACGTCCAGATCCTTGGAATATCCGTCCACTTTCCCCGCAGAGGAATACTGCCAGAATTCGTATTCATAGCCGGAGAGCTTTGTATAGGTCAGGCTGCCCGTCGGCATATCCGTGGAATTGTTGTAGCGCGCCAGCCAGAGCTTGCAGCCGCTTTCCGCAAGCCGGTCCGTATTGATATAATTCACGACCCAGTTGGCGCTGGCATACACCATCGGCGTATAGCCCGCCCCCGAGATTACGCTGGAAAAAGCACAGCAGATATTCGTCTCCTTCGTCTTGGACAGCTTTCCCGCGGTCAGACGCTTGTAGCTTCCCGCTTCCCGGTCCATCACAATCGGCATGGTCACGTCCCAGCCGTAATCGTCCAAAAGCTCCAGAACAAACTCCGCTTCCTCTTCCGCCTCCTCTTCGTTCAGCGCCTGCGAAAATATGTACAGTCCCACATTGATATCATTCTCCAGCGCGCCCTGAATATGCGCATCCGCGCAGGTATCCTCGTAAATGCTTCCGTCCGCCGTATCTCTGGATCCCACCCTTACAAAGGCAAAATCAATACCCGCCTCATGCACCTGCTCCCAGTTCAGATGCGAGACACTGCTGCCCTTTCCGTCTCCCTGCCACCACGACACGTCGATGCCGTTTAGCAGCTGGGTTCCCTCCAGTTCGCTTCTATGATAATAGGTAGGACTTGTGTACTGTCCATCCGTCGTCCACGCCTCCTCGATATACTCCTCGTAGGTGTCCGCCGCCTTTATTCCGGCCGGCAGGGCAAGCGCCGCCGCAATCAGTAAGCCTCCCAGTATCCTTTTTCTTCCTGCTGCCAACAATCTGTGTACCTCCTATGTATTTCCCTAAATTTCGTTCCCTTTTATACTAACTGTTTCCGGCACGGCTTGTCAACGTAAAATCCGCAGAAAATCCTTCCAATTTCGACAACACTGGAAATGCCGCACAGACGCGCACAACAAAAAGAGACGAATCCGCCGGATCCGCCTCTCTGATCATTCGTTTTATTTCATTAGAAGATTCTTCTCACCGCAAGAATTGCACGGTAGCTTACATTGGAAATCTTAATGCCGTCTCTTTCGTTACTTGCATGTACAATCTGCCCGCCGCCGATGTAGATCCCTACATGTCCGCTGTAGCAGACGATGTCGCCCGCCTGCATGTTCGATGTGCTGACGCCATAGCCGCAGCTTCTAAGTGCGCTGGAGCTGTGCGGAAGGCTGACGCCAAAATTCGCATACACGCTCATTACAAATCCCGAACAGTCGGCGCCGTTGGTCAGGCTGGTACCGCCATACACATAAGGATTGCCGACGAACTGGCAGGCAAAAGCCGCCACATCTGCTCCGGTAGAGCCTGTCGGGGGCGTATAGCTTGTCCCACTGCCGGAAGAGCTTCCGCCTGAGGAGCCTCCCGAGGAACCGCCGGAATTACTATCCTGCTGTGCCGCAGCGGCAGCTGCCTGCCGCGCCTCCTCCTCTTTTCTGAGGCGTGCCTCCTCTTCCTCTTTCGACTCCGCATAAGTATATTCGGTAGTCACCTCAACGAAATCGCTGGATACATAGCCGTCGCCCTCTTCCACGGACACGCCTACCCAGCCGTCGATGGACTCGTCCACAACTGTCAGATCCTCGCCCTCGGGAACCATGCCCATCACAGATTCGTCTGTGGAGGCTCCCTTTCTCACGAACAGCGTCTCCGTGTTCACGATCGCGACGCGTCTGCCCGCTTTCTTGAGCTTCTTCTCATCGCCAACGGCAACGTATTCGCCCTTTACATATCCGGTCACATTGCCGGACTTGATTTTATACCAGCCGTTCTTCTCTCCGACCACCTTGCCGACATTGTTCTTATAGAGCTTGCCGACCACCTCGCCCTTCTTCGATGCCTTGGAACGTACATTCACATAATCATCAACCGTGGCAACCGCCATATCCTCATAATCTGCTGTCACGGTCGGCGCGTCATTCCCGGTCACCGCCGGCTGCGCGCTCGCAATAATCTCCTGATCTGTCGTAGAAGCCGCACACTCGCTCATGGCAAGCGAGATACCCGCCGTCGGCAGAGCGGAAGATGTAACAATACTTGATGTATAGTCTGAAATACCTGCTCCCGGTGCTGCTGCCGTCCCAAACGGAAAGCTTCCAAGCGTAAGCACTCCGGCCAGACCACATGCAGTTACCTTCCATACACTTTTACGATTCATAGTATCCTCCAAATTCATTCGTAGAACAGATAGTTTGTTACAGATTTGTTACAATTATTACGGTGCTATTATAGCAAAGCTACATATATGTGTCAACCCTAAATTTTTATGGAAAAATTTGGATTTTACCCGTATTTTTGTTGCTTTTTGATAGCTTTTATGGCATACTATAGTGGAGGTAATAGCAAAAGCCCAGGTACATCATACAGGAAAAGAATTAAGGAGGTGCAGAGGCATGGAGATTTCAGGAGTGAATACCGCACTCAGTGCATTGTCCGCTTCCGAGCCGTCCACCTTAAGCAATGCCGTAAGCATGAAGATGCTGGACAAGGCGCTGGACACAAGCGAGGCGATGAACGACGGCCTGCGGAAAATGATGGAGCTGTCCGTCAATCCTGGTGTCGGCAGCAATTTTGATATGTCGGTATAGAAAACCCCCGGACACAGATACTGTCCGGGGTCTTTTCATGTCCTCTATTCTTTTGTGGCAACCGCCTCGATCTCCAGCATAACGTCCTTCGGCAGCCTTGCCACCTCGACACAGCTTCTCGCCGGGAATGGCGAGGGAAAAAACTCGGCGTACACCTCATTGATGGCGGCAAAATCATTCATCTCCTTGATGAAAACCGTGGTCTTGACCACGCGTTCCATACCGCTTCCCGCCGCCTCTAAAAGATTCGCCAGATTGGTGAATGCCTGCCTCGCCTGCGCCACAGAGCCCTCCGGGATCTCCCCCGTCGCCGGGTCTACCGGAATCACGCCGGAGGTATATACCATATGCTTTACCTCAATGGCCTGCGAATACGGCCCGATTGCCGCCGGTGCCTTGTCTGTGCTGATTACATTTTTCATATCGTTTTCCTTCTTTCTTATATGATTCTGACTACTGCATGACCTGCTTTTACGGCTCCGCCCGCAGGCGGATTTTTCCGCCGTCGAGCGAAATCCTGTGTTCCTTGTACAGTCTCCCGACCGCCCGCTTGAAGGCGGCCTTGCTCAGCCCCGTCTCCCTGCGGATGACCTCCGGGTCTGCCTTCTCGGTAAAGGGAAGCACGCCCCCGTAGGAGTCCAAAAGCTCCAGAAGCTTTTGCGCATCCGTATCCATCTGCATGTATGCCCTCTCCCGGAGCGTTAAATCCAGCTTGCCATCCGGCTTCACGCCCATGACTCTCGCCGCGACCAGATCCCCGATCCTTAAAAAGCTGTGATCTTCGGAATTTGCAATCCTGCCCGAATAGCGGTCATCCACTGCCACAAAGGCGCCGAAGTTGTCCGAGAACTCGTACACGCGCCCCCGCACCATGTCCCCCTTCTGATAGGGCGACGACTTTTCCAGCAGGTCGTAAATCCCCTTCATGCTGGCGCACAGGCGCCCGCTCTTGTCGATATAGAGCGTGACCAGTACCTCGTCCCCCGCCTCGATGCGCCCGTTCATTTCTTTGTAAGGGAGAAACAGATCCTTCTCAAGCCCCCAGTCCAAAAACGCGCCGATTTTTCCTACTTCCTTGACCACAAGAGCCGCACAGCCCCCCAGGGTAAGCTTCGGCTCTCTGGTGGTGGCGATCAGGCGATCCTTCGAGTCTTTGTACAAAAATACGGAAAGCCCATCTCCGATCTGAAGCTCCCCCGGCACCTGGGCAGCGGGAAGCAGCACCCGCTGGTCGCTGTCCCTCTCCTTCGCCAGATAAATCCCGAAGTCCACCTGCTTCACATAATATAATTCCTGCCATTCACCTAATCTCATAGTGTCTTCCCCGATATCTCTCTCCAAAATTCTGTCACCGCGTAAGGAGTCTTATCCTCTGCGCACAGGGCGACCACCACCTTCTCTTCCGTGACTGTCACCCGCGGAAGCATCACATCCGCCTGCTTTGCCGCCCTTCTGTATTCCACCCGGACCTCTCCCACGGAAAAATCCTTCGGGACATACTGGAGGGCGACCTGCACATAACGGCTGTTGTTCATATGCTGGTTTGTATCAATAAAATAGGAGGGCACCACAAAGGGCTCCTTTTCCCCGTACTCCCCGGGCACTGCAAGCTTGCGCCCGCACACGTCCATGGGAAGCCTCTCCTCCATCCCATACTTTTCTGGCATCTCCATGGGGATGCGCATCGGCCTGCCGCTTTTTGTATCGACGAGTATCCATACGGAATTGGCATAAGCCAGCCTCTTTCCCCCGGAGTCGTTGATTGAAAAATTCCGGTATCCGTAAAAGCCCTTCATATCGTAGGCCCATGTCTGCACCGTCACCAGCTCTGCAAGGCGCGGCATACGGTTCCTGCAGATCTGCCACGAGGACAGCATCCATGCCATGTGCTGCTCCTTTAAATAATCGATGCCGATATTGTGCTGTTCGGAATGAAATACGCTGCAATCCTGAAAGTAATCCATCAGGGCCTGCCATGTCAGCTCCCCTCCGGCATCTACCTCGCTGTAGCGCACTCTGCTGTCAAATTCATACATTGCTATCTCCCCAAAATGAGTAAAAAAGACCCGGCAGAAAATCTGCCGGGGAGCTGGCCCACAAGGATTCGAACCTTGAAATGACGGAGTCAGAGTCCGTTGCCTTACCATTTGGCGATGGGCCATTGTCTCAACAAATGGTATTATACATGGGTTGTATGGCAGTGTCAAGCCCTAAATTTGGATTTATTTTCAAAAAAGATGTATCTCTTTTCCAAGCAGGCCATAAAGAACCAGATCCCCCCACTCCAGCCGGGCGCCGCCGTTCGTCTGCTCCACAATGTCCTGAAACACAGACTCCTTTTTCTCCTCCGGCGCGAGAACCGTGATGACTACCTCCGCGCCGTACTCGACCTCCAGCACCGGAAGCTTCTGCTGTGCGAAAAAGTAGTTTAATTTTCCCATGCCGCTGTAATCCGTGTGGATCACCAGTTTTCTCCCCCGGCACTTTTCAATGAGCACGCTCTCTGCAAGTCCGGCCTGCGCGGCTGCCTGATAGGCCCGCACCAGTCCTCCTGTGCCAAGGAGTACGCCCCCGAAATACCTTGTCACCACCACGGCGGTATTCGTGAGCCCCTCCTTAAGAAGCACATCCAAAATCGGTCTGCCCGCGGTCTGGGCGGGCTCCCCGTCGTCGGAGCAGCGGCTGATTTCCTGCCTCTCCCCCAGCACAAATGCCGAACAGTTATGCCTGGCATCCCAGTATTTTTTCTTCATCTCCGCGACGAAGGCTGACGCCTCCTCCTCGGTCTCCACCGGCCGCACCGTGGCGATAAAGCGGGATTTTTTCTCCACGATCTCTCCCTCGCCGCCCGTGTACACCGTCCGGTATCCATTCACTCCCGTCTCCACCTTACCACCTCTGCAGCCACTGATAAAACCGCCGCACAAAATCCATCGCGGAGAGCGTCGGATTCGGATCGACCGGCTCCGGGTCTGTGTTCGGATCCGGGTTCTCTTCTTCCCCGCCGCCCGGTTCCTCGGGATTCTCCTCTTCTCCTCCCGGATTCTCGGGATCCTCCTCTTCCCCTTCGTCCGGATCCTCGGGATCCTCCTCTTCCTCTTCGTCCGGTACCCAGTTCTCATCATGTATCTCGCAGGTGGTCTCTAAAAATTTCTCTGTCACTGAGTAGCCGTAATCCCCGGAGCCCTCCTGAGCCCCGACAATAAACACTCTGTCCACCCTGCACTCCTCCGGGCAGAAAGCGCCTGCCAGCTGCTCCGACTCCGAGCAGACAGTCACGCTCACATGATGGTCACAGCCATCCGTGGGCACTGTGCCGGCCGCAAAATACTCTGTCCTGCTCTGGGAGCCTCTGGGATCCTCGCTGCACACACCGTCCTCCGGGAGCAGGCCGGACTTTCCACAGACAGTCGCCGTGGTGATGCCCTTGGGCTTTTTGAAATCCTTGTACTCCAGCTCCAGCTCCTCGTGGATCCGCTTCATCACAGAGCGCCAGAGATTTTTGGGGTATGTGGTCTCTGTCTGCTTGGAATTGTCGTCAAAACCGCCCCATACCACGCAGGTATAGTAGGGCGTGTAGCCCGCAAAAAGCGCGTCCCGGTTGGCCGTCGTCGTGCCGGATTTCCCTGCCTGCGCCATAGTGGAGCCAAAGTAGGCTCTGGTTCCGGTACCGCTCGTCATAACGTCCTTCATCGCATCCGTCAAAAGCCACGCGGTGGACTTCTCCAGCACCTTGTGCCTCTCCTTGGTCTGCGTGTTGTCCAGAATCACCTTGCCGTCATGGTCGAGCACCTGCGTGTAAAAGCTCGGCTCAATATACTCGCCCTCATTGGCGATTGTGGCATAGGCCGCCGTCAGCTCCAGATTCGTGACGCCCTGCGTCAGACCTCCGAGAGACAGTCCCAGATTCTTGTCGGACTCCACCAGCGTGGAAAAGCCGAACGCTTCCGCATATTCATATCCCGTGTCCACACCGATATCCTGCAGCGTCTTGACTGTCACGATATTGATGGAGCTGGTGATTGCCGCACGCACGCTGGTGTAGCCCCGGAATTTGCCGTCGTAATTTTTGTAGGTCTTAGAGCCTACCGTAAAGGGTGCATCGTCCTGGACGGAGGCCAGGGTCTTTCCCCCCGCATCCAGGGCGGGCGCATAGCAGGCGATAATCTTAAAAGTGGAGCCCGGCTGGCGGGTGGTGTTGGTCGCGCGGTTCCATGTACGGTTGCCCGCCTTGTCTCCCCGGCCTCCCACGATTGCCTTGACCTGTCCGGTCTTCTGGTCAATGACCGTCATGGCCACCTGCGGCTGCATCGTGATAAAAATGTACTCGGAATTTTCCACCAGCTTACCGCCGTCCTTTAGCATGTCCTCCTCGTACTCGGCAATCGCCGCGAGCGCATCCTCCTCGGAGGAATAATTGATGGAATAATTCTCGTTCTTATTTACCTTCTTGTAATAGGAGAGCATGGTCTGGTTCGTATAGTTGTTTGTCGTCCCGTCCTTCTGCTTCACCTGAAAGGACAGGAAGAACGAGTACCTTGTGCCCGAAGCATAGTTGTCCGCATTGTTCGCCTCCTCGTCACAAATCTTTTGGATGCGCAGGTTCTGGGTAGACTTGATCGTGAGCCCGCCCTGATAGATGGCCTTGTAGGCGTCACTCTCCGAATATCCCTTCTCGTTCACCAGATCGTTGAAAACATCGTCGATCACCGCATCCACAAAATAGGTGTTCATCGAGGCGGATACCACGTCGTTGTGCTCGGAAATCCTGCCGTACACGTCGTCCGCCAGCGCCTCCTCATACTGCTCCTGCGAGATGTAATTCTGCTCCAGCATATTGGAAAGCACAAGCTCCCGGCGCTCGGCATTCTTCTCCGGGTGCGTGATGGGATTGTAGCCGTATGGATTCTTGGTAATCCCGGCGATCACCGCCGCCTCGGAGAGCGTGAGCTCCGACACATCCTTTCCGAAATAGCGCTGGGAGGCCGCCTGCACGCCCAGGGTATTGCTCCCCAGATTGATGGAATTCAGGTAATTCTCTAAAATCCAGCCCTTGTCGTTGACCTTCTTTTCCAGCTCGAGGGCAATATACTGCTCCTGAAACTTTCGCTGGAATTTCTCCAGCATTGAGCTTTCCCCCAGATTCTCCTTCGTCCACTGCTCTGTCAGCACATTATTCTTGATGAGCTGCTGGGTGATGGTACTGCCTCCCTGATTGAAATGAAAGCCGTTTTTCACTCCTGCCACGAAAGCTCTTGCAATCGACTTTAAGTCGATGCCGTTGTGGTCGTAAAAACGCTCATCCTCGATGGCGACCACCGCCTCCTGCAGCTCCTTGGGAATCTCGTCCAGTGTCACATACTGGCGGTTCGCGCCCGCCGCCACCAGGGTTGCGATCTCCTTGCCGCCGCTGGAGAGCACCGTCGTCGAGTATCCGGTGGGGATCACGTCGATCTCCGAGATATCCGGCGCCGACTCAATGGCTCCCTTGACGATCCCGACTCCGGCGCTTACGCCCGTCACTCCAATCACCAGTATACATACCAGTACTACCTTCCAGAAGATCACCACGCACTTTTTGCGGATCTTCGTCGATCTGGCATCCAGCCCCCGCGCCCTGCGCTTCATTGCATTCCTTCCGTAGTTCATATATATCCTCCCAGTCTGTATTCCTCACTCCATGTCGTTACAGATTACGGGCAGAGACCCTTAACCACAGATTTGGGGCAGCAACCCGTAAAGTTACCGATTATGGGCAGAGGCCCGAAAAATCACAGATTTAGGGCAGCAACCCATAAAGTTACCGATTATGGGCAGAGGCCCGAAAAATCACAGATTTTCCGGGCTCGCTTCGCTCGTCAAATAGCTGGAAAAACAGATTGCCGGGCAAGCCCTGCATCTGTTTTTTCAGCTATTTTCCTCTGCCCTTTCCGAACATTATACCAAAAAATGTCTGTGATAGGAAGAATTATTTATCGACAAGCACGGAAATCTATCCTGTTATAGCAGCTGGCTGCGCGCGCGAAAGGTTGCCAAAGCTGTCTTGCGACGGAAAATTGGATTTTCTTAACGTTCTGTACACAATCAGCGATTGCGGGACATGGACGTCCCGGAAAGCACGCACTGAGCCACGATGGCGAATTGCGGGTGGTCGCGTCAGGGGAGATAACATTTCCAGAACGTTTAGAAAATCCATTTGCCGTCGCCGACAGCGTGGAAGCTTTTTCGCGCGCGCAGCCAGCTGCCATAACAAGATGGATTTCTGTGTGGAATTGATAAATTGATTTTTTCCCGCAAGCCGTAAAAATCCACGCGAAAGCCCCCGGCTTTCGCCGGGAGCCTTCACTGTTGA
The DNA here is from genome assembly GCA_023663685.1 of Blautia sp. Lineage (GTDB taxonomy): Bacteria > Bacillota > Clostridia > Lachnospirales > Lachnospiraceae > Roseburia. Next base: position 781,740 of record JAMPHB010000001.1, read on the forward strand.
TGTATACGAAACTAAGGGGATTCGATTCACGAACCTAACCACTAGATTCGTGCAGCCTACTCGACGTCCTGCAGCGCAGCCACGTCCTCCTCTCCGGTACGAATCTTGACCACTCTCGCCACGTCGTACACAAAGATCTTTCCGTCTCCGATATGTCCTGTGTAGAGGGCTCTCTTGGCCGCATCCACCACGTTTTCTACCGGAATCCTGCCAACGACCACTTCCACCTTGATCTTCGGGAGCAGTGTCGCATCCACCTCCGCTCCACGGTAACGGTCTCCGGAACCCTTCTGCACACCGCAGCCCATGACCTGCGTACAGGTCATGCCTGTCACGCCGAGGTCGTTCATCGCCTTCTTCAAATGGTCGTACCTTGACAGCTTTGCGATAATGACCACCTTGTGGATGCCCGTCGGCTCGTGGCTTGCGCTCACCACCTTCACGGAAGCATCCCGCTTTGCCTGCGAAGCGCTCTCGTACTCCGGCGCGCCGAGGTCTGTGTTCTCGTTGACGTCCATCGTCATCGTGTTCGCAACGTCCATGATGGAGAAACCTGCATAGGCGGAGGGCAGGCCGTGCTCGGTGGAATCCAGACCGATTATCTCCTCCTCCTCACTGACGCGCAGGCCTACTGTCGCCTTAATGACAAGGAATGCAATGGTAATCGTGACCGCCGCCCATGCCGCAACTGTCACAAAGCCGAGGAGCTGTAAGCCGAGCTGCTTAAAGCCGCCGCCGTAAAAAAGTCCCTGCACGGAATCGTTGCCGGGTGCGGAGGTCGTCGCAAACAGACCGACCGCAATCGTACCCCAGATACCGTTCATCATATGTACCGCAACCGCGCCCACCGGATCATCCACACGCAGCTTGTTGTCGAGAAGCCATACGCCAAATACCACCAAGAGTCCGGCCACAAAACCGATAATCAGTGCTCCGAGACAGTCCGTCACGTCGCAGGGAGCTGTGATTGCCACAAGACCTGCAAGCGATGCGTTCAGACACATGGACACATCGGGCTTGCCATATTTTAACCAGGTAAATACCATACACACAACGGTCGCCACTGCAGGCGCAATGGTTGTTGTAAGGAAAACGCTTCCCAGCTGCTCCGTCGAGGTACACGCCGCGCCGTTGAAGCCGTACCAGCCAAACCAGAGAATAAAGCAGCCCAGGCAGCCCAGCGGGAGGTTGTGTCCCGGAAAGGCATTGACCTTTGTAATTTTACCACTCTTATCCTTTGAAAATTTACCAATGCGCGGCCCGAGGATCGCCGCTCCAATCAGCGCACAGATACCGCCCACCATGTGGATTGCACAGGAACCTGCAAAATCATGGAAGCCAAGCTGTGCCAGCCAGCCGCCGCCCCAGATCCAGTGCGCCTCGATCGGGTAGATCAGGCCGGAAATCACCGCCGAATAGATACAGTAGGAGAGGAATTTCGTCCGCTCCGCCATCGCCCCGGACACGATGGTCGCCGTAGTCGCACAGAATACAAGGTTGAACACAAAATTAGAAAAATCAAACTCCGCGTAGGCTGTAAAAATATCAAAGCCCGGTTTTCCAATCAGCCCTACCATATCCTCTCCCAGCAGCAGGGAAAAGCCAATCAGAATAAACATAACGGTTCCGATACAGAAGTCCATCAGGTTCTTCATCAGAATGTTGCCCGTGTTCTTCGCCCGGGTGAAGCCCGCCTCCACCATGGCGAAGCCCGCCTGCATCCAGAACACCAGCGCGGCTCCGATCAGGAACCAGACGCCAAACACATTTTCACTCACCAACTGCATAATTTCTTCACTCATAATCTTTCCTCCTTATAAAAAAAGACACCTTCCCCAGTTTCCACAGCTTTGTGGTTCCAAAGAAGATGTCTGTTTTTGTTATGGAATCTGCCAGCTTCGCTGACCACCCTTAAAACTATACTTCAAAAATCAAATCCCCGTAAGAGGGCATCGGCCATAATTCCTTATCGACGATCATTTCCAGCTTATCCACCGGCTCTCTGAGGGCTGACATCGCTGCCTTGACCTCATCGCGGTAGAATACCGCCTGCTCCCTGCCTTCTTCCATGGCGCCGCCCTTGTCGGTCACTGCAAGCAGCTTCGTGAGCGCATCCTTTGCCTCTGCAAGAAGCGCCGAGGTCTCGGTCAGAAGCTCGGTCTGCGCGCTGATATTCGCATCCGGACATGCGCCCACCACCGTCTGGATTGAGGTGGCAAGAGCCGTCGTGTAGCGGATCACGGCCGGAATGATCTGCTTTCCGGCAATGTCGATCATGGCTCTCGCCTCGATGTTGATGGTCTTGGCGTAAGTCTCATACTCAATCTCCACGCGGGACTCCAGCTCCGTCTTTGTAAATACGCCAAACTTCTCAAAGGTCGCTACCGACTTGTCAGCGGTGTAAGCGGGAATCGCATCCACCATGGATTTGATATTGGGAAGCCCGCGCTTTGCGGCCTCCTCCACCCACTCGTCCGAATAGCCGTCGCCGTTGAATACGACTCTCTGGTGCTCCACGGCATACTTTTTAATCAGGTCATGTACCGCCAGCTCGAAATCGTCCGCCTTTTCCAGCACATCGCAGGCGTCGGAGAATGCCTCCGCAACGATGGTGTTCAGCACGATATTCGGCTGTGCGACAGAATCCTGCGAGCCCACCATGCGGAACTCAAACTTGTTGCCCGTAAAAGCGAAGGGAGAAGTCCGGTTGCGGTCGGTCGCATCCTTCATAAAATCGGGAATCGTCTTTACGCCCGTCTCTAATTTCTCGCCCTCTAAGCTGTGCGTCGCCATTCCGGTGCTGATCAGCTGGTTGATCACATCTCCCAGCTGGTCTCCCAGATATACGGAGAGGATCGCCGGAGGCGCCTCGTTCGCGCCCAGTCTGTGGTCGTTGCCGACGTCTGCCGCCGACGCGCGCAGCAGGGACGCATGTTCGTCAATGGCCTTTAAGATGCAGGTCAGAACCAGAAGGAACTGTACGTTTTCATGCGGCGTAAGACCCGGATCCAAAAGGTTGATGCCGTCGTCCGTCGTGATAGACCAGTTGTTGTGCTTGCCGGAGCCGTTCACACCGGCAAAGGGCTTCTCGTGCAGCAGGCACTGTAAGCCATGGCGTCCCGCCACCTTCTTTAAGGTCTCCATCGTGAGCTGGTTGTGATCCACAGCCACGTTGCACTCGGAATAGATGGCCGCCAGCTCGTGCTGCGCGGGAGCCACCTCATTGTGCTGGGTCTTGGCCGTCACGCCCAGCTTCCACAGCTCCTTGTTGACGTCCTTCATGTACGCGGCGATGCGCTCACGGATCGCTCCGAAATAGTGATCGTCCATCTCCTGCCCCTTCGGAGGCATTGCCCCAAACAGGGTGCGCCCGGTAAAAATCAGATCCTTGCGCTTTAAGTACTTTTCTCTGTCTACCAGAAAATACTCCTGCTCCGGCCCGACGGAGGGCGTCACCTTCTTAGAGGTCGTATTGCCAAACAGACGAAGCAGGCGGAGCGCCTGATCGTTAATGGCCTCCATGGAGCGCATCAGGGGCGTCTTCTGATCCAGCGCCTCTCCGGTGTAGGAGCAGAACGCGGTGGGAATACACAGCGTCGCGCCTGCGGCGTCCTGACGGACAAATGCTGGTGAAGTACAGTCCCATGCCGTGTAGCCTCTCGCCTCGAATGTCGCCCGCAATCCGCCGGAGGGGAAGGAGGAGGCATCCGGCTCGCCCTTAATCAGCTCCTTGCCGGAAAAGCTCATCAGCACCTTTCCGTTCTCCATGGGAGCGGTGATAAAGGAATCATGCTTCTCTGCGGTCACGCCGGTCAGCGGCTGGAACCAGTGGGTGTAATGGGTCGCGCCCTTCTCGATCGCCCACTCCTTCATCTCGTGTGCGATGACGTCCGCGGTCGCCAGATCCAGCTCCCTGCCCTCGTCCATCACCTCGTGAAGTCTCTTGTAGACCTTTTTCGGGAGCCGTTCAAGCATCACCGCGTCGTTGAACACGTTCTCGCCGAAAATATCTGCAACGTTAAAATAATCGCTCATATCACAACATCCTTTCTTTCATCAAATCCCCTTTTGGTTTCCGGTGTGTTTACGAAAAAAGGGCATTCCAAGCCTAGTTGGAACGCCCTCGTTCGTATCTCACATCTGTTATGTGATTAAGATACTCTTCTTCCCACAAAATTGCAAGCAATTTTTCAAAAAAATAAATTTTTTATAAATTTTGCCGAATTTGTCGAAACTAACGAAGTTTTTTTGTCAATTATGCCTTGCCGACAGAGCCGAAAAGCTCCATCTTCTCCTTAACTGTGGCCTTGATTGCCTCTGCGCCCGGAGCTAAGAGCTTGCGGGGATCAAATCCCTTCCCCTCAAGATCCTTGCCTGCCTCTACATACTTGCGCGTCGCATCTGCAAAGGAAAGCTGGCACTCGGTGTTCACGTTGATCTTGGACACGCCGAGGTCGATCGCCTTCTTGATCATGTCCGCCGGGATTCCGGTGCCGCCGTGAAGCACGAGGGGCATGATGCCTGTCTTCTGCTGGATCGCATCCAGTGTGTCGAAGCTTAAGCCCGCCCAGTTCTCCGGGTACTTGCCGTGAATGTTGCCGATGCCTGCCGCGAGCATATCCACGCCGAGATCTGCGATTGCCTTGCACTCATCCGGGTCAGCGCACTCTCCCATGCCGACTACGCCGTCCTCCTCGCCGCCGATGGAGCCGACCTCCGCCTCGATCGACATGCCCATGCCGTGAGCAACTGCCACAAGCTCCTTGGTCTTTTCGATATTCTCCTCGATCGGATAGTGGCTGCCGTCGAACATGATGGAGGTAAAGCCCGCCTTGATGCACTTGTAGCAGCCCTCATAAGTGCCGTGATCCAGATGGAGCGCCACCGGAACCGTGATTCCTAAAGACTCGTCCATCGCCTTTACCATCGCCGCAACCGTGGTGAAGCCCGTCATATACTTTCCGGCTCCCTCTGACACACCAAGAATCACCGGGGAATTCAGCTCCTGCGCCGTGAGCAGCACAGACTTCGTCCACTCCAGATTGTTGATGTTGAACTGGCCGACTGCATAGTGGCCCGCCTTTGCCTTCTCAAGCATCTCTTTTGCAGATACTAACATATCATTGCCCTCCTAGATTTATTTTCCTCAATTATAATACTTCTTTCCCAAAAAAGGAAGTTCTATCTTTAACAAAATATCGACACCCGCTCCTTCTGGCTGCAGATCACCACCCCGGTGTGCTCCCCGCCAAACTCTCCGTCCAGCGTCCACGCCACCGGCTCCTTTGCGGAAATCTTTACCTCGTCGGTCTTGAAGGAGTAGATCAGGTCTGAATCATCTATCCGGTTCGTCAGGCATGCCAAAATCTCGTTCAGCTCGATGGGATTTTTCGGCATCTTGATAAGCGTCACCTCGAAAAGACCATCGTTTAGCTTCACGTCATTGCCGGTCATGCCCTTAAAGCCCCCCACGGAAATAGAATTGGTCACCATACCGTAGACAAAGGCGTCCTGAAAGCTCTTCCCCTCATACTCCACCTGCATATGGTAGGACGGTATATCGTGCAATGACTTCATTCCCTCCATAATATAGGCCACATGGCCGAAAATATTTTTGAGCTGCTGGGAGGTCTGGTAAGAAACCGCCGTAAAAAGCCCGAATGCCGCCACATACACGAAGGTGTCCTCGTTAAAGGCGCCGATATCGCAGGCGAAGGTTTTCCCCCCTAAGGCAACAGCCGCCGCCTTATCCATCTCCTTTGGAATCCCGAGGGAATTGGCAAAATCGTTGGTGCTGCCCGCCGGGATATAGCCAATTGGCGTGTCCGCCCCGCTTTTGATCAGCCCCGTGACCACCTCGTCCAGTGTGCCGTCGCCGCCGCTGCAGACGATGCGGTCGTAATTGCCTGCCTCCCTATGTACTTTTTCCGTAGCGTCCCCACAGCACTGGGTCATATGCACTGTCACCTCAAAATCCGCCCTGACCATGGCGTCCAAAATCTTCACGAGGTGATTTTTGATCAGCCCCTTGCCGGAATGGGGGTTAATGATAAACAATAGCTTCTGGCTCATCTGTCTATTCCTCTTAAACGCTTTCTATAATCATAACTCCGCCGCAATGTCGGAAATCTTGTGCAGCCGGTGGTTCACGCCGGATTTCCCCACCGGCGGCAGGAGGCGCGCGCCCAGCTCCGCCAGCGTGGCGTCCGGGTATTCCAGCCGCAGCCTTGCAACCTCCTGCAGGGACTCCGGCAGGCTGGAAAGTCCCCTCGTCTCCTGAATCCTTCGGATATCCGCCAGCTGGCGCACCGCCGCGTCCACCGTCTTGTGGATATTGGCTGTCTCGCAGTTTACCTTGCGGTTCACGGAGTTGCGCATCTCCTTTAAAATGCGGATATTCTCCAGATTCATCAGGGACACGCTGGCCTCCATGACGTTTAGCATATCGACAATCTGGGAGCCCTCCTTCAGATACAGAACATAGTGCCCCTTCCGCTCCACGATGCCCGCCTCCGCCGAAAATCCCGCCATCAGGCTCTGCAGCTGCTCTGCCTGCGGCTTTGTGCGGCAGACGATCTCAAGGTGGTAGGACTTGGACGGATCGCTGATTGAGCCTGCCGCCATAAACGCCCCCCGGATAAAGGCGCGCCTGCAGCAGGTCTGCTGCAACAGCAGGCCGTCGGCCGTCTCCTTCTCAAAGGCGGCGTCCTCCCATTTTAAGGCGGCAAGCACCCGTTTGCTGTCCTCCCTGCCCAAAGGCTCTTCTGTCTCTATGGAAAAAAGCCTCCGCATCAGGACGGCATATTTTTGAAGCAGGCACGCATTCTCCGAGTCGAGGGTGAGAATACCTCCCCTCCCTCTGCCCGCCAGCTCCAGGATTCCCGCCAGCTCCGCGAGCTGACAGTGTCTGCTCTTTTTGCACTGCTTCGCCAGCTCCGCCTTCACATCACTGGAAAATGACATACTACTTTCCCCTCTGCGCATCCTTTCCGATATCTCTGTGCTCAATCTTAAGCCCGTACTCCGTGCCTGCCGCCAGACGCTTATACAGCTCATTCGCCAGCGTCACGGAGCGGTGCTTGCCCCCGGTACAGCCAATCGAAATGACCAGCTGGTTCTTCCCCTCCGAAATATAGTGGGGAATCAGAAAATCAATGAGCTCCGAGAGCTTATCCAGAAAAATCCCTGCCTCTTTAAACTGCATGACATACTGCTGGATTTCCACGTCGTTCCCGGTCTTGGGGCGCAGCTCCTCGATATAATAGGGGTTCGGCAGAAAACGCACGTCCATCACGAGATCCGAGTCCGCGGGAATGCCGTATTTAAAGCCAAACGAGAGGATTGTGACAAACAGGCTCTTGTAATCCTCGTCCCGGACAAAAATACGCTCCAGCTCGGATTTCAGCTCCCTCGTCAAAAGCCTGCTGGTGTCGATGATGTAGTCAGCCTGCGTCTTGAGCTGCGCGAGCTTTCTGCGCTCCTTCTCGATGCCCTTGTCTACCCGCTCGCCCTGCGCCAGCGGGTGGCTGCGCCTCGTCTCCTTGTAGCGCTTCACCAGCACATTGTCCTCCGCGTCCAGAAAGAGGATTTCACAGTGGGCGTCCTTCTCCGAGAGCATCCGCATCATCTCCTCCACCCGGTCTAAGCCGTCCCCGCTGCGGACGTCCGTTCCGATGGCGATCTTCCTCGTCTCCGTGTGAAAGGTCATGGTGAAATCCACCAGCTTATCCAAAAGCGGAATCGGCAGATTGTCGATACAAAAAAAGCCCATGTCCTCCATCATCTTCATCGCCGTACTCTTCCCCGCGCCGGACATGCCAGTCACGATCACCAAACGCAAATCTGACATATGCACCCCCTCCTTCCCGTCACATACCGGTATCAAAATCTCCCAGAAGCTTCACCTCCGGCTCCAGCTGCACGCCGAATGCCGCACGCACCTTCTCCTGCACGTCACGCATCAGGCGCAAAACATCCGCCGCCGCCGCGCCTCCGGTGTTCACCACAAAGCCGCAATGCTTTTCCGACACCTGCGCGCCTCCCACAGTATAGCCCCGCAGACCTGCATCCATAATGAGCTTTCCCGCATAATTCCCCTCGGGTCGCTTGAAGGTGCTCCCTGCGCTGGGAAATTCAAGCGGCTGCTTGTGCAAACGTTTCTCCCGAAGCTCCGCCATTTTCGCCCGGATCTCCGCCTCGGGCTTTTCTTCCAGCCTGAGAACTGCCTCCACGACGATATTATTCCTATCAGGAATACAGCTGTGCCGGTAGCCAAAGTCCAGCTCCTCTGCGCGCAGGCACTGCAGCTGTCCGTCGGGGGTGAGCACCGTCACGCTCTCGACGACCTCCTTCATCTCCCCGCCGTATGCCCCGGCATTCATCACGATGGCGCCGCCGAGATTGCCGGGAATCCCCGCGGCAAATTCCAGGCCGCCAAGTCCGGCAGATGCCGCGGCAGATGCCACGGCGGACAAAAGCGCCCCGGCTGACGCCACCAGTTTCGTTCCCTCGACACGGACACGGCTCATCTGCCCGCCAATCTCCACGACCAGTCCCCGGATGCCGCTGTCCGCCACTAAAAGATTGCTGCCGTTGCCAATAACCGTAACCGGCACTCCCGCAGAGCGGGCGAGCTGCAGAAGCGGTGCAAGCTCCTGCCCCTTCGGCCTCGCATAGTACTCCGCCGGGCCTCCGATACGGAAGGTCGTATGCCGCTCCATCGGCTCCTCCTTAAGCAGACAAAGCTCCGGCAGCTCCCTCATAACTAACTCCTGAAAATTCTCCATAGACTATGCTTCCTTCAAAAATGCCACATAGCCGCGCCACGCCTCGTAGAGATCCACTTTACTGATAATCTCCCATGGCGCGTGCATATTTAATACGGCCACGCCGCTGTCGATGACGTTCATGCCGAAATTGGCAAGAATATAGGCGATCGTGCCGCCGCCGCCCTGGTCTACCTTCCCAAGCTCTGCGGTCTGGAAAGCAATGTCCCCCTCGTCCAGAATCCGGCGCAGCTTCGCGATATACTCGGCATTGGCGTCGTTGGAGCCGCTCTTGCCCCGGGCTCCCGTGTACTTGTTGAATACCAGACCCTTGCCGAAATACGCACAGTTCTTCTTATCCATCACCGAGGGGAAATTCGGGTCAAAGGCCGCGGACACGTCGGAGGAGAGCATCCTGGAATTTCTCATCGCCCGGCGCAGCAGAAGCTCACTGTATTCCCCCGTCAGGTTCATCACCTCCGCCACACAGTTCTCGAAGAAGCGCGACTCCATGCCGGTCGCCCCGCAGCTGCCGATCTCCTCCTTGTCCACCAGCAGGCATACGCTCGTATATTCCGGCTTTTCCACCTCCAGCATCGCCAGGAAGGAAGGGTAGGCACAGACTCTGTCGTCGTGGCCGTAGCCCATGATCATACTGCGGTCGAAGCCGTAATCCCTCGCCGCTCCCGCCGGAACCACCTCAATCTCGGCGGAGAGCAGATCGTCCTCATCCACGCCGTATTCCTTAGAGAGGATATCTAAAATATTCGCCTTGATGCGGTCTTTTTTCTCCTTCTTCTCCTCCTCGCTCTCCGGCTCCGCCGCAGGGATGGAGCCGATCAGCACGTCTAAGTTCTCCCCGTCGATCACTTTTGCGGCCTTCTTCTCCATCTGCTCGGAGGCGAGATGGATCAGCAGGTCGCTCACGCCAAACACCGGATCTTCGGGCTTCTCGCCGACATTCACGGTCACGGTCGTCCCGTCTTTTTTGCAGATCACGCCGTGGAGCGCCAGAGGCAGCGTCACCCACTGGTATTTTTTTACGCCGCCGTAATAATGGGTGTCCATGAGCGCAAGTTCCGTATCTTCGTACAGAGGCACCTGCTTTAAATCCAGCCGCGGGGAGTCAATGTGCGCGCCGAGAATGTTCATACCCTCCCCGATGGGCTTTTCGCCCACCACAAACATCGCCAGACCCTTGCCCATATTGTTCGCGACAATCTTATCCCCGGCCTTCACAGAAACATTCTTTTCAATCAGCTCGTCAAGGTCGCGGTAGCCCGCTGCCTTTGCGTCGGCATAAAACCTCGTCGTACATTCGCGCTCTGTCTTGCATTCGGAGAGAAATGCCCGGTAGCCCTCCGCAAACCGGAAGACCTCGTCTCTCTTCTCTCCCTCGGGGTATTTTTCCCATGCGTTTTTCTTTTCCATACTGCTTACCTCTTTTCTATATTTATTCTTCTTTATTCTTCTTCTCTTGGCTTTGTCATATTCTCCTGCACTCTGCGGTACAGCTCCTGCGCCGCATTGTAACCCATCTTCTTTTGTCTGTGGTTGACCGCCGCCGTCTCGCAGATCACCGCGAGATTGCGTCCGGGACGTATCGGCAGGGAGTGGCACACCACCTTGTTGCCGAGATACTCCGTGTACTCCTCCTCCAGCCCCAGCCGGTCGTAATCCGCATCCTTTTTCCAGTCCTCCAGCTTAATCACCAGATCAATCTGCTGCTTCTCCTTGACGCACTCCACGCCATAGAGTGCCTTGACGTCGATAATGCCAATCCCCCGCAGCTCGATAAAATGCCTTGTCACGTCCGGGGAGGTGCCCATTAAGGTGTGTTCGTTGAGTTTTCGGATCTCCACCACATCGTCCGTCACCAGGCGGTGTCCCCTGCGGATCAGCTCCAGAGCCGCCTCGCTCTTTCCGATGCCGCTGTCCCCGATGATCATCAGACCCTCGCCGTAGACATCCACAAGCACGCCGTGGATCGTGATGCTGGGCGCAAGCTGCTCGCCCAGAGCGTAGATCAGCTCCGCCATAAACTCCGAGGTGGGGCGCTCCGTCCCCAGAAGAGGCACTCCGTATTTCTCCGCCAGCTCTAAAAGGATATTCCCCGGCTGCAGATCCCGGCAGAAGATGATGCAGGGAATATCCAGCTGCAAAAACGCCTCGTAGCGCACCCGCTTCTCCTCATCGTTCATCTGCTGAATGTAGGCGTACTCTACATTTCCCATAATCTGGATTCTTGACTTCTCAAAATGCTCAAAATATCCGGCAAGCTGCAGCGCCGGACGGTTCACGTCGCTGTTGGACACCCTGCGCTTTTTTAAGTCCAGACCGCATGTAAAGCATTTCAAATCCAAAAGCTCGGCAATCTTTGCCACACTCACACTGTTGCTCAGCATATTTCGCCCCCCGTTCATCCTAATAGAATCCTATGCCATTTACTCCACAATTCTACCATAATTGCTTATGCATAGCAATTATGTACGGTGCAAAAATTCGTAGACATTTTCCGCCACCTGGCGGTTTAAGGTCTCCGTCTCTGCCAGCTCCTCCACCGAGGCCTGTTTCATATTCTCCAGCGACTGGTAGCGCCGCATCAGCGCCTTTCTGCGGGCGGGTCCCACCCCCTCAATGTCGTCCAGCACCGAGTGCACCTGTGCCTTTGCGCGCAGGCTGCGGTGGTACTCGATTGCGAAGCGGTGCGCCTCGTCCTGAATCCGCGTGATGAGCTTGAACGCCTCCCCATGGCGGTCGATGGGAATCTCCACATTCTTGTAATAGAGTCCCCTCGTCCGGTGAAAATCATCCTTCACCATGCCGCACACCGGGATATCCAGCCCCATCTCGTCAAGCACCTGCAGGCAGACATTGACCTGTCCCCGGCCGCCGTCCATCATAATGATGTCCGGGAAACGGGTAAAGCTCCCCAGCTCTTTTGGCACATTTTTCTCCCTGAGCGCCTCCTCCTCCTTAAGTCCGTGTTCAAACCGCCTTGTGAGCACCTCGTGCATGGAGGCGTAGTCGTCCGGCCCCGTGACGGTTCTCAGCTTGAATTTGCGGTAATCGCTGCGCTTCGGCCTGCCCTTCTCATAGACCACCATGGAACCCACGCTCTCAAAGCCGTTGGTGTTCGAGATATCGTAGGCCTCCATCCGCTCCAGCCCGGAAAGTCCTAAAAGCCTCTCAATCTCCCGCACCGCACCGATCGTCCGTCCCTCCTCACGCTTGATGCGCTCCTTGTCCTGCCCCAGAACCAGTTCGGCATTCTTCGCCGCCAGCTCCACCAGCTTCTCCTTCATGCCTCTCTGGGGGATTATGATAGACACCTTGCGCCCCCGCTTTTTGGTCAGCCACTCCTCTAAGACCGCAATGTCGTTCACCGGCTCCTGCAGCATAATCTGCCGGGGGATAAAGGGCGTCCCGGAATAGAACTGCTTGACGAACTCCGTCAGGATATCGCCCGGCCCCTCCTCGGTTCCCACCCGCACATGAAAATGATCCCTGCCGATAATCTTGCCTCCACGGATAAAAAATACCTGCACCACGGCGTCCACGTCATCGTTTGCGAGGGCGATGATATCCTTGTCCTCCCCGTCGGCATTGGTAATCTTCTGCTTCTGGGCAATCTGCTTTACACTCTCCAAAAGTTCCCGGTACTCGATGGCTCTCTCAAACGCAAGCTCCTGCGACGCCTCCTCCATTTTTTTGGTGAGCTCCTCCATCACGGGCTTGTAGCTGCCATTCAAAAAATCCAGCGCCGCCTCTACCCGCTTCCCGTACTCCTCCTTCGTGACATAGCCCTGACAGGGAGCCGAGCACTGGTGAATGTGGTAATTCAGACACGCCCTCTCCGCCCCGATATCCTTCGGCAGCTTCCGGTTGCAGGTTCTGAGCCTGTAGATCTTATTGAGCAGCTCGATCGTGTCCTTCACCGCCCCCGCGCTGGTGTATGGCCCGAAATATCTTGACTTGTCCTTTTTTATCTGCCGGGAAAAAAGCACCCGCGGGAAATCCTCCGCCGTCACCCGGATATAGGGATAGGTCTTGTCGTCCCGGAGCATCGTATTGTACTTTGGCGTGTGCTCCTTGATCAGATTGCACTCTAAAACCAGCGCCTCCAGCTCCGAGTCCGTCACAATATACTCAAACCTCGCAATGTGCTGCACCATCTGCTTTTTCTTGATGCCCTCGTCATGGCTGGGCTGAAAATACTGGCGCACCCGCTTTCTGAGGCTTAGAGCTTTTCCAATATAAATGATGGCGTCGCGCGCATCATGCATAATATAAACTCCCGGCTGATCCGGGAGTTTGCGCAGTTCCTCTTCAAAATCGAACATAGTTATGCCTCAGCTTCCTTTTCCTCCTCCTCGGGAAGCCCCTTCATCTCCCGGAACATCTTCATAAATTCTTTTCCGGTGATCGTCTCCTTCTCGTAGAGGTAGTCACTGATATGGTCTAAAATCTCCCGGTTCTCCTCAAGCAGAGCCGTCGCCTTAGCGTAGCACTCATTGATAATGCCAAGAACCTCCTCGTCGATCTGCCCCGCCGTATCCTCGCCGCAGATTAAGCCCGCGCCGCCGTCAATATACTGGTTCTCCACGGTCGCCAGACACATCATGCCAAAGCGGTCGGACATACCGTACATCGTGACCATGGCTCTCGCAATCTTCGATGCCTGCTCGATATCGTTGGCCGCGCCGCTGGTAGCGGCAGAGAACACCAAAACCTCCGCTGCGCGCCCCGCCATGTAGGTGGTGATCTTCGCAAGGAGCTCGTCCTTCGTCTCCAGATACTTCTCCTCCTCCGGGGTCTGCAGGGTGTAGCCCAGCGCCCCCATCGTCCGGGGCACGATGGTAATCTTCTGCACCGGCTCCGTATTCTTCTGCAGGGCGGACACAAGCGCGTGTCCCACCTCGTGATAGGAGACGATCCTGCGCTCCTTCTCCCCCATGACGCGGTCCTTCTTCTCCTTGCCGCCCACAGCCACCAGCTCAAATGCCTCAAAGAGATCCGCCTGATTGACGAGCTTGCGCCCGTGCTTGACCGCGTTGATCGCCGCCTCGTTGATCATATTGGCAAGATCCGAACCCACCAGCCCCGCCGTCGCCAGCGCCAGCGCGTCCAGATCCACAGACTCGTCCATGTGCACATCCTTGGAATGTACCTTGAGCGTCTCCAGACGTCCCTTTAAATCCGGCTTGTCCACAATAATCCTCCGGTCAAAACGCCCCGGACGGAGCAATGCCTTGTCCAGCACCTCCGGACGGTTCGTGGCCGCGAGGATCAGAATTCCCTTGGAGGGGTCAAAGCCGTCCATCTCCGCAAGGAGCTGGTTTAAGGTCTGCTCCCGCTCGTCGTTGCCGCCGCCGTAACGGCTGTCGCGGCTTTTTCCGATAGCGTCAATCTCGTCGATAAAGATGATGCAGGGAGCCATCTTCTGCGCCTCTTTAAAAAGATCCCGGACACGGGAGGCGCCCACGCCCACAAACATCTCTACAAAATCGGAGCCTGCCAGAGAAAAGAATGGCACATTCGCCTCTCCTGCCACCGCCTTTGCAAGCAATGTCTTGCCGGTTCCCGGAGGGCCTACAAGAAGCGCGCCCTTCGGCAGCTTCGCGCCGATCTCGCTGTACTTTTTTGGATTGTGTAAAAAGTCCACGACCTCCTGCAGGGACTCCTTTGCCTCGTTCTGCCCCGCCACGTCCTTAAAGGTAACGCCGGTCGATTTCTCCACATAGACCTTGGCCGTGGACTTGCCCACGCCCATGGCGCCGCCGCCCATGCGTTTCATCAGGACGCCCAGAAGAATCCAGAGGAAGACCAGCGGAATCACAAAGCTTAGAATATTTAAAAGCCAGGTAGAGGTGTTGTCCGGCACTGTCGCGCTGATCTCCACCGGCTTCCCCTCCGAGGTCTCTGCCTCCTTAAGCTCGCTGACCAGCTCGTAGTCGTTCACATATCCGGTATAATAGGTGATCGGATACTGGCTCTTGTCCTCCACCAGCTCATAGTCAATCTCGTAGGAGTCAAACTCCACCGTGGCCACATTGCCCTTCTCCAGCTGCTCTAAGAACTCCGAGTAGGTCGTCTCCTTCGAGCTCATCTGGGAATGCTTGCTGGCCAGAAACGACAGGAAAAATAAAACCACCAGCGTCATCATAACGAAAGTAAGAATCATCTGGCCATTGCGGTTTTTCTTATTGCCGCCGCCATTGCCATTACTGCCATTGCCGCCATTCGCCCCATTGCCGTTGCCGCCATTGCCGCCGTTATTGTAGCCATTATTATTGTAGCGATTATAATCATTCGGGGTATTATCCATTTGTTCCTCCAGTGTATGTACATTTTTGCGTGTACAAAAATCAATAGTACTATTATATGTAAAAAGGGACGGGAAATCAACATTTTGTTCGTGAACTTTTCTCTTTAATTCTAAAGTTTTTCTAAAAAAGAGTAGAATATTTTTGGGGCAGGCGGTATAATGGTATTTATTATTTTGCTGTTTTATGATTTGACACATGCGCAGAGGAGGACAGGACATGTCAGTAAAATACGTTTTTGTCACCGGCGGCGTGGTATCCGGACTTGGAAAAGGGATTACTGCCGCCTCTCTCGGCCGTCTCTTAAAGGCCAGAGGCTATAAAGTAACCATGCAAAAATTTGACCCATACATCAATATCGACCCGGGAACCATGAACCCGATCCAGCACGGAGAGGTGTTTGTCACCGACGACGGCGCGGAGACAGATCTTGACCTCGGACACTACGAGCGCTTTATCGACGAGAGTCTCACCAAGAATTCGAACGTGACCACCGGAAAGGTGTACTGGTCTGTGCTCCAGAAGGAGCGCCGGGGCGATTACGGCGGGGGCACTGTGCAGGTGATTCCCCATATCACGAACGAGATCAAGGGGCGCTTCTACCGGAATTTTACCTCGGACGATATGCACATCGCCATCATCGAGGTGGGGGGAACCGTGGGAGATATCGAGAGCCAGCCCTTCCTTGAGGCCATCCGCCAGTTCCAGCACGAGGTCGGCCACGAGAACGCGATTCTCTGCCATGTGACGCTGATTCCTTACATCAAGGCCTCCGGCGAGCTCAAGACGAAGCCGACACAGGCCAGCGTCAAGGAGCTCCAGGGCATGGGCATCCAGCCGGATCTCATTGTCTGCCGCTCCGAGCACCCATTAGATGCAGGCATCAAGGACAAGATTGCCCTCTACTGTAATGTGCCGGGTTCCCATGTCCTGCAGAATCTGGACGTGGAATACCTCTACGAGGCGCCCCTTGCCATGGAGCAGGAGAATCTCGCGAAGGTAGTCTGCGAGTGCCTGCGGCTCGACTGCCCCGAGCCCGACCTTGCCGACTGGAAACAGATGGTGGACGACCTGCGCCACCCGGACAAGGAAGTGCGCGTGGCTCTCGTCGGCAAATACACTGCACTGCACGATGCCTACATCTCTGTTGTGGAGGCGCTAAAGCACGGTGGGATTCCCCTGCACACGACCGTGGATATCAAATGGATCGACTCGGAGGAGCTTGACGAGAACACAGCCGACGGGCTGCTTGGCGATGTGAACGGCATCATCGTTCCCGGAGGCTTCGGCGTCCGCGGCGTGGAGGGCATGATCGTCGCCGTCAAATACGCAAGGGAGCATGCGATCCCCTATCTCGGGCTCTGTCTCGGGATGCAGGTGGCGATCATCGACTATGCGAGAAATGTATGTATGTTCCGCGACGCCCACAGCATCGAGCTGGATCCGAACACGACCCATCCGGTCATCGCGCTGATGCCTGACCAGAACGGCGTGGAGGACATCGGCGGTACCCTGCGCTTAGGCTCCTATCCCTGCGTGCTGGATGCATCCTCGAGAGCCTGCCGGGTATACGGAAAGACGGAGATTGAGGAGCGCCACCGCCACCGCTATGAGGTGAACAACGATTACCGCACCGCCCTGACGGAGCACGGCATGAAGCTGTGCGGCACTTCGCCGGACGGACGCATCGTGGAGATGCTTGAGCTGCCCGACCACCCATGGTTCATCGCGACGCAGGCCCACCCGGAGCTTAAGTCCCGCCCGAACCGCCCACACCCACTGTTTCGCGGCTTCATAGAGGCAGCGACCCGGTACAAAAAATAACTATGCCAAAATCTGAGAATCAAAAACAAAAATTACTTTATATCGAAAAGCTGCTCCGGGAGCGCACGGATGCAGAGCATACCCTGACCACGCCCCAGATCATCCGTTATCTGGAGCAGCAGGGCATCCGCGCGGAGCGCAAGAGCATCTACAGCGACATCCAGACGCTCCGCGACTTCGGCCTCGACATTGCGAGGGAAGGGAGCAAAAGAGGCGGATACCGCCTTGACAGCCGCGAATTTGAGCTTGCGGAGGTGAAGCTTCTGGTGGATCTCGTACAGTCCGCCAAATTCATCACCACCAAAAAATCCAGAGAGCTCATCGCAAAGCTGGAACGCCTTGTGAGCCAGCCGGACGCCAGAACGCTCCGCCGTCAGGTGGTGGTGGCCGACCGCAACAAGACGGCCAACGAGAGCATTTATTACAATGTAGACGTGATTCATGCCGCGATCGCAGAAAACACGCAGATTGAGTTTCAGTATTTTGAGTGGGACACACAAAAAAAGATGGTGCTGCGCAAAGGCGGCCTCCGCTACCAGGTCAGCCCGTGGCTGCTTTTGTGGGACGATGAGAATTACTATCTCGTGGCATACGACGCGTCCGCCGGTCTTATGAAGCACTACCGGGTGGACAAGATGCTTCACCTCGCCCAGACAGAGAAGCAAAGGGACGGAAGAAAAGCCTTTGAAGAGATCGACGTTGCCGCCTACACGAAAAAGACCTTCGGCATGTTTGCCGGCGAGGAATGCACCATGCAGCTTCTGTGCAGCCGTTCGCTCACCGGCGTGATCATTGACCGCTTCGGCCGCGACGTCGCCCTGCGCCCTTACGACGAGGATCATATTCTCGTGCGCGCCGACGTAGAGGTCAGCCCCCAGTTCTACGGCTGGCTGGCCGGACTTTCCGACCGGGTGCGGATCATCTCGCCGAAGTCGCTTGCCGCTGCCTATCAGGGATATCTCAAAACGATTTTATCCGGCTACAAGGAGGAAGAGACATGAATCTGCCCAAAGATCCCGTTATGCTTTTAAGCTTTGTCAACACACAGCTTCGCGACAATTATCCCAGTCTTGAGGAACTTGCCGCCTCTTTTATGACGGACGCGGACACTCTCTGCGCACAGCTTGCCGCCATCGGCTATCACTATGACGGGACACAGAACCGCTTCCTATAAATGAATCACGCGCATGTCAGCTGACATGCGCGCAATGAAAGGAGGTAGTTTATGAAACATAATGTGTTGCCTGCTTTTATGATGGCTGTTTCGCGGATCTTTTTTCAATATAATCCTCTAAAAATTCCGCCGTCCCGTCAATTCCCAGCATACTGCTGTTGATCATAAGCTGGTAGCCATGGGGATGTCCCCACCGAAATCCACAGTGTGTATTGTGATAAATCTTCCGGTGCTTATCGTGACGCTTAGTCTTTTCGATCGCCTCGGCCTTCCTCAGCTGATATACCTCCATGATCCGGCGGATTCTCGGCTCCCAGTCGCCCGTAATAAATATAGAGATCAGCTCCCTGTGCTCCCGCAGCACCCATTCGGAGCATCTGCCCACCACCACAAAGGACTCTCCCGCATCCGCTTTCTCCCGCAGATACTGAAACTGCATCTCGGCCACCGCCTCCTCCATGGAGCTCGAATGTCCCCGCACCCGGCGGGTCAGAAACGGATTCCTCGGCTTCTCGTCAAACGCCTTTAAATTGTCTGCATCCAGTCCTTTTTCTCTCGCAATCTCATCCAAAAGGTTCCTGTCATACAAGGGCAGACCCAGATCCTTCGCAATCTTCTCCGCGATCACGCGACCGCCGCTTCCGTATTCCCTGCTGATAGAAATAATAATCTGTTTGCCCATACAAAATGCCCCCTTTTGTTACAATATACCTATATTATAACGTATGAGGGCAAATTTTCCAATATTTTTTGTGTAAATTTTTAGTAAACTTTTATCATTTTTTAGCAATAACGCCAAAATATCATCAGCATAGAGATTGCCACCACAAGAATCGTCGCCGGTGCGCAGGCCTTACAGTACTTTCCCCAGCCGATCCGGTGTCCGCTCTTGGCGGAAACGGAAATGCCTACGACATTCGCAGACGCTCCGATCGGCGTCGCAGATCCTCCGATATCCGTACCCATGGACAGCGCCCACGCCAGCGTCGTAAGATCCACGCCCATCGTGGCAGAAAGGCTTCGGATCACCGGAATCATGGTCGCCGCAAAGGGTATGTTGTCCACAAACGCGCTGGCAAAAGCGGACACCCACATGATTATCGCGATCATCAGCATAAAGTTGCCGCCGCTGATCTTTCCGATAAAGCCCGCAATCAGCTCTAAGATGCCCGTCTGCTCGAGTCCGCCCACGACAAGGAACAGACCGATGAAGAACAGCAGCGTGTGGAAATCGACCTTTTTCAGGAGCGTCCCGGCATCCCTGATGTTCGCGAGCAATGTGACAATTGCAATGAATGTCCCGATAAAGGCTACGGTGAGCCCCGTTGCCGCGTGGCTGACCAGAAGCACCACTGCCACAGCAAAAATGACAGAACTCACGATGAAATCCTTTTTGCTCTTAATCGCCTCCTCCGGCTTTGGCAGCGTGGCGGGATCAATCGCAGCTTTCGACGATTTCATCTCCTTATGGAATACAAGATAAAAGTAAAGCACAACTACGATCAGGGAGACGCCCGCGATCAGACCCGTGTTTGTCAAAAAGTCGGTAAAGGAATACCCGAGCGCCGTACCGATGATAATATTGGGCGGATCGCCGCACATGGTCGCGGAGCCTCCCAGATTCGCACAGAACACCTCGGACAAAATCATGGGCACCGGATCGAACTTAAGAAGCTGTGCCAGCTCCACCGTCACCGCCGCGAGGAATAAAATCACCGTGATGCTGTCGATAAACATCGCAAGAACCGCAGACATAATCATAAAGGCCACAAACAGCGAAACCGGCTTATAGTTCACGAGCTTTGCGAGGCGCATACACAGCCAGCGGAAAAAGCCCGCCTTCGCCATCCCCTCTACCATGACCATCATTCCAAACAGAAAGATGATTGTCGCCCAGTTGACGCCCGAGGAGGATTCCGACGCCTCCTTCCCCGCGTACCAGAAGCCCAGCGTAAAAATGGAGCGGATATTTAAGGTCTCCCATACCGCCGACAGGCTGTGCATTGTAAAGCCAAACACCAGAATCAGTGTAGCGGCTCCTGCCGTCAGCGTCACATACTCCTTCTCAATTTTGTCTAGGACAATCATGCCAAACATGATTACAAAAATAACGACTGCAAGAATCTGTGCTGCTAACATGTAACTCACTCTCCTTTTCCTCATAAAAAGCACCGCCGGGACGCACAACCTCCGACGGTTTCCTTCCCTTATATTAGCAAAAGAAGAAAAAAAAAAACATAGCAACTATTCCTAATTTTTTATCAAAATATATCGAATTTTTGCGCATTTTTTCCACAATGAAAGAAAGCCATCCCATGCGGGACGGCTTCCTTTCGAGGAGTTTAGTTATGAAAATGTTTATAAATAAAAAGGGAATAATGTAAAGGAATTACTTCCGTTTACAGTGTATAGTATATCCCGTAAATGTGTCTTTTATATGTCCATTTTGAAAAACAATTCTAAATTTCTTAGAAAATATTTTAAGAATGATTTTAGATTTTTAAATTTCCAGGGATAACAGCATTTCACAGAGCGCAATCTTGTCGGAGCCCTCTGAACTGTTTTCAAAGACCACATGCCCCTGCCCGTCCTGACGCAGCAGATTGCTTTCAGACAGCCTTCTCTTCATCTCCCTCGCCGTCCCCTCCCCGCCGTCAAAAATCTTCACGCCGGGGCCGAGCACTCTCTGAATCTGCCGGCGGGCAAAGGGATAGTGGGTACAGCCGAGCACCACGGAATCCACCGCCCCCTCCCGGTAATCCGCCAGAAGCTGTGTCAGATAGCTGTGCAGATCCTCCCCGTCCAAATCTCCCCGCTCTATAAAATCCATGAGACCCGGGCAGGCTAAAGGAATCAGCTCCGCCGCATCCGCGTATTGTTCCATGAGCCGCCTGAGCTTTTCCTCCCGTATCGTCATGGGCGTCGCCATCACGAGCACCCGCGGATGACCGCCGCAGAGCGCCGCAGGCTTCACCGCGGGCTCGATGCCGACAATGGGAATATCGGGATACTGCTCCCGCAGCGAGCGCACCGCCGCGCTGGTGGCCGTATTGCAGGCCACCACAAGCCCCTTTGCCCCCCGGTCAAAGAGACTCTTCGCATTTGCGCAGGTCAGCGCACGCACAACAGCCGTATCCTTCACGCCGTAGGGCGCGTGCTTTGAATCCCCGAAATAGAGGTAATCCTCGCCGGGCATCAGGCGCAGCAGCTCCTTTAAAACGCTCACGCCCCCCACCCCTGAATCAAAGACCGCAATGGGCCCGTTTTTCTGCAACGTATAGGTCATGGTTCATCCTTTCCGCTCTTGCATTCTATCGGTAGTTAGTGGTATAATGGTCTATGGTAATCACATGTCTTTCTACGGAGGAAATCATGGCAGAGGAAGAAGGACTTTTTGGCAAATATAAGCACTGCTCCTATTGCGGGCGTCCACTCTCCAAACACTACGAAGCCGATCTGTGTCCGAGATGCCTGGAGGCACAGCTTTTCCGCGACGTAAAGGAGTACATACGCTCCAATTATGTCAACGAGTACGAGGTCGCGCAGCATTTCAAAATCCCTCTTAAGCAGGTGAAGGAATGGATTCGCGAGGGAAGAATTGAATACCGCACCGAGGATCCGGCTTTGAATGTGGCCAGTCTGCACTGTCAGAACTGCGGCGCCCCGATATCCTTCGGCACTTTATGCCCCAAATGCCTGAAGTCGATGAACAGCGGCAAGGGCTACTCTTTCCGCAAACAGTCCGGAGAGGACAGCCGTATGCGCTTTCTTGACAACGATAAAAAATCCTGATTTCACAAAAAAAGAGTCTCCGCGACTCTTTTTTAGTTTACTCCTACTGCCTGCAGATGACCTTGCCCTTGTATTTGACCATGACCGCCTCCAGATACTTCTCGTCCGGCTCAAAACGGATCAGGGTAATCTGTCCCTCCCTGTTCAGCACCATGACGTAGTACGGGACGCCCTTGCGGTGGGATGTATAATCCACTACCTTTACGGAATTGTCATTCTGGTACTTGTATACGCTCCTGTCCTCCGACGGCGCAATCTGTATCACCTCGTCCATCGAATACACAGCGAGACGCTTGCGGCGGCTCTTATTGATGACTTTTGCGAAACGCACCTCCCCGTCAAAATAGGAGTACTCAAACTCCTTGTTCGTCTGAAAGGTAAACCAGTATCCGAGTGCGCCGAACACCACCAGCAGGGCGGCAAATACCATGCTAAAGCAGGACAACAGCAGAGACATGAGGGCCAGCACAAAGCCCAGAACCCCGACAAATACCGTCAAAAAACTCTTTCTGACCGGCACCAGCACATAAACTTCTAACATTTTTCGCTCTCCTTTTGTATAGACTCCCTCTATTATACCGTAACTGCTTTGTTTTTTCCATAAAATTATTCTTTTTTCATAAATATCGTAGCTTTTTTTCGCTCTGCGGGATAAAATGGTCTTATCAATTTTACGGGAGGCGCTTATGAACTTTCATTTTTCAGGAGAACAACTATCGGAGCTTTCAGCGAATATCCGAAAGGAATGGGTGATGACCAACGGGCTCGGCGGCTATGCCGGAGGCTCTGTGACCGCGGCCATGTGCCGCACCCATCAGGGCTATCTCATCGCCAGCCTGCATCCGCCCGTCGAGCGTTATCTGCTCCTCGCCTGCACGCGGGAGCGCCTGTACGCGGAGGAGACATGCTATGACCTCGAGACCTCACAGCACGCGGGAGCGCCTCTCTCCACGGAACATGTGGTGGATCATGCCAGCCTCCCGGAGGAATACCGGCGCACGGACACGGTAAATGTGGCCTCCGGCTTCATTCCCCGCCGCCCGGTCTACGCCGAAGGGCAGCGCTTCCTCACCGCCTTTGATTACGATGGAAACGTCACCTTTTCCTATCAGGCGGGGAATCTCACGCTCAAAAAGCAGCTTACGCTTGTACAGGGGGAAAACACGGCCGCCATCGGCTATGAGGTGAAAAACGGGGGAGAGGCCGCCCGGCTCATCGTCACCCCGCTCTTTAATTACAGAGAGCACAGCGCCTCCGCGGCGGAGGAGTCCCTGCGCTTTGAAGAGGAGCTCTTCACGGACGGCACGGCAGGGCTTCTTTTGCGCCCCATGGCAAATCCCAGGCTGCAGATTGTATTTCGCAGCAGCCGGGGCACGCTAAAAGCGCGCACAGAGCGCTTTGACCGGGACATGCAATACCAGATTGAAGTGGACAACGAGACTCCGGGACTGGACTGCCACTACACGCCCTACGACCTTCTCGTCTCCATTCCGGCGCATTCTACGGTACAGTTCTCCGTGGTCTGCTCCGCTGTAACCAGTGAAAATGCCGCAGATCTCCCCGGAATCACGGATGAGACGGCACGCTCTCTGGCAGACGCTAAGCGCACACGCCTGCAGGAGCTGATTGATAAATCCGGCTATGGCAGGGACGCATTTGCCGCCTCCCTTGTGGCCGCCGCAGACCAGTTTCTGGCCTTCCGCAGCTCCACCGGACTTATGACTGTGCTTGCCGGACTCCCATGGTTCACTGACTGGGGCCGGGACACGATGATCGCCTTTTCCGGTCTGACCCTCGCCACCAGACGCTTTGCCAGCGCCCGGGAAATTTTAGTCACCTTCGCCCGCTATGTCCGCCACGGCCTCGTGCCGAACATGTTCCCGGACGACGGGCAGGCGCCGCTCTACAACACGGTGGACGCCTCTTTATGGTATTTCTATGCGACAGACCAGTACCTGCGCTACACCGGCGCGCCGGAGGACTATGATTTTGTCAAAAAGGAGCTCTTTGCGGCGCTTAAGGAAATTCTCGCCGCCTACCGGAGCGGCACCGATTTTTCTATCTATATGGACACGGACGGACTGATTCACGCCGGCTCGGGCGTGGATCAGGTGACCTGGATGGACGTGCGGGTGGGCGACTGGGTGGTTACGCCGAGACACGGAAAGCCCGTGGAGATCAACGCGCTGTGGTACAATGCGCTCATGGTGATGGCAGGGCTCGCCGAGGCCTTTGGAGAGCCGGGGGAGGACTACAGGGCTCTCGCTGGGCAGGTAAAGGACTCCTTTCTTGCGCAATTCTGGAATGAGGCGGATGGCTGTCTGTATGATGTGGTGGACGGTGAAGAAAAGGATGCCAGCATAAGGCCGAACCAGCTCTATGCCGTGTCCCTGCCTTACACCATGCTGGACGACGCACAGGCGTCCGCTGTTGTGGACACCGCAGAGCGTGAGCTGTTGGCCGGCCCCGGCATCCGCTCCCTCTCCTGCCGCCACAAGGACTACCACGGCATCTACTGCGGTTCCCTGCCCAAGCGGGACGCCGCCTACCATCAGGGGACGGCATGGGGCTTCCCGATGGGCGCTTTCATCACCGCCTACACAAAAGTTCATGGAAAAAATGAAGCGACCCGCAGGCGGGCGATGGAGTTTCTCGCCCCCGTCATGGAGCATATGCAGACGGAGGGCTGTATCGGCTCAATCTCGGAGATTTTCGACGGGGACAGCCCGCATACCTGCCGGGGCTGCTATGCGCAGGCATGGAGTGTCGGGGAAGTCCTGCGCTGCTACACGGAGGATGTACTCCGGTAAGTGGGGAGGAAAAGTTTTTGCGGCAGCTTGATTTGATAAGAAAAAGGCGTTAGAATGTATTCAAAAGAAAAATGCCGTATGCGGCAAAAATCTTTTGGATGGCTTTATGGAAGTAAAAAGAGATTATTATCTGAATCAGTTAATAGCGCGGAAAGATAATGGGCTTATAAAGATTATTACGGGACTCCGCAGATGTGGAAAATCCTATCTGTTGTTTGAGCTTTACAGAAATTATTTAATAGAAAACGGAATAAAAGAGGATAACCTCCTGCTTCTTCCTTTGGATGATATCGCAAATGCAAGGTACAGAAATCCATTGGAGCTTGATTCTTTTGTTCGCAAATTTGTTAAAAATCCAAGCCAGAGATACTATATTTTTATTGACGAAATTCAGTTCGTAAAGGAAATTGAGAATCCGTGGTTACAGGGAACCGGGGAAACTGTCGGATTTGTGGATGTCGTTCTTGGACTTATGAAAATAAAAAATGCAGATGTTTATATTACCGGAAGTAACTCTAAAATGCTGTCATCCGATATCGTCACGCAGTTTCGGGACAAAGGCGACGAGATACATCTGTATCCGCTTTGCTATTCGGAGCTTGTCAGGGCATATGGAAAGGAGTCTGAAAAACTATGGCAGGAGTACCTGACATATGGCGGGCTGCCGCGAATATTGGCATTGCAGGACAGAAAATCCAAAATTGCGTATCTTAGCAGTCTGTTTGAAAAAACATATATGACCGATGTGCTGGAAAGACACGATATTAAGAATGATAAAAGTGTGCTTGATAATCTGGCCCGTATAGTTGCGTCCTCTATAGGATCTCTTACCAATCCGAAAAAGATAGCAGATACATTCGGCTCTAATTTCAACGTCAGGATCAGCCAGACAACAGTGAAAGCCTATCTTGATTATTTTATCGAGTCATTTATCATGGATAAGGCATTCCGCTATGATGTAAAGGGACGAAAGTATATCAAAACGCCGCTTAAGTACTATTTTTCTGACGTGGGACTTAGGAATGCGCTTCTTGAGTTCAGGCAGCAGGAGGAGAATCACATCATGGAAAACATTATATACAATGAGCTTGTAATCAGAGGCTATAGTGTTGATGTTGGCGTGGTGGAATACAGGTACAGAAGCGAAGCGGGGAAGGATATCCGTTCACAGCTTGAGGTTGATTTTATTGCAAAGCTCGGTGACAGCCGGATATATGTGCAGTCCGCACTAAATGTAGATTCTGTAGAAAAAAGAGAGCAGGAAACGGCCTCGCTTCTTAAGATAAATAATTCCTTTAAAAAGATTGTAGTAGTAAAGGACGCCATCGTGCCATGGACAGATGAAAACGGGATCTGTTATGTGGGAATAAGGGAATTTTTGTCCGGCAGTTATCCGGATATGGTAATGGTTTAAAGAAGAGGGAAAACTTTATTGCATGTCCCATGTACGGGTGCTATAATTGTACATATCAAAGTGAATATCTGCAAGGGGGAAGGTTATGGAACGTAAAAGAAGTAAAAAACTAAAAACGCGGCTTCTGGGCATCCTGATGAGCTGTATCTTTTGTGTGGGAGGCCTGCTGCCTGCGGCGGCGCAGCCCGTATATGCCGCTGCGGGGCTTACGACCTACAGCACAAATGTCCGGAAGGACAGCGCGTTTTGCTACTCAATCGAGGACAACCGTGTGACCGTAGAGTCCATTCCGCAGGAACACACCGGCAAGAACATAACGGTCAATCTGTGTTCGATGAACTATAAAAACGGCTTCTGGGTGCGGGAACACCAGCCGGTTTCCCAGAAGAGCAATGTCTCCTTCCCGTACACGGTAACGCTCCCGCAGAAGGATGGGAGCTATCAGCTCCTCCTTTCCGTCAGAAACGGCAGTGTCCACGAAATGGACGCCTACAGTTTTCGAATCGTGGTTTCCGGCGGCCTGGCTTTCTTTGCGGAGCCGGAATACTACAAGAACAACTATGAAATCTACTCAAAAAGAAGCACGAGCGAGACCGCACTCGGATACTATCTGCAGCCGCTGGCGCTCAGCGAGGTCGATGTGCCGGAGCTTAAGAAATTCGCGAAAACCCTCGTAAACAAGAATGATTCTGATTATGTCAAGCTTCAGAAGGTGCATGACTGGGTGGCAGAAAATATCTGGTACGATTATGATCTTCGCGACGGACACCCGGATGACCCGGGTACGAATCACATTGATCCCATGTATGTGTTGGAGAAAAGAAGAGCTGTCTGCGGCGGCTATGCGGCCCTGACGGAGGAGCTTTTGCGCGCGCTCGGAATCCCGACCATTGAGGTTTACGGAACTGCCGGAGCTGCGCATTCATGGAATGAAGCGTATGTGGACGGCCGCTGGGTTATATTAGATACCACATGGGATTCCTACAATCAATACCGGAACGGAGTGTATTCCGAGAAAAAAGCGCCACGCCATACATACTTTGACATCACGCTGGAAGCAATTTCCACAGACCATAGAATGTTGCCGGATGATGAGACGAAATTCTGGATGCAGCAGGATTTCGAGCGCGAGCTGTCCATCTCGAAGACAAGCCTCACGCTTGGGAAGGGCAAGACAAAGCAGCTCAGTGTGAAGAAGGCAGGAGTCTGCAAATACATTGATTTAAAAGAAGCGAAGATCACTTACACATCCAGCAACAAAAAGGTCGCTACCGTGAGCAAAAAGGGAAAGATTACGGCAAAGAAGGCAGGAACTGCCGTCATCACGACGAAGGTAAAGCTTGAGGGAATTACCCTGAAATTCAAGACGACGGTATATGTGAAGAAATAGATCCCAACCCTTCCGGCGGGCGGCCGGTATATATGGAATGCCGGGAGTGTAATATAAAGTGTGTATGTTACCGGTAACCAAAACTTACGCACTTTATTTTTATTCTAAAGTGAGGTACACT
>JAMPHB010000001.1:809455-864493 GCA_023663685.1 Blautia sp.
AGCTCTCAAATGTACTCATTTGGCAAAAGGCGAACCGCTACCGTTTTGGTAACACTCATGTATATTCTACCATAGCGACAGTTTTTTACAAGATATGACATCAAATGCGTAAAGCTATGGCTGGACGCTGAATTGTAACTTATTTTACCACAAACACACTCGCAATTCTATATCTTTTGACAATCCGGCATCCCAGATGATATAATATATAAAGAACACACATCTTTCCCTGATTTTATATGTATCTTTCTATGAATCCGGGAAATTGGAAAAGGTATGGGAAGTTTGTAAAAATAAGCAGGGAGGATTCGGAAATGACCATTGAAAAAAAGGAAAACGGAAACGAGATTACGATTTTGCCGGCCGGGCGTCTGGATTCCAACACGGCTCCGCAGCTCGAGCAGGAGATCAACGCAGGCATCGACAGCGCCGAAAAGCTGATTCTGGATTTTGCGGATCTGGAATATCTCTCGTCCGCGGGGCTGCGCGTGCTTTTAGCGGCGCACAAGGCGTTTCTCAAAAAGGGGAACGGCGGGCTGGTAATCTGCAATGTGAACGAGACCATCCACGAGGTTTTTGAGGTGACGGGATTTTTGGATGTTCTCAACATAGAATAAATCTGGAGGCTGCATATGAAAGAAATGACAGTTGATGCGACGCTGGAAAGCATTCCGCTCATCACGGATTTTGTGGACGAGCAGCTTGAGCAGCTTGAATGCCCGATGAAAGCGCAGGCGCAGATAGATATCGCAATCGACGAGCTGTTCAGCAATATCGTCCACTATGCGTACCACCCGGGAACCGGCCCTGCGACGGTGCGCGTGGAGGTGCTCGAAGAACCGCTCTCCGTTGTGATCACATTTATTGATCAGGGAGTTCCCTACGATCCGCTCGCAAAGGAGGATCCGGATGTGACGCTGTCCGCAGAGGAGCGGGAACCCGGCGGACTGGGAATTTATATCGTGAAGAAAAATATGAGCGAAATTACATACGAATACAAGGACGGCAAAAACATTCTGCGGATTCGCAAGGATCTGTGAGACGAGGAGAATTATGTCAGAGCAAATCAGAAGTAATGATTTATACCGCGAGATTGTAACGAATTCTTTCGAGGGTATTATGGTCATCAGCATGAACGGGAAGATCACGCTGTTAAACCCTGCGGCGGAGCAGATGCTCGGGCTCACGCAGGAGGATATCGGCAATTCGTTCATCAACGTCTTTTTGATGAAGGAGGGGACGGACGACTTCAACGAGGTCATTCTCGACACGATTTACGAAAAGGAGAAAGTGCGGAACAAGACGGTCGATTACCTCCTCGCGGACAAGCCCCGGAAGCTGCTTCTCACGACAAGCTATATCCAGAGCGACGGCGAGAAATCCGTCGTCGTGGTGATGGACGATGTGACCGCGCTCAACGAGCTGCGCGACGCACGGATCGCACTCGAGCGGATTGAGAAGATAAATAAAGAATACGAAAAGGCGAAGGACGAGGCCATCCGGGCAAACGAGGCAAAAAGCCTTTTTCTCTCAAACATGTCGCACGAGATTCGGACGCCGATCAACGCGGTGCTCGGCATGAACGAAATGATCTTGCGGGAGTGTACCGACGAGCAGCTTCTCTCCTACGCGGCGAATATTCAAAGCTCGGGAAAAACGCTCCTTTTTTTGATTAACGATATTCTGGATATGTCGAAGATTGAGTCCGGCAAGATGGAGATCGTGCCGGTGGAATACCCGTTTGCAGACCTTTTGCTGGATCTGTGGAACATCATCGCCCTGCGCGCGCAGGACAAAGGCCTGTCGCTCACCTTTACGCTGGATGAGACGATGCCGCAGAAGCTGTTCGGCGACGATGTGCGCATCAAACAGATTGTGACCAATCTCCTCACGAATGCGGTCAAGTATACACCGCAGGGAAGCATTGGGCTGCACGCCGCATATGAGCGAACCGGCGGGGAACAGTTGAACCTGATTTTGTCCGTGAAGGACACCGGCACAGGCATCCGGAAGGAGGATATGGGGAAGCTTTTCGAGAGCTTCCAGCGGCTTGACGAGGAGAAAAACCGCAACATCGAGGGCACCGGCCTCGGAATGAACATCACAATGTCCCTGTTAAAATTGATGGACGGCGATATGAAGGTCGAGAGCGAGTACGGCAGGGGCTCCACCTTTACCGTTACAATCCCGCAGCGCATCGTGTGCGCCGATCCTGTCGGAAGCTTCGACGAGATCAAAAGCAGGCAGGAGCAGAACCGGGCGCAGCGACAGCAGGCATTTGAAGCGCCGGAGGCGAGCGTTCTCGTCGTGGATGACAATGAGATGAACCGGATTGTCTTCCAGTCTCTGCTCAAGCGCACGAAGATGAAAATTACAGCGGCGGACTCCGGCAAAAATGCACTCGCTCTCATAGAAAAGGAGCATTTTGACATCATATTTATGGATCACATGATGCCGGATATGGACGGGATCGAGACACTCCATGCGATGAAGGAGCTTGCAGATTCCCCGAACGGGCAGACGCCGGTCATCGTGCTGACGGCAAACGCGATTTCCGGTGCAAAGGAGATGTATCTGCAGGAGGGCTTTGACGATTTCCTGACAAAACCGATCGACGGTGACCTGCTGGAGCAGACGGTAGCGGACTATCTCCCCGGGCGGCTGATTTGCCGCAGCACGGCTTCTGTGCGCGGGCACGAAGAGCCGGCGGTAAAGGAGGACGTTGACCTCAGTGACTACGGCATCTCCGTCGCAAACGGACTGTCACACGCCAAGGGCGACGCGGAAATATACACGGAACTCGCGGGCATGTTCGTGCGGGAGCAGGGCAAACAGGAGACGATGCGGCAGTTTATCGCCGAACAGAATTTAAAGGATTATGCGATCTGGGTACACGGACTCAAGGGCAACGCGCGGACGCTCGGCGCAGATGCGCTCGCCGACCTCGCATACGAGCACGAGATGCAGAGCAAGGCGGGGGATTTATCCTATGTACAGGTACACTGGGACAAGCTGCTCGCCGTCTGGAACCGCACACTTGAGGGCTTTCATGCATATCTTGACCGCTGCGGCCGTTGCGATGAAAAGTACGATGCGGCGGAAAACGGCGCATTGCTGGAGCTGTCGCGCGACGACCTGGAGCGGGCTGCGGCGCTGTTGGACGATTTCGAGACGGAGCAGGCTGCCGGGCTGCTCCGGGAGTGGATCAAAAGTCCGCTGGAGCCGGACATGCACGCACGCATTAAGGGCGCGCTGATTGCTCTCGAGGACGAGTTTGACGAGGATAAAGCGATCGCCCTGCTGCGGGAATAGTTTTATGCCCGTTCAGCCATTACATACCTGGCAAATGAAAATGGAGGAAAACGAGATGAGTTTTAAGAAGAAAATTGTAGCGGTAGACGACAGCGGCATCATTCTGAAGATGCTGACAAAAGTGCTGGGTGAACAATACGATCTGCACGCATTTTCCGGTGCAAGACGCGCCCTGCAGTTTTTAAAGGAACGAACGCCCGACCTGATTATTCTGGACATTGACATGCCGGAGATCAACGGCTATGAGATGCTCAAGATGATTAAAGAGCGGGAGCATTTGCAGGATGTTCCGGTCATCTTCCTCACCTCGAGCAACGACAAGGATCATGTGATCAGGGCCGTTGCGGGAGGCGCAAAGGACTATGTCATTAAGCCGATTGACGAGGACATTCTGCTCGACAAGGTGCGCGCGCAGCTGGAGACCGAAAAGACCGACAGCGCGATCAGCTGGAACGACATCTGAGACACAGCAGGGAAACGCTTTAATCCGCGTTTCCCTGATTTATCTGCATCGGCTTTAAATATTCCACGCACAGCATCGTGATATCGTCGAACTGCGGCGCATCGCCGACAAAGCGGTCGATATCTGCTTTCACGGCAGGAAGCAGCGCAGACGGCGCCTGTCCGCTGTTTTTCACAAGAACATCTGTCAGGCGCTGCATTCCGTAGAGCTCATGCTCGGCATTGGTCGCTTCCGTCACACCGTCTGTATACTGGAAAATCTTATCTCCGGGCGCAAGCTGTATCTGTCCGCTCTTATACTTCATCCCTTCCATGCCTGCAAGTACAAATCCGGCGCGCAGCTTATGCGGCTCGTACACACCGCCCTTCCTCGCGAGAAACGGCATCTCATGCCCCGCATTGACAAAGCGGAATTCCCCCGTCACCAGATCGAGCACGCCCTCAAATGCCGTGATGAAGAGTCCTTCGTTGTTGGACTGGCAGAGCAGCTCGTTGACCTCCGTGAATACCTCGCCGAGATCCGCGCCCGGCTTCGTGTGATCCTTGATGAGCGTCTTGCCGATCACCATAAAAAGTGCGGCGGGAACACCTTTTCCCGATACATCGGCAATCACGATGGCAAGATGCCGCTCGTCCACCATAAAGAAATCGTAGAAATCGCCGCCGACCTCCTTCGCCGGGTTCATGGTCGCGTAAATGTCAAACTCCTGCCGCTCCGGGAAAGCCGGGAAAATGCGCGGCAGCATGTCCGCCTGAATATGCGTCGCGACGTCCAGCTCCGTCGAGATGCGCTGACGCTCCTCGCTGTCCCTGATCTGCCTTTCCAAAAGCTTGCGCGTCCGTCCCGCGACAGTTGTACATATGGAGGAGAGCCCGAGCAGAATGAAGGCGCGCGGCAATACGAAGAAAAGCGCGGTCTCGCGTACCATCTGCGCCGTGAGATGGCGCGGCGGGCCTGAGTAAAGCGTCGCATTGTAATACGCCTGCTCCTCGAGAACCCCCTGAAATCCAACGGCCGGAGCAAACATGTTCAGATCCGCCTCGCCAAAGAGCATCCCCAGGAATACGGACGCCGAAAAAAACACCCAGGATGCGGCCAGCGAAAGGTGCGTCAGCTTTTTGGAGTAATAATGACAGCTTATGGTAATCGGCACCGCCCACGCGAGAACGCCGTGCTTCGGCATCGCGCTCGACAGAATGAACATGCCCAGAATGCCGCAGATCAGAACCACGAATTTGACCCAGCCGGGCTTGCCGCCCACCAGCTTGTATATGAGCGCAGGCAGCAACAGACAGGCGATCATAATCGGCATTCCGACATTCATGATGCCCGCCGGAACAATAAAAATTCCCAGAAGGTTAAAAATCCATGACGCCGCGCCAACCGCGGCGCAAACCGCCAGACACTTCACCGCGTAGAGATTCGCTTCCTCCTCGTTCTCGAGGAGAACGCGAAGCTCCAGCTCGCTGTTGTTATCATTCGCTTTTTTATGCTTTCTCGAATTCATAGGACACCTCGTATTTGCCGGTAACTTACAATCGCTTTTTATTATAGCAAATGCAGGCGCATATTTCCAGTGCTTGTGTCGAAAAAGCAATCCTGATATTTATTGTTCGTTTATCGTATCAGTAATCGACATTTTCCTATCGCTTGTCCTTCTCAATCAAAATTGCATGATAGCTTTCCATATTTGCCAGCACCAAAAGCTGTTGAATACTCATTTCCCATTGCCAGACAATTTTCCAACTCCAGATACTGGAAGCTGTCAGCGAATCACTTTATAGCGCAATCTAAGATATGAGTTCTCCAAAACCATACACTCCTGCAATTCCAACACTCCCAAGTGTAATAATTCGCTGTCTGACAGCAGAGATTTTCCGTCAATCAGGGTGGATGTATCCTTGCCGCCAATTAAAACAGGGGCAACGACAATATCGATATAATCAAACAGCTTCTCCCGAAGAAACAACCCGTTTAATGTGCCGCCGGTTTGTATGGTAATCCTTTGACAGCCATATTCCGACTTGAGTTTTATAAGGACATCCGTCAAAGACAGCTCTCTTTGACAGATAATGTGAAGGTTATTTTCGTTCACCTGAAAAGCTGGATGATCTGTATTGGATGTGACAAGCACAAATTCTTTTGACAGGGCGCACAGATAGCGAATACCATATTCGGTTAGATGGTTGTTATCAACGATCACAAAAGAAACCTGTGTTTTGTCCGGCATTTTCTTTGTATTAACGCCCATCTTCGCCTGAACCCTGCCGGAGTTAAGCGACCATAAATCGGTTGTCTGCTCTATCTCATAATACTGGTGCAGTCCTTCTTGAACACCCGCAATTTTAGGGAAATCCTTGTCCACATCTAAATTGTCTGTTGCGCCTGTGCTGATTTTTCCGTCAACAGACATAAGCATAAATAGCGTTGTAATTGGCCTTTCCATTCTGATCCTCCAAATCCTGACTGTAATTTGATGATTTTCAAGGGAAACATAATCACATAAAACATTATAACACAATATAAATCAGGCGGAAAGAACGGATTGAAATGCTTTCAGATTGGAAATTTTCTGACTTTTGAATATCCCCTTGATTTTTTCATTGGAGGTGAGTATGATAATATTAAATCAGGATTCAGTGAATCAGGATTAGGCATTATCCGGAGGTGCTTTATGTTTATAGGCAGAGAGGCAGAGCTGAAATTCTTACAGGATAAATTATGAAGAAGAAAAGGGGCAGCTGATTGTCCTTTATGGCAGACGCCGTGTCGCTAAAACGGAAACGCTTCGGGAGTTTTGCAAAGGAAAAAAGGAATGATGACGCTTGATGATATTGCGGAGTGTATTCCGACATTATCACTGGAAGAATTGAAAGAGATTGAATCTGAGGTTATGCAATTGGCATAAATCAACCACATCAATTCAAAAAGGAGAAAACAGCAATGGCTTATGTTGAAAGCAACTGTCCCAAATGTGGCAAAAAAATCCGCGAAAACTGTAATGCATGGGTGTATGGAAGCCCAATCAGAAATTGCCCCGGCTGTAAATGCGAATTTTTAGATAAGCGCTGGCGCGAAGTTGCCATTGACGGCTTCGACCCGCGGGCCAACAACAAAAAACTTTACATATTTGGATTCTTTGGATTTTTATTGTTTAGCATTGTGTGTGCGGGAATTCTTTATTATATGTCATCTTTATATGGCCATTATCCGACAAGATTGCTGGGCTGCGTCATAGTGGGCGCTGTCGGGACAATCGGGTGCGCCGTTGTTTTACTGAGGCAGCTGACAGGCTATGAAGACAGAATCAATCAAAAATATATGGAAGAGTCACAAAAAAGGCTGCAGAATAAAGATTATGTGGAAAGGCTTGTGTCCTACGGGTATTCTGTGCCGGATGCATATAGAAACAAGTAGAAAGACAGCCCTGTTCTACTCATCAAATTCCATGGTTACAAAAAAACCTTTTTCTGTCTCCTTCACGTCCACCACGTCTCCCTCCCGGCTTTTCAGGCGCTCGCCCACCTCATAGTTGCCGGACATGGCAATGGCATGTTCAAGCGTGTAATAGTAAGAGGTGGGGAGCCTGCTCTCTGTAACAGCAAGATGATCCCCCACCTTTGTCAGCCCCGGCCGCTCCATCTTAAATTCCATCTGTCTCATGGTCGTCCTCCACAAACTCCACGTCCACCGTGGCGTTGCGCCTCTCGAAATCCCGCGCCGCATGTGTGGCCGACGCTGCAATCCAGATATTTGACAGGCCGCCGAGCACCAGAAGAACACCGACCACAGCCACAGCTTTTTCCATCACGCCAAAGGCATCAAAGATGCAGACCGCGCCAAAGACAATCTCCAGAACCGACAATGCAAGGTTAAAACCCCAGGAGCCCAGACCATTTTTCTTCGCATCCAGTGTCTCCTTTAAGCCCCGGACGCCATGAAAGGCCAGCACCACGCCGATGACAATGGGAATCAGGCTGACGATCACCGAGGGCTGGATTAAAAACCAGATTCCCACCGCCAGCACCACCACACCCATAAGCACCGACAAGCCGTTGGTCACAATGTTCAGAAAGAAGCTGCTCAGATAGACCGCGCCGACCACGACAAGACCGATTGCCAGCACCGTCCCAATCACGTCAATCACACCGTCCTTCCAGACAATGAACACAATTCCCAACAGAATACAAAGGACAGACGAAAACAGAAAATCCGCCCGTATTTTTCTCAGAAAATCTTTCATAGAGCACTCTCTCCTTTTATAATATCAATAATCCTCTGCAGCTCCGCCCCCTCCACCGGGGACTCTCCGTGACTGACAGCCTTCCCGTCTCCGCCAATCTCGCCTAAGAGCTTTACGCCCTTCTCCTTCGCCTGCTCCACCGTAAAATAACGTCCGGAGCCCAAGGCCTCATTCCATGCGAGATATACCCGGTGGCAGGCTCCCGGCTCTATTTTTCCCGGCATATCCACCCGCACCAGTTGCAGCTCCCCGGATATATGCATCACCATGACGGAAAAATCCTCCGGCAGATAGGGATACATCCGCTTCTGCTGGTAGCTCTCCTCAAACAGCTCATCGATGCAGGCCTCCTTTTTCTCACAGAGCGTCTCAAACAGCTCTTTTCCATTTTCAAAAAGTCTCCGGGGTAAAAATTTTGTCTCAAACTGTCTGCGCTCAAATGCCGTATACTGCTCCGGCGTGAGCTCCACAGTCTTCCCCCTGCCTTTTTGTCTCCGGCTCTCCACCTCCTCAATCCTCTTCACCAGGGGCTCCCTGAACACCAGATTATTCGTAAAGGGGTTGATAACGATTCCCGTCGCATTTGCCCCGGGTCTTGCCACCATCCGGTTGACCGCAAGGAAGGGCATATTGATGATCACAGGACTCTTCGGCTCTGCGGGAATCTGCTCCTTACTGGTGTACACCGGAAAGAGCATCTCCCCGGTGGGAGCCTTCAGGACGCAGGGCACCGGCTGTTTTTTCCCGTTGAGCGCCGCGGGAACTAACAGCCTTGCCTCCCGCAGCTTTGTAATGAGCAGACTGAGGCTCTCCTCAGTCTTTTCCGTGGAATAGGCCCGCATCTGTGCCTCCACCTCAGGATTTTTTACGTCCAGCGTCAGCTTCGGATCCGTGGGGGCTTCGCCCTTCTTTTCGAGCATAACGCTTTTCAACTTTTTCTTGTCCATCATACCTTAATCTCTCCACTCTCCAGCAGCAGCCGGACCAACTCCATCTCCCGATAGCTCCAGACCTGGCTTTCACAAAAAGGAGCGTTCCCCGCAAGAAACTCCTCCGGCGTGGCCCAGTCCAGATGGTAGCCTGCCGCGATCTCGCTCTCCGTCATTTTAGTCTCCGTCATCCTGTCCAGCACCCCGCAGGAAAACACAATCGAATGACACTCATAGATCTCCTCCGGCACAAAGAGGTCGCGCCTTTTCTCCAGCACCTCACCAAGCTCTCTGATACTCTCCGGAACCACAATGAGCCCCGACTCCTCCTGCACCTCCCGGCACAGCGCCGCGTGCAGGCTCTCGCCCTCCTCGACGCCGCCCCCCAAAAGCTTGTAATCCCCTCTGGCTCCATGCTGGGTGGCTATCCTGCCGTCCCGCTGGATCACAGCTCTCGTGGAATACTTCACGCGCAGCGGCATCTCCGGTGTATAATCCTCTCTATCAAGCGTCAAAAGTCTTTTCATACCCGCTCTCCTTCATGTGGCAGCCCCTGCAATGGCTTAACAGATTATACCACATTTAATTCTCATATTTCAACCTATGGACAAATAGTATAGAAAAAAGGAAAACAAAGCGGCAGGAAACAGGATTATGGATATGCAAAAAATAAGCGGCGCTGTGCAGGCCATCGACGATATTGTCTGGGGACCCGTCATGCTCGCCCTTTTGATGGGAACCGGAATTTATCTGACTGTCCGCACCCGCTTTCTCCCATGGCGCAATCTGGGCTACGCAGTCAAAAGCTCTTTAAGCCGGCAGGCACGACAGTCTGCGCCGGGGACGGGGGACGTCTCCCCCTTCTCTGCCCTTACCACCGCTTTAGCCGCCACCATCGGCACCGGAAATATTGTCGGCGTGGCGACCGCCATGGTGGGCGGAGGCCCCGGCGCCTTAGTGTGGATGTGGATATCCGCCGCCTTCGGGCTTGCCTCAAAATTCAGCGAGTGTATGCTGGCGGTCAAATACCGGAGCATCAACGCCAGGGGGGAGATGAGCGGCGGTCCCATGTACACCATGAAACGGGCGGTAAAAAATAAAAGGCTCGGCGCGGCAATGGGTGGACTCTTCGCTTTTTTTGCCGTCCTTGCCTCCTTCGGAATCGGTAACATGACGCAGGGCAATTCCATCTCCGCCGCAATGTATGCCTCCTTTTCAATCCCTCACGGGGCAACCGGGCTCATTCTCACGGTTTTGGTTCTTTTCATCGTGGTGGGCGGCATACAGGCCATCTCCAGAATATCCTCCATCGTCGTCCCCCTGATGGCGGGCTTTTACGCGGTATGCGGCCTTATCGTGATTGTCTGCAACATCGAAAGGCTCCCGGCAGAACTTTTCACGCTCTTTCGAATGGCATTCTCGCCCCGCGCCGTCGGGGGCGGGCTTTGCGGCTCCATCACCGCCTCCATGGCAAACGCCCTGCATTACGGCGTCGCCCGCGGCGTATTCAGCAATGAGGCAGGCATGGGAAGCGCGGCCATCTCCGCCGCCGCCGCTTCCACCGACGATCCGGTACGGCAGGGCTATATCAATATGACCGGAACCTTCTGGGATACGCTCGTGGTCTGCACGATTACCGGGCTGGCAATCGCCTCCTCCGGGGTGCTGGGCATGACGGACGGAACCGGAAAACTCCTTGAGGGCTCTGACCTGACAATTGCCGCCTTTCAGAGCGCGCTCGGCGCACCCGGGGGACGGCTCGTCGCCATCGGCATCGCACTGTTCGCCTTTTCCACCATTCTCGGCTGGGAATACCATGGGGAAAAGGCGTGGGAATATCTCTCCGGCACGCATCGCTACAACATGCTCTACCGCCTCCTGTTCTCCCTCACCGTCTATGCCGGCTGCACCCAGCCCTTAAAGCTGGTATGGAATTTCTCGGATATTGCAAACGCACTGATGGCTGTTCCGAATCTGATCTGCCTGCTGCTTCTGAGTAAGGAAATCACCTCCGACATGCTTGCTTTCCAGAAAACGCTCGAAAAAGAGAAGGGCGGGAAAAGCTGACCGCTCCTTCCCGCCTCCGTAAAGCTACTGACCCTTTTTATCCGCAATCAGCGGCTTGATGCTCTTGTAGATCTCGCTGGCTTTCCGGCTGTCCCTGAACTCCTTCGCCAGCGCGTTGCTGATGCCCGTCTTGGTCTTATACTTCTGAATATAACTCACCACAAGATCCACCACATCCTTGTCCGGCACAGCTTCCTCCACCTGAATGCGCAGCTGCCTCTGCTCCGGGTTCTCGTCCTTCTTTTTGCTCCCCTTTTTGCCGGGCTTTTCGGACTTCTCCTGCTTCGCTTTCTTGTCCCCTGCGGACTTTTCGGACTTCTCCTGCTTCGCTTTCTTGTCCCCTGCGGACTTTTCAGACTTCTCCTGCTTCGCTTTCTTGTCCTCTGCGGGCTTTTCGGACTTCTCCTGCTTCGCTTTCTTGTCCTCTGCGGGCTTTTCGGACTTCTCGTCCTCCACGATCTTGCTGCTTGCAAGGCTCCCCGCCAGTACAATCTCAATGCCGCGCTTCGTCCAGAATGTCACCAGACTGGAATAGCCCCTGTCCTTTGTGACCACATAATAGCGGACTCTGCGGTTCTCCTTCTCATTCTCACAGACCAGATAGCCGAGATAGGTGGCGAGCTGAAAATCCAGCGCGTTTTTCCGCCCCACGTCCACTCTCTGAAAAGAGATCTGAGCCCTGGAGCTGTTGATCTGCTCATGGAGATCGAAGGTCATGCTGTCCGCATTCTCGCTGTAAAAAATCACAATCCGGTCACTTGCCTCCAGCGCGCTGATCCCATTCAGCCCCGACGAGTTGACATTTTCAAAATCAACTAAAAAAACATTCATAGTGTTTCCTCTTATATTTCTATCAGTTCGTACTCCCTGCTGCCAAAGTCCAGCGCATCCGCAGCCTCCACCGTATGAACGCCGTTTCTCGACTCGATTCGCTCAAGCAGATGGTCGCGTCCCGTATCCTTCGACTGGTATACCAGATCCAGACACGCCTGATCCAGTGCGATCGGGTCAAGCCCCGCCAGCACACCGATATCCTTCATGCAGGGATCTTCTGCCACCGCACAGCAGTCGCAGTCCACGGACATATTCGCCATCACATTGATAAACGCCATATTTCCCTTGAAATATTCCACCACCGAGGAAGCCGCATCCGCCATGGACTCCAAAAACTGGTCATGGTCGGAGGTCCAGATCTCCTCCACCTTGCCCGCGCCGTGGATATAAGCCTTGCCATGGCTGGAAGCGATACCGATGGAAATGTTCTTGAGCGCTCCTCCGAAGCCTCCCATGGGATGCCCCTTAAAATGGGTCAAAACCAGCATAGAATCATAGTTTGCCATATGACCGCCCACATAGTTTTTCTGTATCGTTTTTCCCCACGGAATGGCGAGCTCAAGCTCACCTTCCTCGTCCATGATATCCACCTCTGCAATGTCCGTCCAGCCATGGAGTTTCATGGTCTCCCAGTGATCCTTTGTCGTATCCCGCTTCCCCTCGTAGGCAGTATTGCATTCCACGATCGTGCCATGCACCCGGTCGATCATCGGCTTCCAGAATGAAGGCCGGATAAAATTCTGATTCCCCACCTCGCCGGAATGCAGCTTCACCGCCACCCGTCCCGGAAGGGACGCTCCAAGCCTGTCATACAACGCAAGCACCGCCTCGGGAGTAATCTGTCTGCTGAAATATACCTTTGCTTTTTCCATAATTCTCTTCCTTTCCATGATTTGCCGATTTCCAGTTTACACCTATTTCTTATTTTAGCCGAACTGGGGAAAATGCGCAATCATTATTATCTCAAGTGCGCCTCATAGCACACCCTAATAATTCGACTACTCAGAAGCTTCATGGAACGCCATTCCCTCTTGCTTTTTTCTAATTGCCATTATCATTTCCCGGTTTTTCATCCTGCTTTGTTCTAATGCCTGCTCGTCTTCCTTTTGAAATGGATTGGGGAGAATAAGACGCATTGCTCTTTCCTCATAATATAAATCGTTTAGATAACCTTCTTCTCTCATTCCAAATCTCCTTTCATTTATAAAATAAACCCACCTCTCCACACTGCTTCAAAAAAGAAAGTGCCAGATCATAGTATTCCTTTACTGTAAGATTCTCAGTTACCTTTACAGCAACCTTCTTAAACAAGGCAAACGCCTTATGAAAATCATATTGCCTATCCTTATACAAATAATGAACCGTTCCCTGATTTGATACCACGGTTATAACAGCCACTGTGGAATAAACCAGAAAAAAACGTATATCCTCAAGCGAAAATGTCTGTGATGAGGGATGGTTGTGCAGAACTACCACCGATACGCTGTCTGCCGATGTCAATATATGATTTGACAATGTATCCGATGTTATTTGTACACTATGCTCCGTTCCATAACTAATTCCATATTCATCTAACGGCATATCTGCATCAATATCACAAATAATTGCCACTTCATTGCTATCATTGAATTCTTTGGATAACGACAACACATCCCTTGCCAACTGCTACATAATCAAATTCTGTTTTTCTGAAAGATTTTTATATTGGATATAGGGTACTTTCTCTATTGCAATATCCGTAATATAGATTTTTTCCATCCTTTTCTTTGCTTGTTCTAATTCTTTATTGTTTTCCATAAAATACATCGCCTATTTTCTTTTATTATACATAGATATATTTAAAAATCCATATGTTTTCACTATTTATCCTCAGACTCTCATTCCGGCGCCGCCTCCACGGCCTCCCGGGAGATGATGTACTCATACTCTGTATCCAGATTCCTGGGAAATAAGATATAGAAATTCTCCGATTCCTCCGTCGTATAGGTATCGCAGTATTGCATATAGACCAGGTTTTTCACAATGTACAAAAAGTTACCATAATTGTCATTTAAGGCTTTCTCCGGCTCTGTCTCCGGCTTCCCCGCATCGATGGGAGTACAAAATTCCTGCTTTGCGGCCTTCTCCCGTATCTCTAAAATGGAGAGCGGATTCCCCTCACTGTCCACCCAGTAGGTATTATTGGTGATATCCAGCATCACCCACTTTTGCCCAGCCGAATCCCATACCTCATTCACCACATGACAGTCATTGTCATAAACAGAATTCGGCATAATCCACACCTTTCTCGCATAAATCCCCAGAGACAGGCACATCTCGTTTAAAATCTGCGCCTTGCTCCGGCAGTTGATGCCCTGCTTTTTGTTGTCCAGACTGTACTCCAAAAGCTCCAGCGCGCGCATCGGGACATGGTTGTCGTAATCACCTTTATGTGTCAGCCGTCCGGCAAACGCATTCATCAGATTCCTCGCCCGCTCAAATTCGCTTCCGGTCTGTGCAAGCTCCTCAAGCCGGTACTGGCTGCGGAGCTTCTCATAGTCCTCACTGGAAAAATCGTAGGTAAAGCGATAGTCCTCCCCTTCCCGAAATTCTAAGTCATTATAGAGAATCCCGGACTCCATCGTGTAGAGCTCAGAAGGGGACTGTAAATACGTCGTCCAAAACAGACTGTCTCCCCCGAAAAAAGCAGTAAAGCCGATAAAGCCCAGACTGACCGCCAGCAATACCGCCAGAATCACACACACAATTTTCAAATGCTTTTTCATAACTGTCTCCCTTTTTGTATATTATAATCCCTGTTCTCCCAGAAACTCCTGAATCGCCCCATAATAGCCCTCCGGATCCTTGTCCTGCGACTGGGCGTGCCCGGCTCCCTCCACAATCAAAAGCTCCTTCTCACACGCTGCCGCCTCATATAACTCATAGGACATATTCACAGAGATCAGCGCATCCCTGCTGCCGTGGATAAAAAGCGTCGGCGTATCACTTTTGGCCACTGCATCGATTGCGGAGGCATCCCGCAGATTGTAGCCCCCGCGCAGCCGCAGCATCAGGCAGGCGGAATCCACAAAAGGAAACGGGGGCAGGCCAAACCAGCTTGTAATCTTATCTCCAAACATGGTGTAGGCGTCCGTGTAGGCACAGTCCGAGACCACCGCCCGCACATGCTCCGACAGTTCTTCGTCCCCGGTCATTATCAGCGCGGTCGAAGCGCCCATGGACTGTCCGTGCAGAACAATATCGGCGTCCTCATCCTGCTCTAAAATATATTCTATCCACAGCTCACAGTCGAAATGATCCGTCCACCCCATACCGATAAAGTCTCCCCCGCTCTCTCCCTGACAGCGCAGATCCGGCGCGAGCACATGGTAGCCCTGCCCGTAATACCAATAGGCGAACTGGTACATTTCCTCCTTCCAGCCCGTGTAGCCGTGCAGGAGCATGACCCATTTATGGCTCTCCTCCTCCGCAAAGAACTCCTGCGCCACAAGCCTGTATCCGTCCTCCGACTCCAGCGAATGCTTCTGCCCCTTTACCTCCTTAAGCCATGCCCCCGTATCGTCCAGCGCCATCTGGCGGTTCTCCCCGATATCCGGGGTATGTACCTGTTCGGCATAGCTCATAACTGTAATTTCCTCAAAGGCGTCCAGCCTGCTCATAAAGGACGGCACAAGGCAGGCACTGACCAGAAAATAGATAAAAACCGTATACAGCACAAAGAGCGCGGCCAATATCAGCCCTATAATTTTAACTGCTTTTTTCTTCTGCATGATGACCCCCAACAAGCGTTCTATTTTCATTATAACGCTTCCCCCCCGGAAGCGCTACGGGGAATTGCTCCCAGCAGGAATCCATATAAAGTAAAAAGGCAGCTCGCGCCGCCTTTTTAGGAGAAGGTATTTTTACTATGGGGTATAGCAAAAACTATATAATGTATTGGGGGTTTTACAAGTAGTATAATAGCATGTCCCGGCGAAGAAGTGTGCACAAACTTCACAATTTTTATTATTTGTTTTTATAAATATTGTATAGTACTAAAGTACAGTTTTGGCATATTGCGTCGAAAAAGTGCACAATAAACCGTCTTATTTTTCAGTATTTTCATACATAAGCGGATTTCATCGCATCCGCGATGACCCGCTCCACATTCTTAAACGCCAGCTTTTCTATCACTCTGCCGCTGTGTCCCCTGCGGTGCAGCCCGTCGAACAAAAGCTCCATGCCCGTACAGTCTGCGATCTCAAAGCTTCCCCCGATGCCGTCAAAGTCCGTGCCGATACCCACGCACTCCTCGCCGCCGACCTTAATAAAATGCTCAATATGCCTGCAAAGCCCCTCCACTGTGGTATGGCTGTCTTTTGCGTCCGCATTGACAAAGGCCGGGGCAAAATTGATTCCCGCCACACCGCCGTGCTCCGCCAGCGTCCGAATCATATCGTCGGTGAGATTTCTGGTTGCAGGGCTGAGCGCGCGGCAATTCGAGTGGGAAGCCACAAAGGGCTTTTTGCAACAGTCCGCCACATCATAGAAACCGCCGTCCGACAGATGGGATACGTCCACGAGCATTCCCAGCCCGCCCATGTACTCCACAGCCTCCTTCCCGAAGTCCG
Source organism: Blautia sp. (assembly GCA_023663685.1). Taxonomy (GTDB): domain Bacteria; phylum Bacillota; class Clostridia; order Lachnospirales; family Lachnospiraceae; genus Roseburia. The sequence goes on from JAMPHB010000001.1 coordinate 825,914, forward strand.
TGAGCCCTTTTGCCATCTGCACCGGGTCGGAGGAATGATTGTACCCAAAGCAATTGGGATCGTTCCATGTCAGCGTCATCAGGGAGACTCCCATCTCGTGAAGCTTTTTGATTTTTTCCATGCTTTCCTGCACCACCGCCCCGTTCTCGACCGTGAGAAAAGCCGACAGCTTCCCGTCCTTCGCATTTTTCCTATGCTCCTCTATGGACCGGGCAGGCGCCACAAAATCCGCACACTGCTCCATCGTATTTTGATAAATCCCATACATCTGCATCAGCAGCTCGTCAGCTGAGGGCATCTTCTCCATGCCAAACCAGGCGGGCTCATCTCTCTGGGGCAAAAACATGGCAAAAAACTGTCCTGCCGCGCCAGCCTCACGCAGCCGCTTCAAATCCAGCATCGTGCCCTGCAGCTCACAGACCGTCTCCTTCTTTTGTGCCAGTGCCTGCTCTAAGGTATCACAGTGCATATCCATATATCGCATATTTATTCCCCCTATACAATTCCACGCGCGTCAAATCATGCCGTCACAGCTTAAACCGGTATCCCACCCCCCAGATTGTCTCGATATACTGGGGTTTATTCGTATTCATCTCCACCTTTTCCCGGATCTTTTTGATGTGGACGGTGACGGTCGCAATGTCCCCGATAGACTCCATATCCCAGATTTCCCTGAAAAGCTCCTCCTTCGTAAACACATGGTTCGGATTCTCCGCGAGAAAAGTGAGAAGGTCAAACTCCTTCGTCGTAAACTGCTTTTCCTCCCCGTTTACCCAGACGCGGCGGGCGGTCTTGTCAATCCTGATGCCGCGGATCTCCACGATATCATTTTCCACAATATTGCTGCCAATCAGCCTCTCATAGCGGGCCAGATGCGCCTTCACCCTCGCTACCAGCTCGCTGGGTGAAAACGGCTTCGTCACATAATCGTCCGCCCCCAGACCCAGCCCCCGAATCTTGTCAATATCGTCCTTCTTCGCCGACACCATAAGAATCGGCGTATTTTTCTTCTCCCGGATCTGCCGGCATATCTCAAAGCCATCCACCTCCGGCAGCATCAGATCCAGAATAAACAGATCAAAATCCTCCTTCAGCGCCCGCTCCAGACCCGTCCCGCCGTCGTTTGCAATCTCCACCTCAAAGCCGGAGAGCTCCAGATAGTCCTTCTCCAGATCTGCAATCGTCACCTCGTCCTCCACGATCAAAATCCTACTCATTGATAACCTCCTCGTATTTGCGTATTACAAAGTACATGATTGTACCTGCATCCTCCTTGCTGGTTGCCCAGATTTTGCCCCCGTGATCCTCCACAATCTTCTTGACGATGGAAAGCCCGATGCCGCTGCCTCCGGTGGCGGAATTGCGGGACGCATCCGTCCGGTAAAAACGGTCGAATATATAGGGCAGATCCTTCTGGGCGATTCCCCTGCCGTTGTCCTCCAGCTCCATCTGAATGAAATCCCCCACGTCCTTAATCCGTATCTGAATAAAGCCCTGCTGTTTGTTCATGTACTTGACAGAATTGCCTATAATATTGTTCACTACCCGCCGCAGCTGCTCGGGATCCGCAATAATCATCACGTCTCCCTCCACATAATTGTAGTAGGAAAAGCCGATGCCCTTCGCCTCCAGATCCAGCCCGATCTCCTCCACACAGTCCTGAAAATACTCGGAGACATTCAGCTTCGCGTAGTTGTAGGGGATACGGTTCGTGTCAATCTTGGAGTAGAGCGTCAGCTCGTTGATGAGCGCATCCATCTCATTCGCCTTGCTGTAGATCGTGCGGATATATTTGTCCAGCTTCTCCGGGGTGTTGGCCACGCCGTCTATAATTCCTTCCGCGTAACCCTTCACCGCCGTGATCGGCGTCTTTAGATCGTGTGCAATATTGCTGATCAGCGCCTTGTTCTCCGTCTCATTGCTCAGCTTCTCCTCCGCGTTTGCCTTCAGCCTCTTTCGCATCTCCTCAAAGCTGACGCACAGCTCCCCAATGGCATCGTCCCTGCTCATCTCGATCTCAAAATCCAGATTGCCCTCCTTGATATTCTCCGCCGCAGCCTGCAGCTTTTTGATAGGCGTGATCATACTCCCATAAATCCAGATGATCATCATAAACGCGGTCAGCAGCAGAATCAGTATCACCGCCAGCACCACCTGCAGCAGAAGCCTCTTTACCTCGGGCACAGTGTTGCCGACTGTGGTGATGATAAACGCACTCAGCTTCTCCTCCCCCTCCGGGACATCGACCTGCTTCACCAGAATCCCCGCACCGCTGTCAATATAGATTCCCGTGCCGGAATCGGACTCTGTCGTGCCATACGCCGGAAGAGAGTTCACCACACGGCTGTTGTCCTTCTCTCCATTGTAGACAATCTCTTCATCCGCCCGCACCACCAGATAGGAGTACTTTCCCTTAAGCTCCTCATTCATCGCTTCCTGATACGCCTGACGGCGAAGCTGGCCGGGCTCCTGCGACGCCACGCGCTTAAGCTCATCAAACTCTGTCGCCGTATAGTGGTTTAACATCTGTACCGAATTCACGATACTGTAGGCGTCTGCATTCCGGATCCCGTAGGTCTGCCTGATGGCATTGACCTGCGCATTGCAAAAGGCGACCACGACCATCGCCGCTAAAACCAGCGGCACAAATATAATAATGCAAAAGGAGATAATCAGCTTGGACTTTATCTTCATACTGCCTCCCGAAATAAAATGGGCATAGCCTGTAACATGCTATACCCATTATACCATTTCCCCGCGAAAAACCGATGGAAAAATATGTAAATTATTCTAAATTTTCTATAAAATCCGACGATTTACAGATACCTTTTCAAAGTCTCCGCCCTGTCCACCGCCTCCCACGGAAGGTCAAGATCCGTGCGTCCAAAATGACCGTAGGCCGCGGTCTTGCGGTAAATCGGCCTTCTCAGATCGAGCATCCGGATAATCCCGGCCGGGCGCAGATCAAAGTTCTCGCGGACAATCTCCACCAGCCTCTCATCGGAGAGCTTTCCGGTACCGAAGGTATCTACCATCACGGAGGTGGGCTGCGCCACGCCAATCGCGTAAGAGAGCTGAATCTCACATCTGTCCGCAAGCCCTGCCGCCACAATATTTTTCGCTACATAGCGGGCAGCGTAAGCGGCGGAGCGGTCTACCTTCGTACAGTCCTTGCCGGAAAAAGCGCCGCCGCCGTGGCGGGCATATCCGCCGTAAGTGTCCACGATAATCTTGCGTCCGGTCAGACCCGCGTCTCCGTGGGGGCCGCCAATCACAAAGCGTCCGGTCGGATTGATAAATACCTTCGTCTTATCGTCCACCATATCCTTCGGCAGGATGGGGTCAAAGACATACTTTTTGATATCCTCGTGAATCTGCTGCTGGGATATCTCCTCGTCGTGCTGGGTGGACAAAACCACCGCCTCTAAGCGTTTCGGTTTTCCCTCCTCATCGTACTCCACAGACACCTGCGTCTTGCCGTCCGGGCGCAGATATTTGAGCGTGCCGTTCTTGCGAACCTCTGTGAGCTGCAGCGCAAGCTTGTGTGCCAGCGCGATCGGATAGGGCATGAGCTCCGGCGTCTCGTTCGTCGCATAGCCAAACATCATTCCCTGATCTCCCGCTCCGGTGTCCAGCTCGTCCGTCAGAGAGCCTTCTCTTGCTTCCAGCGCCTTGTCCACGCCCATCGCAATGTCCGCGGACTGCTGATCCAGCGCCACCATGACCGCGCAGGTATTGCCGTCAAAGCCCGTTTTCGCATCGTTGTAGCCAATCTCGTTGACCGTCTTTCGCACAATCGCCGGAATGTCAAGCACCGCCTTGGTGGTGAGTTCTCCCGTCACCAGCACGAAGCCGGTGCAGCTCGCCGCCTCGCAGGCTACCCGGCTCATTGGATCCTGCTCCAGGCAGGCGTCCAAAATAGCGTCGGATACTGCGTCACACACTTTGTCCGGATGTCCTTCTGTCACGGACTCCGAAGTAAATAATCGTTTTTCCATGATTTTCTCCTTTCTCGTGCACCAATTTTTATATCATAGGAAAGTTCATATACTTTAGCTCTTCACAGCAGCAAGGTCTTTCCTATGATACAAAAAAATCCGCTCACAAAATAAGCGGATAAAATTACCTGGATAATCAAATCCTCTTATTGTTCGATATCCCCGGCCCTGCCGGGGGCGCATACGGATGATGTCCGTATATTCTCGCTCAGGCTGGCACCGTCCTGTCTAATGTGACCTGACATCACAGTTAGGGCAATGCTTCTACGGAGGCATTGCAGATGTTGCAATACTGCCTGCGGAGGCATTGCAGGGGTTGCCGTGGCTTCACAGATCCTATGTATCTCCACCACTCTGAATAAGAGAAAAGCTACAATATTCAGTTTAAAATCTCTATGCCATACCATAACTCTATTTATTCACTCTGTCAAGCCCCATTTTATTGACATATTCAACAAAGTTTATTATAATTTTAATAAAGTGTTTTTACATAAGGTAAGAGCAAACGAGAAACGAGGCAGAAAATGTACAGATTAACCCCACAAGAACTGGAAATCGGCATGATTACCGCCGAGCCGGCCCTGACGCCGCTTGGACAGCTTCTGGCGCCCGAAGGGACGGAGATTACACGTCAACTTATCAATCAAATGAAGCTGTACCGCGTGGAGTCCGTCGCGGTGGAAGGAGAAGCCCCTGCGGATCCTGACGCCCCCGAGCCCGTTAAGCAGGAGCCGGTAAAGGCACAAAGGACGCACGCCCAGGAGAGCAAGACCCACTTCCAGAAGGTGGCGGCATCCTCGGAGTTCCGCGATTTTCAGGTGACCTATTTCCGGGCGATTGATCAGATGAAGATTTCCTTTATGGGACTGATCAAGCTCCAGAAGCCCATTGACACCTCGGGACTTCTGGTGTCCGTGTCGGATCTGTTTCTCTCCCGCAATACCATCGCGGAGCTGTTTGACATGATCTACAATATGCGGGCGGTGAAAGATGCGGTCTATGCGCACAGCCTGAACGTTGCGCTGATTTCCCGCATGATTGGCCGCTGGCTCAAGTTTGAGACGCATGATCTGGACGTTTTGACCCTCGCCGGGCTGCTCCACGACATCGGCAAGCTCAAGATTCCGGAGGAAATACTGGAAAAGCCCGACTCCCTGACCGACGAGGAGTTTGCGATGATCCGCCAGCACCCGACACTCGGCTATCAGGTTCTTAAAAATCAGGATCTTGATTCCCGCATCAAAAAGGCGGCGCTCATGCACCATGAACGCTGCGACGGCAGCGGATATCCCTCTGCCCTGACGCTGGATTTTATTGACAATTATGCCATGATCGTTGCAATCGCAGACGTGTACGATGCCATGACTACGGCGCGCTCCTACCGGGCGCCCTTGTGCCCCTTCGAGGTAATCAGCAACTTCGAGAAGGATGGCTACCAGAAATACGAGCCTCACTACATTCTCACCTTTTTGAAGCAGATTGCTACCACCTACCAGAGCAACCGTGTCATGCTGAGCGACGGCAGGGGCTGCAACATCGTGATGCTCAACCAGCGCGCGCTCTCCCGCCCCATTGTCCAGTTTGACGATAATACCTGCCTCGACCTGTCCTCCGCCGATAAGGAGCTCTATATCAAAGCCTTACTGTAGAAAAAAGCTGTGAAAATGTCTTCCATTTTCACAGCTCTTTTTTCCTATGATACTTTAAGAATCAGCTTCTGCAAAGCCTTCTCATCCGCCGACTTCTCAATCTGCCCGCCGATGGCTCTCATTTTCCCATCGAAATTCTCATAGCCCCGCTCGATATAATAGATATCATCCACAACCGTGATACCCTCCGCCACGAGTCCTGCAATCACAAGCGCAGCCCCCGCCCGCAGATCCGGCGCATTGACCCGGGCTCCCGTGTAGCGCTTCACACCGCTGATAATCGCGATATTGCTCTCCACCTTGATGTTCGCACCCATGCGGGTCAGCTCATCGACATATTTGAAGCGGTTCTCGAAAATACTCTCCGTCACCGTGCTCGTGCCCTCCGCAATCCCTAAGAGCACCGCCATCTGCGGCTGCATATCGGTCGGAAAACCCGGGTAGGGCAGTGTCGTCACCTGCGTGTGCACCAGCCGTCTGTCGGAAACCACCCGCACCGCATCGTCAAACTCCTGCACCTTACAGCCCACCTCCAGCAGCTTCGCGGTCGTGGCTTCCAGATGCTTGGGAATCACATTTTTTACGAGGACGTCTCCGCCTGCCGCCGCCACCGCAAACATAAAGGTTCCGGCCTCAATCTGGTCAGGAATCACTGAGTATTCCGTCTTATGAAGCCGCTCCACACCCACAATACGAATCACGTCCGTACCAGCGCCGCGGATATTGGCTCCCATACTGTTCAAAAAGTTCGCCACGTCTACCACATGGGGCTCCTTGGCGGCATTCTCAATGACCGTCTTGCCCTCCGCCATGGCCGCCGCCATCATAATATTGATCGTCGCTCCCACGGATACCTTATCCAGATAGATATGGGTTCCGACAAGGTTTTCCGCCTCCGCCGCTACCAGTCCGTGGGCAATGTCCACCGTAGCTCCCATGGCACGGAATCCCTTGATGTGAAGGTCAATCGGCCGGCTTCCGATATCACAGCCGCCCGGCAGTGCAACCTCCGCCTTTTTGTATTTGCCAAGCAGGGCTCCCAAAAGGTAATAGGAAGCACGGATACGGCGGATAAACTCGTTATCCACGCTGACATTCTGAATGAAGGAGCCGTTGATCCGCACAGTGTGAGCATCCACGCGATCCACCTTTGCACCGATCTCCTCAATGGCCTGCAGCAAGACATTGATATCCCTGACATTCGGCAAATTATCTATGGTAACCGTCTCATCTGTCATAATCGCCGCCGCCAGAATCGCCAGCGCCGCATTCTTCGCACCGCCAATCTCCACTTCCCCATTCAGAGGATTTCCGCCCTTGATCACATACTGTTCCATGTCTCACCTCATACCGATCTTAGTACTTCTCACATATTCCCTACTATTTATACTATTCGTTAATCGCCCGATTGTTATTCCCAAAATCGAGTTTATTGATAACATTCTTTACTGTCTGCTCCACCGAACAGTCGTCCCCGGATACACACAGGTCGGCATATTTCTCGTACAGCGGCGTCCGCTCCGTATAGATATCCCGCAGGCTCTGTCCTTCCCTGATCACTACGCCCCTTCCCTCTATATCTGCAAGTCTCTTTTCCAGCACCGGATAGGGAGCCATAAGATACACCACTGTCCCCAGCTTTTGCAAATGGGCCATCGCCTCTTTTCCGTACACCACGCTCCCGCCGGTGGCGATGATAGTGTGCTCCGCAGAGATCGCGGCGTTCACACGGTTCTCCATGGCAATAAAGCCATCGACACCCTGCTCTGCAATAATCTCCCGCAGGAGTTTTCCCGCCTCCCTCTGAATCAGAAGGTCTGCATCCAGAAACTGGTAGCCCAGCAGCTTTGCAAGGATAACGCCGACGGTGCTTTTACCCACCCCCGGCATTCCTATTAAAACAATATTGTCCTTTTTCATTGCTGCGCGTCCGCAGGCGCATTCGGATCGGTGATGGTCAGGAAATTTTTGAACTGGATTTTGGCAAGCTGCTTCTCCTTTACCTGCCAGCCGTCCTCCTCCTGCCAGCTCTCCAGCACCTCACTGTAATGCTCATTCTTCCTCTGCTCAATGATCGAGTCCCTGTTCTTCTGCGTCGCCTCCGCATCGGTATCGCTGTCCACATGCACAATGTACAGCGCGCTGTCTGTCTCAATCACGCCGGAGGTCTCTCCCTCCTTAAGCCCCTTAAGGGCAGCCATAATGGGATCCTCTTCCTCGTCCGATTCCTCTGATTCCGCGTCCTCCGCAGACTCGTATGTCTCATAAGTCTCCGCCGTAGTCTCATAGCCATGCGCCTGCGCAACGCTCTCCATGGTAGCGCCAGCCGCCGCAAGCTCGGTCAGCATGTCCTGTGCCGTCTGCTTTAAAGCGGCCGCCTCGTCCTCCGTATAGGCCACAGAATTGCCATCCGCATCCGTGTAGGAATCCGTCCGGATCTCGATCTGTGTATAGCCGCGCATATTGGCCTCCTCATCGGACACAGTAATATCCGCATCTGCCTTCACGGCATCCGACATCTTATACTGGATCGTATAGAGCGTCAAAAGCTCCTCCACGAGCTCCTGCGTCGCCCCCATCTCGCCAACCGCATCACTGGAATTTCCGCTCATAAACGCAGAAGCCGCCTCTGTGATCGCCGTCTTCTCCGCATCTGTCAGCTCTACCCCGTAATCTGCCATATGCGCCTTTAACGTATACATATCATGGAGGGAATCCATCACAGAATTCTTTAAGGATTCCTGCATGGTCGTCCCGTCACCGTACATGTCCTGATGCCACACATCGTCTCCCATATACATGCGGTAATAGTCTTCCACGCTCGCCTGCTGGTAATGGCAATAAAAATTCGCAATCCCGAGGGATACCTCGGCACCGTCCATGCTCGCAGCCGTCGCATTTTTATTCACTCCGCCGCATCCGGTCATAAGGGATACGGTCAGCATTCCTGCCAGTAATAAGGCTGTCTGTCTCTTTTTCATGGTTCCTCCTAAATGCTCAATTTGCTCATAATATTATAGTTCTTTTTTGGACGACTGGCAAGGACTAAGTTGCGATTCCTTGATTTTCGTGCATTTCTTCTGTATTTTCATTCGCCGGGGCGTCTTTTTCGTCACACAATAACAAGTACATTTTTCCTAATAATTCCTCCAGCACCTCGATAATTTCCTTATTTTTTCCCTGAAAGCCTGCCGTGGGATCATAGGTAAAATACGGGTTCTGTGCATCCGCGACAAAGCCCAGCCCCGGCACGGCCGCCAAAAGCTCCGGGATGCGGGCCGCGTTCACCCTCGCGCGCTCATACATGACAAGGCGGATCTCCCCGCTTTTTTGCACGATATCCCTCATATAGGTGTGATGCGCCAGACTTTTCAGCCTCGCGATGCGGATCAGGTTCTGCACGGACTTCGGCGGCTCCCCAAAGCGGTCGATCAGCTCCTCGATCATCTCCATTGCCTCATCCTCCGTCTCAATTCCCGCGATGCGCTTGTAGATGTCCAGCTTCTGGAACTCGTTGGCAATGTAGGACGTAGGAATGTAGGCATCCGTTTTCACGTCCACGGAGGTATCAAATTTTTCCTCCACCACATCTCCCTTCGCCTCCCGCACTGCCTCGTGGAGCATTTTACAGTAAAGGTCGTAGCCTACCGCCTCCATGTGGCCGCTCTGCTCGGCTCCCAGAAGATTCCCGGCTCCCCGGATTTCCAGATCCCGCATGGCAATTTTAAAGCCGCTGCCAAGCTCTGAGTACTCCTTAATAGCCGCCAGCCGCTTCTCCGCCACCTCCTTTAGCATCTTGTTTCTGCGGTACATGAGAAATGCGTAAGCTGTGCGGCTGCTGCGCCCCACACGCCCCCTGAGCTGGTAGAGCTGGGACAGCCCCATATTGTCCGCATCGCTTATAATCATCGTATTGACATTGGAAATATCCAGCCCCGTCTCAATAATGGTCGTGGAAACCAGCACGTCAATGTCCCCGTTGATAAAACGGTACATGATATCCTCAAGCTGGTTCTCCCGCATCTGCCCGTGGGCAAAGGCGACATTGGCCTCCGGCACCAGCGCCTGGAGTTTCGACGCCACCTCGTCGATATCCCTCACCTTATTGTAGACATAGTAGACCTGACCGTCCCGCGCCAGCTCCCGGGATACCGCCTCCCGCACCAGCTCCTCATTGTACTCTATCACATAGGTCTGGATGGGCACCCGGTCCATGGGCGGCTCCTCTAAAACACTCATGTCCCGTATGCCGATCAGGCTCATGTGCAGCGTCCGCGGAATCGGCGTGGCCGTCAGCGTCAGCACATCTACGTTGGTCTTGAGCTGCTTGATTTTCTCCTTGTGAGCCACGCCGAAGCGCTGCTCCTCGTCAATCACCAGAAGCCCTAAGTCCTTAAATTCCACATCCTTCGAAAGAATCCGGTGCGTCCCGACGACAATGTCCGCCTGCCCCTTTTTCAGCTCCGTGATCGTGCGCTTCTGCTCCGCCGCCGACCGGAAACGGCATAAAAGCTCCACCCGCACCGGGAAATCCTTCATCCGCTGGGCAAAGGTATCGTATATCTGCTGGGCAAGAATCGTGGTCGGGGCAAGATAAGCCACCTGCTTGTTCTCCTGCACCGCCTTGAATGCCGCCCGGATTGCAATCTCTGTCTTGCCATAGCCCACGTCCCCGCAGATTAAGCGGTCCATGATTTTTTTGCTCTCCATATCCCGCTTCGTGTCCTCGATGGCAAGCACCTGATCCTCCGTCTCCTCGAAGGGAAAGAGCTCCTCAAACTCTCTCTGCCAGACCGTATCCGCCCCATAGACATAGCCGTCCTGCTTTTCTCTCGCCGCATAGAGCTGCACCAGCTCCTGCGCCACCTCCTTCACCGCACCGCGCACCCTTGTCCTGGTTTTTGACCATTCCTGCCCGCCCAGCCGGTTGAGCTTCGGCTTTTTCGCGTCCTTTCCGGCGTACTTCTGGATCAGCTCCAGCTGGGTGGCGAGAATGTAGAGATTGGAATTCCCCGCGTACTCGATCTTGATGTAATCCTTAATTTTTTTGTCCACCTCGATTTTCTCGATGCCCCGGTAAATGCCAAGCCCGTGGTTCTCGTGCACCACATAATCCCCCACCGCAAGGTCTGTAAAGCTCTGTATCTTCTCCCCCTCGTAGGTTCTGTGACGCTTCCGCTTCTTTTTCTCACCCCCGAAGATATCCGTCTCCGTAATCACGGCAAACTGCAGAATCGGGTACTCGTAACCCCTGTGCACCTTTCCGTAGCACACCATGATCTGTCCCGGCAAAAGCACATGGTCATAATCCTCGGTGTAAAAACAGTTCAGCCCTTCATTTAAAAGATCCTCCGCCAGCCGTTTCGCCCTGGTTCTCGAGCCCGAGAGCAGGATCACCCGGTAACCGTTTTTTCTGTAGCGGGTCAGATCCTTAAGCAACAGCTCAAAGCTGTTGTTGTAGGCACTGACGCTCTTTACCTGCACGCCAAAGGCTCCCGTCAGGGCAAGGCCGCAGGTCTTGTTGTCCAGCGCCGCCAGGGACACACAGGAATAGCGCCCGATCTTCGCCATGATTTCTTTATAAGAAAACAGCTCCCGCATCTGTCCCGGCAGAATATAGCCCTTCTCCAGCCGCTGCTTCATGCTCTCGGAATACTCAAGCTCTGTCTGCCGCCCCCGCTCTGTGCTGCGGGTCAGCTCGTCGAAAAACAAAAGGGTATTCTCCGGCGCAAAATAATCCAAAAGCCCTACCCTCTCCTCACGAAAATAGGACAGATATGCATCCATGCCGGCCGTTTCGCCGAGCTCCCCCCACGCCTCCGCCAGCTCCTTCGCCTGCGAGAGCGCGCGGTGCGCCTCCTCAGTCTTCATTGATTTCCGCAGCTTCGACGAAAAACTCTCCGCCTCCGCCAGCAGCGCCTCGATGCCCGCCGCTTTCTCCCCGTCGGTGAGGACGAGCTCGCAGGCCGGATAGATGGTCAAAAACTCCATCTGTTCAATGGATTTCTGGCTCTCCACGTCGAAAGAGCGGACCGTATCCACTTCATCACCCCAGAACTCGATGCGGACGGGATTCTCCTCCGTCAGCGGAAAAATATCCAGTATTCCGCCCCGCACGGCAAACTGTCCGATATTCTCCACCTGATATTCCTTTTCGTAACCCATGCGCACCAGCGCCTCCGTGAGCTCCTTTAAATCCGCCTCATCTCCCGGCGCAATCCTTCGGATGCAGCCCTGCAGACGCTCCTTAGAGACCATGGTGTTCATCAGCGCGTCAAAGGTGGTGATGACCGTGACCTTTTCCTGCCCGAGAATCGCTTTGAGCGCCCCAATCCTCTCCGCGGTCAGCAGATTGCCCCGGATATCCGACTGGTAGAACAAAACGTCCTTCGCCGGGTAATACACCGCCTCCGCATCAAAAAAGCGGTAATCCTCATAGAGCTCCTTCGCCCGCTGCTCCTGAAAGGTGACAATGATACTGCTCTTTTCGCCGCCCAGGCTATAGATCATGTGCGGCTTTTCGGCGTCGATACAGCCGGTCACCGAGACAAGCCCCGGCTTTTCCATGGCACGCCTCATATCCGCATAGCCGCTCAATTCCCGTAAGGGTTCCACAAATGCTCTCACTAATCGTTCTCCTGCTTCTTCGCATTATAATCGTTCATGGCCTTGTCCGCCTGCCCATGCACCATCAGCGCGGCCGCCGACACAGCGTCGCGGATTGCCGCCTCCACCCGCTCTCTGTCCGCCCTGCCCATGCGGCTTAACACATGGGATGCCAGATCCCTGCCATTCTCTCTCTCCCCCACGCCCACCTTGATGCGCAGAAAATTCTGGGTACCCAGCTCTCTTATGATGCTCTTGATCCCGTTGTGCCCCCCTGCGCTTCCCTTTTTCCGCACACGGATATTGCCGGGGGAGAGGCTGATATCGTCAAAAATGACCAACAGCTCCGTCTCCGGGTCAAGCTTGTAAAAATTCACAATCTCAGCGACGCTGTCCCCGCTCAGATTCATGTAAGTCATGGGCTTTGCGAGAATCACCTTAACTCCCTCGATCACGCCGGTGCCGCACAGCGCCCGGTGCTTTTTTTCCCGCACCGCTATATGATACTGCATCGCAAGGGCATCTATGACGTCAAAGCCGATATTGTGGCGCGTGCCCTCGTATTTTCTCTCCGGATTACCGAGTCCTGCAATTAAAAACATGATATCTTTCCTCCAAATCCATACATGCCATTTATTATATTCCAGCCCCGCGCCCGTTTCAAGCAAAAGAATGCAATCTCATAAAAAGACCGCAGATTGCTCTGCGGTCTTCCCCACTCTCCTAAAAACGGCCTTACTCCTCTTCCAGCGATTCGCGGTATTTGTCCAGAATAAGCCTCTGAATGTGCTCTCTGGTACCAGAATTGATCGGGTGAGCGATGTCCCGGTATTCTCCATCGCTGGCCTTGCGGCTGGGCATTGCAATGAACAAGCCCTTTTCTCCCTCGATCACCTTGATATCATGCACCACGAACTCATCGTCAATGGTGATGGACACAACAGCCTTCATCTTGCCATCCTTGTCCACCTTGCGAATTCTTACGTCTGTAATACGCATAAACTCACCCCCTCTCTTACGCTCTGTGCAGCGCTTACAGTATGTATCGCTCATTGCTATCCGCCACGATCAGAACGCCGTTCTCCCCGCAATAGTAGGTGTTCGCCTTTAGCGTGCCCCGGCTTTCCACGATACAGTTTTCCACATGGGTGTTGTCCCCTATGTAAACGTCGTTCAGAATCACAGAATTTTTAATAACACAGTTGTTGCCAACAAACACCTTTTTAAACAGCACCGAGTCCTCCACCCGGCTGTTGATGATGCAGCCGCTCGACACCAGACTCCCCGATACGTCCGAGCCGTTATTGTACTTCGCCGGCGGCAGATCGTCCACCTTGGAGTATATCTTTGGCTCCCTGCGGAAAAAGAATTCGCGCACTTCCGGTTTCAGAAAATCCATGTTCGTGCGGAAATAATCGTCCACGCTGGCAATATTGCTCCAGTAATCCTGCATCTTCCAGCCATAGATCCGTTTCACATTCTTATAGCGGATCAGCACATCCGCGACAAGATCAAAGCGGCTCTCCTCCGCGGATTTTTCCAGAATCTCAATGAGCTGTCTCCTGCGAATCACATAGACGCCGATGGAGATGGTATTGCTTGTGGCCATCAGCGGCTTCTCCTCGAAATCCACAATCCGGGAATCCTCGTTCATCCGCACCACCCCGAAGCGGCTCACGTCCATATCTGCCGGCATCTCCTTGCAGGCGACCGTGATATCCGCCTTCTTCGCAATATGGTAATCCAGCAGCTCATTGTAATCCATCTTGTAGACACAGTCCCCGTTCGCGATGATCACATAGGGCTCATGGCGCTTTTTTAAAAAATCAATGTTCTGGTAGATGGCGTCCGCCGTCCCCCTGTACCAGTCGCTGTTCTCCGCCGTGACCGTGGGCGTAAACAGATACATTCCCCCCTGCTTTCTGCCAAAGTCCCACCACTTGGAGGAGCTCAGATGCTCGTTTAAGGAGCGGGCATTGTACTGGGTAAGCACTGCCACGGTCTGTACATGGGAATTGCTCATATTGCTCAGCGCAAAATCAATACAGCGGAAGCTTCCCCCCACCGGCATCGCCGGAATCGCCCGCTTCCGGGACAACTGCTTCATCCGGTTACTGCTGCCCCCGGCCAAAATAATTCCTACTGCCTTCATGCTCTGTCACCTGCCTTAATAATTATTTCGCCGCTCGCCAGCTCGCCGTTCGGATAATCCGCCGCCTCCGTCACTCCCGAAATCGCCGTGTTTTTGCCGATTCTCACATTGTCCGGCACGACGGAATCCTCTCCGATCGTCACCAGTCCGAAGGAATAGATATCGGCATTCAGCTTGTTTTCTGCCTCCCCGCCGGTTCCCAGAACAACGCCGTTTCCAATCCTGCAGTTCTCTGCCACGATCGACTTGTCAATCGTCACGCCTTCCCCGATGCAGACATCCTTCATAATAATCGAATCCCGCACTACGGAGCCTCTTCCAATATGTACATTCGGCCCGATCACAGAACCCGACACCGTCCCGTGAATCTCCGACGCCTCCCCGACAATACAGCGCTCCACATGCCCCTCTGCCGACACAAACTGGGGCTCGATCGTGTCGCTCTTCGTGTAGATCTTCCAGTATTCCTCGTACAGATTAAACTCCGGTATCAGGTCGATGAGCTCCATGTTGGCCTCCCAGTAAGAGCCCAGCGTGCCCACATCCTTCCAGTAGCCATTGAATTCGTAGGCAAAAAGCCGCATATCCTTCCCAAAGCAATAGGGGATAATGTGCTTGCCGAAATCACAGCTCTTCTGATCCTTTAGCTCTATCAGCGCATCCTTTAGCACCTTCCATGAGAAGATATAGATTCCCATGGAAGCCAGATTACTCCTCGGCTGCTTAGGCTTCTCCTCAAATTCCAGAATCCGCTTTTTCTCATCCGCGATCACAATCCCGAAGCGGCTTGCCTCCTCCATCGGCACCGGCATGGTGGCAATCGTCACATCGGCATGGTTCGCCTTGTGGAAATCCAGCATGACCTCGTAGTCCATCTTATAAATATGGTCGCCGGACAAAATCAGCACATACTCAGGATTATAATTCTCCATATAACGAAGATTCTGGTAAATGGCGTTTGCCGTGCCCGTATACCACTCGCTGTTGTCGCTGCGCTCGTAGGGCGGGAGCACGGTAACACCGCCGTTGTTGCGATCCAAATCCCACGGAATCCCGATTCCGATGTGGGTATTTAAGCGGAGCGGCTGATACTGGGTCAGCACCCCCACCGTGTCGATCCCGGAATTGATGCAATTGCTCAGCGGAAAATCTATGATCCGGTACTTTCCGCCAAACGCCACTGCCGGCTTCGCCACATCTGCTGTCAAAACGCCAAGTCTGCTGCCCTGGCCTCCTGCCAGAAGCATAGCTATCATTTCTTTTCTAATCACTCTATCACCTGCCTCGCCCGAAATACAATATGCGTTCTAGGTATATTGTACCACAGCTTGCTTTTTGGTACAACATATTTCACAATTATTCTTTTCTAATCTATCTTTTTTTGTCAAAATGCACAACATTTTACAGATGCACCATTTCCCAGCCTATGATATAATAAATCACAAAGACAAAATTTTAACAGGCAGGTATTTCATATGTATAAATTAGATTTTAAAAATCCTATCCATGTCCATTTTATAGGGATTGGCGGCATCAGCATGAGCGGCCTCGCCGAGATTCTCCTCACGGCCGGATTTACGGTTTCCGGCTCTGACGCAAAGGAATCCCCCCTCACCCGGAGGCTTTCCGAAAAAAATGCCCGGATTTTCTACGGCCAGAAGGCTGGCAACATTATTCCCGGTATTGACCTTGTCGTCTATACCGCCGCCATCCATGAAGACAATGAAGAGTTCGTCTGCGCTAAGGATCAGGGTATTCCTATGATGACAAGAGCGGAGCTTCTCGGACAGATTATGGACAATTACGAACAGTCCATCGCAGTGGCGGGCACCCACGGCAAGACCACCACGACCTCCATGCTCAGCCAGATTCTCTTAGAGGCAGAGACAGATCCCACCATCACCGTGGGGGGAATCCTTCCTGCCATCGGCGGCAATCTGCGGGTCGGCGCCTCGCCGGTATTCTTGTCCGAGGCCTGCGAGTACACCAACAGCTTCCTGCATTTTCGCCCGCGCTACAGTGTGATTCTGAATGTGGAAGCGGAGCATCTGGACTTTTTCAAGGATCTTGCGGACATTCGCCACTCCTTCCGGGAGTTTGCCGCCTGCACCCTCTCCCCGGGCTTTACCATCATAAATGCTGAAATTGATAACTGGCAAGGGCTGGTGGACGGCCTGCCCCAGCAGATCATTACATACGGCTTCGATTCCTCCTGCGACTTCTATGCCGAAAATGTAACCTTTGACGAAAAGGCCTGCGGCCGCTTTACCGTGATGCATGAGGGCGCCATGCTCTTTGACGTGCAGCTTCAGGTGCCCGGACGCCACAATGTGAGCAACGCAATGGCCGCGATCGCCGTCGCCACCGCAATGAAGCTGGATGCGGATGCAATTGTCCGGGGGCTTCTTGCTTTCGGCGGAGCCGACCGGCGCTTTCAGTACAAGGGCTGCGTGGACGGTGTGACGGTCATCGACGATTACGCCCACCATCCCACGGAGATCCGCGCCACCTTAACCGCGGCGGCGCACTACCCCCACAAACGGCTCGTCCTCGTCTTTCAGCCACATACCTACTCGCGGACGAAAGCCTTTTTGAAAGATTTCGCCGAGGTTCTCTCCCTTGCGGACATTGTGGTTCTGGCCGATATCTACTCCGCCAGAGAACAGAATACCTGCGGTGTAAGCGCAAAGGATATTTTGTCCCTCCTGCTTGCTAATAATAAGGAAGCGTATTACTTCCCTTCCTTTGAGGAGATTGAAAAATTTTTATTAAAAAAATGTATGAACGGCGACTTGTTGATAACTATGGGAGCCGGAAACGTTGTAGAGATTGGGGAAGCCCTCCTCGGAAAGTAAGTTATCCACATTATCCACATAGAAATGTTGATTTTTATCAAAGGATCTATGTGGATTCTTTTTTATTTTTTAGCATTTTACGCATACTCTCTTTTCCTTTTATATCCGCCGTTTTGAGCGCCTTCTTAAATTCTGTATTGATTTTTGCCCCCTCTTATCCACCTTATCCACAATTTTTAAATCTTCGAAAATCCTTGGTATTGCTGGATTTTATCGCGTTTTTTCTTCTTCCATTTCCGTTTTCATTGTGCTATAATCACAGTGCGTTAAGAGAGGTGTAGTTATGGTAGAGCTTCAGTTACACAGTGATTGTCCGAGTACGGACACAATTGTTCCAAACAAATTTATTGATACCTATATGCCGGAAGCCAATGGTGAGTTCGTAAAGGTATACTTATACTTATTACACAGCCTGCAGTCTCATGCATATAACTGTACGGTTTCAGCGATTGCAGATCACTTTAACCAGACAGAAAAGGACGTGGTGCGCGCGCTGAATTACTGGCAGAAGCAGGGACTTCTGGCACTGGAGCTGAACTCCGAGGGGAATATCTCCATCTGTATGATGGACTTAGGCCGCGCGGATACACCAGCCGAGCCTCCCCAGACAGAAAACAAGGCTCCTCTGCTTCGGATTTCCGCTGCCAGCGCTTCCGCGCCGACGGCCAGTGTTTTGGCAGCTCCGGCCAGTGGCTCTGCGCCAGCGGCCAGTGTTTTGGCAGCTCCGGCCAGCGGCTCTGCGCCGGCGGCCAGCGCCCCGGCTCCAGAGATGGTAAAGACTCCCGCGAAGCGTACATACACGGCGGACGAGCTCACGGAATTCCGCAATAACCCGGACATCTCTGAGCTGTTCTTTGTCGTGGAGACCTATATTCGCCACCCGCTTACCGCGAACGATATGAACACAGTGCTGTTCTGGCACGAGGAGCTGCATTTCTCCACGGAGCTGATCGTGTATCTGCTGGAATACTGTATCAGCAAGGGACACACCTCCATGCGTTATCTGGACAAGGTTGCACAGAACTGGCACGCGGAGAACATCACGACCGTGGAGCAGGCAAAGGAGGACGCCGCCATACACAGTCAGGCGTATTACGGGGTTATGAAGGCTCTCGGCATCACCGGACGCAGCCTGGTAAAGGCGGAGACAGCTTATATTAAGAAATGGACGAACGAGTACGGCTTCGACCTTCCCCTGATTCAGGAGGCCTGCGGCCGGACTATGGCAGCCACCCACCAGCCGAGCTTTGAGTACACAGACTCCATTTTGACCCGCTGGCACGAAAATCAGGTACATACCCTCGCCGATATTGAGGCTCTCGACAAGTCCTACAGCAAGACCCGGAAGGTGACGGTCAAGACCATAGAGACACCGGCACGGAAAAATGCTTTTAACAATTTCAGCCAGCGTACCTACGACTATGACAAGCTGGAGGAGCTGCTGCTCACCACGCCACTGAGAGGATAGAGACATGGCATTAACCAATGCACAATACGATGAAATTATGAGGGACTACAATGAGCGGCAGCTTGCAAACCGGCGCGTGGCCGACAGCCGCCGCCAGTCCGCCTACGAAAAATATCCCCGCCTCCGGGAGATTGACGATGCAGTCGCCCGTTGCTCCGTGGAAAATGCGAAGCTTCTGCTCGCCGGCGATGCGGGGGCGCTTTCCGCACTCCGGGACACCCTGGCCGCACTCCGCGCAGAGCGGCAGAATCTGCTTGCGGCAGGCGGCTATCCGGCGGACTATCTGGAGCCGGTCTACACCTGCCCGGACTGTAAGGATACCGGATATATCGACGGCCAGAAATGCCATTGCTTTCAGCAGGCCATCATCAATACGATTTATGTGCAGTCCAATATCCCGGCCATTTTGGAAAAGGAGAATTTCGCTTCCTTTTCCTATGAATACTATTCTGACACAGACATTAACCCAACCACAAAGCTTTCCTCCCTCGCCACCGCAAAGAATGCGGTAGAGGCGTGCCATGACTTCATTGACCACTTTGAGGAAAAGCCGCGGAATCTTTTATTTTACGGGGATACCGGTGTCGGAAAAACCTTTCTGTCCAACTGTGTCGCCAGAGAGATTTTAGACCGGGGGCGCTCCGTAATCTACTTTACATCTTTCCAATTATTTGATATATTAAGCAAAGGCGTATTTGAAAAGGACGCAGACGCTATCGCCGCCCACCAGAATATTTTTGACTGTGAGCTTTTGGTCATTGACGATCTGGGGACGGAGCTGTCTAACAATTTTACTGTATCCCAGTTGTTTCTGTGCGTGAATGAGCGGATTCTGCGTGGCAGATCCACCATCATCTCCACAAACCTCGGGCTGGGACAGCTCACGGAGCGTTACTCGGAGCGAACCTTTTCGCGCATTATGGACAACTATGTGTTGATTAAGCTTTTCACTACCGATATACGGCTGCAGAAGAGAAGTAACAAACGCAACTAAATGGAGGACAAATCATGCCTAACGATGAAAGAATCTTAGAAACCATGCCCTGCGGCAAGCTCGGAATTATCCCGACCGCAAGCTGCGCCACTCTGGGGGAGAAGATCAACGGCTATCTGGTCGGCTGGAGAAAGCACAGGGAGCACGACCATCAGAAAGAGAGTGCCTTCAACGGCTATTACCGTGAAAGCTATATTATTGAGCCCTACACGCCGCGTTTTGGAACCGGAGAAGCCAAATGTGTGATCAACCAGTCTGTGAGGGGCTACGACCTCTATATCATGGTAGATGTGACCAATTACAGCCTGACCTACTCTCTGTGCGGACAGACGAACCACATGTCGCCGGATGACCATTACGCAGATTTAAAACGCGTCATCGCCGCCGTGGGTGGCAAGGCGCGCAGAATTACTGTGATTCTTCCGTTTTTGTATGAGAGCCGCCAGCACAGAAGAAACGCCCGCGAGTCCCTGGACTGTCCGCTGGCGCTTCAGGAGCTCGTGCATATGGGCGTGGACAATATCATCACCTTTGACGCACACGATCCCCGGGTCGTGAATGCGATTCCCCTAAGCGGTTTTGAAAATGTGATGCCCTCCTACCAGTTTATCAAGGGCATCCTTAAGAATGTCCGGGATCTGACCATTGACGCCGACCATCTGATGATCATCAGCCCCGACGAGGGCGCGACGAACCGTGCGATCTACATGGCGAACGTTCTGGGCGTGGATATGGGTATGTTCTATAAGAGAAGGGATTACAGCAAGATTGTTGATGGGCGCAACCCGATCGTGGCTCACGAATTCCTCGGATCCAATGTGGAGGGCAAGGACGTGCTGATTATCGACGATATGATTTCCTCCGGCGAGAGCATGATCGACACCGCCAAAGAGCTCAAAAAACGCCATGCAAACCGGATTTTCGTGGTGTCCACCTTCGGGCTGTTCACCAACGGTCTTTCCGCCTTTGATCAGGCTTACCGGGACGGCCTGATTTACCGGGTCGTAACAACGAACCTGATCTATCAGACCCCCGAGCTTCTGTCCAGAGAATACTACATCAGCTGCGATATGAGCAAATATATTGCCTACATTATCGACACACTGAACCACGATTCCTCCATCAGCGACCTGCTGAACCCTTACGACAGGATTCAAAGATATGTCAAGCGCTACAACGAAAAGCAGAAAAACAGCAAATAGATCATTCCTCCGGGAGATTTCCTGCTTTCACATTCGACTCAATAAACTGCTCTCTGGCATAATCCCAGAGAGCTTTTGAGCCCTCTTCGGTCGATGCGTTGCGGGCGAGCACCTGGCTCAGCTTCACACCATGCTCCTTCCACGATTTTCCCTCTGTGGCGGAATTGAGCATCATGGGCTGAATATGATCCATGGCGCGGGCAAATTTTGCCTCAGGCGTCTTCTGCGCCTCAAATTCAAGCCAGAGCTCATGGAGGTATTTCCCCTGATCCTCCGGCAAAAGTCCATAGATGCGCTCCGCCGCTTTTGCCTCTCTCTTAGCCTGAGTCTTTTTCCCCTCCTCGTCGTATGCGTATGTATCCCCCGCGTCAATCTCCACCAGATCATGTATCAAAAGCATCGCAATCGTATGCAGGACATCTATCTCCTCGTTCGCATACTCGCTCAGAAGAATTGTCATAATCGCCATGTGCCAGGCGTGCTCCGCGTCATTCTCCTTGCGACTGCCTCCCATGAGGTATGTCTGCCTCCCAATGAATTTCTCTTTGTCTATCTCCCGGATAAAATCAAACTGCTTGTCCAAACGCTCCTGCATTTGTTCTCTGGTCATATTCTTCCTGTCCATAATTTTCTCCTCCAGCGATTGCTTACTCTGTCTCTGCCTGCGGAATTTCCTCTCCCTCTGCGGCTGCGGCCTGCTCCAGAATCGAGGTGCAATGCGGGCAGCGGGTCGCCAGAATATCAATCTCGCTCATACAGTAGGGACACTTTTTCGTAGTGGGCGCCGGGGCTTCCTCCTCCTTTTTGCTTAACGAATTCAGCTTGTCCGTCAGCTTGTTGATTGCCTTGAGCAATAGGAAAATAACCAGTGCCGTAATCAGAAAATTGAGAACCGCCGTAATAAAGTTGCCATAGGTCAGCGTCGGTGCATTCTCACCGTTTCCCAGCTTCACCGTGAGGTAAGAAAAATCCGTGCCGCCAAAAATCCCAAGAATCGGCGTTAAGATATCCGCGTTCAGCGAATTTACAATCGCCGTGAACGCGCCTCCGACAATCACACCAACCGCCATATCCATTACATTTCCACGAAGAATAAACTTCTTAAATTCCTCCAAAAATTTGCTTTTCTTTTTCATTGTACTTTCTCCTTCCATCGTTTTTCCTGTGATAGAAAAGAGCGCAGCAAAATGCTACGCTCTCTGTCATCTATACTAATTCAATAAGAACCTCTAAAGCGCCGTCTCCCTTGCGCTGGCCGATCTTTACGATTCTTGTGTAACCGCCGTTACGATCCGTGTACTTCGGCGCAATCTCGTCAAAAAGCTTTGCGACAAGATCCACTTCCTTGATGCCTTTTCTCGTGCCATCGGAAATCTTAACCGGATAGAGAACCTTAAGTATCTCTCTTCTCGCATGTAAGCGGGAGGGAAGATCCTTCTTGATCTGCTTCTCTACCTCGTCATATACTGTGACCTTCTTGCCGTCAATCACTTCCTTGACTCTCCTGCCATCCTTATCCTTACGGGGAACCTTTGCGGTAACGGTAACTTCCTCGTAGTTATCCTTCTCTCTGACCGCCATAGCGATGAGTCTCTCCACAATCTTGCGAAGCTCCTTTGCCCTTGCCTCTGTCGTAATGATCTTGCCATTCGCGATCAGAGCAGTCGCCTGACCTCTCAAAAGTGCCTTTCTCTGATCAGAGGTTTTTCCTAATTTACGATACTTTGCCATTGTTATTCCTCCATGCTGCGGGTCTGTCACGCTCTTCGGACTTACTGAACCAAACCCAGTGTGTATAGCTTCTTTTACTGACAGCTCCATGCTCCTTGGACTTACTGGAGCTCCCATATATGAGATAACCTCCTCCGGAGGTTACCTTAAGGAGCACATGCCATGCTTTATTTGCACTTCGTGCAAATGGCATGTGCGTAGGAGGCAGCTTCCTCCGAAGGTTACCTTAAGGAGCACATGCCATGCTTTATTTGCACTTCGTGCAAATGGCATGTGCGTAGGAGATAACCTCCTCCGGAGGTTACCTCACTCTTCTCCCTGATTGAGCTGCAGGCCCAGCTCTTTGAGCTTGGCAAGCACCTCCTCTAAGGATTTGCGTCCTAAGTTGCGAACCTTCATCATGTCCTCCGGTGTGCGGTTAATGAGCTCCGCCACTGTGTTGATTCCGGCTCTCTTGAGACAATTGTAAGAACGAACTGACAGCTCCAGCTCGTCGATATTCATCTCGAGCACTTTCTCCTGCGCGTCGTTCTCCTTCTCCACCATAATCTCCGCCTGCTGTGCAGCATCAGACAAATCAATGAAAAGGTTCAGATGCTCGCTGAGCACCTTTGCCGCCAGGCTGACTGCCTCGTCCGGCTCCAAGGTTCCATTGGTGTATACGTCCAGCGTGAGCTTATCATAATCTGTGACCTGGCCTACACGGGTATTCTCGATTGTCACGTTCACGCGATCCACCGGCGTATAGATGGAGTCCACTGCAATTACGCCAATCGGCGTATCCTCTGACTTATTCTTGTCCGCGCTGACATATCCTCTGCCGTTGGAAATTGTGAGCTCCATGTACAGCTTGCATTCCGCACCACCGTTCAAATGTGCAATTACCAGCTCAGGATTCATAATCTCAATATCCGAATCAAACTGAATGTCCGCCGCTGTAACAACACCTTCCCCCTCGCACTCAATATAAGCAACCTTGGGTTCATTCGTCGAACTGTTATTGCGGATTGCAAGATCCTTGATGTTCATAATAATCTCAGTCACATCTTCCTTAACACCGGGAATCGAACTGAACTCATGCAGAACTCCGTCAATCTTGACCTGACTGACCGCAGCGCCCGGCAGAGAAGAAAGCATAATTCTTCTCAGCGAGTTACCGAGTGTTGTTCCGTATCCTCTCTCCAGAGGCTCAACCACAAACTTACCAAATGTCTTGTCTTCTGAAATTTCAGCGATTTCAATTTTCGGTTTTTCAAAATCGAACACTACAAAGTCCCTCCTTCTCGGGTATTGTCCTGCCGCTATGCGTGATTACTTAGAATACAGCTCGACAATAAGCATCTCATTTACGGGAACATCAATCTGTTCGCGGGAGGGCAGCTCCTTTACGGTGCCCTGAAGCTTCTCTGTATCCTGCTCCAGCCACTCCGGCACAAGCCTTCCTCCGGCAACCTCGATAATGTCCTTCATGCGCTGAAAGTTCTTCTTGCTCTCTCTGACCTCAATGACATCGCCAGCTTTCACAAGATAGGAAGGAATATTTACCACCTTGCCGTTCACTGTGAAAAACTTGTGGTCAACTACCTGCCTTGCCTCTCTTCTTGTTCTGGCAAAGCCAAGACGGAACACTACATTGTCCAGTCTGCACTCCAGCATGGTCATCAGGTTCGGACCGGTCAGCCCTTTCATCTTATCCGCCTTTTCGTAATAATTACGGAAGGGCTTCTCCATAACGCCGTAGATGAACTTTGCCTTCTGCTTCTCGCGAAGCTGCAGGCCATACTCAGAAACCTTGCGGTTGGATCTCACCAGATTTCTTCTGGACTTCTTATCATATCCTAAATAACTTGGCTCAATGCCAAGGGATCTGCATCTCTTCAGTACAGGTACTCTATTCACTGCCATCTTGATCTATACCTCCTAAATTATACTCTTCTTCTCTTTGGCGGACGACATCCATTGTGAGGCACCGGCGTCACATCGCGGATGGATGTAACCTCAAGACCACATGCAGAAAGTGCGCGGATTGCCGCCTCTCTTCCTGAACCCGGTCCCTTGACAAACACGTCAACAGTCTTCAGACCATGTACCAGCGCCGCCTTTGTCGCTGTCTCTGCCGCCATCTGTGCAGCATAGGGAGTAGATTTCTTTGAACCTCTAAAACCAAGACCACCGGCACTCGCCCATGACAAAGCATTTCCCTCAGTATCTGTCAGTGTGACGATCGTATTGTTGAAGGATGCCTGAATGTGTGCCTGTCCACGTTCAACGTTTTTCTTTACGCGCTTTTTTGTTGTTTTCTTTGCAACGTTTTTAGCCATATTTAAACTAACCTACTTTCTCATCAAATCCATTACTTCTTCTTATTTGCAACAGTTCTCTTCGGACCTTTTCTTGTTCTTGCATTGGTCTTTGTCTTCTGGCCACGAACCGGAAGTCCCTTTCTGTGACGAATCCCGCGGTAGCAGCCAATCTCCTGCAGTCTCTTGATATTGAGCGCTACCTCTCTTCTGAGATCACCCTCTACCACCTGTGTCTCATCAATGACAGAGCTGATTCTCTTCACCTCTTCGTCTGTCAGATCCCTGACACGGGTATCCGGGTTCACCTTCGCCTCCTTCAAAATGCGGTTCGAGCTGGATCTTCCGATACCGTAGATGTAGGTCAGGCCGATCTCTACACGTTTTTCCCTAGGTAAATCTACACCTGCAATACGAGCCATGTGTGTTTACACCTCCATATATTTTTCCTGATGATTGATAGTAATGCACGGTATCCGCAACAAAATACCGCCCCGAATACGACCGTCCATACAGCTGCGGTTGCACGCCCTGAAATGTGTGTATGCACCATCTTATTCCATATTACGCAAACAATGCGCTGCATATTTGCCATCTGCCACTCGGTATTATAGCAGACAGCCAGATGCCTCTGTATATTATGAATAGGACATATAATGTCCTACAGCCGCCATAACTTAGACAGAGAACAGGGTTATAAACCAATTAACCCTGTCTCTGCTTATGCTTCGGATTCTCACAGATAATACGGATGCTTCCTTTTCTCTTGATGACCTTGCATTTCTCGCAAATCGGTTTTACTGATGATCTTACCTTCACGACAAAACCTCCTTTCTCCATAAAAAGCGCCGTTTTCCGGCACTTTCCAAAAAGTGTCCGTTTAACATTATACACAGACTCCTCTGGGAAGTCAAGGAATTTTTACTTATCCCTCCAAATAATTCTTCCCTTGGTCAAATCATAGGGAGACATCTCTATCGTAACCTTATCTCCCGGCAGGATACGGATAAAATTCATCCGAAGCTTCCCGCTGATGGTCGCCAGAATCTGGTGCCCGTTCTCAAGCTCTACCTTAAAAAATGCGTTCGGCAGCTTTTCCACTACCACGCCCTCTACCTCGATCACATCTGCCTTTGACATAACTTTCTTTCCTCCCGCAATGTCTACATGAATTTAAAAGAGCTCCATAAAGCCCGCTTCCTTTTCCTCCTCCGTCAGAGAAAGAATTTCCGGCTTTCCTTCCGTAATAAGAATCGTATTCTCATAATGGGCGGACAATGACATATCCTCTGTAACTACCGTCCACTCGTCATCCATCCACAGCACATCTGCCGTCCCGAGATTGATCATCGGCTCCACCGCAAGCGTCATACCCTGCTTTAGCTTCACCCCCGGAAACAGCTTCCGGTAATTGGGAATCTCCGGCTCCTCGTGAAGATTACTTCCAATCCCATGCCCGCACAGATCTCTCACTACACCGTAACCGCAGCTCTGCGCATAGCTCCCAATCGCCCGGGAGATGTCGTGGAGATGATTTCCTGCCACCGCCTTCTTCATTCCCTCGAAAAAGGATTGTCTGGTTCTCTCAATTAAAAGCCGGGCCTCCTCGCTGATCTCACCCACCGCCACGGTTCTGGCGGCATCCGAATGATAGCCTTTGTAGATGACTCCCGCATCGAGACTTACAATATCTCCCTCCTTAAGGATCCGGTCCGTTCTCGGTATCCCATGAACAACCTCCTCATTGACAGAGACACAGATGGACGCGGGATATCCGCAATAATTTTTGAAGGAAGGTTCGCAGCCATGGCCGCGGATCATAGCCTCTCCCAACTGGTCAATATCCATCGTAGACATACCCGGTCTGATTTCTTTTCCAAGCCGCTGATGCACATCGGCGAGGATACGCCCCGCCTCACGCATCAGCTCAATCTCCCTGGGAGACTTAATCGTTACCGACATTCTACGCTCCCAGGATTCCCACGATCGCAGCAAACACATCGTCCATCGGCTGTGTTCCGTCCACAGATTTCAAAATCCCCTGCGCCTTGTAGTAATCAATCAGCGGCTGCGTCTGCTCATGGTACACAGACAGACGCTTCTGAACTGTCTCCGGCTTATCATCGTCACGAAGCACGGTATCGCTTCCGCAGGCGTCGCACTTGCCCTCTGTCTTCGTCGGGTTGAACACGATATGATAGGTCGCCCCGCAGTTTAAGCAGGCACGTCTTCCTCCCATACGGTTTACAATGTTCTCGTCGGGCACATCTACGTCGATTGCATAATCCATGGTCTGACCAATCTTCTTAAGCGCGGCGTCAAGCGCCTCTGCCTGCGGGATTGTTCTCGGAAATCCATCCAGAACAAATCCGTTCTTGCAATCATCCTGCTGGATTCTGTCCATCACCAGATCACAGGTCAGCTCGTCGGGAACGAGAGCCCCCTGATCCATGTAGGTCTTTGCCTTTTTCCCCAGCTCCGTGCCGTTCTTGATGTTAGCCCGGAAAATATCCCCGGTAGAAATGTGCGGAATGTCATACTTTGCCGCAATCTGCTTTGCCTGTGTGCCCTTGCCGGCTCCCGGAGCCCCTAACATAATAATTTTCATATTCATTCTCCTTTTTAATAGTATTACAATGGAGATACCGAGATCAGCCCCGGTATCTCCAAGATAATTAGTCGTTCAAAAATCCTTTATAATAGCGAACTCTCATCTGCGACTCTACCTGCTTTAAGGTTTCAATAATAACGCCGACAATAATGATGATGGAGGTTCCGCCGAAGGATACATCCGCTTTGAACACGCCGTTGAAGAAAATCGGAATAACAGCTACAATCGTCAGCCCGACCGCTCCAATAAAGACAATATAGTTAAGAATCTGGTTCAGGTAATCGCTGGTAGCCTTTCCCGGCCGGATACCCGGAATAAAGCCTCCCGCCTTCTTCATGTTATTTGCAATCTCCAGCGGATTAAAGGTAATCTGCGTGTAGAAATAGGCAAATGCGATGAGAAGCAGCACATAAACCAGAAGGCCGATGGAATAGACCGGCTCCTCCGGGTTGCACCAGTTGGACTGGGACAGACCCCTTAAAATTTTACTTCCGATGCCGGTTCCGTTTCCCTTGCCGATAATGCTTGCAATGATTACAGGCGTCTGCATCAGAGACTGGGCAAAAATGACCGGAATCACGCCGCCGGTGTTCACCTTAAGCGGAATGTGCGTAGACTGTCCGCCCACCTGCCTGCGCCCCTGAAGCTTCTTGGAATACTGTACCGGAATTCTCCGCTCAGCTCCCTGAAGCACCACTACAAACACAACCATCGCCGCAATGATAGCGAGAATGATGAGCCCCGCCACGATTCCCTTCGGAATAGACTTGTTCGCGATGAACTGATCCCAGAGTGTTCCGAGATCCTGCGGCATACGGGAAATAATGTTGATAACCAGCACGATAGAAATACCATTGCCGATTCCCTTTTCCGTGATGCGCTCGCCGATCCACATAAGCACCGCGGAACCAGCAGTGAGGGTCGTCACCACCATGATCACCGTAAGCGGACTGTCATCGGACAGATAGCCGCCGCGGTAAAATCCGATTGTCATAGCGATTGCCTCAATCAGACCAAGGCCAATCGTCACATAACGGGTAATGGAGGCAATCTTCTTTCTTCCCTCCTCGCCGTCACGCTGCATCTCCTCCAGCTTCGGAATCGCTATCGTGAGGAGCTGCATAATGATGGAAGCCGTAATATACGGTGTGATATTTAGTGCGAAAACAGACATGTTCTCAAAGGAACCGCCGGTGATCGCTCCGAAAAATCCAAGGCCGTCCGCAGACTGGCTCTCCCACCACTCCCGAAAGACATCACCCTCTACCCCCGGAATCGGCAGCTCGCTGCCAAGCCGGATCACGATCAGCATAAGGAACGTGAAAAGAATTCTGTTTCGGATGTCCTTAACTTTAAATGCATTACGCAGTGTCTCGAGCATTAAACCACCTCTGCTTTTCCACCAAGAGCCTCGATCTTCTCCTTCGCGCTTGCGCTAAAGGCATTCGCCTGAACGGTAAGCTTCTTGGTAAATTCTCCGTTTCCGAGAATCTTTACGCCATCCCTCGGGTTCTTCACAATACCAGCCTCCATCAGCGTCTCCACCGATACGACAGCGTCATTGTCGAACCGCTCCAGGACGGAGAGGTTGATTCCAACGATTTCCTTGGAATTTCTGCACTTAAAACCTCTCTTGGGTATTCTTCTGTATAAGGGCATCTGACCGCCTTCAAAGCCCGGTCTCGGAGCTCCTGAACGGGCCTTCTGACCCTTGTGCCCCTTACCTGCGGTCTTGCCGTTGCCGGAACCATGTCCACGGCCTCTACGGAAATTACCACTTTGCACGGAGCCTTCCGCCGCTTTTAAACTAGATAAATCCATTTTGGCACCTCCTTGTCTCAATCTTTAAACTTCTTCTACCTTCAGATACGGTCTCACCTTGCGGATTGCACCCTGTGTAGCCGCATTGTCCGGCAACTCAACCGTCTTGTTCATCTTGGTCAGGCCAAGAGCCTCGATGGTTTTTTTGTTCTTCGGAACAGCACCGATCGTAGACTTAATAAGCGTAACCTTCACTCTCTTATCTGCCATGATTTGCTCCTCCTTAACCTAAGATTTCTTCTACAGACTTGCCGCGGAGTCTTGCAACCTCCTCCGGGCTTCTGAGCTGCTTTAATGCCTCGATGGTCGCAAGCACGACATTCTGCTTGTTGTTAGAGCCCAGCGACTTGGTACGGATATTCTTGATTCCTGCAATCTCGCATACGGAACGCGCGGGACCTCCGGCGATGATTCCGGTACCTTCCGGAGACTTCTTTAAAAGAACCGAAGCACCGGTGTATTTTCCTGTCACATCGTGCGTGATGGAGCTGTGCTCGTCTAATTTTACGTTTACAAGGCGCTTGATTGCGTCTTCCTTGCCCTTGCGGATGGCTTCCGGAATCTCAGCAGCCTTGCCAAGTCCGGCGCCAACATGGCCGTTCTTGTCACCAACAACAACGAGAGCTGTGAAACGCATGTTACGTCCACCCTTAACAACCTTTGTTACACGCTTGATGTCAACAACCTGATCAACTAATTCTAATTGACTCGCATCAATGATTTCACGTTTCATGTTTGTCTCCTCCTAGAATTCTAAGCCAGCTTCTCTCGCCGCGTCCGCCAGTGCCTTTACCTTGCCTGCGTAAATATATCCGCCACGGTCAAAGACAACTGTGGTGATTCCCTTATCCAGAGCCTTCTTAGCGATTACTGTGCCGAGCTTTGCAGCAGCGCCCATATCATTGGTCTTCTCTACCTCCGCCTTCACATCCTTCTCTAAGGTAGAAGCTGCCACGAGGGTATTTCCAACTGTATCATCAATAATCTGAACATACATATGGTTATTGCTTCTGAATACAGACATGCGGGGACGCTCTGCTGTACCGGAAAGATGATTACGCATTCTTTTATGTTTCTTCTCACGAACTACCGTTCTTGACTTTTTACTAACCATTTTTGTCCACTCCTTTAATTATTTCTTTCCAGTCTTACCAACCTTGCGGCGGATCACCTCATCGGCATACTTGATACCCTTGCCCTTATACGGCTCAGGTCTTCTCTTGTCTCTGATCTCTGCTGCGTACTGGCCAACCTTTTCCTTGTCGATTCCCTTGACGGTAATCTTGTTATCTTCTACAACTGATTCCAGTCCCTCCGGATCCTCCATCTCAACCGGATGTGAGTAACCAAGATTCAGCGTAAGCTTCTTCCCGGACTTGGATGCTCTATAACCGACACCGTTTACCTCCAGAACCTTTGCATAACCGTCGGTAACGCCAACAACCATGTTGTTGATCAGTGTCCTTGTCAATCCGTGTAAGGATTTCATTCTCTTTAAGTCATTCGGTCTTGTTACAATGATTTCAGAGCCCTCTTCTTTGATTTCCATCTCAGACGGAAGTGTTCTCTCAAGAGTTCCCTTTGGACCTTTCACAGTCACATGATTATTTTCTGCGATCTCGACGGTCACACCAGCCGGGATGGCGATTGGCATTCTTCCTATTCGTGACATGCCCGTACCTCCTTTTTATATTTACCAAACAAACGCTAATACTTCTCCGCCGACCTTGAGCTTTCTCGCTTCCTTGTCGGTTACAATTCCCTGATTCGTAGAAAGGATTGCAATTCCCAGGCCTCCAAGCACACTCGGGATCTCATCCTTGCCTGCATACACACGAAGACCCGGCTTGGAAATTCTCTTGATTCCGGTAATAACCTTCTCATTCTTGTCTACGCCATACTTTAATGTTACACGAATAGTCTTAAAGCTGCCATCCTCTATGATCTCATACTTCTCAATATATCCCTCATCGACCAGAATGCCGGCAATGGCAACCTTGATCTTAGAAGATGGAATATCTACTGTATCATGCTTTGCAGTATTCGCATTACGAATTCTTGTAAGCATATCTGCGATTGGATCACTTGTCATCATGCTGTATATTTCCTCCTTTTCATTTTACCAGGATGCCTTCTTAACCCCCGGAATCTGACCTTTATAAGCTAACTCACGGAAACATACTCTACAGATTCCGTACTTTCTTAAAACTGAATGTGGACGTCCACAAATTCTGCAGCGGGTGTACTCTCTGGTAGAGAATTTCGGTTTGCGCTGCTGCTTGATCTTCATACTTTTCTTAGCCATTAAAATTCCCTCCTATTATTTTGCAAATGGCATGTTGAACAAAGTCAATAGCTCACGGGCTTCCTCGTCCGTCTTTGCGGTGGTAACGAAAATAACGTCCATACCGCGAACCTTGTCTACCTTATCGTACTCAATCTCCGGAAAAATAATCTGCTCTTTGATACCAAGCGCATAATTTCCGCGTCCGTCAAAGGCGTTCGGATTCACTCCACGGAAGTCACGCACACGCGGCAGGGCCAGATTGATCAGACGGTCCGCAAACTCGTACATCTTCTCTCCGCGCAGGGTTACCTTGCAGCCAATCGGCATATTCTCACGGATCTTAAAGTTCGCAATTGCGTTCTTCGCCTTCGTCATAATCGGCTTCTGTCCGGTGATGATCTCCATATCCTTCATCGCCGCCTCGAGAATCTTCGCATTCTCCTTCGCCTCACCGACACCCATATTCACTACGATCTTGTCGAGCTTAGGAATCTCCATTGTGTTCTTGTATCCGAACTTCTTGGTCATTGCGTCCTTGATCTCGTTCTCATACTGTTCTCTCAGTCTACTCAATGTTCTTCTCCTCCTCTCTCCAACTAATCGATGATGTCGCCGGTGGATTTCGCAAAACGTACTTTTCTGTCTCCATCCATCTTGAAGCCTACACGGGTAGCCTTACCCTTGTGAAGATACATTACGTTCGAGATCTGAATCGGCGCCTCCTGGTGAAGAATGCCGCCCTGCTGGTTGGTCATGCTCGGCTTCGCATGTTTTGTCACCATGTTGACGCCCTCGACCAGCACCGTATTTTTCTTCTTGTTTACGGCAATTACCTTGCCCTCTTTGTCCTTATCCTTGCCGGCGATCACTTTGACCATATCGCCTTTTTTAATCTTCATACTTGCCATCTTCGTCCTCCTATAATACTTCCGGAGCCAGAGAAACAATCTTCATAAACTGCTTCTCGCGAAGCTCGCGGGCTACCGGCCCAAAGATACGGGTTCCTCTCGGAGTCTTGTCTTCCTTGATGATCACTGCTGCGTTCTCATCAAACTTGATATATGAGCCATCCTTGCGGCGGGCGCCCTTCACTGAGCGAACAACTACGGCCTTTACAACATCGCCCTTCTTAACAACGCCGCCCGGTGTTGCATCTTTAACGGTAGCAACGATTATATCACCGATATTCGCATACCTTCTGGTAGATCCACCCATAACGCGGATAACAAGTAACTCTTTGGCGCCGGTATTGTCTGCAACCCTGAGTCTGCTTTCCTGCTGTACCATGCTTTTTGCCCTCCCTTAATTATTTTGCTCTCTCCATGATTTCTACAAGTCTCCATCTTTTTTCCTTGGATAATGGTCTTGTCTCCATCACTCTGACTGTATCTCCGATCTTTGCATCGTTCTTCTCGTCATGGGCCTTCAGCTTATATGTTCTCTTCACGATCTTGTTGTACAGCGGATGTCTCTCGTTATTCTTCACTGCCACAACGATTGTCTTATCCATCTTATCGCTCACAACCGTACCCACGCGTGTTTTTCTAAGATTTCTTTCTTCCACGATTAGACTCTCCTCTCTATTATTCTGCAGCTCTTGCCTTCTCGGTGATCACAGTCTGGATTCTTGCAATATTCCGGCGAACCTCTTTGATTCTTGCTGTGTTATCCAGCTGATTGGTCGCGTTCTGGAATCTCAGGTTAAAGAGCTCCTTCTTTGCGTCCACCAGCTTTGACTGCAGATCCGTGACATTCTGGGATTTTAATTCTTCTAAATATGCACTAGTTTTCATTTGCTGCACCGCCTTCCAACTCTGCACGAGAAACTATTTTACATTTGCAGGGTAACTTGTGCGTGGCAAGACGCAGCGCCTCGCGGGCTACCTCCTCCGACACGCCGGCAATCTCAAACATAACTCTGCCCGGCTTTACTACGGCTACCCAATACTCAAGGTTACCTTTTCCTTTACCCATACGAACACCCATAGGCTTCTGCGTCACAGGCTTCTCCGGGAAAATCTTGATCCAGACCTTACCGCCACGCTTGATATATCTCGTCATAGCGACACGAGCCGCCTCAATCTGGTTTGCTTTGATCCAGCAGGGCTCTAAAGCGACAATACCGTACTCTCCATAGGTGATCGTATTGCCTCTGGTGGCCTTTCCGGCCATAGAACCGCGGAACTGCTTACGATGTTTTACTCTCTTCGGCATTAACATAATTACTGAGCCCCTCCTTCCTTGTTACCCTTCGCAGGAAGCACCTCGCCCTTGTAGATCCACACCTTTACGCCAACCTTGCCGTAGGTGGTATCTGCCTCAGCGAAGCCATAATCAATATCTGCGCGAAGTGTCTGAAGCGGAATCGTCCCCTCCGAGTAAAACTCTGTGCGGGCCATATCCGCGCCGCCCAGACGGCCGGAGCAGGAAGTCTTGATTCCCTTGGCGCCGGACTTCATCGCACGACCCATGCAGGACTTCATTGCACGGCGGAAGGAAACACGGTTCTCAAGCTGCAGCGCGATATTCTCTGCTACAAGCTGTGCATCCCGGTCCGGTCTCTTGACCTCCTTGATATCCACCACCAGCTTCTTGTCTGTGAGCTTCTGCACCTCGCCTTTGATCTTCTCGATCTCTGCGCCGCCCTTGCCGATCACAACGCCCGGCTTTGCGGTGTAAATGATTACTTTCACACGGTCGGAAGCGCGCTCGATCTCAATCTTTGACACACCTGCTGCGTACAGCTTCTTCTTCAAAAATGTTCTGATATTGTAATCTTCTACCAGATAATCAGCGAAATCACCCTCTGCATACCACTTAGAGTCCCAATCCTTGATTACGCCGACTCTCAATCCATGCGGATTTACCTTCTGTCCCATGACTGCCTCCTATCTCTCATCAAGCACAATTGTAATATGGCTCATTCTTTTCTCAATCCTGTAAGCCCTGCCCTGTGCCCTCGGTTGAATTCTCTTCATTGTCGGTCCCTTATTGGCAAAGCACTCTGCCACATAAAGGTTCTCCGCCTTCAAACCATTGTTGTTCTCTGCATTCGCAATCGCTGACTTAAGCAGCTTCTCGATCACGCTTGATGCGTATCTCGGATTGTAGGATACGATCGCAAGCGCGGTCGCAACGTCCTTCCCACGGATTGCATCTAACACGAAGCATGCCTTTGTCACGGACATTCTAGCATAGGATAACTTTGCTGAAGGTCTGGTGTCTTTTACTTCGTTTCTCTCTCTCTTGATCTGGGATCTGTGTCCTCTTGCCATGACGAAAACCTCCTTTCAAAAATTATCTTACGCCTGACTTCTTCTCGTCCTTGCCGTGCCCTCTGTAGGTTCTGGTCGCAACAAACTCGCCGAGCTTGTGGCCAACCATATCCTCTGTCACATATACCGGAACATGCTTTCTTCCGTCATGCACCGCAAAGGTGTGGCCGACAAATGACGGGAAGATGGTAGAACGGCGGGACCAGGTCTTGATAACCTGCTTGTCACCGGAAGCGTTCATAGCATCCACTTTTTTCAGTAAGCTTGCATCTGCAAACGGTCCTTTTTTCAATGAACGTGCCATTTTCTAACCTCCTAATTATTTGATCGCTCTACCGTCTCTTCTTCTTACGATGAGCTTGTTCGACTGCTTGTTCTTCTTTCTGGTCTTAAGGCCAAGCGCAGGCTTGCCCCATGGTGTACACGGACCCGGACGTCCAACCGGAGCCCTTCCCTCTCCACCACCGTGCGGATGGTCGTTCGGGTTCATAACGGAACCGCGGACAGTCGGGCGAACGCCCATATGGCGCTTACGTCCGGCCTTGCCGATATTTATGAGGTTGTGGTCGCCGTTGCCGACAACGCCGACCGTTGCGCGGCACTGAATCGGAACCATGCGCATCTCGCCGGAGGGAAGACGCAGCGTCGCATACTTTCCTTCCTTTGCCATGAGCTGTGCGCTGTTTCCCGCAGAGCGAACCATCTGCCCGCCCTTGCCCGGCATCAGCTCGATATTGTGAATCTGTGTACCAACCGGAATATTCTCCAGCGGCAGACAGTTGCCGACTCTCACCTCCGCATCCGGGCCGTTCATAACCTTCATGCCGTCCGTGAGTCCTGCCGGAGCCAGGATATATGCCTTCTGGCCGTCTGCATAGCAGATCAGCGCAATGTTCGCCGTGCGGTTCGGATCGTACTCGATACCGATCACCGTTGCCGGAATGCCGTCCTTCCTTCTCTTAAAATCAATGATTCTGTACTTTCTTCTATTCCCACCGCCATGGTGACGAACCGTGATCTTACCCTGATTATTACGGCCTGCGTGCTTTTTCAGGGAAGTGGTCAGGGACTTCTCCGGAGTCTTCTTAGTGATCTCAGAGAAATCAGAACCGGTCATATTCCTTCTGGAAGGTGTATATGGGTTATATTTCTTGATTCCCATTGTTGTTCTCCTTTCAAACTATTCTTGCCAGTAACGCGCCTGCGGGCGAATTACAGACCCGAGAAAATCTCAATATCCTTGCTGTCCTCGGTAAGCTGGACGATCGCCTTCTTGGTCTTTGCGGTCTTGCCAACCACCATACCGCGTCTCTTCTTCTTGCCGTCGTAATTCATGGTGTTGACCTTCGCCACCTTGGTTCCCTCGAACATTCTCTCGACCGCGTCCTTGATCATGGTCTTGTTCGCCTCCGGGTGAACCAGAAACGTATACTTCTTCTCCGCCATTGCAGCCATGCTCTTCTCGGTCACCAGCGGCTTGAGGATTACATCATAATACTGTATGTTTGCCATTATGCATACACCTCCTCGATTGTTGCGACAGCGTCCTTTGTGAGAACCACTGTATCATATTTCAGCGCGTCAAATACATTCAGCTCGTTGGTCTGCGCGGTCTTTACGGTCGGAATGTTCGCAGCGGAAGCGATTACGTTCGTATCCATGTCGTTTAAAACTACCAGCGCCTTCTTGAGCTTTAAATTATCCATCACCTGCACAAACTTCTTGGTCTTAATCTCGTCGAGCTTAAGATCATCCAGTACCACAAGCTTGCCATCAGATACCTTGGCGGTAAGCACAGACTTTAATGCCGCGCGCTTCTCCTTCTTGTTCAGCTTAAAGGAATAATCCCTCGGTGTCGGCGCAAATACTACGCCGCCGCCCTTCCACTGGGGCGCTCTTATGGAGCCCTGTCTCGCGTGACCGGTTCCCTTCTGCCTCCACGGTTTTCTTCCGCCGCCGCGAACCTCAGAACGGGTCCTGGCCTTCTGCGTTCCCTGACGGTTATTTGCAAGCTGCTGAAGAACAGCCATATGAACTAAATGCTCATTGATTTCTACGCCGAAAATGGAATCGTTCAGCTCAATGGAGCCGACTTCGTTGCCTTCCATATTGTAAACAGCTACTGTAGCCATCGTAAAGTTCCTCCTTTCTCAACTTCCCTCTATTTTGCGGACTTTACAGTCTCTTTAACAGTAATCAGAGCCTTCTTTGCCCCCGGAACCGAGCCCTTGACAAGCAGCAGATTGTTCTCTGCGTCAACCCTGATGACCTCTAAATTCTGGGTCGTAACCTTGACGCTTCCCATGTGGCCGGGCATACCCTTGCCCTTGAATACACGGCTCGGGGAAGAGCAGGCGCCGTTAGAACCCTGATGACGGTGGAACTTGGAACCGTGAGCCATCGGTCCTCTGTGCTGACCCAGTCTCTTAATCGCACCCTGGAAGCCTTTACCTTTGGAAATAGCGGATACATCCACCTTGTCGCCCTCTGCGAAGATGTCTGCCTTGATCTCGTCCGCCAGTTTATACTCCTCTGCATTCTCAAAACGGAACTCCCGGACAAAACGCTTGCCGGACACGCCAGCCTTTGCAAAATGTCCCATCTCAGCCTTGTTCACGCCATGACGGTTGCGAATCTCTTTCCTGCCGTTCGCATCCTTGTTGACCACCTTTTCCTTCTTGTCAACAAAACCAACCTGCACGGCGCTGTAACCGTCATTCTCAACGGTCTTGACCTGCGTAACCACGCAGGGGCCGGCCTGCAATACCGTTACCGGAACCAGCACGCCGTCCGCATTGAAGATTTGAGTCATTCCGACTTTGGTTGCTAAAATTGCTTTCTTCATTTCTACCTCCTATTTTTCTTGAACACCGACCATACACCATTTGCTGTCAGCAAATGTCCCGGCGTCACATGCCGGATTCTGTGAATCCAACACATACTACAGCGGAGCGCAATGCGCTCATCCTAGTCTCTAGGATTTTTACTTGTTTTTCATTTTGATATCAATGTACACACCAGCCGGCATCTCCAGACGGGACAGTGCATCCACCGTCTTCTGGGTCGGCGTCACGATATCAATCAGTCTCTTATGAGTCCTCTGCTCAAACTGCTCACGGGAATCTTTGTACTTGTGGGTCGCACGAAGAATCGTGATAATCTCCTTCTTAGTAGGAAGAGGTACCGGGCCGCTCACCTGCGATCCGTTCTTCTTAACAGTTTCGATGATCTTCTTTGCCGATGAATCCACCAGCTCGTGATCATACGCCTTGAGAGTGATTCTCATTACTTGACTTGCCATAAAAAAAGTCGCCTCCTTTTCGCACTTAAAAGTTCAGTACGACAAGCGGTGACTGTACACGTTGCCGGGTGTGTCCTTGCGGTAAGGTGTCGCTCTGCGACGGATTCCTTATCGTTCTGGTAAGGTGTCGCCTGCGGTAAGGTGCCGCGTTAGCGGCGGATTCCTTATCACCCCACCGTAAGGTGGTACTCCGTACCGGATTCCTTATCGCTCTGGTAAGGAACTTCCTTATCTCCATTCCACTCCCGTCGTATCTGCCCATGGCAGACGGTTACTATCTGTACAGTGACTTGTCGTCAGTTTCCTAACTTGACATTCGCTCCACGGAAA